>OZ255821.1:4800000-6576947 GCA_965277435.1 Bryobacteraceae bacterium | reverse complement strand
AAACAGGATTGTCGTCGCGCCCCGCTCACCCCGACTTGTTCTGACAATTTTCGTCATGGTTAAAACACCGACCACGCTGAAATCCAGGGCGAGACAATCCCGGTCCAAGCCAGGTCGCGGGCTTGGACCGAAGCCTCCGAGACATACGCGAACTGCTGCGACTGAACTACGTTCGCTTGATTGATCCAGAGGTTTTCAATCGCGCTCGGAAACACTTTTACCTGGTCATTCTTGTTAGTCAGATAGTCGTTCTGGTTGACGCTTCCATCCACCGCACTCGGATTAACGGCATCCCCTACCGAGCTTGTCACCGGATTGCCGATCTTGACCTGTTTCGTAATCACGAAAGCGCCTTTATTCGTGCAACCGGTCGGGTGGTTCCCTGCCGCACAAACCGTGTCGGTCACGTACGTCACCGTGGTGAGAGTCAAGCCGCCCGACGGAGTCGCCGTTCCATAGTTCAACGAGCCGGCTATTTGCACAATCAACTGTTGATTCTCCGGACGCGTGAAATCGATCCCGCGCGCATACATATGCCCGGCATCCCGGCAGACCTGGCTCAGTTCGATTTGCCGGACCAGCATCACGCCGCCGCCGCACAGCCCCACCAGCAAGGGCATGATGATCAGGCAGCAGACGCAAAATTCCATCATGGCGCTGCCGCTCTCCCGGCTTCTTCTCACTGCTCGCATTTGGTTATACGCAGGGCGGCCCACTGACTTCCATCACATCGGAAGAGGAGGCCGACACGGTGGTCGGCGCCAAGCCGAAGCTCGACAAGCCGAACGGATCCACTACGACGCCGGTCACTGAAACTTGCACGACTTTGTTTGAAACATCGGCCGTCGATGCAGGACACGTCACGGGAACATTTTGATTGAGATATGTTTGGTTTCCATTCAAAAATCCAAAAGCGCTTCGCTGCACAACGGCCTGTATGTCCGAAGCACTATGGCCGGTCACGGCGTAGCGCACGCCTTCCCGCACGGCATATTGCAAAGAGGCCTTCGCAAAAACCACCCAGCCGACCGCAAGAATTACAAAAATGAACCCAAACAACGGCAGCACGACCAGCGCAAACTCGACCATTTCCGCGCCTTCATCCCCTCGAAAAAAACGGGTTCGAAGCGCCCGAACCGTTCGCCCCAAACCCGTCATATCGACCTACGAAACGAGTCCTTACAGGCTCATCTTGCGCTTACGTCTGCGGCCGAGGTAAGCCAGCAGCAGTCCGCCCGCGGCCACCCACATTACGCTCTGTACCATAAGATCCATTTTGTTGCTCTCCTTTCGCTATTCGCGTTGCATTTGATAAGTGTGTTTCCGCGAAGAAAATTCGCGTTCTACTTCATTCCATTCATGGCCGGCAGGAAATTCTTCATCAACTGCAAAAGTCCCGGCCCAATCACTAGGACGCCTAGCGAAGGCATGCAGAAGAAGAAGATCGGGAACACGAGTTTGACGCCCACTTTGGCCGCTTTCTCTTCCGCGATTTGCCGTCTCTTAATACGCATAAAATCCGCTTGCGTGCGCAGCGCGTCCGCCACGCTGGTGCCGAAGCGATCGGTTTGAATTAGAATCGCCACCAGCTTCTTTAATTCTTCCTCGCCGGTACGCGTCGCCAGGCTGCGCAGGGCAGTAACGCGGGTCGAGCCGGCCAGCAGCTCCATATTCACTAGCACCAACTCTTCGCTCAAGGCCGGATGAACATGCTTGAACTCGCGGCTCACATTGAGGATCGCCTGATCCAGCGCGCATCCAGCTTCGCAGCAAACCACCATCATGTCCAGCGCATCGGGCAGCGATAGCCGGATCTTCGTTTGCCTGGACTTGATGATCCTGGAAAGCACGATGCCTGGAAAGCGGAATCCGACCACTGTGAAAATCACCGGCAGCAAGATCTTTAACGCGGGATTATCGGGCATCGTCCGCAGCCACAATCCAGCTAGCAAAAAACAGGCCGTCGCGACAATCTTGAGGCCCGCGAAGGCCGTTGCCGCAGAGTCCGAACGGAATCCGCCCATCACCAGTTCGCGCTTTTGCATGGACGTTTCCAGCGGCGACGACGGAATCAGTCCACCCAGGCTCACCAGAAATGACATGCAGGCGCCCTGCTTGGAAGACTCCTCAGCGACACCTGAAGGCATTCCAAAATTTGACGCTTCGTGCAAGCGCGCCAGGAACGGAGCCTGGCGCGCGTACCGCAGATAGCCAAAGATAGAAATTGCCACCACCAGCGAGGCAAAAAGGCCTATACAGAAAAAAAGTGCCATGACTATACCTTGATGTCGGTGATCTTCTTGATACAGAAAAATCCAAGGACCTGACCGGCGAGAGAAGCCATCACCATCAGCCTTCCGTCGGGATCGGTAAACAGAACCATAAGGTACGCGGGCGAGGAAATAAACATCAGCACGGCCACCACGGCCGGCATGATCACCAGGACCAGGCCCGTTACTTTGCCGTGCGCCGCCGCCGCCTTCACCTGACCCTTGACCCGGAACCGGTCGCGAATCACCTCCGACAGCTTATTCAAGATTTCACTCAGGTTTCCACCCGTCTCTTGTTGCAATAACACCGAAGACACAAAGAAGCGAACGTCAACCAGCGGCACCATCTCGACCAACTTTCGAAACGCCGCCTCAAGCGACGATCCGAGGTGTAAATCCTGCAATACACGCCGGAAGTTTGTCGCCAACGGCTCGGGTGAATCGGCCACCAGCATTTCCAGCCCAATCGTGAAGGCATGCCCTGCGCGCAAGGAACGCGACAGGAAATCGAGTGCTTCCGGAAACTGCTCTTCGAACTTCCGTAAACGCTTTGCGCGCCGGCGTCGCACCAGCAAAATCGGCAGAAAGAATCCAATTGCGCCGGGCACCAACAGAACCGCAATTTTGTATTCAAAAGCCGGCGCCTGGCTGCCCAGCACGAGCCCAATTACAGCACCCGCCATCGACATTACCGCCAGCTTCGTACTGCTCCACTCCGAGCCTGCCTGTTCCAACAAAATATCGAGGCGCGCCGCCACTCCGAGATCTTCCAGAAATCTGCTGAGGCTATCCTGCAGCCGCTTCGGCCGCAGCAAATCGACGCTTCGTTCCGCCGTCACCGGATCGGCCGTCCGCAGCATCGCCCGAATCTGATTGTTCTGCTTCGATTTGCTGATCGCGAAATAGAAGCCGAAGACAAACAGCACCACCAGGAACACCGATCCAAAAATCAGCAAAAGAAGAAGCGGCGGCATCAGTTCACCTCAACCACGCTCTGAAACAGGCTGGCCGGAAATTCGATTCCCGCCGCCTTCAGCTTCTCCGAAAATTTCGGCCGCACCCCCGTTGCCCGGAATTTCCCCAACACTTTGCCGCTCGGACCCAAACCGGCGCGCTCGAACACGAAAATATCCTGGGTGGTCACTTGTTCGCCTTCCATGCCCACGCACTCGGTGATGTGTGTTACCTTTCTCGTTCCATCGCTCATGCGCGAGATCTGCACAAACAGATCCACCGCCGACGCTACCTGCTGCCGCACCGCCCGTACGGAAATATTCGTGCTGGCCATCGAGATCATTACCTCTAAACGGCTGATCGCATCGCGCGGCGTGTTAGCGTGTACGGTCGTCAGCGATCCATCGTGGCCCGTATTCATCGCCTGCAGCATGTCGAGCGCTTCTTCGCCTCGGACCTCGCCCACCACGATGCGGTCCGGCCGCATACGCAGCGCGTTGATCAATAGCTGACGCTGCAGAATCGTTCCTTTGCCCTCGATGTTCGGAGGCCGCGTTTCCAGCCGCGCTACATGCGGCTGCCGCAGCTGCAATTCAGCGGCGTCCTCGATCGTGATGATCCGCTCGGTGGCTGGAATGAAGCCCGAACACATGTTCAAGAAGGTTGTTTTGCCGGCGCCGGTTCCGCCCGAGATAATGATGTTTAAGCGCGCTTTCACGCATGCTTTCACCACTTCGAGCATGGGCTCAGTTAGCGACATGTTGCGCGTCAGATCCACCGGCTGTAGGGGCGCGCCGCCAAATCGTCGGATTGAAAGCAACGGCCCGTCTACCGCCAGGGGCGCAATCACAGCATTCACGCGCGACCCGTCCGGCAGCCGCGCATCCACCATCGGCGACGATTCATCGATACGCCGGCCCACCTTCGAAACGATCCGTTCGATGATCCGCAACAAGTGCGCGTCATCCTTGAACGTGACGTTAGTACGTTCGAGCTTGCCCCGCCGCTCCACGTACACCATCTTCGGCGTGGTCACGAGAATATCGGAAACCGTCTTGTCCCGAATCAGCGGCTCGAGCGGCCCCAGCCCGAACACCTCGTCCACTACTTCTTCGATCAGCCGTTCTTTCTCAATCAGGCTAAGCGGCGTTTTTTCCTCGTTCACCAGGGACGATATCGCCGGACGGATCTCCTGCTTCAGCCGCTCCACCGGCAGCGTCGACATCGCTTCCAGGTTCAAGCGCTCCAGCAGCTTTTTATGAACGGAAAATTTCAAATCCTGAAAAGCCTGGCCCGGCTCTTCCAGCTTGGCGCCTAACGGACTCGGCTTCCCGTCTAACGGCCGCAGCGGCCCGCGCTCTATCTCACCCGGTATCATTTTTGTTCCTTACCCGAACAACTTGAACTTTTTCTTCTTGCCTGCCGCCGGTTGATAGCCGCTGATTTTCGAACTCAGCACCGCGTAATGCTGCGCCAGCCGATCCTCCGGCTGCAGCAGTGTTCCCGTCGAATATGCCTTATACAAGCTCGGATAGTCGTTCGGCAGCATCGCGTACAAGGGCCGGCCCAAGATTTTCGCCAGATCCTGCGTGCTCATGTCCATCATCTTCGGCGTCCGGTTAATCACCAACTGCAGCTTGTCGAGATTCTCGCCCCGCTCCGTCAACTGCCGTACGATCGTCTTCAATCCATGCAACGCGGTGACTTCCAGCACTGAAACCAGCAGCACCTGATCCAGTTCCTCGTAGATATCGGCCACTATCGAGTTCAGGCTGCGGCCGAGATCGAGCACAACCCAGTCGTGCCGCGTTCGCATAAACCGAACCAATTGCCCGAGCTCTTCCTTCGGCAGATACGTTTCGTGTGTCACGTAAGCGGGCGCCGGCACAATTTCGAGACCCGGTTTGGCTTCTACCGTCAGCGCCTTCCACAAGCTCTCATCGAGCCTCGACAAATTCTGAACCGCATCTACCACCGAATAAGACGTTTGCACCTTCATGGCAAAACCCACCATGCCGGATGCCAGATCCATATCGGCCAGCAACACCTTCTTCTTCGTTTGCCGGTGCAAATCCGCGGCCACGTGACATGCGATCGTGGTCGCTCCACAACCGCCCTTGGCGGAAAGAAACCCGATTACTTTACCCCGCCGGGAAGCGCCGCTGTTCCCGTCCGACGCAAATACGCGCGCCAGAGCCGGCGGCAGCGTTTCATTCCACGGCGGATAGACAAACTCGTTCACACCGCTGCGCAGAGCCGTCAAAATGCTCTCCGAGTCCGACCCGGAGTGCAGCGCCACCACTTTGGTGTTCGGCGTGCAACCGCGCACTTCGCGGAGAGCGTCGCCGAGCCGCGCCAACACTGGACCTAGTTCCAGCATCAGCACTTCCGGCTGCTCCTCGGTCAGCTTACCGATGATTTCACCCCAATGCTGTGAATCATGGACGTCGAGCGCGCCCGAACCATATTCCGATTCGAGCAGCTTGACGATGTTTCCGCGCAGCGCGGAATCCGTGCACGCCAGCAACAGGTTGGATTGTTTCATTTCTTGTTAGTCCTTCGCCGGCGGCGGAGTCACGCCCAAGATCGACTTGTCGCCAGGCGTACCTGTATTCTTGTCGTCCGAACTGCCAGGTTCATTTGAACTTCCCGCGAAATTTGAAAAAAGCTTTTTCAACTGCTCGACGGGCAGCGTGTCAAGGCTCGGGAGCAACGGCGCGTCCGGCCTCGACGGCAACACCGGGTTCTGTGGGGCGGCAGCCGAAGTTCCCTTCATAAATGGTTTATCCATCGCCACCTCGGGCACCTTACCGCCGAACGGAATCGGCTGCACGATCTCCGGCGTCACCACCACCAGCAGTTCCGAATTATTCTTGTTCAACGAACGCGATTCAAACAGCTTTCCCAAGAGAGGAATGTTCGAGAGGCCCGGTATCTTGCTCAAAGTTTCCGTAACACGGTTGTCCAGCAGACCCGCAATTACAAACGACTGCCCATCTCCCAGCTCCACTTCTGTCTGCACTTTCCGGACGTCAAGCCCGGGCACCGTGAAACCACTCACTGTTAGGCCGTTAGCCGGATCGAGCGAACTCACTTCCGGCCGCACCTTCAAACGAATCGTGCCGCGCGGTGTAACCGTAGGCTCGAAATTCAGCCGGATACCGAACTCTCGAAATTGAATCGTGATCTGTCCGACCCCGGCGCCGCCGCCCTGCAGTGTGGGAAACGGAAACTCGCCGCCCGCCAGAAAGCTTGCGGGATGGCCGCTCAGCGTCAGCAAATTCGGTTCCGCTAAAATTTGCGCCAGGTTCTTCGCTTCGAGCGCCTTTATATATGCGCCGAAATTGATATCCGGCCGCCAGAAAAACAGGTTCAACGGGTCAGGTATCTTAAACGAAGGTGTCTGCGTAAAATCGAAGGCGGGTGGGCCGGCAAACTGTCCCGTCGAGATAGATCCGGGATTGTTTCCCGCGCCGGAACTGAAGAAGTTCACGCCTAAATCGGACGCGACTGTCCGATCGATATTCGCAAACTTCACTTTTAATAAAATCTGCGGCTCGCTGGCCGGAACAGCCACGTGCAGCAGATTAATCACTTTGCCAAGCGTTCCCGCAATGGCCACTGCCCGGTCCGCCATCGTGAGGTCTTCCACCGTGCCCCGCAGCAGCAGGTTGCCGCCGTTGAAATCGAATGAAATCTGCTGACCGGGGAACTCGGATTTCAGCGCGTCTCTCATGTGTTCGACCCGCGACTCGTCGGGCGCGATATGGACGTTGTAAAGTGTCCGCTTACCCGCTCCATCCCAAATCAACAAGCTTGTTTCGCCTGGCGCTTTGCCATTCAAAACCAACTCGGTTCTACTCACCGCTACCGCTTCCGCCAGTTCTCCCACCGCCACTGACACTCGCTTGATACCCGACGGGCTATCGATCACGACCGACTTATTCACCGTCAAACTAACCTGCGGACTCACCAATGGCGCCTGGCCCCAGCCCGATCCGGCCGTGATGGCGCACAACCAGGCAACGCTCATCCCACGTATCAATTCACACCGCCTTGCACAGATGTTTCACTTCGCTTGGCGCCGTGATAGACCTCAACAGTTGGCTCCGCGGGTGCCGGCTTGGCTGCCGGTTGATGCACCACTCGGGGCGCTGCCGGCGACGCGGCAACCGCTTTCGGCTGCGCTCCACCGAACAACTTCGCCAGCGATGCCCCGTGGCTTTCTTCGTCCTTCGTGTCAAGCGGGTTTCGCAACACCAGTTGCACTCTGGTCTGATTGCTCACCAGGCTCAAAACCTCTGCCTGGTCCGGCGTAACCAATAAATTCACTACTTGCACATCCTCCGGCTTACCTTCCGCGCTGCGCGCGATGTGCTGCCCTGCCGAGAGAACCTCGATGTTCTGCAAGAGCGTTTTAGCTGTGATATCTTCTTGCGCGCCTCGGTTGCCGCTGCTCGAAACGACGACGTCAACGTGCGTTCCCGGCACGACAAACCCGGCCAGTCCAACCACTTCGTCGACCTTCATAGCGACCGCCCGCTTCCCGACCGGAATCGTGGCCGCCAGTCCGGCACCCGCGCCTCTCGCGGCCAGCCGCTTTGACGAAATCGCTTCTCCCTTATAAATGTTGGCCACCACGCCTCGCCCGAGGGCATCGCGATTCGCGCTAATTGCGTCTCCCGGAGCAGCTCCATTCCAGGAGATCCGCTCGAGATCCACATCTTTAATCAGCGATCCCACTTCGAGATCGTGTGTCGCGACCAATAGCTTGCTCGCCGACACCGGTTTGCGTACGTTAGAAAGCTGCGCGGAGAGCAGGCGGTACAGCAGCAAGCTGGCCACTCCTGCGACCAAGACCGCAAAGAAGAAAACGGAGATAAGTCGGCGATTCATAGAAGATCGTTAATCAGGATAAATAGGGAGCGGCATTAGTCAAACAGGGTCGCTCCCTCTCCCCGCCTATTTAGCAGCTGTAGCAGCGGCGTCCGCCGTGCTCATGGAGGTATTCACCTTGCCCCAGATGCTCGTAAGACTCGTCCTGATGCTGCTGATAACCGTAATTCCAGCCAGCGCGATAAAAGCCAGCAGCAATGTATATTCCACTAAGTCCTGCCCCTGCTCGTCCTGCAGGAAGTGTTTTACGTATGTGCTCATTCTATATATCCTTTTCTATTTGTAATTTGAAACTTGCAAGCCCTTGAGCCAGAAGTTTTTCGTCCGGAACTACTTCCGAAGAAACTTGTAAGCCGGAGTCACTAACTAGTTGTTTTAGCGGCGGACTTCTCTCGCCTAACTCGCTAATCCCGGTATCAGCACCGGCAACATCAGAGTCACTACGCTTCCTAAAGCAATTGCAACGCCATGCGGCAAGCGCAGCGCTTCCGGGTTTCTTACATCCAACTCCGGCGCCGTCCCATGCGGCAACCGGAAATGCGCCAGTTCCGTCACCAAATACTGCAAGTTCAGCAGCGTGTGCCCCAGCTTGCCCTTCACCATCGCCAAACAGATCCCAATCGCCGCGCCAATCAACGCCGTCCCGAAGAAAATATCGAGCCATTGTGCCGGTCCCGCGATTGCGCCCACGGCGAACATCAGCTTCACATCGCCCGCACCCATGCCGCGCAGCAGATACAGTGGCAAATACACCAGCAGCGCCAGTCCCGCGCCTTCCAGCGACAGCACCAATCCATGCCAGCCCCCAAATCCCACGTTTAATCCAACGCCCAAAAACAGCGCCGCCAGATTGAGCCAGTTCGGGATCCGCCGGTACCGCAGATCGAATGCACCCGCGGTCACTGCGGCCACGACCAGCACGATCTTCAAGGTCAGCGGCATTCCGAATTCAGCGCAAACTGCAAGCGCTCTCCCAAGTTCAAATCCATGCGCCGCGCCGCGCCCGCCTCCACCTCCAGCACCGAGTGCGCCCGCAAACAAAATGCGATGCGCTGTGGCGCTATCCGTTCACTGATCTTGCATACCCGCGCTCCCTTATCGAGGAAAATCGCGTCGATTGGAAATTGCATCCCGAAGGTGTGAATCGCCTCACAGGGCGTGATCCACAACCCTGCTCCGTCCGTCAGGCTGCTATGCGCTAACAGACCCACGCGCCTTTCACGGCTACTGCCCGCGAGAAGGACTCGACCGGCCAGCAAACGCTCGCTCGCACTTACCGTATAAGTCGCGCCGGATAGCGCAGGTTCAGGCATAGTTAATCCGCACCAACAGCTGCTTGGAAATTCAGCTTGTTAGTGGAAGAGTTGTCCTAAACCTCTCAGGGCTGCGCTTTACCGCCCTCCGGATCGACCGCCAGCCACGCCAAGGCGCCCAGCGCGCACAATCCCGCCGCGGTTAGAAACGATGCGTTCCATCCGAAGCGGTGGGCGATCAGCGGAGTGAGCGAGGCCGTCAACGCTCCGCCAAACTGGCCGCCCATATTCATGAATCCCGATACCGAACCCGCTGACCGGCCGCCGATATCGGCGCTTACCGACCAGAAAGAACTCTGCGATAAGTACAGCGCTCCTGCGCCGCCAGCCAGCATGACGCTCGCAAGTTGCGCGCTCTCCACACGGGTTCCGAGCGCTACGAAAATGGCAGCCAAGCCGATGCCAAAGGCCGCCACACCGCAACGTCCCACGCGCTTGCCGAACGCCTTGGTTAGACGGTCACTCGCCCATCCGCCTAAGGGCGAACCCGTCGCCATGGCTAAGAACGGCAGCATCGTGTAGAGCGAACTTTGCTTCAAATCGAGCTTGCGCACTTCATTCAGGTAAATGAAAAACCAGCTGAAGAAGATGTACGCGACATAGCCATACGCGAAGTAGCTGAAGGTGACGATGAGGATGTCGCGGTTTCCAACAATCGCCCGCCAGGGCAGCACCGTTTTCCCGCCGCCCGGCGTCGCGGCAATCCCTTGCTTAATCAACGATAGTTCGCCGTCTGTTACCCAGGGATGCTGCTGGGGAGTGTTTCGCGCCAACAAGTACCACACGACGCCGGCAAGAAGACCCAGCAAAGCGCTCAACCAAAAGGAAGCACGCCAGCCATAGTGCAGCATCACGTACGTGATGATTGGGGGCGTTACACCTGCGCCGAAACCGACACCAGAAAAAATCAACCCGTTCGCCATGCCGCGCTCGGCGGAGGGAATCCACGACGCCACAATGCAATTCGATGCAGGGTAAACCACCGCCTCGCCCACGCCTAACAAAAACCGCGACGCCATCAGCAGGAACAGCACGCCGCCGAACGCGGGCAGTACGGTGATCAGGCAAGTAAATACCGCCCACCACACGACGCCTGCTAATAAAACGATGCGCGGGCCAAGGCGGTCGGCCAGCCATCCGGCCGGGGCCTGCGCGAACGCGTAACCGAGCACGAACGCGCTGAAGATCCAGCCCAGCTGCACGTCGCTCAATCCGAACTCAGTTCGAATCGCCCGCCCGGCAATCGAAATATTCACGCGATCGAGATAAGCGATGGCGCTCACTACGAAGATCCAGCCGATCAATACCCACCGCACGTGGCTTCGCAAAATCAATTCCCAATCATACAGATCGGTATAGATTCGTGGCGGAAGACGCCTCTGTCTCTGGTGCAAGGTTTAGGATGGACAGAGGAGCCACAATGAGCAGCACCGCAATCCTGAACGAAACCGATCAATCCTGGGAGAATGTATCTCTTCCCGTAAAATTGCGAGTGAATGGCGAAGAGCGATCTCTTCGCATTGATCCCCGCACTACGCTTCTCGACGCTCTGCGCGAATATCTAGGCTTTCAGGGCAGCAAAAAAGGCTGCGACCAGGGCCAGTGCGGCGCATGTACGGTTCACATTAACGGCCGGCGTACGCTTTCCTGTCTGTCCCTCGCGGTTGCCCATCAATACGACGAAATCACGACGATTGAAGGACTCGGCAGCGAAGAGAATCTTCATCCCATGCAGGCCGCCTTCCTCGAATGCGACGCATTCCAATGCGGCTATTGCACGCCTGGACAGATCATGTCGGCGGTTGCCATGTTGGAGGAATCGGCGCAGGGCATTCCCAGCCATGCCACGGCTGATGTTGCGAACCCGCCTGCTGTTGACCAACTTTCTGCGGAAGAGATCCGCGAGCGCATGAGTGGCAACATCTGCCGTTGCGGCGCGTATCCCAACATCGTCGAAGCCGTGCAGCACATCCAGAAGTCGAAGCAGGGAGCGCGCTAAACCATGCAGCCTTTCACCTTCTTGGAAAGCGAGTCCGCCGAGAAAGCGGCCTCGGCTGTAGCTGAAAAACCGCAGGCTATGTTCTTTGCCGGCGGCACTACACTAATCGACTTGATGAAGCTCGACGTGATCGCACCCACGCAACTAGTCGACGTCAATCACTTGCCCTTTTCCGAAGTCTCGGTCGAACCGGATGGCGTAACCGTTGGTGCGAACGTCAGAAACAGCGATCTCGCTCATCACCGCACGATTTGTGCAGAGTACCCGGTGCTCTCCGAAGCACTACTGGCTGGAGCCTCCGCCCAGTTACGCAATATGGCTACCACCGCCGGTAATCTGCTGCAACGCACCCGCTGCAGCTATTTTCGCGATGTGCATGCCAATTGCAACAAGCGCCGGCCGGGTTCCGGTTGCGATGCCCTCACCGGAGTCAATCGGTCGCACGCCATTCTGGGCGCGAGCGATCGCTGCATCGCTACCAACCCTTCGGACATGTGTATCGCGCTCATGATTCTCGACACTACCATTCACACTGTAAAGCAGAACGGAGAGAAGCGCGCGATTCCGATTAGCGAGTTTTATCTGCTGCCTGGCGATACGCCCGAGCGTGAAACAGTTCTTGAGCACGCCGAACTCATTACCCACATTCATCTACCCAAGCCAGCTCGGTCGGGCCGGTCGCACTACCTCAAAGTTCGCGACCGCGCCAGCTATGAGTTCGCTCTGGCTTCGGCTGCCGTGTCTCTCGACATAGACGATGAGCGGATCAAGGCTGCCCGAGTCGCACTGGGCGGTATCGGTACTCGCCCCTGGCATTCGCCCGAAGCCGAAGCTGCGCTTCTCAACAAACCGGCTACCAGCAAAACTTTCCGCGCCGCCGCTGAAGCCGCCCTTGCCGGCGCAAGATCTCACGAACACAATGCATTTAAAGTCGAGCTCGCTAAACGCACGCTGGCGTTGGCTCTCGAAGAAGTTTCCGTCCTGCAATAAACGACACCAGGAGGAATTTATGGCGACCACCTTACTCGGCACTCCTGTCAATCGCGTCGATGGACGCAAGAAAGTCACCGGCACCGCGCAATACGCTGCCGAAATCACTTTGGCCGAGACCACGCACGGCGTCCTGATCGGCAGTTCGATCGCGGGCGGCCGCATCAAGCGCCTGGATATTGGGAGAGCAGAAAAGGCGCCCGGTGTTCTGCTCGTCATGACCCAACAAAATCGAGGGTCTTTAGGCGTGATGCCTGACGACATGATGGCGGGCGGCCTCACCGCCGAAAGCCGACCGCCGCTCGACAACGATTCCATTTTCCACACCGGTCAGTATCTTGCCCTAGTAGTGGCTGAACGATGGGAGCAGGCCCGCTTTGCCGCTTCTCTGATTGAAGTGGAATACGAGAATGGCCCTTTCACCGTTGATCTGGAAGAGGCTCGCGCCACCACCTTTCAGCCCGAGGCATTTATGGGCGAACCGCTTCACTTCTCGCGCGGAGATGTGGACAAAGCGCTTGACGCGGCCGCTGTTCGTCTCGACCAGACGTACAGCACTCCGAACGAGCATCCCTGCGCGCTTGAGCCCCATGCGGTGATCGCCTCGTTTTCGAACGACTTCCTGACCGTCTATAACTCTTCGCAATGGGTCATGGGCGATCGTGTTGTATTGGCCGCCGCGTTCGGTATGGAACCGGAGAAAGTGCGCGTCGTTTGCCCCTTTGTGGGCGGCATGTTCGGCTCGAAAGGCGCCACCGGCGCTCATGTGATTCTCGCGGCAGCGGCGTCTCGTCAGTTGAATCGCCCGGTCAAGATTGTTCTTACGCGCGACCAGGTCCTTACCGACGTCGGCCATCGCACTGAAACCGTCCAGCATATCGAGATTGGGGCCTCCCATGACGGCAAGATCACCGCCATGCGCCATCATGTGACCAGCCACACTGGGATTCTTGACGACTTTCCCGAGCCCGCCAGTGTCAGCACGCGCATGCTCTACGACGTGCCGAACTACGCAACTTCCCACGACCTGGTCCGGTTGAACGTGATGAAGCCTTCCTGGATGCGCGCGCCCGGCGAGGCACCCGGCCAGTTTGCGCTTGAGTCCGCCATGGATGAACTGGCTTATCACCTGGAGATGGATCCGGTGGAGTTGCGTAAGCGCAATCACGCCAAGGTCAACCCGCACAGCGGGAAACCGTTCTCGAGTAAGAATCTGCTGGCTTGCTACGACCGCGGCGCGGAACGTTTTGGCTGGTCGTCACGCAATCCTAATCCGCGGTCGATGCGTGATGAAAAAACGTTGATCGGTTACGGGATGGGTACGGCCACGTACCCTGGCTATCTGATGGGGGCGACTGTTAAAGTTCGTCTCGAACAGGATGGTTCCGGCGTTAAGG
Source organism: Bryobacteraceae bacterium (assembly GCA_965277435.1). Lineage (GTDB taxonomy): Bacteria > Acidobacteriota > Terriglobia > Bryobacterales > Bryobacteraceae > Bog-105. The sequence goes on along the minus strand of OZ255821.1, from coordinate 6,563,128 downwards.
CTGTGGCTTCTACCGCCGGCAGCGATGTTGGAACTGGTATGTACACCATGCTGAGCATGACGGTTGCAGACAACCTGGGCCTGCCGCTCGAACGGGTCAAGATCGAACTCGGCGACACGCAGTTTGTTCCCTGCTCGGTGGCCGGTGGTTCTAACCTCACCGCCAGCACCGCGCCCGCCGCGTCTGATGCCTGCCGCGAGATCCGCGCCGAACTCCTGAAGATTGCCGGGAAGACCGCTGATGGTTTTACCGGCGCCGAGGGGCGCGAGGACGAGTTTCTTTTTTCCAATGGCCGGGTCGCTCATCGCTCCGATCCAGGCCGCAGTATCGGTCTGGGCGACCTGCTGCGCTCCGGCAATAAGCCATTTCTCGAAGCGCAGGCTCAAACCACGCCAATTTTCGGCCAAAATGATAAATTTGCCTTTCAGTCATTCGGAGCGCATTTCGTCGAAGTGCGCGTGCAGGAAGAAATTGGCAAGATCAGAGTTTCCCGCATCGTGAGCGTCTTCGATTGCGGCCGCATTCTCAGCGCTAAGACTACGCGAAGTCAGTTCATGGGCGGGATTGTGTTTGGCATCGGCGCAGCACTTCTCGAAGAACTTACTTTTGACCGCGAACATGGTCAACCTTCGAACGCTGATCTGGCCGGTTACCTGGTGCCGGTAAATGCGGACGTTCCCGAAATGGATATCAGCTGGATCGACGAGCCTGATTACAACTTCAACTCAATCGGCTGCCGCGGAGTCGGGGAGATCGGGATCACGGGCGTGGCAGCGGCGATCGCCAACGCGGTTTTTCACGCTACGGCTGTGCGAATTCGCGACCTTCCTATCACGCCGGATAAGTTGATCGCGGGGTAAACCTCAGATGGCCTTCGGTCCTACTGAGGGATGAAAACGGGCTTGAGGGGGGTGCGATCGGGACGCCCACATATCCGGCTCAGAGTCGGAATTTGGCGGTTTCAGAACGACTCATGCCGCCACGGCTACGAGCATTCATTGCCTTACCATGTTCCAACAATCGACTAGCCTAAGCCGCACGGTGGCAGTGCTATTCGCCCAGCATCAGAGCGGCGGCTTTTCGGTTTACGGGATCATTGTGGTCATCCCACCGCTCAGCTAAACCGGGAGCGTTGATATAGCCAAACAAGTTAACACGTTTCGCCTTCTGTTTAGCTTGCACGATGCGTGCCACCGGCTGACCGTGATTCGTACTCGTTATCTTCTTGCCTTTTGCCGCGAGGTCGAGTAAGTGCGGCAAGTGCACCTGCGCTTGCTTCACGTTGACCTTGCTCATAGAAGAATTGTACTTGCTGTAGTGACTTTCAGAAGGTCAGTACGGTACGGCCGTTCACCGATCAATCGTGGCCATCATCCGCTCGTTATAGCGAGGACCTGAGATTGCTTCCGGCGGCAGCGCCCGATCGAGCTTGGCTACTTCTTCCGGCGTGAGGTGAATGCCGGCGGCTTCGATGTTTTCTTCCAGATACGTTCGCCTCTTTGTACCGGGAATGGGCGCGATATCGTCGCCCTTACTCAACAACCACGCCAAGGCCACTTGCCCCGGCTTCGCTCCGCGTGTCTCGGCAATCTCTTTGACCACACCTGCCGCTTTCACATTCGCGTCGTAATTAGCGCCCTGCAAACGCGGTTCATTTTTCCGGTAATCGCCTTCCGGATATTCCTCCGCACGTTTTGCCGTGCCCGTCAGAAACCCGCGACCCAGTGGACTAAACGGCACCAGGCCAATGCCGAGTTCCCGCAGCACCGGAATGACTACCGGCTCCAGATTCCGCTCCCACAACGAATACTCGCTTTGCAAAGCCGAAACGGGATGTACCGCATGAGCCCGCCGGATTGTTTTCTCGCCAGCCTCGGACAAACCAAAAAATCTTACTTTGCCGGCTTTTACCAGGTCCGCGACGCTGCCCGCCACATCTTCAATCGGAACTTGCGGGTCTACCCGGTGCTGATACAGCAGATCGATCCGGTCAGTCTGCAGTCGCTTTAGCGAACCCTCAACCGCTTCGCGGATATGTTCGGGCCGACTGTCCGTGCCGGCCATCTTTCCGTCGTCGATCCGAAATCCGAACTTGGTCGCGAGAATGACTTTATCCCGCCGCCCCTGCAATGCCCGCCCCACCAACTGTTCATTCGTAAACGGCCCGTATACCTCCGCCGTGTCGAAAAAATCCAGCCCCAACTCGATCGCCCGGTGAATTGTGGCTATCGATTCGGTGTCATCGGGCGTTCCGTATGACTGGCTCATGCCCATGCATCCCAGTCCCAACTCCGAAACTTCTAATCCTGGTTTTCCTAACTTTCGTTTAGCGAGCATCCCTCTTCCGATGCTCTTCCACCGCCTTGTGTGTCGCATTGCTCTACTCCAGTGCATGATTGGCAGGCTGCACCAACTCAATGCTCTTGCGGGGTCGATGAACTATCCCTGACCCCAGCCACGATCACCTTCGGGCTCAGAAAGGTAGGCCCTAAATACTCTGAGGGTACCAAGAACAAATACGTAGTACGAAGTACACCATAGAATCAAAGAAGTAATCCAGAATTCATTTGCCTAGTCAAATGTTTGGGTATATATTCATCTCGAGTCCTAGTACTCAACACAAAAGCTCTTAAACGCTAGACGCTATATCGCAAGTTTTCTGCAGCCATCTTTCTATCTTTACGAAAATTGCGGCAGAGAGATCACGGTTTTACGAGAGCTCTTGCGTTCGAAATTTTCTCTAAATCTAAGGATCGCTTCTTATGACAAATCGGGATTCTGCCTTCGTCGTTTGGCGGGAGATGTTCGGCGGCGTATTTTCCACCTTGGGCCGGATGGCGCAGATCGCCGATTGTTACGATCCACAAACCGGCCGATACCATCACGATCGAGTTGTTGATGAGTTGGGACTTGATGAAGCGCACCGTACTCTGCGGATGGCCCACGAGCTAGTCTGGTCCGACTGGATGCTGGGTTCTCTGAGTCAGCAGAAATCGGATGTATACGTATACCTCAGCACCGGCTCACAGGAGTTGAGTGCGGTAATAGCGGACTGGAAAGTGTCAAAGCCTTTCCTCGATTTCATCCCGACCTGGGTCGAAATGGCCGAACGAACCTTGTTTACTGGGCACCTTAAGATTATCCTCGAACTTCTGTCCCGTCCTTACGTCACAAAGTCGGCTGCTGAGTACGCAACAAATCACAATTTGTCCTCAATTCTGCAGCAGCAATTGGTATCGCTCACGCGTGAGCAATACAATCGCCCGGACCTTTCATTAAAGTTGTTGAGTGCCCAAGTACACTTATCGGAACGGCACGCCGGGCGAACGTTTAAGGAATTCACGGGGCAAAGCTTTCGGCAGTACCTGCGGCACTTGCGCATTACGGAAGCAGCCAGGCTGCTAATAAGTTCCGCTTATGAGGTGAAAGCAGTTGCGGTCCTGGTCGGGTATGGCGATCGCAGTCACTTCGGAGAGGACTTTCGCGATCTGATCGGGCTTACTCCAGTGCAGTACAGAGCCAAGCGCAGCGGTATCGTCGTAACACAACCCGATCGCACTATAGAGGATTTAAGAAGGCTATACATGTCCGATTCATTAGATACAAAGTCCGATTTCTCATACTAATTTTCCTTTACCGCCTGATTTCTCCGATGTTAATGTTAGAGCAACTTGGAATCAGCCGACAAAATCCTCTTAAACTAACCGAACAGCACATTCTGTCGGTAAGAGGTTAAAAGCTTTGTTCTGTTTGGCAAGGAATAGTAAGAGAAGTTTACTCAAAGTTGAAAGGGAAGGGTTTTCATATGACGCTTAATTTGACACGTGGTTCCGTTCTGACTTGTATCGGGATCATCTCAGCACTGCTAGCCCCTGCCTCGGGCAAAGCGGTCAACTTTTATTGCAACGCGAGTGGAACGAGTTGTATACCTACTTATACGGTGAATGGTTGTGCCCAAAATCCGAGCGCTGCGTGTGTGGTACTGGCTGCTTTTGACAACAAACAGGGTACCCATTGGTTCGCAAATTTTAACGGAGACGGAAGCGTTGCATCCACCGACGGAATTCCCAACGCTCCATTCTACGTTCGAGTTAACGGCGGGACCCAGTACGTTGTCCATACCAACAACAGTAATAGCCCTGGCCTAGCGCTGGTAGTCACGGGCGTCGGCGCGAGTATTTCGGTCTATGCTGGCCCCGATTCGAATAGCGGTGGCCGAGGTTATTGCAATAACGCCACCACTCTTATTGATGTCGACAACCTGCCGTTTTCACCTAATAACTCCATCTTCACTGACGCAAGGAGTTACACTTGCCCTAATTACTAACTCCCACTGCAAGTTCAATCCAATGCTGGGTCGTTAACTATGCGCCATCTTGCTTTCCGTTATCTTGGCCTAGTGTCCGCCGTTTCGCTTGCTGTCGCGCTGTGCGCGGGCCAGGACGGTACGCTGACGCAGGAATCGCAAGCGTGCGTACTCAGCGGGCATGTTACAAATCAAGCTAGCGGCGAGCCGTTGAGCGGTGTTACTCTACGGCTCGAAGCTCCATCTGTTAGTCTCAACAACTTGAGTGAGCCTTCCTATAATCTATTCGATCATCAGCCCGCGCCGCAACAGGACGCCTACGTGGTTGCCTCCCTGAGCGACGGAGGATTTTGCCTTTCATCGATTAAACCGGGATTTTACGTTTTGTCGGCGAGCCAGAAAGACTTTTTAAACACCACGTATGGGGCATCCACGTTCTCGGTGACCGGTAAAGTATTGGATGTCTCTAACAAGCCATTAAAAGGGATTGCGTTGAGTTTGGCCCCGCTGAGCGGAATCGCGGGGAGAGTGACCGACGACAGCGGTAACGCACTTGCGGATGTCAATGTAGTCGCCGTAAAGCAGACATGGATACAGGGTCGTGCAACGTTTGTTCCTGTGCAGGGTACGCAATCGAATTGGCAGGGCAATTACCATATCGGGAAGTTGACCCCCGGCGAGTATTACATATTTGCTCAGCCTACTCCAGATTTGCGTAGCCTTTCTGCGCCTGAAAGTTTAACTTCGGCTGACGCTCTTATCCCTAAAGCTATTCGAACCTACTATCCGCGCTCGCTGAGCATGAGTGGTGCACAGGCGGTTGAAGTACCAGTGGGTGAAGATTTGCGGGGCATCAATGTTCAAACCCGAAACGCCCTCACCTTCCACGTTCGCGGCCGCGTTGTTGGCCAAAAGGAAGAGTGGCGCGGGGGGTCTGTCCAGCTTATGGCTGCGAATGAGGAACCAGTGATGATCGTCCTAAACGGCGACTCTAACCTCGGTCCTGACGGGTCGTTCGACCTTGCGGATGTCGCTCCCGGCATCTATGATCTCAGCTTCCGTGCGGACCGGGGTACAGCTCACCTTCAGGTAAGCGTGAAAGCCTCGGATTTATCTGTCGATCTGCCGATCGTGGGCAACGGAAATTTGCGTGGCAGCGTTGTTCTCGATGGAGTACCTGACGGGTTCAATCTAGATTCCTCTACGGTCAAGGCAACCCTTGTTCAGATGGGTACCCTGATCGCACTGTCTTATCCAGTGCAATTGAGTTCAACGGGAGCACTTGTTGCAGATAACATTCCTGCGGCGAGATACCTCTTAAAAGTGTCTTCTACTGCTCAAGTCTACGCGAAATCGATCAGCGTAGGAGGCTCCGAGAGCAACGGAGAGCTGGATATGTCGACAGGAGGTACGATCAATGTCACCATTCAACTCACTGCCGGGCTAGCAAGCGTAAGCGGCGGTGTTGAGCGCAATGGAAACGACCATGGCAGGGACCTACCCTCTGTCAACGTGGTGTTAATTCCGGCCCAGAATGCGCCGGATGGATCCGGCGTATACCTCGGCGCGACTGACAAAGCAGGTCATTTCAGTATAGGGTCAATTAAACCCGGAACATATAGAGCGCTGGCCCTGGAATCTCTTAGCACCCAGATCCTGCAAGACCCCTCCACGCTCCAGACATTGGAGAACTTGGGCACGCAGGTGGATGCCAAGAAAAACCAAGATTCAACGCTCGAGCTGCGTCTCATTGCGTCAGATGAAGTAGCGTTGATTTCCGCGCAACTAAGTTCTGCCCAGTAGGAACTCGACTAAGACTTACAAGCGTAGGTCCGACCCGCTGACCTAGAAAGCTACCTGCTATTCAAGGTTCAAAAAGAACTGACCACCCCAGAGGCACCGATTCCCGCCCCTTTTCGGTTCTTGTAGAAGACTGCATTCAACCTCCACGGTAGGTTCGGCAGCAAACGATGACGATAAAGAAAGCTTCTGAAAGCCGAAATCTCCATGAAGCCATAGAATAAAAACCCGCAATGGGTGAGATGCTCGTGAATATCCCAGAAGAGCGGTTTGCTTATCTGCATCGGTCGAAACGATACCTCAGTATGGATCAGACTAACTCCGCCGAGCACCCTTGAGGCACCACGAAAAACTTGAAGTTCAGCTCCTTCCACATCTACCCAAAGGAGGTCCGGCTGCTCCTTTCCGATGAAATAGTCATCCAACGTAGTTCCGGATACTACCAACTCCTCGTGTACAACGGAGCCACGGCGCCTTGTGTACTCGGGGTTGATGCGAAAGAGGGAAGAGAAGCCGATGTCCTTGTTTGCCGAGAGAACTGGGTCCACTGCGTAGAATTTCATCTCCCCGCGCCTGTCTGAAACAGCCACTTCGTTGAACTCGACGCTCCGACGCATAGCTTGCGCAAGGTTCCTGCGGCATAGCTCGGCTGCCCTGGGATTGGGCTCAAATACGTGGAGGCTCCTACCACCGAGTTGACGCAATAGGTAAATGCCCTCAATCGCATCTCTGCTCCCAATGTCGCAAATGACGGGCCTTTGAGGTAAGACCTTTCTCGCAAACCGAATGAACTTCTGACTGACAGCTTCCCTCAATATTCTGGCCCTGAAGCTTTCAGCACCTGAAACTCAATTCCATAGACTCTCCGCGAATGGCGCAACAAGATAGTGCTCCCAAAATAGTCTCACGCGCTGCCGGGCATTCACCGCAGACTCAAACCCTTTAGATCTTCAAACGGATAAGGAAGGCAGTGGAGCTCGCAGAGGGCGTTAGCGTCACTTTCGAAATTTCGATCAACACCAATCGAATTGGGAAACTTGTTCACTCCACACCCGCTTCAAGCATCTTCGGAATTGTACTGTCCACTATCACGAATATATACGACACGGTTGAGCCGAGTACGGTGTAAACCGTATGCAAATTCGCGCATAGCCGTAATGATTCCCGAGTTCACGCCGAGACCAAGTGTTATTTCCCCCCTAGCACCACTGGATGCTCGGTTGGTTTGACAAATACCTGCGGCGGGATTGGCACGTTCTGTGTTACCTTCGAAACCTTGATCTCCAGTTCTTTTGCATCTGGCTCAGTGGATGTGTGTGTGATCGTAAACGGAAACTTCACGCCTCCCGTGTCCTGGTAATCGCTGAAATCGATTGTGTGCTTGAAGTAGGCCGAGGTGTCGCCCGTCTCTTCAATGCGCGCCAGCAAGTGCGTGCCGGCATCGAAATAAAATTTGGTTTCACCCCGGTCATTCGCTGCGACAATTACATTCATCTTCGTACCATCCAATGTTTCCGGCGCTGCCGCTTCGGCTTCAGGATACAGTTGCTTCAGTTGCACATAGCGCAGCGGATTGGCGTCGATTTGCAGCGGACGTTGCGCGCCTTTGGGCAGCTTCGACACTTTTTTCTTGCTGGAAAGCATCCAGCCGCTGCCTCCGTCCCAGCCCGTCTTTTTCTTGCCCTCCATGAGCAGTACTTTGTCTGGTTTCTGCCAGTAATAGATCAGCTTTTCCCGTCCTCGTCCCTTCGCTTCCACTTCCCGTGTTTCGATACCGTTTACTGCCGCTTCGCCGCCCACTGCTTTTACGTAGGCGCTGAGAACAAGACCCGGCGGCTTGGGAACATCCCCCCCTGATTCGCCGGCCGTTCCCATTACCCTGAGCAATGTAAGTAGAATCAACCTCTTAGCCATTTTTCTTACAGATCCCTGCTTCCAGTCTCCCCTACTCGCCCTTTCTAACCGTCAAAAAATCTGCTACGTTCGAGGCACCCACATCCATCTCTTAAGATAGGAGTATCAGTCCCATGACAGTGCTCGAATCGCTCAAAAAATACACCACCGTTGTCGCCGATACGGGCGACTTTAAAGCTATCGAACGTCTGAAGCCTCAAGACGCCACCACCAACCCTTCTCTGCTGCTCGCCGCCGCTCAACGTCCCGAGTATCACCACCTGGTTGAAGAAGCCATTGAACACGCCGACAAAGAAGGAGGCGATAACAAGAAGCAATCCGAAGCTTTTATGGACGGTCTCTTCGTCAGTTTCGGGCGGGAGATCCTAAAAGTCATTCCGGGCCGCGTCTCAACCGAGGTAGATGCCTCGCTGAGCTTCGATACGCAAGGAACCCTCGACAAAGCGCGCCACCTGATCAGCCTATACGAAAACGGTAAGACCCCGCGCGCGCGCATCTTAATCAAGATCGCCAGCACCTGGGAAGGCATCCGGGCGGCGGAACAGCTGGAAAAAGAAGGGATTCACTGCAATCTGACCCTCCTGTTCAGCTTTGCTCAGGCTGTGGCGTGCGCCGAAGCCGGCGTCACCCTGATCTCGCCGTTCGTCGGCCGTATTTACGACTATTACAAGAAAGAAAACGGCGGCAAAGACATTCCGATCGATCAAGACCAAGGCGTCGCGAGCGTCACCCGCATCTACAACTATTTCAAGAATTACGGCTACAAGACGCAAGTCATGGGGGCCAGTTTTCGCAAAGTTGATCAGATCACCCACTTGGCTGGCTGCGACCTTCTTACCATCAGCCCTGACCTGCTCGAAGAAATGCAGAAAACGAACGGCGAAATTCCCCGTGCATTAAGTCCGGAGAAGGCTGCCGCCCATAAGGAAGAGAAGATTCATCTCGACGAGAAGAGTTTCCGCTGGCTGCATAACGAGGATCCTATGGGCACTGACAAACTGGCTGAAGGCATCCGCAAATTCAACGCCGATGCCCGCAAGCTTGAAGAGTATGCCCGTACTCAGGTCCGCGAAAAAGCGCACGCCTGAAAACGACGGAAGAGCAGGGGCGATACTGAGTCGCCCCTGCTTTATACCGACTCCGAGAAGCGGAGCCGGTAAACGCGCCCCTTGTTCAGCTTGAGTGAACCCACCCCGTCCGGCTCATAGTGTGCTTTGACCCCTCCTGAAACCTGCACTACTTTCTGCCCTCGCGGTGCACGGATTCGGTATTCGGCTGTGAAGTCGGGTCGCAAAATACATTCCGTCGCCTTGCCGCCCGACCAGCTCAAATCCACTCCTATTCCGCCCCGCGCTCTCAATCCAGCAACGCGTCCTTCGCTCCAGACAGTCGGCAAAGCAGGCAGTAAATTGATTGATTCGCTGTGGCTCTGCAGCAGCATTTCCGCTATCGCAGCCGTTGTCCCAAAATTTCCGTCGATTTGAAAAATTGCGCCGTGCCTCGCCGGATGCGTGTCGAACAGATTCTGATTGGTGCTGTGCTGCATGAGCATCGAAAGCGATTCCCAAGCCTTATCTCCATCCGCCAGCCGTGCCCAGAAGTTGATCGCCCACGCCCGGCTCCATCCTGTATACGCTCCGCCATTCGCCAGCCGCCGCTCTAACGAGACACGCGCCGCTTTCGCCAGTGCTGGCGTGCCTCGCAGCGTAATCTGATTGCCTGGATACAGCGGATACATGTGCGACATATGGCGCTGCCCCGGCGTACTCTCTTCGAAATCAACCGACCACTCTTGCAGCTGCCCATACTTGCCGACCTGGTAAGGGATCAACCGCTTGGTAGCCGCCTCCAGCTTCGCGGCAAACTCTTCGTCTACCCCCAATTCGCGCGCCGCCGCCCGGCAATTTGCGAACAACTCTCGGGCCAGCGCCATGTCCATCGTGCAGCCTGCGCTGGTCATCGCCTTCTTTCCATCGGGCGCCATGAAATCGTTCTCCGTTGAGAACGAAGGGCAGGTGGTCAAACGCCCCTGTTTATCCTCGATCAGCCAAGCCAGATAAAATTCTGCCGAGCCTTTCATCACCGGATACGCCCGCTCGCGCAGAAAGGTTCGATCACGGGTAAACAGGTAATGCTCGTAAAGGTGCTCACACAGCCACGGGCCGCTCATCCCCCAGTTGGCCCACGTCGGCGCGCCGACGCCTTCACCTACCGGATTGGCCGCCCGCCACAAATCAATGTTGTGATGCGCTACCCAACCCGGCAACCCATAGGTCTCTTCAGCCGCTCGAATACCCGTTTTGCTCATATCGCCGACAAACGCCAGCAGCGGCGCGGCACAGTCACTCAAGGCGCAAGTCTCCGCCGGCCAGTAATTCATCTGCACGTTGATGTTCGAAGTCCAGTTCGAACTCCACGGCGGCGTTACCTCCGCATTCCAAATACCCTGCAGATTCGCCGGCTGCGTACCTGGCCGCGAACTGCTGATCAAGAGATAACGTCCGTACTGAAAATAGAGCGCCAGCAGCGAAACGTCGGGCGACGCGGCAAAACCTGCCAGCCGCACATCGGTCGCTTTCTGTTTTGACTCGCCGGCAGCAGGTCCCAAACGCAACGAAACGCGCCGGAACAGCGGTTGATAGTCGGCAAGATGTGCCGAACGCAACGCGCTAAACGGCTTCCGGGCGCAGGCATCCAGCTTGCGCTGTGCCGCCGCAATCACAGCTTCCGCTGGAGTATCCGGCTTCTCGGCAAACCCGCGGAATCCGGTAGCGGCACTCAAGACAATCGTCACAGTGGTCGCCTTATCGAATGCCAGAGTATTGCCCTGTGTCGTTATACTGCCGCCCTCAGCCGACGCTTCGAGCATCGCCGCGCCGTACATTCCTTCGCCCAAGACATCTGAATGACGCACCGGCTTTTCGCTTCCTGGGTGCCCCGCGCCCGCAATATGCTCGGCCGCTTTACTCGTCAAAGCCAGCCGGTTATGGCCTACGACTTTCACATTCTTGTGCAACGGCCCATCCATTGAAATCGTGCCGCTCAAAAGATGCGCCCCGTTTGCGCTCACTTGTAATACCAGCGCCTGGTCGGGCGCGGAGGCGAACGCCGTGCGCTCAAACCGCACCTGTCCTATCCGGTAGCTCACCTTCGCACAGGCTGTATCGAGATCCAACTCTCGCCGGTAGTCACTCACTTCGCCGGCATGTTCAAAGTGCAGTCTTAAATTCCCTAACGGCTGATAGGCCTCTGCAAACAAGCCTTGCATCTTCTTGCACAGCTGGTCCGCGGCGTGATAATCCTGCTGGTCTAAAACAGCGTGGCGGATCTGACTTAAGTACTGCTTGGCATCCCGATTGTTCCCATCTTTCGGCTGGCCCGACCAGAACGTATCTTCGTTCAGCTGCAGCAGTTCGTCTGTTGCGGTCCCGGTTTCGCCTCCGCCGAACATCATTGCCCCGAGGCGTCCATTCCCGATCGGCAGAGCATCCACCCACTGCGCCGCCTGCTTTTCATACCAGAGCACTAAATCGTCTTGCGAGGTCGTGCCGCTTTCCGCCAAACCTTTTGCCGCTGCTCCCGCTGCCGACGCAGTTACCAGCCATTCCCGGCGCGTCCACCTCTTCATACCGGACAAAGTTCCTCCGAAAGAAGCATATAAGAAGCCCTTCAGTAAACTGGCCGCATGTTCCAAACACCGCTGCGTATCGCGCTTTCACTCGTCCTGTTGTTTTCGAGCATTGCCGGCTTGGCCGCGCAGGAGAGGCCAAAATTCATCTCGACAGACGAACTGCCATTGAGCGCTCGCGAGGTGGCTCTGGCGGCAGGGCTGCAACCCCTTTTCGACTGGCTGGCCAAAGAGGCCGCTAACCCGGTTAGACCCACCGAAGCCACCATGATTCGTCAGGAACTGCTGCAGGATGTCACTGCGGCTTCGCTTCAAGTCGATGCGACATCCGGACAAATTGACGGTGAGATCGCCGAAATTCGCGAACTGCAAAACTATCTCGTGGCCCGCCGCGCACGCGAGATCAACCTGCTCAATCTGGCTAGTTTGGCCGTCGGCGGCAGTCTGGGCACCGCCAGCGCGAGTCTCGGTCTGGTCGGGGAAGGGCACGCCTCGAATGTGACCGGCATTGTGGGTGGTGGAATCATAACTACGCTCTCAGTGGCTGGCCTGCGTCGCTCCAAAGGCGGTTCCCAGGCTCTCCAAATTCCGTCCAACATGCTCGCCGACCTCTTCGGACGTCCTGCTCACGAAAACAATGTTTACCCGGAAATCGTACGTAAATTCATGAACAGCGCCGCCCCCAACGAACAGCAGGGACTCACCCGCAAGCAGCGCTTAATCGCAAGTTGGGTTCAAGTGGGCCGCATTCCCAACCCGGATTCCGCCAAAGGAAAAGATAAAATCCTTCGCATGACCAGCATGCCATCAGAAGATCGTAAACTCTCCATCGGAGACCTCGACGATCGCCAGGCCATGCTCTACGATTTCCGCGCCAAGCTGCTCAACATCAAGCGAGACCTGGCGATCCTCTTGACAAACGTGCCCACGCCAACCTCTATCACTCATCTCGATCTTTCCCATCCGTAACGCGCCGCAGTGCCTGCCCCTTAAGCCTTTCCAGAGAACCGCGCCATCGCTCCCCAGTCTGCGGATCCCGCTCGTCTGGCGAGAGGTCCAACAAAGGCTGCAGTACGAATCGACGTTCACTCATGCGCACATGCGGGATCGTCAAGCGGGACGTGTTCATCACAACGCGTGCAAACAATAGGATGTCGATATCGATCACACGCGGCCCGCGTCGCACTTCCCCCACCCGCGTCCTTCCCATCTCCCGCTCTACTCGCTGCAGCACTGCCAGTAACTGCACCGGAAAGCAACTCGTCGCTACTTCCACCACCAGGTTCAAAAACCACGGCTGCTTCGTTACGTCCTGCGGCTCCGTCTCGTACACAGGCGATTTTGCGATCACTCGCACTCCGGCCTCATTTAACGCCACCAGCGCCGCTTCTAAATGCGCCGCTCGATCTCCCAGATTCGAGCCCAGCGACAAATACGCCTTCTTATTCAAACTTCAGAACAATCCCTCCTGCGCCCCGAATCGCGCCTTCCGCGCAACGCCGAAATACTCGAACGCCCGTTCTGTCGCTACCCGCCCGCGTGGCGTGCGGTCCAGGAATCCGAGCTGCATCAGGTAAGGTTCATACACCTCCTCGATCGTGTCTGTCTGCTCATCGATCGATGCCGCAATCGTGCTGAGCCCCACCGGGCCGCCGCCATACTTCACCATCACGGTCAACATGATCTTCTGATCCACCAGGTCCAACCCATAACGGTCGACCTTTAGTAAATCCAAAGCTGCCGCTGCCACTGCCGAATCGATCCGCCCACTCGCCCGCACCTGCGCAAAATCCCGCACCCGCCGTAGCAGCCGGTTGGCAATGCGTGGCGTGCCGCGCCCGCGCCGCGCAATTTCGCGGGCCGCCTCTGTCACAATCGGCACATCCAATAGTCGGGCTGATCGTTCCACAATGCGGCCCAGCGTCTCTTCGTCGTACGGCTCCAGCCGCAGGACAATGCCGAAACGGCCCAGCAGCGGCGCGCTCAACAATCCCTGTTTTGTTGTTGCGCCGACTGCTGTGAAGCGGGGCAGCGGCAGCGAATGCGTCCTTGCCCCAGGCCCTGTTCCTACCAGAATGTCCAACCGGAAATCTTCGAGCGCCGCGTATAAAATCTCTTCGATATCCGGCATCAGCCGGTGAATCTCATCGATGAAGAAAACCTGCCGTTCCTGCACGCCGCTCAGAATGCCCGTCAAATCCAGCTTCTTTTGAATGATCGGACCCGCCGTCTGGCTGATCGCAACACCCAACTCCTGCGCGATAATCCCCGCTAGCGTTGTCTTTCCCAGTCCTGGAGGCCCGCACAGCAGCACATGATCCATCGCTTCCCCGCGCTGCCGCGCCGCTTCAATGGCGATCGAGAGTAGCTCACGCACATGCGGCTGTCCCGCGAAATCGGACAGCGTCGTCGGCCGCAGCGCCGCCTCGAACTCGCGTTCTTCTTCCTGCGATTTTCGCGATACTAACCCTGCATCACCCATTCACGTTCAACTTAACGTACCTGTCTTAGCGAACCAGTGCCATAGCCGCCCGAAAATACGGCTCAAACTGTTCCGGCGCTCCTCGCTCATTCACTTTTCGTACGGCCTGTTCTGCCGCCATTTGCGAACACCCCAGATTCTGCAGGGCCGATAAAACATCCTGCTCGAGTGCCGACCAGGCGTTAGCTGACTGCACCGCGACCGACGCTTTGCCGGGCAGGTTGATCGCTGCCAGCTTGTCTTTCAATTCCAGCACCATGCGTTCCGCCGTCTTCTTTCCGACTCCGGGAATCCGCACCAGTTGCGCCACATCCCCGCCGCGTATTGCTTGGACCAGGTCTGCCGTTGGCAATCCAGATAATACAGTCACGGCCAGCTTCGGCCCAATCCCACTTACCGAAATCAAACGCTCGAAAACCGTCTTCTCCTCGCTTGTCGCAAACCCGAAGAGCACCAGCGCATCTTCCCGCACATAGGTGTGAATCCGCAGCGAAACGACCCCGCCCAAGTCGGGCAGCGTCGTATAGGTCGAGATCGGGATCTGCACCTCGTACCCCACTCCACCGGCTTCTACAATTACCGCATTCGGATGCTTCTCGAAAACTGTCCCCCGCAAATGTCCGATCATGTTCCTTTATGTACGCTTTCACTGTACCGGGCCTTGTGACGTGCGGATAGGTCTGCTTTCCGATACCCACGGCTTCCTCGACGAAGCCATTTTCAGCTGGTTCGCCGAATGCGATGAACTCTGGCACTGCGGCGACTTCGGACCGGTCACAATACTTGACGACCTCAAACGCTTCAAACCTGTGCGCGGCGTTTTCGGCAACATCGACGGCCCAGAGATTCGCAGCGAACTACCGGCAGAACTCACCTGGACCTGCGAAGACCTGAAAATCTACATGACCCACATCGGCGGCCATCCCGGCCACTACGATCCCCGCGCGAAACAAGCGCTCCTCCGCGAACAGCCGGGTCTGTTCCTTTCCGGTCATTCCCACATCCTCAAAGTGGAGCGCGACCCGAAATTGAACCTCCTCCACATGAACCCTGGTGCCTGCGGTCACACTGGCTGGCACAAGGTCCGCACGCTCTTGCGCTTCACCGTTGAGGGCGGCAAGATATCTAGTGTGGAAGCCATCGAGCTCGGCCCGCGCGGCAGATCACCGAAAATGCCCTTGCGCCCTATCTGAAGCTCTGTCGCGCCGTCGTGATCTCGCCGCTAGAATAAGGGGGAGACCATGCGTTTAGCCAACATACAGGAAATTGAACGCGCAATAGATTCGCTTACGCCGCACCAGATAGAAGAACTGTATCTGTGGTTGGACCAACACCATCCACAGCCTATCGACGCCCAACTTAAGGCGGACCTCAACGCCGGGCGCATTGATGACCGGATCGATCGGGCCCTCGCCGATCACAAAGTCGGAAACACACAACCCCTCTAGCGGCCCGCGTAATGGTTCACCGCGCGAACGCGGATTTCTGGCACGATTATCGCGCCTTGTCTCCCGGCATCCGCTCACAGGCTGATAAGCAATTCGCCTTGCTGAAAAACAATCTGCACCATCCTTCCTTTGCAATTCAAGAAACTCGGCGACCGCAATGGGCAGGAAATCTGGTCAGCGCGGGTGACCCTGAATAGCGCGCTTTGGCTGTCAGGCTGGCCGACGAGTGCGTGTGGTTTTGGATTGGCGAGCATAACGTCTATGACATCCTTATCAAGTGACGCTAGGTCCTCGCAGTTGATTTTGCACCGCTCTGGAGGCCGTATACGGACAACGGATCGAACGGGTAGTTTTGTAGGATTCTGCGGACTTGCTAACCACCCACTAAGGAAAACGCAAACAAAGTATCGCCTGCACCCACGACCACATACTGCTTGCCATCGAGCGAGTAAGTCTCCGGCCCGTTACTTACTGTCGTCAGCACCGGAAAATGCCACAAGATCTTACCCGCGGCCGGGTCGAACGCCACAAAATTCCCTGCACGATCCCCCGTGAACAGCAGCTTACCCGCCGTCGTCAAGATTCCCGGACCGCCCAGTCCGGCTCCGCCGCCTACTGAGTGAAAGGCATGGCTCCAGGCAATCTCACCGGTCTTCGCTTGAATCGCCTCCAGCACGTGCTCGGACCACAATGCGCGGCCGGATCCGCCATAACCTTCCGGTCGCTCGTCTGTGTCTGTCAAATACGTTAGGCTGTACCCGCGAGTCGCATTTACGTAAAACAGCCCTGTCTCCGGATCGAAGCTCGGCGGTAGCCAGTTCGTCCCGCCGCCCCCCGGTATCGTCAACAGCGAACCGTCCGGCGTCGGCGCTTTCTTCGGATCCGGTACCGGCTGCCCCCTGCTATCCACGCCCTTCGACCAGTTCAAGGGCACATACGGCTTCGAAACGACATTCTTCCCGGTGGCGCGGTCGAGCAAAAAGAAGTAGCCATTGCGCGCTGCCTGCGCTAGCAGCTTGCGTGGACGTCCATCCACCACAGAATCGAACAACACCGGCGTCTCGACGTTGTCCCAATCGTGCGTATCGTGCGGTGAAGCCTGGAAATACCAGGCCAGTTTGCCGGTCTCCGGGTTCAGCGCAACGATCGAGCAGGTCCACAAATTACTTCCTTTTCGCCCCTGCCCCGCGTACACCGGGTTCGGATTGCCTGTGCCCCAATACAAAAGCTTCAGCTCCGGATCGTACGTGCCGGGCAACCAGGTCATGCCTCCGCCATGCTCCATCGCTGTTTCATTGGGCCACGTTTCGGCACCCGCTTCGCCTGCCCGGGGCTCCGAATTCCAACGCCACTGCACATCGCCGGTTTCCGGATCGCGTGCTTCCAGAAATCCAGGCACATCCATCGCATCGCCGCCCACGCCGACAATGATGTGATTGCCTATCACCAGCGGGGCCATGGTAGTGAAGTACTGCAGTTTTTCATCCGCGACTTTCTTCCGCCACCGCTCTTTTCCAGTCTTTGCTTGAAGCGAGATCAACCAGCCATCCGGAGCCATGAAGTACAGCCAATCGCCATACATACCCACGCCGCGATTGCCAATTAAATGCCCGCCGCGATCCTGCCAGTCGTAGTGCCAGATTTCCAGACCGGTCCGCGCATCGATCGCATAGACATGATCGGGAATCGTAAAGTACAGAATCCCTTTCACCATCAACGGAGTCGACTTGATCTCCGGGCTTCCTACCCCGCGCAGCGCGCCTACATTCGATACCCGAAACATCCAGCTCGGCGCAAGCCACCCGATATTGCCCGAGTTGATCTGTCGCAGCGTACTGAAACGCTTTCCCGAATAGTCGCCGTTGTAAGTAGGCCAGGTATCTGTTGGCGCTTGCAACAACTTACCCGGCGGCAGTAACTGCCCGAGTAACAGGCCGGAGGCAAGCAACGCTAGCCAGACGATCTTCACTGCAAGCTCACCAGGTAAGCGGTCAGGTTGTGCATGTCCGCATCGGTGTACCGATCCAGCAACTTCCGATGGCCGATCAACTTATCTTCCAGTTCCACCTTGGTCCCGTCAGTCAGCGCCATCGAGTGAAATTCACCTTCGGCGTCCTCGAAACCAACGTGGAAATCATCCAGATACTTCAAATGCCCCTGCATCTCTTCGCCACCGGGTAGCCTGACCTTCACGTTCTGTTGATCCGCCACGCCAAAACCCCGCGCCGCCGGATACAGAAACGCCTGCTGCAAATCGGCCGGACTCATCTTCGATCCGATGTGCGCCAGATCGCCCGTTACTGAGTGACAACCCGTACAGCCGCCCGGGCCGCGAAAATAAGCCTCGCCGGCTTTGGCGTCGCCCGTCACGACGTTTAATAACTTGTAAGTGCCGCGATTTGCTGTAAGTTCCACGCGTAAGTGCAGAAACTCGGCAATATCATAGAGCTCTGATTCGTTGAACGCCGCGAACGCCGGCATTCCCCGATCCGTTCGCCCCTTGTGTACCACCGGCCCGATCAGTTCGCCCTTCTCGTCATGCAGTACCAGCGCCGATCGCACCAGGTCGGGGCCAGTATCTCCACCCGTAGCCTTCGCGCCGTGACAAAAGGCGCAGTTCGCCGAAAAGGTCTTTTCTCCGCGAGCCGCCGCAGCTGCATCGGGCGGCGCACCCAAACCCAAAAAATCGTGCAGCCTCTCCGCCCCCTGTCTCCTGGGCTGCGGAGTCTGCGCCCACACACAACTCGCCGCCACAACCACCAGTAAAGCTCGACCCCACCGGAGCAAACCGCTAGGCCCTCTTCGCCGTCTCGATCAGGTGATCGCAACCTCGCGCCGTCAGCGCCAGCATCGTCAGCGTGGGATGTTTATCACCGGTGGACGGAAACGCATTCCCGCCGAACACATATAGATTGGGCACATCGTGCGTCTGGCAAAACGAATTCAGCACACCATCTCTCGAATCCGCACTCATTCGTGCCGTCCCCACTTCATGAATCGCGCCGCCCAAGGCATCTTTCCGCGGCGGATGATTCGGTCCACCTCCGGCCTTCGGCGATTCTCCTTCGCGCGCCGCACCCCGGCTAGTATCGGAATCAGCGGTCGCACGATTCGCGTCTGCATCCGGTGAACCAGGGGCGCCGGGAAATCCCACCTGGCCGCCATGCCCCATCCCATTCATCGGTTCGCCGCCCGCCCGCCGGAACAGTTCCTCGGCGTTCTGTTGAAAGTGCGCCATCAACTTGTAATCGTTGTCGCTATGCGTGAAATGGATTTTAAGAACCGGAATCCCCCAGTGATCCTTCACCTCCGGATCGAGTTCTACGAAATTCTCTTTGCGAGCCAGCATCTCGCCGCCCGCAATCCACACTCGCGCCTGCGCTACGTACCGGCTTTTTACTTCTTTCTTCCAGGCCGACCCATAGCCCGGCAGCGCCGCAGCAAACATCGGAAATTCGCTCTGGCCGCCCGTCGCATTGATCACGTACCCGCGGATAAAATCCTTGCGCGCAGTCCGCTGGTCGATGTTCACCAGGTTCGGTATCGTAATGCCCGCGGCCTTACCGTCATCGAGGCGGCTCGGGCCGCCCTTCAGCCTCGGCAGGAAGCCTGTGACTCCACCGCCGCCGATCTGGTCCATCATGTATTGCCCCAACGTGCCGCTCGAATTTGCCAGACCGCTCTTAGCCGAAAGTAGCAGCAGGCGTGTGTTCTCGAGCGTCGATGCCGCCAGAATTACATGGCTCGCCTTCACCTCGACGGATTTGTTGGTGAACCGCTCGATATACCGCACGCCTTCCGCCCGGTTCTCTCCATTCATCTGAACTTCCGCCGCCACGCTGTCGGTCCGCACTTCGAGATTTCCCGTCTTCATAGCGGGCGGCAGTGTCGTCGAAATCGTACTGAACATCGCCCCTACGTCACAGCCATTCACACAATTGCCGCAGTAGTGGCAAGGCGGGCGGTTATTGTGCACTTGCGTTAGTTGCGCGAGTCGTCGGTGTGTCGTTGGCCAGCCCAGGCTCTTACAGGCAGCTGTAAAAATCGTTTCAGCACAATTAAGCGGCATCCCCGGCAAAAAATTTCCATCGGGAAATTGCGCAAGTCCCTCCCGCGTCCCGCTTACCCCGATGAAGCCCTCCACCCGGTCGTAATAAGGCGCGAGGTCGGCATAACTCAACGCCCAGTCCTTACCATAGCCGTCTCGGGAAGCTGCCTTGAACTCGTAATCCGCCATGCGATCGCTGGCCCGCGCCCAGTGCAAACTGCGTCCGCCCAGGCACCGCGACCGTCCCCACCGGTAATTCGTATCCGGAGCTGTGGTGTACGGATTCTCTGCGCTATCGATCATGATGCGGTAATTGCGCTCCGTGCCGCTATACCGCCGCAACAGCCCTGGCTCTCCCCGGCCCCGATACTTCAGCTCATAAAGAAAAATGTGGTGGAAATCTTTAGCGGCGCTGATCGGGCTGCCCGCCTCGAGCATCAATACCTGCATCCCTGCCTGCGCGAGCGCCATCGCCGCCCAGCCGCCGCAGGCGCCCGACCCAACCACAATCGCATCGTATTTCTTATCCACGCTCATCCGCCGCCAACACCCGGTGTTCCGCATGACTGCAACCCGGAAACGTCACGTTGTACGAATTGCCCCGGTAATCCAGACTATCGATCATTCCCTCGCGCGCCGTATAAAACGCAAAGGCATTCTCCCGTTTGATCAGCCGGTAGGCAAAATACGCGGGATGCTTCATCCCTGGTTCGCGTTCCGGCCGCGAAATCTCATCGACAATCGCCAACTGCCGCTCCGCCGCTGCCTGGTGAAATCCCGCATCATCGAGCGCCCGCAGCGCTTTCCTCCACTGCTCCTGCGTATCCGGCGCATGTCCCGTCATTGCCTGCAGGACAAAATCCATAAAACACGCGCAATACGCTTCGCGCGCACCAGGCGACTCGTCGCTTGGTATCAGAATTTCCGTGAAATGCTGTAGCGCGGAAAAATCATTTGCCGGAAAAAATTGCGGTCGGTAGTCGCGAAACCGTTCCGGTTCCGGCGGCGCGCCGTTCCCATGCGCATGTCCCTGCGCCGCTGCCCGTGTCCAGTCCGCCAGAAACGTACCACCGGCGGGCAGCACCACCGCCCACTCCAGCAAACTGCGCCGCGTCATTGATTCCTTCTAAAAAACATACTTCAAACCAAACTGCAGTTGCCGCATCGCCACTGCCGTACTACTTATCACACCAAAACTCGATGAGGGCGTCACGTTCTGCCCCCACAGCGTGCCCGGATTTCCCCAGTTCGGATGGTTTGCGAAGTTGAATCCTTCGAATCGAAACTGCAGAACATCTCGTTCCGTAATCCGGAAATCCTTGATCGCCGAGAAGTCCCATTCATTCCGCCCCGGAAACGTAATCGTGTTTCGCCCCGCATTGCCAAACGTTCCAAATGGCTCGAGCGAAAACGCATTCACGTTGAACCATCCGTTCGGATTTGGATTCGCCACGCTCTGCGAAAGGCCCGTCGCATTCAGCCGATCCCGGTTGTTTCCCACGCCTGTGTTCGATTGGTCCGGCCCTGGCGATGGATAGCCCGGCAGCCCCGACTGCACCGTGTAAATCGATCCAATTTGCCAGCCCCCCAACAGTTCGTTGACCACGCCACCGCGATTCAGGAATGACTTGCCTGCGCCAAAGGGCAACTCGTACAACGCCGACAGCACAAATCGCTGCCCCACATTGAACGCCGATAACCCGCGGTCGCACGCCAGGCACCGGCTGTTCTGCGGAAAAATTGTATCGCTCTGTCCGCGGATTGCGCTTACGTCGTCAATGCTCTTCGACCAGGTATACGCACCCAGCAACGTCAGCCCCGAAGACAAGCGGCGCGTCAGCTTTAGTCCGAGGCTGTTGTAGCTCGAATTGCCGCCGCCCTGCACCGTCTGCATAATTCCGATGTTCGAGAAAGGCAACCGGCTCGGCAGAGAACTTGTACCCGGTGTTGCTTCATTCGCGTTATATAAACCCCTCAAATGCCGTCCCGACGAACCCAGATAACCCGCTTCAAACAACATCGATTTCGACAATTCATGCTCCACGTTGAACAGATACTGGAACACACGCGGCGTCTGCACGTCGTAGAGCACGCCGAACAGAGTCGGATTAGGAATGTTGATAATTGCGCCCGGAGTCACAAAGTTGGTCCAAGTCAAGCTGGGTAAAGCAGACGGCTGATTATTATTCACGTTGTTGCTTTTGCCGCCCAAGGTCCGCGCCAGATCGAACAGCGAATTGCCGCTGTCCTGCGCATAAAACAAGCCCGCTCCAGCGCGTATCGACCAGGTCGCTGTTGGCGTGTACGCGATTCCCAGCCGCGGCGCAATATTGGTGTAGTCGGTTTGATATAACCTGCTTCCCAACCGTCCGTCCCGCGCCACCTGCACGCCCGGAAAGAAGAATGGCAACCCTGCGTAATAGTTCCCGGTGCCCGAGCGCACATCGGTCGGCTGCAGATTCGGCGCCGTTACTCCCGCCGCTCCCACGAACAGCGGCAGATCGATATTCGTCTCGTGCCCGCTGCGGTCCACATAGGGCGGCGTCAATTCATAGCGCAGCCCCATCGAGATGGTCAGGTTCGACCTGGCCCGCCACGTATCGTCAAAATAATACGCCTGGCTCGTCGCGCGCAACTGCTCAAAGGCGATACCATATGCGCCATCCACTTCCGTCGGCGAACCTAGCAGGTAACTCGCAAAGCCATATCCTCCGCTGTTGGTGTTCGGATTGGACGTCGAGGACGAACCCCAGCTGAACGCGCCGCGCGGGAACTCGTTTCCTAACTGGTTATACCGGTCGCGCCGCACTTCCCCGCCGAACCGCAGCGCGTGCTTGCCCCGTATCCACGAGAAATTGTCGATCACCTGTCCGATCGCATCGTTCAAAATGTACGGCCCATTTGTATCATCACCCCAGCCGCTGATCTCGCCCAGGTTTCGCATTTGAGGAATGCCCCAGGTCTGGCAATTACTCGTGTCCAGTCCGGGCAATCCGAGTTGCTGCACCACGTTCTGCTTGCACGCCAGAAACGGCGCAACGGCGTTATGAAAACTGTTAATCCCAAACCGGAACTCATTTACTGTAGTCGGCGTAAAAATACGTGTGTTGGCAATCATGTACTGTTTGCCATTCGTGGCCAGTGTGTTTCCCGACAGGCTCAGCGTGGGAGTAAATGACGTTTCATCCGTCCAGCTATACCGCCCAAACCACGTCGATTTCGCGCTCTCTACCCAGTCGATCCGCACATTGAATTGGTCCTTATCCGTCGGATTGTTCGCATTCAACAGATAATCATTCAATGGCGATTGGTTCGCCGGAATCGGCTGGTTCGGCACCGGCAGATAGTTCAATTCCTGCAAGCTTTGTGGAGCAATAGAACTCGGCTGAATGATGTTGCCCGGAATCGCCGCTACGTTATACGTTCCGTTCGCATTCCGCGTCCGCCCGTTTGGAGAGTACAGCTGCGCTCCCAAGCGCGACAGCACAGAAGAAAAATCCCCATTTCGCATTGCGAGCGTCGGCACGCTGTACAAGCTGTTACTCGTCTGGCGCTCGTTGAATCCTTCAAAATTTGTGAGGAAGAACAACCGGTCTTTGGCATTGAACAGTTTCGGAATAGATAAAGGGCCGCCCAGCGTGAAGCCATACTGATTCCATTTGAATGGCTGGTTTGCCGAGTGCGTGCTGGTAAACGCATACGGCGCGGCATCCAGCTTCGAGTTGCGCAAAAACTCGAATAGCGTGGCGTGATATTCATTCGCTCCGCTTTTCGTCGATACATTTACCTGCGCCACCTCCCGTCCAAATTCGGCCGGGTAAACGCCCGTCTGCACTTTGAACTCTTGAATGGCATCGATCGATGGCTGGAACAAATACAAATTGAAATTCACATCGGTGTTTTCGATCCCATCGAGCGTGTAGTGATTAAACGTGGATCGTTGGCCGCCGATCGACAGGTTTTCATTGGCCCGCGTGCCGCCCTGCCGGTTCGAACTCTGCGCCGAACCGAAACTCGCCGACACGTTTGGACTCAATTGCACCAGTTGCAGATAATCCCGCCCATTCAGCGGCAATTCCACAATGCGCTTGTTCTCGATCACCGTGCCAACAGTCGCGTTGTCCGTATTGAGCTGTTCCGCCGACGCGCTCACCACAATCGATTCGTTCACTTGCCCGGGCTGCAGAGTGAAATCCGAGCGCACCGTTTGCTGCACCTGCAGATCGATGTCCGGCTGCGACTCCGATTTGAATCCGCTCATTTTTACTTGCAGCGAGTACTTACCCGGCACGAGCGTCGGAAAGACGAACAGCCCGTCCGTATTCGTAGTCGCCACGCGCGTTGCATTGGTCGCCTGATCCGTTAGCGTGACGGTCGCTCCCGTCACCATCGCGCCCGAAGAATCTTTCACTTCTCCGGTGATCGTCCCGGCCGTCTGCCCGAAACTTTCTCTCTGGCCTAGCAAAACAAGACCCGCCAGCATCAACAGCTTTACCCTGCGTAGCATGAACGCCTCCCCCGTGGAAACTCACTCGGGACACTATCATATGCCCAGGCATATGATCAATGCAGCCGCCTGTGTCCTCTAACCTCGACTTCGATAAAAACTTCGAGAAATCCGTCTACGCCAAAGTCACCTGGCGCTTGATTCCGTTCCTCTTCCTCTGCTACGTTTTTGCCTACGTCGATCGCGTCAACGTGGGCTTTGCCAAACTCCAGATGCAAAGCGATCTAGGCCTAAGCGATGCTGTCTATGGTATGGGCGCAGGCATCTTTTTCCTCGGTTACTTTCTCTTCGAAATTCCCTGCAACATGGCTCTCCAGAAGATCGGCGCGAAGTTCTGGCTCGGTCCCATCATGGTGGTCTGGGGATTCGTTTCCGCCTGCCAGATGTTCGTCACCGGCGCAACATCGCTCTTCGTGATTCGCTTTCTCCTCGGCGTCGTCGAGTCCGGTTTCTTCCCCGGCGTTATTCTCTATCTCACCTTCTGGTATCCCCGCCGCTATCGTGCCAAAATGCTCGCTGCTTTCATGACCGCCATTCCCCTTTCCGGCGTGATCGGCGGTCCGGTTTCCGGCTGGATTCTCGAGACCACCTCCCACTCCGCTATCCTGCGCGGCTGGCAATGGCTGTTCTTCTTCGAAGCTGTTCCGTCTCTGCTGGCAGGTGTCGCCACAATCTTTTTCCTCCAAGACTCTCCGCGCAAAGCCCGCTGGCTTAACGAAGAGGAGAAGCAACTTGTCGAACGAAATCTCGAGCAGGAGGAATCGCTCAAACGCCTCGAAACACCTGGTCATCACACCCTCGTCGACGCTTTTCGGAGCGTGAAAGTCTGGCTTCTCTGTTTTGTCTATTTCGGCCAGGTGATGGTGAATTATGGTGTCAGCTTCTGGCTTCCGCAAATCGTGAAGGAGACGCTCACCAAAGATTCCTTTCGGATCGGCCTTCTCACGGCCATCCCGTGGGCGCTCGCCGCTATCGTCATGGTCGCCGTCGGCCACCACTCGGACAAAACGGGTGAACGCCGCTGGCACATCGCCCTGACCAGCATCATCTGTTCGGTAGGTATGGCGTTGTCCGCCATCCCCGGCATTTCAGGCGTGGCCAGCTTCGTCGCCATCTCCATCGCCACCGCGAGTATCGCCGCTTCTTACTCCACGTTCTGGGCGCTTCCGACGACTCTGCTTTCGGGAACCGCCGCCTCGGCCGGCATTGCCTGGATTAATTCCGTCGGCAACCTCGCCGGCTATCTCAGCCCATTCCTGGTAGGCAAGATCCGCGACACGACCCACAGCACCGTCCCGGCACTTCTCATGTTCTCTTTTTGCTGTCTCGTGTCTGCCTTAATAACTTTGTTCGCTTTTAAGCAGAGAGTTCCGAGTCGGGTAGCCGCTCGTGTTTGAACCTGGAAGTTAGTCACACGGTTAGTCGAGCCTGGCGAATGCTTCAATCCACCCGCCGCAAAGCAAGACGCAATCTTGAAAGTCACTTCTTGTACGTGATCTTGGAAATCACAGAGGTAAAGACGGACTGCGGCTCAAACTTCCTGTACTTCACAAACGAAATCTCGTTTCGATTCTGCTGCAAGGCTCCTAGAATATTGGTTCGGAGACCGAAGACATGGTCGGCTCCATTTGCCGGTCGGAACCGCACGACGTTTCTTAGGAAAGGACAGGCAAGCTGCGCATTTGAAGCAGTCTCATCGCCTGCCGAACCACCTCATCGGGCCCGATCTGCTCCATGCAAATATTCCGTTTGCAGGTCTTCATTAACGGTGTCCCGTAGCAGGGAGCGCAAGGAACAGGATTTTGCACAATGACGATGGGCGTAGTAGATGAGAGTGGTCTCGTCTGATTCAAGATAGCGGGCCCCCACAGAACGACAACCGGAGTGCCTACCGCAGCCGCGATATGGGCCGATGCGGAATCTACCGAGATCAGCATGTCGGAAAGGGTGATCGCTGCGACAAATTGCGAAATGGTAGTCTGGCCTGCCAGTATCCGGCTACGATTCTTGGGCAACGTACTCGCAAAGTGGTACATCGTCGGCGGATCCAGTCAAAACAATGGATGCGTCGGACGACGATAGTTGTTGTGCGACGCGAGCAAACTTTTGCGGATTCCAGCCGCGCAAGCGATTTGCCTGGTCCTTTTTCTTGTTGCTCGGGCCATAGCCAGGATGAATTGCAACGATCGGTTTGGGCAAACCGTAGAGGAGAGCCTCTGCTGACTGCAGGGCATCCGCGGAGGAGGTCAGTTGCATATCCAGACTGATGTTCGGTGCGACTTCTTCTAAGAAACTCGCGCGCACAACGGACTCGCGATCCGCGCCCAAGTTTGCCGAAGTGCCTCTTTCGTATGGTGGCGCGGAATCGCGGCCTGTGCTTGCTTCTAAACCACTTACGCGCAGATAGTTCACAATATTGTGGAGCGTGGGAATAAATGGAACGGTTGCGAAACTGCGCATTTCAGAAATGCCGGCGAGTTCCAGCAACTGCCGGTAGCGCGAAGCCGATTCGAGCAGCACGACTACGTCGTACTGGCGCGAACGGATCTCGTCCACCAGCTTTTGTTTTTCGAGCGACAGGCAATAGGGCAGGTTGCGGTGGCGCAGCACGAGTATGCGGGACAAGTGCGGATTGGAGGCAAGTATTTCGGCGCCTCCGGCTGACGACAGGAAGTCGATTTCGGCTTGGGGATACTGCCGGTGGAACTCACGGATAGCGGGAGTGACCATCAGCGTATCGCCGAGCGCGCTGGCGCGAACGATCAGTATCCGGTACGGCTTACGAGCTGAATTTCCTCCGGGGGGGGGGCGGATGAACTGTCTCAGATACCAGCAGGCGGGTTAGCGACCGTAGTGATTTGATCATCATAGTTCTTCCGCGTGCGTTACCTTCAGATATCCAACCCCTCCCAGATCGGCCGCAAATCCATCGTGAAAGAAGGCCAGTGGCGGCTTGTCACACTTTCCGCGTTCGACAGTTCGATCACGCTGCCGTCGGTCAGAAAGAGGTCGACCGATCTCTTCTTCGGATCGATCAGCCAAGCCTCCAGCGTGCCGTTCGCGACATATTCCAGGCACTTTTCGCGCTGTTGTTTTCGCCGGTCGCTTGGGGACCGAACTTCGACCGCAAACTCGGGCGCGAAGGGCAGAAATTCCTTACGCGTCTCGCGCGGCAAAGCACGGATTCGTTCTTTGCTCACCCAGGCCGCATCGGGCGAACGCTTGGCTCCATTCGGTAATCGGAACGTCGTACTCGAGTCGAAGACCTTACCCGTGCCGTCGCGTCTCGCCCAGGCGCCCAACTGCCAGCATGCCTCTTCGCTCTGGTTTCCGCTTTCTCCCCCAGCTGGCGGCATAATCAGGATGTCTCCCTCGGCAGTCTGTTCAATCGCGGCATCGGGATTCATTTCCCATACACGCTCGAACGCCGCGTC
Source organism: Bryobacteraceae bacterium (assembly GCA_965277435.1). GTDB lineage: Bacteria > Acidobacteriota > Terriglobia > Bryobacterales > Bryobacteraceae > Bog-105. Next base: position 6,535,561 of record OZ255821.1, on the reverse strand, counting down.
TGCATCTGCCGGATCGTTCGGGCGGAACACCTGCACATCGCCCCATTCCAACTCGGTCGTAACTGTCATCGAGTTTGCTCCCACGGCAATTCCTTCTTAGTTTAGCGCCGTAAAAAGCTTCAGACCATTACCCAAACTCCAGACGATTCACTCGCCTGTAACCTCGGTTTCCTATGCTAACGGACTGAGCCTTGTCACTCGCTCAGCCCCGAGGAGAACCTTTGCACCTATTCGGCGAGACCCTACCTGTTAGCAGCGCTATCTTTCTGTTGCTGGCCCTGGCCCTGGCTTTTGGCTTCGAGATGGTAAACGGTTTTCACGACACCGCGAATGCCGTCGCCACGGTCATCTACACACACACGCTGAAGCCCACTGTAGCCGTGGTCTGGTCGGGCATCTGGAATTTACTGGGAGTTCTGTCTTCGAATGGCGCAGTGGCTTTCAGCATCGTCGCGCTGCTGCCGGTTGAGCTCGTTTTGAATGTCGGCTCAGGCGCGGGCTTTGCTATGGTCTTCTCGCTGCTGATCTCGGCCATGATCTGGAACCTGGGCACCTGGTATCTGGGGCTGCCTGCCTCTAGTTCCCATACCCTGATCGGCGCCATCATGGGCGTCGGGCTGGCCAACTCGCTCATGACTCCGGGGCATGTCTTCGGCGATGGCGTCAACTGGGGCAAGGTGCAGGAAGTGTTCGCGTCGCTTTTGATTTCGCCCATCATCGGCTTTGTTGGAGCAGGTCTCTTACTGCTGATTTTCAAAGCACTCATCAAGCGTCCGGAGCTGTACCAGCCGCCCGAGGGCAACAAACCGCCGCCACCCTGGGTGCGCGGTCTGCTGATGCTGACTTGCACGGGCGTGAGCTTCTTCCACGGTTCGAACGACGGTCAGAAAGGTATGGGTTTAGTCGTTCTTATTCTGGTTGGGATTCTCCCGGCACAATTTGCCCTCAATCCTGCCGCGAAAGCTTCCGACATTCAGGCCATTGTGCAGGACTCCCACAAGGTGGCTCCTGCGCTCGATAAGCTGGGGCCGAATCCGCTGCATGGCAAGGAAGCCACCGACGAACTTTCGGACTTCCTGAAGTCCAAGAGCGTCGCAACTCCCCAAACCTTCAATGCCGCGGCCGGACTCAATCATCAGATCGAGACCGACCTGCAGGGCAAAACCAGCTACACCGATCTGTCCACAGACGCGCGCCGTGAGTTTCGCAGCAAGATCTACCTGATGAGCGCCACCAGCGCCAAGCTCCTGAAGAGCAAGAAAATCGCCGATCCTGCGCTCGTCAAAGATCTGGGCGATTATGACAAAAAGCTCGACAAAGAAACCAAGTATATTCCGGGCTGGGTGAAGGTGGCGGTGGCCTGCTTTCTCGGTTTCGGCACCATGATCGGCTGGAAACGGATCGTGGTTACGGTGGGTGAAAAGATTGGCAAAGAACATCTCAATTACGGGCAGGGCGCTTCGGCCGAATTGGTGGCGATGGGGACGATCGGACTCGCCGACTGGTTCGGACTACCGGTCAGCACCACCCACGTTCTATCTTCGGGCGTGGCGGGTACAATGTTTGCCAACCGCTCGGGCCTGCAGGCGGATACGCTGCGTAACATCATCCTGGCATGGGTTCTTACGCTGCCAGTATGCGTGCTGCTGGGCGCTGCGATTTTTTCAGGCTCGCTCTTTATCCTGTTACATCTCTTCGGCGTTCACTAAATTACTAGTGGGGTGTCGCAACCATTTCGTTTGATACTGAGGTAAAGAACTCCAATCGCTTCGCCCATGGCTTCGAAAAATATGCTGCTTCAGAGCCGCGAGCGGAGCGACCGGAATTGCATCGCGTGGTAACGTTTTTCATCGCGACACTCCACTAGTGGCGGAAGTGTCGCATGCCGGTAAATACCACCGCGAGGTTCAAGCGGTCGGCGGCGGCGATGACTTCGTCATCTTTCACAGAGCCGCCCGGCTCGATCACAGCGGTAATGCCGTGCTGAGCGGCTTGCTCCACGCCATCTGGAAATGGAAAGAAGGCATCGGAAGCGAGGACCGTTCCAGCAAGCGGCAACACGGCTTTCATAGCGCCTACTTTCACGCTATCCACACGACTCATCTGTCCCGCGCCCACCGAAATCGTTTGCCCTGGACGCGCATAGACAATCGCATTCGACTTCACGTGTTTCGCCACTTTCCAGCCGAATAAAAGCGCCTTCATTTCATCCGGAGTAGGCTCTCGTTTGCTGCGGATCTGGAGTTCCGCGGGATTGAGCTGTGCGCGGTCGGCCGTTTGGGCGAGCAGGCCGCCGGAAATCGATTTAATCACGAATTCGGGCTTCCTGGTGGGCGCCACTTTGACCAGGCGTAGATTTTTCTTCCGGGTCAAAATTGCGAGCGCGGATGCGGAGAAAGCAGGCGCAGCAATCGCCTCCACAAACAGCCTGGCTACTTCAGACGCAGCTTCTTCGTCGAGTTCGCGGTTGAAGGCCACCACGCCGCCGAAAGCGGAAATGGGATCGGCTTCGAGCGCCTTCCGATAGGCGTCGACCTGCGACGATTGTTCCGCGCAGCCGCAAGGATTAGTGTGCTTGATAATGGCTGCGGCATTACCATCGAACTCCTGCACAAGCTGCCAGGCTGCATCGAGATCGACCAGATTGTTGTAGGAGAGCTCTTTGCCATGCAGCTGCTCAGCGCCGGCGATACCGGTGTGCCCGCTGCGATAGAGCGCGGCTTGCTGGTGCGGATTTTCTCCATAGCGGAGCACCGCGGTGCGCTCGGCGGAGAACTGCAGGCGCGCCGGCAGATCCACGCCATCGGCGGTTGCCCCCACCGCATCGATCTGCAGCAGCCGGTTGGAAACCGCGGTGTCGTAGTCGGCGGTATGCGAAAAGGCCTGCTGAGCCAGTTTCCAATGGGTAGCGGGGCCAAGAATGCCGCCGAGCTCTGCCATCTCGCGCAACACCGCTTCGTACTGATCGGGTGCAACCAGCACCGCGACGTCCTGAAAATTCTTCGCGGCTGCCCGGATCATGGTCGGTCCGCCGATGTCGATGTTCTCGATAAGCATTTCGCGCGTGATACCAGGCTGCTCGGAATACTTTTCGAAGGCATACAGATTGACGACCACCAACTGGATCGGCGGAATGCCGTGCGTTTCGAGCGCCTTCATGTGCTCCGCATTGGAGCGAATGGCCAGGATACCGCCGGCGATGCGCGGGTGAATGGTCTTGACGCGGCCATCGAGCATCTCTGGAAATTCGGTAATTTCGGAAACTTCGCGCACAGGAATATGGTTCTCGCGTAGCAGTTTCGCGGTGCCGCCAGTAGAGATCAGCTCAATACCCATTTCGTGCAAGCGCGAGGCAAAGGGAAGCAGACCTGTTTTGTCGGTGACGCTAAGCAGCGCCCGTTCGATGCGAGGCATAACTCTCATTCTTGCGCGACCGCCTAGAATCGGAACTGTGCCCCATATTTGTACCCTGATTCCCGGTGATGGAATCGGCCCGGAAGTCGTACAGAAAACCATTCGCGCCGTCGAGACAACGGGAGTCGACATTCGCTGGCGCCGCGTGGAACTGAATGAAGCCATTATTCAGGAGTCCGGTAAAACGCTGCCGCAGTACGTGCTTGATTCTCTCAACGAAACGAAAGTGGGACTGAAAGGCCCCGTCACAACGCCTATTGCGGGTGGTTTTCAAAGCGTGAACGTGGCGCTCCGCAAGGCACTCGATCTGTTCGCCAACGTGCGTCCGGTGCGCACGCTGCCCGGCATTCAATCGCGCTTCAGCGGAACCGTCATTGACATGGTGATTTTCCGCGAAAATACGGAGGATCTTTATTCCGGACTCGAGCACGAGATTGTAAAAGACGTGGTCACCAGTTTGAAGGTGATCACGCGGACTGCCTCCGAGCGCATTGCGCGTTACGCCTTCAATTACGCGCGAACGAACAAGCGCAAAGAGGTAGTGGCGATTCACAAGGCGAATATTATGAAGCTGGCGGATGGTTTGTTTCTGAGATGCTGCCGCGAGACCGCTGCCCACTTCCCGGAAATCCTGTACAAAGAATTGATTGTTGACAACGCTTCGATGCAGCTGGTGATGCGGCCGGAGACGTTCGATGTACTGCTGCTGCCGAACCTTTATGGCGATATTGTTTCCGATCTCGCGGCGGGATTAGTGGGAGGGCTCGGCATTGTGCCGGGCGCCAACATGGGCGAGCGTCATGCCGTTTTCGAAGCAGTCCATGGCAGTGCGCCCGATATTGCGGGACAGGGAAAAGCGAACCCCACCGCGCTGATGCTTTCGGCCGTGATGATGCTGATTCACCTGGGGGAGACCGAAGGGGCGCACAAACTGCAGAGCGCGATTGAGAGCGTGTATCGCGAAGGCAAGCACCTGACGGGAGATGTGGGAGGGACCGCGTCCGCGGAAGAATTTACGGACGCGGTGATTCGGACTTTGAAGGGCTAGACGTTAAAGTCCTTTTTGGCCGATAAAGGCGACCAGGTCGACAATGCGGCTGGAATAACCCCACTCGTTGTCGTACCAGGAAACTACTTTCACCAGGTTGCCGCCGAGCACTTTCGTGAGTTCGAGATCGACAATCGAACTGTGCGGATTACGCAGCATGTCGGTCGAGACAACGGGGTCGTCGGTATAGGAAAGAATGCCCTTTAAAGGCCCGTCGGCGGCGGTCTTGAGAGCAGTGTTCACTTCTTCGTTCGTCGTGTCCCGCTTGAGCACAGCCACGAAATCTACTACCGAAACATCGGGCGTGGGCACGCGCATGGAATAGCCATCGAGCTTGCCTTTGAGCTCCGGAACCACCAATCCGATGGCTTTGGCCGCGCCGGTGGTCGTCGGAATCATGTTCAACGCCGCGGCACGTGCGCGACGCAGATCTTTGTGTGGAAAATCGAGGATGCTCTGGTCGTTGGTGTAGCTGTGAATCGTCGTCATCGAACCCTTTTCGATGCCGAAGGAATCGTGCAGCACTTTGACGAGCGGGGCCAGGCAGTTCGTGGTGCAGGACGCGTTCGAGAGGATGGTGTGTTTGGCCGGATCGTACATGTTGTCGTTCACACCGAGCACAATGGTCACATCTTCGCCCTTGGCGGGCGCTGAAATGATGACTTTTTTGACCGACCCGCGCAGGTGTTTCTTCGCATCGGCGGCATCGGTAAAGCGCCCGGTTGATTCCACTACGACTTGCGCGCCCAGACTCGACCAGTCAATCTCGGCCGGGTCTTTAATGGCGAAAATTTTGATCTTCTTGCCGCCTACAACGACACTGTCGCCGTCGGCTTTTACGTCTTCGTCGAGCTGGCCGAGAATCGAATCGTACTTTAGAAGATGAGCAAGCGTTTTGGTATCGGTGAGATCGTTCGCGGCGACAAATTCGACTTGCGGATTATGCAGTCCCGCTCGGACAACATTTCGCCCGATACGACCGAAGCCGTTGATAGCAACCTTGATTGGCATATTTTCTATTCTACGGAGGGGGGCAAACATGGTCCGAATTAGCGCGCCGCGGCATGGATGGGTCAGAGTTTTTACCGTCCATAAAGGGAATCGGCGGTAATAATTGGTAGCGGCAGGAGGGGTGCGCCGGACGGATGATCACAGCTAAATGAAAATAAATCTATTGCTTTATTGTCAATAGTTTAGAGCAGGCTCACGGGGTGTTTGGAGAGAGCGGTTCGGGTATTCTCCCGATGCCGGGAAGTGGGTTGACGGTTGAGACACGGGAATGAGTTGGGGAGAAGCGAAAGGAATGAAAGACGGTATTTATGACCATGCGCGGAGAGGGCCGAACGTTGTAGTGTGAAGTATGGACAAGCGATTAGAAAAGCGGCATAAACGGCAGGTAGCGCGAGCGAAGATGAAGGTGAAAGTGTCGGAACCGGACTTGCGCACTGAGGAAGAAATACAGGCAGCGCGGGAAGCAAGCAGGCCGGACGATATAAATGCGCGCGGGAACAAACCGAAGATGGCGGTATCCGGTAGAGGGTTCCGCAACACGGCAGCAGCGTCGACCGGGAGTGCGGCTCGAACGGCGAGTTGATTTGATTATTCTTTGACTGCGTCTCCCGCGTCAGAGGACTGTTCGGCGCGCGGCTTTACCACCGTTGGCGTAGACACCTTGCGGAGTAGCCGCATTTGGCTACGCCGAACGCGGCGTTTCTTGGAATGTTTATCGGCGCGAGCTCGATCGCCGCTCTTGAATGACATGCTTTGCTCCAAATCTTGAATGCCAGGTATGGGGTGAGGGAGCAAGCGGTCGAACCTAGACACGACAGCCAGACGGCCGAAAGCAAAATTGCTTCGACCTGTCCCAGTATACGGGTTGGCTCGCTACTATCAGGCGCAAAATAGCAATGCCAAACCACTCCGTTGAAGACGCGGTCTGGTGGAGATTCCATAGACTCCAATCGCTTCGCTCATGGCTCTGCAAGCTGCTGTAAACACGTGGCGCTGTTTTGCGGTTAGTAGCTAGTGGGCTGACGCAGGAGCAGGAGGCAGAGCAGCGTGTTCGGCCGCAGCCTCTTCCGGAAATTGCGGATGCGATAGCGGGTGGGCATGGCCTTCGTGGCAGGTAAAGCAGCGGACCTCCGGCTTATTATCGAAGTTGTTCTGATCGATGGCTGCCACCATATCGATCATTTTGCGCGCGGTGCGTTTTTCTTCTTTGTCATCGGAATCGAATTTGTGAGCGACGTGGCAGAATTCGCAGTCGCGATTGAGCGACCAGGCAATGTAGCGCATCTGATTGATGAACTCCGATTCCGGCAAGACTTTCAGCGAAGCTGTTTTCACGTTCTTGAAATGTGTCTGGGCCAGTTCTTCGGGTTCATGCAGGGGTGCGGCAGCGGAATCCGGCTGCTTTGACAGAACGACTGTTGAGGCCGTCTCCTTGCCCTCATTCGTGTTGAGGATCTCAACCGTCAGCGTTTGTTTGTCGGCTGAAAGCGTGTAAACGCGCTTGAAGATGTTCGGGCGGCCGGAGACCTCGCCCGTGATGGTGAGGGTGTCACCTTGGACCGAGGCAGTGAGGCGTGTGGGAACGCCTTGATAGGGCCGGACAATTGGTTTGCCGTTGTTGAAGACGGTGAGAACGGAGCGCTGTTCGCCGCGCTGGCCCCAGATAGCAGTCGTTTCCACGATCTGCGGAGCTTCTTCCTTGGTGCGCTGGTTGAAGACAGCGGTTTTCTGTTCGATGAGGACTAGATAGTTTGAGGGCGGCGGTGCTCCGGGCGGACTACCGAGCTTGCTTTTCTGTAAATCCGCTTTCCAGATGCCGCTGAGACCGGCAGTTTGTGCGCACGCAATGCAGGCGCAAAGCATGGCGAGGGCCAGTAGTTTCCGCATGGTTGGGGAAAAGTATAGCAGCTAAAGGCGGGTTACTTTGCGGCCAGCGAGCAGGAAGTAAATGGCGAGAAGGACGGCGAGTACGCCATTGCCGAGCATGATGACAGGGGCGGAGGCTTGTTTGATGAGCAAACCGGAGATGAGGCTGCCGAGAGGAATGCCGCCGCGAAAAGCAACGTTGTAGACACTCATGACCCGGCCGCGCATATCGTCGGTGGTGTAGATCTGGACGAGCGAGGAATTGATCGCAAAGACGATCATCATGGCAGCGCCGGCGGCGAAGACCAGGATGGCGCTGAGCGCAAGATTTCGCGACAGTCCGAAGCCGACCATCAGGAGGCCGAGCAGCAGCATGACGGCGACGGATCGTTTAGCCTGATTGGCTTTAGGTCCACCGGCGGCTACGCTCAAGGCGCCCAGAATGGAACCGGCTCCGGAGACGCAGAGAAACAGTGTGAAGACATTGGGACCGCCGTGAAAGACGTCGCGCGCCATGACGGGTAGAAATGTGATCAGGGGAAACGAGAGCAGAGTTCCGAAAAAGGCGAGGGCGACCAGGCTGATCATGCCTTCGCGTTTGAGCAGGAAGTGGATGCCTTCGCGCATGCTCTTGATGACGGACTGCTCGGTTTTGACGGGCACGAAACTGGTGTGGATCATCAGCAGCGAACCGATTACGGCGAGGAAGGAAACACCGTTCAGCAGGAAGCACCAGGTGGCGCCCACTTTGACGAGGGCGAGGCCGCCGAGAGCAGGGCCGACGACGCGGGCCAGGTTGAATTGAATGGAGTTGAGGGCGATAGCATTTTGCAAGTCTTCTTTATCGACCAGCGTTGGGATGAGCGCGGAATAGGCGGGTCCGCCGAAGGATTGGGCGATGCCGGTGACGAAGGAGAGGCAGAGGATATGCCAGATGCGAACAACATGGGTGCCGAACAGTAACGCAAGAACCAAGGCGCTCGTGAGCTGGATGAACTGGGAGGCGAGCAGCAGTCCACGGCGGCTTTTTCTATCGGCGAAGACACCGCCGAAAAGCGATAGGAAGAAAATGGGAATTTGGGCGAAGAAGGTGTCGAGACCGAGGTAGACGGAGGACTTGGAGAGCTGATATACGAGCCAGCTCTGAGCGAGGATCTGCATCCAGGTGCCGATGCTCGAGGCGCAGGCTCCGAACCACATCAACCGGAAGTCCGGGTAGCGGAAGGCGCGAAAGACTCGTCTCAGCAAGCGTTGTGTTCCAGAGCGGGCCGGGGCAGGCACGCCGGCGGCAAGCGTCTGGCAGCCCTCTCCATCAGCCGGCGGAGGGAGTGCGAGCGGAAGGCATGGGTTTTTCGCGTTGGATGAGGTGAAGAAGATTGCCGTCCGGATCTTTGAAGAATAGGAGTCGATTGCCCTGGTTCGAGTAGGGCTGGCCCTCAAACTGGACGCCTTGGGCGGCCAATTGGCGCTGCGCTCCATCAAAATCGTGGACGAGAATGGCGATATGTCTCATGCCGGGTGAGCGCATGGTGGATGCGGCGCGGTCGCCCTCGGCGGGAATGATTTCGATGAGGACCCCGTTTGAGGCTTCGATGAAGTAGTTGCCGGCGTACTCGTAGCTGATTTCAAATTCCAGATTGGCGGTGTACCAGTCGGCGAGTTGCTTAGGGTTGGGGGAGGCAATGGCGAAGTGTTCGATACCGAGGAACATCAAGGGGGATTGTAGCAACGTCGGCTTGGCTGGAGACCGGTTCAATTGGCGAAAAAGTCCGTTCGAGTTTGGGGGCGTTGGGTCGAGGAGTTGCTGCTGATGAACGGGATCGTACAGGCTAATTTCAAATGCCAGGCAAATACACTTGCCCAAACGCATCACGCACGAGGGGTCTCCAAGAGATCGCGTGTTTCGTTCACGACACGTGCGGTGAACCGGGGATCGCGAACAAGCGCGGACGGGAGCATTGGCTGGCCTTTGTCGTCGTAGTAGGTCCCGGTCGCCCGTGATGGGTTCATGAGCACGTTTGTGATCACCTTTGCAGCCTGCTTCGGGGTGCTCCAGTACTTCATGAAGGGAGCAAGTAGCGTGAGGACGTATTTGAGAAGAAAGCGTACGAAAGCGTTGGCCTCTCGTCCGAGAGCTGTGGCAGGATTGAAGCCTGGTTCCACTGCGTTGAAACGCAGGCGTGGGTGCTCGCGAGCAAATTCGAGCGCAGTAGCGAGCGTGCACTGCTTGGAGGTCGCGTAGGCGTCCGCGCCGGCAGCCTTCGATCCGCCCGGCTTCCACTCGCCGCGGGCGCTCGCCGCCGCAGAGATATAACGGCCACCACGGAACCCGGCCATCTTGGCTGGCTTTCGTTCGGGATCTTCTACGCCGGAGGCGATGAAGACAACGTTCGCGCCGTCAGGCAGGTGGGGCAGCAGTGATTCAGTCAAGGCGAACGGTCCAAGGTGGTCCGTCGCAAACGTCATGTCCCAGCCTTGGGCGTTCTTCGTTGGCCGTGTTTGGTGGATGCCTGCATTGTTGACCAATCCAGCGAGTGGCAGGTTGAGATCGACAATCCTGGCAGCTGTTTGCCGGACCATCGCGATGTCAGACATGTCGCAGACAACAGCTACAGCGTGCGCGCCCCTTTGTTCGAGCGCTTCTTGTGTCTCGTTTAGCTTTCTGCCATCCCGCCCAACCAGGATTACGGCGCCGTGCTTTGCCACTTCAAAGGCCGTTGCGCGCCCAATGCCCGAGGTCGGGCCGGTGATGATGTACGCTTTGCGTTGCTTCGCTTTGGAGTTCTGCTCTGTCATATCAATCCTTTAGTGTCTGTCTAGTCAGTCATAAGGCAGGGAAGAACTACTACTCCACCATTCGCCAGAGAGCGTCGAAGCCGGTCCTGCAGTGCTTCCTGGCATTCGCCCTATCGTGAGCCATGAAGTCCATAGTTGCTTCTGCCACGGAGTTCATCAGGGTAAGAGCGAAGGACATCGGTGTCTTTCGCATGGAACCGCGGGTACGAACCCGCTCCATCAGCTTGGCCGCCCCTTCCATCGCCTTGTTAGCTCTGAGCCGGGTTTCGGGTGTGATCTCGTCGGAGACGCTGAGCTGAGCCAAGGCTCGCCGCTTCTCGGGAAAAGAGAAAGCCCAGTCTGTCCAGTTCTGCCACACCTGAAACATCTGATCGCGAAGATCGTCAGTTTCCGCGACATCTTTCATGGCAGCAGACCCCATCTCGATTTTCAGATAGAGATACAGCTCATTAAACAGGTCCGTCTTCGTTGCGAAGTAGGTAAAGAGCGATCCATTTGCGACACCAGCCTCTTTAGCGATGCCGGCCGTAGGTGCACTTAGGCCAAGTGTCACGATGGTGCGAGTTGCCGCTGCCAGAATGGCGCTTCGTTTGTCGTCACTCCTGGGCCTTGACACAAACTCATCATAATAAAAAAGCGTCTAGACAGTCAAGTATGGAGCGTGTGGCTGATGCATCCGGCAGAGAGCACAGATTTAGACACGCGCCAACAGCGGGATCATAACGGTGTGCGACAACCTCTGGCATTTTAATCACGCGGGCGCTCGGCTTGCGCAAACGAGCGATGCTGTTGAAAAACTATCGCCGCGCTTCGCCTTCGAGCCGCTGTTCACCCGACTTCCGGTTTGCACTTAACTTAGTTAACAACGCGCCGGAGACTTTGGGCATAATGTCTGGCCAAGTGAGCTCGGGCTTCGAGCAATAGGTCCAAGTGCAACGCTAGCCGCGAAATAGGTGAAAAGGACAGCGATCGTATCGCTGATGCCGTGCGCTAGAACAGCTGCCCAGAGGTTGCGCCGAGCGATAAGGTAGGCAGCTGCCAGGATTAGCCCGGAAATGCTGCTATCGAAGACACCGGTCGGTCCCTTGTTAGGCTCATCGCCATCGAAGGCCAACGCTAAGCACCCAAAACAGCGGCCGGCGTAACCGAGGAACATCAAGGGGGATCGTAGCAACGGCGGTCTTGCCGGAAACAAATCCAATGAACGACAAGAGTGTCGGCGTTTGGGTCACCTCCATCGCGGCTATCTTTTGTGTAACGGCTGATTGTCAGGGAGCTTTGCCAGGAACGAGTTCATGGCGCGGAGAACTTCCGCTTCGTTGGATCGGAACACGAAGTGGTCGGCGTTGGGGATGCGAATGACCTGAGCGGAGGGAATGCCCACCTGGAAAGCGTCGGCTTGCGCCGAGGTTGTGGCATGGTCGTTGGCGATTACCGCCGATCGAGCGGCGGGATCTTCCTTATATAAGTCTCCGAAATCGTGAGGGTCCGGCAAAGATGGCTAGAACCGGGACGCGAATTTGCGTGTACTTCTGCCGCCCGGCGCTAAGCGCGACAGCAATGGGAGAGGGCGGCGGTGCGTTAGCTGGCCCAGGTGGTTGCGGCGGCATCAGAGCTCTCTGCTTCTCCAAGGCTTGCAAGTCTCTATCCAGTCGCGCGGCATTCTTTTGCAAGTCATGGAAGTCACTGGGGTCGTGAAAGCCTCCGGTCAAGAATAAATCCAGTCGCTTCTTTAAGTCAGTGGCATCGATGATCGGGTCTCCGAGCGAGTCGCTGTAGTAGGCATAGGAGTATCCAGCATCCAGGTAGATGAGTCCGGCAATCTTCTCCGGATGACGACTGCCGATCGAGCTCATTTCTTCACCTGCTAGTGAGTGGCCAACAAGCACCGGTTGACTGAGTTTCAGATTGGCGATGACCGCCAGTATGTCGTTGCCGAGCTGATCGGCCGAGTAGTTTCCACCGGCCGGCGCAGGGGCGCTGGACGCACCGAAGCCCCGCCGGGTGATGGCGTAAAGATGATGTGACGATGTAAAGTTTGGGGCAAAGGCATCGAAGACGTGCGCGTCAAATCCGGAACCGGCGAGAAAGATTAAGGGACGCCCGATACCTCCCCAATCGAGGACTTCCAGCCGAACGTCTTTCTCCACGTTGACGAATTGCACGGTGTGCGGGGATGTGTCAGCGGCCCTGGCGAGCGCCGGCTGCTCTTGCGGTCCCAGGCTGGAGAGAAAGCAGAAGGCGATGGTCCATGACAGCATTGTCGTCTTATGTAGTATTCTATAAGACTCAGAACTATCCCGGCACGATGAGGCCGATGAGCACTGGGCCAGTCCATTGGCAATTCGCCCTGCCAATCGGGTTTATGTCCCTGTTACACTGGCAATTTGAGCCTTGCTTCGGTTTAAGCTGCTTTGCCGTGCTCGTGTACGGTCCCTTCAGTGGTTTCCGTAAGCCCAACTTTTCCAATTAAGGAGTGCGCAATATCCGATGAAATTCATATTCACGTCTGAATCCGTTACTGAGGGGCATCCGGACAAAATTGCCGATCAGGTATCCGATGCGGTGCTGGATGCCGTTCTAAAAGATGATCCGAACGGGCGGGTGGCCTGCGAGACTTTGGTCACTACCGGCATTTGCGTGGTAGCGGGAGAGATTACCACTACTACTTATGTGGATGTGCCGCGGCTGGTGCGTGGTGTGATCAACGATATAGGCTATAACAACGCGGATTTCGGATTTGATTGCAAGACTTGCGCCGTAGTGAACATGATCCAGGCGCAATCGCCGGATATCGCGATGGGCGTCGATACAGGTGGCGCGGGCGATCAGGGCTTGATGTTCGGCTATGCCTGCGATGAAACCAAGGAACTCATGCCGCTGCCTATCATGCTGGCGCACAAACTAACACGGCAGTTGAGCGAAGTGAGGCGGTCGGGCCAAGTGCCGTATCTGCGGCCGGATGGCAAAACGCAGGTGTCTGTCGAGTATGCTGACGGCAAACCCAAGCGCATTGAAGCGGTGGTGGTTTCGAGTCAGCACGACGATGACGCGACGAATAAGCAAATTGAAAGCGACATCCGCAAGTTCGTGATTAATCCGGTAGTGCCGTCGGACATGATCGATTCGCAGACCAAGTTTCACATCAATCCGACGGGGCGTTTTGTCATCGGCGGACCGCATGGGGATACCGGTTTGACTGGTCGCAAGATCATTGTGGACACGTATGGTGGCATGGGCCGGCATGGCGGCGGCGCTTTTTCGGGCAAGGATCCGACAAAGGTCGACCGCTCGGCCTGCTACATGGCGCGTTACGTGGCGAAAAACCTGGTAGCGGCCGGTCTGGCTTCGAAGGCGGAGGTGCAACTGGCTTATGCCATCGGCGTGGCAGAACCAGTCTCGATCAACGTGAATACGTTTGGCACGGGCAAAGTGGACGATGCGCGGCTGGCGGAAGTCGTGCGGGAGAATTTCGTTCTCACTCCAGCCGGGATGATCAAGCACCTGAATCTGCGCCGGCCCATTTATCAGAAGACCGCTGCTTTCGGGCACTTCGGCCGAACTGAGGACACCTTCACCTGGGAAGCGACCGACAAGGCGGGCGCGTTACGCGAAGCGGCTCAGCTGACGGCAGCGGCAGTTTAAAAAAGAGCAGAGAGACGGATTCGAGGCTCGCCATGTCCGCATCCGGCTCAGCGGTACCCTGCGACATTAAAGATCTGGCGCTGGCGGAAGGCGGCAAACGGCGCATCGAGTGGGCTTTTCAATCGATGCCCGCGCTGGCGAGCATCCGCAAGCAATTTATAAAGACGCAGGCATTCTCAGGGGTGCGCCTGGCGGCCTGTTTACCCATCACTGCGGAGACGGCGAACCTGATCATCACGCTGCGGGACGGCGGCGCCAAGGTCGCTGTTTGCGCATCGCACGAACCCTCGGTACAGGACGATGTGGCGGCGAGCCTGGTGAAGGATTACCTGGTGCCGGTATTTGGCAAACAGGGCGCGGGGGACGAACCTGCGCCGGCATTGCTGGATCGAGTGCTCTCCCCCGAGCCGCGGCTGATTGTGGATCAAACGGGCGGGCTGGCGCTGCGCGTGGCGGCAAATGAGGAAATAAAGACGGTTCCGGATTTCACAGGCGCTACCGTGCAGGCCAATGAAGGAGTAAAGAAATTGCGGGTGCTGGCGCGGGAAGGCCGGCTCGGGTTTCCGGTACTTTCCGGCAGCGGATCGCTGACACGGCGGATTTTTCATTCGCGTATTGGGGCGGGCCAGAGCACGCTGGATGTGCTGGTGAATTCGCTCAATCTGCTGCTGGCCGGACTGAACGTAGTGGTAGTTGGGTTTGGCGGGGTGGGACGCGGAATTGCGGCTCGGGCGAAAGGCGCGGGCGCGATGGTGATTGTGACTGAAGTGGATCCGATCCGCGCGCTGGAAGCCGTGATGGAAGGCCATCGCGTCCTCTCGATGTCGGAAGCCGCTTCGGTAGGCGACGTTTTTATCACGGCTACAGGAAACCGGGATGTGATCGGGCGAGAGCACTTTGATAAGTTGCGCAATGGCGCGATTCTCGCGAACGCAGGTTATTCGAATGCCGAGATCGACCTGGGGACGCTCGAGCATATCGTCACCAGTCGGCGTAAAGTGCGCGGCCAGGTGGAAGAGATGGCGATGCGTGACGGACGGCGCATTTATCTGCTGGCTGGAGGGCATTCGCTACACAGCGGCTTTGGCGAGGGCTATCCTTCTTCGGTGCTCGATCTCTCCTTTGCCAATCAGGCTTTGAGTGCGGAATACTTAGTGAAGAACCGCGAAACACTGCGCGCCGAGGTGTACGCGGTGCCGGTTGAGATCGACCGGCAGGTGGCGCGGCTAAAATTGGAAGCGGCAGGCATAAAGATCGACCGGTTAACCGTTGAACAGGAACAGTATTTGGCGAGTTTGATGGCAGGCTAAAGCTTAGTCTGGAGTGGCAGGCTGAAGCCTACCCCACGGCATTTTGAAAAACAGGAAACGAAAGCATTGTCAACAGTAGAAGCAGACTGCAAGCGGTCGGTCGAGATCGAGATTCCGGTGGAAGAAGTGGAACAGGCCCGGCAGCGCGTGACCACCTCCATTAAGCAGCGGGTGCGTTTACCCGGATTCCGGCCTGGTAAGGCGCCAATGAGCATGATTCAGTCGCGCTTTGAGAGCGATATACGGAATGAAGTGCTGGAGATGCTCCTGCCGCAGGCGTTTCGGGAGCGGGTGCAGCACGATGAGTTGAAAGTGGTAGGCACGCCGGATATCAGCGATCTGCAGTTTGAAGCCGGCCAGCCGATTCGCTTCAAGGCGGAGTTCGAAGTGGCGCCCGAATTTGAACTCGGGGAGTACAACGGGTTGCCGGCCAAGTACGAGGAACCATCGGTGAGCGAGGAGGAGGTAGCCAAACGGATAGAATCGATGCGCGAAAGCAAAGCCGAATATCCGAACCTGGACCCGCGCCCGATTGAAAGCGGCGACTACGTTCTGGTACATCTGAAATCGCTCGAAGGCCTGGCCGAAGCGATCGATCAAGATGTGCAGATTCAGGTAGGCGGCGAGGAAACGCTGCCCGAGTTTACGGCGAGCTTGACCGGTGTGAGTCCGGAAGAAGCGAAGGAAGTGAGTGTTACGTATCCGGAAGATTACGGCCAGCAGACGTTAGCGGGCAAGACGGTGAAGTTCGAAATTACGCCTAAATTTGTGCGCAAAAGGGAACTGCCGGAGTTAGATAACGAGTTTGCGCGCGACCTGGGTGATTACCAAACGCTGGACGAACTGAAAGAGGCGGTTCGGAAAGCGATTTTTCACGAGAAGCAGTATGTGGCGCAGCAGGCTGCTAAAGAGGAGTTGATCGACCGTCTGGTGGAAAGTAACAGTTTCGCGGTGCCGGAAGCGTATATCGACCGGCAGATCGAAAACCAGGTCCGGATGCAGTTACGGAATCTGGCAGGCGAGGGAGTAGACCCGAGCGAACTGAAGCTGGACTGGCAGAAGGTGAAAGAGACGCAGCGGGAGAAGGCGTTGCGGAACGTGAGGGCGTCGTTGCTGCTGGAGAAGATTGCGGAGAAACAAGGGATCGGGGCGAACAAGGACGAAGTGGACCGCGAAGTGCAGCGGATAGCACGGCAGGAACGCGAGGCCGTGGCAGTTACGCGGGCACGTTTAGAGAAAGACGGTACGGTGGGGCGAATTGCGGGTCACATCCAGACGGAGAAAACGCTCCAGTACTTGTTCGACCAAGCGCAAAAACAGGCCTGACCAGAGGATTGTTATGCTACGAATTGATCGTAAGAACGTTTTTCAATCGGACCAGGTTTTACCCGATAGTCCCTCAAAAATTGACGTAATGTTGATATACTGGGCAAAGAAATTCTTCCGATCGGGGCATAAGGATCTCTTGATCTTTTCTACTTTTAGGAGACCAGCTTGAAGCGCGCCGGTTCTGACGACTCCCTTCGCTGCTCGTTTTGCCATAAGAGCCAAGATGTCGTCGGCAAGCTGATTTCATCTCCGAGCGAATATCCCAGAGCGTATATTTGCGACGAATGCATCGCCGTTTGTAACTCGATTATCGAGGATGATCGGCACGAGCAGAGTTATGGAACTCCCGGCAAGCTGCCTCGGCCCCTCGAGTTGAAGGAATATCTGGATCAGTATGTAATTGGACAGGAGGCTACCAAGAAGAAACTGGCGGTAGCCGTCTATAACCATTACAAGCGCATTCAGATGAACAAGCAGCGGGGCGGGGAAGTCGAGCTTTCGAAGTCCAACATTCTGCTGATTGGTCCCACCGGGACCGGCAAGACGCTGCTGGCGCAAACCTTGGCGCGCATTCTGGACGTGCCATTTGCGATTGTTGACGCGACTACGCTCACCGAGGCTGGATACGTGGGCGAAGACGTGGAGAATATCATTCTGCGCCTCCTGCAAAATGCCGACTGGGATGTGCCGCGCGCGCAGACCGGGATCATTTATATCGATGAGATCGACAAGATCGGGCGGAAAGACGAAAATCCGTCGATCACACGGGATGTCTCGGGCGAGGGCGTCCAGCAGGCGCTTTTGAAGATCCTGGAAGGCACAGTAGCGAACGTGCCTCCACAGGGGGGCCGCAAGCATCCGCATCAGGAATTCACGCCCGTCGACACTACGAACATCTTGTTCATTTGCGGCGGTGCGTTTGTCGGGTTGGAGAAAGTGATTGCGCGCCGGGTGGGTACCAAGTCGATTGGCTTCGTTGCCCCGGAAGAGAAGGAAGTGAGTGGCCGACGCCTGGCTCCGATGCGGCGTGATGTCGATTTGCTGCAGCAGTGCCAGCCGGTTGATTTAATCAAGTACGGGTTTATTCCTGAGTTTATCGGTCGTATGCCGGTATCTGCCGTACTAGAAGATCTCTCGAAAGACGCCTTGGTGCAGATTCTGACTAAGCCGAAGAATGCGATCATTCGTCAGTATCAGAAGCTATTTGAGTTTGAGAATGTTAAGCTCAAGTTTAGCGATGAGGCCCTGGAAGCCGTTGCGCAACTCGCTATGGAGCGCAAAGTCGGGGCACGCGGTTTACGCATGATTTTGGAAGATCTCATGCTGGACCTGATGTATTATCTCCCCACGTTCAAGAAAGTGCGCGAGTTTGTAGTTACCAAGGAGATGGTACTCACGCAGAAGATCAACATGGCAGTGCTGGAGAAAGCGGGCTAGCCGCTGACCGGTTATTTGTTCAAAGCCTGACCGGATCTTTTATTTCCTTCTGAGTAGTCCGAGGACAATCTCTTCAAGTCCCCAAGCCGCGGGAGAAAACGCCCTAGAAAGTCACAATGGTTACCACAAAAGATAAAACGGACACCAAAAGATTACCGATGATGCCCATAAGGGATGTGGTGATCTTCCCGTTTATGATGACGCCCTTTGTAGTGGGGCGCGAGTCGAGTGTGCGCGCTTTGGAAGAGGCGCTACTTGGCGATAAGAAGATTTTCCTGGCCACACAGCATGACGCCTCGGTAGATGAACCAAGGCCGGACGAAATCTATGCGGTGGGCACGGTGGCGAACATCGTGCAGAGCCTCAAGCAACCCGATGGCAACATCAAGGTGCTGGTGGAAGGGGTAGAGCGAGGGAAAGTCATTTCGGTCAGCGAAGAAGAGGGCTACTTTCGCGCGGTCGTGAAGACAACCTCTTTTAAGATCGAGCAGGGTTCGCAACTGGAAGCCCTGACCGGGCGCGTCACTAACCTATTCGAGCAATACGTCAAGCTGAGCCAGAACCTGAACTACGAGACCATGATCGCGGCCATCCGGGTGGACGATCCGGGCAAGCTGGCCGACACGGTGGGTGCGAATCTGCAACTCACGATCGAAGAGAAACAGGAATTACTCGAAATTTTCGATCCGATTGACCGGCTGACGCGCGTTGCGGACCTGCTGGATATCGAGATCGAGAAGCTAAATGTCGACCGCACCATCCAGGGACGCGTGAAGCGGCAGATGGAGCGGGCGCAGAAAGAGTACTATCTCAACGAGAAGATCAAGGCGATCCAGAAGGAACTGGGGCGCGGCGAAAAGAGCGAGATTGACGAGTTAAAGAAGAAGATCGACACCGCCGGCATGACGAAGGACGCTCATGAAAAGGCAATGGCGGAGTTGCGGCGGTTGGAAGGCATGCCGCCGATGTCGGCCGAATCGACCGTCTCGCGAAACTATCTCGACTGGCTGCTGGCTGTGCCGTGGAAGAAGAAGACGAAGGAAATTCGCGATCTTCGGTATGCCCGGCAGGTACTCGAGAGCGATCATTACGGGCTCGAAAAAATCAAAGAACGCATCTTGGAATTTTTGTCGGTGCGACGGTTGGTGCAGAATCCGAAGGGTTCGATCCTGTGTTTCGTGGGGCCTCCCGGTGTGGGAAAAACCTCGCTTGGCATGTCGATCGCGAAAGCGACTGGACGCAAATTTGTTCGGCTATCATTAGGTGGCGTGCGCGATGAAGCTGAAATTCGCGGCCATCGCCGGACGTACATTGGCGCACTGCCGGGGCAGCTGATTCAGATGATGAAGAAGGCTGGCACCAAGAATCCGGTGGTGATGCTGGATGAAGTCGACAAGATGTCGATGGATTTTCGCGGCGATCCCTCGGCTGCTTTGCTCGAAGTACTTGATCCCGAACAGAACTACATGTTCATGGATCACTATCTGGATGTTGAGTACGACTTGAGCCAGGTGTTCTTCATTGCGACGGCCAATGTACTGCATACCATTCCGCCTGCTTTGCAGGACCGTATGGAAGTGATCCGGCTGTCGGGTTACACCGAACTCGAGAAGCTCGAAATCGCCAAGCGCTTTCTGGTGGCTAAGCAACTAAAAGATAACGGGGTCGGCGAGGAGTTGTTGCAGTTCACCGACGAGGGTCTGCAAACGCTGATTACCGCTTATACGCGCGAAGCAGGTGTTCGCAACTTAGAGCGCGAAGTGGGCAATCTGTGCCGCAAGGTAGCGCGTAAGCTGGTCGAAGCGCAGGTTGAGCCAGATAGCGAGATCGCAGCAGCACCGGCGGACGGTGTGGAACTGGTCGAGGATGAAGCACCCGTGGTTGATGAGGCAGCGGAAGTTTCGGCCACTCCGACCGGTAAGAAGTCCAAGAAGAAGGCGAAGAAAGAAGAGGCTCCGCTGATACCGATCGAAAAGGTCGTGATCAATCAGCCCACGGTAGCGTCGATGCTTGGACCGGCCAAGTTTCGGGACATGGATCTCGATAAGCAGAACGAAGTGGGCGCTACGACAGGTCTTGCCTGGACCGAAGTGGGCGGCTCGATACTGACGACTGAGGCGACGGTTATGGAAGGCCGCGGCAAGCTCACCACTACCGGAAAGCTGGGTGACGTGATGCAGGAATCGGCGCAAGCGGCTATGAGTTATGTACGGTCGCGGGCGCAATATCTGGGATTGCCGAAAGACTTTTACCGGCATTTAGACATTCACGTACACGTGCCGGAAGGGGCGATTCCGAAGGACGGGCCTTCAGCTGGTATTACGATTGCGACGAGTATTTGCAGTGCGCTCACAGGCATTCCGGTACGCTGCGATATTGCGATGACGGGAGAGATCACAGTACGCGGACGCGTGCTGCCCATCGGTGGGTTGAAAGAGAAAATTCTTGCCGCTCACCGGCAGGGAATACGCGAGATTGTGCTGCCTCGCGAGAATGAGCGGGACTTGATCGATATCCCGGAGAACGTTCGTCAGGAGATGAAGTTTCATTTGACCTTCTCGATGGACGAGGTTTTGAAGTTTGCGTTGGAGCGTGAGATTGTAGCGCTGCCGCTGGCGCCCGCCGCTACGGCAACGGAATTGTCGGGGCGGCCCGAAGAAAACTTCACGCACTGAGGTTGAACACCCGGTACGCAATCACGCTCCAGGTATGGACGGTATGTAAGTGGGAACTGTGACGGCGGCAAAGCTCCTGGTGAGCGCGGCGCACGCGGATCAATTCCCACCCGAAAAGCGATCGGGAGGTCCGATTGAGATCTCCTTCCTTGGTAGAAGCAACGTTGGCAAATCCAGCCTGTTAAACCGGCTGGCCCGGCAACCGGAACTGGCCTTTACCAGTTCCCGTCCGGGTTGTACGCAGCTGATCAACTTCTTTGAAATTGAAGAAGAATCGATTTATTTCGTAGATTTGCCGGGTTATGGTTATGCCCGGGTTTCGCTGGATGAGCGGGCGAATTGGAAGAAGCTGATCGAAAGTTATCTAACCGCGCGGCAAAGTCTAGCTTTATCATTTTTGCTGATCGATGCCAGGCGCGGCTGGATGGATATGGACCTGGAACTCAAAGCCTGGCTGGAGTTCCACAACCGTCGATACCAGGTGATTGTCACGAAGATCGACAAACTGAAGAGTAGTAATCAATTGAAAGCGGGATTAGCGGCTATCCAAAAGCATTTGGCGGATGAGCAGCTGATTCCATTCTCGGCCATAGACGGCCGGGGAGTGAGGGAAATTTGGCAAACAATCTCGAAGATCAAGAACCAGCAGTAACTCCCGCGGCTACCACCGAAGGTCAGCCCACCGAGAAGCCAGCAGAAGAGAACGGCCATGTGCGAGTGGCCTCGGAAGTAGAAGGCGAAAAGCCGGCTGAGGGTACGGAAACGAAAGTGCCCGAACCGCGAGCAGAGAAGATGACAGCGTCGAGGGCGCGCGCCCACGCGGCGGAAGGAAAGGTAAATGGCCGTGCGCCGGGCGAAAGCGTGCGACGCGCGGCGGCTGAGCCGAAAGAATCCCGGCCCGCAGTGGAGGCGAAAGCACCTGCCGCAGAGGAGAAAGCTCCTACTGCCGAACCAACGCAGCCGTCGTTGATACCAGCGTCGATAGAGGCACCGGTGCGGTCTGCAAACCCGCAGAACGGGTCGATAACGCCTCCGACAACAAACCCCCAGACGGCGGTTCAACCGAACGTGCAGCCGCCTGCCGCGGGACAGCCCATTAATGCGCAGGCTCCTGCGGCGGCGCAACAGCCAGCCGGCTTTCCGCGCCGTGGTCGCCATTCCATCGGCAATACCGGCGCGCAGGGACAGCGCAACGGCACTACTACGCTCGACCTAGTCGAGCTGAAAGATATGAGTATCCAGGCGCTGAACCAGATCGCGAAAGATCTCGGCGTACCGGGAGCGGCCGGGCTGCGCAAACAGGAACTCATTTTCAAAATTCTGCAGACCCAGGCCGAAAAGAGCGGGCTGATTTTTTCCGAAGGCGTGCTTGAATGCCTGCCCGATGGATTCGGATTTCTGCGCGCACCCGAATACAACTATTTGCCAGGACCAGACGACGTATACGTCTCGCCGTCGCAGATTCGGCGCTTCGATTTGCGCACGGGAGATACCGTCTCCGGGCAGATCCGTCCGCCGAAAGAAGGCGAACGTTATTTCGCGCTGATCAAAGTGGACGCGATCAATTTCGAACCGCCGGAAGAATCGCGCAACAAAATCTTCTTTGATAATCTGACCCCGCTCTATCCGGACGCGCGTCTCAAGCTCGAGACCAGCCGCGATAATTTTTCCGGCCGCGTTATGGACCTGTTGACGCCAATTGGTAAAGGGCAGCGCGGGTTGATTGTTGCGCCGCCACGTACCGGTAAAACGATGCTGCTGCAGAGCATCGCGAACTCGGTTACGACCAATCATCCCGAGATTAATCTCATCGTGCTGCTGATCGACGAGCGGCCTGAGGAAGTCACCGACATGCAACGCTCGGTGCGCGGTGAAGTGATCAGCTCGACCTTCGATGAACCCGCCGCGCGTCACGTGCAGGTCGCCGAGATGGTGATCGAAAAGGCCAAGCGCCTGATCGAACACAAACGGGACGTCGTTATTCTGCTCGATTCAATTACGCGGTTGGCGCGCGCCTACAACACCGTCGTGCCGCCTTCGGGTAAGGTACTTTCCGGTGGTGTCGATTCAAATGCGCTGCAGCGTCCGAAACGGTTTTTCGGGGCCGCGCGCAACATCGAAGAAGGCGGTTCGCTGACTATTGTGGCCACCGCTTTGATCGATACGGGCAGCCGCATGGACGACGTGATTTTCGAAGAGTTCAAGGGTACGGGCAACATGGAAATTCACCTTGATCGCAAACTGGTCGATAAGCGCGTGTTCCCGGCGATCGACATCAACCGCAGTGGTACACGCAAGGAAGAATTGCTTATGCCGCGTGAAGAGTTGAATCGCGTTTGGATTTTGCGCAAGGTGCTGAACCCGCTTTCGCCGGTTGAATCGATGGAACTGCTGATCGACAAACTCGGTAAGACGCGTAGCAACGCCGAGTTCCTCGCCGCGATGAGCGGCTAATCCGGCTGGTCGTGATTCTTTAGTAAATGGGCCGGATACGGATTCTCTCTGATAACGTCGCGAATAAAATCGCGGCGGGAGAGGTGGTGGAACGGCCAGCTTCTGTCGCGAAAGAGCTGCTGGAGAATGCGCTCGATGCTGGAGCTACAGAGATTCGTGTTGATTTAGAGAACGCCGGCCGCCGCTTGCTGCGCATTCAGGATGATGGGTGCGGCATGTTGCGCGACGATGCGTTGCTAGCGTTTGAGCGGCACGCAACCAGCAAGTTGAGCGACGTAAAAGATCTGCTCGCGATCTCTACACTTGGTTTTCGCGGCGAAGCGCTACCGTCCATCGCTTCCGTCAGCCGCCTGCTGCTTGAGACTCGTTCTATTGATGAACAGACCGGTACGGCGGTCGAGTTCGCCGGAGGCAAGCTGCTGCGCTGCGACGAGATCGCGCGCACCATAGGCACTACCATTACAGTGCGCGATTTGTTCTACAACGTTCCGGCCCGCAAAAAGTTTTTGCGTTCCGATCAGACGGAACTCGCGCATATCGGATCACTCGTTACACATTATAGTCTCGGCCATGCCGATAAGCGGTTTGAGTTGCATCATGAAGGCCGCTCGCTGCTCTCGGTTGCGCCGGTAGCCAGTCTGCGCGACCGCGCCTTTCAGGTTTTTGGCTCGGAGATGATCAACGGGCTGATCGAAATCACGCCGCAGGTGCTCGATATTCGATTGCCCCCGCCTTACGTTCCAACCCATTCGCGCCAGACCGATACGGAAATGGGCGAGCCCGAAGTGGCGCAGTTCGCGATCGAAGGACTCATCTCCGGACCCGATGTACAAAAGCTAAATCGCAATTCGGTGTTTCTGTTCGTGAACGGCCGCCTCATCCGGGACAAAGTTGTGCTGCACGCCATATCGGCCGCGTATCACAACCTGATGCCGGCTGGTTGCTACCCCTTCGCTCTGTTGTTTCTCAACTGCGATGCGAGTGAAGTCGATGTCAATGTGCATCCTTCTAAAACCGAGGTGCGCTTCCGGCACGGCTCGGCGGTACACGATTTTGTGCGCGACACCATACGCGAAAAGCTCATGGCTAGCCGCCCGGTATCGAACATTCCGCTGCCAGTCTCGCCGCGCACGGTAGCCGCTCCGCAGCGTGAGTGGGAACCGGCCGCACGCCTTCCGCTATCAGAATTCTCAGCGATGGCCGAAATGGCGGCCCAAGATCCGGCGCCCAGCGAAGCGATCTCGGTCGAAGAAGAAGCTGCTTTACCCGAAATCACCATCGTGTCGCCCGTCCGGCAGCAGCCTGCACCTTCGACAACGCTCTCGCCTTCCCCCGCGCCGCCACCTTCTTCTATGCTGCGGCACGTGCCCGACACTCATCGCGGCCTCGATACGCTTCCGGTGGACTGGGATCGCATGGACACGCTGGCAGCACTACCCGAGCTGCGGCCCATCGGCCAGTTGCACGACAGCTTTATCGTGGCAGCCGGACGCGACGGGCTTTGGATTATCGATCAGCACGTAGCGCACGAACGCATTCTCTTTGAACAGGTCTTGCGCCAGCGCGCCTCGGGCACGATAGAGACACAGCAGCTCTTGATGCCGCTCGTATTGCAATTGACTCCATCGCAGCATTTCGAATACGCGCGGATCGCCGGCGAACTTCAGCTATACGGTTTTGAGACCGAGCCCTTCGGCCAGCGCACCATCGCGATCAAAGCGTCACCGGCAGGCGTGAGTCCGAGCGATATAGAAAAGATCGTTTTTGAGATTCTGGAAGTATCTGAGAAGGAATTGCGTTCCGCCTCACTTGAGGAGATCCGGCGAAATGTGTGCGCCACGATCGCCTGCCGCGCAGCTATCAAGATCAATATGCGCCTTGAACCGAAGAAGATGGAATGGCTGCTGAAGGCGCTGTCGGAGTGCGAGTATCCGATGACTTGCCCGCACGGACGGCCGATTGCGTTGCGCTACAGCACGAAGGATATCTTAAAGAGTTTCCACCGAATTTAAGTGCGGGTTAGCGCTTGGGCCGCTTTGCCCGATCCAGGCGCTCCCATATTCCGGTTACAGGTATGGAAGTCAGCATTTCCGAAACGTCCAGGGCTGAACCAGTCCAGCGAAACACTTGGCGGCTATCGGGATTGACAACGTAAATATACTCGAAACCCCACGTGCGATAGGCTTCGCACTTCTCTAGGACGTAAGACATGGGATCTTCTGTTGAGAGAATTTCGACCACGATATCGACCGCTTTCGAAGGATACGGTTCCGTAATGTCGCCGCTGGTTGCCAGGACATCGGGCTTAGGGTGGGCCTCGGGGACGATCCTCAACTCGACCTCGGAACCTGCCTGATAGCCAGCCGCGTTCAGCAATTCAACAATAATTCCCTGCAACAATCCGTGTGTCCAAGTAGGCATCGCTTTGGGTACAGCCTGTCCCTGCCAGTATTCATACGTTAGATCATTCAATTCGTACTTGGACTGGAACTCTGGAAAGGTAAGCTTGTCGGCAACAGCAGCCATAGTTTTATTCTCAACCTATTCCCATTCAATAGTGCCGGGTGGTTTATGAGTTAGATCATAGAACACTGCTGCTACCGCATCAAGTCCGAGCAATTCCGCAGTCAACTGGTCCAACCACTCCGGCGGCATCAAAACCGCATCGGCCGTCATGCCGTCCACGGAGTTGATGGGACGCAGAACGACCGACTCGGGCGCGCTCTTCGTGCCCACCGGCAGCAGCACCACCGGAAATTGCCAGACATCTTCCTCAAATCCGGTATCGAGACAAAACTCACGCACAATCCAATCGGCATCGCGCAGAATATCGAGGCGCGATTTGGTGATGCTGCTCCGAAACACCTGTAGCGATGCGAGCGATACTTTCGCGCCGCACAATCCCACCACGCGATTGATATCGGCCCGGCTATTGATCAAATCGGGGGCGATGGTCTCTACATCCGCCGGCGTAGGAGTCCGGTCCAAAGCCAGCACATACCGGTAGCTCCGCGCATCCCCCTGCACGCCTACCGAACGGACCGGCAACAGATAGCCGCCTTCCGATGCGGTCACCGAAGCGTTTTCCGCGGCGCACAGGCAGCGAATCGCCAGACCGGGACCCGGGAAGGGATGCCGCGACAGGAACTTCGCCGGGACATTTAACTCACGCCCGATCTCGCGCACTTCGTCTTTGTAAAACGAAGTTAATGGTTCGATAATGCGCCCCGCTTCGATCAGCGCCTGAATGCCCGCCACGCGATTATGATGAGTTTTGATCAGGTCAGCCTTGGCCGTACCACCTGATTCAATCGTGTCGGGATAAATCGTGCCCTGTCCCAGAATCCATTGGCTATCCAGAAAATGCTCGCTCAAGAGAACGCGTTCTTGCACCTTGACGAACTGCTCGCCGATCGCCAGGCGTTTAGCTTCCGGGTCGACGAGTCCTTCGAGCGCCGCCAGGAACTCGGGTTCGGCGGAATCGACCAGAAACTTCTCGGCTCCTAATTCCGCAAAAATGGAGGCCACAAATTCGGTTTCGTTCTTGCGCATCAAGCCGGTATCGACATAGATGCCAAAAACCCTGTCGGGACCAAGTGCCCGCAGGCAAAGTGTATAGGCAACGGTCGAATCGACGCCGCCGCTGACAAAGAAAAACACCTTTCGGTCTCCCACTGCGGCGTGGATTTCCTCCTCGACCAGCGGCACTCGTTGCGAAACGTTCCAATCCTTTTTCGCGCCGCAGATCCGGAACACAAAATTCTCCAGGATATGCCGCCCTGCATGGGTATGCACGACCTCGGGATGAAACTGAATTCCGAATAATTTGCGGTTTATATCCGACATCGCCGCTACGCCCGGAACCCCGGACGAAGCAGTCACGCGAAAACCTTCAGGAACTGACGCCACCGAATCGAAGTGGCTCATCCAGATTTGGGAATCAGCGACGTTGTGCCACAGAGGATCTTCCAGCATCACGCTCAGATGAGCGGCTCCGTATTCCCCTCGCGTACCCTTCTGCACGCTGCCGCCGAGGTGATGAGCGAGCAACTGATGGCCGTAGCAGATGCCCAAAACCGGAATGTTGAGGTGCAGGGTGAGCGGATCGATGTCCGGACACCCCGGTTCATGAACACTCGAAGGACCGCCCGAGATGATCAGGCCTTGGCGAGAGCGAAGTTGCGAAGCCGGAGTTTCACTGGGCTGGACATCGGCGTATACGCCTAATTCGCGGATGCGGCGCGCGATCAGATGCGTGTACTGACCGCCGGTATCGAGTACAGTTAGCTGGGGCGAAGCAACGGCGGACTTATTAACCGTCGCGGGGTGAGAATCGTTTTTTGCGGTCAAGCTTTACTGTCAAATCAGCGGAGGCTGGCCCGCTGTTTTTCAAAACGCGCCTTGGATTGCGCCAACAACGTAGTCGCCTTCGGCAGCGACTCGATGGCTTTCTGTACTTCCGGATCCTGTTCAACCCCGACCCGCTGCGAGTCTTCAAAGCTGAAGGCCGTCACGTACATCTGAGCTCGCAACTGGTCACGCATCCAGCTGTGATCCCGCGTCCAGTCGGCTTCTGAGAACTGCACGCCATTCTTCATCAAGTAGTCATGCAAATCGTTCAAAACGGCTTCGTCGGGACTCCAGCCCGCAGGCAGCTTGGTCGGGTGATTGGCGAAGTAAGAAGCCGTAAAATTAAAAAACGCGTCTTTGCGGAGCGCCGCTACTTCGAGCGAATCGGGCTTTGGCAAATCGAATTTCTCATCCGGCGTAATGCCGCCGCCGCCATACACAGTGCGCCCCAGATCGGTTTGTTTCACGTCGGTCGGATCTTTCGCTTCGGTGCGCTTGCCGTAATAGTAATCAAGAAACGAGATGTGCGAATAGTCGCGCTGAATGAGTCGTCCGCTGGGGGTGTAGTAGTGCTGCGTAGTGAGCGCTAGTCCGGTGTTGTCGCTCAACGTATAAACGGTTTGCACGAGGCCTTTACCGAACGTAGTGTCACCCAAGACCCAAGCCCGATCATGATCCTGCAGAGCACCCGCCACAATTTCGGCCGCCGATGCGGAGTACCGGTTAACAAGCACCACAATGGGGTAATTCTCGCCATACTCACTGCCCCGGGCCAGATACGGCTTCTCGGAATAGGCGCGGCCTTTGTGCGAAACGACGACCTGGCCGTGATCTAGCCAGTGTCCCGCCACCGCCACTCCTTCCGATAGCAAACCGCCGGGATTTTCCCGTAAGTCGAGAATCAAACCCTTGATGTTCTTCTCACCTAGGGCCTTCAGATTGTCTTCGACTTCCTTGCTGGTGGTTTCGGTGAACTGCTCTACCCGCATATAAGCGATGCCGGGCTTCACAAAGAATGCCTGCCAGACGCTGTTGCGGGGAATTTCATCGCGGACCAAGTTGAACGTGAGCGGCTGCGTAGTGCCTTCGCGAGACACTTTCACTTGCACCTTTGTCCCGCGCGGACCCTTCAACATCTCCGCAATCTCGGTCGTACTCATCGTATCCACGCGCTTGTCATTGACTTCGACCAGCATGTCGCCCGGCCGAATGCCGGCCCGATACGCCGGTGTATTGCCAAACGGATGGACGACCATCGGTTTGCCGGTGCGGGGCTGCGCACCGATTAACATGCCGATGCCGTAATACATGCCATGCTGCTCTTCGCGCAACCCGGCAAATTCTTTTGGATCGAAAAAGTTGGAGTGAGGATCGAGCGTCCGCAGCATTCCCGGGATTGCGCCGCGGTAGATGCTCTTATCCGGAGTGAGCTTATCCGCGTAATTCTGATCCACCAGGTCGTAAACCTTGGTAAACGATTCGATGCTCGCCTTCAGATCCTCATCGGACGTGGGGCTGACGTTGGAGGGAGAAGATTGCTGGGCAGCCAGAACAGGCCGCGTGCCCGGTCCAAAGAAGCCGCCCGCGACTGCGCACAGCCCGATAAACAGGGGAACAAACAGGAAATAACGCCTCTGGGACGACAAATAAACCTCCCGGGTCTGACTCCAGTATAGACGGCGGAGGCAAGCTTTTGAATCGAAGAAACCCGGAAAAGCCCGCTAGACGGCGGCACGGGCGCGCTTGGCCAAAGCCGCCTCACCCCGGCTCGTTTTTTTTGGCACCTCATCGAGCCGCCTCACCTGGTCGCTTACCGACACCAGGAACATCGGCTGCCGCGCATTCTTGAGCAGGTCGATGATCCGGTCCTGCTGGTCTTCGAGGAAAATCGATTTCCCATCGGTAAGCAGGTGTAGCTTGGATTCGTTGGCCAGAACGTCCGCCAGCCGCCGCCCCATCTCACGCTGCAGAAACCGCAGCACGCGCCGGATCTTCTGCAGTGAAAAACCCTTACGCCGAAGCTCCGCAATCACGGTAATCTCGATCACTTCTTCAGCCAGATAGATCCGTTTATGGCCCTCGTGGCGCGGAGACACTACCTTGCGCTCATCCCACCACTGCAACTGGCGCAAGCTGACCTGGGCGATGCGAGCGACATCGGTACTCGTGTACGTGCGCTCGGAGGAAGGTAAATCAAGACGCACTTTTCGTGTTTTGAACATGACGCCCCGTTTGCGTTCGGAGTTTCTGTGGCTCCAAAGATTGTACTAGAGTCTAGCGAGGTGTCAAGTGGGGTGCGCTCTCCTGTGTCGTTAGTATGTGAGTTGGCCGCTGTAATTCATACATGATTTGTCCGCTTTCCAAAAAACGGGGTTGTAGCGTCAGGCTGGAAGTTGAAATCCAGCCGAACGTATACGAGCTCCGAGATGGAGCGGATGATGAAGGTGCAAGAAGTGGTGTTGCGAGCCATGGCGAAGAAGATCACATGGTGGCAGGCAGCGGAGATTATTGGGATCAGCGCACGCACGATGCGGCGCTGGCGGGAGCGGCTGGAACGGGAGGGTTATGACGGACTGGCGGATCGGCGCAAGGGCATGGTGAGCCCGAAGCGGGTGCCGCTGGAGACGTGCGAGAAGGTGCTGGGCCTGTATCGGGAACGCTACTACGACCTGAACATGCGGCATTTTCACGAGAAGCTGCAGGAGGAACACGAGATCGAGCTGAGCTACACGTGGGTGCAGAAAGCGCTGCAAGGAGCGGGTCTGGCAGCGAAACGAAGCAAGCGCGGAACGCATCGCAGAAGGCGGCCCCGGCGCCCGATGACGGGGATGTTATTGCATATCGATGGCAGCAAGCATTGCTGGTTTCAGGACGGACAGCGGTATGACTTGATAGTCATTCTGGACGATGCCACGAGCGAGATCTACTACGCGCAATTGGTCGACGAAGAATCGACACGCACGGTGATGGCAGGCTTACGCGAGGTCATCGCCACGAAGGGTCTGTTCTGCGCACTGTACAGCGATCGCGGGAGTCATTTCTTTTTGACCCCGAAGGCCGGCGAGCCGGTCGACAAGCATCGTTTAACACAAGTGGGGAGAGCGATGAAGGAGTTGGGCGTGCAGATGATTCCGGCGTATTCCCCGCAAGCCCGGGGGCGTTCGGAGAGGAACTTCGGGACGTGGCAGGGGCGTTTGCCGCAGGAACTTCGGCTAGCGGGCATCGGCACGCTGGAAGAGGCCAATCGATTTTTGAGCGAGCACTATATCGACATCTTTAACCGCAAGTTCAGGGTGGCGGCAAAACAGAAAGCGAGCGCCTTTCGGCGTTCTGGCCGAGCGGATCTGGACTGGGTATTCACAGTGCAAACGGAACGCGTCGTCGCCCAAGACAACACTGTCGCGATCGGCGAACGCACGTGGCAGATCGAGAAGTCCCGCTTTCGCAGCACACTGGCCGGTTGCACGGTCACGATCCATGAACATCTCGACGGACGGGTGTCGCTGCGCTACGGACCGCATGTGCTGGGGCAGTTCGACAGCCAGGGCCGGACATTGACAAAAACACGCAAACCGGAGCGCGGTTCCCGTGCGTAAACGAAAAAATAAGGCGGCTCGCGCCGCCTAAACTGAAAACCCGAAAGCGGACAGATCACGTGTTAATAAAAGCGGACATCTTGACAAACTAACAACAGTGGGGTGCGCTCTCCCAGGTAGGGTGCGCTTTCCGATGAAGCGCAACAAAAAACGCGCCCGCGTGAACGTTTCCCCTCGGCGTGTCGTCTGTATGAGATGCAAAGGCGCATCTATCTGGTGGGCTGCCAACGATCTGGCACTACGCTGCTACGCCTCATCCTTGAGAGCCACCCGGATTTTTTCTGCTACGACGAACTACTCGGCTATCAGGTGCTGGCATCATCTGGTGCTAGCGACAGCGACGGATCCAGCCATAACCGGGTGTTGTTCAAGATTCCTCGTTGGTGTGAACAGCTCCTGGATGAGGTTCTGTGGGATGAGGGCCTCCCTTACGAAGCGAGCAATTTCTATCGAGGTGAGAAGATTATCTTCCTTGTTAGAGACCCGAGGGCGGTTGTTGGATCAATGAGGAAACTGACGGCGGGGCCGAAGATATGGTTGGAGACTTTTCCCAAGGCCATCATGGGCGCCAAACTCCATCGCAACGAAAAGTTCCGATCGGAATACGGCGCGGAGTACGAGCAGGCCATCCACTCCAGGCACCCCTCCGTTTCTCTCGGCGCGCTGTATTGGAAGTACAAATCCGCTGCCTACTTCCAATATGCCGAACAAGGCTTGCCCATCATCCTCATCCGCTATGAATTCCTGGTGACTCGCCCGGAAGAGACCCTCCGCGCTTTATGCGAATTCCTTGGTACTCCCTGGCAGGAGGAACTCTTGCATCATCAGTCGTTGGAACATGCGGAGTTGTTTCCGGATGGCTATACGCTCGGCGGAACCGATCCGCGCCTGCCAATCCACGATCGAAGCGTTGGCGAGTGGCCATCGCTGCTCTCGGAGACCGAGATAGAAGAAATAGAGCGGGTCACCGCAGAGCTGCAAACAAAATTTTCTATAGTTGAAGGGCTAGACACCAGAAGCTCCGATTTCTATCTCACTGATGGTGCTGGCCGCTAGCCTGACCTTCTCACCAGAGGGCCGTGCTAGCGATGATAAGGGCTGGCGTGGCACGGAATGCGGGGAAGTGGCAACGAGAAGCGCGTAGGAGAGCAAGGCAGGCGCACGGGCTTGAAGGATGCTCTCAATGGTTGAAAAAGAATTGTCAAAGAACCGAACTGCTGGCAGAGTCAACAGTGGAGTTGCTGAAAGACGCGAGCGAACAATCGTTGGTCAGGGTAGCCGCTGGAGAATGCAACCCAGACTTTCCGTACGGTGACGCGCACCAGCGCGCCAATTTTGAGCAGTTTGAGACGGATGGTTTGGCACTGTGCCTTCGCCATCTGAGTCCCTTTGAGACCCAGCCGCCGGAAGCCTTCGAGCAACAGGTACGCCATCGAAGAGAGATACAGTCGCAGTTGGTTGGAACGCAGATAGGCGGTGCTGGTGCGGTCGCTGAACAGGGAAAACTGTTCTTTGATGCGGTTCTCCATTTCGCCGCGTGCACAATACAGTTGCTCGTACAGCGACTGCGCCGGCCAGCTGAGGGCATCGAGCGAAGTGACGAGAAAGCGTGGATTCTCGCCCTTGACCAACTGCTCGGCTTTCGCCACGACACGACGGCTGCGTTGCCAGGAGTCATGCGTTCGATAGGCGAACTCGGTGAAGACGCGGGCGGCCTGTTGGGTTTGCTGGTGTAATCGGTGCGCTTCGATCATCGCGGCGTCGATCGTCTTACGGAGTCGCGGATTCCGCGCCAGACCGAATACATAGTGAACCTGGTGGGCTTCACACCAGCTCATCAACTCGTCCCGGCAGAAGCCGGAGTCGGCGCGCAGAACGATCCGCACCACCGGCCAGCGAGCCCGAATCTGTTTTACGATGCGCTCGACTTCTTCCCGGCTGCCCGCCGAGGCATCGATATTGGAAGGCCGCAGCATTGGAAGGCCGCAGCCGCGCGCACAACAGATGTTCGCCCGCGAAGAGGTACAACGGCAGATAGCAGTAGTGGCCGTAATAGCCGTGAAAGAAGCGGCCTTCCTGTTGGCCGTAGAGCGGATCGTCGGTGGCATCCAGGTCGAGCACAATCTCTTCTGGCGGCGTGGCGTAGGCTTCCAAAAACACTTCCACTAGCAGCCGGTCGATCGCCTCGGTATCCATGACGATCTTGGCGTAGCGCTCCTGCCCGTTGGCATCGGCGCGCGTCAACTCCCAACGATTCAGCGTGCTCTTGCCCGCCAGTGCTTTGCCGCGATCGCGCTCCTGTTTGCGGGCGTGGCCTTCCGGGTCGCGCTTGCCGGCCAACACCGCCAGCAACGGGTCGGCGCGCAGCTGATCATGATCGTTCAGGTCTTCATAACCCAGCGCTACCCCATAAATCCGTTGCGCCACCAATTCCGCCACGCTGTGCTCAATCCGATCCACCGCGCGGTGATCGCTGAAGCAACCGGCGAAGCGTTCCAGGATGCGTGCGCGCCGCTCCACTTCGCGCAGCAGCAACCCTCCGCCATCGGAGGTGATCTGTCCGCCATCGAATCGCCCGATCACTTCTCTGGAAAATAAAGACTGAAACTCAAAACCTGCTTGGCTACACTCTGTCATAGGCTAGGGCCGTTTCTCTCTGCTCTAAACATTTGGTGGTTCTTATGTTTATCTCAGATCGAACGGCTCCTGGCTACCTATACTCGTGAGAAATTGCGGCTAGCCGAAATTGGTCACGAGAGCCCGTGAAGAAGTTCGGTTAGGGATTCTGGGTCTGCTGGTTACTTTCGCCTGGCGCAACCGTTTAAGGCAGGTTTAGCAAGTCGAAGTGGATCAACCGCCACCAACAAACTCCACAATTTCGATGTGGCTACCGGCATCCACCGCTTCGTCTGGCCAGTCCCGCTTTCGCACGATGGCTTTATTCATCTCGACAGCCACCCGATCGGCAGCGACCCCCAGCCATGCAAGCAGGGAAGCTACACACACGCCGGCAGGGACATCGCGCGCTTCTCCGTTTATCCAAACTGGAATCAAAGTCTCAACTGTATATTTCACGGCTGCCCTGTCCCGATTATAGGAGCTTTCGCGATTCGTCAGCTATGACTGCCGTTACCGCTGCGACTGGTACTCTGGTAATTACCGCACAACGATTTACAAACCATGCCCACCACTTATGCCGAAACCTGGTTTCCGGTTCTGGTTCAGATCCTGATTGCCGGCGCAGTCGCGGGCGCTATGATCGGGCTTTCCGCCCTGATAGGGCGACGCGTCAAAGATACCGTGAAATCATCACCCTACGAATCCGGTATGAAGGCGGTCGGAAACGCCCGGGAACGTTTCTCAGTTAAGTTCTACCTGGTCGCCATGGTTTTCATCTTATTCGATATAGAGGCGATTTTTCTCTATCCGTGGGCGGTGGTTTACCGCCAGTTCAAATTGTTTGCTTTCTTTGAAATGCTGTTGTTTATTGTGTTGGTTTTTTGTGGCTATTTTTACATTCTTAAGAAGGGTGTGCTGGACTGGTCGGTAGATCAGGAGCGCGCGGCAGAAGCGAGAATTGATCGTGCAGCCTGAGCTGTTAGCCGGTAACCCGGCCGCTGTCGAGCTCCACTCCAGGTTTGCCGATGCCATCGTGGACGTGAAGACAGAACCCGACGGTCCGGTGCTCTATCTAGATCCGAACCGGCTGGTAGAAGTGTGTAGTTACCTGAAGGAAAGCGCCAATTTTGAACAGTTGGCGGGCGTCACGGCAGTCGACTGGTGGCCGCGATCCCCACGTTTCGAACTCGTGTATTTTCTCCATTCGTACCAGGACAATACGCGCCTGCGGTTGGTTGTCCGTCTTGCTGAAAACGCCACCGTCGAATCGCTGGTCTCAATTTGGCGCGGCGCTAACTGGTATGAACGCGAGGTGTTTGATTTGTTTGGTATCTCGTTCCGCAATCATCCAAATATGGAGCGAATCATGATGCCCGCCGACTGGGAGGGGCACCCTCTGCGGAAAGATTATCCGGTTCACGGTTACAAATACTCTTATCCGGACGAGTAACTATTTCGTCGGGACTCGATACTGAAAAGATGGTCTGACAGGAAAAATCTATGAAGGAAGATAATGCCCGGGTTGCGTCGCTTGACCCGGAACACGAGCTGGAAGTAGAAGATCCTTCGCGCACTGAATACATCGGGGACAGGCCAGGGCGAGCGCGGCGCATGACGCTGAACATGGGTCCGCAACATCCTTCGACCCATGGTGTGCTTCGGGTAGTTTTAGAGCTAGATGGCGAGACCATTTTGGGCGCGCGGCCTGAGATTGGATATCTTCACACCGGCATCGAGAAAGAATTCGAAGTCAAGAAGTACGCACAGGGGACCCCGCTCACCGATCGCGTCGACTATCTTTCGAATCTCAATAATAATCTCTGTTATGCACTGGCGGTGGAGCGCCTGCTAGGACTCGAGATTCCCCCCAAAGCGCAATGGATGCGCGTAATGCTTTGCGAACTCACCCGCATCCAAAGCCACTTGGTGTGGCTTGGCACGCACGCGCTCGACATCGGCGCGATGAGCGTCTATTTTTACTGTTTCCGCGAACGCGAAGAAGTGATGAAGCTGTTCGAAATGTTCTCCGGGCAGCGGATGATGACGAGCTACATACGAATCGGCGGACTGGCGCTCGAGCCGCCCCGCGGTTGGGAGAAAGTTACCGCTGCATTGATTGAACGGCTGGCGCGCGGCATCGATGAATATTACAGCCTGCTGGCTGCCAATCCGATTTGGGTCAATCGCACGAAAGGCGTCGGAGGTTTGCCGCTCGACCTGATGATCGAACTGGGCGTCACCGGCCCGCTCTTGCGCGCCGCTGGATTGAAGCGAGACGCCCGCAAAGACTGTACCCATACCAGCTACGAAAAATTCGATTTCGAAATCCCCACCCGAACCGCGAACGATGTCTATGCTCGCTTTGAAGTGCGGGTAGAAGAGATGCGGCAAAGCGTGCGTATCGTACGCCAGGCGCTGGCCGGGATGCCGGAGGGTGCGTGGGTGGCGGACGCGCCGCATGTCGTCCTGCCGGACCGCGAGAAGATGAAGACTCAGATGGAGTCACTTATTTACCATTTCAAAATTGTGACGGAAGGCTTTCGCGTGCCGGAAGGCTCTGTGTATCAGGTGGTCGAATCCCCACGCGGTGAGCTCGGCTATTACATCGTCAGTGACGGCACGGCTAATCCCCATCGGGTTTTCATGCGCACTCCGTCCTTCGGCAATTTGCAAGCATTGGGCGCAATGCTTGAAGGGGAGTTGATCGCGGATTCCATCGCGGCGATGGGCAGCATGGATTTTGTACTGGGAGATGTCGACCGCTAAATCATGACTTTTTCGCCGGAGCTCGAAGCTAAATTCAGCAAGCTGCTGACCAGCTATCCCGCCGGACGGCAGCGTTCCGCTGTCGTTCCCATGTTGCTTTATGGACAGGATGAGATCGGCAGCGTGACCCAGGAGTTAGTGGAAGAAGTGGCCCGGCGGTGTGGCGTAACCCCGCTGCAAGTCGACGAGGTGATCGGCTATTACTCAATGCTGCACCGGAAGCCGCTCGGTAAATTTCATGTTCAGGTGTGCACTAACATTGCCTGCCAGGCCGTTGGCGCTGAGCAGTTGATGGAGCACGCCACGGAGACTTTGGCGCTCGGCAACAAGCAGGTTTCGCCCGACGGTTTGATTTCGCTTGAAGAAGTAGAGTGCATCGGCGCCTGTTCGTGGGCGCCAGCAATTCAAATTAATTATGATTTTCATCACTTTGTGACCGAGGAGCGCTTTGATCAACTGATAGAAGCGTTGCGCGACGGCTCTTACCAGCAGAAAGCTTTCTGAAACAAACCAGCGATGCGTTTTAACGAACCCAGCCCTTTAGAAACGCGAGTGATCTCGCAGCGTTTTGATTTGCCCAACTCGGCTTCGATCGATACGTATCTCGCCAGCGACGGATATGTAGCCATCAAGAAAGTTCTCGAACTCACGCCCGAGGCGATCATTGAAGAGTTAAAGGTATCTTCGTTGCGCGGACGCGGAGGCGCAGGCTTTCCAACCGGCATGAAATGGAGTTTCGTTCCACGCACGACCGGCAAGCCAACCTATATCATCTGCAACTCGGATGAGAGCGAACCCGGTACCTGTAAGGATCGTCTCCTGATGGAAAACGATCCGCATCAGATGCTCGAAGGCATGATGATCGCGGGCTGGACCATCAAATCGAATAAAGGCTACATCTTCATTCGCGGCGAGTATCGCTACCTCATTAGCATCGTCGACAAGGCGATTGCGGAAGCCTACGAGCGTGGATACCTAGGTAAAAATATTCTTGGTTCCGGCTGGGATTTCGATCTCTACACCCACACCGGAGCGGGTGCTTACGAATGTGGCGAAGAATCGGCGCTGCTCGAATCGTTGGAGGGCAAGCGTGGTGTTCCTCGCCTGAAGCCTCCCTTTCCAGCCGTCGTTGGGGCCTTTCAATCGCCTACGATTTTGAATAACTGCGAAACCTTCTCAGCGGTTCCGGTGATTTTCCGCAACGGCGGCGCCTGGTATGCGGAGCTTGGAACGCCCAAGAATGGAGGCACTCGCTTGACTTGTGTTTCCGGTCACGTGAACAAGCCTGGTGTTTATGAACTGCCGATGGGCTTCCCCATGATGAAGCTTATCGATGAAGTATGCGGCGGCATGCGCAATGGCAAGAAGCTCAAAGCCGTTATCCCGGGCGGTTCCTCGTCTCCTGTGCTGCGCGCCGACGAATGCGACATTCCGCTCGACTTCGATTCGCTGGCGAAGGCCAAGACTATGGCCGGGTCCGGCGGCCTTGTCATCCTCGATGAAGATACCGACATCGTGGCCGTCGCGCTGCGGACCATCAAATTTTACGCGCACGAAAGTTGCGGCTGGTGCATCCCGTGCCGCGAAGGCACAACCTGGCTCAAGAAAGTGTTAACGCGCTTCCACGACGGCGCTGGCGTTGCTTCGGATATCGATCTGATCGGCGAACTCTCGGCCAATATGCTGGGCCGGACCTTTTGCGCTCTCGGCGATGCGGCCGCCATGCCTACCACGGGTTTTATTACAAAATTTCGCGGTGAGTTCGAAGATTATTTGAAAAATTCGCAACCCGCGGTAGAGACTCCGGAACTGGTGGCTATCCAGTGAACACGCTTGTAAACCCGCCCGCTTGCCTGGCGAGTCCGACGAAAAACAAAATTTATGGCTGACCCAATCAACTTTACGATCGACGGTCAACAAGTGCAGGCCCCTGCCGGCACGCTCCTAATCAACGCGGCCAAATATGCCGGTATTTCGATTCCGGCCTTCTGTTATTACGACGACCTCTCCTTGCAGGCGGCCTGCCGCATGTGTCTGGTCGAAGTGGAAAAAACACCGAAGCTGCAGGTAGCATGTACGCTGCCCGTTGCCGAGGGCATGATCGTTCATACCGATTCTCCGCAAGTCCGACAGGCACGCAAGGGCACGCTCGAATTTCTTTTGACCAATCATCCGCTCGATTGCCCGGTCTGCGACAAGGGCGGCGAGTGCGAACTGCAGGATATGGTGTTCCGCTACGGCGCCGGCGAGAGTCGCTTTCGCGAAGACAAAATCCATGTGGATGAAAAGCAGTGGTCTCCGATCGTTTTCTATGATGCGCCCCGCTGTATCTTGTGTTATCGCTGCGTGCGAATCTGCGGCGAAGGCCTTGGAGTAAACGCCCTCGGCATCGGCAATCGTGGCTCGGCGTCCGAGATCGTGCCCAACGGAGGTGATCATTTAGAATGCGACGAATGCGGCGCTTGCATCGATATCTGTCCGGTTGGCGCTTTGACCTCCGGCCCTTACCGCTACAAAACCCGTCCGTGGGAAATGGAGCATGTGGGTACTGTCTGTACACACTGCTCGAACGGCTGCAAAACCACTCTAGGCGTCCGCAATAACGAAATCATCCGCGCGAATAATCGCGACCGTTCCGGGCTCAATGGTGAATTTTTGTGCGTCAAAGGCCGCTATGCATTCGACTTCAATCAGAGCCCCGAGCGTCTGACAACACCGCTCGTTAAAACCAACGGCGAATTGAAGCCGGCGTCCTGGGCCATCGCGCTGGCTACTGTGGCCCGCAAATTTTCCGAACTGCGCGCACGCAACGGCAAGTTCGGTGTGATCGGTTCCAATCACACCACCAACGAAGAGAATTTCCTGCTGCAGAAACTGGCGCGCGAAGTCCTGGGCACGTCTAACATCGATCATCACCGGACCGGCGATGTGGCCACTTTGATCGACAGCCTGCATGGCCGGACCGGTTCGCTAGCGACAACCCAAGATTTGCTTACGAGCAAAGCCGCACTCGTTATCGATAGCGATCTGGCGCAGGAACATCCGTTCGTCGCTTTTCAGCTGCGTTCCAACTGGCGTCTGCATAAAGGACACGTGTACGCCATCACTCCCGGTCCGGTGCGCGAAGACAATTACGCCACTACCGCCCGCGCCCAACCGGGCCAGGAATTCGTCTCGCTCGAAGCGTGGCGTGAGCAGCTTGCTAAAGAGACGGATCTTGTTATTCTCTTCGGCGCGTCCATCAAAGGCGATTCCATTCGCCGGCTGGTCGAGTACGGCGATTCATTGTGCATCCCAGTCAAGTACGTGTGCCTGGTTGATTACTCCAATTCGCGCGGCGCATCCGATATGGGCCTGCTGCCTGACCTCTTGCCGGGCTATCTGCCCGTTACGAACTCGGGTATCGAACCGGGTCTCAACTACGACCAAATTCTGGCTGATCCTAACCTCGAGGTCCTCTGGGTAGTGGGAGCAAACCCGCTGTCCCGGCAACCGCTTACCGCGGCTGATGCCTTCGTCGTCGTGCAGGACCTCTTCTTAACCGAAACCGCGAGGCGTGCTGATGTGGTTTTTCCGGCGGCGTCTGCTTACGAAAAGATTGGCACGGTTACGAATGTTTGCGGAGACGTGCAGAAGCTGACGCGCGGACCCAAGACCATGGGCGCCAAATCGGACTTCGAAATCTTCGCTCTTCTCGCCAAGGAGATGCGTGTCGGGCTGGGCACACTTAAACCGGACAGCATTTTTGCCCAAATTCGCGAATCCGTTCATGGCTACAATGTTCCTTTTGGTGTTGTCGAAACCGGCGGCGCTGCTCCTACTGCTCCGGTGAATGGGCGCGTTACGTTTCGCTCGCAGCCGGAACTGATTCGGCCCGCCGGTAACACGCTCTATACTTCAGGAACATTGGGACGTTTCTCGACCATGCTGAATTCGGTCCTCGAAGCGCCCGGCGCTCTCTATCATGATCCGCATCTTGAACCCATCACCAAGCCCGGCAGTGTGCAGACCGAAGCCGTGGTAAGACCCGACTGATGAACTTCTTCCTTGTCAGTCTGATTAAAATCGCACTGGTATTTGCGGTCTTCATGACCACGCTCGCGTATCTGCAGTGGGTCGAGCGCAAAGTGCTTGGTCATATTCAGGCCCGAACCGGTCCGCTGCGTGTTGGCCCCCATGGCCTTCTGCAGCCCATGGCCGATGTGTTTAAACTCTTGACCAAAGAGGACCTGATGCCGCCTCACGCGAATCAGTTTTTCTATATCCTCGCGCCGTTCATCGCCGTGTGCCTGGCGCTGATTTCGATCTCCATCATTCCGTTCGGACCTGAGGTGAGCGTTTTCGGCGTGCACACCTTCATGCAGATCACAGACGTGAATGTCGGCATTCTATTTGTGCTCGCGATCAGTTCCGTCAGTGTCTACGGCATTGCGCTCGCCGGCTGGTCGTCGAATAATAAATACTCGCTCATCGGCGGCCTGCGCAGCAGCGCGCAGATGATCAGCTACGAACTCCCCTTAACGCTTGCTATCGTTGCGCCGCTGCTGCTGGCCAATCACGTCAGCTTCCGGGCGATTTCCGATAGCCAGGCCGGTTACTATCTCGGTTTCATCCCACGCTGGAGCATTTTCCAGATGCCCTTCCCACAAATCTTCGGCTTCCTCATCTTCATGGTCGCCGGGTTTGCCGAAACTAATCGCGTCCCATTCGACTTGCCCGAAGCCGAGAACGAACTCGTCGCCGGTTTCCACACCGAATACAGCAGTATGAAATTCGCCTGCTTCTTCATGTCGGAATACGCCAACATGATTACCATTGCCTGCGTTGCGACTCTGCTGTTCCTGGGCGGCTGGCATCCCTTGTTCCCGGCGCCTTACTCCGACTGGATTCCCACTCTCTTCCTGATCGCCACCGCTCTCACGTTTTTCTTTCAGGCGTTGCGACCCGCGCGCCGTAACGATGAATTCACAATGCCGCTTTTTGGCGTCGCAGCTCTGGTACTGGCTGCCATTTTCGCTGTTCCCCTTCTGCAAACCGTGCTGGTTCCGATCTTCTGGTTTGCGGCCAAAGCAGGTTTCATTCTCTTCGTTTACATCTGGGTGCGCGGTACACTGCCGCGTTTCCGCTACGATCAACTGATGCACTTCGCCTGGACCTTTCTGTTTCCCGTGGCGCTGCTCAATCTGCTCGCTACCGCCTTCTGTGTAGCGGTGTTCTAGCGCCGCTGCCATGGACACTATCCTTTTCATCATCTTCGCGGTCGCTGCAATCGTCTGTGCTTTCAACCTGGTGTTACAAAAGCACCCTATATCTAGCGCGCTCTCGCTCATCGGCGTCATGGGTTCGCTGGCTGTTCTCTACCTCTTATTAGGTGCGGAATTTATCGCCATGGCGCAAATGATTGTCTATGGCGGCGCTGTCATGGTGCTTTTCATATTCGTCATCATGCTGCTAAATGCGGGCGCGGAAAAAACCAGCGGCAAATCCTGGTTTGCCCAGATCGCCGGCCTTCCACTGCTACTTGCATTTGTGGCTGTCGTTGGTTTTTTGATTCGCGCCGCTCTGCCCGCGATGCGCAGCGTTTCGTTTGGCAGCTGGGTGGGAGGCACCGCCGAGAACGTCGGCCTGCTCCTCTTCACCCGCTATTTATTACCTTTTGAAGTTATTTCAATTCTTATCCTGATAGCCATCCTGGGCGCAGTTGTTTTGGCACGGAAGGAGATTGAATAGCATGGGCCACGTTTCTCTCACCTGGTATCTGGTTCTGAGCGCCATTTTGTTCACGCTCGGCACTGCCGGCTTTGTCTACCGCAAAAGCATCATCACGGTCTTCATGTCGATTGAATTGATGCTCAATGCTGTGAACCTCAGCTTCGTCGCCTTTTCCTACCAGCTGCATCGCATCGACGGCCACATCTATTCGTTCTTCGTGATGGTTGTAGCCGCTGCCGAAGCCGCCGTCGGCCTCGCCATCATACTCACTATTTTCAAAAATCGCGGCACTCTGCAAATCGATGAAGTCGATTCGATGAAAAACTAATTTCTCCCGACCATGACTCTTTGGCTCATTCCTCTGTTTCCGCTGCTGGGTTTTCTCTTCACCGGCTTACTCGGCCGGCGTTTGGCGAAACCGCTCGTAAACTTGATTGCGGTCGGCTCCGTCACGCTCTCGTTCCTCTACGTTCTGCTTGTTCTCTCCCGGCTCTGGCCCATCGATACTCCCTTTAGCGAACATTACTTTACCTGGATTCAAAGCGGTTTCCTGCAGGTAGGCTTCGACATGACGGTCGACCGCCTCACGGCCGTCATGCTGCTGATCGTCACCGGCGTTGGATTGCTGATTCACATTTACTCGATCGGCTACATGGCCCATGAAGAAGGTTATTTTCGCTTCTTCAGCTATCTGAATCTCTTCATGTTCTTCATGCTGACGCTGGTGCTGGCCTCGAACCTGCTGCTGCTGTTTGTCGGCTGGGAAGGCGTCG
The DNA here is from genome assembly GCA_965277435.1 of Bryobacteraceae bacterium. Classification (GTDB taxonomy): domain Bacteria; phylum Acidobacteriota; class Terriglobia; order Bryobacterales; family Bryobacteraceae; genus Bog-105. The sequence goes on along the minus strand of OZ255821.1, from coordinate 6,492,760 downwards.
GGCTGTGCAGTTACCTGCTGGTTGGCTTCTACTTTCGGGAGACGTGGGCGACCAACGCCGCGAACAAAGCTTTCATCGTGAATCGCATCGGCGATTTCGGGTTCATGCTCGGCATTCTGCTTACGGTCGTCGCGTTCCACACTCTTGATTTCGGCAAGCTGTCCGCTGCACTATCGAGCGCGCCAACTGCCGTCACCACCGGCACGGTTACAGCGATCGCTCTTCTCTTGTTCGTGGGAGCCACCGGCAAGTCGGCGCAGATCCCGCTTTATGTCTGGCTTCCGGACGCCATGGCCGGGCCCACGCCCGTTTCTGCGCTCATTCACGCCGCGACCATGGTCACCGCCGGAGTTTACATGGTGGCTCGCGTGTCGTTTCTCTATAACCTTGCGCCGTCGGCCATGCATGTCGTCGCTGTCATCGGCCTCTTGACTGCGGTTTTCGCCGCTACCATTGGCGTCACTCAGAACGATATTAAGAAAGTCTTCGCCTACTCGACCGTCTCGCAGCTCGGCTACATGTTTCTCGGACTGGGAGTCGGCGCATATTCGGCTAGTATCTTCCACGTGATGACCCACGCCTTCTTCAAGGCGCTTCTCTTTCTCGGAGCGGGCAGCGTGATCCATGGTCTGAGCGGCGAACAGGATTTGCGACACATGGGCGGCCTCCGCAAATACATGCCGGTCACCTGCATCACTCTGTTGGTGGCTAGTTTAGCCATCTCGGGCGTGCCCGGTTTCTCGGGATTCTTCAGCAAAGATGCCATTCTGTCGGCCGCTTATCAGGTTTCACCGTGGATGTTCTGGGTGGGCGCGCTTACGGCAGGCCTTACCGCTTTTTACGTCTTTCGCGCCTTCTTTCTGGCCTTTGCGGGAGACTATCGAGGCCATCATCATCCGCACGAATCGCCTGGCTCCATGACTATGCCGCTGATCGTGCTGGCCATCCTCTCGGCCGCCGGCGGCTTTATCAACATTCCGAAATGGCTCTCGCCTTTGTACCCGCTCGCGGAGCATGAGAGTTCGACCGCCATGATTATTTCGGCGTCACTCGGCATTCTCGGTATCCTAGCCGCCTTCTTCCTCTATGTGCTCCAGCCCGGTCTCGCCGAGTCGCTTAAAACTGCTGCAGGACCTCTTTACACGCTGGTCTCGAACAAATACTACGTCGATGAAATCTACTCGGCTGTGATCGTGAAGCCGGTCGAGACCATCTCGCGCGTCATTCTATGGCGCGGAGTGGATGAAGCCTTGATCGATGCCGGTCTGGTCAACGGATTAGGCCGCATCGTGCGTGGCTGGGGCTCATTATTCCGCCGCTTGCAATCCGGCAGCATTCGCAATTACGCGACCTGGGTGCTGGCCGGCTCCCTCATCGTCATCTTCGTGATGGGAATTTTCGGGGGAAGCCGATGAATCTGCTCGCGCTCGTCTTGCTGCTCCCTCTTCTCGGTTTCCTGTTCATTCTCTTTTCGCCTCGCGAGTCGAAGTCGCCCTTCTACATCGCGCTCTTTGCGAGCGTCCTCACCTTTTTCGCTTCGCTCGGTCTCATCTCGCCCGCGGTCGCCGATGGCTCTCATTTCAGTTCCGTCGTCAACACCATGTGGACCGATACGCCCGGCCTGCAGATCCGACTGCATCTCGGCATCGATGGCATTAGCCTGTGGCTCGTATTGCTTACTACGTTTCTGCTGCCTGTCGGAGTCTGGATTTCCAGCAGCATGATCAAGGAACGCCAGAAAAATTTCTTCGCGCTGCTGCTCCTCTTTGAATTCGGGATCATCGGCGTCTTCTCCGCTCTCGATCTTTTCGTCTTTTACGTCTTCTGGGAAGTGGCATTGGTACCCATGTACCTGATGGTCGGCAGCTGGGGCTCCGGGCTGCGCGGCCCTGCTGCAGTTAAGTTCTTCGTCTACACCATGCTGGGCTCAGTGCTGATGCTGGGCTCGATCATCTATCTCCACAGCTTCACCGGTACATTCGATTACGTCGAGATCATGAACCGGATCAATACCGGCGTCGTCCTGCTCTCGCCTTCGCAGCAGTTGCTTCTGTTTCTCGGATTCTTCGCTGCGTTCGCCGTGAAAGTGCCAATTTTCCCACTGCACACCTGGCTGCCCAACACCTACACGCAAGCTCCCACGCCTGCTACTTTTTTACTGGCCGCTGTGATGTCGAAGATGGGCGCATACGGCCTAATCCGGTACTGTCTGACGATCACGTCGAGCGGCGCACATGCCTGCGCTCGCTGGGTGATCGTTCTCGCCATCATCGGCATCATCTATGGTGCGCTGCTCGCGCTGGTACAAACCAACATCAAACGCCTGATCGCTTACTCCTCACTGAGCCATCTGGGTTTCATCGTTTTAGGGATCTTTTCGTTTCGCCAGCAGGGCGCCGACGGCGCGGTGTACCAGATGATTGCGCACGGCATCTCGACCGGCGCGCTCTTTCTGCTTGCCGGCTATCTCGAACAGCGCCGCGGGTCGCTCGAAATCTCGGACTTCGGCGGAGTGGCCAACGTTGCACCCGGCCTGGCCACGGCATTCATGATCGCGCTGCTGGCCAGTATCGGCCTGCCCACGCTTTCGAACTTCATCGGCGAATTTTTGGTGCTGCAAGGCGCTGCTTTGGCGCACTTTTCGTGGGCCGTGTGGGCCGCCGTCGGCGTGATTCTCTCGGCTGCTTACATGCTCTGGATGTATCAGCGAACATTTTTCGGGAAACCGCCCGAAGCGGCCGGCAAACGTCCGGAAGAAGCGCGTCCGTTCCTCGATTTGAGCGGCCGAGACTGGGTGCCCCTTATTCCGATGATCCTGCTGATGGTCTGGCTCGGCAGCTACACCCAATCGTTCCTGCCCTCCATCTCGGCGGCCACTTCGCACCTGCTCGAACAGACGAACATGAACAATCAGTACCGGGTTTTCTCTCCCGTTCCGGCACCCGGCGCACCGGCCGTCTCCGAGGTTGCGAATGCCCGCTAATTTTCTGCCGCATTCGATCGATTATCTGCGGTTCCTACCCGAAATCGTCCTCAGCATCTTCGGTATTGCCATCATGCTTCTCGAAGCCGTGATGCGGCCGGAAGCCAAACGTACTTCGCTGGGCGCATTGGCGCTGGTGGGACTCTCTGTTGCATTCCTTGCAAACATCTGGGCGGGTCAAAACCCCGGTGCTGCGTTCTCCGAAATGATCACGGTCGATGATTACGGCACGTTCTTTCGCGGCCTGGTGCTCGTGGTCGGTTTTCTTTGCGTTCTCACCTCGTTCAGCTATCTGGAACGGGAACACGCGCAAACCGGTGAATACTATTCGCTCATTCTTTTCTCGATCGTGGGCCAGTGCGTGCTCGCTACCGCGAGCGACCTCATCATGATCTTCATCGGCCTCGAAATTTCGTCGATCGCCACGTATATCCTGGCCGGTTTCCTGCGCGACGATCGCCGCAACAACGAATCGGCACTCAAATATTTCCTGCTTGGTTCCTTCGCCACGGCTTTCCTGCTCTATGGCATCGCGTGGATCTATGGCCTGACGGGATCGACCAATCTCTATCAAATCCGCAGCGTGCTCGATCAGGGATCGAAATCTGTGTTGATCGCGAGCCTCGCCGCCGCCTTGATGTTCGTCGGATTCGCTTTCAAAGTCTCCGTTGTGCCGTTCCAGATGTGGGCGCCCGACGTGTACCAAGGAGCTTCCGCGCCGGTGAGCGCCTTCATGTCGGCGGGCCCGAAGGCGGCTGCCTTCGCCATCTTTTTCCGCGTTTTCATGACCTCGTTCCGGCCGATTAACGCGCGCTGGCTTTGGCTGGTGTGGGGCTGCGCTCTCGCGACCATGCTCGTCGGCAATTTCGCGGCTCTGCTACAGACCAACGTCAAGCGCCTGCTTGGCTACAGTTCCATCGCTCATGCCGGCTACGTTCTCGTCGCATTAACAGCCAGTTCGCAAATCGGCATGGCCGCCGCCATGTTCTATCTGGCTTCTTACGCGTTGATGAACATCGGCGCGTTTGCCGTCGTTAGTCATATTGCCGCGCGACATGAGAGCCACGTCAAAATTGACGATCTCGCGGGCCTGGGCCGCCGTGAGCCAGTGACCGCCGCCCTCCTGGCCATCTTTATTTTCTCACTGATCGGCGTACCGCTGACCGGTGGTTTTTTCGGCAAGTTCTACGTCTTCCAGGCCGCGCTCGACTCGCATCTGGTTTGGCTGACGGCTATCGGACTTCTCAACAGCGGCATCGCCGCGTATTATTACCTGAAGATCATCGTTGCCATTTATATGCGCGAACCGAACGGGGCCATGGAAGAATTGCCTGCACCGGCTATGAGCCTGCGCGTCGCCATTTGGGCCAGCGCTATAGGCGTTCTGATCCTAGGTATTTTCCCGGGAACATTACTTTCCTTCGCCTGGTCTTCGACCAGCATCTTCCGTTAGAAATTAACACTGGCGACGCCGCAACAAAAGTATTGCAATCGTTTGCGTCCTGTTTTACCATCTAGAACAACTCCGTTAGTTTCTCAGTAATTAGGTTGACTTGTTCTTGGGGCTTACCGCTCCAGAGCGTCCAGCCAAACAGCTGTTGCTTTTCAAATTTTCTTGAAATAGGGGTGGGGTCATGAATCGTTTCAACACGGCTGGGTATCCGTGCGTCCATTTTCTCCGTACGCTGAGCATCATGCTCGCGTGTGGTCTCTTCGCCGGCCTTCCCTCAGGCGCTTACGCGCAGGTCCTCTCCGGCTCCATTGTTGGAACCGTCACTGATCCCAGCGGCGCCATCGTTCCCAATTCCGCCATCACTGTCACCAATACCGGTACTTCACAAACCCGTGCCGACAAGACGGATGCTAACGGCCGTTACAACATCACCAACCTGCCGCCCGCTACCTACACTGTCACCGCCATCACCACCGGCTTCCGCGAGGTTGATCAGAGCAATGTTACGGTCACACCTGGCGTAGTCACCCGCATCGATCTCCAGCTGCAGGTTGGACAGGCCAGTGAGAAAGTCGATGTTTCGGCGCAAGCCATCCAACTGCAAACCGACAAAGCCGATACTCACACCGAGATCAATGCGAAATCGGTCACCGACATGCCCCTCGGTGGGAATCGTAATTACCAGACGCTGATCAATCTAGCGCCGGGCACCACCCCTGCCACCTTCTATAACTCTAATCTCGATGTGCCCGGCCAAAACTTGAACACGCACGTAAACGGCGGCAACGGGCAGACCAACGTCACCAAGATCGATGGCGCTGAGAGCGTCAATGTCTGGCTGCCGCAGTACACCGGTTACACCGCACCCGCGGAGACGATCGACGTCGTCAACGTCACAACCAGTTCCGCCGATGCCGACCAGGGTTTAGCCGGTTCCTCGTCGATCACCGTTGTCACCAAGTCCGGCACGAACCAGCTACACGGAAGCGCTTTCATCTTCCACAACGATCAGCATCTGAACGCCCGCAACTTTTTCTTGCAGCCCGGGACCGACAAGCCGGTCGGTAACTATAACAATTACGGCGGCACCATCGGGGGACCGATCAAGAAGGACAAGCTTTTTTATTTCGTCAGTTTCGACGGCACCACGCAGAAGACCAGCGCCAACGGCCTTTATACGCTTCCGACGGCGGATCAGCGCGCCGGGGACTTTTCGGCGTATGGCACAGCTATCTATAACCCATTCACCGGCACCTCTAATGGCATCGGACGGCAGCAATTTAACGATGGCGGGGTTGCAAATAAGATACCGGTATCCCTGCTTAGTCCAGCAGCGTTGAAGATCGAGAGTTACCTTCCGATGCCGAATCTGCCCGGCTCGGTCAACAATTACACCGCTTCTTCTAGCCCGTACATCAACCGCTTTCAATACGATGCGAAGGTTAACTATAACCGGACCGATAAGCATTCCATCTGGGTCAAATACGACAACATGTTTGCCACCTCCGCCGGCCAGGGAATTTTCGGCGATGCGGGCGGTCCGGCGCCGGGCTCTTCTCCAGGCGCGGGCCGCACCAGCGTGCAGGTGGCATCCATTGGCCATACCTATGTTTTCTCGCCCACTCTGGTGCTCGACGGCAACGTCGGCTATCAACGCATGAACCAGACGGTTCTCGGCAACGACTATGGGAAGAACTATTCCACTCCGCTTGGTGTTCCCGGTTTGAACGGCTCTGACATCCGGGATAGCGGCTTTCCCAACATCGAATTCAGCGGCAGCGATTACTATCCGGAGACCGGCGTTCCTAACTGGATGCCCGCCTTCCGTACCGACGAAACCTACACCACCAGCCAGTCGCTAGCCTGGACGAAAGGTTCACACGAACTTCGCTTCGGCTTCGATCTGGTTCGTCATCATTTGAATCACTGGCAGCCGGAACTCAGCAACGGCGGCGCGCGCGGCTATTTCGATTTCAACGGCTCGATCACCACTCTTAACGATGGTTCGGGTAATGCGACAGCCGCTCCTAACCAGTTCAACGCCTACGCTCAATTCCTGCTCGGTCTCTCCGATAACACACAAAAAGGGGAACAGTACATTCTCATGACTGGCCGCGAGTGGCAGTTTGGGTGGTATGTGCAGGATCGCTGGCAGGTCTCGAAGAAACTCACTGTATCGCTCGGTCTTCGCTACGAACTCTATCCGCTCATGACTCGCGCCGCCGGCAAAGGCATCGAGAGCTACGATCCCAACACCAACGATGTCCTGTTAGGCGGCCGCGGCAATACTCCCGAAAACGCTGACGTTACGGTCAGCCACAAACTCTTCGCACCTCGCGTGGGCTTGGCCTACCGCCTGAATGACAAAACAGTCATCCGGGCCGGCTACGGTTTGAATTACGATCCGATTCCGTTCTCCCGGCCTCTGCGCGGCTTCTATCCACTTACCATCAACAACAACTACAACCAAATTAATAGCTTTTCTGTCGCCAACATAGGTACCTCGGGTAGCGTTGTGCCCAGCACGTTAGCCAATGGAATTCCCCCTGTGGTTGGCCCCGATTTGTCTACCGGCGTCGTTCCACTCGACCCCACTGCCAGTGAACGCGCGCCGCTTGCCGGCAGCGAAATCCATCGCGGGTATGTGCAGTCTTACAACTTCACCATCGAGCGTCAGCTTCCCGGGGCTGTTGTCATGTCCGCCGCATACGTCGGGCAACATTCGGTACATCTTTTGGCAGACCGCGATATCAATTCCGGCTTTCCCAACTCGGGAACGGCTCTTCTTCCGCAGGCATCTATCGGGCGCACCACCGCCACTAACCTGTGGGATGGTTATCTGAGTTCTGAATACAGTTCTCTGCAGATTGCAGCAAACCGCCAGTTCTCGAACGGCCTCATGCTCAAAGGCGCCTATACCTGGTCGCATGCCATTGACTACACGGATGACGATGGCTGGGCCAGTACGAATTGGAACTGGGGCCCGGTTTTTCAGCGCAATCGCGCGTCCGCCGGCTTTGATCGCCGCCACGTCTTCCAACTAGGCTGGGTCTACGAACTCCCGTTTGGCCCCGGTAAGAAGTTCATCAATAGCGGCATCGCCTCCAAAATCGCGGGTGGCTGGCAATTCAGCGGTATCGAATCCTGCTACACCGGCAATCCCTTCACCATTACGGCCGACGGCACGTCTTTGAACGCACCGAACAATTTGCAGACCGCCAATCAAACGACGGCTACTGTCCCGTTACTCGGCGGTGTAGGGCCGGGCGCCTACTACTACAATCCGAGTTCCTTTGCTCCAGTGACGGCCGTTGGTCAATTCGGCAATACGGGTCGGAATACGCTCGTCGGACCTGGCACCTGGAACACCGATGTGAGTATCAGCCGCGTCTTCGCAATTCGTGAGAGTCTGAAGTTCGAGTTCCGCACGGAGTTCTACAATCTGCCGAATACATCGCACTTCAACCAACCTGATACTTCGGTAAACGATGCCTCGTTCATGCGGATCACCAGTTCCTACGGAGAACGCAACATTCGTTTTGCCGGTCGATTCAGTTGGTAAAACAGTAGGGTAGGCTTCAGCCTGCCATGCTCCTTTTGTTCGTTGTATCCGCGCTCGCGGCGGCGCCAACTGACTTGGCTGCCGCCTCGCATCAGGCCAAAGAACTGATGGCTGCCGGCCGTTACGAAGAAGCGATCCCCATCTACCGAAAACTAGTGGCCGCTGTACCTGACAATCCAGGACTCGTACTAAACCTGGGTCTGGCGGAAGAGATGGGCGGCCATCCAGCACAAGCTATTCCGCAGTTTCAAGCCGTTCTCCGCGCCCAACCTGATAATGTCCCAGCGCTCACGTCGCTTGGCACATCGGCCCTGCAAACCAATCAACCCCGCCTGGCCATCCCGCCGCTCGAGAAGCTTCTTACACTACAGCCTGACGATCCGAACGCGCGCGGCATGCTCGCGGGTGCTTACCTTACATTGAACCGGCCGGAGGAAGCGGCTAGCCAATATCGGAAAATTACGGACCTCGATGCCACTGATCCGAAAGCCTGGTATGGTCTCGGCAAGGCCTACGAAGCGTCCGCCGCGCGCACCTTCGGCCAGCTTGCCAAAGCCGCGCCGCAATCGGCGTACGTTGCCGCCCTGCTTGCCGACTCGCGTTATCAGCGCAAACAGTACCGCAGCGCGTTCTTCTTTTATCATCAGGCCGAAAGTAAGCTGCCCGATTTGCCTGGGCTGCATATTGGCCTCGCTCATGTCTACGAAAGCAGCGGTCATGCGGATTGGGCTGCGGCTGAACGCTCCTTCGAACAAAAACTTCCGGCTCCGAATTGTTCCGTCCCCAACGCCGAATGTTATTTCCTAAGAGGTGACTTTTTAGCCGCCGCAAAATTCCCTGGTTCTAAACCGGGAACTCTTTTCTGGACCACGCGCGCCTATAATCAACTCGCCGTAGACGCCTTCGATCGTCTTGGTCATCTCCCCGAATCCGTTGAGATTCATGCTCTCAAGGCTCAGATCCTCCACGGTCACGCGCAGGATGCCGAAGCCGCTGCGGAATGGCGCAAAGCCCTCGCCCTTGCTCCTGATAACCCACGTATTCAAACCGAACTTGCCGGTTCGCTCGTTCAGGCGCACAACTACGATCAGGCGATTCCTCTGCTCACCACACTTCACGCGCAAGAGCCCAATGCACCCGACTTGAACTTCATGCTCGGCGAGAGTTACTGGCGCACGCAGCAGCCTGAAAAAGCGGTACCTTATCTCACGGCCGCGCTCGAAGCCGACCCGCAACTCCTGCCCGCTCATGCCGCCTTAGGGATGGTCTACGCCACCCTGAATCAGAACGAGCAAGCCGTACCGCATCTCGTTAAAGCCGTTACCCTAGACGACGATGGAAGCCTGCATTACAGCCTCGCTCGTGCGTATCAGGCCAGCGGCGACACCGCTCAAGCCGCGAAAGCTATGGCCGAATACCAGCAGATTAAAAAGAAGAACCAGCAGGTCGATGACGAACTGGCCCAGCAGTCCGCCATCGTCCCGCCGTCTGCACGCTGATCCTACTTGTTTTCCGTGACGAACAGTACTCGATCTAGCGCCACATCCCGCGCCGTTTGCACTCGACCGGAAGGCCAGAAGATCTTCATCTCCGCGATGCGATCCGTCTTACCCAGGCCAAAATGCACCGCATCCAAAGTGGATGAAGCGTAGCTCACCGCGCTTGTCATTTCGTTCCACTGATTTCCGATCTGCACTCGCGCTCCCATCCCATCGCGGTTCGACCGAACGCCCTGGAGTTTGACTTGCAGCCAGTGATTTCCATCTGTGCTGACGTTGTGCCACAACTCGACTGCCCCTTCAAGCGACGACACTACGACATCTATCTTTCCATCGCCATCGAAGTCGGCATACGCGCTGCCGCGATGCGCCTTGGCTTCCGTCAATCCCGCAGCTTGGGACACATCCTCAAACTTACCGTTGGCTGTATTGACGAGCACGCTGTCCGGCTCCTTGTACACCGCCGACTCAAACAGCTCCACACGGTCGTTCACATGCGAGTTCGCGGTGAATAAATCCTTCCAGCCGTCGTTATTGAAATCGAACAGTCCGGTTCCCCAACCGCTGTGCCGTACAGTTAGCCCGCCCACGTGGCTCGCATAGGTCGAGTCGCTAAAATTGCCTTTGCCGAGATTTTTGAACAGCGGAAATGTTTCGCCCGCCAAAGCTGTTATCGCGATATCGGGCAATCCATCATTGTCGTAGTCCCGGAAGTCCGCGCCCATGCTCGCCACCGCTTTCCCGTCTTCGCGCAGCGCTACGCCGGCCAGTAAGCCCACTTCTTCAAACGTGCCATCGCCGCGGTTATGGAACAAAAAATTCGGCATGTTGTCGTTGGTGACGAATACATCGGGATGCCCGTCGCCGTCGTAATCGGCAAAGGCCACGCTCATGCCGCGCCCGGCAAATTGCGCAATGCCGGCTTTCACTGAGACGTCTTCAAACGTGCCGTCTCCGCGATTCCGGTAAAGCGTACTAGCGAGCCCCTGAAAATACTTCGGATGGCAGTAGATCCGAACACCCTTCGAGCGGTCGCCACAATAACGCGGATCGTCCACTGACCAGTTCGCGTAGTGTATGACCCAGAGATCCAGCTTCCCATCCCCGTCGTAATCGAACCATCCCGCCGCCACGGCCCATTCGCCGCTTTTAATGCCGGCGCGGGCCGTGACATCTTTAAATTTCCCGTTCCCCAGATTACGGTACAGAATGTTGCGGTCGACCCCAGCGACGAATAGATCCGGCTTGCCATCATTATCGAAGTCTGCGACCGCAGCGCCCATGGAATAACCCTGGCCAGCTACCCCAGCCGTCTCGGAAACATCGCGAAATCGCATTCCTCCCTCGTTGTGATACAGGCGGTTCCAGTACTTCGGGGCGGTCTTTGAAAACAAGGGCAGTTCGGCGCCATTTGTAAAGAAAATATCGGGCCGTCCGTCGCCGTCATAGTCAAACACGGCTAGCCCCCCGGCCATGGTCTCGATCATTCGTTTCTCTGGCGTCGGGCAATTGTGCAGCACGAAATCAATGCCGCTTTGTGCCGCGACATCTACAAAACGGATGGGTGCAAGCGCTAGCAGGATCGAAACAAACGAAAGCGTCACTTCGACTCGATCACTCGCTTCTGCCCGTTCTCTTCGGCGACGATGAGGACCGAAGCGTCCCGGTGCTTCTCGATGAATTCGATGCCACGCTGCACACCGAGCACGCTGACCGCGGTCGAGAAACTATCCGCATCGATTCCGTGCCGCGCCGTTACACTCGCCGTAATCTCATGCGTTAAGCCGAACCCGCTCAATGGATTGATGATATGCGAATACCGCACGCCGCCAGCATCGAGATGTTGCTCTGAGGAACCTGATGTTGAAACAGCTCCATTCGCCAGCAGGAGGACTTTAGTGAAAGGCGCACGCGCCTGATCCAGCGAATCGATGCCCACCTTCCAACCGTTCTCTCCGGGCGGCGCATCGCTGAACGCCAGGTCGCCGCTGGCCGCCACCAGCGCGCTCCTGATCCCGCTCTGCGCCAGTGTGAGCAACGCCTGGTCCGCGGCGTCCCCCTTGGCAATCGCGCCTACATCCAGTTGCATGCCAGACCGCTCGAACTCCAGAGTATGTTTTGCCGCATCGAAATGTAATTTCTGATACCCGCAGCGGGCCCGGGCTGCCTCCAGTATTTCGGCGTCGGGAATGCGCTGCTTCTTCCGCGCCTCTCGCCAGAGATGAGTCAACGGCCCTACCGTGATATCGAAAGCGCCTTGCGTCTCATCTGCCAGGGTCTGCGCCCGTGCGACTACGCGGAACAAATCGTCGCTCATGTGGACGGGGTGGTGCACGGCCGTTTGCGAAATCCGGTCCAATTCGCTCTGCGGCTTATAGTCTGAAAGCGTGTTATCGAGCTCCGTAACGCGTGCAAACGCTGCGCGGAAGGCGCCTTGCGCCTGAGCCTCGTCACTCGCATAGAGCTTGATTCGAAACAGGGTGCCCATGTGCGGCTCCACCGCCTCGAAGGAATGCAGAGTCTGCGCGTAACCCGGCAGTGCCAGAAAGGCGATCAACAGTTTGCCGAAGCGGCGCGGCCTACTGCTCGTCATGCTCCACGCCGTTGTTCCAATAGCGGAACATTTCGTCGGCGCTCGGCACTTTCGCGGGACGAACCAGCCGGAAGCCGAGCCATTGGGCATCGGTCTCGTACCAGATGCTCTTTGGTAATTGCGGGTCCTGCTGCTTCCAGGACGCATCGGACGCCACGCGCGCCGCGCATGTTACTAAGGGCGCCGGATCGTTCCAGGAGCCGCCGCGTACCGCAATCGGATAGGGTGCGGTGGGCTTCACCCAGGGCTCTGTCGCGTCGCCGGCCTGGTACGGCGCGTAGGCGTCGAGCGCCCATTCCATCACGTTCCCCAGCATGTCGTACAAGCCCCAGGGATTGGCTTTCTTCGAAGCGACCTTCTGATACTTGCCGCTGCTGTCGGCGGCAAACCAAGCGTAATCGGTGAGCGGCGTAGGATCGCCGACGGTTCCGGCGCGGCAGGCATATTCCCACTCCGCTTCGGTCGGCAAGCGGTAAAACTCACCCGTTCTGGCGCTCAGCCACTCGGCATATTTGTTGGCCGCATGCTGGGTCATGCTGATCGCCGGAAATCCATTGATCCCCATGCCAAAACTCATTTCCATATAGGGCCGCGTTGGACGGCTTACCGCATCCACCAACGCATCCTTGTGCGCGACCTCGCCGCCCTGGTTGGCGAACATGAAGAGGCGGTACTCGTCCCAGGTCACTTCGTGCGCCTGCATCCAGAAGGCCGCGATGGATACTTTTCGAATCGGCTGCTCGTCTTTCTGCGCGGTCGAACCCATGGTGAATTCGCCGGCCGGTATTGCCACCATGTCATAGGAAACCGTCGTGTTCGGAATCGTTACCTTATAAGCCTTTGTGCCCGCAGGGTGATCCCGATTGCTGTCGATCCGATTCCGGATCTGCGCCACGTCGTACTGCTCGTTTTTCTTACCAGACGGGGCCGCCGTCGCCGGACCCTGCAGCGCTACACTCGTCGGCCATGCAGCGCCTGACGCGATCCATCGTTTAACTACGTCGATCTGTCCGGGCGCCAGCTTCCCAGAAGGCGGCATCGAGCCCTGCTGCATCGTTGTATAGAGAGAACTCTTCTCCGCATCTCCTGGTGTGACAACATGTTCAGCGAGCAGCGCCTGGCGTGACGTGAAAGCGAGATGGGAACCTGCGCCGTGGCATTTCAGGCAGTTTTCCTGCAGCACGGGAGCAACGTCGTGCGCAAAATCCACCTGCGCGAAGAGGCAGCCAGCTCCCGCCAACAACAAACAGACTGCTGAAAACATGCTGGCCGCTGATGAACGCCGATGAACGCCGATGGAAAAACAATCTTCGATCTGTGTTGATCTGTGTTTATCCGCGGCTAGAATTGAATTTTTCATCAATCTCTTCAGCCCGCATGTCAGACGAACTTGGTCACGCCCGGTTCGGCGCGCGGCGCAACCGCCAGAGTTCCATCCCAGCTTATTGCTTCGGGCACTAGCCGCTCCTGCGAGTTCATCGCCTGATCCCAGGTGATCTCCTGCCCCGTATACGCCGCCATGCGACCCATCATGGCCAGCAGCGTACTGGTAACCAACCGCTTGCCATCGTTCACCGGCTGATGCTTACGAATCGAGGCGAACAGCACATCATGCTCGCGCTGGTACATGTCGTATTTCTGCCCGGTCCAACTCCAATTTGTCTTGCCCTCGATGCGCGGGGTGGGCGAGCGGCCAATCGTGCATATCCCCTCCGAACCAAGAATGTAATCGGAATTTTCGTTGTAGCAGCCCTCGCTCTGCCGGTTCACCACAAACGCCCGCACGCCATTTGGGTAGAGATAATTCACGTCGAAGTGATCGAAAATATTGCCGCCTTCGGCCGGTATCGCGCGTCCGCCCACCGCCACGCAGCTTACCGGCGGCTCGTCCTTCATCATCCAGGCGACCTTGTCGACACTATGGACGGCTTGCTCCACAATGCTGTCCCCGCACAGCCAGACAAAGTTGTACCAATTGCGTATCTGCCACTGCGTGTCACTGATTCCTTCCGGACGCGTGCTCGCCGCGGGCATCGGCTTCACCGGACTCGTATAGTACGTCGCATAATACGCAACCACCTTGCCGATCGCGCCATCTTGCACCTGCTTGAAGGTATCCACAATCATGTCGTTATAGCGCCAGCAGAAGCCCGCCACCAGCGACAGATTTTTCGCTTTGGCTTTTTCGACTGAGGCCATTGCCGAGCGAATGCCGAACGCATCGGTCGCCACCGGCTTCTCGCAAAAAATATGCTTGCCGGCTTCTACGCATGCGGCCAGGTGGGTGGAGCGGAAACCAGGCGGCGTGGCTAGCAGCACTACATCCACGCCCGAAGCCAGCAACTTCTGATAGGCATCCAGCCCAACGAACTGATTGGACTTCTCTACCTTCACCCGCGGCGCAATCTTGCCAATCTTTTGCAGCGTCTCGAGCGATTGATCGATCTGCGATTGAGCCACTTCCGCCACTGCCGTTAATTCGCTGCCGTCATCGGCATGCAAGGCCTGGCTGGCCGCACCCGTTCCCCGGCCGCCACATCCGACCAGTCCGACCTTGACAGCGTTCGTCACGGTTTGTGCCGAAATAATGCCCGGAAAGCCCACTGCGAGCGCGCCCGCGGCAGTCTTGATGAAATCGCGGCGGTCTGAAGAAGGTAACGGAAGAGTTTCCATAATCTCCAAAGATACTAAAACATGGCTAAAGACGAATAGGCTTCAATTCGCCATCTTTGCCTGTTCGAATCCTTTCACCGCAAACTCATACTGTCCGGAAGCAACCGCATACCTGATCTTCCCGCTGGCGTTCCCCTCCAGCCGCACCAGGGTTTTTCCCCGCAGCACCGCCACCTGCGCTTCCGAAGAGGCCGGTAACAAAATCTCCGCCTCTATCCCGGGCGGCACCTCCACCGACAGCAGAAACGAACTATGTTCCACCCGCCAATCCGAACGAACTAGCCCCCGCATCGTGTCCCACGATGCCTTTACCCATTTGACATCCCCCACCGGTTCGGGCTGGATCATCAGGTGTGTCATGCCGGCGCCCCGCGCATCTGGACGAATGCCCGCCAGCCCGGCGTAAAACCACTGCTCCACGTGACCCAGCATCAAATGGTTTTGCGAACTCGCCGGATTCGCGTCCCACGCTTCCGTCAACGCCGTCGCCCCCGCCGCGATTTGCGCTGCATAACTCGGCGCAGTCTTTTCCGTCACCAGGTCGAAGATTACGTCGCTGCGCCCACCTTCGAGCAGGCTTTGTATTACGTAGTGAAAGCCGATATCTCCCGCTGTTGTGTGATTCCCGTGGCGGCGAATATCGGATAGCAGCTTTTCCATTAAGCTGGCGCGCGCAACCCCGGGAGCCAAGCCAAGCGCCAGCGGCATCGCCAGCGATGTCTGGCTTCCCGTGCCGTAACTGCTTCTCTCAGCGTCGTAAAACGTCCTCTGAAACGCATCCTTCACCCGGCCCGACCATTCCTCCCACGTCTTCGCATCGGACTCTTTCCCCATCCGCCTCGCCACCTCAGTTAGCACCTGCAAGTCTGCGAAATAAGTCGCCGTCGCAGTCAGTCCTTGCGGCGTCAGCTTCGACACGCCAGGGCTTCCGGGCCCGATGTCATACCAATCGCCAAGCCCATACGACAGCAAGCCATTCTTACTCTTCGACCACAGATATCGCGCATAGCGAGCCATCGCAGGATATGCGGAGGCCAGTAGTCCCTCATCGCCGTAATACTGCGCCTGGAGCCACGGCAGGAACACAGCAGCGCTTCCCCATTCCGGCGAGTCGCGAAACCCTCCCGAAAACTCCACGTATTCCGGCGCGATGCTCGGAATCAAGCCCTCAACAGTCTGTGCATCTTGTATGTCCCCGACCACTTTCGGCAGAAATTTCCGCAGATCCCAGTCATACAGCAGCGAAGGCCCCATCAAATATGACTGTTCAAGCCACCCCAGCTTCTCTCGATGCGGACAATCCGTCAGCACATGCTGCAGATTGCTCTTCATAGCTGCCAGAATTAGTGCGTGAATGCGATTGATCATGCCGTTCGAACACTCAAAATGGCCCGTCTGTTCCACGTCCAGATAGAGGAATTGCCCTTCGAGCGCATGCAGTACGGCCAGATCCGCCGCGTGTGCAGACTCCGGCGCGGCGCCTTCCACTTGCACGTAGCGAAAACCGTAATAGGAGAACCGCGGCGTCCAACTCTCTATCCCCGATCCCCGCAATGTGTAATCGAAATACGTCGGACCTCCGCCCGACGATTTCTGGCTTACCAGGCCCGACGGATCCAGCAGTTCCCCCGGAGTCAGCCGCACGCGGCCACCCGTCTGACCGCTCACGCTGATCTTTGGCCAGCCCGAGAAGTTCTGCCCTAAGTCATACACAAAAACACCCGGCTTGGGCTGCGAAACGCCGATCGGTCGAAAGACTTCGCGCACTCTGACAGCCGGACTCGTATCCGCACGCAGTTCGCCACCCGGTGATCCCGTTGTATGCGCCTGCGGCCACGCCGCATCATCGAACCCCGGCTGGTCCCAACCTGCCAGCTCCAGACGCGCATCGTAGTCCTCTCCTCCGTAGGTATCGGAAAACGCAATAGGACCCGCATGTAACCGCCAGGAGCGGTCCGTAACTATGTCCTCGCTCGTGTTGTCGGCAAATTCCAGGTGCAGCTGCGCCCATAGCCTCGGCGCCCCGAACGATCCCGTGTACTTCGAGTAGCGGCCCCCGATTACGTTATAAAAGCCATTGCCCAGCATCACACCTAATGCATTTGGGCCTGGCTTGATGAGTGCGGTTACATCGGTTGTCTCGTACAGGATCGTGTCGCGATAATTCGTCCAAGCCGGGCTTAAAACTGCATCCCCCACCTTGACGCCATTGATTCGACCCTCTTCAAATCCAACGCCCGAGATCAGAAGTGTTGCCCGCCGGAGTGTTCGCGGTACGGAAAAGCTCCGACGAAATATCGGCATCGGCCCCGCCCGCAGCGCCTCGTCGGATGTGGAGATCCAGCTCCCTTTCTGGCGCCACGTATCAACCAGTCCCCCAGTCTTCTCCGTTCCGAAAGCGGACCCTAGAGCGAGCAGCCAGAAAACAAAAGCAAGTTTCAACAGCGACCAGTCTACTTCGCGACGTTTGCCGCCGAATGCTGCCGCGCACTGTTCGCATATCATCTACCTATGACGCGCCGCACGTTCCTCGAATCTTCCGCCACATTCGCCCTTGCCGCCGTACCCGAATCTGGGGCGTTGCCCATTCACAAGGCCGTCGAATACAGCATGCTGCCCGAAACGGCGAGCATTCCGGAACGTTTCCAAATGGCCCGCGATGCCGGCTTCGAGCGCATCGAGTGTCCCACTACGCCCGACCAGCACGAAGCCGAAGCCATGAAACTCGCGGCCGAAAAAGCCGGTATCAAAATTCACTCCGTGATGAACATGGCGCACTGGAAATACCCTCTGTCTTCGCCCGACCCGGCCGTTGTAAAAACGAGTCTCGATGGCGCGCGTACTTCGCTGCGCAACGCGCGTTTTTGGGGCGCCGATACGGTATTGATCGTTCCCGCGGTGGTCGATGCAAAGACATCTTACAAAGACGCCTACACTCGTTCTCAAAGCAACATCCGCCAACTCATTCCGCTTGCCGAAGAACTGCGCGTCATCATCGCGCTCGAAGAAGTCTGGAACAAATTTCTGCTCAGTCCCATCGAGTTCGCTCACTATATTGACCAGTTCCAAACCCCCTGGGTGCGAGCGTATTTCGATGTCGGCAACGTCAAGCTGTATGGCTACCCCGAAGACTGGATTCGAACGCTGGGTAAACGCATCGTTAAACTGCACATCAAAGACTTTACGTTTCGCAAGAGCGGCGATGGCAATTTGACCGCGAAGTGGGTCCCGCTACTTGAGGGCGATCTGGATTGGCCGGCCATCTACGCTGCTCTAAAGGAAATCGACTTTCATGGCACCGCGACCGTCGAACTGGAGGGCGGCGACGAAGCTTACCTGAAGGAAGTCTACAAGCGCCTGACCGCGATTCTGAGCGGCACAACCGCTTCTGCCCGCTCGCAATCCTAACCGTGAAGCCTCGTTAATGCCATCTCACTGCGATTGGCAACAACCCCGCTTTCCCAACAGGCGTCCATAGATCAGGAAGCAAAAAAGGGCTTCCAAAAAGGGGAAGTTGCCATGTTAAAGAGAGTCGGAATTTGCACTTTGCTGCTTTCGGCTATAGGAGCAGCAATCCTACCGAAAACTGCGCAAGCGCAGGACGGGTATTATGGCCAGCGCAGCTACTATTATCAAGGCGATCACGACCGGCATGAATGGCGTGAACAGGAACGCCAGGAAAAGCGCGAACGCGAGTGGCGCGATCGGGAATGGCGCGAGCAGGTCCGGCGTCAGGAGTGGCGCGAACGCGACCGCTGGGAAGACCGCCGCTGCTATCGCGACAATCGCCCCGCCGCCTCCTTCTATTTCGGCTACGACCGCTAGTACCAAGTTGCGGAAAAAAGCGTATGCTGACCGCTCGGTTGAAGACGCCGGTCCGGGAGAGGTTCCATAGAGCTCCAATCGCTTCGCTCATGGCTCTGAGTGCTGCGTCTTCATTAGATTCAGCGGCTCGAAGAGCCATGGCAACTCCCTTACGGTCACGGCTGTGTAACGGTACGGAAGACTAGGCCGATTTAGCGTTTCGAAAGATCGCGCACCCAGATGTCTTTGAACTGCATGTTGCCCTGGCCGCCGGAATGCAGCTGCAGCGCGATTGTGCCATCCGGAGCGCCCGGCTTTGGATCCGTGAAGTCGATCATCTGGACGCCATTCAGGCGTGAACGATAGCGATTGCCGTCTACCTCCACCAGGTAGTCGTTCCAATCACCCATCCGTACTACGCCCTCATTTTCAGGCGCCGGCCACACCACCCAGTGGCCGCCCTCTTCGGCATAGACTCCGCCGGTGTGATGCATCATGGTGCAGTCGATTTCAAACTGCATGCCCTGCGTGACATCGGCCGTTCCGGGTTTAAACGCGGAGTGGAAGAAAACACCGCTGTTTCCATCTGCTACGCATTTGAAGCGCAGCGATAGCTGAAAGTCCTTGTACGGTTTGTCGGTCTCGAGATAGCCATAGTCTTCCGTCAAGCCCTTACCGTGAATCAGGCCATCTTCCACCGTCCAGCTTTCCTTGCCGACTTTTTGCCAGCCTGCGAGATCCTTCCCGTTGAAAAGCGAAATCCAGTCCTCGCCCGGCCGTTTGTGTTTCTCCTGCGCGAGACCAAACACGCTGAGCAAACAAACTGCACTGAATAAAAGGAAAGCCAAGCCGGTTGTTTTCATATTTTGTTGAGACTGAAAGTACTCACAGCTTACAAAATGCCTGCCAGTAAACTTTCTTGCCGCAAGGTGTGTTGTCTTTGTCCGCATTGTGCATCATATGACAGGGAACTGACCACTCAAATATATGGCGCGCAAATCTCTTCTGGGCCGCTGGCCCGTCTTCCGGCAATTGCAATCCGGTGACCTGCACGCGGTAGCCGCGAACTCGCAGTCCATCCGCACCGAGCAACTAAAGCCCCGGACCAAAGACGCTGACCGTGTCGTGGCGTCGATCTGTCCGTATTGCGCGGTCGGCTGCGGCCAATCCGTCTACGTGAAAGACGAAAAAATAGTCGACATCGAGGGCGATCCGAACTCACCGATTTCCGCGGGCTGCCTTTGCCCCAAGGGTTCCGCCACGTTTCAGTTAGTAACCGGAAGCAATCGTATAAAAGACGTTCTATATCGACGCCCGTATGGCACGAGTTGGGAGACGTTGCCGCTCGCCGAGGCCACCGAAATGATTGCTCAGCGCGTGAGGAAAGCCCGCGACGAAAACTGGCAAGCTGAAACGGCTGACGGCAAAGTGGTCAATCGGACGCTGAGCATGGCCCACCTCGGCGGCGCAACACTCGACAACGAAGAAAATTACCTCATCAAAAAACTCTTCAACTCGCTTGGCATTCTGCAGATAGAAAATCAAGCTCGCATTTGACATTCGGCTACAGTCCCCGGTCTGGGGGCTTCATTTGGCAGAGGCGGCGCGACCACCTCGCTGCAGGATCTGGCGAACTCCGATTGCATTGTCATTCAGGGATCGAACATGGCTGAAAACCATCCGGTTGGATTCCGCTGGCCTATGCTCGCCAAACAGCGCGGGGCCAAGATCATTCATGTCGATCCGCGGTTTACGCGCACGAGCGCGGTCTCGGATATCCATGCGACTATTCGCGCCGGAACCGATATCGCCTTTCTGGGCGGCCTTATTCATTACGTAATTGCGCACGAACGTTTCTTCAAAGACTACGTGCAGGCATTTACCAACGCGGCCGTGATCCTATCCGACGAGTATCAGGACACCGAAGAACTGGACGGATTATTTAGTGGCTGGCAGAAGGATGAAGGCCAGTACGAGAGCGAAAGCTGGTCGTATAAGAGTCATTCGAGTGGCACGAAGGACACCCATCAGGTAGCCGAATCGCACGCCGAAAAGGCCAAGCATTTCCAGGCGGAGAATCCCAAGCAGCATGAGCGCGATGAGACTCTGCAAAATCCGAAATGCGTGTTCCAAATCCTCAAGCGTCATTTTGAGCGCTATACGCCCGAGATGGTGGAAGAGGTCTGCGGCACTTCGCCCGCGCTTTTTGAAAAGATTGCTCAAACGATTTGCGACAACTCGAACCGCGACCGCACTACCGCCTTCTGCTACGCCGTGGGCTGGACCCATCACTCGATAGGCGCGCAAATTATCCGGGCTTGTTCCGTGCTGCAGTTGCTTTTGGGCAATATCGGCAGGCCCGGCGGCGGCATCCTGGCGCTGCGCGGACACGCCACCATTCAGGGATCGACCGATATCCCGACGCTGTATAACTTGCTGCCAGGCTACCTGCCCCAACCCAAGGCAGGCGCGGATCATTCACTGCAGAAGTACATCGAAAATTACACGCCCGCCGCGGGTTGGTGGACCCAGTTCCCCAAATACATCGTTTCCATGTTGAAGGCCTGGTACGGCGACGCCGCCACGCCCGAGAACGACTATTGCTTCAGTCACATTCCTCGCATGACCGGCGACCACTCGCACATGACGACAGTGGCCGAAATGGCTGACGGCAAGATCAAGGGCTATTTCGTAATGGGCGAGAATGCCGCGGTCGGCTCGCCCAATTCTGCTCTGCAGCGGAAAGGTTTACGCAACCTGGAGTGGCTCGTGGTCCGGGATTTTGCGCCGATCGAGACGTCCGAATTCTGGCACTCTTCGCCCGAGCATGAACGAGGCGAAACGTGTGCCGAAGATATCGCGACCGAAGTGTTCTTCTTTCCAGCGGCCACCCACGTCGAAAAGAGCGGCAGCTTTACGCAGACTCAGCGCATTGCGCAGTGGCATCACGCGGCAGTCGAACCGCCCGGCGATGCCCGCAGTGAACTGCATTTCATGTATCACCTCGGCAAGCGTCTGAAGCAGATGTACGCCGGATCGACGGATCCGAGAGACAAACCCATTCAGGACCTGCACTGGGATTACCGGGTGCACGGCCGAATCGAAGAACCGGACGCTGAAGACGTGGTGGCTGAAATAAACGGCTACACAGTGGCCGATAAAAAGCCGGTGAGCGGTTACACCAAACTGGAGTCGGATGGCTCGACGGCTTGCGGTTGCTGGATCTACTCGGGGACTTTCGCAGACGGAAAAAATCACGCTGCCAATCGTGAGCCGGCAAAGTATCCCGGCGACTATGGACATGGTTGGGGCTTTGCCTGGCCGGCGAACCGGCGCATCTTATATAACCGCGCATCGGCCGATGCCGAAGGACGTCCCTGGTCGGATCGTAAAAAGCTGGTCTGGTGGGACGAGGGCCAGAAAAAATGGACCGGCGGCGACGTGCCCGATTTCATCGCGGACCGTGCGCCGGATTTTCGCGCGCCCGAGAACGCGAAGGGAATGGATACTATTTCCGGCGACGATCCATTCATCATGCAGCCCGATGGAAAGGGATGGCTTTTTTCGCCAACCGGTCTGCTCGATGGCCCGCTGCCCACGCATTACGAGCCGTGGGAATCGCCCGTGCGGAACTCTCTCTATGGCCAGCAGTGCAATCCCGCGCGCATCGAGTATCCGCGCCGGGATAATCGCATGGCGCGGCCTTACAACGACCTTGATTTCCCATACGTTCTCACCACCTATCGCCTGACCGAGCATCATACTTCCGGCGCTATGTCGCGTGGGCTTTCCTGGTTGTGCGAGTTGCAGCCCGAGATGTTCTGCGAGGTCTCTCCGGAACTGGCGAGCGACCATGGACTGAAGAACGGCGCCTGGGCAACCATCCTGAGCGCACGCGGCGAGATCGAAGCCCGCGTACTCGTCACTGAGCGTATGCGTCCACTCAAAATGGGACGCCGGTTCGTACATCAGATTGGCTTGCCCTATCATTGGGGCAACACAGGTCTTGTTACAGGCGACTCGACCAACGAACTGCTAGCCTTTGGCGCCGATGCCAACGTCAGCATTATGGAATCGAAAGCCATCACAGGCAACATTCGTGCCGGGCGGCGCGATCGCGGCTCGGCAGCTATTCCACCCGGCAATGGAAACTTCACGCCGGGTGAAGAGTTGCGTGACTTGGCCAGCACGGGAACACTGCCTGAGGGCGTACACCATGTCCGTGCGCCGAAGGCCAAACAGGGAGATCAAACGTAACTAATGGCTACCGGCTTTTTTACCGACACCACGCTATGTATTGGCTGTAAAGCGTGCGAAGTGGCTTGCAAGCAGTGGAATCAGTTGCCTGACGACGGCTATCATTTCTCGGGCATGTCGTATGACAACACGATCGCGCTGGGCGCTTCCACCTGGCGGCACGTGAGCTTTATTGAGCGGCCGGTACCGGTTAGTGGAACTGCTACCGATCTGTCCTGGTTGATGTCTTCCGACGTGTGCAAGCATTGCGCCCGCGCCGGCTGTCTCGAAAACTGTCCTACCGGCGCGATCATTCGCAACGAGTTCGACAGTGTCTATGTCCAGCCGGATATCTGTAATGGCTGCGGCTACTGCGTTTCCGGCTGCCCGTTTGGAGTGATCGATAAGTCTCCTGAAGACGGCCGTGCCTGGAAATGCACGTTGTGTTACGACCGGCAGAAAGACGGCATGGAACCGGCCTGCGCCAAGGCTTGCCCAACCGATTCGATTCAGTTCGGCGAGGTCGATGAGTTGCGGAAGACTGCGCATGCACGGGTGGAAGCGCTACACGAAATCGGGATCAAAGAAGCATACCTCTACGGCGAAGATGCCAAGAGCCAACCGGGCACGAATGGCCTGAATGCTTTCTTTTTGCTGATCGATAAACCGGAAGTGTATAACCTTCCGCCAAATCCCGAAGTGCCTACCCATAAAGGCAAGAAGAGCTGGATCGCCACGGGTTGGGCGGCGGTGGGCGTTGCCCTGGTCGCGGCGGGAGCCGTCATGCTCGGCAATAGGTCCGAAGCATGAGCAACGGACCTCTTCCGGATGACGGCCGCAATATTGATATATCTTTAGGCACGCTCTCAGGCGAGGCCTCGCAGCAGCGTGTAATGACAACCCAGCAGGAAGTAGCGCTGCAGGTTCAGGCTTTTCCATACGTCCCCAGCCACCAGGCGACCACCAGCCCCAGTTATTACGATCACGCCATGTTGAAGCAGCCGACCTGGATCTGGTCGATCCCGACCTACTTCTATGTGGGCGGAGTCGCCGGCGTGAGCGCAGCCTTCGGCGCGGCGGCCCAGGTATGGGCGCCTGATTCCATGCGTTCGTTAGTGCGGTATACGCAATGGACGGCCACCATTGGCGGAGCCGTAAGTGCAGCATTGCTGATTCATGATCTGGGCCGGCCGGAACGTTTCCTCAACATGCTGCGTGTGTTCCGGGTCAGCTCGCCGATGAGTATGGGGTCGTGGATTCTTTCGGTGTTTTCGACCTGTGTGGGAGGTGCAACCGTCCTTCCGCTCGGTCCGAAATTCTTCCGGCCGCTCGGGTATCCGCTGGGCTTGCTGGGCGGCGTTTTGGGCTTAGGTTTATCCGGTTATACAGGAGTCTTGATTTCGCAAACGGCTGTCCCGCTGTGGCAAATTTCGTACCGGACGACGCCATTGCTGTTCCTGGCGTCGGGAACAGCAGCTGCGGCGGCATTCCTGGAATTCTTCACTCTGAATAAGTCCGAGACAACAGCAGTCGAACGCTTTGGCCTGATGGGGAAGATCACCGAGCTAATGGCGACGCTGGCGCTCGAGGCCGATGCGCATCGGCACGAGCGAGTGGGGCGGCCTTTAAGAATGGGCTTCAGCGGCTTCCTCTGGCAATCGGCCAAGGTGCTCACCGTCGCCGGCATTATTCTGTCGTTGACTCCTGGCAAAAGCCGTAGCAAACGTATTACTTCGGCGGTTGTCGGGACGGCTGCCAGTCTTTGCCTGCGCTTTGGCATTTTTTATGCGGGCAAAGCTTCGGCGCGCGACCCGCGAGCGAGTTTTGAGCCGCAGCGGGAATCATTAGCCGAAGCCTAAGCGAGCGACTTAGCTGGCACGACCGAGCGCAACCAGCCATGCTTATCGGTAGCTCGCCCGTATTTGACTGCGACTAGCTGTTCATACAGCTTGGTCGTAATAGGACCAGGAGCCGGCAGGTTGAACTCATTGCCATGCTCGGTCTTCAGCGACTTGATACCCGTGATGGTTGCGGCTGTTCCACAGGCGAATGCTTCCTCAATTGCTCCGCTTTCGAGTTTGCTGATCAGATCCTTCAGCGGGTAAGCTTCTTCGCGAGTCGGGATGCCGAGATCGCGAGCTAGCACTAAAATGCTTTCGCGGACGACTCCTGGCAGAATTGTTTCGTTTAATGGCGGCGTGACCAGCGTTCCTTTCTCCAGGAACATGATGTTCATTCCGCCCATCTCTTCCACCCGTTGTTCCGGCGACGAGTCGAGAAACAAAACCTGGGCGCAGCCATGCTGTTTGGCATCGGCAATAATTTTGAGGGTCACGGCATAATTGGCGGCGGATTTAATCGCTCCGGTACCGCCGCGGCCCGCCCGGACCACGGATGTAGCCAGCAGCACCGGAATCGCTCCAGGACCACCGTGGGACTCAGCAAAGTACGCTCCACTAGGCAAGGCCATCACATAGAAAAGATATTCGCCGGATGCACGCACCCCGATACAGGCTTCGGTGCCCATCATCACTGGCCGCAAGTAGAGACTGCCTGGTTCAGCGAGGACGTATTCTTCTTCCACCCGAGTGAGTTCCGAGACGGCGCTCAGAAACAATTCTTCGTCGACTGCGGGCATGCACATTCGCGTGGCAGACCGGTTAAAGCGGCGGGCATTCTGGTCCGGCCGAAAGATCGCGACGCTGCTATCGGGCTGGCGATACGCTTTCAATCCTTCAAAAATCGACTGCGCGTAATGAAGGACCAGCGCCGCCGGGTGAAGCGAGAAAGAGTGTAGCGGCTCAATTCTGGCATTCTGCCAGTGACCATCCTTGTACTCGCACAGAAACATGTTGGGGGCAAACATCTTGCCGAAAGGAATGTGCTTCGGATCAAGAGTGCCTTGTGGCGAACGCCGTACCGAACGATCTTCGATGTTCACCTCTTTATTTTTACACCGGGGCTAAGCCACTGCGAGACGGCGCGAGCCGCGGAAGCCGTAATAGGAGATGTAGATGTAACAAAGAGCAGGCAGAACGAAGGCGTGATGAATGCCGATACTATCGGCCAGCAGACCTCCGACAACCGGAATAATGGCGCCCCCGACGATAGCCGCTACGAGCAGGCCCGAACCCCGGCCGGTGAGGGGTCCGAGCCCCGCGATACCAAGCGTAAAAATGCTCGGGAACATGACGGAGTTAAACAGGCCGACGAGAATGATGCTCCAAATAGCGAAATGGCCGAAGGTGAGCATCGACACAACCACCAACAGAAAAGCGGCAATGGCAACAAGGCCCAGCACCCGCCCGGCGCGGACTTTCTGCAGTACGGCCGCCCCGATAAAGCGGCCGATCATCGCAAATCCCCAGTAGAACGAAACGTATCTCGCGGCTGTCTGTTCCGACATCGCCCCAATGTCACGCTGGCTGAAATAGCTCACCAGGAAGCTGCCGATTGCAACCTCCGCGCCTACGTAAACGAAAATGCCAACGACCCCGAGTATCAGGTGACGCTGACTCCAGATGCTGCCTGCGATGTGGCTGTGCGCACCGGCTCCCGCCGTGCCGTCCGCCTCCTCAGCCGTGATCTTCGGCAGGTGGACGAGCGCGATGATAACTGCCAGCGCGACCAGTGCAACCGCAATAAACAAATACGGCATCTTTACGCTCGACGCCTGCTGAACACGATAGGCATGAAGCACGGCCACGGGCATCGCCTGAATCTCGCGCGGCGACTTCACGGCAGCTCCGAGGATGAACATGGCGCCAAAGTAAGGCGCTACCGTCGTACCGAGCGAGTTAAACGCTTGCGTGAGATTTAAGCGGCTGGAAGCCGTTTCGGGCGGCCCCAGGACAGCGACGTAGGGATTAGCCGAAACCTGCAGCGAGGTGATCCCGGCGAACAGAACGATGAGCGCCGCCAAAAAAAAGGCAAACGCCGGAACACTTGCTGCGGGCAGAAAAAGAACAGCGCCTACTGCCATGGTAAGCAGGCCGATCACCATGGTCGGTTTGAAACCAATCCACTCGACGACTTTGCCGGCCGGCACGGCGAAAACGGCATAACTCGAGAAGGACACGAACTGCACTAACATTACCTGCGCATAATTGAGATCAAAGATCGCCTTCAGATGGGGGATCAGGATGTCGTTCAGGCAGGTAAGGAAACCCCAAACGAAAAACAACGAGGTGACGATTGCCATAGCGCCGGTTTTGCTGGTAGCGCCTGGGTCGGAAACGGAGACCGCGGATTTACTAACACCGGTGATGGCCATGGTTTA
Source organism: Bryobacteraceae bacterium (assembly GCA_965277435.1). Lineage (GTDB taxonomy): Bacteria > Acidobacteriota > Terriglobia > Bryobacterales > Bryobacteraceae > Bog-105. The sequence goes on along the minus strand of OZ255821.1, from coordinate 6,465,678 downwards.
AGGTCGTCCAGTAGATTACAACACGGGATCGACGCTTACTGAGTTCGCTATCGATGACGGCCGCGGGTGCGCGCACTGACCTGGGCCGAGTGATCGGACTCTTTCCAGTAGCCGGACACCGAGTCCTTGCCGATCGTGTCGACCACCAGTTCGATAGAACCGGAACCCCGGCTGGTGGCGATCCAGAGAGGCTGAGTGACTTTCAAACGGCGATGTGCATAGCTACGTCCAGCGCTGATGACATTCACGTCATAGAGCCCTTTGGCCATGTCTGTCTTCAACAGTCTCAGCCGGAGGGATCCCATGGGAATCGGCTTGTCAATTCTAGTGAGACTGAAATCGTTTTTGCCCGAGCTAGTGGTAACGGCAGTGTGACTGGCTGGAGTTGGTGCTACCGGCGCAGCGTTGACTGGAGCAGCTTTCAGGGCCGGAGCGGGTATGCCTGGCTGGTCGTGAACCATGATGTTGGCGTGCCCGCGATCATGCAACACCAACATCACGAAAGCCGAAAGCGCAAACAGGATGCCCAGCAGACTGGCGAAAATGCCGAGCCGGCTCCAGCGGGGAACTTTCAACGCGAAAGTAATTGGTCGAACTGTTTCTCTGGCGGAAGCCATATACTGTTGCTGTCGTCTAAATACATCAGCAAAATGGAAGCTTTTGCTGCGTTTTGCGTCTAACCAAATACCATGCGGATCCGATACATCATCATACCTGTCGTGCTGATTGTAGTCATTGTGGGGATAGTTTTCGCGGTACTAGCTGGCAGTGTCGACAAGTATCGTCCCAGGGTGCAAGCCGAGTTGCAGAAGAAGTTGGATCGACAGGTGACTATCGGGCACCTGGGTTTGCGGCTCCTGCCCTTGTCGTTACGTGCGGAAGGCGTGACGATCGGTGACTCACCGGCCTTTTCCTCGGGTCGGCCTTTCGCCAACGCGAAACAGCTCTTCGTGAGCGTCGGGTTTTTCTCTCTCTTGACCGGCAGCCCTGAAGTGAAAAACTTGGTGCTCGATCAGCCGCAAATCGAACTGATCAAGAATAAAGCCGGTGTCTGGAATTTTTCGACCATTGGCGGAAGCAGCACCAGTCCTAGTAGCGGCGGTGGATCGGGCGGCAATATTTCGCTGAACGAATTGAAGATCAACGATGGTCAAGTGGCGCTTAGCGATCAGGCAGCCAATCAGCCGCGGTCCGTGTACGACCATATCGACCTGAAAATCTCTGACTTTGGACCAGGCAAAAAGTTCGGGGTCGACGCTGATATTCATCTGCCGGGGCAGGGAAAGCAGGTGGTCGACTTCAAAGGCAAAGTAGGACCAATGCAGGCTGGCAACTCAGCTGCCACCCCGGTCGACGGCCATTTGTCTTTACAGGAAGTTTCGCTCGCGGCGGTGAATAAGTTCGCCGCAGGCACCTTGCCGCCGCAAACCGATACCACCGCCTCGGGCGACGCGGACATTAAGTCGCAGAACTCAATGCTTTCTGCTAAAGGCGACTTGAAGTTGCAAAACAGCACTTTGCGCGGTTCAAAACTGGACTTTCCAATCAACGCGACATACGACCTGAGTGCAGATCGGGCGCAGAACAAAATTCAAATCCGATCGGGCAAAGTGGATCTCGGTTCTACATCGTTCACGCTATCCGGCGATGTGGATGCTCATGCCACGCCGGCAAATCTGAACGTGCATCTCACCACGAATCACTCGTCCATTACTGAAATGGCCAAGTTGGCGGGCGCGTTTGGAGTCGCCTTCAACCCGGCTTATCAGGTGAAGGGCTTCTTAAGCGCTGACGTTACCGCCAAGGGTCCCTCCAATGCTCCGCAATTGAACGGGTCTATAAAAGGGACACAACTCGAGGCGAGCGGAGGCGAAATCAAGCAACCCGTTTCGGTTCCGGAGATCGATCTGACCATGTCACCCGATGCAGTGCATTCGAATACTTTCACAGCCAAGAGCGGCAGCACGTCCTTGACGGGCAACTTCGCACTGGCGCATTACACGACGCCTAACAGCACCGTGGATGCAACGATGAAAACGGAGGGTGCGAACATCGCGGAACTGCTGAACATGGCGAAGGCGTACGGCATGGATGCGGCGAATGGCATGTCGGCAACCGGTAAGCTTTCGGCCAACATTCATGTCCAAGGGCCGCTAGCGAAATCCTCCCAGCTCAACTACTCGGGTACCGCAAACATTGCCGGCGCAACTATCAACACTCCCATGTTGACGAAGCCGGTTTCGATCAGCACCGCCAATGCTCAATTTTCACAGAACTCGATCGCAATTTCTGATCTGGCCGGTAGTGTTGGTTCGACAAATCTGAAAGGTAATTTGTCGGCTAAGAATTTTGCCGCTCCCGTGTTGCAGTTTGCATTAGGGGCGGACAAGATCGACACAACCGAGTTGCAGAATCTGGTGGCGCAACATCCGGCGAGCAGCAAAGCAGCGGCGAGCAAAGCGCCGGCCCCGGCTTCAAATCAACCCAGTCTCTTGAATTCGATTACGGGCGGAGGAACGCTGGCTGCAAATACCGTTAAGGCTCAGGATATTGTCCTCAATAACCTGCACGCAACTGCCAAGCTAGATCACGGTTTAATCACGCTTTCAACGCTAACTACCGACATATTCGGCGGTAAGGAGAACGGCACAATCGCGCTCGACATGCGGCCGGCGACTCCGCAGTGCGCGGTCAACGCCAAGTTCGCCGGCGTGGATACAAACGCGCTGCTTTCTGCTATCAGTTCAGCGAAAAACACGCTTTACGGCAGCCTTGCGGCGACCACGAATTTACGGTTTGCTCTTGCTTCGAGTACCGAACTCCCCAAAACGTTGAACGGCACAGTGGTCTTCGACGTCACCAACGGCCAACTCAAGAACGTGAATATCTTGAATGAGCTATCCAAAGTGGGCAAGTTTCTGGGCAGTGCGCCTGCACAGGCAGGCTCCGGGACTGCCCTGAAAACTTTCGCGGGTACTTTGAACATCGTCAATGGTGTTGCTTCGACGAATAATTTAGTGGCGGCAATGGCGACCGGATCGCTTTCGGCAAGCGGCAATATGAACCTGGTTAACCAAGGCCTTGACATGCATATGACGGCTGCTCTTGCCAGTGGAGCGAGTCAAGCGGTGGGAGGCACTAAGGTGGGCGGATATCTTAATACCGCTCTCTCTAATAGTAACGGCGAGTTGGTGATTCCAGTGCTCGTAACAGGAACCATGAATCACCCTGTTTTTGCACCGGATGCTCAGGCAATGGCCAAGATGAAGCTTAAAAACCTGATGCCTTCCGTGAGTGATCCCGGTAAGCTGACGAAAGCTTTGACCGGAGGCGGCGGCACAGCGGGCATTGTAAACGGCTTACTCGGAGGCAAGGGCCCCGCCCCGCAGCCTGGTGCGCAACAAAATCAGCAACAGCCCAACGCGCAAGACGCCGTAAAAGGTTTGCTGAACTCGTTTGGGAAGAAAAAGAAGCCTCAGTGATCTCGGTTACTTGACTCTTTCGATCTCGACTTGAGCGAGACCCTGGTTCAGAAAACCAAGCTTACGGGCGGCGCGACGCGTGACGCTGATTTCTCGCCCTTTTACAAAAGGTCCGCGATCGTTTACACGTACAACGACACTTTTGTGGTTCTTGGTATTGGTAAGTCTAAGTTTGGTTCCGAAAGGATATGTGCGATGCGCGGCAGTCATTGCGTTATTGTTAAAGCGCTCGCCGCTGGCTGTCCGCCGGTGATTGTAACTTTCGGCATAGTAAGACACAGTGCCCGAATTAGTTTCGACGGTCAGTGCCTGGGAAAAGCGTGGGCTGTTGGCGAAAATGGCCGCGGCTGCCGCCAGCAACGCGAAACGTCGCACAATTTCCTTTCCTTTGCTTGTTACCGAAGCGAGAATTATTTCGAACCCATGTACATGTCTCAATTGCAAGCGATGAAAGCTTAACATGTAATCGGCACTTTCCAACGGCAGAAAGGACCAGTACTGAGACAGCGCTGTCCTCTATGATGTAAGTTCACACTCGAATAGCCTGGGCCGCCTTGCCTTCGGCTGTTTTCTCACGTTTCAGCCAATTCACATGAAAGTTTCCGTCATTATTCCTGCCGCTGGACTCGGAACGCGCATGGGTCGGAGCGCCCCCGAAAAGGAAGGTATCAGCCGCAAGCAATTTATGCTTTTGAACGGTTCACCGATCCTGGTGCACACGATTCGCAAATTCGTCAGCTCACCTTCTGTGAGCGAGATCGTGGTAGCTCTCAGACGTGAGGACCTATCCTGGGCTGATGAACTGTTCAAAACGCAGTATTTCGGCAAAACGGTGCGGACCGTAGAAGGCGGGGAGTCGCGGCAGTCGTCGGTCGAGAATGCATTGAAGACGGTGAGTGACGATACCGAGTTGGTCGCGGTACACGACGCCGTGCGGCCGTTTATTGAGAGACAGGCGATTGAACTGGTGATCCGCGAGGCCGCGGAAACCGGCGCGTCGATTGTAGGCATCGTTCCGGTGGACACAGTCAAACAGGTACACAGGAACAAGGTGCGAGCCACGCTGCCTCGTGAGCGGCTAATACTCACGCAGACTCCACAGGTTTTCCGCTTGGCGCTTTTGCGCCAGGCTTTCGAAAAAGCGCGCGAAGATTTATTCATTGGTACCGATGAATCATCGCTGGTGGAACGCCTTGAGCAGGTGGAGGTCTCGGTCGTGTTAGGCACAGACCGGAACATCAAAATCACCAGGCCGACAGATATGGAACTGGCCAGGCTGTATTTGACTCTGGAGAGTTCTTCGCTGGAGCTTCCCGCCGCTCATGACTGACGCTGCTACACGCCTGCGGATTGGACAGGGTTGGGATACGCACCGTATTGAAGTAGGCAGGGCACTTATTTTAGGCGGCATCGCAATTCCAGCCGAGTTTGGACTGGCCGGGCATTCCGATGCCGACGTCTTGTTCCATGCTGTAACGGACGCTCTACTGGGCGCGCTTGCAGCCGGTGATATCGGCATGCATTTCCCCGATACGGCCCCGGAATGGAAGGGTGCGAATAGTCTGCAATTCCTGCAGCATGCCGTGAAGATGGCATGCGAGCAGGGTTACCAGATCGTGAATGTGGACTCGACGATCGTGCTCGAACGTCCGAAATTGAAAGACTTTCGCGGCACGATTCGCGATAGTCTCGCTGCCGCGCTCGACATCTCCGCCTCTAGTGTGGGAGTGAAGTTCAAAACCGCCGAGAATGTCGGTCCAGTAGGTGAGGGACGATCCTGCGAAGCTCAGGCAGTGGTGTTGCTGGCCTCAAACGGAAGCTGAACCCTTGCGCTCCGCGGTTCAGTTTTGGCTGAAGAACCTGTTGATCGCAGGCGCGATTCTGGCGGCCTTCTACTCATTCTTACTGGCTCGCGCCAGCTGGTTGTTCGAGCAGGACACCTCCAGCTCAGTCCCAAAAGCAGCGGCACTGTTGCCCTACAATGGCGCTTACCTGGCCAGGCTTGCGGCTTGGGTACCCGCGCAGAAACTCCCTCTCCTCAAGCGTGCCGTCGAACTCAATCCGTTCGACTTTGAATCGCTCATTCAACTCGGCGTGTCCAGTGAATTCCAGAAGCATGACGATGCGCAAGCGGAACGCTACTACCTGCAGGCTGCGGATGTAAACAAGATGTTCCTGCCGAAATGGACGTTGACGAACTTTTATTTCCGGCATGGCAGGACGGCGGAATTCTTTCGCTGGGCTTCGGCCAGCCTCGCGATCACACCCTATTCGCCCGAACCGATCTTCCTGCAGATGTGGCTGATGAGCCAGGATGGGGCAAAAATCGCGCGCGCTATGCCGGACCGGCCACGTATCTTGCTGCCCTATGCCTGGTTTCTTTCCAATAACCAGCGGACCTCAATGATTGCTCCTGTGGTGCAGCGCCTGGTCGGCGACACGGCCAAGATGGATCCGCGAGCCTGGGGCCGAGATGATCTAGTGGCTATGATCGAAGACCGCCTGGTCGCGCAGGATGATGGCAATTCGGCCCTGGCGATCTGGAGCAGCATGGCGAAGGCTGGTTGGATACAAGAGGAAGTGCCCTCAACCAGCCACCCTGTGACCAACGGAAATTTCCAGCGTCCCTTTTATCAACATGGTTTCGACTGGATTCCGCTGAACGCACGGGGAGTTCGAATCGATCAAATAGCGTCGGAAAGCCTGATCCGCCTGCAGTTCTCAGGAGATGAGCCAGAGCAATGCTCTATTCTCGAGCAATATATTCCGCTCGAAGGCAATCGAACTTACGATCTGCGCTGGCGGTTGCAAGCTGCTTTAGCTGAGGAACCAAGTGGGCTGAGCTGGCATCTTTTGCCAGTCAACCAAAATGCGGCGGCTGAGATCCTTTCGGGAGATCTGGGAACGAAGGATGCAGGCGAATGGAAATTCCGAACACCCGCCCGAATTCAACTCGGGCGTTTAACATTGGAGTACGCTCGACCTTTGGGCCATCTACGTACGCGGGGCACGGTGCTGCTCAAGTCAGTCTCGTCTAACTCGGAATAAAGTGGCTTCTTAAGTCGCTACTTGGTAACGGCTGCTGAATAGTCTTCGTAAGCTCCCGCGAAATCTTCGATTTTTCCGTGATCGAAGTTCCAGATGCGAGTCGCCACTTCGGAGACCAGGTCTTCATCGTGAGTGACGAGAAGTACCGTGCCTTCAAATTTCTGCAACGCGAAATTTAGCGCGTTAATGGATTCGAGATCCAGGTGGTTCGTGGGCTCGTCAAACACCAGCACGTTCGGCTTCTGCAACATCAACTTGCAAAACATCAGGCGTGCTGCTTCACCGCCCGAGAGGGCATCCGTCTTCTTAAGGCCTTCTTCGCCGCTAAAGAGCATCTGTCCGAGCAGCCCGCGAATTTCTTCCTTCGAGGCCTGAGGGTCCCAATCGTGCAGCCAGTCGGAAACGGTGGTTCCGTTGCGAATGCTATTGCGATGATCCTGTGCGAAGTAACCGATTTGCGCCTCGTGGCCCCAGTTCACGGTCCCGGAATCCAAGCCAACGTCGGGATCATCATTACCCGGAGCATTTGCCAGCAACGTTTTCAGCAGCGTAGTTTTGCCGGCGCCATTACGACCCATTAGCGCCACCTTTTCGCCGCGCTGTAACGATGCCGAGAACTCCTTTATGACTTCGAACTCGTCATACCCGCGGGTCACCGCCTTACATTCCAGAATGTGCCTGCCGGAAGGCCGCTTTGATTCGAAGCGGATGAAAGGACGTGAAATATTGGAACGCGCCAGATCGGTTGTTTGCAGCCGCTCAACTTCTTTTTTCCGCGATGTGACCTGGCTGGCCCGGGTACCGGCGGAGAAGCGGGCGATGAACTCATTGAGTTGGGAGATTTTCTTCTCTCGCTGCGCATTTTCCGACTCGATGCGCGACCGGATCTGCGTTTTCTGCAGAACCATATCGTCGTACCCGCCCGGATATCCAATGATGGTTTGATAATCGATATCGGCGGTATGCGTGCAGACGCTGTTCAGGAAATGGCGATCATGGGAGATAACGATCAGCGATCCTTCATAACGATTGAGGAAGGTCTGCAGCCAGTGAATCGATTCAAGGTCAAGATAGTTGGTGGGCTCATCGAGCAGCAGCGCTTCCGGATTGCCAAACAGCGCCTGTGCTAATAAAACACGAACCTTCTGGCCGCCCTGCAACTCGCCCATCCGGCGATCATGCAGCGGTTCCGGAATGTCCAAGCCATCCAACAGAACAGCGGCATCGCTTTCCGCCGAATATCCGTCTTCTTCAGCGACCACGCCCTCTAACTCGCCCAGCCGCATGCCGTCTTCATCCGTCAGGTCAGCCTTTGCGTAGAGCCGTTCACGCTCTTCGAGAGCCTTCCAGAGAGGAAGATTCCCCATAATCACCGTATCGATGACACGGTGCGCATCGAAGGTAGATTGATCCTGCCGGAGGATGCCGAGCTTCTTTGGCCGGACCACCGTGCCCTTCTGCGGCTCGAGTTCGCCCGAGAGAAGCTTCATGAACGTGGATTTACCGGCGCCGTTCGGACCTGTCAGACCATACCGGCGGCCATTTAGAAACGCAGTGGTGACATCTTCGAACAGAATCTTGCCGCCATAGCGCATACTTACATTGCTAGCTGAAATCATTGGAAAAACAGGTGGGAGATCTCATTCTAGCGTATTTGAAGGCGTTATGCCGAGGCGCTGCGTGGCGTCACCGGAAGGACGGAGTTGGGCTTGTTTGAACAAGCTTTAGTTTCCCGTGAGTGGGACCCGTAGCTTCTAGCGTAAACCTGCGTGAATACGGCTCCGAAGAAGAAAATCTGCGCTGAGTAATATACCCAGACGACAAAGGCCACCAGGGAACCCGCGGCGCCGTAGGTGGATCCGACACCGGCGGTAGCTAAATAGAGAGCCAGGAGCGTCTTGCCCACCTGAAATAGGAGCGCGGTAGCCACTGCGCCGATACCGACGTCTCGCCAACTGATGGGCACGTCCGGCACGAACTTGAAGATGAGTGCAAAAAGGATGGAGAGTGCCACGAGTGGCAAAACAAAATTCGCGATTTCACCCCATAGCGCTGCACGTAGCGGAAGATACCCTTCGAAAAATTTCGTCACTAGGGCCAGGCCGGCGCTCAACAGCAGCGAGGCGAGTAGCAGAAAGCCAAGTGCCAGCACCATGGCAAAGGAAACAACCCGCTGCCAGACCATCGTTCGAAGAGCCGAGGAGGTTGATGCGGGAGCGTCCCAGATGGTGTTGAGAGAGTCCCTCAGTTCCGCGAAAACGCCCGACGCGCCGAACAAAAGCGTGACGATCGCTATGGCGCTGGCAACAAGGCCGCTGCTTGGGTGGTGAGCATTGTCCAGCACACTCTGAAGCGCTTTGGCGGCGGGTGCTCCGCCCATTTCCTGAACCTGGCCTAGCAGCTGATGTTGGGCGGTGGACTTATCGAAAACCAGGCCTAAGATTGCCACGATTAAGATGAGCAATGGCGCCATTGACAGAAGCGCGTAATAGGCAAGGGCTGCGCCCAACCGCGGCGCGCTGTGGTCGATCCACTGAGACGCTGTTGTTTTTATCAGGTTCCAGATCCGCAGCGACCTGTTTTCGGGCATAGTGGCCCCCCTAAGGATATTAGAACGTAAGTGGTGAGACACTTGAAACAATGTTGTGTGACAGGGCGTCGAGAATCGTGCGAGCACCGGCTGAATCAGGGAGGAAAACTGTTGAGATGAAGGACTTTAAGCGGAGCCGATGAAGCAGTTGCCCGGGCGCGTTTTGCGCTTATTCGCCTTCCTGTTTTGGATTTTGTTGGTCGGCATGCTCGCAAACGGACAGGAGTTTGCCGGCAAGACCGTTTCCGCGATTCGCTATCAGCCCGCCACCCAGCCGCTGGACTCGAGAGATCTCGATCGGATGCTCATGGTCCAAATCGGGCAACCGCTGGTGACCAATCAGCTGTCGGCAACTATCGACCGGCTCTATCGCAGCGGCGTTTTTGATGATATTCAGGTTGACGCCGAACCAAGCGGATCGGGTGTGAGCCTTACATTCATCACGCAAGCACGCCGCTTCGTCGGGCACGTGGGCGCTAGAGGCGATATCAAGGACCCCCCCAGCCGGGCTGTGCTGATTGGCGACGCTCAACTCTATTTGGGACAGCCTTACGACGAAGAGGCCGTTGTTCTGGCGCGCAAGAGTCTGGAACAGCAACTCCGGGACAACGGTCTGTTTAAGGGACACGTGGACGTAGCAACCCTTGAGGACCCGGCGACGCACCAGATGACGATTCGTTTTCTGGTCGAAGCCGGCAAACGGTCTCGCTATGAAGCACCTGTCATTCGGGGAAATACGAAACTATCAGATCTGACTATAGTGCGGGCTACCGGCTGGCGCTGGCCTTTAATTCGCAAATGGCGCAAAGTCACCGCCGTGCTGACGGATAAAGGCGTCCAGGGCGTCGAGAAGAAATATGGGAAAAAAGGGCGGCTTACCGCGTCCGTCAATCTGTCGTCCCTCGAATACGATCCGGTCACCGGAAATGCCAAACCAACGTTCGATATCAATGCCGGACCGAAAATAACAGTGAAGGCCCTTGAGGCGAAAGTCTCACAAAGTAAGCTGCGCCAGTATGTTCCTATTTATGAGGAAGGCTCTGTTGATAACGATTTGCTGGCGGAAGGCGCCGGCAATCTGCACGACTATTTCCAATCCAAGGGCTATCCTGACGTCGACGTAACGTTCAAACGCGAAGCCACTAAGAATGACGAAGAAGTTATCAACTACTACATAGCGACCGGACCCCGTCGAAAGTTGGTGAAGGTGGATATTGTGGGAAACCGCTATTTTCTCAATGAAACTCTGACTGAGCGCATGTTCTTGCGGCCGAGTTCGTTAGTGCTGCGCTATGGCCGCTACAGCGAGAGCTTTCGAAAGAAAGACGAAGAGGCAATCGCCAATCTATATGTAGCGAATGGCTTTCAGGACGTAAAGGTGACATCTTCAGTCCAGAATAACTTTAATGGCAAACCGACGGATCTGGAGGTCGCTTACAACATCGATGAAGGGAAACAGTGGAAGGTTGAGAAGTTAGCACTTGAAGGGGCCAATCGCGTTGATCTGGGATTGATCAAGAGCGACTTCGCGTCAATTGAGGGACAGCCGTTTGCGGAAGTAAACCTTGCTACCGACCGTAACAGGGTTCTCGAATACTATTATTCGCAGGGCTATCCTTCCGCCTCCTTCAGTGTTGTAAAAACCCCGGGCACACAGCCGGCGACTGTTGACTTGACATATCGCATCCGGGAAGGACGCGCCGAGTTCGTGCGAAAGGTCATTCTTTCGGGAATCGACAATACTAAGCCGTCACTGGTCGAAAAGTACATCCATGCTCGCCCGAACGAGCCAATCTCGCTGACTAGAGTCAACGAAGATGCGCGCCTTCTGACTGGGTTAGGAGTATTCGCCGGAGTCAATACGGCGCTGCAGGATTCAGATGGCACAACGCTCTACAAAGATGTACTATACGATTTTGACGAGGCGGCGCGCTATAACTTCTCCTTAGGATTTGGTCTTATCGTCGGGCAGTTTGGCGGGACGACGACCAATTACTCCAACTCGGGCGGCGCAAAAGGGGTCTCACCGATCGTCTCGTTCAATGTGAACCGGCTGAATATGTTCGGTATTGGCCAGACCCTCTCGCTGCAGACCAGTTATTCGACTCTCCAGCAGAGAGAATCTCTGAATTACATCGTTCCGCGTTTTTTCGGTTCGGCTAACCGGACTGTGACATTCTCCGCGCTCTACGATACAACCCAGGACGTACAAACCTTTTCTTCTAAACGTCTGGAAGCCGCCGTACAGACGTCACAGCGGTTCAATCGCGCATCCACCCTCCTCCTGCGTTTCGCTTATCGACGCGTAAGCACCGGTAACATCAACATTCCTTCGTTGCTTATTCCGCAGTTTTCGCAGCCAGTGAGAATTGGAATGTTATCGGCGAGTTACATCCAGGATCATCGCGATAACCCGGCTGACGCGCACCACGGATTCTGGAATACGCTCGATGCAGGTCTGGCTGGAAATTTCTTTGGTTCGCAGCGTAGTTTTCTTCGGGTTCTTGGGAGAAACGCAACTTACACGTCCCTCGGCAGGAACTTAATTCTGGCGCGTCAGACGCAGTTTGGCGCAATAGTTCCATTCAATCTGCAGCCGGGCATATCTCATTTCGAATCCATTCCCCTTCCCGAGCGATTCTACGGCGGCGGCGGCGTGTCGATGCGCGGCTTCGGTGATAATCAGGCTGGTCCACGCGACATCGGAACGGCAAACGAACTGCCCGGTCCTGTTACAAGTCCGCCTACTGGTTTTCCGATTGGCGGCAACGCATTGTTCTTTAATAACGTGGAGTTGCGCTTCCCCTTACTCGGGCCTAACATCAGCGGTGTCGTTTTCGAGGATATGGGAAATATCTACACTACCTTCAGCGATATCTCGTTCCGGTACAGTCAAAGGAACAATCAGGACTTCAATTATGCCGTGCAGGCGGCGGGTTTCGGAATTCGCTACAAGACCCCGCTTGGGCCTGTGCGATTGGACCTTGCCTACACGTTGAATCCATCCCGCTATCTCGGATTCAGCACGAATGAGAGCTTTCAGGATCTTCTAAATTGCTCGCCTAAGGACATTGCAGACATGAAGCCGGGCTGTACTTCGGGACCGCAGCGCCTCAGCCATTTCCAATTCGTCTTTTCCATCGGACAGGCTTTCTAGTGTGCATACGTTTCGCTATTGTCCTACTGCTGTCGCCCGGGCTGCTGTCGGGAGTGATCATCGACCGCATCGCTGTTGTGATCGGGAAATCAGTCGTGAAAGATAGTGATATTAGTCGCGACCTTCGCGTTACCGATCTCTTAAATGGCGAGCCTTTGGATCTGAGCGAAAAAGCTCGCAAGACGACGGCGAGCCGGTTGATTGATCAAGTCTTTATTCGACGGGAAATCGAGCTGGGTGACTATCCCGTAGCTACCCCGGAAGAAGCGGATCGCGAACTGGACCGTTTGGTCAGTCAGCGATTTCGAAGCGAAGCGGCTCTGCAGGGTAATCTGCGCCGCTATGGTATTACCGTGCCGGATCTGCGCAGTCATTTTCTCTGGCAGCTGACGGTGCTTCGATTTATCGACACTCGCTTTAAGCCGGCGGTGTTAGTCACCGATCAGGAAGTGGAAAATTACTATAAAGCTCACGCCTCGGCGTTACAGCGCGAACACCCCGGGAAGTCGTCCCTGGACGAAGTTCGAAGCGAGATCACGGACACCCTTGCAGCGGCGCGTATAGATAAGCTATTTTTCGCCTGGCTTGATGAACAGAGGAAACAGGCAAAGATCGTTTACTTGGAGGCGAGTTTGCAGTGACCCGGCGCAAAAAAGTACTCCTGATAACGGCTGCCTCGATAGTAGGGTTGCTTGTCGTTATCGTAATAGGCGCTGTTGCTGTTTTGCGAACTCAGTGGTTCGCTGATTTCGCTCGCGCCAAGATACTGGCCGCCGCCAACGATGCGACTGGCGGAACGGCAGAAATGCAGGCGTTCGAGCTAGACCTTCGACAACTGACTGTCAAAATTCACAACTTTGTCTTGCATGGGAAGGAAGCCAGGAATGCCGACCCGCTGTTTCGGGTCAAGTTGCTCGAAGTACGGTTGAAGTTGCTGACAGCCTGGGCGAAGCCGTTCGACATTCGCTATTTGGGGGCGGACGAGCCGCGAGTCAACGTGATCGTGTTGCCGGACGGCACTACAAACATTCCCGAGCCAAAAACTCCTAGTAAGCCCAGCCAGACCTCGGGTTTGCAAACCGTGGTGGATCTGGCCGTCAATGAGTTTCGGCTGACAGGTGGGTTCGCGTCCGTACTGCAGGAGAAAACCGCCTTCAGCGGCCGGGGCAACAGCCTGCGAGTGGTTCTGAACTACAACTCACGCAAGCCGAGTTACACCGGAGCACTGAGTATCAGTCCGTTAATCCTGCAATCGGGAAACAGGGCTCCTCTTGGAATCAAAGTAAATGTACCAGTCACTATCGAGCGAGACGCCATCCGAATCGCGAATGCCAGGATGGCCACAGAGCAATCGCACATCGATCTGAGTGCTGACGTGGTTCACATGCAATCTCCGGTGATTTCCGGGCGCATAACCGCGATGGTGTCCCTTCCTGAAATCGAACGCACGGTCGATCTTCCGATTCATTCACACAATAACGGAGCACCCCGACAACTGACCGCCGACGTGGTCGCAAACTTAAGCCAGTCGACGAACATAATGCAGGTCGAACACGCAAATCTTGCACTCGGACGAACCACTTTCGAGGCGTCCGGCAAGCTGGATCCAAACTGGCCTGAAAACGTTCAGTTCAAGGCGAACTTCGCACTGCCTGAACTGGCTCAACTCCTGGCGCTTTCGGGAGTGCGATTGCAAGGAGATCTGCAGGCGGATGGGCGAGCCACATTGGACCACCACAAGAACTATGCCGTGGATGGTGCATTGCAATCGAGGAACCTGGCTGTGCAAAGTAGCGATGTCACTTTGCAGGATATGACTCTTTCGTCCCCATTTCATGCGGATCCATTTCTGATTAGTCTGGACGGCCTGAAACTGAATGCCCTGGGAGGTTCGCTCGGCGCCAAGGTATTCCTGGAGAAACTTCAAAATCTAAGTGTCGAAGGGCAACTTCGAAATTTCTCGATTCCCACCCTGGTTACGGTAGCTTCGGGCAAGCACCTCGGTTACGACGGAGCTTTAAACGGTTTTATCCTGGCGCGGGGTGACTTGAAAGCTAAGGGCAATTCGGGCTATACGGCGAATGCCGACTTGAATATAGTTCCCGGACGGCACGACATTCCTCTTAGTGGACGTTTGAAAGCCTCTTACATCGGCAAGAGCGGCGCGCTTGATCTGGCAAATTCCTATCTCTTGCTGCCTAACTCGCGTCTAACTCTGGCAGGATCTTTGAACCGGCGAATCACGCTGGATTTGATGTCTCAGAATCTGAATGATTTCCTGCCCGCCGCTAACTTCGGATCAGCACATCCGCAAACATCGCTTCCGATGGTTCTAAATGGCGGCACGGCAAAAGTGCACGCCGATATCACGGGGAAAACGTCCGCTCCGAACCTCGCGGCGCATGCCGAGATCTCGGACTTTAGTGTTGAGCAACGTCCGTTCTCGCGGTTAGCGCTCGATGCAGACGGCTCGCCGGCTGGCGCGGCTGTACGGAATGGATTGCTCGTCGGAAGAGGCCTAGAGACTGAATTCGACGGATCCATAGGTTTACGGCAGTGGGCACCCGAGTCTTCCTCACCTGTATCCGCTAATCTTGTCCTGCACAATGGTGATCTGGCTGACCTGGTTCGCTTGGCCGGGCAATCCGAAACAGAAGCATCCGGCAAAGCCACCGCTGATGTTCATGTTCGTGGCACGTATGGGAATCCTTTGGGTGCGGCTACCTTTCAGGTGCTCGATGGTTCGCTATCGGACCAGGTATTTCAAAAGCTTTTTGTAAATGTCGCGCTAGAGGACCAGCTTGCCACACTTACGAGAGCGGAATTAGACGTGGCAGGCGGTCGCATTGAAGCGCACGGCCGTTTTCAGCATCCACGCGAAAGCTTTGCGGCAGGTCACGCGCGACTCCAACTTGCCGCGGACAACGTGCAACTTTCACAAATCCAAGCCCTCGCTAAACAAAACGCCGGCATCAAAGGTGTGCTCCAGTTGACGGCTAGTACGGACGACAACCTGCGACAAACGGCCAATCAGACTAAGCTAGACATCTCGAACGTTACCGCTGACTTTTCGGCAAGGGCTCTTGAAATTCAGAACCGGGATGCTGGCGAATTAACAGCCAGCGCACGGACCAGCAATGGAAGCGTCAACTACAAAGTCGATTCGAATTTTGCGGGATCGGATATAAAAGTGAGGGGCAACACGGCCTTGAGCGGCGCTTATGCCACCGCTGCCGATGCGTCTATCAAGCACTTGTCGATCTCGAAAGCATTGCAAATTGTAGGCCAGTCTGCCGTGCCCGCCAGTGGTGACTTTTCAGCCGACGCACACGTAAATGGAACGACTAGCGCGCCCCATGCCGACCTCACGTTCGCTCTCCTGGATGGAAATGTGTACCAGGAGCCTGTGAATAGCTTGCGCGGAAGCGTTAATTACTCCCCTCAGCTGATTTATGTTTCTTCAATCAAGTTAGATGCCCAGGCCGGTAATGTAAGTGTAAGTGGTTCTTACACCCATCCCCTCAACACCTTCGATACTGGTTCGTTAAAGCTAAATGTCAATAGTTCGGATATTCAGCTTGCGCGGATCCGGAATATCCAGTTACAGAAACCCGGCTTGGTCGGAACGCTGCACATCGCTACCGAGTTGGCTGCCGATCTGCGAAACCAGCGTGGGAAACCGGCACTCCTCATTTCAAACTTGAACGGTGAAACGGTTCTGGCGGGACTGCGTCTCAATAGCCTGCAGCTTGGAGGGGCCAGTCTGAGAGCGCGAACCAACGCATCCAAGTTGGACTTAACCCTGGACTCGGATTTGATGAAAAGTAACATCCGGGGCAGCGGTCAAGCGCAACTCAGCGGCGACTTTCCCCTGCGTGGCAGTCTCTCGTTTACCGGCATCCGGTATTCCAACATAGCCCCATTCATCGCCTCAAACCAGAGCACATCCGCACCCCCGTTTGAAGCTTTGGTGGAGGGAGGCGTCACTTTCAGCGGTCCAATGGCCGATCCGGAGAACATGGCGGCTCGCCTGCAACTCGATCATGTAGATTTCCGAACGAATGGCACTAATTCACCAACCGGCTCTCCCGCATTGAGAAAAGTGGAGCTGCAGAACGAAGGTCCAGTGGTGATTGCCTTAAACCAAGATGTTGTGCGAATTGAGAAAATGCGTGTCAGTGGCAGAAATACGGCGCTCAATGCATCCGGCTCGGTAAATTTAAGAGATGCATTGGAACCTCTTGCGCTGAATCTGGACGCGCAAGTAGACCTCGCGTTACTGCAGGATGCGGATCGTGATTTCTACTCGTCCGGATCTCTCACGATGAACACCAGTGTGCGAGGAAGTTTTGCGCAGCCTCGTGCCAACGGCCGCATAGAGCTGAAGAACGCGAATGTCAATTACACGGGTGCGCCAAACGGTCTTTCCAACGCGAATGGCGTGATCCTGCTGAATGGTACAAACGCTTCCATTCAAAGACTCACGGGCGAAAGTGGCGGCGGTCAGATCGCATTGACGGGCTTTGTCGGTCTCGGTAGCCGCGTGCCGAGCTTCAACTTGAAAGCGGCCGTCGCCAGAGTCCGTGTTCGCTACTCGGGGATAAGTACGACTTCGAACGCCAACCTTTCGCTTACGGGCAATCTCCGTCGGTCGTTGGTCTCAGGAACAGTCAGCGTAGAGCGAATTGCCTACGCCAGTTCGAGCGATGCTGGGTCGCTTCTCTCCGCGGCGTCTATACCGCCCAGCACGCCTGCCTCACCGAATCCCCTCCTGGCGGGAATGCGATTGGATGTTCACATCCTGACAGCTCCCGACTTACAGGTTGTTTCTACCTACGCAAACCGCCTCTCAGTCTTGGCGAATCTGAGCTTGCGAGGCACCGCTGAAAATCCGGGGATGCTTGGACGCATGACCGTCACTGATGGCCAACTTGTCTTTTTCGGGAATACTTATACCGTTACAACCGGCACAATCAATTTCTACGATCCGAACTCTATCTCGCCAAACCTCAACGTTTCGCTACAGACGGTAGCGCAAGGCGTAGACGTGACGATTGGGGTGAGTGGCCTGATGGACGATCTGAAACTGACCTATCGATCCGATCCCCCGTTAAGCTTCGAGCAAATTGTACAGTTACTCGCAACGAATACCACGCCGGCCAATCCTGTGATAGCCGCGCACCAGCCGAGTCCGCCTCAACAATCAGTCAGTCAAATGGGTGAGTCGGCCGTCTTGGGCCAGGCAGTTGCCAATCCTCTAGCGAGCCGTGTGCAGAGAGTCTTTGGATTAACCCAGTTTAAGATTGATCCCTCCTTTTCAGGAAATGGGGGACAGCCGTCCGCCCGTGTCACCCTGCAGCAAAAGGTTGCAAGCAATATCACGTTTACCTATATCACTGATGTAAGCCAGACTAACGGACAAATTGTCCGTGTACAGTGGGATCTTTCAAATAACTTATCCGCTGTGGGTTTACGTGATTACAACGGAAACGTCAGTATCGAATTCTTTTATAAATTTACACGCCGATGATAAGAGTCGGGGAGACACGGCAGTGAAGATTGTGGTATTCGGGCTTTCTATTAGCTCCGCCTGGGGCAATGGTCACGCAACTTTGTTGCGGGGACTGTTTCGGGCTCTGCATGCTGGCGGACATGAGTTATATTTCTTTGAACGTGATACGGAGTACTATTCCGCCCATCGCGATGTCACAAAACTATCTTACGTCACTCTTCATCTTTATGATGATTGGGAGGAGGCCTCGGCCATCGGTAGACATCTGCTAAGTGAGGCTGACGTCGCCATGGTGACGTCCTATTGTCCTGACGGCGCCGCAGCTTGCCGCCTGATTCTAGGTTTCAACCCGCGACTGCGTACGGTATTTTACGACATGGATACCCCGATAACACTGGACCGTTTGGCGAGAAATGAGATCATTACTTATTTACCAAGCGAAGGACTGGGTGAGTTCGATCTTGTACTCAGTTACACGGGCGGAGCCGCGATTGAAGCGCTGCGGAGTCGGCTGGGAGCAAAGCGGATTGCTACTCTCTATGGCTGGGTAGATCCCGAACTATATTTTACTGTTCCGAGCTGTCCAGAATTTGCAGCAGATTTATCGTATCTCGGCACTTATGCTATTGACCGGCAACCGGCATTAGATACTCTCCTGTTAGAACCGGCACGCCAACTCACCGGGCACAGATTCTTAATTGGAGGCGCCATGTACCCAAATCCCGAAAGCTGGCCAGCGAACGTTCGCCATTATGAACATGTCACGCCTCCGAAGCATACCGCTTTTTATTCTTCGGCGCCGTTAACTCTGAGCGTGACTCGAAGTACGATGGCTGCCATGGGGTATTGTCCGTCCGGCCGGCTGTTCGAAGCCGCAGCTTGCGGAACTGCGGTACTCAGCGATTGGTGGGAAGGTTTGGATACGTTTTTTCTACCGGGAGAAGAGATCCTCTTAGCGGGATCGAGCACTGAGGTCGTTCATCAAGTCACTCGCGACCACCACGAGTTAACAAAGGTCGGAAAACGCGCTAAAGAACGCGCACTCGATTGCCATACTGCGGCCGTGCGTGCCAATCGCTTCGTTGCGCTGATCGAGAATCCCGATCTCGAATGCGAATCAGACGAACTAAGCGTTTCTGCAACGGAGCGCTAGAAAAACTCTCATGTGGGGAATCATTCCTGCGGCTGGCATGGGTAGCAGGATTCAGCCTCTGGCGTTTTCTAAGGAGCTGCTTCCTGTCGGGACTTTTAATTCTGGCTCGGAGGAGCGTCCTCGGGCTGTTAGCGAGTACTTAATCGAGCGAATGGTTTTGGCCGGTGCCGAGAAGATTTGTTTCGTCATATCGCCTGGCAAATCGGATATTTTAAACTACTTCGGCGGACACGCCTTTTCGGCGACGATTTTCTACGCCGTGCAACCCAAGCCTGCGGGACTCTGCGATGCGATCTTCCGAGCCTTGCCTCTGATCTCGCCGGAGGAACAAGTGTGCATAGGTCTACCCGACACCATCTGGTTTCCACGGGATGGGCTGCGCTCGCTGCCTGATGATCGATTGTCCCTGCTGTTATTTCATGTAGAGCAGCCGGAACACTTCGACGCAGTAATTACATCGGATTCAGACGAAGTGCTGGAAATCCAGGTAAAAAATAAGTCCCCGCGATCTAAATGGATTTGGGGGGCTTTAAAAATGCCCGGTCCCGTTTTGTTCGCTCTGCAGCAAATTTGGCTTGAGAGTAAAGATGAATATTTGGGTACGCTAATCAACTCTTACCTGGCACGTGGCGGCCGCGCGACGGGGTTTAAAATCGGCAAATCATATGTCGATGTCGGAACATTGAACGGCTATCGCGAGGCGCTCCGCGTGCTTGAACAAAGCTCTGTGATCGATCGGATTTAAGCGGCTGGTTCATGATCAGTCTTGAGGTCGTAACCAGCCTGCCCCAGCTTCTTGCCATACGAGATGACTGGTTGTTGCTGCACGCTCGGTTGCCGGATTCGACGCCCTTTCAATCCCCTGACTGGCTAATTACCTGGTGGAAGCATTTTGGAAGCGGAGAACTCCGCGTATTTACTTTTCGCAACACTGCCGGCGAACTGTCTGGAATCATCCCCTGTTTTCTGCATGAGTGGATGGGGAAACGGCAACTTACGCTGCTCGGATCAGGCGTTTCTGACTATTTGGAGCCGCTCATGGAACAGGAAGGCTCCAAAGAGGTCGTTGGTGAACTGCGCCGGGAGCTAACGAACCGTTGTGACTGGGACGTATGTAGTTGGCAGGATCTCTCGGCCGGCTCGCCTTTGATGACCTTAGGAGTTACGGAACCCGACACTCCGTGCTCAGAGGTTTTACTCACGGACAACTTCGAGGAGTTCTGGGCCGAACGTTCAAGCGGAATTCGCCGCAATGTGAAACGCTATCGTTTGAAGGCGGAACAAATAGCCCCGGTTGAATTCGTTGTGTCCGAGACGTTCGATGAGGAGTGTTTCGACGCCTTACTTCGCCTTCATGGAATACGATGGCGGGAGCAGGGTGAATCAGGCATGATCGACAGGAATCGGTCTGCCGAATTTCTCCGTGAAGTATCCAGGATGTTCGCACAGAAAGAGATGTTGCATTTGTTTTCGCTGCGCTTTCAAGCGGAGATTGTCGCGGTGATTTTGGCTTTTCCGTTCAAGAACTCGATCTACGCTTATCTAAGTGCTTTTGATCCTGCTTACAGCGCTTTGGGATTTGGCCGGATTCTGCTCCACCAGGCTTTGCAGTATGTTTCTAATCACAGGTTTGCCACGTGGAACTTTCTGCGAGGAGAGGAGCCCTACAAAGCTGACTGGGGTGCTCAGCCCGTTGCGAAGACGCGTTTACTAGTCACGCGAGGTATCACCGGGAACTAACCAGCGAGTAATAAAGAGAAAGGTAGTCGCGAAACATGCGATCCGATGAAAATCTCTTCTCAGCCACTTCGCGGCAAACGAACGGGGATATTCCTTTCGTCCGTTCAACCTGCTGGGCCATCTCTTCTTCCGAGCTGGACAAGAACCCGGTTATTTGATCCTCGACAATTTCAGGCAGAGCGCCCGATCGAAATGCCACGACCGGAGTGCCGGAACAGGCTGCTTCCATGGCCACAAGCGAACTGGTCTCTGCGGCCAGGGCAGGAATCAAGAGACAACTGGCATTACTGAGCAGCGAGGCCCGTTGGTTTTTTTCGACCGCACCGACATAGCGCCGCTTACTATCGAGCAACGGCCGCACCTGCTGAACGAAGTAACTTAAGTGTGCTTCGAACGGATGAACCGGCCCCGCAAGTATCAATGGAAGATCGAGGCGGTGGGCGACCCGAAGCGCAATGTCGGGGCCCTTTTCGGGACAGATGCGTCCGAGCCAGAGCAGGAAGTCCTGCTTCGTATCGGAAAAAAGAAAGCTATTCAACTCAATTCCATTGCAGACAACGGCGAGCGCGTGACCCGCCGGATGCGTGCGGGATTGGCTACGCGAAACGCAGTTGAAAGCTACGCCACTCGCATCGAACAGATCCGCAGGATACCAATCTATCGGCAGGTGAAGCGTAACGAGTTGAGGCACTTCGCTCTGTAGCGGTTGATACTCCAGGAAGTCCAGCCCATGAAAATGAATCAGGTCGGGGGGACAACCCCGAAGCACTTCTGCAATGCATGCGCGGTGTACTTGTTGCGCCGCTTGCCGGGCTGTTTCCGTTAGTTGCTGACCTGCTCCCGGCGTTTCGACCAGGCACCCTTCGACGCGTGACCCAGCGGCAGCGATGACGGTCGAACGATGCCCCGCGCGCACCAAAGCACGGTCCATAATTCCTAAGATCTGCTCGGCGCCACCACCGGAATCTTCACGCACGGGGAACAAAGGATAGCCAACGCTCAGAATGTTCAGGGATCGCCAACTTGCGCTTTCAGCCACCATCCCTGCCTGCGCCAAACGGGGCGAAAGTCCTGTTTTCGATACAATAAGGTGACATTACTTCAAGCTAGAATGATCGAATTATTTCGTGACACGTTTCGTTATCGCCAGCTGATTTGGGCTCTTGCACTTAAAGAACTCAAGATTCGCTACAAACGCTCGGTGCTTGGTTTTCTATGGGCGCTGTTAAATCCAATGCTGTTGATGCTCGTTCTCACCGTTGTGTTTTCAACGGTCATGGCCCAGAACATACCGCACTACGCAATCTTCCTTCTTAGCGTCCTACTTCCCTGGACGTTCTTTTCACAATCCCTCTCTTACGCGGCTGAATCCATTGTGGGCAACGGAGACCTTATCAAGAAAGTACGCGTAGCGAAACTGGTCTTCCCGGTGGCAGCCGTCGTTTCCAACATGATCAATTTTCTGTTGTCGCTCCTGCCTCTTATTCTGATCATGATCGCGATGCGCCATCCTTTCTACTGGACGTGGATTTATTTGCCGGTTCCGCTCTTTACATTGACTATCTTCACGCTAGGCGCAACTTTCTTCTTTGCGGCGGCCAACGTCTACTATCGCGATGTGGCGCACATCCTCCAAGTTTTGTTGAACGTCTTGTTCTACATCACGCCGATCATTTATTCCATTGATCTCATTCCCGCGCAGTACCGCTGGGTCATGAAGCTCAATCCACTTGAATACATCTTGAACGGCTTCCGTCTCAGTGTCTATTGGGGCAAATTACCGACCATGGGATCTTTTCTGGCATGCATAGTCTTGTCGTTTATCATGCTTTCCTTTGGCTTCTGGCTTTTTAGAAAGCACCAGGACGAATTTGTTTTTTATGTTTAGCTCAAAACCTGTTATCAAAGTGGAAAACGTTGTCCAGCGTTTTCGGGTCATCCATGAGCGGCCCGACACTTTGCGCGAATTGTTCGCCAGGTTTTTGCGGCAACAGGTCAACTATCACGACTTTGAAGCGGTTAGCAATGTGTCATTCGATGTATATGCCGGCGAGATGGTCGGCATCATCGGAAGGAATGGCTGTGGCAAGAGCACTCTCCTGAAAGTAATTGCGGGGATCTATCGGCCCACCAGCGGCCGTGTGGAAGTGCATGGCTCCATTGCTCCGTTGATCGAACTCGGCGCCGGGATGCACACCGAATTGACGGGCCGCGAGAACATTATCCTAAATGGATTGCTGATGGGTTACTCCAAGCGCCAGATGCTCGAACGGGAGCAGCGCATCATCGACTTTGCTGAGATCGGAGACTTCATTGATGTGCCTCTGAAGCAGTATTCCTCCGGTATGTACATGCGGCTCGCATTTTCCGTCGCGACGGAAGTGGATCCGGACATTCTCGTGATCGACGAAATCCTGGCAGTAGGCGATCTATCGTTTCAGCAGAAGTGTTTTAAGCGGCTCGAGCGTTTTCGAGAATCAGGAAAGACAATTCTGCTAGTCAGTCACACCATGGATTCGATTGAGGAACACTGTGACCGGGTCGTATTCCTGGATCGGGGCAAGGTCGTCTTTACCGGCGCTCCGGAGGAAGCAGTTGCCTTATATAGGAACGATGTTGCAACCGTGGCCGAACCGGCTGAGATGGCCCGAGTAGCCAATTAGTGGATCGCATGAGTAATCGGGCGGGAACCGACTAAGCAAGCTTTCGATTCAGGTAGGAGCAGGTACGCTTTCACATTGCTGTGCTGCAATCCGCTGACATATCCGATCCAGCCTGCGTAAAGAGCGCGCTCGTTGCGCAGAGCCTTTGAAACGTCCGCACGCGGAAAGCCGCTGATAGCGCCGCCGATAACGTCTCCATCCCCGTCCGTCAAGACTAGGTTGCGTCCAACGTCTTGGTTTTGGGTAGCCCACGCCCAGCCCTCGATCTTATAGCCCGGCCTGTCGCGCGTTGACACAGAATTTACAAGATCGATGTATCCCACGCATTGGTTCGGCGCACTGATGAATATATGTCTGTCGAGCGGATCGCCGATCCACAATCGCCACGGCTTGTGAAACACAGACAGATTTTGGCTTCGCAGAAAGTCTGCCGTCGCAAGCACGGAATTCATCTCATGGTTCACGCGCTTCCACTCTGGCTCATCGAAGACGTTATCGGCCATCGCGATCTCCGCCTCGCTGAGATACTGCTGGTAACCGCGTGCATAGCTGACCTTTGCCGGCCTATCGCAATACACAAAGAGCAGTAATACGATACAACTTGCAACCCGAAGGCACTTGCCGCTGACGCGTATATTGCGCGAGGAGGCGCGCGCGGCGCGAAGCACCAGAAGTGTGACGAGCAAAAGCCAGAACAGCAGCCCCGGTGTGGTGTAACGGGAGGTGAGTGCTTCGCTCACCGGAAATGTATAACGGCCAGATGCAATCAAAGAAATACTGAGCAGGACGAACGACAACAGATGCCAGTAAACGAGTTCGGCGCGCGAAAAACGGGGCCCGCTCCTATCAGCGCGGAAATGGGAAAAAAACTCTGCCAACGCGATCAGCAGGCCAAGAGCTCCGATGAGCGCCGCCGTATCCTCCAGGAAGCCAGCGGACGCACCTGCGCTGAATTTCGAGATCACGTCTGAAAACGGCGAACCAAGTACCGTGATTCCAAAGCGGAAGAAGGCTGGAAGGTGAAGCAGTGCGCCTAGAGGTGAGGGGTGATCCGCCGGGCGGATATAGCCGGTGAAATATGCAAGCCAGTTGCAGACACCAAAACCGGCGAGGGTCAGCCTGTGCCGCCGAGGCAATCCAAAACAGACAGCAAGCGAAACGAGAATGGGCCAAATTAATAGCCCGTTTGCCATCGAGTAGGTTGTGGCAACGGCGAGCAGGATGGTTATGCCAAGACCCACAGACTTGGAGCGCATCGCCGAGTTTGCGGTAGTCGTCGTCATCAAAGCCAGACAGCTGATCGTGGCTCCGAAGTAGACCGCAACGAATTGGATCTGGAAGTACCAGGTGAAATTGGCAAATTGCTGCGACGAAAACATGGCCCCCAGTGAGAGGGTTCCTAAGAACCAGGTGATCGACTTGTCCAATCCTGGAACGCGAAGACTTAGCCGCCAGAGCGCAATCGCATGTAGAAGTTGGATGGTTGGAATAAAAATCGCAACGGAACTGTCTGTACCCGAGCAGCAAAACTGATCGAAGAGAAAAAATAGCCGGGCTACAACCAGCCTGTGCTCATTATGCTGGGCCGCGAGATGGAACAGCCAATCGCTCTGATAATGGTGATACCAAGCCCAGTAATCCCACATGTCGCCCCACGGCACCGGGCTGTAGCAGATAACCAGGATAACGCCGGTTACGGAGCAAGTAAGAACCGCAACCAAAACCGCCAAGATTGCTATCCACTTCGAAGCCGAGCTGTCTTCTGAAGAGGTCAGGCTCGAGAGTCCTTCTGCTTGCATGAATCGATACTGCGAGTTACGAGGCGGCGTCAACGAACACGCCATCGCGCCTTTCGGGTATGACCACCTTGTCCACTTCACGCTCTGCCAACTGGCGACGCCAGGAGGTGCTCCAATCAATCTGTTCCGGCGACCGGGCCTTCAGTTGTGTTGCCAGCCAGGTTGTATCAATCAGTTTTGTACTTTGGGCCCTCATGCGGATGGCGAGCAGATGCTCGTTGAAAATGGCAGTCGCCTTCGCCTGGAAAAATGCCAGTGACTCTTTGTTTACCTCGAAGCTTGAATGCCAGGTGGAGCCTTGTCCAATATCGCCTCCCGTGAGCCAATCGAAAACGTACTTTTGATAGTTGGATGACAGGGGCGCCTGTGGAGTAAACGGTGCCGGCGAATTCGCGCTGAAGAAATCTCCTGGATTCGCCACCGATACTAAGCTTCGCAGCATCTTCAATTCCGCGGGGGGAGTAAACAAAAAGGAACTGCGCATCCAATGTTGCGATCGAAACGCCAGGATGCCCACCGGATCGTTATAGCAATCGATGTGCCCTAAGCAGACCGGCATTCCAACAATCGACTGCAACATGCCGCGATCAACACGATCAAGATAGGCGGTGTACAGAGTTTGGAAAGCGCTCGTCACCAGATGAACCAGATCGTAGCTCCAGATCGTTTTCCCAAGGAACCTTATCGCCTGATCCCATGCCGAGAACTCCCAGGCGGAGTTGTCGCCGCCAATCAGCGTAGTTGACGAGCTTAAGCGTTGAAGAAAGTCAACCGGCAGCATATTATCGACAATAATGAGCGATCGCTCGATTCCGGGACCGAGCTTGTCGAGAATCTGTTGAAGTTGTTGTTCGGCGTCTTGATACTTATCGATGCCATACCGCGCCAGGATAGTTACGACTCGCATGAATGATAGAAATAAAATTTAGCTGCCGGCTGCGTCGATCTGCCGGATCACGCTCTCACGCTGCAGCCATCGGTGACTATTTGTGTCTGCCAATTGCGCTTCAATGAAATCTAGAACTCCGCGCGCGACTCCGCTCCAGTCGGTCGGCGTTTGCCCGGGATTGAGTGCCGCCCCGACCGGAACCGCTTGGACCTTTTGACCATGAATGTAGCGACCCAGCAAGTCCACCAGTTCCGCTGGTGTCGAGAAGGCGAGAACTGTGCCCGGCCCGCGATAATAGCTGACGACCTCTCTTAGTAACTCTGACGCGCGCGCAACTACAGTTCGCCCGTAGCTCAAGCCCTTTAACACCGGCAGCCCAAATCCTTCATACAGCGACGGGAACACGATACACTTCGCCCTCGCAAACAGGCTTTCGATTTCCGACGCCGGTATGGGACCGCTTTCGAACCCCTGCACCATCGGATTCGGGTGGTCCGTCATCCCCAGAACTTTAAAGCACTGCAATGGAAAGGCGGAACTCAGCAGATCGACGGTAGGGCGGAGATGCTTATGATCGTAGGAATTGCCGATGACGAAAACGTACCCAGCGTCTTGTTCAAAGGGCTGCGATGTTTGCACGACATAGTCTCTCGGATCAAAAGAGTGATGAAATACGTGAGCAGGCGTATTTCGCGCGAAGGGAAAACGCCGCATCACGTGATTTCGCGTTTCGCAGGAGTTATAGAGCAATCCGTCTGCCTGCTGGCACATAAAATCCCAGGATGCCGCCAGGGCGCGCGGCGCTTCGAACAGGATGTCCCAGGCGATTGTGTCGAGCATTGCATAGAAGTTCAACAAGGCCATACCATGCAGCTCAGTCAGTGTTTTGATATGCCAGGGCTGCGAAGTGCGAAACGCTACCGTAAAATGGTGTCCACTCTCATGCGGTGTGAGCAAGCGCCAGGCAGGATATCGATCTCGCAGAGAGTGATAATCGGCGGCTGTGTCTTCGGCAAGCAACGAAATTGCCCAATCTTGGTCTAACTTCTCCAATCCGTCACAGAGCCCGAGGATCGCTTCCGCAGTTCCGTTCATATGACTTGGTACACCCCTGATGTCCAGCAGTAAGGATCTGCTGATTTGCTTTCGAGGCGAAAACAATCGCCCGAGCAGACTTTCATGCTGGTGTAGCAGATGATCCGTTAATTCCGCTTTGGCCTTGCCTGCGTCAGGATACATGTAGTGCAACTTGTGCACATCGGATTTAGAAACTAGCAGCTTGCGGGAATCGTTTTCTGAAGCGCTCGCCAGTATGGCGCGGTTTAACACTGCAGTTCTGAAACCCGCTCTTCGTACGCGCAACAGGTAAAGTAGGAGCGCTCCGTTTAGCGTCTGAAAACTCTGGTCGAGGAAACGCAGAGTAGATACTACAGTGTCACGAACGAGGAAGCAAGAAGTTAGAATTTCGGGGAGTATGTAATAGTTGGGGAGTTCGGTAAGGACGCGACGTGGAAATGACTCGAGTTCCGGATCCCCTAACTCCGACGAGAGTTTCAATAATTCGCCGGTTCGGTCGTCGCATTGACGCGGCACACTGACCCCGAAATGTGGATCCTCTGCGAATGCCTCAAATAACATGCTGACGGTTTCACCGCTAACCGGGACAGGACCGAGCACGACAAGCAGAAACCGGTTCGCGTCAGCCGCTAATTCGATGGCCGAGTTTGCGTCCTGGACTGGATTGCTTGTCGCAGTTATCGACCACCCGCCAGGCACCCTGATCTCTTCAGAAGTAAGCAGCAGCGGCGGCACCAGCACCGTAGCGCTAACAACTAGACCGCCAAGCCTGTCGACCGAAGCCAGACTCTCGATACTGTTTCGGATCGTCAGTGCCGTTATTCCGCCGCTCGAAAGATCCAACAGAAGATGGATGACTTGGCGTTTCAAGCCGTCGCTACTCTCATGGGCTGAAAGGCTTCTAGCGCGTGCTTCAAAGAAGAATACGCGTGCTCCGGTGAGAGAAGTTTCTGAATCGTTCTAACCTGCTCACTACTAAAACAACGACTCGCCGGATCTCGCAGGATGTCGATTAAGCGCTCCTGGAATTCAAACCAATCGGTAGCCACTCTACATAGAGCAGCTAACTCAGGATCAAGACCATCGATGCCCGTCGGCCAAGTCACTAACGGGCGAAGGAAGCTCAGCGCTTCGAGTGTTTTCACTTTCAGTCCCGTGCCCGCCAGTACGGGATTAATCACGACCATCGCTTCCCGGTACAACTCGGAGAGATTCTCAACGGGACCCAAAAGCATCACATTGCGTGGCTTGAACTTCACCGAGCTACACACTTTGCCTGCCACGAATAACTGCGCTTCCGGCACTGCATCCAGGACTTGCGGCCACGCAAAGCGCAGAAAATCCCGCAGCCCCTTCGCGTTCATTGCGTTGTCGGAACCCACAAACGTGATGATCGGTTTCTGCGCTGGTGTCACATCGCTCGTAACAGGAAAGTCGACTCCAGCCGTAATCACTTTTCTCCCCCCGCCAAGCACTTCCCCTAACTCGGCTTGTTCCTCTGGTTGGATCGCCAGAATCAAGTCAGCGCGGAACAGTCTTTCTCGCTCTTCCCCGGCCGATAGGCACAATCCATCCGAAACTCCATACGCCACCACTTTGCGTTGCTTAGCGGAAAAAACATCGTGAGTGTCGATGACTTTTAAAACTCCCAAATGCAGTACAGGGAGGAGTCGTGACATAAATACGTATTCCGCTACCACAATGCAGGATTTCCTGGTTTCTACCAGTGCCTTGGTCACCGCGATCAGGGCGTCATGACAAAACGTTCGCTCTGTGCCTAGCAGATCAAGCTCCCGTGCCTCATGTAGCTGATCTTCGCCCAGAACCTCGGCGTAAGAGGGCACGATTTTCGATTCAAGAGCGGCGAGCGTTTTCTGGTCCAGTTCGTTCAATATGCCGGTGGTCTCGCCCTTCCGAAGGCAGAGCAGAGCGCTCCCGTATTGCTCGGCCAAGCTGGCCAGACCCTCGTCCGAGAACTCGTCGTGCGGCAGCGGCGAAATGATCGGAATTGTTTCGAAACCCTCGGTTTGCAGCCATTGCAGTAAGCGGCTGATGCGATACTCGTTGCCCGCGCGTGGCGCATGTGGAGAAACATGGCTTACGCAAAAAACAGTTGCCAGGTCATCCCGGGCAACACGTGTCTCTGCGGCATTACTCTCCAAAAAACGAAACTGGAATCGTACTTCGCTAGGTTCAGCGGCTGCTGAAACCTCGTGAGTTGCGCGATCGGAAGACTTGGCAGCCATCCCGGTGAAGTGAACGAGCGGATTGATGCCGAGTTCCTCTAATTCGGGGTGGTCACGCAGATAGCTCACCGTGCTAAAAAAAGCATTGGGATCTCTGCCTTCTGCCGCTCCGCCCCTTACCAGGTAATGCGCCAGAGGGTTGATACCCAAGGCGCGTAGTTTGGGATTCTTGCGCAGATAAAAGAGCGAATCAAAGAAGGGACTAGGATTTCGTCCTTCGAGTGCGCCTGCGTCGATGTAATGAATCAGCGGATTCTGCCGGGTCGCCCGAACATCTGGATACTGCTTCAGGTAATACGATGTATCGAACAGCGGGTTCGGATTAAACCCGTCGGCGCCCTTCCTGAGAAAATGTTCCAGCGGCGTTTGACCGGGCGGGATCGTAGCACCATATTGATCCCGGTAGAACGATGTATCAAACAGGTCACAGGGGTCCAGTCCAAGCCCTGCGCCTTCCCGTAAGTAATGCGCAATTGGATCTTCGCCGCTCGTCAATAGCAGCGGACACTGCTCGAGATAGAAATCAATGTCGAACAGGATGTGGGGACTTGTTCGCTGCGCAATATCCGACTCCAGATAATGGATCAGCGGATTGCAATCGTTCGCTTTGCCTTTTGCCTTCCAGCGATAGTAGGGGGCATCGAAAAGAAGATGCGGCGTTCTCATCTCGATCCCACCTGCTTCGAGGTAATGGAGCAGCGGATTGGTGTCTCGCGAGATGTCGGGGTACAGAGCACAATAGTAAGCGCAGTCAAACAAATGGTTTGGGTTTCCGCTTCGAAATCCGCCCGTTACGAAATCCAGTAGAGGGTTGGCATTGCGGCCGATTAGCTCCGGGTTTTGCTCGAGGTAGTAGCTGTTGTCGAACAGCACATGTGGATCGCGGTCTTCGAGCCAGCCGTGATACAGGTAGTGAACAAGCGGGTTCTGGCCTTGCGCTGCCACATCCGGGTTGAGCGCAAGATAGCGGCCATTATTAAAAAGAACGTGAGGATTGCGCGCTTCCAGCGATCCAGTTTGCAGATAGTAAAGCAGGGGATTAACGCCTGATGCGCGCACGTCCGGATTTTCATCCAGGTACTTGCTGGTATCGAACAGCGGATGAGGATTGCGCCGTTCGCGCCACCCTTCGTGTATGAAGTGGAGGAATGGATTGACGCCGCTCTCAGCCACATCTCGATTCTGTGCGAGATACCAGCGGCTGTCGAAAAGCGGATTGGGATCTAACCCTTGCGCCGCGCCGCGCGCAAGATAATGCCCGACCGGATCGCGCCTCGCCTCTTCTGAGAGATTGTGATGCGTCAAATAAAAGGCCGTATTGAACAGTCCCGATTCGGTCACCAGGTCGCGTTCCGGGGAAGCGCTCGGCCGGCTGGCGTGAGTGGAATCGAATAAATGGTCAGGATCCCCGTTGTCGCGGAATCCATTCACCGCAAAATGCAGCAGAGGATTCGTATCCTGCCCGGCAAGCTCCGGATGCTGTTCGAGATAGTAGCTGTTATCGAATAGCGAATGAGGATCGCGGTCTTCCCGCCAGCCGTGATACAGGTAATGGGCAAGCGGGTTTTGCCCATGCGCTGCGACATCGGGGTTGAGCGCTAGATAACGGGCATTATCAAAAAGTATGTGAGGATTGCGTGCTTCCTTTGATCCAGTTTGTAAATAGTGAAGCAGCGGGTTGACTCCCAATTCGCGCACATCTGGATTTTCGTCCAGGTACTTGCCGGTATCGAAAAGCGGGTGAGGATTGCGCCGCTCTCTCCATCCGATGCGAACGAAGTGCAGGAAGGGATTTACGTCCTTCTGAGCCACGTCCGGACTCTGCTCGAGATACCAGGAGCCATCGAAAAGTGGATTAGGAACAAACCCTTGCGCCGCGCCGTAACGCAAATAGTGTCTGATCGGATCCCGGCCGGCTTCCTCCGAAAGTTTGTTGTGCAATAAGTAAAAGGCAGTGTCGAAGAGCCCGGACTGTGCGATCAGGTCATATTCACTGGGAGCGCTCGTCCGCTGACGGCGTTCTCCCTGTAACGCCCCGACAATAATCCGGGGGGAACGCCTGAGGTACTGCTTCCAATTGCTCCATTTCATCTCGAAACACTTACTATAAACCGCGTGCGATCCTGCTAGGCGGTCGCCAACTCCCTGGCCGCCGATATTCGCTGGCTTCGCGTAGTAATTTGGATTTCTATGATGTTAGCGATTGGACCGACAATAGCCAGTGCGTAATAAGGAGCATGCACGTTCTCGAAGAGACGGAGAATCATCTCGACCACTGCCACCAGGAAGGCCACCAGGCATTGCGCCCAGCGCGGCTTCACCGTCGTTCGCGGATCGGTAATCATGAAGAAGATAAATAACTGATACATCGGCCCGGTGATCGGCGCGACTTCTGCCAAAAACGGATGACCCGTAAAGAACGTGCGGATATAAGAGAGCGCAACAAATGAAACAACATAGGTCGCCGTAATATGGAAGCGTTTCACCCGTATCACAATCAGCACGCCGAGCAACCACACGATCAGCATCGGCCAGATCGTGTTGCCCCACTGGATGCTGAGCGTGGCGACATATTCTGGCACCAGCAGCAGCATCGCCGAGATCGCAAAATTCGAAGGATTCCAGAGATGACGGCCGCGCCAGCGGATCACATATTTCGACATAATGGCCAGTACACTGCACAGCGCATAAGGCCAGAATGCCGGTGAGCGAAGCAGGATCCCCACACTGATGCCCGAAATGTAAGCGCTGGCCAGGTGTGGAAATTTGCGATACATAATCCATGCGAGGGCCACTTCGCAAAGCACGCTGACTCCAATCGCAAGCAATGTCCGCGAAAGACTTTCGAGCAAGCCAAACGAGATTTGGCTTACCAGCAGGATCAATGTAATGAAGATCGGCGGCAGATAGCGGTTTTCCGCGCTGAAGAACCACACGATAGGCGGTTTGGATTTCGTGGTTGCTATCGTCGCTGTGC
The DNA here is from genome assembly GCA_965277435.1 of Bryobacteraceae bacterium. GTDB lineage: Bacteria > Acidobacteriota > Terriglobia > Bryobacterales > Bryobacteraceae > Bog-105. The sequence goes on along the minus strand of OZ255821.1, from coordinate 6,433,345 downwards.
TCATTCCGGCTCTTTCAATTTGTGCAGCGTATCTAAACGCGGTGCATTGATAATTTCTGAACGCCCGGACGGCCAGCGAACCTCCGCGCGTTCGATATTCACGCTCTTACCCAGGCCGAAATGCAGGCGTCGTTGGTTTTGTGCACAGAACCCGCTCCCGCCCGAGACTTCCTGCACTTGCTGCTGTCCATTCCAAAAAACCCGCACTTCGGCGCCGATTGCGCTGCGATTGCTTTCCCGGCCTTCCAACTCAAACTCGACCCATTGATTCTCGGGAGTAACCTCGTTCTTGTACACCAGCAGCGGACCACGCTGATTGGCCACCACTGCGTCGAGCGAGCCATTGTTATTCAGGTCTGCCAATACAATCGACCGTCCATCGTAGCGATCTCTCACCCCAACCAACTGCGACACCTCCTTGAACTGTCCGGCGCCGTCATTGATCCAGACACGCTTCTGCTGATAACCGGAAAGGCTGCGTCCGCGCAACGAAGGCCAGTTTGCCGCATCCGAGATGATCGTCTTATTTCCGCCGGCCACTTTCGAATAGTCGTACCAGTAGCTCTGATCCTGATCAAGCGAAACATTCCCGTTCACTTCGTATAAGTCCAGGTAGCCATCGTTGTTCAGATCGCCGAACTGCGTGCCAAAGCTCCAGCCCCCCAGTTCGACACCCAGCGCATTGGCCATGTTTTCGTATTTGATGCTATCGCCGGATGTGCCCGGCCGGGGCATCCAGAGATTATTGCCCTGCACCAGCACCCCTTCTTCGGAAATGTTGGAAACGAAGATAGAGTAGCGTCCCTGATTCAAAACATCGCCCACCGCAGCCGTCATTCCACTCTTCGGTGCATAACCGACGCCCGTCTCTTTGCCGACCTCGCGGAAGCCGTGGCCGCCTTCGTTGAAATACAACTCAGAGACGCCATAATCATTCGCTACAAACAAATCCGGGTAACCCGTTCCGCGCAAATCGGCCGCTACTGCCGCCAGAGCCCAGCGGCGTGAATGAATGCCCATCTTCTCTGACACTTCCTCAAAACGACCATTGCCCAGATTGTGAAACAGGTATTTGCGTCCGCCGTTTTGGGCGTATTCAAAGCTGTCAGGCATTATCTTCGTGTCCGACAACTTCCAGAGGTTCACGTCTTCGGGATAGTAGCCGCCAAGAAAAAGATCAAGCTTGCCATCGCGATCGTAATCGAACCAGACGGCGGTATTGGCGTTCACCCACGGGGGCAGACCGGCTTGCTCCGTCACCCGTGTGAAGTGTTTCCCGCCGTCATTGTGAAAGAGTTCTGGCTTGCCCCACTTGTACACCAGCACGTCTTCATAGCCGTCGTTATCGTAGTCGCCCCAAATGGCGCCCATACTTACGCCGGTTCCCGCTTTATTGATATCTCCGAGCCCGACCTGGTCCGCCACGTCTTCAAATGTTCCGTTTCCAAGGTTGCGGTAAAGCGCATTGTGGCTGCCCTCGCCGCTATTGACGACATAGAGGTCCTCCCAGCCATCGTGATCAAAATCGACCGCGGAAACCGCCGCTCCCATCGAAGCCACCTGCTCCATAATGTGCTTGAGTTTCGGATCGAGCGTAGGCGCTTTGTGTACGAAGTTGATTCCGATCTGCCGTGAGACTTCCTGCATGTCGAATCCATAGTGGCTCAGCGCCGCGGCGCGATTCTGCGCCATGCCCGCTGACTGCCGCCTCTGCACAACGTACTTGTAAACTAACGGAATCGCCAGAAGAGAAACGAAAACGACGCTGATCAACGCACGCGTGATCTTGCGCTGGGTGACTACTTCCATAACTGGCTCGAAAGACTCTCGGCAGGGATATAGCGCGTATGAAACTGTTCCCAATCTGATTTGTGCCGCCGGTACACCGGATCGTCTTCGAGGTTCCGAACAGACCCTCTGTACTCTTTCATCGCGTGGTCGGGCAACGGCAGCACGGTCGAAGAGAATTGGAAACTCGTGTCGCCTTCCTTCATCCAGCCGTCACCAATCAGAATGTAGTCGCGCACCCAACCCGCTGGCGGCGGTGTTGCCGGCTGGAAACGAAGCCGTAGCTCGTCTCCGCTCCCGGCAATTACATAACGATCATCCACCCCGGCCAGCAGCTCCCGTACGTCACCAAAGCGTGTGTAGTATCCCTCCATAGCCTGCCATTTGTTGCCGGTAGCTGCCAGGTGATCGTAGTTCGGAATCTCAGGTGCACGGCTGTTGGCCTGACTGATCTGTGAGAATCCGCGATGGGAAAGGTCAGCGCTCTCTAATGCCAGCGGCTGTTCGCGCACAGTGCTCTCCCGGAGACCGACACCCCATTGCAATCGATCCCAATAGATCTCCAGATTTGTGCGCAGCCTGAGTTTGCGCGGCGCACCGGGTTGAAAGATGCCGGTCAAGTCGAGCACTACCGTCTTTTCTCGGCCGGCGGGTACGCCCAGATTTTTTCTCACACTTACCCATCGGCCATCTCGCGTGGGCACTTCGAGACTCAGGTCTTGTAGCTTCGCCTGGTTACCTTGATTGACCGCCACCAGAATTCCATCGTCCCAGGGATGCAGCCAGCCCTCGCCCACCAGATACAAAGGTCCGTGGCGTGGCGCCCTTTCAGGCAATTCGAGTTCTATCCAATGGTCGTGTGCCACGCCCTGATAATTCCCTCGCTGAAAGGTGTCGAGATACCGCCTGTCCAGACTCCGAACGGCGGCGCTCACGTCCTCACCTTGATCGTCTCTGGCGGAGGCGAAGGGATGGAGATCTCCGGTGACGTATGCTTTCAGAGGCGCTGCAGGAACGGCCACGCGTTCATCGGCAAACACATTTGTGCCCGCCGGATGATCCATCGCCAGCAAGCCGTAATGATCGATGTAATATGTCTCCCAATACTCGTCTGTGACACGCAGATCCAGCGTTCCGTCGTGTGGCTGCAACTGATCGCCCGCAATCTTGAACCACTCTTGCGTCTGCTCAATGCGCGCGAACTGTCCTGTGCCATCATGCGCACCCAACGCGCCCGACATGGGCGCGACATCTTTCACGAACTGCATTCGGCAGCCATTCCACGTATAGAGCAGCGGACAGGAACCCTTCAATCTTTGATCCGCTAACAGAGTTTGTTTCGCGGTGGGCTCAAACTCAGTTTGAATCAGGCCATTGGGCCAGACAATCCGCGCGAACTCCGCCTTTCGATGCTCACCTAAACCGAAATGCAATACCGGTGACGTAATGATCTGCTTTTGCGTGAGCAGTTCGGAACGAATTTCGATTTCGCCCCCGATGCCGAATGAATTGATCCGCTGATCGCCGCTGGTGGTCGCGGCTCGCGGACGAACATCCTGCCAGGAATACTGCTTGGCCCCACGATTCACCGCTTCGATTGCGTGCTGATCCGCCGACAGACCGATGACGTTCAGACGACCGCTACTTGTCTCGAGAAAGCCGTCAAAGCCGGTTGGCAATGGCGTATTCAGCGTGGTAAAGCTATGCCCGTCACCTAGCAACACCTGATCATTTACCAACAAGTCCAAAGCGCCGCTATTGTCGAGATCGCCTACCGCCAAACTTGGTTCACCAGCAAACGGTTTGACCTTGGCCAACTGCTCCACCGAGCGATCGGATACTCGCATCACCCGGCAATCCGCTTCGAACACCACGAAATCCGGCAAGCCGTCGCCATTGACATCGGCCGCGGCCAATTGCAATGCCCGGCCGTTTAGTTCGGCCGGAGTACTGCGCAACCGGTAATCGCCCAGCCGTTCGTTCGCGAAAATTTTGAGGTTGCCGTCTTTGTCGAGCAGCGCCACATCCGGGTCGCCATCCCCATCGATATCTGCGCTGGCAAAACGTGTGAGTCCTTCTACGCCGTGGAACGGATGAATTGCCGCGTAGCTACCATCGCCGTTATTGCGCAGCACCAGCGGTTCGCCCGATTGGGTGCCGAGTACCACGTCCAGATCGCCATCCAAATCTACGTCAAAAGCCCAGGCGCCCGTATACGCTCCAGTCAGAATCGCCGCCGGCAGCTTCATTCTGTTGCTTACATCTGTGAAATGCTCGGGCGATTCCTGCTGATAAAGCCGGATTCCATGCGGCGTCGCCATCAGCAGGTCCGTTTTGAAATCATAATTCAAATCAGCAGCCAGAATGGTTTCCTGGCTCAGATCGGTTTCGGCTCTTGGAAATGGCAGAACGGCGCTCCCAACATGCAGCGCGTGCGAGTCAGCCCAGATGACTTGCGCATCGTGCTTTTCGTCGGGCACAAATGTCCCGACCCACGCCACATTGTCGCTGGCCACTCCGGGCAAAGGCCGCGCTTCGAAGCGAAGGCTGGTATCCGAAGGACTTGGCTCGGAAGTGGGCAAAGGCAACCGGAGGAATTTCAAAAAGGGCTCACCAGCCGACGTAACCGGCGTCTTCACTTCGTTCAGGCTTTGCCGGTAAGCGGGCACCCGGACCAGTACGTTGCGCAAGAATTGTGCCTGAATCGCGGCTGGCCGCACGTTCGCGCTCTGCGCAGTCTGTTCCAAAGTTGCGAATTGTTGCTGAGCTGTCAAAGGCCACAGCGACTCCGTTCTCCGTAGACTCGCCACGGCTTGCCGCAGACTCGCCGCATCGTTGCGCTTGGCCGACAGTCGAACTACATCCATCAGAACGGCCAGGTTGTTCGGGCGTTTTTCGAGGATCTGCTCGAAAAACTTCTGCGCCGCCGCATCGCTAGCGGGCGAATTCTGCCGCTCGGTTTCCTGGCCCAGACCATAGAGCGCTTTCAGATTGCCGCTGTCGAGCGAAACTGCTTTTTTCAGGTGAACCAGCGTTTCCGGCACTTGCCCGCGGCGGCTTTCGATCACGCCCAATAGTGCTTCAATGCGGCTGTTATCGGGAACCAGCGCCTGTGCTTTGTGAACACTTGCAAATGCCCCTTCGTAGTCTTGTTGGCGAAATTGCAGCAGCCCCAGATCAGCCCAGCCGGCGGGCTCACCAGGCGCGATAGTGGTCGCACGAGTCAATCCTCGACGGGCATTTACATCCTCGCCGGATTGAAGAGCGGTTAACCCGAGATAGAACGCGCTACAGAGCTGCTGGTAACGTTCCGAGCCTACCGCAGGCAGGTCGGCTGGGGGACGGGTACAGGCTGTCGCAAACAAAGCGACAGCTGATATGACTGCAAATTGGGGCCTCACAACTCTCTTGAAGGGCTTGCGACTCAGAATATCAAGACCTAACGGAGGTGTCCTCCATCGAAAGATGTAGCTGGCAAGCATCTGCTACAGTGCTCTCTTTGCTCATGAAGATAGTTGCGGCGGTGATCGCCCTTTGTATAGCCGTGCTTGCCTTGGCAGCGGATTCGGGCGGCTCACTGCGGTTCACGAATGCCACCGCTAAAGCAGGAATCCACTTTGTTCACCACAGCGGCGCCCAGGGCAAGAAATACTTGCCGGAATCGCTTGGGTCAGGCGTTGCTTTTACGGATCTCGATGGCGACGGCTGGGCGGATATCTTGCTGATCAACGATCACGATTGGAATGCGGCTGACAAAAAGTTTCTGCCCGCGTTCTATCACAACAATCACAACGGCACGTTTACTGACGTAACACCTGGCAGCGGTCTCGATCTTCAGATGTACGGCATGGGAGTCGCCGTCGCCGACTATGACAACGACGGTCTGCCGGATATCTACCTCACAGCGCTCGAAGGCGACCACCTATTTCACAACGAAGGCCATGGGCATTTCCGCGATGTGACCGCTGCCAGTGGTATCCGCAATGCCGACTTCGGAACCAGCGCGGCCTGGTTCGACTATGATCGCGATGGCAAAGCCGATCTGCTGGTCGCGAATTATGTTCAGTGGAGCGAGAAGGAAGACCAGGCCTGCTCGATGGACGGTAAAACAAAATCGTATTGCACGCCGGAAAAGTACAAGGGCCGAAGCTTGAAACTGTACCGCAATCTGGGCGGCGGAAAATTTGAGGACGTTACAAAAAAGGCCGGCCTTAGTGACCCGACGAGCAAGTCGCTCGGCATCACGATCTTCGATTTCAATTCCGATCACTGGCCAGACGTGTTTGTGGCGAATGACACGCAGTCCAACAAACTCTACCGCAATAATAAAGACGGCACGTTCACAGAAGAAGCCGTACAGGCAGGTGTGGCGTATTCGGAAGACGGCACGGCTCGCGGCGGCATGGGTACGGACGCAGCGGATTTCGATCGGTTAGGCCGTCCGAACCTATTGATCGGAAATTTTTCGAATCAGATGATGGCCGTTTACAGCAACAGCGGCAACGGCCTGTTCGTAGATACGGCCGCCGGAGGGCCGATTGGAAGATCAAGCCTGACGAGTCTCACGTTTGGCACGTTCTTCTTTGACTACGATCTGGATGGATACCCGGATATCTTTGCGGCGAACGGTCACCTGGAACCCGAGATCCACCGCTTCCAACCGAATCTCCAATATGCCCAACCGCCGCTGCTGTTTCATAATGAGGGCGGCAAGTTTGTCGATGCCAGTCACTCCGTAGGCCCCGACTTTTCGAAGCCAATGGTAGGGCGAGGCGCGGCCTATGCGGATTTCGACCATGACGGGGATCTGGACATCATCGTCAATACGAACAATGGCCCGGCGGTGCTTTTGCGGAATGATGGCGGCAACAAAAATAACTGGATCAACCTGCGGCTGGTGGGACGGAAATCGAATCGCAGCGGTCTGGGAGCAGTGGTGCGCGTCGAGAGTGCGTCCGGCAAGCAGTGGCAGACCGTCCACAGCGGCTCCAGTTACTGTTCGCAAAGCGATCTGGCGCTAACGTTCGGTATCAAGCGGGATACGAAGATTACGCGCTTATCCATCGAGTGGCCTAGTGGAAAAATGCAGCAATTTACCAACGTTCCGGTGAACCAGTTCGTAACGATTGACGAATCAGCCGGCATGGTGCGTTGAAGCTTAAGTTTGAGCGACGCGGGTCGCGTCCCCTTCTAGGTTGGATGGGCCGAACTGGATTGCGGCCACGGCTATATTGCCGCGGCGAACAGCCCATTACCCTCTTGAAGGCTGCGCTGAAGGCGCTTTCGGATTCGTAGCCAAGCAACAGGGCGATGACGGAAATGGGATCGCCGGAATTCGCCAGCTTGTGCCCAGCGAGCATCATTCGCCAGCGCGTCAGGCATTCCATGGGCGAAGTCCCAACGGTCTGTTTGAATCTCAGGGCAAAGGTCGATCGTGACATGCCGGCACGTTCGCCCAACTCCTGTATTGTCCAACGATGCGCCGGGTCGTTGCTTACCCGTAAATCCCAAGGAGCCTCCGACACTAAAGCAGTCTCCGCCACCGTTAATCGAGCGGATGGCCCCATTCAGCGGGAGCTGGAAAACGCGTAAGCGTCTACCGGCGTCAAACTCAGATCACTTGCGAGGCGGAAAGGCCGGCCACTCGGCAACAGGAAGCAGTCCCCCGACTTGAAACGCACCGGGTTGGGAACAGTCTCTACGGAGAGCCAGCACTGGCCGGAAACCAAAGCGTAGCACTTGATGCCTTCGTACAGGCCGAACCGGATGGACCGTTCTCCACCATTATCAAAGCCACCCGAACATGTGCCCGCTCAGATGAGGGCGCCAAGTCTCTGATCGCCGCTGCGGTCGAGGTGCATCGAGGGGATCTGGAAGACTTGGACAGCCTGCGCCGCGGAGCAGCCATGTCGGATGGCGTGATCCACACCGCCTCTGACCGCCCGTTGGTCATCACCTCCGGAACCGGCATGGGAACGCTGTGCCAAGTCAACTTGCGACCGAAAAAAACGACAAATCCCAACCACCCGAATCCCGTAAAGCTTCGGAAGTGGCAGGTGCTTCCGTGCTGGAAGGGAGTGTCGGCTTACGTGGGTGACGGACTTAACCGCTGGCCGGCTGTGCACGTCCTCGATGCCGCCCGTCTCTATAAGCTGGCGCTGGAAAAGCAGGAAGCGGGTGCAGGTACCACGCGCTCGCCGAAGAAGCCGTGCCGGTTCGAGACACTGCTGAGGCAATCGGTCTCCCCAGGTGCCGGTCGTCTCCAAGTCCCCTGAGGGGGAAGGCGAGCACTTTGGTTCCTCGGGTCATTCGTGGGGTTCGACATGCCGACTTCCAGGGCGTTAACGCAGGAACGGCTGATGGCGTCCGACAAGGCCCGGGCTGCATCCGTTCCCGGCGAGGCGGCCTTTCGTACAACAACAGTCTGAATGAAGTCAAGAAAGACCTACCCTGCGCACCAGGTCCGCAAATCGGGGGTCGCTGCGGATCGGGTCGAAATACGGATGGGTTTTGAGGAACTGCAAAATGTTCGATTTCTCCCGGTAGGCTTGCTCGAGCCAGTAGAAGGCCTGTTCGTTGTCGCCAAGACCCAGGTATGCGTTCACAAATGCAGCTGCAGGAATGTAGCCTGACTTCCTGCGTCTTTTCAGTTCGCCGAGAAGCCGGATGGCGTCGCTGCGCCGCCCTGCGTGGGCATAGGCCCTGATCAAGATACCAATCGAAGCGGGACTACCAGGGGAAAGAGAAATTGCCTTTTCCAACACGGGGATCGCCTCTGCCGGTCTGTTGCTCGCGATCAGTGCAAATCCTAGGCCCATGAAGTTCATCGCATTGTCCGGTTGAATGGCCAATGCGCTGCGTGACTCGCGGATCGCGTCATCGTACCGGTGCGCATGGAACAGGATCCGCGATACGCTGTCACCGGAAACACCCATCGGGTCAAGCGCCCGGGCGCGATCAATCGAGGCCACAGCTTCGTCGATACGTCCCTGGCATACCAGCCACAGAGCAAACCATGAGAGAGCCTCAGCGTCGTTTGGATTCAAGTGGAGGGCGAGTCTGTATTCCGCCTCTGCGTCAGTCCAGTGCCATTGTTGCTGCAGGACAATGGCCAGCGCAACGTGAGCTTTTACGAGAGTCGGGTCGAGTGCCAGCGCCCTTCGCGCGAAGCTCGTGACTTTCGGCCGAGTTGCTTCAGGCGAAACTCCGGCAAAGACCGTTCCGAGGTTAGTGTATGCCTCGGCCAGCCCTAAGTAAGATGGTGCAAACGTGGAATCTTTCTGAGAGGCATGCTCGAAATAACGAATGCTTTGCTCATCTCCGGCTCGGTTTCCCTGTTGTAAAGCAAACCTGCCCTTGAGATAGCTCTCGTAGACTTCAGGCGCAACGGGACGCACATCGCTAAGCCGCCGGTGTTCCTCCCCGGTAACCGTTACTTCCACTCTTTCGGCAATGGATTGCGCTAATTCACTCTCCAGCGTGAGTGCATCGCGCATCTCGCGGGTGTAGGTTTCGGACCAGAAATGTTCGTCGGTTGCGCCGCGTATCAACTGCGCCGTCACCCGAATGCGATCGCCCGCTTTCATGACAGAGCCTTCCACGACGGCGTCTACGCCTAGTGTTCTGGCTATCTCCGGTATGGCGAGCTGGGAGCTTTTGAATCGGGTCACGGACGTGTGAGAAATCACGCGTAGATTATGGATGTTCGCAAGGCGTCCGATGAGGGCCTCAGTGATGCCATCGGCCAGGTATTCCTGAGCCGGATCCCCCGACAAATTCCGCAAAGGCAGCACAGCCAACGACCTCACTCTGGGCGCAGCCGTAACGGTTGCGCGATGTCGGAGTACCAGCCAACCTGCCGGCAGGCAGATACAGAGAACGGCGGTCATGATCAACCACAGGTGTGTCTTCCGTTCAGCCAGTGCTCCGAGACCATTCGGAGCTGCCGGTAGCATTTCGGCCGCGGCCTTCTCATCCGGCTCGTCCGCACGCAAACGTCGGCTCTGAACCCAGTCGTCAAGCTCCTCGATCAGGGCATAAACGGAGCCCCGTTTGTGATGCACATGCCGGTGGACCGGCATTCCCTCCCGCTTCTCCCAGCGCTGGACAGTCGTGACGTCACGCTTCAGATAAACCGCGATTTCCTTCCACGAATCGAGCCGCCCTTCGAGCGGCTTCTCAACGGGCGGTATTTGATATGTCGGGTCACCCATAAGCTTTCGGCGACGGCCGCACCGTGTTGCTGCCGTCTGGAATGAGCCAATTGTAACCCCGCACGTAGAAGCGGTAATAGGCGGCATTTGACGGTATCTGCTTGTTTTTAAGTTGCTTCGTGAGTTGCCGCTTGACCCGCTTGCGCAGAGTCCACGATAGTGTCGTTAGTTCAGGCGCGAAGTCGCTGAAGTTCAGTTCACTTCTATAGATTCCGAAGGAAACTTAGCCTTTGGCAATTTGTGGATCTTCGGCAACTTAGGCGTCAATTCTAAAATTGGAGATCTCTCATGAAAAGCAAAAAACAGAATGCGGTAGGCGCGCTCTCATTGCTCTTGCTGGTTTCAGGTAACTGCGCTTTGGCCCAGGGGCAAAAGCCCGCTCATTTCAGTGGTCTTATCAACGACTATACGCCCGCGAATGTGAAAGGCGGCCCCTGGGAAATGCATGGTCAATGGACATTAGACCTTCGCCGGGAGTGGCATGGCGAATGGACCATTTCCGCCGATTTTTTAGCCGATATGACGATGTCCGATTATGGGACGACGGCGGGTGTCGCAGATGCGACGAAGGGCGGTCAAAGTCCTCACACGCACCACATCAGACTAACCACCCCAACGATCACCCAGAACATGGAGGGATGCCCAACGTTTAATCCTCCGACTGCAATGGGCTTTCAATTCAGCGGCCCGGTAAGCCTGATAACCGGGAATGGGAGCAACGCCACGTTCGAGGTGGGTCCCTCTCCAACGCAACTACAAGTCTGCATCACAGGAGGAGACGAGGTTTCGAATTCGAACATTACACTTGTGTTCGACGGACCCGCAACTATGCATTTCGGAACGCAGGCGATCCATGGCGTCGTGCGTAAAGCGTCAGCCGACCCGATCGGGAAAGATCGCTAAGTCTCATGAGCGTCTGGCCGCAGATTGCGGATTGAAACCTGCGGCCACACTAAGCCTGCTCCCGCCCGCCGTGCAGAGGAATCCATTGAAAAACCATGGCCTGTTGATAGCCGGTATTCTCGCAAGCTGCAGCGTGTTCGCTGCCAGCGATCCATTCGTGGGCACATGGGTATACAACGCTCAAAAGAGCCCGCACCCAACCATAAAATACGCCATCAAAGATCTCGGCAATAACCGCTACGCCCTAACTGGAAGCACGGGTGTAACGGTCAAGATCAAAGCTGATGGCGTTCCAATCGAATCGCCTTCCGGAACTACCGTCTCTTTCAAAAAGCTCGACGAGCATGATTGGAAAATGATCAGGAACGACGAGCAGGAAATGGTGCGTACTTACAATATTTCGATGGACGAGAAGACACTTACGCTCCATGACGTATTCTCGGGCGACGCTGGCAACAACGCTGAAACGACCGTCAAATACGCGCGGCTTGCCCCGGGAAGGGGCATTTGCGGGGAATGGCAGTCAGTTTCGTTGGAAGAGAAGACGTCCGGCGAAGCGTTAAAGCTCATTATTACGCCCTTTGAGCGCCACGGGCTGAGCTTCAGCATGCCAGCCGAAAAGCATCTGAGTGAAATGAAATTTGACGGTAAAGCGTATGTTGACCGCGGCGCTGGTGACGCCAAGGGCCGTTCGTCATCGGGCAAGCGTATCAACGATCACGTTCTTGAAATCGAAAGGCAAGTCAAAGGCAAGCCAGAAGAAAGTGAAGAATTCAAAGTGTCGCATGACGGCAAAACACTGACGATTGTCAGCAGGATCGCGAAGTCGTCCGCCGTGTTTACGATGGTGTGGGATAAGCAATGAAACGACTCAGTTGATTCTCACGATTTTACTTTTCATTGTCGCCTTCAGCCTTCTGCACAAACTGAGACGTGTGGATCTGGAGATTAGTACCCGCGAAACGTCTTAGGCTCCTGCCTACAAATCTCCAGACGTGACGCTAGCAGTTACTGCTTCACTTCCGAGGCTATGAGGACGGAAGATCTCGCGCAATGCTTGTCGAAGCCAGACATGGAGCAAATCTCTATCAAGGCGTGCATGCCAGCCATCAAGTAGCGCACCGGCTGCATCCCTGCCGACGCTTTTAGGCGCGGCAAGTCCAGTAGAGTTGTCACGGGCTCCGCAATCCGGGTGGGCTTCGTCAGCACCAGGTCTTGTCGATTCTTACTCCCGTACAAGTAGCCGATCAGCAGTACGCGCAGGAGCACCTCGGTCTCGCGAACGAAAGCGAAATCAATGAGCCGTGACGGATGATCTTCGGGAATGCGACGTTCAGGCCGGAAGTAATTGAACAGCGACTCCGAGCGAGTATTGTGGCCATCATATGTGAGCGGCGCACCTTCGCCGCATTCTTCGAATGGATTTCTCGCGCCTTGAAGTGCATAACGATTACACTGAGAGTCGCCCATGTTCACGCCGGAATACCGATCGCAGCTGCGTTCGGAGCTTTTGGAATACGCCGCGAACGATAAACGCATAACCGGAGTTGCCATTACGGGGTCTGCCGCCATTGACCGGGAAGACCAATGGTCAGATATCGACCTTGCCTTCGGAGTAGCTGATCTCGACCAAGTCACCGCTGTCCTGTCTGACTTGACGGCGCTCATGTACGATCGTCATGCGGCGCTTCACCACCATGACGTCAGGGTAGGCGCATGGGTCTATCGTGTATTCTTCCTCCCCGACACTCTGCAAGTCGATCTGGCATTTGTTCCGCGCGCTGAATTTCGTCCGCTTGGCCCCACGTTCAAATTAGTTTCCGGAGAAGCGAACTCTGTAAAACCGTTCCCGCCGCCAGTACCCAAAGATCTAATTGGACTTGCTTGGCTGCACGCACTCCATGCTCGAAACTGCATTCTTCGTGGAAAGTTCTGGCAAGCCGAATACATGATAAGCGCGGTCCGCGATCATGTCATGGGGTTAGCGTGCATACGGCATGAACTCCCCTCGGCTCAAGGTCGAGGAATGGATCTCTTGCCCGAGCCTGTTACGGCACAACTACTCGGATCATTTGTTCGGGCACTTGATCTAAGTGAACTCTGGCGCGCGCTTGGCGTCGCAGTTCGTGGTCTCATTGTCGAGGTGAACCGTTCGGACGCAGAATTTAGTGCGCGAATTGCGACTGACCTTATCGAAATTTCAAAGCCCCTGTCACCCGGTGCAGCCTTAAGCGGGGAAACCAGTTTTCTTAGCGTGTGATTGTCGACTTTTGGGGTAGGCGCATTTAGAAGGTGAAGCGGGCGGTGAGTTGGATGGATCGCGGTCCGGAGGCCTCGGTCGTTTGGAGACTGGTGATGGAGCCGAAACCGGATGAGTTAAGGGTCAGGTTGGTGGGCGGCGCGTAATTGGCGTGGTTGAAGAGATTCGCAGCCTCGACGCCAATTTGGAAGCGAATGGATTCGGTGAAGTTAATCGATTTGGTCAGCGAGAGCGAAATCGATTGAGTGCCAGGGCCGACGACGTTGCCGACGGAAGAATCGCCAAAGCGTCCGATATTCTGCGCGGGCTGAACGAATGCGGCGGGGTTGATCCACTGTGCAATCGATTGATTGGCGTAGGGTGAAACTCCGCTCACAGTGTCGGCGCGCGAGTCGCCGACTAACTGATCGAATCCGGTACCGGACGGATCGCCGGGAGATAGGACCGTCATGAAGGGGCCGGTCTGGAATAATAGGACGCCACTGACTTGCCAGCCGTTTATCACGTGATCGACTAAGCTGTTTGCGCCACTCAGAAATGTTCTACCTTTGCCGAAAGGCAGCTCGTAGAGGAAGGTAGTCAAGAAGCGGTGTCGGCGAGTAAAGTTGACATTGCCGTAGTCGAGGCCTGGGTTAAACGGGTCGGAGATGGTGCCGCCGCCTTCACCGGCAAAGCTAGTTGTGGGATTGTAACCACCGACATTCGATAAGTTGCGGGCGAAGATGTAACTTGTCTGGAATTGTACGCCATGCGAAAAGCGTTTTTGGGCTGTTACAGTAAGTGCGTTGTAGTTACTGGAGCCTTTGTTGGTCTGGTGATAGATGTAGCCGAAGACTGGATAGGGCGTGCTCTGGCTGGCAACGGAAAAACCAGCCGTATTGGCGGGCACTTGATTTAAGTTTTCGATGATTCCGAGATCGGAACCGTGATTGCCATCATAGGAGACACGGAGGGCCACCCCAGAACCGAGTTCGCGCTCCACCGTGATGTCCCATTCCTGGACATAGGGATCTTTGTAATGGAGGTCGGTGGCAAGATCGAAATCCTGGCTGCCGGGTTGAGCGATGTTGGACGGGTAGGGATTGGGAAACGAGTAAGTAGGCGTCCCATTTACAAGATGGTTGCGGAACAGTCCGACGTCGCTCGATTCGACAGCCCAGGCGTTGAGGATGGCGGAGCCAAGAAGTGTTTCTATGAAGCGGCCGTATCCTCCGCGGATGACTGTTTTGTCGTTGTGAAGCGGACGCCAGGCAAAGCCAACGCGCGGAGCGAAATCAGTTTTTTGCGAATAGCGCAGGCTTTCGGGAATGCCGGCCTGGGCAGCAGTGAGTATCGGGGTCGGAACGATCGACTGAGCGAAGCCGGGATTGACGATGTTGAATACCTGCTGGTTGGGAATGACGACAGCGCCGCGCGCTACCGAGCCATTGACGACGGAAGAATAGTCGGGCAGGAAGTTGGCGAGATTATTGTAATGGTCGCGGAACATCGGGTGATATTCGTACCGTAGTCCGTAATTGAGAGTGAGAGAGCGGGTCACTTTCCAATCGTCCTGCAAAAAGAAGCCGTAATGAGAGGCATACGATTTCGTGTCGGCCTGGAGCACGGTCGAGATCGTGGTGCTGTCCGGATAACCGAGGAGAAATGAGGCGAAGGGCGTCGCTGCACTATTGCCGAGCAGGCCGGAAAGCACACTGCCGTTAAAGGAATAGGAACCGAGACGGCTGGTAGCGAAGACATTCGTGTAAAGCCCGGTGAGATAGCGATAGTCAGCGCCGATTTTCAGGGTGTGGGATTGTTTGGTCCAGGTGAGAGCGTCGAGAATCTGGAAAGTGCCATTGCGCGAGAGGGACGACGCCTGCCCTCCCGTGGATTGTAGACCAGTGATGCGGAAGTTGGGAACGGCATCTCCTTCGGGAAGGGGTCCGGGCAAGTTTGTCAGCCCCAGGTTACTGGCAGCATCGGCGGCCGTGATGCCGTAGCTGGTGGCGGAGTGATTGCCGCTATAGCCGACGCGAACCTCATTGATGAGAGCGGGAGTGGCGGCGTAATTGTGGGCGACGGTGAGGGCGTCGTCGATCTCGGGCTGTGAGACTCCGCCGATGAGCGGGGACGCAGTGGGCGCAGTGGTAACGCGCCGGTTTTTGTAAGTGAACCGGGCGTAAATCTGCTGTTTTTGCGTGAGTGTCTGGTCGAGGCGTAAGTCGGCTTGATTGCTTTTAATAGGGACGCTGAAAGTGGCGAGATAGTTATTCGACGTAAGTCCCGCAATCCCGTAATTAGGCACCGGAAATAAATATTGCATGGCTTTATGCGCGAGCGGTGAGATCTGGCTTTGCGGAATGATATTGCCTGGGTAGCCGTTCAGTTGACCTTTAAAAGCGGAGAGATCGCCGCTGCGCATGGCGAGCGAGGGAACGCTTTCGATCTGGACGGATTGGCGGGGGAGGCGCAGGCCTTCGTAGCTCAGGAAGAAGAAGGTTTTATCGCGGCCGTTGTAGAGCTTGGGAAAGAGCACTGGCCCGCCGACATAAAAGCCAAGGTCATTCATTTTGAGGGTAGGCGTGGTGTGACTAAAAGTATTGCCGGCGTTCAGGACGTTATTTTGCAGGTTTTCAAAGAGGCCGCCGTGGAACTTATTGGTGCCGCTTTTGGAGATGGTGGTTATGTCGGCGATGCCGCTGAATTCGGCGGGATTGATAACCTGGCCGACGCGAATTTCTTCAATGGCGTTGAAAGAGGGGAAGAGTTCGGTGAGGGGTCCGTTGGTGCGCGGACCCATGGTGCTTATGCCATCGACAGTCACGGAGAGCATGGTGGGAAGAGCGCCGGCGACCGAGATGCCACCGGTGGAATCGGTTTGGACACCGGGCTGGGTAGTGAGCGTGGACATGGGGCTGGTGGAGCCACTGGCGCGGGAGCCAATTGCAACGGGAAGATCGACCAGTTCGCGGCCGGATTTAGTTTCCGAGATGCTGGATGTGTCGGTCTGGATGACAGCGGTGTCGGTGGATTCGACGTTGACGGTGGTGGCCTGGCTAGCGACCTGCAAATCGGAATCGAGTCGCTTGGTTTCGCGCGAGGCGAGAGGGAAAGGAGTGAACTCTACTTTCTGGAAGCCAGCGGCGGTGACGTTGACGCGATACGAGCCGACCTCCACGTTGGAGAATTCGTACGCGCCGGCGGAGTCGGTGAGCACGGATCGGGTCGCATTGGTGCCGGTGTTGATCAGTTGCACCACAGCCCCAGAAACTGCGCCGGCAGAAGGATCCTTGATAGTGCCCAGAATGGTGCCGGAGGTTGATTGAGCGTGGGCTCGCGGGACCGTCAGGATGGCTAGCGACAGATAGAGAAATGATTTGAATAAAGAATTCTGCACGATGCACCTCGATTTGGGAAAGCTTGACGGGGCGCACGCTGCTCGGTGTGCGGAGGGTACCTGGCTAGCGAAGGAGATCTGCGCTAGCTGAAATGATTTACCGACAGTAAATTGAAGTTCAGGTTAGGGCAGTGTGTCAGGGATGTCAAGCGCCACGGGTGAGTGGTGTTACGAATAATTACATTTCTCTGAATGGCGCTTGACATAAGGGCCAGACCGCGGGACACTCAATTTCGATTCTCCCTCCTTGTTGAGGCCTCTCAACACCGTTGTTGTCTTTTCCAACTTTGATCAATATGAAGCGGCTGCATTGGGTAGTGATGGCGACGGCGCTCGGGCTGACGATGAGCGCGGCGGAAACGAATCAGGTTCCTCCAGAGCCTGAGCCGGGCATTCCGGTAACGGACAAAGTGACGGCGGAGAAGTGCGGCGGCTGTCACAAGGCGGATGATAAAGGGAATCTGACGCGGATCTCTTGGGTGCGAACAACACCTGAGGGTTGGGAAGAGGCGATCAAGCGGATGGTGCGTTTGAACGGGCTCTCGCTGACTCCGGACGAGGGGCGGCACATTCTGAGTTATCTGACGACCGATCATGGTCTGGCGCCGGAGGAGACCGCGGGGCACCGTTGGTATCTCGAAATGCGGACGTTAGAAAGCGAGGGAACGCCGAGTCCGCAGGTGCGGATGGCGTGCGCGTCGTGCCATCCGCTGGCAAGACCGCAAACGTGGCGGCGAAGCGCGACGGAGTGGCGACTGCTGGTGAACATGCACATCGGCTATTTCCCGGTTTCGGAGTACAACAGTTTTCATGCCCATCCGCGGCCGGATGGCTATGGCGTGCTGCCGGCATCGTTGCGGCCAACGGCAAATGGCGGGACGCCGGAGAAAGATCCAGTCGACGACGCGATGGAGTATCTGCAGAAGAATTTCGATTTGCATGCGGCGGCTTGGTCGAACTGGCGGGCGTCTATGCGGGATGGAAATTTGCGGGGCAAGTGGATCGTGTCCGCGTCAGCGCCGGGCAAGGGACGGTATTACGGCGTGATGACGATTACGCCGGGGACAGCGCCTAACACGTTCAAGACAGAGACTACATTGACGAGTGTGATGGACAGCTCGAAGGTTTCCCTCGCCGGGCAAAGCGTAGTCTATACGGGGTACGAATGGCGTGGGCGCGGGGAGGCGCATCCGATGGGCGCAGTGCGGGAAGTGATGGCGATTGCACCGGATCAGTCGAAGATGGAAGGCCGCTGGTTCTGGGGCGGCTATCAGGAATTCGGTTTGGATGTAACGGCGTACCGGGCGTTGAACGATGTGACGGTAGTGGGTACGGATCTTTCGTCGATCAAGGCGGGTTCGAAGAACGTGGCGGTTAAAATTCTGGGCGATGGATTTGCGCGAGGAATCACGGCAGCCGATATCGACCTGGGAACGGGCGTACATGTGACCAAAGTGACGTCGGTCAAGCCGGGCGAAATTGCGGTGATGGTGGATGTGGATCCGGTGGTCATTTCGGGGCTGCGGAGCGTAACGGTGAAGATGCGGACTGCGCCGAATGCTTTCGCGGTGTACGACAAGATTGACTACATCAAAATTTCCAATCCGTCGTCGATTGCGCATCTGGGTGGGACAACGCATCCAAAGGGCTACGTGCAATTTGAAGCAGTGGCGTTCAATCGCGGGTTGGATGGCGTGGCGAATACGGCTGATGATATCGACCTCGGACCGGTGCCGGTGAAGTGGTCTATGGATGAATTCATCGCACGATATAACGACGACGATAAAGAATTTGTGGGATCGATCAGCGCTGAGGGATTGTTCACGCCGGCGGGCGAGGGCCCGAATCCGCAGCGGCGATTTACCACCAACAACACGGGCGACGTTTGGGTGGTGGCGAAGTATGGGGATGGCAAGGGCGCGCCTCTGACGGCGAAGAGTTATTTGGTGGTGACAGTGCCGGTCTACATGAAGTGGGACGAAGCGGAAGTGGCTCAGTAATCAGGAGGACCGAATGAAGCATTTACGGGCAGTGAATAAGAAAGCGCACCGGGTGGAAGCGGCGGCGGCCCGAGAGCGCGAAGACGTGTTTGCGCTACAGCAGGGGCCGAACAACTCGAAGCCGCAGACTGCGCCGCATTATCCAGTGGGCTGCACGATTGTGTTTTCGCCCGGTTGGGAAGTGGATTCGTCGGGGGGAACGGCGGGACTGTGCCAGCCGGCGGAGCGCGATCTGTACGACTGCTATGCGACGTGTTTCTGGCCGGCGCAGGTGCCGGACCATTTAAACAATTATCCGGACTGGACGAAAAAGTGCGCGGCGGCTACCAAGGACTGGCGAAACATCGATTTGGTCTTTCCTTAGAGGCCTGGTTTGAATTACAATGAAGAAATTTTTGTTATTGGCCTTGCTGGCAGGGAACGCTTTTGCGGCGGACACGATGCTCTATATGGGCACGTGGCCACAAACAGTGCTGCAGATCGATGAGAAGGCCGATCAGATCGTCAAGCGGATCGAGATGAAGACGGATGTGCCGCGTTCGCTGGTGCTGACGAAGGACCGATCAAAGCTGATCGTCATGACCATTAAGGATACGGGCATCGAGACGATCGATTTGGCAAAGGGCGAAGTGGTGGACTCCTTCGAGCTAGGCAATAAGAATTTACGCGTATCAATGGCGGGGATGGCAGTAGATCCGACTGGAAATTTTCTGTACAGCAATATCACGATCTCGAAGAAGCTGATTGATCGGTGGGAGATCGGGCTGCCGCAATTGTCGGTGGTGGATCTGAAACAACGCAAAATCGTGAAGGAAGTAGAGATCCCGGCGAGCGAACGGGCGCAGGCGGGCGGTGGGTATCGCGGAGGAAACTATCGCGTGTCGCCGGATGGAAAGTTTCTGTACCAGTTTGCGAAGGCGATCAATGTGTACGATACGGCGACCTTAAAGAAGGTGCAGACGATTGACCTGGCAAAGCCGACGTTCCCCGGGATGGAAAATGTGACCTTTGCGCCGGAGGTGGATCCGAACGATGACGATAATACGCTGACCGGGATTTTCAACACGGAAGATCCGGAAGTACATCGGCAGGTGTTCGGCGTAGCGACGTTTCACCTGAACGAAAGGAAGTTTGAGTTTACACCGATCGGGCCGGCGGTCGAAGGCGTATCGAATATCCGGTACACGCCGGACCATAAGAAAGCGTATGCCGTGGCGATCACCGGGACGCATGGCGACCGGCATTGCGAGTTCTGGGGAATCAACGTAGCAACAACCAAACTTATGCAAAGGCAGGAGTTCGCATGCCGGCCGCGGTTCTCGTTTGCGACGTCTTCCACCGGGCAGGATTTGTATATTTACTCGGCCGGATTTGAGCTGGAAGTGTACGATGCGGCTTCAATGAAGTTGCAGAAGACGGTGAGTCTTGATGCGGATATTACGACGCCGATGGTAACGGTGCTGGGCGGAGATGCGGTGCGGGCTTCGCGGTAATTGACATATTGATGCGTAGGCGGTATGCTTTGATGCATGAGGACTACGGTTCGGCTGGATGATGCACTTTTAGCAGAAACCAAGAAGCTGGCGGCAGATTCCGACCAAACTTTGACGGCTGTAATTGAAGATGCCCTTCGCGAGGTAATTAACCGTCGCACGAAGCCCGTTAGGGGATCTTTGAAGCTTCCTACATTCAAAGGGAGGGGATTGCGGCCGGGGGTTGATCTCGATAGCGCGGCGTCACTGCTTGACGTTATGGACGAGATTCGTTGATTCTGGTTGACGTCAATCTGCTGGTGTATGGATTTCGGGCGGATGCTCCAAGGCATGAACAGTATCGGGATTGGTGGAAAAATCAAATAGAATCGCAGCAGGCTTTTGGGGTCGCAGATCTCGTGTTGTCTGGCTTCCTGCGTATCGCGACACATCCGAGAGTTTTTGATCCGCCTAGCCCAATCGAGGATGCGTTAGTATTTACGGAATCACTACGGCGTTTACCAAATTATGTAGAGATTCGCCCGGGTCCGCGCCATTGGGACATCTTTGTGAAGCTATGCCGCAAGTCAAACGCTCGGGGAAATTTGGTGCCGGACGCTTATTTGGCAGCCCTCGCGATCGAATCGGGTAGCGAATGGATTACTGCCGATCGCGACTACGCCCGTTTTCCTGGCCTGCGTTGGCGGCATCCATTTGAGTAGAGGCTCGGGAGCCTAATCGGTGTCAACGGGCGTTTTTGTAGATCAGGTCTAGTAATTCGTCGTACATGGCGTGCTTTTCTTCGGCTGTTCCTTGGCGGATGGCGTGCGTGGCGCAATGGGTGAGATGGTTGCGCATGAGGGCGCGAGCCACACCCCGCAGGGCCTCCTGAACAGATGACATTTGGGTGAGGATGTCGGCGCAGTAGCGGTCTTCTTCGACCATTTTCTGGAGTCCGCGAACTTGGCCTTCAATCCGTCGAAGACGTTTGATGTTCGATACCTTGATGTCCGGATCTACCGCAACGGCGGGTTTAGTGGAGGAGGCGGATTTCATACTCTAAGTTTCGCGTGGCGAAGGCGAAGGCTGTTTAGGACGACACTGGTGGAGCTGAAGGCCATGGCGGCGCTGGCTAATACGGGGCTGAGAAGCAGTCCGAAGGCGGGATAAAGGACGCCGGCAGCGAGCGGAATTCCGATCAGGTTGTAGATAAAAGCCCAGAAGAGATTCTGGCGGATGACGCGCATGGCAGAGTCGGAGAGGTCGAGCGCAGAGAGAACGTGCAGCAGATCGCTGCGCATGAGCGTTACGGCGGCGGCTTCGATCGAGATATCGGAACCGGTGGCCATCGAAATGCCGACATCCGCCTGGGCCAGAGCAGGCGCATCGTTAAGACCATCTCCGGCCATGGCGACATTACGGCCT
Organism: Bryobacteraceae bacterium; assembly: GCA_965277435.1. Taxonomy (GTDB): domain Bacteria; phylum Acidobacteriota; class Terriglobia; order Bryobacterales; family Bryobacteraceae; genus Bog-105. The sequence continues at coordinate 6,411,905 of OZ255821.1, read as the reverse complement.
TGCGACTGGAGTTGTCGGATCGCGATTGCTTTTCCGGCGGGGAGCACGGACGCGATGACCTCATCGATGCCGAGTTCGCGAGCAACGGCGCGGGCGGTGATTTCGTTATCCCCGGTCAGCATGACGGTTTGCAAATGAAGCGCGTGAAATTGCTGAATTGCTTGCCGGGACGTGGGTTTGATGGTGTCGGCGACGGTTAGGAGACCCGCAAGTTGGCCGTTCATGGCGACCCAGAGAAGTGTTTTGCCTTGCGTGGCAAATTCGGATGCAACGTCTTCGAACGGGGTAGTTGAGACGCCATACCGATGAAGTAAACCAGCTTTGCCAACTAGAACGGAGTGACCTTCCACGTTCGCGCTGGCGCCCTGTCCAGGGAAATTCTCGAAAGACACAGATGGAGGAATGTCGAGGCTGGACGCAGCGGCATGACGGAGGACTGCGCCGGCAAGTGGATGTTCACTCGATTGCTCAACTGCGGCGGCAAAGCGGAGAAGTTGTGATGCGTCGATCGATTCGTAAGGAAGGATGTTGATAACGGCAGGACGGCCGGTGGTGAGGGTGCCGGTTTTATCGAGAACCATAGTGTCGACAGCTTCGAGTTTTTGCAGGGCTTCGCCTTTGATCAGAATGCCCATCGAAGCGGCGCGGCCAGTGGCAACCATAACGGCGGTGGGCACGGCGAGTCCCATGGCGCAAGGGCAGGCGATGACTAGAACCGTGATCGCCGAAGCAATGGCTTGCATCCAACCGGCGGCTGGTGCGAGAAGATGCCAGGCCAAAAGGGTGGCGATAGCAATAAGGAGCACGGAGGGTACGAAGAGGGCGCTGATGCGATCGGCGAGGCGTTGGACGGGCACGCTGCTGGCTTGCGCTTCGCGTAACAGCCGGACGATTTGAGAGAGGGTGCTGGCTGCGCCCAGCGAGGTTGCGCGGTATTCGAGAGAGCCTTGCTGGTTAAGGGTTCCGCCGATAACGCGATCACCGGTGGACTTGGCAACCGGTAGGAATTCACCGGTGAGCATGGATTCATCGACGCTGCTCAAACCGGAGAGAACTTCGCCGTCAACCGGAAGGCGTTCGCCGGGGCGGACCAGGATGTGATCTCCGCGAAGTAGGGATGCGACCAGCAGATCGAGCGGCTTGCCGTTCCGGATGACCCTAGCTGTCTGGGGCTGAAGCTGAACGAGTTTGCGGAGTGCGCTAGCGGTTTGCCCTTTGGTGCGGGATTCAAGGGTGTTGCCGAGCAGAACCAGGCCGATGATCAAAATGACGGCTTCAAAATAGACGTCAGGTGCGAGGCCGTGGATGCGGAAAAAGCCCGGGGCGACGGTGGCGGCAGCGGAATAGAGGAAAGCGCTACCGGTGCCAAGGGCGACGAGCGAATTCATGTCGGAGGTGCGGCGGCGGACGGCGGCCCAGGCTTTGACGAAAAAGCGCCGTCCGGTCCAGAGCAGGATGGTGGTGGAAAGTAGGAGAAGAATCGAGCGGAGCGTGTTCGCGGGGATTGCGTAGAGCGCAGGCAAGATGCGATGGAGCGCGGGATCGAGCGTCCGCATCGACCATGCGAGCAAGGGATCGCGAGCTCCGGCGTGGCTCATAAGCGGCATCGAGAGAAGCATGGCGGCGACTCCGGCGAGGAGTGTGACGGTTGCTTGCAAGCGGAGATGCCGGTACTCGTTCTGTTGGCCGGCGTCCAGCGCAGCTTGCTCTTCGAGGATCGAGAGGCCGCTTGCGGGCAAATGCGATTCGTAACCTGTCTGGTTGATGGCGTCGATGAGAGTCGCGGGCGAAGTGAGCGTGGCGTCGTACGAGACGGTGGCGTTGTGTAGCAGCAGATTCACCTGGGCCTGCGAGACGCCTGTTTGTTCGCCGAGAGTTCGCTGCACAAAGGACTGGCAAGCGGCGCAGGTCATACCGTTAACGGGGAGGGTGATGCTTTCCATGGTCAGGCGGCGCGGGCGGTGAAGCCGGTGCGCGCGATGGCGGCAAGAATCTGGTCCGGTTTGGTCTGGGCTGGATTGTAAGATAGGCGGGCGGAACCGACCTGGACCGATTCGATGCGGACGCCCGGAAGTTTTTGCAGGGTCAAATTGAGGCGGCGAACACAGGCGTCACAGTGCATGCCGCCAATCTGGAGATCGAGAGATGGTTGATCAGTCATGGATACGGATACCCCCTACCCCTATAGTATAACGCGGCTGTTCGTGCTGATGATGTTATCTGCGATGCAATTGTTCGGACAGACAATGGCGATCCGCAATGTAACCGTAATCGATCCGGGCGAAGGGCTGGTGAAAACGAGGCGAACCGTGGTCGTGGAGGGCCGGCGCATCAGGCAAGTGACGAGCTTAAACGGGGATCTGCCGAAGAACGCGCGCGTCATCGACGGCACGGGCCAGTTTTTGATTCCGGGATTGTGGGATGCGCACGTGCATTTAACGAAAGCGGGTGCGCTTTCTCTGCCACTGTTTGTGGCGAACGGCGTGACGTCGGTGCGGGACATGGGCAGCGATTTTGCCGAAGTCGCCCGGTGGCGGCGCGAGATCGACGCTGGGACGCGGATCGGGCCCGCGATCAGAACGTCTGGGCAGATTCTAGAATCGCGCGCCAATGTCGAGCGTATGAAGCGGGAGCATACCGTTGAGCCGGTGGACCGGATCCGAATCGGCGTGGCTAATCCCGAAGAGGGGCGACAGGCGGTGCGGAGGCTGGCAGCTCTGGGGGTCGACCACATCAAGATGCGGACGACGCCCGATTTGGCAACATTTCAAGCGGTAGCCGACGAAGCGGTGCTCCATCACCTGCCGCTGGCGGCGCACCCAGTCGCCACGCCGGAGCAGCTAATTGCAGCCAAATTACGCAGCGTGGAGCATCTGCTCGCGTATCCGCCGCTCGACGGGATCAGCAGCGAGAAGAGGCAGCTGCTGTTTGAGGACGTGGCTCGCTCGGGTATGTTCCTGTCTGCCACGACAGTCAATTTAGAGGGTTCGGTGCTGCTGTCCTATAAAGAAGCCAAGCAGCGGTTGAACGATACCAGCGGAGTGATAGACCGGCGGCGCAAATACGTATGCGGGTATCTGGCGAAGGACTGGAGCGAACAGGTGGAGGAAAAGAAGGACGGAGAAGCCGAGATCGATTCGTTCCGCAGAGAGTTGCCCGGAATCTATCGCGATATGCGCGGATTAAGGGAGGCTGGCGTACCGTTTCTAGCGGGGACCGATGTGGCGGTGGTGTTTATGTATCCGGGTTTCAGTTTGCACGATGAACTGGCGAATCTGGTAAAGCAGGTGGGCTTCAGTCCAATGGAAGTGCTCCACATCGCCACCCGGAATCCACATTCGTTTTATCGTGACAAAAGCGAACGAGGGGAGATAGAGCCGGGGCAGACGGCGGATCTGGTGTTGTTGACGGCGAATCCACTGACGGACATTCGGAATACTACGAAGATTGCGGGCGTGATAACGGGAGGCAAATGGTTCGATCGAGCGGCTCTTGACAGCTTGCTGGCCGATGTGGAAAGACGCGCGACTGCTGGGTGTAAGTGAGTGGGTGCCAATGAATAAGACGGAGCGGTTGCTGTATGTGGTCGATCTGATGGGAACGCTGGTATTTGCAATGGAAGGAGCAATGGCTGGAATACGGGGACAGCTGGACCTGCTAGGACTGGTGGTGCTGGCGTTTGCGACAGCAGTGGGCGGAGGCATTATTCGTGATGTGCTGATTGGAGCGACGCCACCTAGCGCGATCCGCAACTGGCGCTATGCAGCGACGGCGTTTTTAGGGGCGGCCGTAGTGTTCTTTCTGTATGGCTTGGTGCAGGAGATTCCGGCAACGGTGATGATGCTGTTTGATGCGGGCGGCCTGGCACTGTTTGCGGTTGCGGGCGCGGGCAAAGCGTTGGAGTACGGCATACATCCGTTTGTAGCGGTGCTGCTGGGGACAGTGACGGGTGTGGGCGGCGGCACTGTGCGGGATGTATTGCTTGCGCAGATCCCGAAGGTGCTTCAGGCCGATATCTACGCGGTCGCGGCAATGGCGGGGGCGGGCGTGATGGTGATCGGTATGCGGTTCGGGAGATCGCCCGCGTGGATGGCGGTTTGCGGCGGAGTGGTTTGTTTCGTACTGCGCGTGGTAAGCGTACTGGAGCATTGGAATTTGCCTAGAGTCAGTGGATGAATTCAGATAAGCTTCATTGATGCGGAATGCGCGGTGGTTGAGCTTTGCCCTACTGATTGCAGTGGCGGCGCAGGCGCGACCACGGATTGGCCTGGTACTCGAGGGCGGCGGAGCGCTGGGGTTCGCGCATATCGGGGTGATTCAGTATTTGGAAGAACATCACATACCGGTAGATCTGGTGGTCGGTACAAGTATGGGCGGGCTGGTAGCCGGGCTGTATGCAATCGGCGATTCACCGCTCGAGATTCAGGAGCTGACTAACAACATCGATTGGGATGAGGTTTTAAGCGGCACAACCCCATTTGAGGACCTGAATTTCCGGCGTAAGGAAGACCGGATCGCCTTTCCCAACCGGCTCCAACTGGGATTGAGAAAAGGCGTAGTGTTTCCGGGCGGATTGAATTCCGGACATGGCGTGGGCCTGGTGCTCGATCGGGCGACCCTGGCCTACGAGAACGACCTGAACTTCGACACTTTGCCTATACCATTCCGGTGCGTGTCGACGGATGTGACAACGGGTAAGGCCAAGGTGTTCGACCGGGGATCGATCGCGCAGTCGATGCGGGCGACGATGTCGATTCCAGCAGTATTCGCACCGGTGACGATTGATGGACATGTTTACACGGATGGTGGAGCGGTAGACAACCTGCCGGTGGATGTGGCCAAGCAGGCGGGTGCAGACATTGTGATTGCTGTGTATCTCGACGTCGGTCCGGGAGATTCTAGCACCGCAAACTCGATGTTTGCCGTGGCTGCCAAGAACATTAGCATTATGATTTCGAGCAATGAACTGCGGAATATGCAGTCGGCGGATGTGTTGTTGAGCGCGGATTTGCGAGGGTTCTCGAGTTCATCGTTTAAAAAGGGCCGGGAGATTATTCCGAAGGGCTATGCGGCCGCCGAGAAGAAAAAGCACATGCTGGCCGGGCTGGCGTTAAACGAGCAGGACTGGGAGGTTTACCGCTTGCAACGGGAGCGCAAGGTGAAGCGAACGGTGCCCGTACCGCAATTTGTGGAAGTTGCGGGGGACAAGCCAGCCTATGATCAAGCTCTGCAGGAGAGCCTGGCAAATTTTGTTGGAAAGCCCGTAGACCCTCCGGCGGTGGAGAAAGCGTTGACGCGGATCACAGGAACGGGTGTGATCGCTAGTGCGGGTTACACGATGACGACCAATCAGGCTGGGGTGCCGGGCCTGGCAGCGAGAACCTACGAAAAGACGTATGGGCCACCTTTTCTGGATTTAGGCATCACAATCGATGGATCTGATCCGGACAACGTGCTGTTTGGCATGGGGGCGCGACTAACATTTATGGATCTGGGCGGTTACCGGGCAGAGTGGCGGACAGATGGATTTTTCGGAAGTACTTACGGAGCGCAGTCGGAGTATTACAAGCCATTTCGTAAGTCAAGTAAATGGTTTTATGCGCCGCATATCTATGTCATCAGTTCTCCCTTCAATATCTATTCTGGGCAGGACAGGCTGGCGCAATATCGGATAGAACGGGATGGATTCGGTATGGATGTGGGTTATGCGCTTAATTCGCGATCCGAGGTGCGGTTGGGCGAGGACCAGCTGTGGTTTAAACAGGTGAGAAAAATATCCGTGGATACGCTTCCGAATACTACGATTCGGGAGGCTTTGTCATCATTGCGATACCGCTATTACGGAGTAGATAATGTAGAGCTGCCGCGGCAGGGGTTAAATCTGGAAACGGGTTTCAATTGGTATCACCGGGCGGATGGCTATACGAATTTTCCGGAAGCCGAGTTACGCGCCAGTTATTTTCAGCGAGTAAGCAAGGAGGGGTCAGTAATTTTGACGGCGAGCGGCGGGACTAGTTTTCACGCAAGTATAAACAACCTGGAGCTGCAGGCATTTTCGTTAGGTGGACCGTTACGGCTAGGGTCTTATGGACAGAACGAGTTATTGGGAGACCAATATTTTTTGTTTCAAGGAGGTTATGAGCACAAGATCCTGCCGTTAGAGCCGTTTTTTGGCGAAGGGGTTTACGCCTTGGGGTTGGTGGAGGCGGGAAAGGTATACGGTTCGCAGAATGGGGGGCGGGAGCTCCGATTGACGGATCGGTAGGAGTGGTCGCTCGAACCATTTTGGGACCGATTTTCCTGGGTGCCAGTTTTGGAGATAACGGGCATAAGAAATGGTGGTTCGGGCTCGGGCGAGTGTTTTAGAAGGTTGTGCGAAAGCGGTATTACCCGCGTTGCCAGCTGGCCTGAAGAATGGCGAGAGCGGCGGCGGCGGCGGTTTCCGCACGTAGAATGGTGGGCCCGAGACTGCAGGATTGCCAACCCGCAGCCAATGCCTGTTGACGTTCGGGCTCGGTCCACCCGCCTTCGGGGCCTAAGAGAACGGCAACTTGATCGGTTGCGTTACGGGTTGTTGGAAGCATCGAGACGATGGGCTGGGCAGCAGGCAATTCGTCGAGGAGCAGCCGGATGGTGCCGGGAGCAGCGAGAGCACTCGTGAGAGCGATGGTCGGTTCGATACGGGGCAGGCGGGCGCGGCGGGACTGCTGACTGGCTTCGAGAGCAATCTTCTGCCAGCGGGCGAGGCGTTTGGGAGAGGCTTGCGCGAGGCCTGGCTCCGTGCGAACGGCTTCCCAGGGCTGAATGCTGTCGACGCCCAATTCAGTGGCTTTTTCGATGAGGTATTCGAAACGATCGAACTTGAAGAGCGCCGGAAGCAGGGTAATCGTGACGGATTGGGGCGGGGTGGGAAGTGGTTCGAGGATGCGAAAGGTAACAATCGATTTGCGCGCATTTTCGATTTCGGCGAGATAGAGACTTTGATTGTCGGAGAGTTCGTAGACCTGCCCGGTTTGCGCGCGGAGGACGCGGACGAGATGTTCGGCGTCGGGGCCGGTGAGTTCGGCGGTGTTGCGATGAAATGCGGGGACAAAGAAGCGGCGGCGGGCCATGGTGTAAGTGTAGGGGCGGCCGCGGACGCCAGTAAAAAAACGGCTGTCACGCCTCACTTGAGGCGGTGGAGTGGAACAAACGGGCAGGCGCGCTTCCCGTGCTTCCGAACTTGTTTACCAGTCAAGCCGTTTCAAGCGGGGGATTGGGTCAAATGCTGGTCCCGGCTGATCAGTGGTAAAGCGTGCTGCCGGATTAGCTAGTGGTGTGCGTCAAGCAGAACACCGGTTATCGAGCGAGCGTCTGGTGCGCTTGACCTTTTCGAGGATATCGGAAGCCCTGGCGGTCCAGATAAAAGGTTTGGGACGTTGATTGTGTTTGTCGATGTACTCTCCAATAGCCATGATGAGTTCTTCGGGATCGTGGAAGGTGCCTCGGCGCAAGCGGTTTTGTGTGAGGTCTCGGAAGAAACGTTCCACCATGTTTAACCACGAACTGCTGGTGGGCGTGAAGTGGATATGGAACCGGGGATGGCGAGCGAACCATCACTGTACTTTCGGATGTTTGTGCGTGGCGTAGTTGTCGACGATAAGGTGGAGATCTTTTTCGGGCGGTGTGACCTGATCGATCACGCACAGGAACTTCAACCACTCCTGATGTCGGTGCCGGTCGTCGCACATGCTGATGACTTTGCCGTCGAGCGCATCCATTGCGGCGAACAAAGTAGCTGTCCCGTTCCGTTTATAGTCGTGGGTCATGGTTCCGCAACGGCCTTTCTTAATCGGTAAACCGGGCTGCGTGCGGTCCAGCGCCTGAATCTGGCTCTTCTCATCGGCGCACAGCACGATGGCGTGTTCCGGCGGATTGAGATAGAGCCCTACGATGGCCTCCAGTTTTCTGCAAAATGGGCATCCTTGCTGACCTTGAACGTCTTCACCAGATGCGGTTTCAGACCGTTGGCGTGCCAGATACGCCGGATCGTGGTTTCGCTCAGCCCCATGGCCGCCGCCATCGTACGCGTACTCCAGTGCGTGCCATTGAAAGCCTTCTCCTGGGTGGTTTTGTGAATCACTTCGGCGGTCCGGGCTTGGTTAATAGTGCGCGGCCTGCCGGGTCCGGACGCATCTTTCGCAAGGGCTCCGATGCTGCCCACCAGATAACGGTTACGCCAACGCGCGGCCTTCTCTGGGGTGATCCTCATCTCCGCTGCGATTTGCTGGTCCTGTTGGCCGCTAGCGGCTCGCAATACGTTCGAGCCCTCTCCACCAGACGAGCTGGCCGAGATCGTCCTCGTGCTATCTGCTCCAGCGCTTCGCGACTTTGTTGATCCAGAACCACCGGCCGAGCAACACGCATCCAATCGCCCTCCCATTGTAAGGACGATGCGCAGCTTTTACTCGTTACTATTTTCGGCGCATTACACTAGATGTGGGGGCAAAAGTTGCTCCAGAGTTGCCTGCTGCTTTATCGCGGCTCGTATTCAACGCGATTGCATTGATGTATCCGAGTAGTCTGGAGTATAGCGCTCAATTGTTTGTCTCGAAGGTGAGGTTCCGCAGGTCCTCAAACACTCGTAAGCAACGCAATCGACGCGAGGGCCGGCCTGTTAGTGTCTCTGTTTGAGCAGCACAGAACCATTCGTAAGAGCTGCTCTGCTCCCTAAACACTCGAGGAGCTACGCAGTCTCTTAATATCGTAAGATGGTGATGCTCCGAAGAAGCGCTTATACTCACGATTGAATTGCGAAGGGCTGTCATAGCCGACCCGTGCGCTTGCCGTGCTTACATCAACATTTTCTGAAATCATCATCAGACGCGCTTCTTGGAGGCGAAGCTGCTTTTGAAACTGTAACGGGCTCATCGAGATCACATCACGAAACCATGCATTCATCGATGACGTACTCATATTCAAGTGTCGAGCGAGTTCAGTCATTCGGACGTTCCTCGTAGCATTCTTTTTCAACCAGGCCAGTCCGGAGAGCACTCTCTGCACTTTGGTGTTCTGATCTAACATTCGACGCACCAGCGCATGATTGTCGCTGATGAGTAACCTGTAATAAATCTCGCGCATGATGAGTGGGGCGAGGAAAGGGATCCGATCGGGTTTGCGTAGAAGTTCTGCCAAGCGTGTCACGGCATCGAGTAGTTCGTCGTCTAATGCGTGGGCAGAAATCGCAGGATCCACAATTTGTTCCAGCGGCCTTCTCAGGTCGGCGTCCCTCAAAACAGATGCGATCTCGTTGAAGTCTAGAACAATGCTCACACCGAAGTACGGCTTGCCAGGGCTTGCCTTGATTACCTGTCCGGAGATGGGAACTCCGAGGGTGCATAGTAAGTAGTTGCCGGGAAAGCACCGGTAAGGATGTGCATTGACCAGGACATCTTTCGCCCCTTGTGCGACTACGCAGAAAAAGGGCTGGCTGTCTGTTAAGCGCGGCACATCGGTCGTGGACGAACGGTTGAGAAAGACTCCTTTTATTTCCGTCGCGCTGGTCCCGTCCTGAAGCACAACCATCGACAGCGCTTTCGTAAGCCTCTCAAGTCCAGTCATTTTCACCTTTTCTCAAAAGCCGCAACCCTACTTGATCAGTGCCGCATTTTGGCGAAATGGGCAAGACCTTTAGCAAATTGTACAAGCATGAAGTGGCGAGATCCGTCACAATTGCTAAGGCGTCGGCCACGGATCTATCGGCATTTCGCACGCTCAGCACAGCAGGACGCATTATCAGTCTCGTTGCTCTTAGCGTATTACCTTTGCTGCCAAAGATAGGGGTTGGCCGATGAAAGTTCAAAGACTATTCTGAACGCCTTTAACAGTGCTGGATGTGGTTTCTCCGGTACGGCAGTTTTCACGCCAAAGGTGAATTGGAAGATCTTCGGCGGCATTGAAGTTCTATTAGCGGCAAGAAAGGAAGGATTATGAGTAAGCTCGAAGGCAAAATCGCGCTCATCACCGGGGCTACTGAAGGGATGGGTTTCAGCACTGCTCAGGAGTTTATAAGAGAAGGTGCGTTTGTGTTCATCACCGGCAGACGCCGTGAGGAGATCGACAAGGCGGTTCAGAAGCTCGGCGAGAAGTCGTACGGAATTAACGCGGATGCAGGCAGCATCTCGGACATCGATCGAATGTACTCCGAGATCAAAAGAGAAAAGGGTAAGCTCGATGTCCTCTTCGCCAATGCCGGCATCTACAAGCAGGTACCTTGGAATGAAATCACCGAAGAGGAGTTCGACCAGACAGTTGCCGTCAACGAGAAAGGTGTCTTCTTCTGTATTCAGAAGGCGATCCCGTTGATGGATCAGCGTGGGTCCATTATTTTGAGCGGCTCCTTTATTGGGAGCTCGGGCATCCCCGGCATGTCGGTATACGGTGCGACCAAGGCCGCTGTGCGCAGCTTTGCCCGCACTTTCACTGTGGAATTGAAGGGAGCAGGTCCACGTGTGAACGTGATCAGCCCCGGTCCGATCGATACGGAAGGATTTCGCCACTCGATCAAGAACGACTCCGCCGCGCGCCAGGCAACGATCGAAATGGTTCCCCGGGGGCGCATGGGAGAGGCAAGCGATATTGCCAAGGCGGCGGTCTTCCTTGCTTCCGACGATTCCGCCTTTGCGGCTGGCGCCGAATTCTTCATTGACGGCGGCACAAACGGAGTTTGATCCGGATTGGATACGGCCCGCAGCGGGCAGCGGAGCGGAAGCGTGACGTTTTAGACATGAGCCTGTTTCAGATAGTAGGAGAAGAGATATGTTTGGCATGAAGAACGGTGTCGAAAAGGCAAATGCCTTTGTGACAGCAGGTCCCAAACGCCTGTTCATCGGCGGCAAGTGGGTTGCTGCTCAATCCGGAAAGACGATGTCCGTGATCGATCCGTCGACGGAGCAGCCGTTGGCAGCGGTCGCGGAAGCCGGTCCGGAAGATGTGGACCTTGCCGTCAAAGCTGCTCGTCAGGCTTTTGAAGGCGAGAACTGGGCCGGCATCGGGCCACATGAAAGGGCACGGTACCTTCTGAAGATGGCCGAGTTGATCGAGAAGCACAGCGAAGAGTTGTCAGCGATTTCGAGCTACGAAATGGGCATGCCTTTCAAAATGGCGCAGATCACAACGGCCCAAATGATTGATGTCTTTCAGTACTACGCTGGCTGGACGACCAAGATCTTCGGCAAAACAATCCCTACCAAAGGTCCCGGCCTGACGTACACTCTCCGCGAACCCTTGGGTGTGGTCGCGGCGATCATTCCTTGGAACGGGCCGATCCTGTATGCAAGCTGGAAGGTGGCCACTGCCCTTGCCACGGCCAACACTGTGGTTTTGAAACCAGCAGAAGATGCGCCTCTCACCTGTGTGCGCTTTATGGAACTCGCAGAAGAGGCTGGTCTCCCGCCGGGCGTAGTGAACCTGTTGACAGGCTCTGGAGAAGAGGTCGGCGACGCCCTGACCGGCCATCCTGGAGTAGACAAGATCACCTTCACAGGTTCTACCTCTGTAGGCAAACACATCATGGGGATCGCTTCGAAAAACCTGACCAGGGTCAGCCTGGAACTAGGTGGGAAGTCGCCGTTCATTATTTTTCCGGATGCAGACCTTGAGAAAGCAATTCCCATGGCGGTGAACGCTTTCACGCAGAACGCCGGCCAAGCGTGCACAGCGGGGACGCGCGTCTACATTCACAAGGACATCTATGAGCCGGTCAGCAAGCGGATAGCGGAGGCTGTCTCTAAGCTCAAAGTCGGCGGTCCGTTTGATGACAGCACTCAGGTGGGGCCGATTATTTCCCCGAAGCAGCGTGATCGCATTGAGCAATATATTGCCTCCGGACGCGCGGATGGAGCAAGGCTCCTAACCGGCGGTGAGCGCCTGAGCGGGAAAGGGTACTTCCTCCAACCGACCGTGTTTGCTGATGTCAAAGACAGGATGAAGATTGCACAGGAAGAGATCTTCGGTCCGGTCGGTGCGCTTGCATCGTTCAACGACGAGAACGATGCGGTTGTGCATGGCAACGCGACACAGTACGGCCTGGCTGCTTCGATCTGGACCAGCAATCTTGCAACGGCACAGGCTGTCTCTCAAAGAGTCAAGGCTGGCATTGTCTGGATTAACACGCACTTCGAGCTGGATGCCGTGTCACCTTTCGGAGGGTATAAGCAGTCGGGGTTGGGCCGTGAGCTCGGCGCGGAATCAATCGATGATTTCACGCAGACAAAGACGATTCTGATGAGGCCCTAGCAGGTTCCGCGTTGTGCAATTGATACAGCCGCTCTCTTCACGAGAGAGGCTGCGCATCTTCTGTATGTCCGGGTGCATGGACTCATGCACCCGAGAAAGTAGGATTATGGATCTGACTTCCTTTCGAACCCTGGGCCGCTCGGGACTCGTTGTGAGCCCGTTGGCCTTAGGAACCATGACCTTTGCTGCGCCCGGCTGGGGCTCAGCTGACGATACTTCGCAAGACGTGTTCAACGCGTATGTGGATGCTGGCGGCAACTTCGTGGACACAGCCGATGTGTATGGCGGTGGTCGCAGCGAGGAGATCGTTGGCGAGTGTATGGCGCAACGTTCATTGCGTAACAGCATTGTGTTGGCGACGAAGTTCACCTTCAACGGGCAACGTGGCAATCCGAATGCCGGCGGCAACGGACGCAAGAACATCTACCGTGCGCTGGAAACCTCGCTCAAGCGTATGAAAACCGACTACATCGACATGTACTGGATGCATTACTGGGATCAGACCACACCCGTAGAAGAGGTGTTGGAGAGTTTCGGTTCCTTGCAGCAGCAGGGGAAGATACGGTACTTCGGGTTTTCGGACGTTCCCGCCTGGTATGCAACAAAAGCATGCGTGCTTTCTGGAGCAGGATGCAGGCCTGCTCCGATCGCGCTGCAGATGGAATACTCGTTGGTAGAGCGCAACATCGAGCGCGAGCACGTTCCGATGGCCGCCGAATGTGGTTTGGGCGTGATTCCTTGGGGTCCGCTTGCCTCCGGCTTTTTGACCGGCAAATACAAGAGAGGATCGAGTGCGCCCGAAGGTGAAGGTAGATTCGCTTCCCAGCAGCCCTTCCGGGAATTCACCGATAAGCACTGGAGCACGCTGGATGCGGTACAAACGATTGCGATCGAGCGCGATTGTCCGCTTGCGCACGTTGCGCTGGCTTGGACGCTCGCAAGACCCGGCATCTCCGCACTTCTCTTGGGTGCGAGCAAGCCGGCGCAACTCAAAGAGAACATGGCCTCGCTCGACATGTCGCTCAGCCCTGACGAACTGAAGGAGCTGGACGAAGCGAGCGCGCTTGAGCCGGCACACCCCTATGCGGGCTTCACGCCTGCAGTCAAGCGCAGCATCTTCGGCGATACCAAGGTCGAGACGTGGTCACCTGCACCTCGCCTAATCAACTGAACATAGTTTATTTCGTCAGGAGCGTTTGTCAAACAAACTGGCTTATTCGCTAGTCCTTCGATTTTGGTGTTGCAAAACTGCATTGCACAACAGCATCGACTCGCAATGACCTGCCCCCCGGTCGCGCCGGAGACAATCACGCTTTCGCCGGATTCGAGATGTGCCAGATCGAGCGCCGACCACGCCGTCACGAAGGGAACGCCCGTAGCTGCCGCTTCTTCCGCCGACAGATTCTGAGGACGACGAGAGATTGCCGCCGCCGGGATATTGATGAACTCCGCGATCTTGTCCGTAAATACAGAAATAGAGACAGAATAACCGGACATAGCAAAGGCCATGAGCCCCGAAAACGGGAGCGCCAGCCGGTAAGGGGCTTTCAAAACGTTTCTCCCACGTCCGTGTGTGCGGTTGCAACTGCCCGCTGATCATCGAAATTCCACATTCCTACACGCCTGCTACAGAAATTAGGTAGAGGACATATAGGAATTAGTTGCCCCGAGAACGCCGAAGATCCATTGTGAGCTGCGCCCCCAGAATGCCGAAGGAAATTGGATTTGTGGCAAACAAACTAATCAAGAATGTCACATCGCGCCTGTCTTAACGCTTCCCAGTCGTAGGGAATAGATAAGCATGGCGAGGAGCACTAGCAAATGGCCTTCGAGATAAGTTCCGAGAATATCGCTGAAGCAGTCGTCCTGCGACTTCGCAACCTTGCCGTGCTTCCCCCGAGACTCCTAACGCTCGCTCAAGCGGCAACGTATCTTGGTCTCACGCCTGATGCCCTCAAAGCCAAAGTGCATATGGGAAAACTTCCAACCGTCGACATCGACAGTAAGCTTCGCTTTGATCGGCTCGATCTTGACGGCATCATCGATCAGAATAAGAGGCTCATGTAAAGTGCCGCGTCAACGAATCCGCCGTGGGCAGGGCACGATCTACCAGCGAGATAAAGTCTGGTGGTGTGCGTACTCAGTCGATGGTGTTCGGAGGCGAGAATCGTGTCAGACGAGCCTGAGGGACGAGGCGCTCGCCTATCTTCACCGCAAACAGGGTAGGCTCGCTTCTGGTGAGCTGCTAACTCCGGACCGCGTGACCGTGCGCGACCTTCTGAATCTCCTGCTCGAAGATTACGATACTCGGAACGTTGCGCAGGCTTACATTGCCACTCTGAAAATCAAATCAATCCTTCTACCCAGGCTTGGGGACGTGAAAGCCGCTCGTCTGGCTAGCGCCCGGATCAAGGAATACGTGGAATCTCGGCTGAAGGGAGTCAAGCCGGCAACTGTCAATTGGGAACTCGGGATGTTACACCGCGCATTTCAACTCGGGTACAACCAAGATCCTCCGCTTGTTGCACGAGTGCCCTATTTCCCGCGGCTGACGGAGGACGAGCCGCGGAAAGGATTTTTAAAGCCGCAGACCCGTCATAAGCTGCTCGCTGAACGGCCGAGCGAGCTGCAATTGCTTTTTGTGATTGCCTATCACGTTGGCCTCAGAACGGGGGGCGTTGCTGCGCATCCGATCGTCACAAGTGGATCTCGATACCAATACGATCTGGATGGAGGGACGCCGCCAAAATCGAAAGCCGGAACCCATAGCCGTCCCAATCTACGGCGATATTGCGAATGCTATTTCGGCTCAGCCTCGGACTAGTGACTTTCTTTTCGCCAGGGGAGCAAAGCCGATCCTCGATCTCCGGGAGAGCTGGGATCTTGCTTGCCAGCGGGCGGGGGTACCGGACCTTCTGTTTCCTGACTTACGCAGAACTGCCGTTCGGAATCTACGCCGAGCCGGTATCCCCGAGTAGGTGATCATGAAAATCACCGGGCACCGCACGCGGAGTGTATTCGAGTGCCACACCATCACGGACCATTCCGACACGCTCGAAGCTGGCACGAAGGCCGGCGAGTTTTTGGCTCGGGAACATGGAAAGATGCCACAATTCGTGACACAAGAGAACAACAAGAAGAAATGAAAGGAGGAGCGTAATTCTTTTGTTTTGTCTATGGTGCGGAGAGGGGGACTTGAACCCCCACGGTGTTACCCGCTAGCACCTCAAGCTAGTGCGTCTGCCAATTCCGCCATCTCCGCATTTTTTGCTACTTCTTGGGCAGGTTCTTTTGTGCTGGGGGGGCGGTGTTTTTCTGTACTACCGGCGCGCGCCGGTGTTCGAGCACACTTCCCGAACTGGGCGCTCGATTATTGGCCAGGATGACCAGGATCAACGAGGTCACCATGAATAAACTAGCCGCAATGGTCGTCGCCTTCGACAGAACCGTAGCCGTTCCACGGGGTCCAAAAACTGTCTGTGAACCCATGCCGCCAAATGCCCCTGCCAGATCGGCCGCCTTCCCGCTTTGCAGCAGAACCACGATAATCAGGAAAAAACAAATAATGACGTGCAGAATGGCGAACAGGTACAGCATGACCAGTGATGAGTATACCAAGTGAGTGCCACACTAGAGGTATGGTCAATTCCGCAGATCGAAGCCACGTCTCCCTGGCGGATATGCGCGAGGATTACCGGCTCGCCGAGTTCAGCGAGGAGAGCTGCGATCCAGATGCCATCCGGCAGTTTCAAAGCTGGCTGAACGAAGCCAAAGATGCTGATTTAAAAGAGCCAAACGCCATGTCGCTGGCCACCGCTACAGTGGATGGGAGACCCTCGAATCGCATTGTCTTATTAAAAGACGTGAGCGAGAGTGGGTTCGTTTTTTATACCAGCTACCAAAGCCGCAAGGGTGAGGAACTGCGGGCTAATCCTCAGTGCGCGCTGACATTTCTCTGGGCCGAGCTGGAGCGGCAGGTGAGGGTCGAGGGAAAGGCGGAGCGGGTCAGCCGGGAGCAGACCGAAGCATACTTCAAACGCCGGCCCAAAGGGAGCCGTTTGGGAGCTCTGGTCTCGAATCAGAGCCAGATCCTCCCGGATCGTCAGCCGTTAATCGATCGCCTATCGCAATTAGAAGCGAAATACGCCGGTACCGATGATGTGCCCACGCCCGAGCACTGGGGGGGCTATTGCGTGCAGCCCGAAACAATCGAATTCTGGCAGGGCCGCACCAACCGGCTGCACGACCGTTTGCAATACACCAATACCGGCCTTGGCTGGCGAATCGAGCGCCTGTCTCCTTGATTGAAGTAAAGTACATTGAACTGCCGGGGGTTCAACGAACAGCGACAGCTGTGCGTCAGTTCTTCGTGCTCCGGTACTTAGTAGCTGTAGCGGTATGTGTCTCCATGTATGCCGGCACGCCGGAAGATGCCTTGATACGGCGGGTACAGGATCGCTACAACGGGGTACGCACACTTTCCCTGCAGTTTACGGAAGATTTCGAGTACCAGGGCCACCGTCGTCCGCCCGAAACTGGTCTTCTGACGCTCCGTAAACAGGGCAAAATGCGTTGGGAGTACTCGCAACCGGCCGGCAAGCTGTTCGTATCCGACGGCAAATCCGTATATCTGTATACAGCGCGAGATAATCGGGTAGAGAAAATCCCGATCCGGGACACTGCTGATATACGAGCGCCGCTCGCCTTCCTGTTGGGCCATCTGGACCTCAAAAAAGAGTTTCGCGACTTTAACAGCCATCCGGCAGAAGACGGTGCGTGGCTGGCTGCCTCGGCGAAGAACGATCGAGTGCCTTATGAAAAGGTTGAGATGTTGCTGGCAAACGATGGCGAAGTAAGGCGTTTGCGGGTTTTGGGACGAGACGGCTCCGCCATGGCCTTTTCTTTTGTGAACGAGAAACTCAATCCGCCCGTGAATGAAAAGATGTTCGAATTCGCTATTCCCCCCGGTGCCGAAGTGGTGGACTCGGTCGAATTTTCGGCGGAAGGAAAGTAGGGAACCTTTGGCAGAGTTTCTTCTCCGGTACGCCGATCCACGCGGGCAGATGCACGAGCAGGTGGCCGATGCGCCTACTGAGCGGGACGCGCGCGAACGGCTGCAGCGACAGGGTTACCTGGTCTATTCGGTCAAAGCCAAAGACTTCGGAGCGCGGCTTTCGGGAAATGCCCGGCGCACCAAGCCGGTTAATCTCGAAAAGTTCCTGATTTTCAATCAGCAGTTCGTCACTCTGGTGCGGGCAGGATTGCCGATTCTGCAGGGGCTTGATCTGCTGGCCGATCGATTGACGGACGAAACTCTGGGCCGTCACATCCGCGCGGTTCGGGATGACGTCAAGACAGGAACCGTTTTATCGGACGCCTTTGCGCGCCAGGGCGTCTTCCCGCCGATCTACGTCACTTCCGTGATGGCCGGTGAGAAAAGCGGTTCGCTGGTCGAAGTACTGGAGCGATTCATCACGTATCAGCGCTTAGCTCTCACCTTGCGGAAGAAACTACTGGTTTCGCTGATGTACCCCACCGTGCTGATCTGTTTGGTGATCGCGCTGATCGTCTTTCTGGTGACGTATGTGGTTCCCAGCTTCGCGGAGCTGTATAACAACATGCAAGCCAAGTTGCCTTCCGCGACGCTGATCCTGATCGCGGTGGGAACGACGGCGCGGGCCTACGTACTGGCCGGATTCGCAGCCCTGGTGCTGGCCGCTGTCGGAGCTTATTTCTGGTCCAAACGGGAGGCCTCCCAGGAGACCCTCGACCGCTGGAAGATTCACCTGCCCGTCTTGGGCGAAATCTGGACCAAGTACCAGGTCTCCCAGCTCGCGCGCGTTTTGGGTACGCTGCTGGTAGGTGGTATTCCGCTAGTCCAGGCGCTCGAAACGGCGGGACGCTCGCTCGGAACCGTGCTGATGAAGAAATCGCTCGATAAAACGGCCGTCATGGTGCGCGAGGGACGACCGCTCTCGAAATCGCTGCAATCGACCGGCATCTTTCCCACCCTGTCTATTGACATGATGGAGGTGGGCGAATCGACCGGCGCGCTGCCGCAGATGCTGGCCAGCGTGGCCGAGTTTTATGAAGAAGACGTCTCGACCAGAATGACCGCTTTGCTGGCGCTGATCGAACCGGTAATCATGCTATTTATGGGCGCCTTTGTCGCCTTTGTGCTGGTAGCCCTGTACTTACCCATTTTCTCCCTGGCGGACACGATTCGATAAATGGCAACCGACACCATCAAACTGAAAGATCCCTTGAACGAAACCGAGCAGGCGCAGTCGGTCGCGCGGCGTTATCGCTGCGAATTTGTCGATTTGAAAGCCACCAAAATCGACCATGAGCTGTTCCGAACCGTTCCCGTCGACCTGATGTTCCGCTATCACTTTGTGCCGCTGCAAAACTACAACGGCACGCTGGAAATCGCGCTGGCTGATCCCAAGCAGATCGTCCTGATCGACGAACTGGCGGTGTTGCTCGCCAAGAAGCTGCGGGTGAAGGTGGCGACCTATTCGCAGATCTCGGATCTGCTGAAAAAGACCGAGCAATCGCAGCGCGTCCTCGAAGAAGTCACGGAAGGCTTCACGCTCGACGTAGTCGACGACGAGAACACGGAAGAAAATCTCTCCATCGACCGTTTGACCTCGGAGACCGGCAACATCGCTCCGGTTATCAAACTGGTGGATACGACCATCTTTAATGCACTCGAGCGGCGGGCGAGCGATATCCACATTGAGACGCGCGATCAGGAACTGGCGATCAAGTACCGGATTGACGGAGTCTTGCAACAGGCCATGAGCCCGATTGCCAAGGAATGGTATTCGGCGGTGATCTCGCGTATTAAGGTGATGAGCGAATTGGATATCGCGGAACGGCGTGTGCCGCAGGACGGCCGTTTTCGCGTTCGTTACAAAGGCCGGCTGATCGACTTCCGCGTGTCCATCATGCCGACGATCCACGGCGAGGACGCCGTACTTCGTGTGCTCGACAAAGAGTCGATGAGCGAGAAGTTTTCCAAGCTCTCGCTCGATGTGGTGGGCTTCGCCGACCATGACGTTGTGAAGTTCCGGCGCTTCATCAAGGAGCCGTATGGGATGGTGCTCGTGACGGGCCCAACCGGCTCCGGCAAGACGACCACTCTCTATGCCGCTTTAAGCGAGATCAAGAACGACGAGGACAAGATCATTACGATCGAAGATCCGGTCGAGTATCAGATCAAGGGCATTACGCAAATTCCGGTGAACGAGAAGAAGGGGCTCACTTTTGCCCGCGGTTTGCGGTCGATCTTGCGCCACGATCCCGACAAAATTCTAGTGGGAGAAATTCGCGACCAGGAAACCGCGCAGATTGCCATTAACGCGGCGCTGACCGGACACCTGGTATTCACGACAGTACACGCTAACAACGTCTTCGACGTGCTGGGCCGCTTCCTCAACATGGGAGTGGAGCCATACAACTTCGTGTCGTCGCTGAACTGCATTCTGGCGCAGCGCCTGGTCCGTGTGATTTGTCCGCATTGCAAAATGCGGGTCACTTACGAAAGCGAATTCCTGGTAGAAAGCGGGTTGGATCCCGAGGAGTGGCGGGAGCAAATCTTCTATGAAGGGCGCGGTTGCATGGAGTGCAGCGGCACCGGATTTCGCGGCCGTTCAGCCATTCATGAATTGCTCGACTTAAGCGAAGAGATCCGGGAGATGATTTTGGAGCGGCGTCCTGTATCGGAGATCAAGCGGTCGGCCAAGAAGGACGGCATGACGTTTCTGCGGGATTCGGCGATCGACCGGGTGCGCGAGGGCATCACGACGTTGAAAGAAGCCAATAAGGTGACGTTCATTGAAAGATGAGGTTTAACGAATGTCGCTGAACGATTCCGTACAGCATTGGATCGCCGATCCGCCACCGGAGTATCTGTTCGAAATGACGGCGAATTCCATTGCGTGCGTTTCGCCGCGCACACCCGCCGCCCAGCGCCGCGAATTGTTGCCCGAAGTGGGCCTGACTCCTTCGCCGAGCGCGCCCAATTTGCTGAAGCCCGACTTATACCGCGCTGCACTCCCTCGCGTCTCGATGGGGGTTGCGACCAAGCGACCCACGACGGCTCTGGTGATTCCGGACTACGCGGCGCGCATCGCCATTCTCGATTTCGAAGGGTTCCCCGTGAAACCGGAAGATCGCATGACGCTGCTGCGCTTTCGCTTGCGGAAAAGCGTTCCTTTTCCCATTGACGAAGCGCAGCTGGCGTACGCGATTCAACTGGAGAGTGCGGGCCGGGTGGAAGTGCTGGTGGTGGCCATTGCGCGACCGATCTTAGCCGAGTATGAAGCGATTTTCGTCGAATCAGGATACCGCTTGGGGTTGGTGCTGCCGTCTTCGATTGCGGCTCTGCGCTTGTGCGATCGCGGAGAAAGCGGGCTTACGCTGCTGGCCAAAGCGGCCGGTTCAACGCTTTCGGTGATCCTGCTCGACCAGGGGCGCGTGCGATTGGTCCGCTCGCTGGATTTGACAGGCGACGAAAGTGAATGGCAGCGCCCGGCGGCGGAGGCGGTGATGCCCCTGCTCCAGCAGACTTTCGCCTATTGCGAAGACCAGATTGGCCAGCCGGCGGCACGTTTACTGCTCTGCGGTTTCGGACCGGAAACCGATTCACTGGGGCAACTGGCGGAAGAGGAATTCGGCTTGCCGGCTGCGCCGATCCGGTCTAAATTCGGGATCGCCTCCCAGGAAAATGCCGGTTTGCTGGGATTATTGGAGCAATACGCCGCATGATGGCCTTTTCCCCCTCCGACATCAACATTGCCTCGCAGCCGTTCAAGCGCGAGCGGGCGCAGAATGCTCTTTTGGCCGGCGGTGCACTGGCGTTGATCGTCTCGCTGCTGGCGCTGGTCACGCTGATTTTGCATGCACGGGTGGAGGCGACCGGCCTGCGCACCCAGATCAACGCGCAGCGCGTAGAACTAACGCGTCTCCAGCAGTCGCAATCAGCCTATTCGACAGTATTATCCTTGCCGAAGAATGCGGATGTCTTCGCGCAGAGTGTCTTATTGAACGAGCTGATCGCGAAACGAGCGGTGAGCTGGACGCGCGTGTTTCAAGATCTGGGAACGGTCCTGCCGGCCGACATGCGTCTGTTGTCGATCCGCCTGCCGCAGGTGGCGGCGGAAAACGGAACCGGGCGAAACCGCGTGCAACTGGATATGTGGGTCGGCGCGGAGCGGCCGGCTTCGGTGGTGGTGTTTTTGAAAAAGTTGGAGAGTTCGAAGTTGTTTGGCGACGCTTCGGTCATGACCGAAGCGCCTCCCACGCAGAATGATGCGCTGCATAAATACAGATTGACGGTGGCATATGCCCAGCAGCTTTAAGTTGCCCTCGGTAAACGTGAAGGGGCTGGAACGCGGGCCGCAGTTCTGGTTGCAAGCAGCGGTGGGGACGCTGGCCCTGCTGAATCTGGTGGCGTTGTACTTCTACATCGCTCCGCCCGGGGGCACGCGTGCGGAACTGACCGCACAGAGCCAGCATCTGCGAACCCAAGTAGCCGCGGCGCGATCGCAGGCGAAACGCTTGCAGAAGGTCTCGGCCAAAGTGCAGCTGGGCGGCGAGCAGTCAGTAAACTTCGAATCCCAGTACGTTTTCCCCAAGCGGCAGGCGTACGAAGCGGTGATCGCCGAGATCCAGCGCATGGCGCAAGGGGCGAATCTGAATCAGCGGGAAGGCACGTGGTCAGAAGAAGCGATTGAGGGCACACCCGATCTGACGGTATTGACCAATACGACGAACTTTGAAGGGTCGTATGCGAGTCTCATAAAGTTTTTGTACGAAGTGGACCGTTCCTCGAAGTTGTTAATGCTCGATACACTGACGGCGACACCGCAGAAGGCTGGGCAGGTGACGGCGCAGATGAAATTTCAGGCGATTATCCGGGATGCCGAAGTTCCGCAAGCGGCCGGAGGGCAACCATGAGTACGGCCACGCAAACAAAAATTTTCGGTATACGGTTAGGCGTCGATCCAAAGATACTGGTGGGCGCGCTGGTGGTGCTGGCTGGATTGATGTTCTGGTATAACTCGCGCGGCGATGATGAAGCCGGAGGCTCCAGTACGGCCTCTCATGCGGCTACCCCGGTAACGGCTCCGGCGACAGTGGAGACAGCGAAGAACCGGGTGCAGCGCCGTCGCAGCAGCCGGGACGATCGCAGCACGCTGCGTTTGCGTAACATCGATCCCACCCATGGCGATATCGATCCGGAATTGCGGCTGGATCTGCTGCAGCGGCTGGCCAATGTGAAGGCGCCTGCCGCGATGCGCAACCTCTTTGAAAGCGGGCCCGCGACACAGGCAGGCGGTCCGTTCGCCGGCATGCCGAATCGCGTGATTGCCACCACGAAGCCCGTGGTGTTGCCCCCGGTCCAAGCGAGCTATCCAGTAATGCCGAAAATCGAAGCCAACATCCCGCTGAAATACTACGGCTTTGTGAAGCCGGTAAATTCGGGCGACGGGAATCGCGGGTTCTTCCTCGATGGCGACAACATTCTCGTCGCGACGGAAGGCCAGTTGGTGCAGCAGCGCTATATGGTGGTGCAGCTGAATCCGTTGAGCGCCAGGCTGGAGGACACGCAGATCAAAATGGGTCAAACGCTGCCGGTGGTGCCGGAAGCGATCGAAAGAGGCGGTGGCGCATTTGGCGGCCCCATTAACCAGCCCGGCTTCCAGCAGGAAACCAACGAAGACAATCAGGAAGAGCAGCCGCAGCAGGGCATTCCGCCAGGACAGCCACCTTTTATTCAGCAGCAGCCTCAGGGGCAGCAACCCGGTGTCCGGCCCAATTTCCAGCCTGGTTTCCAACCTGGGTTCCAGCCGGGCGCTCGCGGCATCGGAATGCCTCCCAATCAGGGAGTGATTAACCAGTGATAATCGGCAAACAGGCGCAGCGTGGTTCGGCACTCTTGATCGTGTTTGTCTTCGCCGCAATTGTGGCGATCAGTCTCTACATGGAAATGCCGGTGGCGGCTTTTGAAGCGCAACGTCAGAAGGAGCAGTTGCTGGTCGACCGCGGCGAGGAATACGCCCACGCCGTGAAAATCTTCAAGCGAAAAGTAGGTCATTACCCAAATTCGATCAAAGACCTGGAAGATACCAACCGCATGCGCTTTTTGCGCAACGAGTACGTCGACCCGTTTACCGGTAAAAAGGATTGGCGTTTGCTACATGCTGGGCCGAACGGGGCGTTGATCGATTCGAAAGTGGCTCAGCAGTTAAATCCGTTTGCTCCCAATACACCGGCGAACGCGAACAACGGAACGAACGGGTCCAACGGGCAGAGCACCGGCTTTGGCGGTTCTTCGAACACTACCTCGTTTGCGGGCAATAACTCGGGTGGCGGATTTGGGAGTAGCGGATCGAGCAGCGGCTTCGGTAGTTCGTCGAGCGGCGGCGGTTCGAGCAGTGGCTTCGGCGCCGGTAATAGCTCAAGCAGCGGTTTTGGCGGCAGTAATAGTTCAAGCAGCGGTTTTGGCGGGAATCCAGGGAACAATCAACAGACCCCGTCGGGTGGCAGCACCGGATTCGAGAGTAGCGCTAATTCTGCGCCCCCCGAAGTGATAGTGCAGCAGCCCAGGCAACGTGGACCGGCCGTGGCGGCGAACGGCAGCGGAACGCCCAGCGCCAGTGACGCAGCGTCGGACGGCAGTTTGCCATTGCCGAATCCGGATGGGACAACGGCTACGACAACTTCCGGCAACAACAACAACGGCCAGCCGAACAGCTCGGCAAACGGGCAGACCGGGCAGGGGTCGAATGCAAAAAGCGCATTCTCGAACGGATCAGGTGCCGGGTCTGGCTTTGGCAGTGGTTCATCCGGCTTTGGCGGAGCATCGTCGTCCGGCAACGGATCTTCCGGCAACGGATCGTTTGGCAACGGCTCTTCCTCCGGTTCGTCGCAACTAGGTGTGCTGAATAGCGGTGGCTTGGCGGGCGTCGCGAGTAAGGCCGGCGGCCACAGCATAAAAACCGTGAACGAACAATCGGATTATTCGAAGTGGGAGTTTTACTACGACCCGACGAAGGATACGACACCGGGCGGAACACGCGACGGATCGTTCGCGCAACAGCAGACTGCTAACGGTCAGCCAAACGGCGCGAGTGGACAGGCTGGCCCAAGCTCATCGGGATTTGGACAAGGTTCTTCGTTTGGCCAAGGTTCGTCTAACGGACAGAGTTCAGGATTTGGGCAATCTTCAGGATTTGGGCAATCGTCGGGTTTCGGGCAGAGCACGAATGGCAATCAGTCCTCTGGTTTCGGGCAGTCCAATTCCGGACAGTCGTCGGGTTTCGGTCAATCGAATTCTGGTCAGTCGTCGGGTTTCGGCCAGAGTTCGTTAGGAAACAACTCGAACAACAATAACCAGAGTTCTTTCGGGCAGAGTAACCAAACTCAACCAGCGCCCCAACAGAATTCCAATCCCCAAAATCAGTGAAATTGGCGCTTAGAACGAGAGTTCCTTTGATAGACTGCAGGCGGCGAGACAAATGAAACGGTGGTTATCCGCGACGGTTATTTTCGCTGCTTCGGCTTTGGCCGCAACAGCGCAGCAGGTTCAACCCCAGGTCACATTCAACAAGGACGTCGCACCCATTCTGTATAAGAACTGCGCCGTCTGTCATCACCCGAACGATATCGCTCCGATGTCGCTGATGACTTATAAAGATGCCCGGCCGTGGGCGGCGGCGGTTCGCGAAGCGGTGGTGCGGCGTGTAATGCCGCCGTGGCACGCTGACCCACATGTCGGCGATTTCATGAACGATCCGCGGTTGTCGCAAGCAGACATTGCGACTATCGATGCCTGGGTCAAAGATGGCGCAAAAGAGGGCGATCCAAAAGATCTGCCGCCCGCGCCCGTCTTTAAAGACGGCTGGCATATCAATCCCGACGTGGTGCTTACCATTCCGGAAGAAACCGTAGCCGCCGGCAATCAGGACGACTACGAATACATTTACGTGCCGACGCATTTCACCGAAGACAAGTGGGTGCAGGCAGCCGAGGTCGTGCCGGGAGACCGGCGTGTGGTCCATCACGCCACCGTGAGCGTCGTCAGCGCGGACGAGGCGGCGAAGTTGACGAAGCCGAATGCGCATGACGAGGTCGATAAGTTTCATTTTCGAACCGGCAAGGTAAACCATACAAAGCCCGATGCGCCCGTGTCCGATGACGGATGTGCGCCGAGCACGAACCCGGATCTGAAAGACTACTCCACCGGCGGAATCAATCATGTGCCTGCGATTTACCTGCCGGGGCATCTGGCGGAAGTGAGGCCAGCGGGCTATGCGCTGAAAATTCCAGCGGGAGCTTATCTGCAGTTCCAGATTCACTACAGCAATCGCTTGGGACAGGAAGCAAAAGATAGAACCAGCATCGGGCTGGTATTCGCTAAAGAGCCGGTGAAACACGAGGTGGCGCAATACGAAATCTGGAACAACTGGTTCCAAATTCCGCCGGGCGATGGAGCGCACAAGGTGACCTCCTGCTACGTGCTGCCGAAAGACGTTACCGTGATCGCCTATACGGCTCACATGCATTTCCGCGGGAAGAGCATGACTACCACTGCGATCTATCCGGACGGCCGTCAGGAAGTGTTGTACAACGTGCCAAAGTACGATTTTCGCTGGCAGGAGACGTACTTTTTGAAGAAGCAGTTTCTGATGCCCAAAGGTACGAAGCTGGTCACCACCGCTTACTTCGATAACTCGGCGAACAACGGGCTGAATCCCGATCCCACCAAAACGATTCGCTGGGGCGAACCGAGCACCGAAGAGATGATGGGCTTCTGGCTGGCCTATGCAGACATTGCTTCGGTGAACGAACAGCAGAGCGCACAGGCGCGGCCCGCAGTTAGCGAGGAGAAAAATCGATGAATTCACGCCGTGGTTTTTTGCGAGGAATGGGGACCGGATTGAGCGCGCCGTTGATACTCGGAGCACAGGTGAAGTCGGGCAACAAAAAGCCAGTTCTAGGAACGGGCGAGCACACTTACGAAGTAACGCACGACTGGGGCGAGTTGCCGGCTGACATTCAATACGGGAACACGCATGGCGTGGTGGAAGATTCGCAGGGGCGCATTTATATCCATCACACGGTGGGCGCACACAGCGAAAAAGCCGACAGCATGGTGGTGTTCGACAGCCAGGGCAAGTTCGTCAAAAGCTGGGGCCGGGAGTTTAAAGGCGGCGCACACGGTCTGACCATCCGGCGCGAAGGCTCGACCGAGTATCTGTATCTGTGCGACACACAGCGCGGCATTGTCGAGAAAGCGACCCTCGACGGAGAATCTGTATTTACATTGGAATACCCGAAGGAAGCGGAGCCGTACGCGAAACCGGGTCCGGATGGCAAGCCGATTAAGTACAGTCCGACGAACCTGGCGATTGCTCCCAACGGCGACTTTTATGTCGGGGACGGCTACGGTTCGAGTTACATCAATCAATACAACTCGCAAGGCCATTACATCAGAACGTTTGGCGGCCCCGGAAAAGAGGCCGGGCAGTTGCTTTGTCCGCACGGGCTGATTGTGGATATTCGTCCAGCGGAACCGGTTTTGATGGTGGCCGACCGAACGAATAAGCGGATTCAGCGATTCACTCTGGACGGCAAACATATCGACTTCATCTATGGCACGCCTGCACCCTGTCACTTCAACGTCTTCCAGAATGGCGATGTGGTGCTGCCCGATCTGTTCGCTCGCGTGACGCTGCTGGACAAAAATAACCAGATCATCACGCAGCTGGGCGATAACTCGGAGAGCGACTACATGAAGACGCGCAAAATGACCCGCGATCACTTCACACCAGGAAAATTCGTTTGTCCGCACTCGGCGACCTTCGATCATTTGGGCAATATCTACGTAGTCGAGTGGGTGGAAGTGGGACGGGTGAGCCGGCTGCAGAAGGTATGACGCGGCGGGTCTACCTGTCGCTGATTGCTGGCGCGGCTTCTTCGCCTCTCCTGCTCGGGCAGCAAAAGCCTGTAGATACGGCCGTCCCTACGGCAGACAAAGATTGGGTCTGCCCGATGGACCCGGATTACCGTTCCGACAAACCGGGCGTCTGTCCCCGCTGCGGCATGAAACTCAGGCTCGGCGTGCCAGACCGGATCGAGTATCCGCTCGAAATCTCACAGGCGCCAGCCCTGTTGAAGCCAAATGAAAAAGCGGTGTTGACGCTGCGTATTCTGAATCCCGAAACAAAAGAGGTCACGAAGCAGTTCGACATTGTACATGAGAAGCTGATTCACTTCTTCGTGGTGAGCGAGAATCTGAAGTACTTTGCGCACATTCATCCCGTCCTGCAGCCGGATGGAACGTTTACGCAAGAAGTGAACCTGCCGTATGGCGGGATGTACAGGGTGCTGGCGGACTTTTATCCTTCGGGATCGGTACCGCAACTGGCGGTGGGAACGTTGTTCGTTTCTGGGCCGGAACAACCGGCGCATCTGACGGCGGAAGTAGCGCCTTCGAAAGCGGCTAACCTGACAGCCACTTTGCAGACGGAGCCCAACAAGCCCTTAGCCGGGTTGGAAACAAAACTGGAATATACGCTCAATCCCTGCGCCGGATTGCAGCCGTATCTAGGGGCATGGGCGCATATGCTAGCGGCGAGCGAGGATCTGATCGACTTGATTCACGTGCATCCGTTTTTGGCCGACGGTGGCCCGAAGATGCAGTTCAACATCATCTTCCCGCGCAGTGGGCTGTATCGGATCTGGGCGCAATTTCAACGTGAAGGACAGGTGAATACAACTGTGTTTACAGTGCCTGTTACAAGCCTGTAAAAGTATTGGCCGCTGATAAAAGCAGATAAACGCCGATTAAAATCGACTGCTTTATCTGCGTTGATCCGCGTTCATCTGAGGCTAAATTTTGTTTGTCCCTCTAACTATTAAAATGCTGCGACAAGAAATGAAAGCTCTTCTGTAAACTGTCGATGGGATCGCCGGGCACCTGATCCTGTTCCACGAAGTAATGCTGCACGCCCGCCTGATCCGCCGCTTTCAGCACCGCCGCGATATTAATCGAGCCGCTGCCTACTTCTTTGAAAGTATCTTTCGGCACGTTCTCGTCGTACTCGGTTTTCGTAAAGCTGCGAGACTTGTCTTTCAAGTGGAGCAGCGCCACGCGGCCTGAGTAAGTCTTTAATATTTCCACAGGATCGTGACCTGCGACGGAAGCCCAGAAGATATCCAACTCCAGCGACACCACGCCTTTTTGTGTGCCGTTCATGAGCATGGCGAGCCCGGTCTGACCATCGATCGGCTTATATTCGAACGCGTGATTGTGATAGCAGAGCTGCAAACCGGCAGCCTGCGCCTTCTCGCCGGACTTATTCAGGCTGTCCGCCAAGCGCTTGAACATGTCTGCGCCGCCGCGCTCTTTCACGGGAATGTACGGCACCACCACGTACTTGAATCCGCGCTGCTTCACGTCAGCCAGAGCCGCATCCAGATCGCTGCCGCCCTTCATGAAAATAGCTTCGTCGATATGAACGCTTACCGGCTGCAGGCTGGTCTCTTTCATCGCGGGCCAGATCTCATGCAGCGAGGCGTAGATCGCTTCCACCTCCGTGTAGCCAATCTTTTGGATCGCTTCGAGTGTTGCTTTGGGATCCTTGCCGATGACGTTGCGAACTGTGTAAAGT
Organism: Bryobacteraceae bacterium; assembly: GCA_965277435.1. Lineage (GTDB taxonomy): Bacteria > Acidobacteriota > Terriglobia > Bryobacterales > Bryobacteraceae > Bog-105. The sequence goes on along the minus strand of OZ255821.1, from coordinate 6,382,944 downwards.
TGAACGCCCAGATTGCTGGCGCGAAGAGATTCATACCCGAAAGCAGCCCGAGTGGCTGTTAAGAGCGCCGCGGATTGGGCAACGAACACACGGCGCGAGGTGCGTGACATGAACCCATACTATTACGGAGTGTTTGGAGGTCTTGCGACGGTTTGCCACTCGCCCTGATATTTGCGATCGAGGCGCAGGTAAAAGCCTTGAAAATAGATGGTTCCTTCGTTGATTTCGCTTCTGGCGGTATCCGGCAAATCTCCGTCAAAAAGGCTAGTCGCCAATCGCACTTCTTTCGACGTCGGCTTATGAATTGCTCGTAAGGAATAATCGCGGCCGGCAAAACTCGCGTGGTTGAACTCGATGCGCAGCGCCTGGTACCTGTCTGGCTGGTAGAACGTTTCGAGTTTCGTGATAATACCGCGCAGCCGTGTATCTCGCGGCAGAACAGTGTGGCCATGTGCATCGAGTGACGGCTCGGTGAGCACGGCTTCCACCGGATCTCCCGCATATGCTTTCTTTTCGTCTAACGTTTCGGCGAGAGCGATGCGCAAATCGAGACCAGCGGGCAGCCACTGTTCCGTGCGGCGCGTACTCCGCTGCTCTGCTGCTGCCGCCGGATCATCGAAGCGCAACGTGGATTGTGCGCGGAATTCGTGGCATTGCGAATACTCACTGCGGCTCACCGTATAAAGATGCGCCTGATCCTGCGTATGCAACTCGAACGAGCGTGGAATAAGCGTTTGTGTTCCTGAAATATTCGCGAGCTGGTAGCGGACCTGGTTGTCCGTCGCGCATATACCAAAGCCATAAGGAATCTTGTCGGCAATAATGCGCAGACGAACGAGCTCGAAGGTCGCTCGATTGGCCGATATCGAACCGTGAAAACCAACGATAGCCGAGTGTCCTGCTGTTCCAAAGACGCGAAACTTTGAGATCTCCCGCGGCACGCGATATGAAAACTGCACGACTTCAACGCCATCCTGTTTCGTACGGCCTTTGTAAGTAAATTCGACGCCCCTCGCCGTGAAGATGTTGTTGATAAAACCGACGAAGCTGCCCGACGAGACGGGGCCGCCCTGCACGATGGCATCGATTTTCGAGGACGATAGCCTATCGTCCCCGCGCCAGCCAAAAATCTCGCCGCCTCCCGAAACAGCGACATTCAGATGAAGGCGATCGTGCATAAATTCGCGCGTGTTCATTACATCCTCCGCTTGGCAGGAGGAGGGCGGTAGACGAGCTGTACTTTCGAGATAGCTGCGGTCGATCGTCTCAGCGCACGTGTAATTGGCCGACTTCAAAAGCTGCTGGGATGCTTTCTCGCGTACCTTTACGAGAAGTTCGTGCGAGTTGGCAGGCACCCCATGCGCCGGTATTACGAACAAAAGTAGGACGGCGGCGCAACTATTCGGGCTCACCCGCCGCCGCCTTGTGTCGTTGATAAAGCCGCAAACCCACCGCCACGAAAATAGCCAGACCGAGTGCAACGGTGCCAATTAAAACTCCATGCGCGAGCAGGTATTGAGCGGTGAAGTGACCATACTCTTTGCCCAGGTAGGCCAGCGCGAAGTATCGTATCACTCTGGCGGTGAGCACCACAAAAATGAAATAAGTAATCTTCACGTCGAGCGCCCCGGCACAGAACACGGGGATCTTCATGGGCAGTGGCAGCGGCGAGATCGCCGGCACAAACACCGTGACTAAGCCATACCGCTGAAACCAGAGATGCAGCCGCGCGCCCATGCGTCCGGAGATGTGCCTCGCGAGCACCACTTCGCCGCCTTTGCGCGCGATGCGAAACAGAACCAGGCTGCCGGCCAGCGATCCGGCAATGGCGCATACAGCCGCGAAATAGGCTTGGGACGGTTTATTCGTCGCGACTGCGATCAGCAGCGCGTCCACTCCGCCCACCACTGGAAGGCCAATCGAGTCGAGCGCCGAAAGCAGCAACAGCCCATAAGGTCCCCAGGTAAGCAGAAGATCGACGATGTGATGCCAGAAGGACATAGGAGGGGGATGGATCAGCCATAGGCGCGCTACTTCTCCGAGTTCAGAATAGCGAACAATCCCGCTTCATCCAGAATGGGCACTCCCAGTGCTTTGGCTTTGTCGAGTTTGGAACCCGCTTCTTCCCCGGCGAGCACATAACTTGTTTTGCTGCTGACCGAGCCCGCCACCTTAGCGCCCGCTTCTTCGATCTTGGCTTTGGCTTCTTCGCGTTTCAGAGTGGGCAAGGTGCCTGTGATGACGAAAGTCTTGCCGGCCAGTGGACCCACTGGAGCCCTTGTCTGTTTCGGACCCGTAAATTGCAAGCCTGCTGCGCGCAAGCGATCGAGCAACTCGCAATTTTGTTTTTCCGTAAAAAACTGCCGAATCGATTCGGCCACCTTCGGACCGACTTCACCGACTTCTTGCAGCATTTCTTCGCTCGCCGAAGCGATCTCGTCGAGATTGCCGAAGTGGGCGGCTAACAGTTGCGCTGTTCGCTCGCCTACGAATGGAATGCCCAGCCCATTGATCACTCGCGGCAGTGGCTGTGAACGGCTGTGCTCGAGATTCTGCAAGATTTTGCCGGCGGATTTTTTGCCCATGCGTTCCAGCGTGAGCAATTGGTCGAGCGTCAGACTATACAGGTCGGCAACGTTGCGCACCAGGCCGCGTTCGAGCAGTTGATCGACCAGCGCATCGCCCATCCCATCGATATCCATCACACCGCGCGAGGCAAAATGCAACAGGGATTCGCGCAACCGGGCCGGGCAATTCGAGTTGACGCAGCGGCTGGCGCTTTCGCCTTCCACCCGCACCACGTGACCGCCGCAAATCGGACAGTGGGTGGGCATCCGGAACGGCTTCCGATCCGTGCCTTGTTCCACCACGCGCACGATCTTGGGAATTACATCGCCGCTGCGTTCCACCAGCACCGTATCGCCGATTGCGACACCTAGCCGTGCAATTTCGTCTTCGTTGTGCAGCGTGGCGCGGGCTACGGTGACGCCGCTTAAAGTGACCGGCCTCAGATGCGCGACTGGGGTCAGATTGCCCAGGCGGCCCACCTGCACTTCAATATTCTCCAGCACTGTGTTTGCCTGCCGCGCCGGATATTTAAAAGCGATCGCCCAGCGCGGCGCTTTGGCCGTCCAGCCTAGCTTCTCCTGTTGCTCGATCGAATCGACTTTGGCTACCACGCCGTCGATTTCATAGGGCAGGGAATCCCGTTTCTCGCTCCATTCGTGGATAAAGGCGAGCAGTGCATCGAGATCAGGGCATTGCCGGCGGTGGGCGTTCACCTTAAAGCCCGCGTTCTTCATCGCTTCCAGGTTTTCCCAATGAAAAGGCAGCAGCGGGCGGCCATTTCGCAGCAAGAAATAGGTGAAACAATCGAGCTGGCGCGCCGCTGTGACTCCCGGATCAAGGGCGCGTAAGGCGCCTGCCGCGGCATTGCGCGGATTGGCGAAACGAGGCAAACCGGCCTGCTCGCGCTCTTCATTCAGTCTTTCGAACGACCGCCGCTGCATCACCACTTCGCCGCGCACCTCGAACGCGCTTTCGCCGATTTGCAGCTTCGCTGCCGGATGGCGAATGCGCATCGGCAGCGAGCGAATGGTGCGCGCGTTTTCGGTGACATCCTCGCCCACCCGCCCATCGCCTCGCGTGATGGCTCGCTGCAACTGGTCACTGCCATACTGCGCGGCCATCGAGAGACCATCGAGTTTCAGCTCGGCGACATACGCGAAGCCTTCCGACTTCAGCAGAGAGCGCACACGGGCGTCAAAATCGCGCAATTCGTCTTCGTTGAGCGCATTATCCAGGCTCAACATCGGAGAGCTATGCGTTACTTTGACGAATCCTTCGCGTGGCTGGCCACCAACGCGTTGCGTGGGCGAATCGGCTGTCTTTAGGTCTGGATGTTTTTCTTCCAGATCGCGCAACTCGCGCAAAAGTTTGTCGAACTCGGCATCCGAAATCGCCGGTTCGTCCAGCACGTAATAGAGGTACTCGTGCTGTTCCAGTTCTTCTCTCAGTTCTTCGACTCGTTTGGCAGGAGACTCTTTCATTCCTAAAACCATAATGATGGATCGTTTGCCGCTTACAATATAGGGTTGGACTCTTTCAGCGCCCGTCGCGCCGCCATTATCTATAATCCCGTCGCGCGGGCGATCTCACGCCACCTTCATCAGCTGGAACGGAGCGTCGCTACGCTTGCGGCACAGGGCATCGATGCCACTCTGGTGGCTACTACGGCGCCTGCCACCGCCGGTACGTTGGCTCGCCGCCAAATTGAAGCCGGATGCGATCTCATCATCGCGGCGGGTGGCGACGGCACTATCAACGAAGTCATCTCCGGCATGCTTCATTCCACCGTCCCGCTGGCCATCATGCCGGGCGGCACAGCGAATGTTCTGGCCCGCGAGATGCGCCTACCGATGAATCTTGGGCGAGTGGCGGCCGGCATCTCCTCGTTGCAGCGCTGCCGTATCGGTGTCGGCTCTTTGCAAAGCGAGGGCGAGCGAGCCCGATCGTTTGTATGCATGGCTGGCGCTGGCCTCGATGCGGAAATTGTTTATCACTTGAACCTCGATCTAAAGGCCATGGCGGGAAAGCTGGCTTACTATTTCGGTGGATTCTCGCAGGTCTTCCGGCCTTTGCATGAATTTGAAATTCGGGTCGATGGCCAGAGGTACGAAGCGAGTTTTGCGCTGGTGAGCCGTGTGCGCAACTATGGCGGTGATCTCGAAATCGCCCGGCGCGCCTCGCTTCTGCGGGACGATTTTGAAATCGTGCTCTTCCGAGGCACGGTCAGCGTGCGTTATCTCGCTTATCTGCTCGGAGTTGCGACAGGCCAGGCGCACCGCATGGACGGTTGCACCTTTCTGCGTGGCCGCTCAGTCACCTGCCTCCGCCACCCAGATGCCGATGTCTACGTGCAGGTGGATGGCGAACTGGCCGGAAAACTGACCGCCTCGATTGAGCTTTTGCCCGATGCCCTCACCTTGCTGGTTCCTCCCGAATATCTGGCGCGTGAACGCTCCCTGGTCGCTGTTCCCGCTTACGCCTGATTTTTCGTGGACAATGTAACCCATTCGTTGACCGGTCTCGCATTGTCGCGCGCTGGCTTCGATCGCTTCTGTCCCCGAGCGGTCTGGCTGCTAGTGCTTTCGGCCAATGCGCCCGACGCCGATATTATCGCCACCCGGCTGGGCGCCTTTCGCTATCTGCAGGTGCATCGCGGCTACACGCATTCGTTCTTCGGCGCGCCCGCCATGGCCGCGCTGTGCGTGCTGGTGATCGCCGGGTTGTTTCGCGAGCGACTCCCTTGGCTGCGCGCCTTCCTGCTCTGCCTGCTCGGTGTGGCGAGTCATCTTCTGCTCGACTGGACGAACAGCTATGGCGTTCGTCCGCTAATTCCTTTTTCCTCGCGCTGGTTTCATCTCGATATCAACGGACTCTTTGATGTCTGGATTTTACTGGCGTTAATGATCGCAGCAGTCTGGCCGCTTTTTTCCGGGTTAGTAAATCGCGAGATCGGCGAGCGGCGTGTGACCCCTGGACGTTCGCTGGCTATCCTGGCTCTCCTGTTCTTCCTGGCGTTCGATGTGGGCCGCACTGTGCTGCACAATCGTGTCGTCGCGCAACTCGACACACGCCTCTATGAAGGCGTACCGCCTCTGCAGGTGGCTGCGTTGCCCGATGGATTTAATCCACTACATTGGACCGCGATTATCGAAACTCCTGCGACTTACCGGGAACTCAGCGCTAATGCGCTCGACCAGCTGAATCCCGAGGAGGCTGCCGTTTACTACAAGCCTCCCGTGTCGGCAAGTCTTACGCAGGCGCGGTCGCAAGACCCTTTTCGCTACTTTTTGTATTTTGCCCGCTTTCCAGTCTGGTCGATCCAGCCGGTATCAGGTGAGCATTCGCACGGCACAAGATTCGACCTGACTGACTTACGTTTCGGCACACCCGGCGCCGGCGCGTTTCATTGCGTGGGTCACGAAGATCAAACGGGGCGCTTGATCGACCGCGCGTTTACCTACGGTTCAGGCACGGAACTGGGTTGGGGCGAGTCACCGCCCAGATAAATTTGCGCAGCGATGCGAAAGGTTTGCGCGTTCGCCTCCACCGTTCGTTCGATAGGATCGGAGTAGCCGCCGCCGATGGTAATGACGAGCGGAATACGCTGTTCGCGTGCCGCGCCAATCACCAGGTGGTCGCGTTCCAACAGCCCTGGCATAGTTAATGCCAATCGTCCCAGCCGGTCAGTAACCAGCGCGTCAACGCCCGCTTGAAAGAAGACTATTTGCGGCGCGAAGTCCCAGACTTGGGCGAGCGCCGTGCGCAGCAGCGAAAGATAGCGTTCGTCATCCAGGCCGTCCTCGAGTTCCACATCAAGCGTGCTCTTTTGCTTGCGGAACGGAAAGTTGCGTGCGCCATGCAGCGAGAGAGTAAACACCCCGGGGTCGTTGTGGAAGATCGAAGCCGTCCCATCGCCTTGGTGGACATCGAGATCCACCACCGCAGCTCGTTTGATGCCTGCTTCGGCGCGCGCCCATTCGATCGAGACGGCCAAATCATTGAACACGCAGAAGCCGGAGCCTTCACTGCGGAAGGCATGATGCGTGCCGCCCGCTAGCGTACCGCCGAAATGATTTTCAAGCGCGGTTTGAGCAGACAACAAAGTGGCGCCCGCGCTGGCGAGCGTGCGCGTTACCAGTTCCTGCGACCAGGGAAAGCCAATCCGGCGCATGACTTGCCGATCGAGCGTGCCGGTCCAGAAGCCGTCAACGTATTCGGGAGCGTGTACCCGCAGGATGTCTCGTCGCGTCGCTAGCTGAGACGGCTCCAGCTGAAAATCGCGACTACTCTGCAGCGCTTCCCGCAACAGCCGGTATTTTGTGATCGGAAATTTGTGGCCATCCGGCAAAGGAAAGTGGTGCTGGTCGCAGTAGCGAATCGTGAGCCGGGCAGGCGAAGCACCATTATCATGGGAATGAGCCAAACTCAAGGATATTCATGTTTCTTTCACGTCGTTCCGTTTTCTTGCTAGCCGCCGCTCCGCTGGTCGCGTGGCCCCAGGCGCAGCGCGCGCCCGGCGCTCTTCCCCAGACAGATTTCTCCGGCCGCTGGCGTATGGAAAAAGAATTGAGCGATTTCCACGGCTTCAAAATGCCGGGCCTGGTCGTGCGTATTGTTGACGATCATGAGCCTACGCTGAATGTTCACACCATCCAGACCAACGGCGACAAGACGAATGCAACAGACGCCACTTACTTCACCGATGGCTCCGTGACAAAGAACGTAATTAATGGGCGCGAAGCTGAGAGCAAATGCTTCTGGGATGGTCCGGTGCTCGTCATTCGAACCAGCATGAACAATGCGCAAGGCGAGGCGGAACAGATTTCCGACCGCTGGGAGCTTTCGCCCGACAAAGCAACACTGACCATCAGCAGTCATGTCGATACCGACAAGGGCGGAGTAGATATGAAACTCGTCTCGAAGCGCGAGAAGGTCGGTAGCTAATTAAGCGGATTTAAGGGATTTCAACGCGCGTTTGGCGGCCCAGTATCCGCACATGCCATGAACCGCCCCACCAGGCGGTGTGGAGGAAGAACAGAAGTAAACCCCACGTAATGGCGTCCCATAATTGCGCCAGGTCGGGCGGGTGATGAATTGCGTCATGCTCAATGCACCGCCGTTGATGTCGCCGCCGATCAGGTTCTCGTTCCAGCGCTGCATGTCGGCTGCATTTTGCACCGAGCGTGCTAAAACGCAATCGCGAAAGCCAGGGGCGAAGCGTTCGATCTGCCCTTCCATTTGCGCGAGTGCGGAGCCGGTCCAGCCGTTTGGAACGTGGCAGTAGGCCCAGGCGGTGTGCTGACCGGCAGGCGCGCGCGAAGGATCGAAAAGGCTCGGCTGCGTCAACAGCACGAATGGCTTTTCGGGGCGGCATCCGTCGACGGCGGCGCGTTCGGAAGCGGCGATCTCTTCCGCGGACCCGCCAAGATGCACAGTGATGGCGCGGCGGCAGGCGGGAGCCTTCCAGGGAATGGGCTCGCGCAACGCCCAGTCCACTTTGAACACGCCAGGTCCATATTTGAAATGCTGCAGCAATTTTTGAAACGACGGGCGAAGACGATGTGCAGCCAGAGTCAGAAACTGGCGCGGGGTCACATCGCAGAGTGTCAGGTCGGGACCGCCCAAATCATCCAGCCGCGCCACGCGAGAACTGGTTCTGATGCGGCCGCCCAAAGATTTAAACAGAGCGGCGAGCGCGTCGGCGAGTCGTTGCGATCCGCCTTCCGGAATGGGCCAGCCCACCGCATGACCGCTACTACCTAGCATCATGCCGAAAGCCGCGCTCAACGGCGATTCGAGTTTCAGGCAGGAATGCGCGCAGGATCCCGCCACCAGCGCCTTCGCGCGTCGCTGCCGGAAGATCGAATGCAGCAAAAATCTAGCCGGTTGGATGGCCCGCACCCCGAACTGCGCCATCATTATCGGATGCCGGGTAAAAGGCGTGATGGGCCGCAGTGTTTCTCTCACCAGCGTGGCCCAGTTTTTTACCAGCGGCTCATAGAGCCTCTTGTAAGCCAGACCATCGCTACCCAATTGCGATGCCGTGTCATCCACCTCGCGCTCTAGCGTGACCGCCGTGCCATCGTCCAGCGGATGCGCAAGCTCGGCCGGAGAAAAGATCCAGCGCAACCCGAATTCCTGCAGCGGCAGGGTGGAAAAAAAGGGCGAAGTCAGCGCCATGGGATGCACGCACGAACCAAGATCGTGGATGAATCCGGGTAGCGTCAGTTCACCGGAACGGGTTGCGCCGCCGACTTCCGGGGCGGTCTCGTGAAGCTCTACATCGAGCCCTGCCTGCGCGAGTACAATCGCTGCAGCCAGCCCGTTGGGGCCGCTTCCAATGACTGCTGCCGATCGCTTCATACTGATATCAGTATGACGTTAGACTTCGAGCCCCACAGCGCGCATCAGCTCGATAGCGTTACTCCGGGTGACAATACCTGCCTTCAATTTGTAGTCGAAGACCATCTGGCCGTCATGCATTTGATCATCGAAATGAACATTTACCACGCCCGCATGCACATCGTTCTCGATGTGAGCTAAAGCGAGGTCATGCGTGGTAATCAGCCCGACGGAATGCGCCCGCAGTAACTCGCGGACGATGCCGGAGGCGCCAATGCGCCGATCATGCGAATTGGTTCCGCTGAGCAGCTCATCGAGCAGGAAGAGCACAGGCCGGCCATCCCGGGTGAGGTCCACGATCTGTCGGATGCGGCTGATTTCCGCGAAGAAACGGGAGCGATGATCTTGCAGCGAATCGTTAATGCGTATCGACGCGCCGATCTGCAGTGCCGAAAGAGAAAGCGAGTTAGCGGCCACCGGAGCTCCGGCCCAGGCCAGAATCGAGTTCAAGCCAGCAGCGCGCAGCAGAGTGCTTTTGCCCGACATATTGGAACCGCTCACAACCAGCAACCGGCGATTGGGATCGAGCGAAAGATCGTTTGGCACGCAGGTCGCCGCAGGGATCAGCGGGTGACACAGCGCCTTGGCTTCGAATTGAGCTTCATCTGTTTCGAGCAACTGAGGCATCGCCCAGGAAGGCCGTTCGAAGGCGAGCGCAGCGAGTGACGAGAGAGCCTCAAACTCGGCCACCGCTTCCACCCATTGACCAATGAAAGGCCCGGAGATGGCGCGCCATTTTTCGAACGAGATGGCGAGTTGTTCCTGCCAGAGAACCAGCGGGCGCAGAATACGGACGATGATGTGGTCGCTCGAATCGAGCCAGTCCACAATGCGTCCAAGCTGGCGAATGCGGCGTGAGGCGGGTGGCCCTGTGGTGCGCAGCGCGTCCAAGAGCTGATATAAGCGCGGCGATTGAAATTGCTCCCCCTCGAGCCGTTCTACTAACGCTGACAGAATCTTCAGGTCACGTCCGGAGGCTTCCACTTTTTCGAGTACCGATTTAACTCGCGTGCGAAAGAAAAAGATCAGCGAGAAGTCGCAGGCGAGGATCAACAGTAAGGGCCAGACCGGCAGCACGGTCCCAAAGAAGCCGATCACTGCGGCGACACCGGCCACGGCCAGCAGGATCGCGACCGGCCGCAGGAAGGCAGGAAAATGAACGTGCGGAGCGCTGCCCCAGTTACCCATGGCATAGACTTCGACATCTGGTTGGACATCTTCGGCCAGCAGAGCAATGTCTTCGCGTAATTGGAGTTCGGGGCGAAGCTCAGCGACCGCCTGCTGGCGATCGGCGATCTCAGCCCGGTCCGCGGGCTTCAGTAGCCAGCCGGCGAGTTTGTTTTCACCCGCCGCAGTCCGCGTAGTCGCCACCAGTTCGAACAGGCTGCCTTTGCCGAACAAATCGAGGTCTTCCGAATAGACGTGCGCGGGATCGCGATGGCGCTCTCCGGCAATGCCGGTGCCGGTCCACTGGTCTTTCAGGCGCAGCAGGCCGCGCTCGTAGTAATTGGCAGTTCGTTGTGCGAGCGATCGCTGCCGGATCACTCGTCCATGCCAAATCGCCAGCGCGATAAAGGCGAACAGCGGAACTAGCAGCGAGGCGAGCGGAAGGAGTTTCGACGCGAAGACCAGCCAAGCTAAGACGGCGGCAGAGATTCCGATGACGAGCCGCCAGTTCCCGAGGACGATGAAGCGTTTTTCCAGCAAGTGTCCGGCGGCGCGAAAGCGTTCGAGACGCGAAGAGTATTCGGCCAAGGGATCCATGCAGTCACAGCATAGCCCGGCTTAGGATGAGAAGAGATGAAACGCTCCGGCTTTGCCGATTTGCCGCTGCATAATGGCCGCGTGCCGCCTTGGCTCGCGCAACGCATGGAAAAGCTGGGCAGCGCAATCGTCGAAAGCGTGGTGCATGCCTATGGCACGAGCGCGTTTCTGTCGAGGTTGAGCGATCCTTTCTGGTTTCAGGCACTCGGCTCGGTGATGGGTATGGACTGGCACTCTTCCGGCATTACGACTTCCGTGATGGCGGCCTTGAAGCGCGGATTAAATCCAAAATCGCGCGAGCTCGGCATCTATATCTGCGGCGGCCGCGGCAAGCAATCGCGGCGTACTCCGGATGAACTGCGCGAGCGGGCGGACCAGCACAGTTTGGACCGCGGAGCGCTGGTGCGAGCGAGCCGGCTGACGGCCAAGATCGACAACAACGCCATCAACGACGGTTTCCAGATTTACCTCCACAACTTCGTCGTAACGGCCACAGGTGAGTGGGCCGTTGTGCAGCAGGGTATGAACGCGGATACCGGGCTTGCGCGACGCTACCACTGGCACTCGGCGAACGTGCGTGATTTCATATGCGAACCGCACAGCGCCATCGTCGGCGAGAGTGAAGGCGAAATTCTGAACCTGGTTGACAGGCGCGCTACACCGGCGCAAGAAGCTTTGCTCGAGATTGCGCGTGAAAAGCCCGAGCGCACCTTGCAGGAACTGCGGCAGCTGACTATGCCTTCGCACCATGACGTACGCGCCAGAGATGTAGATTTAAAACGGTTGGGCGCGGTCCTGGCGGTCAGCTATGAACGGCAGTTGCGCGATTTCGCATCGCTGCTGCTGGTCGAAAATTTAGGGCCGCGCACTTTGCAGACGCTGGCGCTGGTAGCGGAGGTGGTGCATGGCGCGTCCAGCCGCTTTTCCGATCCGGCGCGGTTCTCGTTTGCGCTGGGCGGCAAAGATGGGCATCCTTTTCCTGTGCCGCTGAAAACCTATGACGAATCGCTCGCGGTTTTGTGGCGGGCGCTCGATGCCGCTAAGCTCGATCGCTCGGAGAAGCTGGATGGTCTCCGCCGCCTGGAGCAGTTAGTTCGGACGGTTGAGCAGCGGCGCGAGCCGGAAGCTGATTTTGCGCGGGTCGTCGCTTATGAGCGGGCCATTTCGCCATCACTCGGCGGACGCCTCGCCGAGGGCAAAAGGAAGCAACAGCTGACCCTCTTCTAAACGCTTCTCTTCGCAAAATTGAAACTTCCGCTTGCTGTAAGGGAGTTGCCATGGCTCTTCGAGCCGCTGAATCCGATGAAGACGCAGGATCCAGAGCCATGAGCCACGCCAGTGGCTCTCAAACCGGAAGCACGGAAACCATGAGCGAAGCGATTGGAGTCTATGGAACCTCCACCGGACCACGTCTTCAACGGAGTGATTTGGGATTGCAATTTTGCGACGAGAAGAAACTAACCTTCGGGTACGCCGGCCTTCTGAAACACTTTCAGCGAAGCTTCGTAACCCATCTGGGCGGCTTGCGCTATGGGCACGTCTTTCAGACGGCCGAAAACTTCGACGCTGAGCGCATCGTTATAGCCGATCTTCTGCAGAGCCTGCAAGAAGCCAGTGAGATTAATCACGCCTTCGCCCGGGAGCAGACGCTGATTGTCGCGAATCTGGTCTGGCGGCAAATTTGGCGCGTCGTCAAAATGGATGTGGACGATGCGGTCGCGTCCCGCTGCGACGATGTCATCGGTGGTTGCTCCGGCATGATGCCAGTGCCAGGCATCGAGCAGCAATCCTACATTCGGACCGCATTCTTTCGCGAATTCCAACATCTCGTTCATACGCCAGATGAACTCATGTTTGAACATTTTCCGCAAATGCAGGGGTCCCAGAAACTCGAGCCCAAGCCGCACATTCGATTCGGCAAGAAAGCGGGCGCACTGTGTGAAGCGTTGTTTGTAAAGCTTGCGCAGTTCGTCTTTGGGCGTATCGCTCGACGACATGATGTAAGTCACCATGCGCGGGCAATGAATCGCCGCGGCAAAGGCAGCCTGTTGCGGAAGGGCTGCCAGGCCGGCTTCGAAGGTGACTTCATCTTTGCGGAACTCGACCGGAAAATCGATCGCGGCAGGACGCAGTTTCAGTTGTGAAAGCAAGGCATTGGTGGCCGGCGCGCCCGCTGCGAAGGCGTCCTTCAGCATGACGTCCGTGCCGGGAAACCCGGCCTGCGCCGCTACATGCGGGAACTCCGGCCATCCAACCCGGTTATTGAGGAGCACACTGTTCAGCGCCAGAAACATGTGACGATTGACGCCGCTCTTGCTATTGAATGAGTCTGGGTGCTGAGCTAAAACCCTTGGATTATGAGTACCCTGTGCGCTCAAAAGCCGGAGAGCGGCGGTGCTGGCGAGGGTCTGGCAGAGACTTCGTCGAGTCAGAGAAGTAACATTCACGTCGCTTTCGATCATATCGGAACATTCAAAAACGCAAGAACCGGATAGCAAGCTTTTCCATTGCCATCTAGTATCGGATTGTGGACGCCAAACAAAGCACGACGGAACAAAACTGGGTAGCGAATCTGTGCGCGTTTATCCGTGCCGAAAGCAACACGGGCGAACGCCTCACGTTGGACAAGTTGGCTCAACGAGCCGGCTTTAGCCCGTTTCACCTGCAGCGGAAGTTTAAGGCGGAGGTAGGGCTCACACCGAAACAATACATCGAGGCATGCCGCATGGAAACTTTGAAAGAGCAATTACGAAATCGCAAATCAGTGACGGATGCGACTTACGAATCCGGCTTCGGATCGAGCCGCGGCGTCTATGAGCGCGTGGATTCGAGACTTGGAATGACGCCGGGGGCCTACCGGCAAGGCGCAGCGAAGATTTCGATTTCATGGGCCTCTGAACTGACGCCGTTTGGCTGGTTGGCGCTCGGAGCAACAGATCGCGGGCTCTGTTTCGTCCAGTTTGGTGAGAATGAGGAACAGCTCGCCGGGCAGCTGCGAAATGAATTCCCACAGGGACAGCTGACGAAACTGGCGAAGCCATACCCCGAGCAATTTCATTTGTGGATCGATGCGCTCACACGCTATCTGAATGGCGAAGCAGTGAGTCTCGATTTGCCGCTTGATGTGCGCGGGACGGCCTTTCAGTGGCGGGTGTGGAACTTCTTGCAAAGCATTCCGTCCGGGCAGGTTCACTCCTATGCAGAAGTGGCAGCGGCGATTGGCCAGCCGGCGGCGGCGCGCGCCGTGGGACACGCCTGTGCGACAAATCCCGTAGCGCTGGTGATTCCCTGCCACCGCGTGCTCAGAGGAGACGGGCAGTTGGGTGGCTATCGCTGGGGATTAGAACGCAAGCAACGGCTGCTCGAACGTGAGAGAGTAGGGGAGAGGAGCGTGTGATGGGAAACACCGACACATCTACTTTGACTCGACGCGATTTATTGGCTGCGGGAACGGCGGCTGCGACGGCCGTGGCGCTGCCCAGGCTGGGACAGGCGATCCCAGCTCCGGCGAGTAGCGTCGCGATCGTGCGATGCCGCGATTACGGCAACTTCCAGGCCCAGCTCGCCAGCGCCTTTCAGCAGATTGGCGGGATCGACAAGCTGGTGCGCGGCAAGACGGTCGCGATCAAATTGAATCTCACTGGGAATCCAAAAAACTTTCCTTTGACACCCGAGCTGCCCTACCGGACAAACGGTCAGACAGTAGCGGACGTCGTTTACCTGATGGCAAAAGCCGGTGCTAAACGTGTGCGGCTGATCGAGAGCTTCTTTCCCGCGACGCAGGATCCTGCACTGTGGGCGCGTTATGGACTCGATGTAAACGCGATCAATAATCTCGGCACGAAGGTTGAGTGGGAGAACGTGCAGAACCTCGGGAATTACAAGCAGTACGTGCGCTTGCGCGTGCCCTGGGGCGGTTACATGTACCCCGCGTACACGATCAACAAGGCGTACACCGAGTGCGACACGTATGTGTCTCTGGCCAAGCTGAAGAATCATTGGATCGCAGGCGTGACGATGTCGATGAAAAACAATTTCGGCAATACGCCCTGTGCGCTCTACGGCAGTGATTGTGGGGCAAGCGGGAACGAGTCGCCGACCAAAGAGCGGGGCGATGTACTGCATACCGGCACAACAAAAGCGCCCTCAGGAGTCGACGCAGAACTACATCCAAATTCGCCGCGCGATCCAGGCTATCGTGTGCCGCGCGTGGCGGTGGATCAAGTGGGTATTCGGCCGATCGATCTCGCCATTGTGGATGGTGTCGAAACCGTCCGGGGCGGGGAAGGTCCGTGGCTGAAAGGTCTGGAGAAGATGTCGCCGGGCGTCATCCTGGCGGGCCGCAATCCGGTTTGCGTAGATGCGGTTGGCATGGCCGTTATGAGCTACGACCCCAAATCCGATCGCGGCAGCTCCCCCTTCATTCGGGGAGACAACTCCTTGAAGCTGGCCGAAGCAGCGGGGCTGGGCACAGCGGATCTCAAGCGCATCGAAGTAGTCGGTTTGCCCATCGCTCAAGCAAGGATCGATTTCGGCCCAGGAGCCGTGGGTAAAACTTTGCGCGAGATGAAAGCTTAGGACTTTCGCCTCGCGATGGAACGAGACGGAATTACTACTCTCCCCTGTCGCCACTCAGTCGAAGAGGCAGTGAAGCGAGTGACTGGCCTGCTCGAAAAAAAGGGCATCCACTTGTTCGCCCTGATCGACCACAGCGGCGAGGCCGCGAAAGCCGGCTTGCAGATGCCGAATACTAAGCTGATGATCTTCGGCGATCCGAAAACCGGCACACCTCTCATGCTGCGTGCGCCAACGCTGGCCATTGATCTCCCTTTAAAGCTTCTGATATGGGAAGATCCGCGTGAGAGCGTTTGGGTGAGTTTCAACAATCCGGAGTATCTGGGCTTGCGGCACGATCTGCCCGGCGAACTCAGCGCGGCGCTCGGAGGCGTACGCTCCATCGCGGAGTTCGCAGCGAATTAGGGCTTCCTGAAAAAGTCGTTTAACTCCGCAAACGGCACGTTGCCGTCGAATCCGGCAAAACTCCCTTGCTCCGCAATCAATTGTGCCGCTCGGATAAACCCAGTCCAAGCCGCGCGCGCGAGCGATGACCCGACGCTGATGCGCCGCACTCCCATAGCTGCTAAATCATCCACCTTCAAGCCGGTGTTCGCACTCATCAGAACATTCACCGGCTTCGGGCGCATCGCTTCGACTAACGTTTTGATCTCCTCAGGGTCGCTGACGCCTGGAGCATACAGCACATCCGCGCCCGCGTTCGCATACGCTTCCAAACGCCGCACCGCTTCTCGAAACGGGTCAGGATGCCCAACCAGAAAGCATTCCGCGCGCCCCGTCAAAAGTACGCCGCTCTGCGTTTCGTCAATTGCCCGGCGAGCGGCTTTGATCCGTTCCGCCCCGAGCGCGAGATCATACAACGGATGCGACTCGTCTCCCGTGGCATCTTCAATCGAAAGCCCGGCCACACCGGTCTGTACGCACAGCCGAACGTTCTCGGCCACCGCCTCCGGTTCATGCGCATAGCCCGATTCAAAATCCGCATTGACCGGTAAATCGACGGCCTCGACGATCTCTGCGATATGCGCCAGCACGGCATCACGAGGCACCGCCCAGGCAGCATCCGGCAGCCCGCGCGAGAAAGCAAGCCCGGAACTGGTAGTGGCTAGCGCCTGAAAGCCTAAGTGCCGCAGATAAACCGCGGTGCCGATGTCCCACGGGTTTGGAACGACGAAACAACCACTCTCATGTAACTCGCGAAACCTTGCGCGCGCCACCCCAAAATCAGACTTGGCCATGAGCTAACTCTTAGAACTCGCCAATCCGGCATGTCGCGCCGCTACGAGCGCCACGCTCGACCAGTCCATTTTCTCCTGCCCATGCGCCAACGCATCGATCAAATGATCGCGGATCACACTTGCCACCGGCAGCGGGGCCTCTAACGCTTCCGCTGCCTCCATCGCGAGCTTCACATCCTTCAGTCCCAGCCTCAAAGCAAATCCGGCCGGCTCAAATTTCTGATCCGCAATATTCGTTCCATAATTTTTGTAGATTGGCGAACCGAACAGTTCGACCATCACCTCCAGAAAAGTGTGGCTCTCAATGCCGGCTTTGCCCATCACCGCAAACGCTCCTCCAAAACTTTCGAGCATGCTCGCAATCATAAAGTTCCCCGCAAGTTTCACCGCATTCGCCTGCCACGGCTCAGAACCCACCACAAACGTCTGCCGCCCGATCGCCTCTCCCAATGCACGGCAGCGCTCGACCGTCTTCTCTTCCCCCGCCATCACCACGATTAACTTTTTTGCCTCGGCCGCGTCGGGTCGACCAAACACCGAAGCGCTGAGGAATTCCTGCCCACGGTTCGCATGTTCTTCCGCCAGCCGTCTCGCGAGGGCCAGGCTGATCGTACTCGAAGAGACATGTACCGCGCCCTTTTCCAGACCGGCTGCGAGCCCTTCCGCGCCGAACACTACGTCATTCAACGCCGCGTCATCAGCCAGCATAGTAACGACCGCTTCTACCCCACGAGCCGCCTCCGCCGGCGAATTTACCACACGCACCCGTTCTCGCCCCAGTGCCTCGGCCTTCTCCCGCGAGCGATTGTAGGCCACCAGTTCGTGTCCCGCCGCCAGCAGATTATGCGCCATCCCCGTGCCCATCTTTCCCAATCCAACAAAGCCGATCTTCATATCACCTCTCTTGGCTGACCCGCGCCAGCGTTAACTGTTTCAGCACGCAAGCATAGTATCTGACGTGAGCGCCTAGCCTTCTTCTCATAACGAACCGGCTGATAATCTGAGAGAAATGGAGTAGCGTTGATGAATGAGCTTCTGACTAGAATCTCGATTGATCCACAAATCTGCTTCGGCAAACCGTGCATTCGCGGCACCCGGATTTGGGTGTCGTTGCTGCTTGATTTTCTAGCGTCAGGCGCAACTCTCGACGAGATCCTGGACGACTACCCGCAACTTAGACGTGAAGATGTTCTTGCTGCCATCGCCTACGGTGCCGAGATGAGTCGCGAACGGTTTGTCGACTTACCCGGTAGTAGTGCTGCGTGAAGTTCAAACTTGACGAGAATCTCGATTCGCGATCAGTGGAACTCTTCCTCCAAGCGAAGCATGATGTCGAGACCGTCATACAGGAGAAACTCAGCGGTGCGACTGATGAGGTAATTTACCATGCGTGTATTCGGGAACAGCGCTGCCTTCTCTCGCTTGATTTGGACTTTGCGGATGTTGTTCACTTTCCACCGCATAGAACTGCAGGGATCGCCGTTCTCCGTCTTCCCAGGAGTGCTTCGCTAAACCTTTTACTGAGGCTTGTTGCTGCATTCCTGACTATGTTGACAGTTGAGCAGATAGCGGGTCGGCTCTGGATTATCGAGGCCGGTCGAATCCGAATTCACGAGCAGACACAGCCAGGCGTTGCGGAATCGCAAACGTGATTGATAAAAGATTGAGAGAATTCAAAGGTCCTCGCATCGTAAGCGAGATCCTGGACTACACTCAGTTTTACTTACTAACGGCATTCATGCGATTACGGATTTTGCTTTCTCTACTCTCGTTGACTGGTTTGTCTTGGGGTGCGGCTCCGGAGTCTCCCGCCCTCAGGAAGGTTGCTTCGTTGATTACTCCACAAGGCCTGCTGGCGCCGATTAAAGAATTATCGTCAGATGCTTACGCGGGGCGACTGCCGGGCACTCCAGGCGAAGAGAAGAGCATCGCGTATCTCGTCTCGCAATGTAAACAGATCGGGCTCGAACCGGGTGCGCCGGATAGTAAATGGATCCAGCGAGTGCCGCTTTGGGGCACGCATTCGAAGGGCCTCCTCCGCGTGATGGCGGGCGGCAAAGAAGTCGCGATTACGGCCGGTCAGGATTATGTAGCGTGGTCTGTTTTACCTGACCAAAGTGTCGCGGTGCAGGACTCAGGCCTGGTGTTTGTGGGTCACGGCGTGATCGCGCCCGAGTATCACTGGGACGATTATGCAGGCATCGCTGTACACGGAAAAACCGTCGTTATGTTGAGCGGCGATCCGCCGGTAGCGGACCCGCACGACCCTTCTAAGCTCGACGACAAGATGTTTGCGGGACGAGCGTTAACTTATTACGGACGTACGGGCACGAAACTCGACACAGCCTACGCGCACGGCGCAGCCGCAGTGATTCTGCTTTACTCCATGCAACAGGCGGGAGCAAATCTGTTTCAGAACTACAGCCGCGAGAACATGATTTTGCGGGACACGCACGATCGCCAAAGAGTCAAGGCGCAAGCGTTGCTCGGTATGGATCGCGCGAAGGAAATGTTCGCGGCTATGGGGCAAAATCTTGAAAGTTTGCGCGCTGCGGCAGCCAAGCCGGGCTTTCATGCGGTGCCGCTGCGGGGGCAAGCGTCCTTCGACATCAAGAATCAGGTACGCCAGATCGACTCTGCCAACGTGCTGGCGAAGATCTCTGGCAGCGCTGCGCAGTTGAAGAACGAGTATGTCATCTACAGCGCCCATTGGGATCATCACGGACAGGTTGGGAATCAGATCTTTCACGGCGCCAGCGATAATGCTGCCGGTACCGCCGGAGTCCTCGAACTAGCGCGCGCTTTCCGCAGCCTCCATCCTTCACCGCGCCGCACTGTTCTGTTCCTGTGGCCGACAGCAGAAGAAAAGGGTCTGCTCGGGGCAAAGTATTATGTCGAGCACCCGCTCTACCCGTTACGCCAGACCGTAGCCAACATCAATCTGGACTATTTCAGCAATTGGGGATGGGGCCGCACGCGCGATCTCAGCATCGTTGGGCTGGGCAATTCGACCCTGGACGACTTGACGGCAAAGGCAGTTGCGCAGCAGGGACGCGTTCTGACTGGCGATACGGCGCCCGAGCAGGGGTTCTACTTTCGGTCGGACCACTATGAGTTTGCGAGGGTGGGCGTGCCGTCGCTCGAAACCAGTCCAGGCATCGACTATCGCGGGAAGCCGGCTGGTTACGGATTGGAAAAGCGGAACCAATACATCCATCATGATTACCATCAGCCATCGGACGTAGTAAAATCCGATTGGGATCTGAGCGGGGCGGTGGAGGACTTGCAAGTGTTGCTGCAGGTTGGCTATGAGGTGGCGCAGGCGGACGGGCGTCCGAGTTGGAAGGCGGATGCGGTTTGGCGGCCGAAAAGCCAGTAGCTATTTACCAATCGTGACGACGTTTCGAGCCGCGGTGCTAGTGAGCGTTTTGACAGTCTGACGGAAGCGCGAGACGAGAAGCGAATCGTTGCTCTTGAGGCGAATGAGCGAGAGTTCAGTAGTCGGCCCGGCGGGGCGCATGGGTCGGTAAACAACGTCGGAGCGGCGCAGCTTTTGAAGCGCGGCAGGAACTATCGCGACGCCCAGGCCTGAGGCGATGAAACCCAGCACCAGTTGCATTTCAGCGGGTTGATGAACGATCTTTGGATTAAAACCGGCACGGTGGCACATGCTCAGCAAGTGATCGTACATGGCTGGATTGTGGCGGCGCGGACACATGAGAATGGGCTCGCCGGCCAGCGCACACACGGGAACGACTTTGTGCCTGGATAAGGGATGCGTGGCCGGAAGCGCCAGCGTGACGGGTTCACTTAACACGATCTCGTTCGCGATTTTAGAGTCTTTCACTTTTCCGGCGACAAAACCGATCGCTATGCGGCCTGATGCAACGCGGCGGTTTGCTCGGCGCTGCTCATGTCGTGCAGCGTCACGTTGATGCCAGGATACTTATCTTGAAAGGCCTTGACGGAGCGCGGGATCACATCGTAGAGGGCTACTCCTTCAAACCCGATGCTGAGATGACCACCTTCTCCGTGAGCAGCCTGCTGCACGTTCTCAAGGGCCGATGCCACGAGTTGCAGGACGGCTCGCGTGTCGCGCAGGAATACCTGCCCGGCATCGGTAAGCTCGACGTGCCGCCGGTTGCGGCGGAACAGAACGATACCAAGGGCTGATTCTAGGGACTGAATCTGGCGGGATAAAGGCGGCTGCGCAATGTGGAGGCGTCGGGCGGCACGGCCGAAATTGAGATCTTCCGCCACGGCGATAAAGCTCTCCATTTGGCGGAGAGAAACAGAACTGGGCATTGAGAGCTGTCCGCCAAAAATGGTATCACTGAGCAATCAGTAATAGCATTGGACGCCGCAGGCATTCTGCCGGTAGAATCACGTATGATTCCGGAAGCTCATAGCGAGAACTCTGACTCGTTGACCACGCAGCGCCTGGAGGTCTTCAGCGACGGTGTATTCTCGATTGCGATCACACTGCTGGTTCTCGAACTCGCGATTCCGGAGTCGCGTTCCGCCGCTCCGCCGCCGCTGGCAAATGCCTTACGCAGTCTGTGGCCTTCCTATATGGCCTATCTGATGAGTTTCGTTATCGTCGGCATCTACTGGGCGAATCACCATTACATCTTCCGTTTTTACAAACATACGAATCATTCGTTTAATCTCTTGAACCTGGCATTCCTGCTGTCGATATCGTTCCTGCCATTCCCGACGGCCGTGCTGAGCCGCTATGTCGGCATCGCAAGCGACGCCAGCACGGCGGTCATGTTCTATGCGTTCGGGCTGCTTCTGCCCGCGGTTACATTTCTAGCAATGTGGTTATATGCGAGCCAGGGACACAGACTGATCGACAGGAATCTCACTCGCGATTTCATCAGACATTTACGGCGGCAGTATGCGGCATCGAGCCTCATCTATACCGGCGCGCTGGTTGTGGCGCACTGGAATTATCGGATTGGCCTGGGAATTTGCATCGTCTTGACGATGATGTATCTCTTGCCTTCGAAGAAACCACGAATGATGGATGCAGAGTAGGGGGGATGTGAACGAATTGCAAGCGGCTGCAAACAGCTGGCCTGATCTGAAATGGAGTGAATGGCAGAAGCCCGCGGAGACGGTGCACATGTGGACCCAGATTGTGGGTAAGACGCGGCTGGCACTCAGCCCGATCCAGGCGCATTGGTGGAACGTCCCGCTGTACGTGAGCGCCCGAGGCCTGAGTACTTCGGCTATGCCTTACCAGCGTGAACTTCTCGAGGTCGAATTCGATTTCGTGAGTCACGACCTGCGTTTTCGCCTGAGCACTGGCGCGATGCTGTGCTTGCCGCTGCGCCCGCAGTTTTTCCGCTGAATACGAGCGGAGTCTGGGGGCGCTGGGTGTAACCGTTCCAATCCATCCGGTGCCGGTCGAATTGCCTGCTCCGATCCCTTTTGCGGAAGACCATGAGCATGCTTCCTATGATGCCGAGTGCGCGCACCGGTTTTGGCGCATTCTGGTGCAGGTTGAACAGGTGTTCGCGCAATTTTCTTCGCGGTTTATCGGCAAGATCAGTCCGGTGCACTTCTTTTAGGGGAGCTTTGATCTGGCGGTGACGCGCTTCTCGGGACGCGTAGCCCCGCCCAAAGAAGGCGTCGACAAAATTACGCGAGAAGCCTATTCTCACGAGGTGATCAGCACCGGCTTCTGGCCCGGGAACGGCGGTTATGGCGAAGCCGCTTTCTATTGTTATGCGGCGCCTGTGCCGGCGGGACTAGCGGACGAAGCTATCGAGCCGAAGGCGGCCAGGTATGACGCAAAGCTGGGCGAGTTTATTTTGCGTTATGACGATCTGCGCGGAGAGAAATCACCCGAAGAGGCGTTGCTCCAGTTTTTGCAGAGTTCTTATGGGGCGGCCGCAAAGCTGACAAAATGGGATCGTGGTGCGTTAGAGCGACATTCTTTGCCGGCAAGTTGATGGACAAGTGCCGGCTGTTAAAGCCCAGTCGCCCTATGAAAGAATACCGTCATGACGCGACCGTTTGCTGCGACCGTTTGGCGTGAAGGGAATTGGTTCGTCTCGCAGTGCCTGGAGGTGGATATTGCCAGCCAAGGCGCGACCGAGGAAGAGGCGCTCGCCAATTTGGGCGAGGCTCTGGAACTTCACTTCGAGCCTCCCCAGGCCACTCGCTTACCGCAAATTCGCACCATTGAGGTTAAGGTTGGGGCGGCTTAAGCCGGAGCCGTTCCGAGAGATCAAGCGACGGCTAGAGGCGGCAGGCTTTGTCGAAACTAGCCAGAAAGGTAGCCATGGCAAGTTCGTGAGGCATCTGGATGACGTGGTTGATACCGCGATTGTGCCTAAGAAATCCGAGGTTTCGATCGGTACACTGCGCAGCATTCTACGTCAAGCGCACATCGATCTGGAGGACTAGGATGAGTTGGGACGATGAATTGACCAACTCTTGACGTTCCCACCCGGATCACTCGCTTACTTACCGACTTCGAGAATGCTAAACGACCCAGCGGGCCTCGGCGGGGGTGGCCGCTTGGGATCTGAGCAGGGCGGTGGAGGATTTGCAAGTGTTGCTGCAGGTTGGCTATGAGGTAGTGCAGGCGGACGGCCGTTCAGCTTGGAAAGCGGACGCGGTTTGGCGACCAAAACGCTATTAGTGGTCTGCCGCAGTCATTTCTTTAACCTGAGACCCACACGGGTCTGTTCACTGCGAGCTGACCGGTCGAGTTCGCCGCCCCGCACTCGACCTTTCTGCGACGTTCCGGCGCGACAGAGGAAGATGAGTCACATCTTTTCCGGGCGCGCCACTTCTTTCGACGAAACCAAAATCCTGATGCCGGCGTAAAGCAACCATGACGCCCCGTTTGCGACATCTGCACCCCGTTGCGGGTCTATTTCTATTTGCGGCCGCTTGCTGTCTTTCCGGCCAGACCCAAGAAAATGCTGATCGATCTTTGACCGTGGCCCCCACCGCCGCGCAAAGCTACCGCTGGAAGAACGTCCGTATCGTGGGTGGCGGTTTCGTGGATGGTGTTTATTTCCATCCCGCGCATCCCGGGCTCAAATATGCCAAGACGGATGTGGGCGGCGCCTATCGCTGGAGCGCGGATATGCAGGATAAGCATTGGGTTCCACTGCTGGACTT
This sequence comes from Bryobacteraceae bacterium, assembly GCA_965277435.1. Taxonomy (GTDB): domain Bacteria; phylum Acidobacteriota; class Terriglobia; order Bryobacterales; family Bryobacteraceae; genus Bog-105. Next base: position 6,359,254 of record OZ255821.1, on the reverse strand, counting down.
CGTCGGCAGCTTCTATTCTGGTTTCGACATAGGCGTCGAGAGCCTGGCGCTTGATCCGAATAACCCGGATCGCCTGATTCTCGCGGTCGGCACGTATGTCGATTCATATGGCGATAACGGCGCTATTCTGATCTCGGACGACCAGGGGAACCATTTCACGCCGGTTCCGCTGCCTTTCAAACTGGGCAGCAACGACATCGGGCGTAACATCGGGGAACGTCTGGTGATCGATCCCCTTAACGGCCGGCATTTGTATCTCGGCACTCGTCTGAATGGTCTGCAGGAATCGCAAGACGGGGGACATACCTGGAAGCAGGTGGCAGGCTTTCCTGTCAAAGGACCAACCAGCAACCCGGAGGATCCCGAGGTGGGCGTGGTCTTTGAGGACTTCCTTCCCGCAGGCGGCGCGGCGTCCAACGGGAACGCAAAAACCGTTTATATCGGCGTCTCGAGCCCCGGCACCGGCTTATTTTCCAGCCTTTATGTCTCGAGCGATGGCGGCGTGAAATTCGCGCCCGTTCCCGGACAACCCACCGGTTATTACCCGAACGCTACGGCCCTTGATTTTGTAAACGGCATTCTCTATGTCACATATGGCGTGAACACCACAGCCGGCTGTGCGCCCTCCTGCGACCACTCTGGCCCCTACGGTCCGAATGCCGGTCAGGTCTGGGCGTACTCTCTGCCGGCGGCGAGCAATCCCCAGGGAACCTGGAAAAACATTACGCCTCCGCAAACCACTCCGACGGGCGGAGCCTATGGCTTCGGTTCCGTCGCCGTCGATCCGCGTCATCCCAATGCGGTAATGGTTACCACCTTGAACAAGTATTATCCCTCGCCCTACGACGATGTTTTCCGCTCCCTCGATTCCGGCATCACGTGGTTCAACCTCGGGACGAACGCGATGCGAAGCAACAAGAAGTCGCCCTGGATCAATTTCGGCCAATCGTACGCGGACGGCGGGAATTGGCTGAATCACCTGGCGGTGGATCCATTCGACTCGAATCACGTCCTGTATGGCGATGGGCAAACGATTTGGGAAATTCTTGATGTGCAACATGCCGATGGCGTGCCTACTACAACCGGCGAAACCGTGCATGGCAACGCCACGCGTTGGACGATCGGCGCGTCGGGAATTGAGGAAACGGTTCTGACCGCGCTGGCCAGTCCGCCCTCCGGCCCGGCGCATTTGTTGAGTCAGATGGGAGATCTGGGCGGGTTCACTCACCTCGATCTGAATCAAAGCCCGAAGGCCGGCCAGCAGGCGAATCCGCGTTTCACCACCGGCACCAGCATCGATTTTGCCGAGCGGCAACCACTCATCATGGCCCGCGTGGGGACGCCCGCCTATGGCCAGACGCAGGCGGGAGGGTACTCGTCCGATGGCGGCGTCACCTGGCAGCCTTTTGCCACTCAACCGGCCGGCGTGAAGCTGGGAGGCGGCTCTGTTGCCGTTTCTGCCGACGGATCAACGCTGCTGTGGATTTCCTCGGATGTGGGCATGCAGCCGGCTTTTTCGATCAACCACGGCGCTACCTGGACTCCTGCCGCTGGCGCGCCTGCGCAGATTAATAACTACTCGCAACTCTCCGTCTACTCCGATCGTGTCAATCCGAAAAAGCTCTATATATACGACCCTCAGTATGGGCCGCAAGGCCAGACGCCGATTTATGTGAGCGTCGATGGCGGCCATAACTTCGTTCAAGCGTCGGCGCCGACAGATTATGCGATTTCGCTGTCCGTCTCATCGGCGGCAGAGGGCGATCTTTGGCTCACATCCTATAACGGATTGTTCCACTCTACCGATTCGGGAATGACCTTCCAGCAGGTCAGCGGAGTTCAACCTTCTTATCAGCTCGGTTTTGGCGCGCACGCTCCGGGATACAAGTACCCGGCGATTTACATGGTCGGGCAGGTGACCGGTGATTCGAGTTGTTCGCAGCAGTCGCCTAGCGACGACAGCGAGGTGATCACCTATCTCATCAGCCTTTCGAGCCAATGTGTTTACCGTTCCATCGATGCCGGGAAGACCTTCGTTCGCATCAATGATTTTTCGCACCAGTATGGTTCGTCCCGCGTGATTTCCGGGGATGCTCGCGTATTCGGGCGCGTGTACATCGGCACGTCCGGGCGCGGCATCGTGCAGGGCGATATCGACCGCTAGGGGTGGATCTGGTTCTATCCTGAGCGCGCTCTGTGCGAGATTGACTTACTTCCCGACTTCGAGAATGCTAAACGACCCGGGAACCAGCGGACCTCGGCGCGGACGGCCGCCCGGTGTCTCGGGGACAGGGGCAGGGCCGAATTCTGCACCGATGAGCAGGATCTTATTCGTCTTGCTGTCGATTGTCATGGTCTTGGCAGACTTCATCGTCTGGACGTTCTGTTCCACCGCGAATGCCGTCGGGCTGCTCTCTTTGATGACGGTCAGAGTGCCGTCGCCTTGTGAACTGAAGGCCTCCATGGTTTTAGGATTGAAGCCGGCGCCATCGACCCCGGTCCCAATGGGCAACGTCTTAAGGATCTTGCCGTCACGGGCGTTCATTATGACGCTGACTGCCGGGTTGCGGCAGGCGACAAAGAGGATTTGATTCTTCACATCAAACGCCAGACCGGCTGGTGTCTTGCTGTCGCCCAACGGGTAATGAGCCGTCACCTGCATGCTTTTCGCGTCGACAACAGCCACGTTGTCCTTGTCTTCGATGTCGACGTAGATGTGTCCCTTGCCGTCGGTAGCAGCTTGTTCGGGCGCGCCGCCCAGATCGATTGTCCCTACTACCGATCCATCTTTGGCATTAATGACGGTGGCATTCGGGGCAGCATGGCTAAGGATGTAAACGCGTTGGTTGAATGGGTCGAAGAGAAGCCCGTCGGGGTTCCCCTGGACGTCTATGGTTTTGATCGGTTTGAGCGTTTTTGCGTCCCACATGGCGACAGGTTTGCTGGTGGCGAAGGCGTGATGCGACTTCGGGTCAACCGCTACGCCGTGGGCGCTGAAATCGGGAATGTCCTCTACGGGCTTGAGGGTATCCAGATCGAAGACGGAGATGCGCTTAGTGGGGCCGGATCGCGGCACATAGAGTCGGCGATTACCGGAGTCCGCGTAGACGTAGTCAAAACCGCCATCGCCGCCAACTTTGGCTGTTTGCAGTAGATGGTAGGGTCCGTCAGCGGCCGATAACGCAAACGCCAGCAAACAGAGCAAGCTTATATTTCGCAGGTGTTTTCTCCTCGCTTGAGTATAGGTGGGTCAGCGATATAATTCCGGCGTTGGGACATTTACTCCATGATGAGACTACTAAATACAACCCGTCGCCAGTTTCTCAATGCCAGTGTTACAGGACTGGGCGTCTTAGCAGCCAGTTCGCGATTTACGCTGGCGGCTGAGCCCGAATTATTTTCCGGCCATGCTCTCCCACACTTCCCTGAGCCTTACCACCTGGATGTCGGTGCTATCCAATCCTTAAGTGGTGATCAACAGGCATTGTTGACGACGCTGCAGGGTGTGGTGAATCGCAGGCAACCACGTCTGTATTGGATTCCGGGCAGCGATCCGACCGACCAGGAATGGCTCGATACAATTGACATTCCAAATACCAAAGCAGCCGATCCCTGGAGCTTGATTGGTAAATATCGGCGCGAAATTCGGGGCGCGGTTTTGTATGACGTCAATGTTCCTGACACCATCAACGTTGCCACCAGTCTGGCTGGGCTTAACGATGCGGTGATCGCTACGCCGGAACTTGCCGGCGAACTGCGACTGCCGGTAATAGAGGATCTGCGGGGCAAGTTCACAGATAAATTCGCCGCGTATAATTGGCTGCTCGATCAGTATTGGCCGCGCCTAAACCATCGCCATGTGGCCGCTATCGGTCCCAGCAACACCATCTCTGTGTCTGGCGTGCAATGGAAAACTCTGCTGCAGGTCAGTGAACACGTCCACGATGCTTCGAACAAGGCAGTCTACACCGCGGATCTTTCGGGCCTGCTTGGCGGCAAAGCGGTGTATGTGCGATTTCAAGATGCTTATTCGTCAGAAGGCTGGGGCCCATCGGTGCAGCAGGTGACCGTGATAGCCGACGGAAATACCATTGCTTCGTTCCAACCAGGCAGCGACGCCGAAAAGCCCTTCCTATACGATGCCGATGGCTCTCAGCTTGCCTCCGCGTGGCGCTTCGCCGATAACTCCTCAGACTTCATCTATTCCTTTACGCCTCCTGCCGGCACTAAGACGCTTACCCTCCAAACACTCATGTGGAATCAATATCTGGTGACCGGTACGAACACCGCACCGGAGGCTCAGGTAGCCAATCCCAATTTCCGCGACTACATCGTGGCTACCAGATCGATGGTGTTCTGGCTCGATCCGCTGATTCCCGCGGAAGCGTCTCTGTTTGCCGCCATCCTGCAAAAACTTCCGCCCGATGCGCTCTATCTCGGCTGGTTTCCGCAAGGCCATGAAAGCGAGGGTGTCACGCTCTGCGCCCAGCACTCGGTTGCGATCGGCGCCACCGACTACTTCCAAAACGGAACCGTGTTCGGTGGCGTGCGAGCAGAGGTCGCTTCCACTCAGCCGGCTGCCCCTTCGACACCGCTACAGAACAAGATCTACGTCACCTTCACCATGAGCGAAGGCGACAACCTGCAGTACGATCAGCACCGGATGCGCCAGATTTGGGACGATCCAACGCGCGGCCAGGCGCCGATCAACTGGAGCATCGATCCTCTTCTGCTCGATGCTGCGCCTAGCATCCTCAGCTACTATCAGCGCACGCAAACCAATAACGATTTGCTGGTGGTGGGTCCATCTGGCGCAGGGTACACCTTCCCCGGAGAGTGGCCGGCCGCAGATCTGCCTCGCTTTACGGAGCGTAGCGGACGCTACATGCGGCGCACCGGCATGAACGTAATCTATGCGCTCAATCGCGACAACACGAATAACATTGCGCTAAGCGACGCGGTGGCGGCCCGCTACATCCACGATGTCAATCCCTTGGGCATCCTCTATAACTGGGAATCGACCAGCCAACTCAGCTTGCCCGCCAATCTTCCGGTATTTACTCAGATTGGTATCAGTTCCCTCAGCGACGGGCAGACCGCTATTGCTAACGCCCAGGCCGCTTGGGATGGCAAGTCGCCTGCGTTTCTGGCAATCGGGGTGCTGGCCTGGAATCTCCAGCCCTCGGATGTGAACACCCTGGTGAATTCACTCGGCTCGCAATTCGAAGCCGTGCGAGCCGATGTATTTTTCAATCTGGTTCGCGCCTGGAAGAAGCTGTAGTTACTTTGCTCCCGTCGCAAGATAGCAACGCCAAACCACTTGTTTCTGAGCCGCGAGCGTAAGCGACCGGTGGGCCTAACTGAGCCGCGAGCGTAAAGCAAGCGGCTTTTCGAATTTGCCACGAGTAGTTACTGTTTGTTTCCAAGTTGTTTGGCGGCTTCGTCCAGCAGGTCGGCTTCGTTCTGTAGGGCTTTGGCGACACGCACGATCTGCTGGTCGGCTTCAGTCCAACGTTTTTGCTCGATGGCTTCACGCACGCCGGGAAGCGTTTTGACTCCGTAGCCGGTGTAGAAGCCGGGCGCGTAGACCAGGTTCTCGAACCAGGGGCGGTTCGGAAGCCCGCCGGAATCGGTGAGCAGGCGTTCGCTCTTGATCAGTTTGGCATTCAGGTCAGGTGGGGCTTGATCGCCGGATGCGGTGAATGCTTTCTCGTACTCTTCAGATGCGCGCGTTAGATCGTCAGCAGCCGTATCGAGCGGGGCAAAGTTCAAATAAGGCGGAATCGGTTCCTTGGAAGGGGGAACCATCTTCTTCTTGGGATCCATCAAAGCCTGATAGACGCCATCCGCGATATCGGAATCGCGGTCTTTGGCCTGCGTACGCTGATCCGCATCGAGCTTCTTAATTTCCGCGATATAGGTGTGAATGGTTTCGGCGAAGTTCGTGAACTTATAAGGCAGAATCGAGGCATCGGCGAGCCGCATCATCATCACCCCGGCGGTTTGCGCAAGGGCCTTGCCGTACGCGAAATCGGTATCTTCGAAATGCGTGTACCAGTAGAAATCGTCGTAGATGGAGTGATACTGGCCGCCGCCCGCGTCTTCTCCGCCGTAACCGAGATTGAGACTGGCAACGCCCAGATGATCGGTGAAGACTGTATAGTCAGAGCCCGAACCCAAAGCGCTGATGCGGAGGTCGGGACGCGACTTCAGTTCCGCGCGTGCGGCCGGCGTGGCTTTAGCGAGATCGGCGAGGCGAACCCGTTTCCAAACGGTCATCTTCGTTTCGGGATCCTGAATGTCCTTCATGACGCCATTGACGAAATCTTCAAGTGAGTGTGAACCGCCGGCGCGAAAGTAGCCGCGCCCGTTGCCATCAGAGTTAATGTAGGCGACGGCATGCTGTTTCAGTTCATCGGCGTGGGTTTCGGCCCATTCCGTGGAGCCAAGCAGACCGGGCTCTTCGCCATCCCAAAAGCAATAAATGATGGTGCGGTCCGGCTTCCAACCTTGTTTCAAAAGTTCGCCGAGCGCGCGCGCTTCTTCTAGTTCAGGGCTCGCGCCGGAAACGGGATCGCCTGCCCCGTTGACCCAGGCATCGTGGTGATTGCCGCGGATGACCCACTCGTCAGGAAATTTCGAGCCGGGGATTTTAACAATCACATCGTAGAGCGGCTTGCGGTCCCAATTGAATTTGAGATGCAAGTGGGCTTTGGCAGGGCCTGGGCCGACGTGGTACGTCATGGGCAAAGAGCCGCGCCAGGCTACAGGAACCAGTTCACCGTTTAGATTCTTGAGTAGCGGCTCGGCGTCCTCATAGGATATGGGCATGACCGGAATTTTCGTGAGAGTGGTGATCTGGTTGAGCGGCAATTTCTTAGCGCCGGGAGTGGCGCCGATACCTGGTGTAGCGGGATCGCCCGGATAAACGGGCATGTCCATCACGCTGCCGCGCTGCGCGCCGAAGGGGGGACGCATGGGGCCTTTAGGATAGACGTCGCCATGAAAGTAACCGTCTTCGTGAGGATCCGAATAAATGAGCGTGGCGACGGCGCCGTGTTCCGCGGCGACTTTCGGCTTAATGCCGCGCCACGATTCGCCGTACCGGGCGAGCGCGATCGCTCCGTGGACAGAAACGCCCATGCGGTCGAGTTCCTCGTAATCCGCGGGCGTGCCGTAGTTGACATACACGATAGGAGCGGTTACGTCACCATCGATCGAGTAAGCATTGTAGGTGGGAAGCTGTTCGTTTTTCTGATTTGATGTGGGATCAATGGCGAGCGCGGGTTCTTCGAGTTTGGCTTTGTATTTGACGGGCTCGACGAGTTCGAGAGAACGTTCCTGGGGAGTGGGGAAGAGCGTGTCGAACTTCTCGATCTGGGCATCGAGGCCCCAGGATTTCAGCTGAGCGGCGATCCACTCGGCATTGTCTTTGTCATAGGGGGACCCAACGTGGTGCGGGCGCGCGGACAGGCGGCGCATGTTTTCCCGCAAGCGATCCTGCTGTGGGATGTCTTTGAATTTCTGTTCCCACTGGAGTTCGCTGGCCGAGCTTGGCTGCGAGTACCCTCGGAGAGTCTGAGGCAATTCAGCAGCTTGCAACGAGAGTGCGAAGGCACTCAAAAGCGCACAGGGCACGGCTACGCGCCGCCACTCAACAAAGGAACTCGATCGTCCTTCGGGCGGCGCGCCCGATACCGGGCCCGTTGTGCGCGTTCTTAGAAATCCACAGGGCACGGCTACGCGCCGCCACTCAACAAAGAAACTCGATCGTCCTTCGGGCGGCGCGCCCGATACCGGGCCCATTGTGCGCGACTTACTCGCTAGAACTAGAGCTTGGCGCATGATCCGCCATTGTAGCGAGTAGCGACATATAAGGCCGTTTGACAAAATGTGATTGGCAAAGCTTGTTCTGAGAAAGGAAGGTCTAACGTAACAACGCTTTCGCTGATCTTATTTTAAGGTGACCGTACAAGGTGACCAAGATTCCGATAGCATAAGTATAAATATGTTTCGACTTCTAGGCGTATTGTTTTTCAGTACCGCGCTTTTGGTGCCCGTCGCGGCTCAAGCGCAGGATCACGATGACCACGACCATGGTCAACAGCGGTATTACGACAAAGACCATAAGGACTGGCATCAGTGGAATGACAACGAAGATCACGCGTATCACCAGTTTTTGAAAGACAAGCACATGCATGATCACGATTGGGCGAAGGCCAGCAAAAAAGAACAAAGCCAGTACTGGGCCTGGCGGCACGATCATCCGGACGGCCATTAGTCTTTGAAGGTTCTGGATTAAGGCGTAGAGGCAGGCTGTGGATCGGGTTTAGGCAGAACAAACTCGATCCAGCCGTCCATCATTTCTTCATAAGAAGGCTCGCCCCAACGAATGGTCTTAGTCGGGTCCGGATTACCGCGGTTGTTGGCTGAGTTGTCGAAATGCGCGGTGATGAAAATACGAGTGCCCTTTTCTACCGGAACGGGCCTTGCGAGTTTATATTCGGTCTGCCAGTTGAAGTCGTAATTCGGCACTGAAACCAGGGTTTCGCGGCGGCCGTCCGGGTGCAGCGCTTCGAAAGTCATATCCTTGCCGCGAAGATGCATGTGCGCGGTATAAGACATCAGATCGACGTCGCGGGGAAAAGTGTAACAGGCAGTCACTTTATGGTCAGCGTCTCCGGCGGGAATCTGAAAGAGAAAGTTGGAGATGTCCACCCGGCGCAGTGGCTGTTTGGGCGGCTCTTTTGAGAAAAGCAGGCCGACGCTGGTGCGGTCGATCTCGGGCTTCGTCAGACCAGCGGCGTTGTAGTGAATTTGGAATTCGAGGGTGGCGCCTTTCGGGACTTTGCGGGCATATCCGTCGGCGAAGACATCGGGCGCTTTGCCGGGAAGGTACGAGCCGAGAATGTTGCTTTCCTGCGGTTTCTTACCGGTAAAGTTACCGCCATCCGGCGTGGCGCAACCGTCATCGACCACCGGCATGGCGGGGTTGATGTGATGCAGGCCGCCCGCTTGGATGATCGGTTCGATGGCATTGCCTGGCGGTTTGGCGACTGTGGCCGTGGGCTTCGGCGCGTATACGTAGACGTGAGCGTGGTGAACAATGCGCCGGTTGCCGGGTTTGAGTTCGACGGCGGAAACCCAGCGATCTTCGGAGAAGTTGGTGGGGGAGCGGAGATAGACGTACTGATCGGGATCGCCGGGTTTGACGGTAAAGTCGCTGGGGATGGCAATGATGGCGTCGGGCTTGCCGATTTTCCACCCTTCGGGATAGTTGGGTTGAGCCGGAAGATCAGCGGCGTTGCCTTCCGGAGCGCCCGACTCCGCCCATTGCTTGATAGTCGAGATCTCCGCTGGGCTGAGCCGGGGATCGTTGGAAAAGTGGCCGGGTTGCGAGTCGGCCTGCCAGGGCGGCATCTTGTGCGTGACAACTGCCTCCTTCATGGCCACGGCCCACGGACGGGCAGCTTTATAGGTCAGGAGCGACATGGGGGCGATGTCGTTTGGATGGTGGCAACCGGTGCAGTTTTTGTAAAGAATAGGCGCAACGTCGTGGTTGAAAGTAGGGGCAGTTTGAGCATTTGCCAGAACAGCGGTAACAAACAAGAAGGCAACGGAGCGCACTAGGACTGTTGTATGCGAGTTACGCGTGGAATGCAAGGCGGGAAAATTCTCTGTCAGGAAACAGTGAGAGGAATACTGGCAGTTTTAGACTCTTCCTACAGAATCGAATGCAACAAATGAGACAGGAACGGCCTTTGAGACACGAACCGATGTACCAACTGCGATTGTTGGGCGAGGGCATGGACGAAGTCATTCTGTCGCTGGAAACGCGGCTACTGGAAAGCGCGATGGAATTGCGGCAGATTCGTGACGGATGGAGCGAGGGAACCCGGATCCTGGCATAATCCCCGACAACGCCCGGTTGCGAGGCGTTCACTACTAATTTTTTCAATTTCAGGTTGGCGGCTGCGAAGTCTGCGGTTTGCCAACCTTTTTTTGTTGTGGGGAGGCGCAGTCGTTTTCCTGGGTTCGTTTCTTGAAATTTGCCAGACTGGAACGAAGCACAGTTTCTATTCCGGAATTTGTGAGGAGTTCCTGAACCATGGCAAATCAATCACCGCACCGGCGGCAGATCTTGGAGATGTTGGCCAAGGCGGCGGCAGTCAGTCAGTTCGCCGGGTGCTGCCGCTGGACTTTTGCATTCGGTGCGGAGAAGTTGACGCCGGCAGCCGAGTACCGGCCGCAATTCTATACATCGGCCGAATACCAGACCATCGACGTCCTCACGGAATTGATCATCCCGGCAGATGAGAGTCCAGGAGCGCGCCAGGCGGGCGTCAGTGAGTTTATTGATTTGCTGGCGGCTCACGGAGAAGCGGAGTTAGACAAGCCAATGCGCAAGGGTCTGGCGGCGCTCGATGCTAAGTCGGAGGGCGGCCGCTTTGTAAAGCTGTCTCCGGAAAAGCAAACTGCCTTGCTAAGGACGATACAAAGCGATCCGTTCTTCCGATTGATGCGGCGCTACACGGTGATGGGATTTTATACGAGCCGCGTGGGACTGGAGGAACTCGATTATCCGGGGTTGAAGATGTACACGCAATCGCCCGAGTGCCCGCATACGAACGATCCGGAGCACCGGCATTTGTCGCCAACAAAAATCTAAAAAAGGCTCTCGCCCGTGAAATCCGACAGCTTCGCGATGAAGCCCGTGAGACCTCCGTGGGGTAGGCTTTAGCCTGCCACTGGAGTTTCTACATTTTGGCTCTTGAATGTTGTGGCTTAATGTGATTTCATCTATACAGATGACAGCGAAGGAGAAGCTGCACAAGCGGAACAGCCTGGTGAGGGCGCTTAGAGAACCCGGCGAGATTATTCGCGGTTCCTTGCTGGAGCGGACTATCTGGCATAAGAAGGGATGTCAGACCTGTGCTCGCGGCGAAGGACACCCGGCCTTGGTTCTGTCCATCAACTACCCCGGGGGCCGAAACAAGCAGATCAGCATCCGGCCCGAGCAGAGAGAGCAAGTGGAGCGCTGGCTGAGAAACTATCACGACGTGAAGGACAAACTGGAAGCGATCTGTGAATTGAACCAGACGCTGCTTCGCCCCGAGACGGCGGAGTAGGGATTTCTTAGCATTTTTAGTTTTCATCTATATGGAGGAAATCATGAAGGAGCCCGAGACCCCAACTTTATTGCAATGCTGGCTGGAGATGACTCGTCCGTGGCAATCGATTTTTGCCCAGAACCGAACGTTTGTCAGAGCCGCTCGTCAGGCGCTCGGCTCACTGCTGGTGTTGGGCCGCGCTACCGTGTCGCGCATTCTCTGGACCAGCGGACGGGAACAGAAATCCTGGTCTGGTGAATATTTTCTGCACTCCCGTGCTGAGTGGGACCCGCAAGCTCTGTTCCTGCCTCTGCTCAAGGAGGGCCTCACCTTCTGTCCGGGGAAACTGGTCGGCGTAGCCGTCGACGACACCCGATTGCGCAAGACAGGCCGTTCGATCCCACAGGCCGCCTGGCATCGCGATCCCATGTCTCCGCCCTTTCACACGAATCTCATGCTGGGCTTGCGCTTCCTGCAAGCGTCGCTATTGTTGCCGTTGCATCGCAATGGATCGTTTTCGGCGCGGGCTATTCCCATCCGCTTCGAAGAAGTCTCTACCGTGAAGAAGCCCGGCAAACGTGCCGGCGAAGAAGCCTGGGAGCAATACAAGGCGGACCGCAAGCGCTTCAATCTCTCGCAGCGTTTCGTCGATAGCCTGTCGGAACTGCGTAACGCCTTCGACGCCGCTGGTGGAGAGCGTAAAACGCTGGCCATTGCCGGCGACGGCAGCTTCTGTAACCGTACCGTCTTAGCGGCCATTCCCCAGCGAGTGATCCTGATTGCCCGCACCCGCAAAGACGCCAAGCTTTGCTTCGCCGCTGAACCGGGAAGCCGACGCACTTATGCAGAGGAGAAGTTCACGCCCGAGCAGGTTCGTCAGGATGAAAAGATTGGCTGGAAAATCACCAAGCTCTTTTATGGAGGCCAGCAGCGCAAGGTCCGATACAAAGAGGTTTCGAAGGTTCTGTGGCAAAGCGGCTCCAGGACACGGCCTTTGCGGTTATTCGTCATCGCACCGACTCCGTATCGCAAACGCAAGTCCTCCAAACTGTATTACCGCCAACCCGCTTTCCTGCTTTGCACCGACCTGAGCAGTTCGGCTCAGCAACTCCTGCAGATTTACTGCGACCGTTGGCAGATTGAAGTCAATCATCGCGAGGAGAAAGACACTTTGGGCATCGGGCAAGCTCAGCTCTGGAATCGAACCGCTGTTCCCAAGCAGCCCGCGCTGGCAGTGGCAGCCTACAGCGCGTTACTGTTGGCGGCTCTCAAAGTCTTCGGCGCCGAACGCGGCAAAGCCTATGCCCAATTGCCCAAATGGCGACGCAACGCAAGGCGTCCCTCCTGTCTCGATCTCATTACGCTCCTGCGGAAAGAAGCCAGCCAGCGCCCTGAACTGGTCGCCCATCTTCAGATTCAGCCACTCGCCGCCCGCTTTGTCGCCGCTGCCGCTGCCTGAAATGTAGAAACCCCAGGGGTAGGCTTTAGCCTGCCATCTTTGCTTCTCTTACAGCCGAGCGCACTAACAAAACCTGTGCAAGCTGTTCGTTCCCGGTTTAACGATTGTTCGAAAGACTCTCACCGTGAAACTCCACAATGTTACCGTCACATTTGTTTGAATAGTCTTGTTTAGGGACTTGGCGGGTAGGAATCTAAAATGCCGAGACAGATTTACGACGTAATCGTGATAGGAACGGGCGCGGGCGGCGGTATGGCGATTCATACGCTGTGCCAGGCGGGCGCGAAGGTCTGCGCACTCAATGCGAGCCGGCGGCTTTCTCCGCGTAAGGATTTTCGCAATCATAAACAGCCTTTCGACATGCCGTTTCGTGGCTTCGGCGATCCGCAGAAACGCAAAGCCTGGATCGGGTACATGGACAACGAATACACGGAAGGCATTTGGGAGCACGACATTGTCTTTACCACTGCTCCCGGGACGAAGTGGACCTGGCGGCGTTGTTTCGCGGTCGGCGGCAAAACGAATTTCTGGGGGCGCTCGTCGGCGCGTTTTGGCGATATCGATTTCCGCGCTGCGAGCCGGGATGGCTACGATGTCGACTGGCCGATGACGTACGCCGAAATTGCACCTTACTACGCCCGTGTCGAGCGAATGATCGGCGTCGCGAGCACGGTGCAGAATCGCCCGAGCAATCCGGATGGCGAGTACCTGCCGCCCATGAATTTTCGCTGCATTGATCGTATTTTGCAATGCGGCGCCAGGAAAACGGGTATTCCCTATCTGCCGGACCGGATCGCCCAGTTGACCGTGCCGCACGCCGGACACCCGGCTTGTCATTACTGCGGGAACTGTACGGATGGGTGCGATGTAGGCGCGTTTTTTTCGACGCCCTGGTTTTTCCTGCCGTCCGCCGAGAAGAGCGGCAACCTGGAGCTGCGAACCAACGCCCTTGCCAAAAACATACTCACGGATGAGAACGGCCGGGCAGCGGGTGTGGCCTATGTAGATCGCGATACTGGACACGAGATCGAGGTGTACGGAAAGACGGTGATCGTGGCGGCCTCCTGTGTGGAATCGGCGCGCATTCTGTTGAATTCGAAGTCGCGGCACTGGCCCGATGGCATTGCCAATTCCAGCGGGCAGGCCGGCCGCAACTTGTGCGATCACCTCTATGGCACGACCGCGCGCGGGTACCTGCCGCAGTTGCGCGGACAGCCGAGCTTCGCCGACAACGTTTCGTCGAGCACCGTGGCGTGGCTGCCGCGCTGGCAGAATTTGGCGAACGCGCGCGAAGAGAAATTCATTCGCGGCTATTCGGTGTACCCGGCAGGCGGTTGCGATGAGTTTCCTGGTTACTTCGACGATATAGAAGGGTTCGGGCGGGAGTTCAAGCGCGAGATCAAACGCCGCTATCCCACGCCAGTCAGTTTCTATATTCAAGCGCCTACCCAAAGGAGCGATAAGAACTATGTGGATATCGATCCCACCGTAAACGACAAATACGGGATTCCCGCGGCCCGGCTGCATTTCGAATGGGATCGCAATACGCTGCTGATGTGGGAGCACGGTAAACACGAATGCGAACGATTATTGCGGGCCAGCGGCGGTGAGTATCTCGGCCCGGCGGAAGCGCCGGATATGCCGGGGACCAGTTTGCACGAAACGGGAACGCTCCGCATGGGAAATGATGCCAGACAGTTTGTGACGAACCGGTTCGGGCAGACCCATGATGTGCCGAACTTATACATTTGCGATGCGAGCGTGTTTCCGAACTGTACGGATAAGACAACTACAATTTCGATTCTGGCCTTTAGCCTGCGAACTTCGGAGTATCTGCTGGAGGAGTTGCGGCGAGGGTGACGGTCTAACATCTGAGTTACAGCTCCGGAAATTGGCGGGCATTCAAGTGCTCTGCCCGGATCTCATCTACAAATTCCTGTACGTCTTGTTCTGTGTAATTCATGGGATTGCTGTTCCGGCCTCGTCCGTTGTCTTCATTGAGCATGCGGTCAAGTCGCTGCGCACGGAGAAGACGGGCTTCCATTTCGCGGAGAGTTTCGAGCATGCTTTCCAGGAGAACGCGGCGTAGTTCGTCCAGATCTTCCCGAGTGACTGGCATATTTTGCGGCACAACAAACCTTCCTCTACTGTGCTACACGCCTGCGCAAGGTGTAGCGAAGGCTCCGATGCGGACATTTGCTTCAACTTGGCTGAAGTTCGTGCTAATCAGGATCGGCTATCGTTATTATCTCTTTGGAGGCCCATGATGACGCCAAAGCAATCGTTGGTCCGGCGTCTGGCACCATCGAAAAAAACGAATACATGAATGCCGTAGAAATCGAGGCGGCGGCATCGGACCTGGCAGCTAAGCCATTCGATAGAGAAGAGTTTCCGTTTGCTTTTCTTGCCGCCTTTGGCAATGAAGAAACCACCATTAATCGCCTGCGTAAGGGCGGAACGAACGCATCGGACCTGCCTAGGGGCGCGCTCCAGCGCAACAACATCCATATCGCCGTGTGCGAATCAGGCGTGGTGGGCGAAACGCTGCAAGCTCTCCGCAAGAGCTCCGAGACCGCCGCGGCTAAGTCGAAGTTCATTCTGGCAACCGATGGCGAAACGCTCGAGGCGGAAGACCTCGCCAGCGGCGAGACGATCGCATCGGACTACCGTGATCTCGCCAGCCTTTTCGGCTTTTTCCTGCCGCTGGCCGGCATCTCCACTAACAAGGAGATCAAGGACAACCCTATCGATGTGCGGGCTACCGGCGGCCTCAACAAGCTCTATATCGAACTGCTGAAGGAGAACCCGGAATGGTCGACCGAGGCGCGCCGGCATGACATGAATCACTTATGGCGCGTCTGATCTTCTGCTTTTTTCGCCGAAGATACCGACATTTCCCACGGGGGAGGACTGTTCACCAGCACGGTCGCGCAGATGAGTGCGCGCGACTCGTCCAACACCCACGAGGTGATTAACGCCGCATTTCGCGCCATGAACATCAAGATCGCCAACTGCGCTGCCGGGAAGTTGCCGAATTGGGCCAATGGCTTCCCGTATGTTAATGGCGAGCTGTTTTCCGGCAGTACCGAGCTGCCGCGCTTCTCCCGCATGGCACGCACCTATCTGTTGCACGCGGGCGAGCTAAGCTGGCGCGAGATTAACCCGGACATCTTCAGCTCCATGATCCAGGCGGTGGCCGAGGATGAGGAGCGCGTCGTCAGCAGCAACCCGGAAAACCGCCTGGGCAACCTGCTCGGTCAGATCCTGGCTCGTGACAAGGCGCATATCGTCGAGATGACGGGCTCATATTTCCGCGGCGATGCTGAAGCTGTTCTGACGCCGCAGGATGAAGCGCGCTTTGAGACCGTCACCAATACCTACTACGAGCAGCTCAATGGCACGCCCACATCCGAAAATGCGTTCCTTCCCCTTCGCTCCGCAAATCCGCGCCGATCGAGATCATTCGTTGGAAAAGTTTCGCTGGTTCTCGGGAAAGAATAGACGACATCGCGCTCTCGTCGAGTTACACCTCACGAAATTAGATCCCGGAATCACCCAGCTATTTCGTGCCGGCGAAAAAATTTATAGACCCAAACGTTCCTTGAGTGTTTTCACCCGGTCACGCGCCACCGTCAACTCGGTATCCTTGCCGTCGTTCAGGCACAGCATCATGCGGTCCGAAAACCAGGAGTACAATTCCCGCACGAAATCGAGGTTGGCGATGGTGGCTCGATGGATGCGGACGAAGCGAGCCGGGTCGAGTAGCTCATCGAGTTCATTTATCGTGTAGTCCACCACAAAGTCTTTCTTGGGCGTAGCCGCGTAGGTCAACTTCTCACTCGCATAAAAGTGCGTCACGCGCGACACATCCACAAACTCGATCCGCTCGCCCAGCTTCGATGGCAGCCGCGCCGGATATGGCGACTTCTTCGGAAGCGCGGCCTTCAGTTGTTCGAGCAGCCGTTCCAGCTGCGGCCGTGGCTCGAACCCACTTCGTACCCGGTCCAGTTTGGTC
Source organism: Bryobacteraceae bacterium (assembly GCA_965277435.1). GTDB lineage: Bacteria > Acidobacteriota > Terriglobia > Bryobacterales > Bryobacteraceae > Bog-105. The sequence goes on along the minus strand of OZ255821.1, from coordinate 6,342,669 downwards.
AAGGCGCGATCCAGTTGTTTTTCGTCGATTGGTTTGAGCAGGTAGTCGATCGAATTCACTTCGAAGGCTTGCAGCGCATATTGCGAATAAGCGGTGGTGAATACCACCAGCGGCTGCGGCTCCACGTGGGCCAACATCTGAAAACCAGACAGGTCGGGCATCTCGATGTCGGTGAACACGACATCGCAGACAGTGCTTTCGAGCTCGCTGAGCGCGGCCACCGGATTTGCGTTGGCGCCCACCACCGTCACGCGCCCCGTTCGTTCCAGCAAACGTGCCAGGTGGCGCAACGCCAGCGGTTCGTCATCAACCAGAAAAGCTCGTAACGGCGTCATCGCGGCAGCACCACGCCTTCCCGTAGATCACTCGTTTTGTGGCCCGATGCGAAAGACGGGATCTGGATAACGACAGTGGTCTCGTTTTCGTCGCTGATTACCGAAAGCTGCGCCGTTTCGCCAAACAGCGCGAGAAGCCGTTCCTGCAAGTTGTTCAGCCCGTGACCGGTGGGCAGTTCCAGGCTGGCAAAACCCGGACCGTCGTCGCGCACCGCCAGGCATAAGTGGCCGCCGCTGATTGTTGCAGAAATCAGAAGACTGGCGCCTTTGCCCCTCGGACCTACCGCATACTTCACACTGTTTTCCACCAGTGTTTGCAAAGAGAGTGGCGGCACCGGTGTTTCGCGAATTTCGGCTGGGATCACTATCTCGTAATGCAGACGATCGCCAAAGCGGGCTTTCTCAATATCAAGGTAGTCTTCCACAATCTGCAGTTCGCGTTGCAACGGCACCAGACCGCCCGGGGCTGCGTCAAGTGAGAAGCGCAAGAGTTCCGCCAGTTGCGTCAGAATGCGCTCGGCGCGCAGCGGATCTTCGTGTATCAGCGACGAAACCGAATTGATGGTGTTAAACAGAAAATGCGGATGGATGCGCGATTCAAGCGACGATAGCCGCGCTTCAGTCGCCAGCTTTAACGCCCGCTCCCGTTCCAGTTCTTTGGTCTTGAGCTGCGTCGCGGTGTGCTTCAGTCGCGATTCCTGCGTTTCGTACATCGTGACAAACGAGACCACGATCGCCGATAAAACCAGCGATAATCCGAACGACCCGCGAAATTCCGGCCAGTAATGGTATCCGGACCCGATCATGGCTCGCAGGATCAGTCCCGCCACCAGGCAGCCCGCGAAATTCGCCACGAGTACGAGACCCCCGCGAATGAAACCCTTTGCCACCACCCGCTGGTGCGACGTGCGCATCCAAACCGGCGGCAGCACCACACATAGCGGCAACCCGATCAGGTTCGCGTAAATCACGGAGTAAACGTATTGGCGCAGCAGCGCAGGCAGCGTGGCGTGGGCGTCAAAAAAGCTCTGAAAGAGCGGCACTGCCACGGCGATCAGCGCATCGATCACCAGCATGCGCAGAATCCACCTCAAAACAGACGTCTGCAATCGCTCCTCATTCCCGCATCTCTCACCATAAGCCCAACCGCGCTGACTGGCGCAAGCCCCCGATCAATCAGCGATTTTGCGAGACGGAAGGCGGCTGCTCCTCGACCGGTGGGGTAGGCTTTAGCCTGCCATCTTGGCCGGACCGGGCTAGTTTCCGGGCAAAAAAATCTGCCGTGGCCTGATACGCCTCCACCCAGTGCCGGTGCAGAAGAAAGTCGTGGATTTCGTCGGGAAAGATCAGCTCTTCCATATTCACGTGCCTTTTGCGGAGCGCCTCGACCAGCATCACCGTTTGCGCAAACTCGACATTACGGTCGTCATCGCCGTGAATCAGCAAAACCGGAGACCGCCAGGTGTTCACCGACGCCATCGGAGACGATTCAAAAGCGACGCGAGCCGCTTCTTGGCGTTCTTTCACCTCGTCGGGATCGCCGCTGACCGCGCCGCTCGTGAGATAGCCGCGCAGGCTGCTCCAGTCGTGAACTCCGTGAAAATCCACACCGGCGGCAAACAGATCCGAAGCGCGCGCAAGCGCCATGGCAGTCAGGTACCCGCCGTAGGAACCGCCCCAAACGCCAATGCGCTTTCCATCTACATCCGGGCGTGATTTCAGGTAGAGGCCGGCGCCGATCACGTCATTAAACTCGCTCCCGCCGCGAGCACCGTAGTTCACCGCTTCGCGAAAATTCAGTCCGTAGCCGATACCGCTGCGATAGTTGACCGAAAGCACCACATAGCCTTGGCTCGCCAGAAATTGGTTGAGCGAATAAGCGTTCGAGTAGTAATACATGTAATGAAATCCGAGCAGCATCTGGCGACGCGACCCGCCGTGAAAGAAGATCAACGCCGGGCGTCGTTCGTGGGTCCCGGTATTTGGCGGAAGGAACAGCTGGCCATGGATCGTAAGACCGTCGGCGGCCGTAATTAATACCGGCTGTGGCGTAACGAGTTGTTTCGCCGGAAAGTCCGGCGGCGGCGCGGGGCTCAACTCTGCGATCTGCCCGCCCTGCGCGGCGCCGCTCTGCATAAGAACCGAGACGTGCGCCTTCCGATTGAAGCTCGAATTTAAGTACGCGATCGCGCTTCCATCCCCGGTAGCTACCGGTTGCCATTCAATGTTTTCACCGTGAGTCAAAGCTTGGGTCTCACCTGCCTCACCGGCGCTGACGCTTGCACTATGGCGTCTGTCGATGTCGCCAATGTTGGTCGAATAATAGATCGTGTTCCCGTTATGCGAAGCGCTCACATGCTCCACTTCGCCTTCGCCCGGCGTCAGTTCGACCGGATCACCACCCGTCGCCGCCACACTGTAGAGATGCAGCCAGCCCGTCCGCTCCCACGGGAAGACGATACGGTTGCTGGCGCTCCAGTAAAGCTGCGTTTCAGAAGCAAGTTCGTGGAACAGGCTACCCGGCCCTTGTTCGGCGCGGAACACTTCATGCCCATGTCCGCTGTTCACATCCACCAGGAGAATCGACCAGGGTTGCCCTTCGCGCTGCGCCGAGAAAAACGCGGGACGGCTCGCCGCCGGGATCCGAACAAATGCTAACTGCTTTCCATCCGGTGCCCAGACCGGACCGCCGTCCTGATCCACGCTCGCGTCTAGATAGCGCAGTTGCTTCGTAGCGTAGTCATAAAGAGCAATAAAGCTGTGATCGCCGCGTTCGCTCACGAAGGCGAATGAATTGCCGTCCGGCGACCACTTAATATCCGACTGCCTGCCTTTATCGCTCACCAGTTCGCTAGCCTGCGGCGTCGGCGTATCGTGCCATTCAAAGATCTGGCTCTTGCGGAGAAAGACGATCTTATTTTGAGGCGAGATGCTCGGGGCGCGTCCTTCGCCAAGTTTCACAGGAGCGCCGCCCTTGAGACTTAGCCGCCAGATCGACTGGTCGGGACGTGTGACCGCAAGGTCGGGATTGGGGTTCTCACCGCCATTTTCGAAATCGCCTCCCCGGCTGAAGAGCAGATAGGTAGCGTCGGGCGCCCACGTTAAATCGGCGATCTCCTGCCCGTCGTCTTGCTGGAAATTCGTAGCCTGGACAGCTTTCCATTCGGGACCGCTAGCCAGCCAAATATTGCGCCGCCCACGGTCATTTTCAACCCAGGCGACATGCGCGCCCGACGGGGCCGCCACCAGTTCGCTGGCAAACGGCGCGCTCATCACCTGCTCGATCGAGAACGAACCAGCCGCACGGGCGCTGGCCTCCACGAACAAAATCACCAACAGTGAAAACAGCTTGCCGGAAGGTCGCATAAAACGAGTTTCCATTTTGCCACTCTTCGGGAACCAGCCTCCGCTAGGCAAACCGAACATTTCTTTTTTCTCAGCAGGCTGTCTACCCAGCCTCCCGATATTTGGGTAGAATGTCTTTACAGATATGCCCAAGCCAATCCCGGATCGGGTCGCGTTTCTGCAAGGTACCCTCGACATGCTGATCTTGCGAACCCTGGTGTTCGGTCCGGCCCACGGCCATCAAATCGCAAAGCACATACAACGAACCACCGACGAGGTTCTGCAGGTGGAACACGGATCGCTGTATCCTGCGCTGCATCGACTGGAACGGAAGCGCTGGATCTCGGCCAGTTGGCAACCTGCCGGCAAAGACCTGAAGCGCGAGTTCAAGTATTACCGCCTCACCGCGGCCGGCAAAAAGCAGTTAATTGCAGAAGAGTCGAAATGGAAACGGCTGGCACATGCGATCTCGCGCGTGATGTGGCCCAGTGAGGAAGAAGCGAAATGAGCTGGTGGTCTCGCAAAAATCCTAAGAACGATATCGAGCGTGAGTTACGCGCGCACCTCTACCTGGAGGCTGCTGAGCAGCGTGAGGGAGGTGCAACTGAGGAACAGGCGCGCTATGCGGCCCGCCGGGCACTCGGGAACATGACAACGGTTGTGGAGAACACTCGGGCTGTTTGGACGCGCCAATGGCTTGAAGATCTCGTGGCCGATTTGCGATTCGCCCTGCGGACGTTTGGCCGGAAACCGGGAGCCACGGCGCTCATAATCGTAATACTGGCGCTCGGTACGGGTGCGAACACGGCGATTTTCAGCGTAGTCAACGCAGTGCTCATCAAACCTCTTCCCTATCGGGACGCCGGTCGCGTCATGACCGTCTGGAACTTCGACCGGCAGCGCGGGTTCAACACGGAACAGGTGTCGCCACCGGACTACGCAGACTGGCGTGAGCATAATCGCGTTTTCAGCGAAATGGCTGCGTCTTCAGACGAGATGTACACGCTGACCGGCCGGGGAACTCCGGTTCCTCTGACTGCCTATTCGTTCTCGTCCAACTTCTTTCATGTGCTCGGCGCAGCGCCGCTGCTCGGGCGCACTTTCTCTCCCGAGGAAGAGCACGCCGGTAAGGATCAGGTCGCAATTCTAAGTTATCGGCTTTGGCGGACGCGTTTTGGAGGAGCCCGAAACGTGATCGGCCAAACTGCCATTTTGGATGGCGTGCCACACACCATCATCGGTGTGATGCCGCGGGGCGTGGACTATCCAGGCGCTACCGAACTGTGGACACCGCTTGTGATCCGTCCGGAATCGGCTGCCAACCGCGGCGATCGTTTCTTGCGAGTTCTCGCGCGGCTGCGCCCAGGACTTACGGAACAGCAGGCGGTTTCCGACATGACCGCGATTGCTCAACAACTGTCACGTCAATACCCGGCCACTAACAAGGACGTCGACGCCGTAAACCTGATCAGCTTAAGGCAGGCAATCAGCGGCGATATCCGTTCGCCGTTGCTACTGCTGATGGGTGCCGTGGGCTTTGTGCTGCTGATCGCGTGCGCCAATGTGGCCAACCTCCTGCAAGTGCGTGCTGTGTCTCGCCGCGGCGAGATCGCCGTCCGCCATGCCCTCGGTGCGGCCCGGCAGCGCTTGTTGCGCCAGTTCCTGACCGAGAGCCTGCTGCTCGCCTTCGCTGGCGCGCTGTGCGGCGTAGGCCTCGCGTTTGCCTGTGTGCAGACTCTGCTGGTCTTGTTTCCACAGAACGTTGCAAACCTCAACATACCGCGTATCGAGAGAATCCCGATCGATGGATTTGTGCTGGGCTTCGCGCTGCTCTTGTGCTTTGGCCACGGGACTGCTGTTTGGATTGCTGCCCGCATTTGAACTCATGCGATCTGACATTGCCCCGTCGCTGAAAGAGTCGTCCCACAAAGTGGCTGGCACGCTGCTAAACCGGCGAACGCGCTCTATTCTGACCGGGATGGAAATCGCGGTCTCGGTGGTGCTGCTGATCGCCGCCGGGCTCATGTTGAAGAGCTTTGTTCATCTCGTGCGCGGCAATCTCGGAATCAATCCCAATCATCTGCTGACACTTCGTCTTGTGTTGCCCGCAGACAAGTATTCGAGCGGACCTAAGCTGTTGTCTTTCTCCGATGGGCTTCTCGTCAACTTACGAAGTCTGCCCCCTGTACGTTCGGCCGCGACGGTTACGTTCCTTCCATTGAGCGGCTGGCGGGGGAGTCGCCCTGTCAGTCGCATGGGCGAAACCAATGGTCGCCCTCCAACATCAATGTGGAGCTCGATCACCCCCGACTATTTCCGGACGATGCAGATACCGGTTCTGGCAGGTCGGACGTTTGACCCTCACGATCAAAAGGGTTCAATGTCGGTTACGGTCGTCAGCGAGACACTCGCCAGACGAATATTCCCTCGAGGTAACGCACTTGGCAAGGTTGTCGATGCCGCGTTCGGCACGCCCGTGCAGATCGTGGGCATCGTCGGAGACGTACATCATCTCGGAATGACCTCGGAGTTGACTTCGGAGATTTATGTTCCGTTCGCTCAATTTCCATTCCCGTTGATTTGCCTGGCGATACGGACCGAGGGCAATCCGATGGCGCTGGCAAAGGACGTTGAGAAGCAGGTCTGGGCGCTCGACAAGAATCAGGCGGTCTCGTATCTCATGCCGTTGACGGATCTCGCTTCGGAGTCTCTATCTACTCAGCGTGTGCTCGGCATCCTGTTGGCGGTCTTTGCGGGGCTGGCGCTTCTGATGGCTGTCGTTGGAATCTAAGCGGTTGTTTCATTCGGCGCGGAGCAACGCACCCAGGAGATCGGGGTACGCCTGGCGTTGGGCGCCAGTCCACGTGACGTGCTCGCCCTGATTGTCGGCCAAGCTGCGGTCCAGTGTTTGTGGGTATTGGCTCTGGTGTTGTGGCCTCACTTGGATTCGTCCGCCTGTTAGCCGGTCTCTTATATGGGGTGCGCCCGCTTGATCCCGCTGTATTCATCGCCGTGGCCGCCGTGCTCGCCGCTTCTGCGGCGCTCGCCGGCTATCTGCCCGCCCGCCGTGCCGCCCGATTAGATCCAACAATGGCACTCCGGTACGAATGAGTCGGGCGAACATCACTCTCAAATTTCCTTCTCACTCGGCGCGCAGGGTTTCAACCGGATTCACCCGCATGGCTGCCAGCGACGGTATATAACAAGCCGCCGTCCCGACTACGATCAGGATTCCGGCTACTGCCATAAACGTCAAAGGATCGTGCGCGCTTACTCCCCAGAACTGGCTTGCCAGCAAACGCATGAAGACGAAAGATAGAACCAACCCCGCCAGAATTCCGATTGCCACAGCGCGCATTTCGGTGCCCATCACGAGTGCCTGCACATCGCCCGGGGTTGCGCCAAGTGCAACGCGGATCCCAATCTCACGTCTGCGTTGAGAAACAGCGTACGCCGTTACGCTGTACAATCCGGCGCTCACGAGAAGAATCCCCAACGCGGCGAACACAGCGAAAATTCTCAATGCAAATCGCGGTTTCGAGTACACCTCAGCTTCCAGCCCGTCCTGCAACGTGCGTATGCGGCGTACCACAGCGCTGCCATCCAAATTGAGCGCAGTGCTCTCCAGCGCTTTGGTAAACGAGTGCGGGTCTCCTCCAGTGCGCACGACCACTGCAAAGCCACCCAGTCCCGAGAGCGTATACGGCAGGAACACTTCGGGTATGACCGGCTGGCGAATGCCCCGGTTCTTGTAATCGGAAACAATGCCTACGATCTCGAACCACGGATCCGCGAGCGGTTGGCGAAGATAGGCGAGAGTATTCACCCGGACGCGTTGTCCAATCGGGTTCTCATGTGTGAAGAACTTGTTTGCCAGCGCCGTATTAATGACAGCGACTCTGTGGCTGCCGGCAACATCGGACTCAGTGATGTTCCGGCCTGCGCGGAACGGAATGCCGAGCACGTTGAAGAACCTCGAATTTACCAGCGCGAACTGGCCCTCTGCTTGACCGGAGTGGATATTGGTTGAGCTATCCAAAGCGGTCTGTGCCCCCGCGAACGGCAGAAAGTCTGTCGTGGTTGCGATGTCGAGAACCCCGGGGACACGCTGCAGGGTCGTGGTCAGTTCACGAACGAAGCGCGCCTGTTGCTCCACGCTGCGTTGATTCTTGGTCAGGAAAATTTGCGCTGTCAACAGATGCTCCGGAACGATGCCTAGCCGCACTTCGCGTTCGTGCAAAAACGTGCGCATTGTCAGTCCCGCCGCCGATAGAAGAACCAGGGACACCGCCACCTCGCAGACAATGAGCAAACGTCTGGTGTGAACGCGCCGGAATCCCGTTTGTCCGTAGCCACCCGATTTGAGTGTGTTGTTGACATCTTGGCGCAAGCCGCCGAGCAACGGGACCAGTCCAAAAAAGAGCGCCGTGGAAGCCGTTACGCCGATCGTCGCGACAAGCACGCGAGTGTTGAGAGCGATTACAGCTTCGTCGGGAAAAGTATCCGGCGGCAGCACCGCGATAAGCGCTCTCAATCCGCCCCACGCGAACGCGCATCCGACGGCGGCACCAAGCGAGGCCAGCAGGGCGCTTTCGAGAAACAACTGTCGAACAATGCGCCACCACGGTGCGCCGCCTGCGTCCCTGGAGCCGTCAATGTGAACTGATACTTGGCTAGTACTTCTATGTCGAATATCTGAGTACTTGGAGGTCCACCACACGTGGCGCAAAAAAAACCTTCCGCCCTGGCGGGGCCCACGACGCTGACCACATCACCGGCTGAAAGTCCTGTGTCGGCCGGCGGTCCGAACGTAAACGACTCAAGCAATATCCGGCCGTAGCAGGAACTGCCACCTATTACCATCCCGGAATTACAAGTAGCGCCCTCATAGCTGAAGTTGCCCCCGCTGGCGCCAACTTCAAAGTCTATGACTAGTGGTGCTGCGCCGGATCCGAACTGGTTGGGCCCCGGGAACCCTGGGAAGAAAGGTCCGTCAAAACTGAAAGAGGAATCCCACATTCCGCTGCAATTGCCTGATCCGCGGCTGGGATCCGAACTACTTGTGCCTTGCAAACTGCCGAGCGAGCCGGCGCTAAGCAGCGGCGCGGTTACTAAAAATAGCCAAAGAACACTTCGGTTCATGTATACCTTCCAGAGTCGTGTTACTGCGTGCAGCGCGATCTGGTTGCGCCCCTCGTTGCGGCGGTTGTCTTAACCCGCCGTGGGGGAATCACAAACGAAGAAAATATTTTTGGCTCTTGATTCCAAAAGTCTTACGCCTCCCCGCAACCTAAATCCTTTGCAACGGTCTTCCCGCGCCTGCTACCCTCCAATCGCCTGATCTCTTACCCGAGGAGAAACTACATCATGACTGCCCGCTCCATTCGCCGCGCCCAGGAACGCAAAGCCAAAAAGCTCGCCCGCAAAGCGAACATAGAAGAAATCCGCGAACTCGCTGTCGTTGAAACAGCCGCCGAAGCGGAATCCACCGAAATCTCCGCCGCCCGCCTCGCCGCCAATCGCGCCAATGCCACTTTCTCCACCGGCCCCCGCACCGCCGAAGGCAAAGCCCAATCCTCCATCAACGCCCTGAAAACCGCTCTTACCGGCCGCACCGTCCTGCTGCCCTCCGACGATGCTGCCGCTTACGAACAGTACGTCGAGCGCTTCGTCCGCGAGTTCCAGCCCGTCGGCGCTCGCGAATCTGAGCTGGTACAGTCGATCGCCGATGCCAACTGGCGTCTCCGCCGCATCCCCACTCTCGAGTTCGCCCTCTACGCCCGCGGACGCAGCCAGTTCGCCGAGAAATTCGCCGCCGAACCGGCCGAAGCCCAGGCCGGCCTGATCGAACTCGAAACGTATCTTGTCTATGAAAAGCAGTTCCGCAATCTGCAACTCCAGGAAACCCGCTTACGCCGCCAGCGTGACAAAGATCTCGCCGATCTCCGCGAAGCCCAGCAGGAACGCAACAAGCAGGAAGCACAGGACCTAGCCACTGCCGCTACCGTGTACCAAGTCGCTCGCAGTCGCAACCAACCCTTCGACCCCGCCGACCATGGCTTCGAATTTTCAATCGACGACATCGAGTCCTATCTCGCAGGCGCACGCACCGCCCAAGCCATGCGCGAACTAACAAAAGCCGCCTGAAAGCTCGTAGGGTAGGCTTCAGCCTGCCGCTAGTTTCTACATTTCTTGTGGAACAGGCGCTTTCGCCTGTCACCGTAGTAGTGCTCTGCCCCGAGGTGACCGAGAAAATCCCAAAATACCGTTGGATTTTTTCGAGAGCACCCTTAACTAAGTGGATTGGGTTTCAGCCTGTCATCTATTCTGCATTTTGACGCCCCCTCCCCGCACGAGAATGCTAGTTGGGATTACCATCTCCGGCGTAATTGCGGAGCGTAAGCACGCGGCTCTTGAGGATTTCCACGTTGGCCATCGTAAGGGTGATTTGGACCACGGTGCCCTGCGTGCTACGCCACGGCCCGGATTGAAATTTCTTTTCGGTTTCTCGAAAGGCGAGCCACTGGCGCTGCGAGGCCCGCAGCAGAGTTTGGGAGGCTGGGTCGAGCGACTTCAGCAATTTGTTGTAGACCTGGTTCAACTCCCGATCCCAGGCAGCAGCGGCTTTGGCCCCACAGTCGACCTGCCCGACGGTGTTGTTGCCGGCCGGTCCAGCCAGGCAGGCATCGAACGTTTTATCAATCGGGTCTGCGGCGGGCGTCTGGGCGGAGAGTCTGCCGTTCAAACAGAGCAGGAGAGCGAACAGGGCCAGGGCGAGACTTGTGGGCATGATCGGATTGGTCGATTCCTACTCTATACACTTGTGTTGAACTTTCACACTGTGTTACCCGTTTATTTGGACGACAGCGGCGCAGAGGGAACACAGCGGAGAAACAAGACATATGCCTGTAACAGAAACGATAAGTAGCGCACATATACACGCCATACTCGCGGAGAATGGTTTTGACATAGAAGACGTGTCGCCGAATGTTTTTTCGATTCGCCAGCCGGATACCGGAATCACGGTGCGGGCGTTCTTGGAAGGGCAGGTGATCTTCTTTTCGTTAACCTGTCTGACGGTGGCCGAAGCGAAGTTGACGCCGGACGTTCTACGGGTAATGTTGAAATCCGACAACGGCATTTCAACCTCGCATTTTCAGCTGTATGGAATGGCGAATGGCGAGACGACGATTGCCCTAAGCAATTTTGCGAAGCTGCAGGAATTGGGGCCCGACGATGAGGATGATATTTTGTCGTGTCTGGATTTTCTGTTGGCGGATTTATCGGTGGCGCGAAAGCTGTTGCAGCATCTGGCCTGAAGAATAACGAGCGAATTGGGAGATTAAAGATATGGGCTTCTTTTCAGATTTATTCGGACGGAGCGGCCGGGTGGTGCGCGGGCAGGCGAGCGACGCGGTGAGCGCTTTCGAGGATGCGAATTTCGATACCACCGTCCGGCAGACGATCGCGGACATGAAGGAAGAGTTGAACAACGTGGTCCGGTCGTCGGCGGTGGCGATGAGCAATTACAACCGTCTGGATGCCGAGTATCAGAAGTACGAACGGCAATCGGCCGATTGGAAAGCTCGCGCGAACCAGGCGCTCGATGCAGGAAACGAGGACCTCGCGAAGAAGGCGCTGGGCAAGAAAGCGGAGTCGGATCAGCAGGTGTCTGCCATGCAGTCCGCGATCGAGCAGGCGCGGCAGGCGAGCGATAATTTGAAGTCGCAAGTCACGGAGTTGAAGCGCAAAATCGACGAAGGCGAGCGGACAGCGACGACCTTGGTCGCGCGTAAGAATGCGGCCACGGCGCAGAAGAAAGTGGCCGAGGCGATGGCGGGCGTGGCGAAGGGCGACAATGCGTTCGCCCAGTTGTCCCATTTCGAGGAGCGCGTGGCGAAGGAAGAAGCGACCGCCAAGGCCTTCCAGGAATTAGGATCAGCGACGAAAGATCAGAGTTTGGAAGCCCAGTTCGCGCAATTGGGCGATCATTCGGTCGACGCGCAACTGGAAGCACTCAAGCGGGAGCGCGCGCTGCCGAAGCCGACTATTCCGTTGAGCCTGCCTTCGGGGCAGGGCCGTTAACGCATGATCTTCGGCAGTAAGAACGGGCCCACGCGGGTCGATCCTTCGAAAATGGAGGACCTGGCGAATTTAAAGGTAACTGATGGGCGAGTCGGAGACACTCTGTCGATTGTGGGCGTGGGTGACGAATTTTCCGATCTCGATTTCACGGTCGATCGCCGGGCCATGGTCGAGTTCGGCGAAAAGCGATGGACGGAGTTGAGCGGACTGTATCGAAATCGCCGGATCACTCTCGAAGTGCACAAGGACGACGAAGGTCTGGTCCTGGGCTGGTTCGATGCGCGGCAGATCACGCTGGACGAACTCGGCTTAGCGGAGGGCGATCTGGGAGAAATCGATAAGCGGCAGAACCCGGCGGATTTCTTCGAGTTCGAGGATAAAACGTGGAAGTACCGCTGGAGTCGGGAGATCGGGATTTTTGGCGAGAGTGAAGTGCAGGGCGCCGGGTGTTATGCGTGGCGGTTCCAGGAGGAAAACGGCACGCGTGTGCTCACGGTGAGGAAATTTGCGGACCAGCCATTCATGGCGTATCTGGCGCAGCAGGTGAACGCGGGGGATGTGACGGTGTATCGCGGTTAGTTTGTAAAGGTTTTACAAAAAATGGAAACGAAATCGAGTGTCAGTGCAGCGACTTTTGTACTGGCATTGATTCTGGCGGCGCTGGTAGGTTTATTTGCACTGCTGTTTGTGGGGCTGCCGGCGCAGGTAAAAGCGGATATCGTTTCGGAGCAGCACCGGCTGGACACTTCGAAGCGCAATATAGAGGAACAGCGCGGCACGGTAGCAAAGGCCGTAACCAGCGATCCAGAGTTGTTCCGTGCGCCCGGATTCGATCCGGAGTGGGCGAGGCAATACAAGCAGTCAGAAGCTTTGTTGACGCAGGCGGCCGGCGTGGCAGCGAAATTGGACCAACTCAGCCGCCAAAACAAACGAAGCACGATGACAGCAGTCGACCGGCTGCTGCGCGAAGAGCGGCAACTCCGCTTGCGCGCCGAGGACGAGACGACCCCGGTCTACGACGCGTACGGGAAGCGAGTCGCATTCAAGCGCAATTTTCCCGATGCATTGCAGTCGATTGAGTCGTCGGCGAATAAGCTGGCGGGTGCGGATTATGTGGGGCTCTCGCAAAAAGTCGAGAAAGCGGAGAACGATTGGCCGGCGAAGCGAGCGGATCTGAGCGAGCGGCTGAATGCGCTGGTGACCAGCCAGAAGAAAGCAACGGATTGGCAGCGAACGGCGAAGACCCTGGAAGCCAAGCCGGGCGACCAGTTGACGGCGGTAGATTACGCGCAGGCGCTCGACATACAGGATCAACTGGGGCGCGCGCCGGGACCGGAAGATGCCGATCATCTTTCTCAATTGAGCGCACAGGTTTACACGGAGTGGGACAAGATTCTCGAAGACCTGGAGCGCCAGCCGGAGAACTATCGCGCCAAGGTGAAACAGGTAGTGACGACGGTTCCAGCGCCGCAGCAAGATGGCACGACCAGCTCTACCGAAGCGTGGCAAAACCTGTCCCCTGGCGAGTGGCAGGCGTGGTCGAAGAACGTCGGTATGACGCTGGCGCACAAGGATTACGGCAAATACGATAGCGAGGCGAATAAGACCCCAGAGCCTCCGGGCTTTGCTTACATGGCATCCCCAGAGCAAGGGCGCAATCAATACGGCTATTGGGAGCAGCGTGATGGCGGCTCATTCTGGACCTGGCTGCCGCAGTATCTGATTCTGCGAAATTTGCTTTCGCCGCGCTACTATCAGCCGATTCCGAGCACGGACTGGTCCCGCTATCAACAGGCGCAACGGGCAGGCACGTCGTATTACGGACAGGATTTCAATACTGGTAAACCGAAATACGGCTCGAGCGGCACGTTCACGCAGAAGAGCTATGCGGACAGCCGGTATGTGCAGATGGGCGGATTTGCGGGGTCGAAATACGCGTCGGGCAGCAGCGGCGGCTATGCGGGGTCGCGCTTTGGAAGCAACGGGCAGGGCGCGCGCGCGCCGGCTTCACCGTCTGCGGGCGGGTTTGCAGGCTCGCGTTATGGAAGCGGCGCATCGCCGGGCGGACAGAAGTTTGGAGCGGCGAAATCGGCCATGCCTTCGAGTGGCTCGCGCTTCGGGCGCGCACCGCGTTCGGCCGGACGAAGTTTTGGGAGACGCCGGTAATACAATTGGTTCCGCAGTGAATCAGATCACAGGAACCATGGATTTATTTCAATCGCGAGCGGGCTTGGGACGACGCGGATTTCTGGCGATGGCGGCCGCTCCCTGGCTGCGGGGCAGGTCCGTTCCCAAGATAAGAGATATATCAGTCATCACCACCGCACCGGCTGGCGTGCGATTGGTGGTGGTTAAGATACAGACGGATCAGGACGGCCTCTACGGGTATGGCTGCGCGACTTTTACCCAGCGCGCGGACTTGGTAGTGCCGGCGGTCGAGCGGTACCTGAAGCCCTTTCTGATCGGCCGTCCCACGGATGGCATAGAAGATCTATGGGAGGCGATGTATAACTCGTCTTATTGGCGCAACGGGCCGGTGCTGAACAATGCCATCAGCGGGGTGGACCAGGCGCTGTGGGACATCAAAGGACGGCTGGCGGGCATGCCGGTGTATGAATTGCTGGGTGGCAAATGCCGACGCGGCGCGATGATCTACTCGCATGCGGCAGGCGCGGAGAAAGAGCAGACGATCGCGCAGGCAAAGCAGTTGATGGGGCGGGGAATCAAAGTAGTGCGGCTGCAGGTGGGTGTGCCCGGGCAGGCGGCGTACGGCGCGGGAGGCGGGTCGGGACAGCCGGAACCAACGGCCGGAGAACTGCCGCCGGACCAGGTGTTTGAGCCGGGTAGTTATGTACGCAGAACGCTAGCTCTGTTTGAAGCGGCGCGCAAGGAACTGGGCGGAGAGATCGAGCTGTTGCACGATGCGCATGAGCGGCTGCCGCCGCGGCTGGCCGTGCAGTTCGCGAAGGATTTAGAGCAATACCGATTGTTTTATCTGGAAGACGTGCTGTCGCCCGAGAACATCGATTACTTCAAACAGGTGCGGGCGAACTGCACGACGCCGCTCGCCATGGGCGAATTGTTTAACAGCCCGCATGAATGGAATAGCGTAATCAAGTCGTCGGTGATCGATTACATCCGGGTACATATATCGCAGGCGGGAGGACTTACTCCGGCGCGTAAGATCGCTATGCTGGCGGAAGCCTTTCAGGTAAAGACGGCATGGCATGGACCGGGCGATGTGTCGCCCGTAGGGCACTGCGCGAATGTGGCTCTCGATTTGGCCTCGTATAACTTCGGCGTGCAGGAATGGACCTTTCCTACAGACAAGCTGCAAGAGGTGTTTTCCGGGTATCCGGTCTTTCGCGATGGCTACGTGTACGCCAACGAGAAGCCGGGCTGGGGTGTGGAAGTGAACGAGAAGGCGGCGGCAAAGTATCCGTTTGGCAAGGAGAAGGGCGAGCGCGGGTATTTCAATGGCGGTTGGGGAGTGGTCCGGCGTGAAGATGGCACGGTAATTAATCAGTAGTGGCCGGGGGAAATTCGTTGGTTGCCCAATTGCGCAAGTATGACTGGCGTTTGCTGGTCTACGTGGCAGCACTTTTTGGCGCGATCGTCTCCGCGGCGGGTGGCGATACAACACAAACGCTGATTTTCTTCCTTGGCATACCTGCTTTAGCCCTCACCTTTATTCTTCTGTTACTCTGCGCCGCGGTCGGAATGTACCGTCGTCAGTGTCTCTGGATTGCAGGAGCAATCGGGGTGTTCTTCGCGAGTTCGGCAGCTCTGATTGCGTACCAGCGAGGAGATCCGCAGAGCCTAAGGACTACGGTCAGATGGAAGTTGCAAGCTCGCCATTATAAAGCCGCCGTGCTATCCCAAGGGCAAGCTAAGCCGGGCGAGTTAAAGCACATCGAATGGGATGGGTGGGGATTCGCTGGAGCAGGCGAAACCACGATGTATCTTGTCTACGATCCTTCTGATTCATTGCTGAACTTCTCGAAAGAGAGGGTGTACCGCCTGGTTAGTGGGATACCGTGCCCGCTCGATCGAGTCCATCGCTTGGAAACACACTGGTACACGGTGTTATTCCCGACCGACTCTCGTTGGGGCGATTGTACGTCGTCGTCGCTGGCAACGCCTTCGTCTTGGGCATTAAAGCGGTGTTGTCGAAAGTAGGTAATGAAGATCCGCCAAAAAAGCTTATGACCGGAAAGGCGAATAGAAGTACTTCAGTGGTGGCAGGTTGTCGCGCGGAAGTCGACAATGGCTTCGGCAGCCAGCGAATCCAAGCGTCCTGCCGCGCTGTCGTTTTCTATCTGACGATCCCAGGCAGCTGCGTCAAACTCGGTAAACCAAGCTCTGAAAGCATCGAGTTCGGCCGGGGGCAGTCGCAGCAAGGCATCCTCAATTTCTTTCGCAGTGCTCATCGCTCTTATGCTAAGTTGGCATTGTTCTTATAGATCGTCTTTAGCAATTATGCCTGGTTCACGCTTGGATCTTCTGCAGGGCACTCTCGATTTGCTGATTTTAAAGTCGCTGGCGCTCGAAGAGTTGCATGGTATGGGAATTTCGCGCCGAGTCGCACAGATCACAAATGGCACTTTCGAGGTCAAGCCCGGCTCTTTATTTCCAGCTCTGCACCGCATGGAGCAAGCCGGCTGGTTAAGTTCTTCCTGGGGCGAGGCGGAGACGAATCGGCGCGCCAAGTTTTACCGGCTCACCAGGTTGGGCCGCCGTCAGCTGAATGCCGAAACCGAGCAGTGGGAACGCATCTCACTCGCTATCGCGAGCGCTCTACGAGCTACCTAGGAAGCAAGTGCCATTTCGTCACTTCTACAATTTCTGTCGCAACATCCTCTACAAGCGGCGGGTAGATCAGGATCTCGACCAGGAACTCCGCAGCTACGTCGATCTTGTGGCCGAACAGAAGGCGCGCTCTGGACTCGATCGCGAGGAGGCCATGCAAGAGGCGCGCCGCGACCTGGGCGGAGTGGAACTCGTCAAGGAGAACGTGCGGGACATCCGGGCTGGAGTTTCGCTCGATAACTTGCTTCAGGACCTTCGTTATGGCTTGCGGATCCTCAGGAGAAATCCCGGCTTCGCAGTGACCGCTATTCTGACTCTGGCGCTGGGTATCGGGGCGACGACCACCATCTTTAGCGTGGTAGACACGGTGGTATTCAAACCGCTGCCTTTTCCCACAGCTGATCGCCTGGTGCGCATGGAGTCGGTGATTGCCGCGACGGGCACTGGAGGTGAGGCATCCTACCTTGATTTCGTAGATTGGCGAGCGCGCAGCCACTCCTTCGACGGCATGGCTGTTTTTCGAACAGACTCGTTTACGCTCGTCGGCCCCCGTGAGCCGCTTCATCTACAAGGGGCGATCGTGTCGGCGAACCTGCTTTCTCTACTCGCGGTAACTCCGGCACTCGGACGCTCATTTCTACCCGGAGAGGACAAGCCTTCGGCGACCAGTGGCGCGGACCCTGTGCTGCTTAGTCATAGTCTGTGGCAACGAGAGTTTGGCTCCGACGCTTCTGTGCTGGGCCGCACCGTTCAACTCGGAGACAACCCATTTATGGTGATCGGCGTCATGCCGCAGGGATTTCAATTTCCCATTCAGGCGGAGCCCGTCGACCTGTGGACCACCATCGCCATAGACGCTCAAGGCGGCGCGAACGCCGAGACCGAACAGCGAGGTGCGCACTACCTCGATGTTGTCGGCCTGCTGAAACCCGGGGTTAAACAACAGCAAGCACAAGCCGAGATGGCAGCCATCACAAGCGTGCTGAACAAGCAGCATCCCGAGAATAAGCCGCGCACGGTGCGCGTGGTGCCGGAGATTCAGGGTATGATCGGCCCGGTCCGCACTCCGCTGCTGGTCCTGCTGGGGGCAGTCGGCTGCGTGCTGCTGATCGTCTGCGTCAATGTCGCGAATTTACTACTGGCGCGAGCTGGCGGGCGGCGCAAGGAGATGGCCTTAAGGGCTGCACTAGGCGCCAGCAGGTGGCGAGCCACTTGCCAGTTACTGACGGAAAGCGTGACGCTATCGCTTTTGGGTGGCAGCTTGGGGCTTGCTTTGGCGCTCTGGTCACTGAGACTGTTGACACGCATTATGCCCCCCTATGTTCCACGCTTGAATGCCATCGGCCTTGATGGTCGTCTGCTGAGCTTCGGTTTTGCGGTTTCGCTGCTGGCCGGAATCTTGTTCGGTCTCGCTCCCGCCTTGGAGGTCGCCCCGATCAGTCTCACCGAATCTTTAAAGGAGGGTGGCCGTGGTTCCGGAAGCGAAGGGAAAGGGCGCAACCGCTTGCGCGGCGCGCTGGTTGTCAGCGAAATCGCGTTAGCAGTTGTCCTGCTGCTTGGCGCAAGTCTGTTGCTTAAGAGTTTCTTGCATCTCACGCGAGTCGATCCAGGTTTCGACCCGCATCATGTTCTGACGTTTCAGCTCGACGCGCCCGCGGGTAAGCCGGGAGTCACCGCGCTGGCATTCTTTCGAAACGTTGTGGCGCAAATCAGCGCTCTTCCAGGCGTCAAGTCGGCGAGTGCCGCGGCATCGCTGCCACTCACTGGAGACAACATCACGGCAAGTGTTGAAGTGGAGGGACAGCCGCTTCCGATGGGGTCACGACCATCGATCGATTTCAATGCGGTCGAGCCGGCGTACTTCCGCACCGTGGCAATCCCACTCATTGCGGGTCGGGACTTCACAGCACACGACGGCGCTGAATCGCCCCCCGTCGTAATCGTCAACCGTACTTTGGCGCGGCGCTTCTTTCCTAACCAAGACGCGATCGGGAAACGCATTCGGCCGGGCATCGGTAACGGCTATGGCCCGGGCGAGCTGCCCATGCGCGAAATCGTAGGCGTTGTGGGAGACGTGAAACAGAGCGGCCTCGGCGTCGAAGCCGCTCCCGAGGCCTATGCCCCTTTAGCCCAGAGCCCGTTTTCCACGATGTTTGTCACAGTACATACCGTCATGGATCCTCACCGCCTGATTCAGGCTGCGCGCCGCCAGATAGCTTTCGCGGACAAAAACGCGCCGCTCTATCACCTGATGACCCTCGACCAATACTTCTCACAATCGGTGCTGCTGCCGCGTTTGGTCACGCTGCTGCTTAGTGGTTTTGCGGGTCTGGCATTGCTGCTGGCCTGCCTGGGAGTCTATGGCGTGATCTCTTACGTAGTAGTCCAGCGCACTCACGAGATCGGCGTTCGCATGGCGCTTGGATCGCAGCAGAGCGATGTTCTCAGGATGATCATTGGGCAAGGGCTAAAACCCGCGCTGGCCGGTCTGGCGATTGGAATTGCTTGCGCGTTTAAGCTAACGGGCCTTCTGTCGAGCCTGCTCTACGGCGTGACACCGGGCGATCCACTCACGTTTGTTGCGGTATCACTGATTCTGACCGGCGTGGCGCTGCTGGCCTGTTACATCCCGGCGCGGCGCGCGGCGAAGGTGGATCCAATGCTCTCCTTACGCCACGAGTGACCCAAGCTTACTCATGGCTTATTCATGCCGCAGCGCGAGCATCGGATCGATTCTGGCGGCGCGGCGAGCCGGAAGATAGCTGGCCACCAACGCCAGCGCGAGAATCAGGAACACTGCGGCTGCGATAGCGAACGGATCGATCTCGCGGACGCCGAAAAGAAAGCTCTTGAGCCAGCGGGCGGCGCCAAAAGCGAGCGGCAGTCCGGCCGACAGACCGACGGCGATGAGAACGAACGAATCGCGTAGAACCATCCAGACAACGTTACGGCGCTGCGCTCCGATCGCCATGCGGATCCCGATTTCCGCGGTTCTTCCAGCAACCGAGTAAGCCAGCGTGCCGTAAATTCCGATCGACGCCAGGATCAGTGCAAGCAGGCCGAAGATGCTGCAGAGCGCGGTGATCATCTTCTGCTGCTCCAGCGATTTTTCGACTTGCGCATTGAGCGTGCCGATGCCGAGGACCGGCAGTTTGCTGCTGACCTGCTTTAAAGCCTGACGCGCTTCAGCGGTAATCCCGGCAGGGGTGATCCCGGAAGACCCTGCAGAGGTGCGAAGGACTACTTCGAACTCGGCGGCCGGCTGCTGCCAGATAGAGAAAAAAACCATGGGCTGAGGCTGCTCGCGAAGGTCGTAGTATTTGGAGTCCGCGACGACGCCGACGATCTCCGCGCCCGGCGCTTTGAAGGGAGCGCCGAGCGAGATGTGCTGTCCGAGCGGGTTCTGGTTGGGCAGGTAGAGGTTGACGAACGTCTGGTTAACAACGGCGATCGGGGTTGAGGCGGGTGTGTCGCGGGAGTTGGTGGTTCGGCCGAGTAGAAGCGGAATGCCGAGAGTTTCGAGGAAGCGCGGCGCCACCGGCACGTGATAGACGTTCAGCTTTTTGCCCGGCGTTTCCGTGTAACCCTCTAGCGAGAAATTTCCCGAAGAACTATGGCCGCTCTCCGGTGTAAAGCGTCCGATACTGGCTGAGACGACACCGGGAAGCTGGGACACTCGATCTTCGATCTGGCGGAAAAGCGGAAACAGTTCGCTCGCTTGATACCCCGCCAGGCTGGCGTCGCTCTTAATCAAAAGAATGTTGTTGCGCTCAAAACCGGCGTTCTGAAGTTCCAGCGCGAGAAGGCTGTGAGCGAGTAGGCCTGCGCCGAGAAGAAGAATCAAAGAAAGGGCAACTTGCAGAGCAATCAGTGCGTGAGCGGCGTTGAAGCGGCCTCTGCCTGGAACAGCGCTTTTGGAATTGCTCCCGAGCCGGGGTTCCAGGCGGCTGAACTTCAGGGCAGGGAAAATGCCGAATAAGATGCCCGTGACTAGCGAGAGCGCCAGGGTAAAGGCCAGTACGGCGGGGTCGGGTTTGACTTTCACCACGGGATTCACGCGGAGCAGCAGAACCAGCAGCTTAACGCTCCACCAGGCGAAACCCGCGCCGGCAATACCGGCGAGTACCGATAGCAGAACGCTCTCGGTCAGTACCTGTCGAACCAGGCGGGCGCGCGACGCACCGAGTGCGAGACGCGCGAGAAATTCTTGGCGGCGCGCCGACGCCCGAGCCAGCAACAGAGTGGCGATATTGGCGCAAGCGATCAGCAGGACGACCGCGACTACGCCCATCAGAATGTGAAGCGGCGTCGCATACAAATAGCGGAGCCCGGAGATGCCTGCGCCGCCAAGTTTGAGATGGATGCGGGTGTTTTCGATTTTGTGGCGGATGTCGGGAGCGACGCGTGTGCCGGCCTGCTCCAAATAAAACTGGTGAAAGCGAACGTTAACGGCGGATTGAGCGCTGCTCAGGCTTACGCCGGGTTTCAGTCTTCCGATGAAGTTGAGCCAGTAGACATCCTGCGCATCCAGCAAGGGCTTGGATTCGTTGGTTAGAATCGGCGTTTCAGCGGATAACGGGAGCCAGAAATCAGGCGCTGTCTGGATGCGTTCCCCGAAGAACTGCCGGTCTGCGACGCCTGCGATCGTGAAGGCCGTTCCATTCAAGACCACCTGCTGGCCGAGGATGGCCGGATCCAGATGAAAACGGTCGCGCCAGAAGGGATAGCTCAGGATGGCGACGCGCGGGGCAGACAGCGCATCGTCAGCAGGATTAAGAACACGGCCGGCGGCCGCATGTACGCCCAACACGTCGAAGTAATTTCCTGCGACGAGATGCACCTTGGCCTGCTCGCTAGGTCCGGTGTCGTTCGCGCCTGCGACGTGCAGCAGGACGCTGTCATTGCTTTGACGAAACGGAGCGAGAGCTTCGAACAAATCGTTGTGTGTTTGTAAGTATTGCGAAAACGGATACGAGAATTCATCGGATTGAACGTTACCGCCGCTGTAGATGCCGGTATTGATGCCGTCATAGAACAGCACCAGTCGTCCCGGATCGCGCACCGGCAGAGATTGCAGCATCACGGCATTGATGAGCGTAAAAATAGCCGTGTTGGCTCCAATGCCCAGGGCAAGCGACAGCACAGCGACGGCCACCAGAACCGGAGCCCGGGCGAGCTGGCGCAGGCCGTAACGAATATCCTGCAGCAGAGTTTCGAGCCAGGCGATGGTGCTGGCGTCTCGCATGCGGTCCTGCACGAGCGTTGCGTTGCCGAGCGAGCCGGCGGTTTGTGAGCGATGAAAGCCCAGTTCCTCGCGGAGGTCGGCTTCGAGTCGGTCCGGTCGAAACAGATGTACTAATTTGCGGAGCATAGGATCAAATACCCAGACAACTGGGAGAGAGTATGGCCCACTCTGTGTTTTTAGTCAAGTGAAGCGCGACGAGCTCCGGCGTCGGTGCGGCTCGGGCTCGGCGGACGATTCGCCCCACTATAATCAGCTAGGTATGAAAGCTGTCGTCGCCGACCCGCTGGGCGGACCCGAAAACCTGCAATACATTGATGTCGCCACACCGCAACCAGGGGAAGGCGAGGTCCTGGTTAAGCTCGCATCCATCGGGGTGAACTATATCGATACGTATTTCCGAAACGGTTTTTATAAAGCGCCGGAAAAACCGGTGATGCTGGGCAATGAGGGCGCGGGCACTGTGGCAGCCGTAGGCGCAGGCGTGAAGTTTCAGGTGGGCGAGCGCGTTGCCTATGCCATGGCGCGCGGTTCCTACGCCGAATATGCAGTGGTCCCGGAGAAGATGCTGGTGGCGCTGCCCGAGCAGGTATCTTTTGAACAAGGCGCCGCCGTGATGTTGCAAGGTATGACCGCCCATTATCTGACGCATTCCACCTTTCGCCTGCAAGCCGGCCAAACCTGTCTGATACAAGCCGCAGCGGGCGGTACCGGGTTGTTGATTGTCCAAATAGCCAAAATCGTCGGCGCTTCGGTGATCGGCACGTGTTCCACCGAAGAAAAAGCAAAATCAGTTAGCGAATATGGCGCCGATCATGTGATCCGCTACGACGAACAGGATTTCGTCGCCGAAACCAGGCGTATCGCGCCTGGCGGCGTGGATGTGGTGTACGATTCGGTGGGAAAAACAACGTTTGCGAAGAGCTTGGATTGCCTTAAGCCGCGTGGCTTGATGGCGAGTTTTGGGCAATCGAGCGGCGCGGTCGGTGAGATCGATCCGCTGACACTATCGCAAAAAGGATCTTTATTTCTGACCCGCCCTTCGCTGGGCAACTATATCAGTGATCCGGCGGAGCTTGCCTGGCGGGCTTCGGACCTGTTCCGGTGGATCGGCGAAGGACCCCTTAAAGTTCAGGTCTATAAAGAATATCCTCTAGCTGAGGCAGCCTCCGCGCACCGCGAACTGGAAGCGCGGAAAACGTCCGGCAAGCTGTTGTTGAAACCTTAGATGAGTGAACTCGAGTACGAATCGGAGTACGCCGTCAGACGTGCTCAACTGCGCGGCGCATTACGAGAGATGCGGCTGCCTGCGTTCCTGACGATGGCTGCCCCAAACGTTCATTACCTGTGCGGATTCACTGGCAGTAATGGAGCGGTGCTGGTGACGGTAGAGCGAACGATTTTGTTTACAGATCCACGTTATGCAACGCAAGCGGGATATGAAACGCAGGCCGCGCAACAATCCGACTGCGAAGTGAAGATCGCGAAAAGACCGCTTGTGCTCGAAGTCGCCAAGTGGGTGAAGCGGCTGAAGCTGCGCATGCTTGGATTCGAAGATAACCGCATCAGCTTCGAGGAACACCAGCAGCTGCGGGAAAGCCTCAAGGGTGTGAGGTTGAAGCCGGCAGGATCTGTGGTCGAAACGTTGCGCATGGTGAAGTCGGAGACGGAAATCGGCACGATCCGGGCTTCTGTGAAATTGAACTCGATTGCACTCGAGCAGGCGCTCGAGCAGTTTCAGCCAGCCATGACGGAAGTGGATCTCGCGGCGGAGATCGAGTATAGGATGCGTTTGCTTGGAGCCGACGGCACCGCCTTCGAAACGATTGTGGCTTCGGGCGAACGGACCGCCCTGCCACACGCTCACCCCACCAATCATCCGATTCAAGGCAATCAACTACTATTAATTGATATGGGTGCGAAAGTGGCTGGCTATGCCAGCGACATGACTCGCACACACGCCTTAGGTAAGCTGGATGCGAAGATTCGCCGCATGTACAAGGGCGTTCTCGACAGCCAGCTGGCCGGGATCGACTCCGTTAAACCAGGCGTTTCCAGTGCTTCTGTGGACCGGAAGGTGCGTGATACGCTGCTCGCTTACGGTCTGGACAAACTATTTGTTCATTCGACGGGACACGGGCTCGGACTGGAAATACACGAGCGTCCACGAGTGGGCCGTAAAGAAAGGACTAAGTTGCAACCTGGAATGGTGATCACGGTAGAGCCCGGCGTATACGAGCAGGGACTGGGTGGAATCCGAATCGAAGACACGGTGGTAGTGACGGCGCACGGATGCGAGATCCTCACGCCCACGGGGAAAGAATTAGTTGTCCTGTAGGCTGCTGCTTAAGCAGGCCGCCGCGTGAGCAAACGATGACCATTGACGAAATACGAAAACTGATTGAAGTAGTGCGCGAGACCGGAATTTCCGAGCTCGAAGTGGAAATGAACGAGGGGCGTGTGAAAATCAGCAACGTGCCGCCGCCGGCACCCAATCCCGGGATCGTGCTGCCCACCGTGCTGCCCGTTTCTATGACAGGCGGAATGCCGCAAGCGATTGCCTCGCACGGTCTCACAGTTCCTCAGCAGGAGGCGGCCGCAGCCGCGCTGGCGAAAGCCGCCGAAGAAGAAAAGCAAACGGTTGTGAAGTCGCCCATCGTTGGCACTTATTACGACGCTCCGGCACCGGGCGCTCCCTCCTTTGTGAAGGTCGGAGACCGGGTAGAACCGAAACAGGTGCTTTGCATTATCGAATCGATGAAGCTGATGAACGAGATCGAAGCCGAAACAGCGGGTGTAGTGGTGGCCAAGCACGTCGAGAACGGCCGGCCCATCGAATATGGCGAAGCACTCTTTACGCTGCGCCCCGAGTAAGGACCCCAAGCTTAATTCATGTTTCAGAAGATCCTCATCGCTAACCGCGGCGAAATAGCTCTTCGTGTCATTTGCGCTTGCCGGGACCTCGGAATTAGAACGGTGGCCGTGTATTCCGAAGCAGACCGCCACAGCCTGCATGTCCGCTTTGCTGACGAAGCCATCTGCATCGGGCCCGCTAAGAGCACATTGTCTTACCTCAACATTCCATCCGTGATGAGCGCGGCCGAGATTACCAATGTCGATGCGGTACACCCCGGGTACGGTTTCCTGAGCGAGAATGCCGGCTTCGCGGAGGTGTGCGAACTTTCGGGCATCAAGTTCATCGGACCGAAGCCCGACGTCATTCGTGAAATGGGTTTAAAGCAGCATGCGCGCGCCATTATGGAGCAAGCCGGCGTGCCGATTCTGCCGGGCTCGCGCGGCATATTGAACAGCGTGGAAGAAGCGCTCGCGCTGGCCTCGGAGATCGGCTACCCCATCATGCTGAAAGCTTCGGCAGGCGGCGGCGGCCGCGGCATGCGAATCGTACATTCGGAAGCCGAACTGCCTTCTCTCCTCGTGCAGGCGCAAACTGAAGCTCAGGCGGCGTTTTCCTCCGGCGATGTCTACATGGAGAAGCTGGTCGAAGGCGCTCGCCACATCGAATTTCAAATCCTTGGCGACGAGCACGGCCACGTCGAAGTTTTAGGTGAACGTGAGTGCTCCATTCAGCGCCGTCACCAGAAACTGCTCGAAGAATCGCCTTCGCCGGCGGTGAGCGCTGAGATGCGGGCGGCTATTTCCGAACGGCTGCAGACCGCGATGAAGGCCATTGGATACAGCAATGCCGGTACCGTGGAGTTTCTGATGGACGATGAAAACCGTCTCTACTTCATCGAAGTAAATGCGCGCATCCAGGTAGAGCATCCGGTGACTGAATTCGTGACCGGGGTGGATTTGGTGAAATCGCAGATCCGCATTGCCGCCGGAGAAAAGCTGGACGAGATTCTGCAGGGACCAGTGAAACTCACTGGACACGCCATCGAGTGCCGCATCAACGCCGAGGACCCGCATACTTTCACGCCATCGCCCGGACGAATTACCGGTCTGAATGTGCCGGGCGGCATCGGCATTCGTGTCGATACGGCCGCTTATACGGATGGCATCATTCCGCCTTATTACGACTCCTTGGTTGCGAAGCTGATTACGCACGGGAAAGATCGCGCGGAAGCCATCTGCCGGATGCGGCGGGCGCTGAGCATGTTCGTTATAGAGGGAATCCGTACCAGCATTCCGCTCCACGACCGCATCCTTTGCGATCCCGATTTTGTAGCGGGTAACTTCGACACAAACTATCTGGGCAAGCTATTAGCTACCGAGGACCGCAATGACCGCCCATCCGAAGGGCACGGGGCTTAATCACCATGAGAAGTAATCCTTACCGTGGGTGCAGTAGAGAGGGATTGGAACTTGAACGGCAAACCGCTTGTGTATCTGGAGACCAGTTTCATCAGCCATCTCACTGCCAGAAATAGCAGCGATGCTCTCTATGCCGCCAAACAGCAAAGCAGCCAGAAATGGTGGAACGGCTAACTTCCGCCTGGTGGTTTCACCGACCGTGTACGAAGAATGCCGACAGGGAGAGCCGGCAATGGCCGACGAGCGTTTAGCCATCGCGCACATGGCTTCCCTGCTCCCAGTCAATCCGACGATACTAGAAGTAGCCGAATTGTTTTTGGAACCGGCTGGACCGCTTCCGGCAAAAGCCGGAGTGGATGCGGTTCATATTGCAAATGCCAGCCTGTACGGTTGCGAGTTTCTGCTCACGTGGAACTTCAAGCACATTGCGAATGCATTTATTAAACGACGTATAGAAAGAATTCTCAAGGACCATGGCTACGAACCACCTACCATCTGCACCCCCGACGAACTCATGGCATGAGGATGAAATCGTGGAGGAACTGCACCGCCACCGGGCCGAGATCGCCGAGCGCTTCGACTACGATTTAGTTCGCATGTACGAATATTATTCGTCCCTTTCGATCGATCCCGACGCGCCTCGCGCAGATATTGAACCGGTTACTCCCGAGCTTGGCCAAAAGTAAAAGGGCCGGTGATTCTCATCGACCCTCATGCTTGGGCAGTCATCGCGGTGTCCGGCTTTACTGCAATCTTTACTTTAAAGCAGATTGTTTCCCGATTACCAGCAAAAAATCAACTGAAAGCTTCCTACGGATCTGTTGAAAAATCCGGGACCGCCTCTCGAGCAGTAGAATGAGCGGAAGGATCCAGGTCATTGTGACTAATTACGCGTGGCGGTTACTTGCAAATACTCGTTATGAACTAAGGTGTGATTAGCGCCATCATTTGCAGCATTCGCGTTAGTGAAAAGTGACTCGAGATCGTTTGCCAGCGCGGCTTGACCAAACTCGTCCAGGCGATTGAAGGCGACCTGTGTCGGCCCGAAGTACTTGCGGAAAAAGATGACAACTCCGGCGGCGTCAGTAGGCAGCTCAAAGTCGACAGGCACGAGCTCAGTCTCGATATCCCGGAAGAACGGGGCGAGTCGCTCGCGCACTACAATTTCGTCGCCCCAGAGCACAGGGGGCGCAAGGCCGGGAGGCGGCGAAACATGCTGGGCGCTCACCTTAAACATTTGGCCGGAGAAGCTGCCCGGATTCCAGTTAGCCATCGCTAGCAGACCGCCGGGCCTGAGTACACGTGCCAGCTCAGAGGCGACCAAGTTGCGGCCGTGGCGCAAACATCGCGCCGAACATACTGACAACTGCATCGAACGAGGCATCTGCGTAGGGCAGTTCTTCGGCATCACCTTCGTCGAACTTGATCGAGAGATTCTCAGCGGCGGCACGTTCGCGCGCCTGGACCAGGAGGTTGGCGGCGATATCAACGCCACTGACGATTGCTCCACCGCGAGCGAGCGGAATGGCCAGATTACCCGTACCGCAGGCGACGTCCAGGACGCGGGAACCGGATGGGATCTTGAGTTTCCCCACGAACGCCTCCGCGCCGGCCGTCATCGTCTTCGCGATAGCTCCGAAGTCGCCGGCCATCCATGCACTGCGCATGGCATCTTTCATCTGCTGAATCGGCACGCCGGTCTGCTGATCCATCAATTCCCCGACGCCGCCAATGGGTACCCCTGCCACAGAAACTCCAGAGCCTCAGGTAAAGTCTGTTGCTTCACTGCGCGATCCGTATGCCCGGCATTACGCGCGAACACAAACTGATAGTGATAACCTTTCGCGGCCAGTACCTTGGCCATATCCTCATTCGCGACCACCCAGTCGTGCATGTTGTCGTGCATGGAGTTCGGGTTAAAGAGGTCCCGGTCCCCGACTTCCATCCAGAGGCGTAGCGGCTTGGCTGGCGTACTCGGGATCAGATGCTCGTGAAACTCCCACGCACCATGCGGAGTCTGCGGATTCGACGGCCATTGCTGGTTGACATACGTACCCGAGTAGGTGAGCACCCGGTGATAGAGTTCCGGATGATACCAGGCCATGATCAAGGCGCACGAGCCGCCCGAACTGCCGCCCATCGTCGCGCGCCCCTCGGGATCTTTGGTCAGTTTCACGTTGAACTGCTTCTCGACAAGAGGCAGCACCTCCTGCTCGACGAACTCCGCGTAGCGGCCCGACATGGTGTCGTATTCCAGTCCCCGTTCACTCCCCTGGGCGTCCCCGCTGCCATTGCCCAAAGAAATGGCAATCATCACGGGCACGCGATGTTCGGCAATCAAATTATCGAGCGCCGTGAACAAGGCCCGGTCCGGTCCGTCCGCCCCAACGATGAACGGCGCGGCGGTGCCCGCGACGTATTGCTTTGGAACGTACACCGCCACCTTGCGCGTGTAGGGCGCGGGATGGCTGGTCGTAATAATCATTTTGGCGGGATCGGCGGGATCTGCTGTCCCATAGGTGTTCGGGTCCCGCGCAATGCCCGGATAGAGCTTGCTGTCAGCCGAACTCATGGTGAACTCATGCACCGTTCCCTGCGGTACGCCATCCTTAGCCGTCATCTCCGGGGCCGGATTGTGCGTGGAGCCGAGAATGAAGTTTCCCTCAACATTCGCCGGAGCATTGGATCCGTCAGGCAGCTCTTTCGCCGTGACATAGCCGGGCGTGTTGGGATCTCGGGTCGGCGGCTTCGGTCGCGGAGGCCGTGCGGCAGGCGCCGGCGTTTGAGCGCTAGCGATCAGGCTGATCATCAGCGCAATGCTGGGAAGTCTAAAGACCGGCCTCAGATACGTTGCAGTCGGGAGTGGGCATCGCCGAACTGCTCCAGTTTGACTCCGAATCGATCCATTAGCGAAAGATATAAGCTGCACATCTTGCGTTCGTCTTCGCTCTCGTTCAGGTAACTGAGCGTGCGCCCCGTTTCGAGCGTGCCGCCGAGCCCTCCCGCCAGCACCAGGGGCAGCCGGAAGTTATCGTGCTTGCGCCCAATCCAGAGATTGGAGAGGAACATCAGGCAGGTATTGTCGAGCACCGTTCCATCGCCTTCTTTCATGCTGTCCAGTTTGGAAGCCAGGTACGCATACTGGCTCACATGAAAGCGGGCAATGCGCTCGTAGCCATCCGAATTGTTGTTGTGCGACGCGGCATGATGCCCTTCCTTCACATCGAGGAACGGATAATACATCGCCGAAAGGTCTCGCGAGATAATCAGCGACGCCACGCGCGTCTTGTTAGTCTGGAACGCGATCGCAATGATGTCGCACATCAAACGCGCATGGTCGCGCAAATCTTCCGGCAAACCATTGGCGGGCCGGTCCATGGCCGCTACCGGCGTGTTCTTCGCTTTGGCCGCATCTTCCGCGTCCGCCTTGCCTTTGCGCATTCCGTCCACGCGCTTTTCCACTTCCCGCACGCTGGTCAGATACTCATCCAGTTTGCCCTTATCGCTCGAACTGATCTTCCGGCTGAGATCTTCGGCCCGGTCCTTTACTCGATCGAGAATGCTGATGTTGAGCAGGCTGCCGCGATTGTCAAACAAGTTGTCCCAGGCGAGCGATGGGTATACCTCCACCGGCACCGGCGATTCCGGACTCTGCCAGGAGATGTGCGAACTGTACGCCATCGAGAAGTTCGATTCGTGATACCCCGTCATGGGCTGCTCGCAGGCTAGAACGATGCTCGACTGCGGCGTATCCTGTCCCACGTGGCTGGCGATCAGCTGATCGATACTGATGCCGGAGTGGATGATGGCGCCTTTCGAAATATGCGCGCCCGAAAGCAAACTGCCCGTCTGCCCGGGATGAATGCCCTGGCCGGTAAGCGCCTTTACGTAGAGTCCATCGATCACGTTGATCTTCTGTTTGAGCGGCTCCAGCGGTTCGAGCGTTTTGCTGAGCTTCATGGCAGCGCCCTGGCCCTCGGCACTCCAATGATCCTCGTTGATGCCGTTACCCAGGAAGACGACGCCAAAGCGTTTCGGAAAGGCGGAGGCCTGCGGCGTGTCGGCGAACGCTTGTAGCGATTCGAGGAACGGTAAAGCCATGGTGCAGCCTGCGCCGCGCAGCACAGTGCGGCGTGAAATCGCACCTGCGGATTTATTGGAATAATTCGGCATCGATCCCTTTAGTTCGCCCTTCTGGATTGTAACTGGACTTCCGACGCTCCGGGCGTCTCCGTGACTCGTTTGTTCAGGAACTGCGGGCTGGTCACGATCGCCTCTACCAGCGAGTCGAATCGATAGCCTTGCGCCGCGAGTTGAGCTTCCATAGTTTCGATGAGCGATTCGTCCGACAGTTGGAGCGAACGGTCGAGCGAATAGGCGAGCAGCTTGCGACTTAAGTTACCTAAGAATTGATCCTGACGGTGTTCGCGAATGAAAGTCTGCAGGCCCTTTAGCCCGTCCCCGCCAAAGCCGCCCGGATAGGTGACCGCGGTATCCACCGGCCGCCCCGCCAGATCCTTCGCCCGCGCGTCGCCCACCGGCCCGTAGCCTTCAAACGCCAGCCCGAATGAATCGAAGCGCGCATGGCAGGCCGCGCAGACGGGATTTGACCGGTGCCTCGCCAGCATCTCGCGCACCGGCAGATCGGATTTCGATTCATCACTTTGCAATTCCGGAACCACCGGCGGAGGCGGCGGCACTCTCACGCCAAGCACCCGCTGCACCACCCAGTTCCCCCGCTTCACCGGACTGGTTCTCAGCCCGGGCGAATTCTGCGTCAGAAACACCGCCATCGGCAAGAGGCCGCCGCGTCCATAACGATCCGCATCGTCGACCCGCACCCAGGTATTCACGTCGCCTTTCACCGCGGGCATTCCATAATGCCGGGCCAGCGGCGGATTCACAAACGTATAGTTGCTGTACAGAAGATCGAGGACCGAACGGTTATTCGAAATGGCGTCTTCCATGAACCGGATCGGCTCTTGAAACATCGCCTCGCGCAGATCCTCGTTGAACGTGGGAAAGCGCCCGCGGTCTACCGAATTATTCGTTTCGAACTGGCGAAAACTGAGCCAGTTGCCAGTAAACTCCGTCGCCATGCCAACCACCCGGGGATCTTTCAACATGCGCCGGGTCTGCTCGAGCAGCACTTCCGGTCTCTGCAGATCACCCGCCGCTGCATGATGCAGCAACTCGCTATCGGGCATGCTCGACCACAGGAAGTAACTCAACCGGCTCGCCAGAGCGTAGCCGGATAAGGGCTCAACGGAAGACCGCCGATTTGTTTTCAGGGCCGTCGGGTGGAGCAGGGAAGACGTTTCATCGGCGTCCGACAAATCCAGCCGGTAGAGGAAGTCCGGCGACATCAGCACGCTCACTACCGAATCGCGTATGGCGTCTTCATGCGACAGTTCGCTCTTAGCGCGCAGCGTTTGATAGTAGGCCAAAATATCGGAGCGCTCGGCTCTCGTGAGTGGCCGCCGGTAAGCGCGCTCGGTAAAACGCAGCAGAGCCCGCAGATGCTTCGCCTCGGCCTCTTTGCGTTCCGCCTCCAGCCTTCTGAGAGTGGTGTTCATGCGATCAAAGTGATCGCGAATCGCCTCAGGCGCCACCGGATCGTTCTTCGGGTTAGCCGCCGCCTTCGCCAGATAAGCATCGCGCATCGCCAGGATCACCGGCGTATCGGTGATCTGATGATCGGCCGGCCGCGGCGTGCCGGATTCAGCGCCCTTGCCCGCCACCTCACCGCTCTGATTGAAGTAATACTGGGTCCAGGTGCGCGCGGTAAAGTTTGCGATGAAATCGAACTCGTCCCACAGACGGTTGATTTCCTGCCGCCCCTGTTCGTCGAGAATCAACTGCATCAGCGGCGTATCGTCGCGGAAAAAGCCCACCACGCTGTGATACCCGGCGCTGAGGAGCCGGCCTTGGTCCGCCGAGTTATCCGGAAAATAACGGCCGCGTTCGGTCACGTAGAATGTATCCGGAAAAACCGACGCGAAACGCGAAAATGCGGCTTCATAACGTGCTCGCTGCGCAGCCGGCACGATCAGGTCGGTATCGCCCGCGCGCGCTTTTGCTGATAGCGCCGCCCAGCGCGGAGCTGCTTCCTTGTGCAGTCCGGGATACTTGGGAATGTCGGGGATCACAGCGGATGGGTCGGTATCGTTACGCAGGTCTTTCGGATCGCTCTCCAGGCGGTGCGAAGCGAACTCCCGCAGCTTCCAGTTCAGCAGCGGCTGCGACCCAGCCGGCAGCCCTGCCACCACCGGAGCCGCAAATTGCATCGCGGTATGCGCGCGAATCTTCATTACAAACTCACGCATGGCCACGCACTGCGCCTTCACCGCGCTCGCCTGAGCCGAGTCGGGCGCCGGCAAAGCCTGCCACATCTTCTGCAGCTTCAAGACCGGACCGATGGCGTTCCTGTCGTGCAGAATCTGCCACACCACCGGCAGATACCTGGCGCTCACTCTCGATTCCGCGGCTACCGACTCCAGGGTGGCTTTCTTTTCCCCCAGAGCCTTTCGATAGCGGAACCGCCAGGCAGCCTGAAAGTAAGCCGCGTAGTCGGTGGGCTGCTGCGAGTAGAAATTCAGGATGTGCTGAATCGCATACTTCTCGCGATCGGTCTCAACAAGCATCGGGTGCGCCGCAAAGTCGATCGCACCGGGGGTTAGCACCATGTGATCGGCCACCTCGCGTGCGCCCTGCAAATACTTGTTGAGTAGCGCGGGCGACATGGTTAACGACTCGCCCGAATTATCGAAGCCCGCCGGATTAGCGGGATCTACCGGAAACTGCCGCGCAATCTGCATGTCTTGGCCTGTCAAATCGCGAATAGTGTTGTTGTATTCGGCATTGCTGAGCCGTCGCGCCAGCACCAGTCCCGGATCGCCGGCCGACTTCTTTATCTCCTCCGCGCGCACCGCCCGAATCCAGGCGATCACCTGTTGGCTGGCTTCCGCCGGTGGCTGCGGCATGGGCTTCGGCGGCATTTCTTTAGCCGTGAGCCTTTCCATCACCAGCGTCCAGCGGGGAAGATCCGCACCCACCATATCTGTCGACGTGTAGGACTTGATATCGAACTGCGCCGCAGGCATCTGGCCGCTATGACAACCGGCGCAGTTTTTCAGGATGAACGGTCGCACCGACTGTTCGAACTGCTGCTGCAGCGCCGTCGGCGCACCCCCGAACAGGGGTGCCGCCAGAACGGCGAGCAATACGCAAACGGCTCGGAACTGCATGGACAACAGCTATTATTTCACTTCAAACACCCGGTTTCCGAAAGCCCGGACCCAACGGATTGCATTTATCCTAAAAACTGATCCCCAGCAACACGTCGCCCTGGTCTTTATTTGAGACCAGCCCCGGCGCTGCAAAAGAATTGTTGGCCCAGCGCGTATACCGTGCTTCGGGTGTCAACTCAAACGGACCTTTCTTAAACGTAATCCCGAAGCCGGCTACGCCGCCAAAACTATTCCGATTGCGCAGAGCACTCGAATTGTCCGAGTACGCGGCCTGCACGCCGGGAGCAAATGTCTGCTGATCGATCGTCGAAATGTGCCGGTACGAAGCGCCCGCTTCCAAGAACGGCCGAAAGTGGCCGAGCGCAATATTGTATTTGAAGACGCCCGGAATTTCCCACTGGTTGAAGCCGGTACGCATATAGCCCGAGTTGCCGGCGCCAGTTAGGAAGCCATTGTCGAAGCCGCCGCGCTTATACAACCCATCCACTTCAAAGCGCAGATGGAACGGCAAATGGAATTCGGCGCTCGGGCCAAATTCGTAGCGTGGCACCGACGAGGAGTAAGCTGTACCCGGTAAACCCGTGAAGGACGTCAAGGAAGAGCCTGAAGGAATAGAAACAGTTCCCGGCGCAGAGCTTCCCGTGTTGAACATGTTGCTGACGGGCACGCCGCCTTTTAATCCAAGCGTCACGGGCCAGTGACCGGCATCCTCGTTTTGCGCAAAAAGCGCTGTCGATCCTAATACAAACACAACAATAAATCCGATTTTCCTAGTCATCTTTTATAGAGATCTCCCACAATATTAAAAATAGAAGCAGCTTGTGCTCAGCCGTATTTCGGAGCTTGTAAGTGAAGCCAAATGAAGCAGTAGCAAGTCTGCTTCAAACCAACGTCATGTTGGTAGGATGTGGTGGAACTTGCTTTCGTTTCGACGACTAGGTGCCAAAACGAAGAAATAGAGGCAGGAAAACTCGGATAATTTGTTTCACTTACAGGGAGTGCTAATCTAAATAGCTCAGGTATTTCTAACAATACTCTGGTAAAAAACAAAGACAACCGGCAGGGCAAACAGGCTGCTGTCGACACGGTCCAAAACGCCGCCATGACCCGGCAGCAGGTTGCCACTATCCTTCACTCCTGCGCCCCGTTTCATGGCTGACTCAGCCAGGTCTCCAAACTGACCAGCCAGGTTTCCAGCGATTGCCATGCAGGCGACTTGCCACCAAGAGAGTCGTGGCAGAAAATGTCCCAGGTAGAGCATGCCGAAAACAACCGAGCCGGCTACCGAGGCAGCAGCGCCCTCCCAGCTCTTATTCGGACTCACTAGGGGCGCCAGCCGGTGCTTGCCAAAGGCTCGGCCCATGTAGTAGGCGGCCGAATCGCCGGCCCAGTTCAGAGCGAGAGCAAAGAAAAGCAGGTGTATGCTTTCGCGGCGCAGATCGATGGCAAAACGCCAGGGAGCAAATGTATAGAGGGCCCCCAAAATCGCGCAAGCGACATGGGGCAGAATTTCACTCAGATTCGAAGAACGAAGAGCGGCGATGAAGACGACCACCGTCAGCAGCGTGAGTCCGGGAAGAGGGTCGGCGCCGAACTGCGGAACTTGCGGCCAGAGAATAATCAGGCAGCCGCCGAGGATGCCGAGAAAGCCGGGCTTCGGAATCCGGTGAGCGATCACGAGCCCGGAATACTCGCGATAGCACAGCAGACTCATGCCGAGCGCGGCCGCGATGAATACCGGTTGCGGCACCACGAAGATGAGTATCATGGCAACCGCGATCAGCCCGATGGCTGTGACCAGGCGGCTCATTTAGTCGAAGAACACCAAATATAGGATAGGCGGCTAGGCGAGAGGAAGTTCCAGAATCTCTTCTTCTTCAACCACGAGCGAGGTCGAGGAGCGGGTGAGTCCGCCGAAACGGCGATCGCGGCTCTGGTAATCGGCGATCGCTTCGAGCAGCTCGCAGCGCGTGAAATCGGGCCACAGCGTTTCGGTCACGTAAAGCTCGGAGTAGGCGATCTGCCAGAGCAGAAAATTGCTCAGGCGCATCTCGCCCGACGTGCGGATCAGCAGATCGGGATCTTTCAGGCCGGCCGTGTAGAGGTGCGCCGCGATAGCCTCTTCGGTGATCTCGAGAGCTGATAGGTTGCCCTCATGGCGTGCGTTTTCGAGCATCGTGTTAACAGCATCCACCAGTTCGGTGCGGCCGCCATAGTTGATCGCCAGATTCAGGCGCATGCCGCGATTGCCCGCGGTCCGGTCCATCGCAGATTGCAATTCCGCCTGAACCTGGGCAGGCAACGACTCCAGCCGGCCGATCGCGCACAGCTGAATATCGTTGCGCAGCAGACTGGGCAACTCGCGGCGCAAGTAGTAGCGCAGTAGACGCCACAGACCTTCGATTTCGTGACGGGGCCGTTTCCAGTTCTCCACCGAAAACGCATAGAGCGTGAGCGCCTCCAGGCCCAGTTGTGCGCAGGCTTCAGCCATCGTTCGCACCGGATCGATACCGGCTTTGTGGCCCAGGATTCGCGGAATATTTCTCTGACGGGCCCAACGGCCGTTGCCATCCATAATGATGGCGATATGAGCAGGAAGACGTTTCGGGTCAAGCTGGCTCGCAATGCGCCATTCCCGGTCACCGGGAGTGAGCGAATCAAGCAGTTCCTTCATAACGTAAAGCTCTATGGTACAGCAAGAAGTCCCGGCGATAAGCGAAATAAAAAGGGGATTATAGCCGCTCCCAGGCATAAGAAACTGCCGAAGGGAAGCCCATATGATGCAGCTTCTTTTTTGTTCAGTAGAAGGCCGGCAACGCCAAACACCGCGCCCCCGACAGTCCCGATTGTGATGGCAAGCAGGCCGTGTTCCGGACCGAGAAAAAGACCCAGCATGGCAAGCAACTTGACGTCGCCGAAACCGAGCGCTTCCCGCTTTCGGAGCCAGCTCCACACGGTGCCGAGCAGCCAGATCGGCAGCGCCAGCAAGCCCGCGCCAACTAGCGCATTGACGAACGATTGCCCGCGCCAACCGCCATGTGGCAACAGCAGATCGGCCAACACCCCGGGCAATGGAACGAAGAAAAACGATAGAATCGCGGCCAGGCTTGCGAAGAGAATCACCTCGTCAGGAAGAATGCGCTCCTCCCAATCGGTGAAAAACAGCACGATCAGCACCAGTTCGAAGCAGGCCCATTTAGCAGCGGCCGGAGTGAATCCGTAAAAGGCGACTACCAGCGTGCAAAGGACCGCGGAGATTACTTCGACCAGCGGATAGCGCCAGGAGATCGCTTGCGAGCAGTAGCGGCAGCGGCCGCGCAAAAGAAAAAAACTAACGACGGGAATGTTCTGCTGCCAGGATAGCTGGCGTTCACACGCCGGGCAAAACGAGCGCGGCGCGACAACCGAAAGATCGCGCGGAATGCGGTAGATACAGACATTCAGAAAACTACCGAAGAGCAGGCCGAACAGGAAAACGATCGCCAGCAAAAACGAAGCCATCTCAGCGCGGATTTCCCACAAGCCCAGGTCTCGAGCCCCACGTAGCGCAGACTCTTAATCCAATGTCACTTGGTTTTTTTCGGAAACGTTCACTGCCACTCGTGGAGCGGGCCTCCTGGCCTGCTATGCCGTCATTCGTGACGGCATTTTGCAGGCTCAAAACCGGGCATGGAATCAATACTAAGGGCCATTGGACTCTTAGTCTGCTGCGTCCCGACTCATGGGGACGCCAAACTTCAACAGGATCGTGAGAAATTTGCATTAACGGACGTCCAGAGCTTTGGCATAGCTGACTAGTGTCGATTCGATCAAATGCGCGCGCGTAAAGTGTTGTTCGACGCGTCGCCTTCCCTGGCAACCCATTTGATGCCGGAGTTTTGGATCCTCGGCCAGTTCGCGCAGCGCCGCAGCAATTGCGGCCGGCTCGTTGTCGACCAGCAAGCCTGTTTCGCCATGGACCACAATTTCGACCAGCCCACCTGTACGGCTGGCAATCACCGGAAGCGCGTAGTTCATGGCTAGCAGGGCGGCCGAGCCAAAACCCTCTGAGCGGCTGAGGTAAAGAAAGATGGAGGCGTGCGGCAGATCGTGCGCCAGGTCCTGCGAGAAGATCAGTTCCACGTTGGCGAGACGGGCACTCTGTTCCGCCAGATCACGGGCTTTGGCCGGATCATGCGAAGCGAGAGTGACAACATGAAAATTCGAACCCAGCAAGTCGGAAGCCGCAGCGGGCGGAGTAAGATCGACCGCATCGTAAACCACATCGATTTTGTCCCTCGCTACTCCGGCCTCGACCAATTCATCAGCCACAAATTGCGACACCGCCAGGAAGCGCCGAGGGCGTGAATATTTCCAGCGGGAAAACAGATTACGGGCGATCGGGAAGGCCACCCGGCGTGACACCAATACGGGTCCATGGGAAGCGACTGCGGCCATGGTATGTGCATGAGCATCGTGCGCATGAACCAACTCAACGTCGCGCGAATATCGCCGGAGAGCAGGCAACGTGGCCTGCGAGACCGGGAACCCGGCCTCGGCGGCGGCCTGCCAGAGCGGGCTTCCCGCCCGAGCCAGCAACTGGCACGAGTGCCCGCCATCCCGCAATCCCAGCATCAGCAGCAGCGCCTGGCGCTGGCCGCCGCGCATCTCGCGACCTGTGTCGATGTGAAGGATGTGCAAGAGTGCCGCTGGTTTCAGACCTTGCGCCCCGGCGCCATCAGTCGCGCCTTCGAGTACTTCGTGAAGTTGTAAAACGCGGCCATATAAGCGATGGCTAGCCCTTCTACCCCATCGAGAAAACCCGCTTTCAGAATATAGCTGCGAAAAAATGTCCAGGGTGGATCGCAGAGCAGGCGGACCAGAGAAACCTCGCTCTGCCGCGCGGCGATTTCCTGCGCCGCCAGAGTGGTGTATCGATCCATTGAACGGAGATGCTCCGACAAGGAGCTGCAGGTGAAATGAAGCAAATTCGATTGCAGATGCCCAACTGCGCCCTCGACTTTCACCGACTCGTGCACGAATTGGCCAATCCAGGTGGCTTTCGAGCGGTTGAAGAGCCGCACTTTGCGATCCGGGTACCAGCCGCCATGCAGGATCCAGCGCCCGAGATACTGCGCCAGACGAGGAACCGTATAGCCGTCGCATCTCGGGCCCGTCTTCTTGATCTGCCAGATCTCCGCTTCGAGCGCTTCGCTTAGGCTTTCGTCCGCGTCGAGCGAGAGAATCCAGTCGTGAGTGGCTAAGCTGGCGGCTATGTTTTTCTGGGCCGCGTAGCCGTGCCAGGAGGCTTCCTCCACCCGCGCGCCCAGTTTGCCGGCAATCTCGACCGTGCGGTCGTTCGAGCCGCTATCTAAAACCAGAATCTCGTCGCAGCAGCGCAGGCTCTCGATCACGCGGGCAATATTCTTTTCCTCATTAAAGGTGATGATCGCCGCCGAGATTTTCATGTGCCATCCGCTTCAAACACTGCGAACCGGGACGATGGTCAGCGAGAGTAGAAAAATGATCAGCGCCGCCACGCACAGCAGCACCCGTCCGCGCGAGAGTGGGATGGTGTCGTACACCAGCGGATGGCGGCGGCCGAAGAAGAACATAGCCGCCCCCCAGAACCACCACGGCCAGTAGAAAAATCCGGCAATCGCCAGCAACAGAACAAAGGCGAGGCTCACCCTGGTATGCCATTGTTCTCCGGCTAACGCATAGACGATATGACCGCCATCCAGTTGTCCAATCGGCAGCAGATTGAGGGCGGTGGCGAAGAGCCCCGCCCAGGCAGCGAGGGCGATCGGGTGAAATAGTATGTTGGCCACTGGCACGCCGGGAAATCGTATCAAACCAGCCAGGCGGAACAGCAGTGGAGTGCCGAAGACAATATGTTCGGGCGAGGCCGCGGCCACCACGGTCTTCGAAAGAAATAGGCCGGCAATCAGAAATGGAAACAGCACCGCAAAGCCGGCAATGGGGCCGCCGATGCCTATATCGAAGAGGCCTTCGCGGCTGTAGATCGGCGAACGGATACGGATAAATGCGCCGAACGTTCCAAACAATGAGGGGGATGGCAGAAAATAGGGCCAGCTAGCGTCTATATGTCGCCGAGAACACTGCAGATAGTGGCCCAGCTCATGGGCCAGCAGAATCGTCAGCAGCGGTACGGAAAACCACAAACCCGACCAGACTAAGGTGTCCAAATGCAGCAGCCGCACGTAAGCATCGACCACCAAATCCAGAGTCAGCGGGCGGCCGAGGCGATAACTTTCTACCACGGCGCTGCCGAATCCAGTGCTGGTCAGCAGGGTCATAAGAAACAGGAGCAGGTTCAAGGGCCAGGTGCGCGGCAGAGCGTGGCCGAGGCGATGACGCGGCGCATGGACTACGCTTTTGATCTCATCGCTAAATCCCGGAACGGGCACAGGATTAGTTTAGAGGGTTTGGAGTTCCTTGCCGGGTTTGAAGCGGACCGCTTTGCCCGGCGGAATAGCCACTTCGGCGCCGGTGCGCGGGTTGCGACCAATGCCCGTCTTCCTGGGACGAACGTTGAAAATGCCGAATCCGCGCAGTTCAATCCGATCCCCGTCGGTGAGCGCCTTTTTCATCGTCTCGAAGACAGTTTCCACCGCCATTTCAGCCTTTGTCTTGGTGATTCCCGTACGATTCACAACTTCATTGATGATGTCCAGCTTGATCAAACACCCCTCCAAACCGTTTCTGAGCACGCCCTAGCGAGGCAACTGCCGGGGAATCTTTATGATAGGAAAGCCTTTAGCTGTCTGTCAATGAGCCTGGAAAGGTCGCGATCACGCCACACTGGAGAGGGCACATTTTGCAGTTAAGTTCTTAGAATCACCTATTTCTTACGCGCAGTCGGGCGTTTTATTTTTTGAAAGCGTTTGCATTCACAATGACTTAAGCCATTGCAGCGATTGGTTGCTGAATTGCTCGAATCCAGGCAGGGGTCCTGGAGAAATGAAACACTTGGAAATTCTACTAGTTGAAGATTGTTCGAGTGACGTTCGTCTGATTCGCGAAGGGTTGAAAGGCACTCCCGTCGACATTAAAATCACAGTGGCCCGCGACGGAGTAGAGGCTATGGAGTACCTCCAGAAATTGGGCGGAGTGAACCGTCCTGACCTGGTCCTCCTGGATTTAAACCTGCCTCGGAAAAATGGGCGGGAAGTTCTGGCAGAAATGAAATCTTCACCAACACTGAAACAAATTCCAGTGCTGGTCATGACCAGTTCCCGCGCCGACGAGGACGTAGCCGCCGCTTATGCGCTCAACGCCAATTGCTACATAACTAAGCCGGGGGATTTGGACGAGTATATCTCAGTGGTAAAGGCGATCGAGAATTTTTGGTTCCTCACGGCCACTTTGCCGGAACCGCCCCCTTCGATCGACCAAAAGGCCCAGTGCGCCTCCGTCTAGTTCACGATTTTTCGCGCCGCTGAGAGCGCCGCTTCGTAGTTGGGGTGTGAGCCCACCTCTTTTACATACTCGACATACCGCACTTTATTTTGTCCATCGACCACAAAGATGGCCCGGCTCTCAATGCGGAGATCGGCGATAAGAGTGCCATAATTCTCTCCGAACGAACCTGTCTTATGATCGGAGATCATCACGATATTCTTTACTCCGAAATTCCCGCACCAGCGCTTCTGGGCGAAGGGCAAATCCATGCTGACCGTGAAAATGCTAACGTCGGACAATTGCGCGGTTGCTTCTTCGAAGCGCTTGGTCTGGGCGTCACAGACCGGCGTATCCAGAGAGGGAATCACGCTGAAAATCCGAACGCCTTGGCCGGTTTTGGCGAGATCGACTTTTTGTAAGGAGGAATCTACTGCTTCGAAATCCGGAGCCGTATCGCCGACCTTCAGCTCAGGACCATCTAAATCAAAAGTGTTACCTTGCAGGATTGTTGTACGACCTGTCTCGTTCGCCATCGGCCACAGTGTAGCAGGACGAAACTTTATTCCAGCAAGCTCTACCGGGCAAGCGCCTGCCGGAAGTCTGCCAGTGGCTTGGTATTCAAAACATCACCCGCTTCCAGCCAGCCCCGGCGCGCAGTCGTGATTCCCAGCGGCATATTCTGCAAATGAGACTGGCGGTGGGCATCTGTCGAGATGGTAAAGCGGCAGCCAAGATGTTTAGCAATACGAACTAAATGCGCGGGCAGATCCAGGCGTTCGGGACTGGAATTGATTTCGAGATAAATATTGCGCGAGGCCGCCAGCTGAGCAATTCTTTCAAACGAGAACGCATAGGAGTCGCGCTGCAGTAGCATCCGCCCGGTTCCGTGGCCGAGAATGCGCAGCGTCGGAGATTCGAGCGCTCTCGCCAGCCGGTCGGTCATCTCGGCGGCCTCCAGGTTGAAGTAGCTGTGAACGCTGCCGATGACGAGATCCAGTTCAGCCAGTGCATCTTCGGCGATGTCCATCGAGCCATCGCGCAGAATGTCGCACTCCAGACCGGAAAACACGTGCAAAGGCAGCCCGTCGCGGTTGAGCTCGCGCACCTGCCTTGCGAACTCTATCACCCGCGTTTCATCCAACCCATTGGCCATCGCGAGGGCCTTGGAATGATCGGTAATGGCGATGTATTCATAGCCGAGAGCCGCCGCCGCTTCCGCCATTTCGCGCAGCGTGGCTTTGCCGTCGGTCTCCGTCGTGTGCATGTGCAGATCGCCGCGCATATCCTGACCCCGGATCAGTTTCGGTAAGGCGCCGTTTTGCGCCGCTTCGAACTCCCCGGAATTCTCGCGCAGTTCCGGCGGGATCCAGGCATACCCCAGGCGGCTGTAGACTTTTTCTTCGTTTTCACCGGCCACGCGCTGGTTGCCTTCCAGTGTGAACAGACCGTATTCGTTAAGTGTCAGGCCTTGCTTGATCGCGTTGGTGCGCAGCACGACATTGTGTTCCTTGCTGCCCGTGAAGTATTGCAGCGCCGCGCCGAAACTTTCGTGAGGCAGTGCCCGCACGTCTACCTGCAGCCGTTCGAGACCGAATGTCACGCTCGCCTTATTCGCGCCCTGCCCCAGAACCTCCTGCGTTTTAGGATGCTTCACAATATGCGCCAGAGCTTGTGCGGACCCGGAACCCGTGACCAGCAGGTCGAGATCGCCTACCGTCTCGCGGCCCCGGCGTAAACTGCCCGCCGTCTCCACTTGTTCAAT
This sequence comes from Bryobacteraceae bacterium, assembly GCA_965277435.1. Classification (GTDB taxonomy): domain Bacteria; phylum Acidobacteriota; class Terriglobia; order Bryobacterales; family Bryobacteraceae; genus Bog-105. The sequence goes on along the minus strand of OZ255821.1, from coordinate 6,300,162 downwards.
CCCATCCAGGGCGCGAAACTCAGCGGAAAGCTCTGCCGCTACCTGGCCCGCAAAACTGAGCAGAAATCGCCCGGCGCTTTTGCGGTACGACTCAATTGAGCGCAATACTTTTTCTTCGAGTTTGGCGCCCATGCGCGGCAGTTCGCGCAGCTTCTGCGCCCGGCATAACCGTTCCAAATCATCCACCGTGCGCACGTTGTGGTGCTCGTATAACAGGGCGATGCTCTTCGGGCCGAGTCCCTGAATCTTGAGTAATTCGAGAGCCGAAGCCGGATACCGCTCCAGCATCTCGTCGCGCCTTTCAAAGGAGCCGCGCTGGCAGATTTCCGCCAGCACGAAAGCCAGGCCTTTGCCGATGCCGGCAATAGCGGTGACTTTCCGTTCGGACTGGCAGACGATGTCGGCGATACGTTCCGGGTGTGAAGCGATCACCGAGGCGGCATTGCGGTAGCTGCGAATGCGAAATCCGTCTTCCCCGGCGACCTCCATCAGGTCAGCCGTCTCCGCCAGGAGCCGGGCGATCTCCTTGTTTTCCATGCGCCTCTATTTTCTACGACGAACGCGTAACGAGCCTGATCGCCCGGTACGCGATGCATCAACCGGCGATGGCTCGACGTGAACCAACACATCGGCCACCCATGGGAGGTCGCGCTTGATGGCGAAACGAACCCCGGTCGCAATGTCGTGCGATTGCTGAACGGTCATCAATGGATCAACTTCGAGATGCAGGTCGACATGGTATTTCAGGCCCGTCCGGCGCGCAAAACATTTTTCAATACCGAGCGTACCCTGGACAGCTAGGGCAGACCGTCGGATCTCCGCCATTTTGTTGGCTTCCGGCATCGTGTCTACCAGTTGGTCCACCGTCTGGCGCACCACTCGGATCGACAGCAAAAGGATCAACACGCCAATGATCAGGGCGCCTATGCGATCGGATACGCCAAAGCGCACCGGATCGAGCATCATCAGGAGTACGGCTATCAGCGCGACCGAGGTCGATAGAAGATCCGTCAGATCATGCCACGCGTCGGCTTGCAACGAAAGACTCGCGATACGCCGGCCCACCCGAAATTTGAAGGTAGCGAGACCTACTTTTAGAAATATCGACGCAAACAGCGGGTACAGAACATAGGGCGCGAACGGAGTGGTGCCGCTCGAAGTGTTTAGCGCGTGCCACAGAATACCAGCGCCTGCCAGCAGAAGAATGCCCCCCACAGCCAGGCCAGAGAGCGTGTCGTAACGGCCATGCCCGTAAGGATGCTCCTCGTCGGGCGGCTTGCTCGCGAGCCACAGCCCGATGAAAACAATAGTCGAAGAAAGTACGTCGCCCGAAGCCTCCAGGCCATCCGACAACACAGAGGCCGACCCCGAGCGAATACCCACGAAGATTTTCGCCAGCGACAACGCTACGCCAACGCTGATGCTGAGCAGAGCCAGACGGCGTCCGAGAGATTCTTCTTTATCGAGTGAGGCAGCTGTGCCGTGCCCGTCGGCCATATCACCCGAGCATAACGCGGCATTGCCCTCGCCCGCCGGTGGATTTAAGCGACTAGGGGGACTACGCGGTAATGAGACTTCTCGATTCGCCCTCTATCACGTATGGCGGCTGTTCTGCGTGCGATCTTTGGCTATTTGTTCCTCGTCTTCATGGTCCGAATTGTGGGACGGCGCCCCGGTAAACAGATGACGCCTGTCGAGTTCGTTCTTATCTTCTTCTCCGGCGGCTTGACACTCACTTTCATGGTGGCCGACGATCGCTCACTCGTGAACGCTCTGTGCCAGATCCTCGCCGTGGCGCTCACGCACTACTCGATAGTCGCACTGAAAATTTATTCCCCCATGTTCGGCCGGCTGGTTGACGGCACCCCGCTCGTCTTACTGCAGCGCGGCGAGTGGGACCTTGAAACCATGAAGAATATGCGGATGCAGGATGAAGACGTGATGGCGGCGGCGCGCGACAAGGGGCTCGAACGCCTCGACCAGATCGAGTACGCCATCCTCGAACGCAATGGTGAGATCAGCATCATCCCGGCTGGAAAGGAAGCCGCCAATGTATAAAGCCGGATCGACCAAACCGGTAGAAGATTCGGTTTCGAAAGTCAATGACGAGATTGCGGTGGGCGACAATCTGGAGTTCCAGCGCAAATGGTGGCGCTTTGAAAACGCTGCCTGGCTGGTCCTGACACTGCTCATCGTGCTCGACCTGTGCGGATTCTTCGGGCGCGGCTATATGGCAAAGGCAGAGATACAGTCTGCGAACGGCATCATGAATATCGGTTACGAACGAATCGAACGATTCGGAACGCCGTCCATATTATCCGTTCACTTCGGACAAGCGGCCATTCACGATGGCAACGTGCAGTTGTGGGTGAGCGAAAATCTGACCAAGGCGCTCGGCAATCAGCGCGTGATTCCGCAGCCGCTCCGTTCTGTCGTCGAACCGGGAGGCATTCTCTACACGTTCTCGGTAGCGAAAACCCCGGCCACGGTGCAATTCGCTCTGGAACCGGCCAACATCGGATTAACGGACTTGCTGCTGAAGGTTCCCGGAGCTGCCGCATTGCATCCGAAGATCTTTGTGATGCCCTAGCGATCGCCGGAAAAAAATGTACTCCATCATCAATGCCATTGCCGGCTACTTTTTCCTGCTGCTGTTGATCCGTCTGTTGAAGCGGCGTCCCGGCGCACAGATGACGCCCTTCGAATTCGTGCTGGTTTTTCTGATGGGCGGTGTAATCATTCTCGCCACCGTCGGTGACGACCGGTCGATGACCAACTGCATTGGTGCGGTGATCACCATCGGCCTGATGCATCGTCTGGTAGCTGGATTGAAGAACCGGTCGAGATGGTTTCAAACACTGGTCGATGGCACGCCGCTGGTTCTGCTGAAAGACGGGCAGTGGCAGACCGAGGTGATGAGCAAAATGAAAATGCACGAAACCGATGTGATGGCCGCCGCGCGCACCAAAGGCGTAAAAACTCTGCAGGAAATTAAATACGCCATTCTCGAACGCAACGGCGGCATCAGCGTGATCAAGGTGGATGGCGGAAAGTGAATCTACCTGGTCACGTCGTCCTGCTCGAGCCACCACACAAGTTGCTGCTCCGACAGTGTTCCGTCCGCCAGTCCCAGCATCGCTCGCACGACTTCCGTCTGGCTGGCCACCACAGCCACTTCGTTCAACTCGAGAAATAGGGCGCACACAACCCATGCCGTACGTTTGTTTCCATCCAGAAAGGCATGGTTTTTCGCGAGCCCGGCCGCGTAGGCCGCAGGCACGTGACGAAGGGTTGCCTCAGGGGAGTAGACAAACACATTCTTGGGCTTGGCTAGTGCCGATGCCAGTAGGTCCTTGTCTCTGATTCCCCCGAGGCCGCCGTGCTCTGCCAGTTGCTCGTCGTGGATTGCCAGCACGACAGCATAGTCAACCCATTCCGGTTCCTTCACTTAGCGAGATGATGCAGCGCTTCTTTGTAGCGGCGCATAATGGATTCAGCTTTTTCCATTTGGCGCTCGAACTCAGGATTGTAAGGCGTCAGGCGATACCCATCGGGCGACTCCGTTAGGTAAATGGAATCCCCGTTTTGAATTTTCAGCCGATCCGTAGCCTCTTTCGGGAGTGTGAAACCTGTGGAATTGCCGACAGGGCGCGCTTTTAAAGTCATCATCGAGAGATCCTTTCACAAGACGGCATCGTCGCCGTTGATACATAAGTTATAACATTCTCGTTTGATACTTGCAACTACAATTTCGACCTATTCCAGCGCTGGCAGCGGCCTCCCTTGCGGCAGAAGCAATGGATTCCAGGCCCCGGGCGCACCCCCAGGCAGTTGCACGCGATAACCAGTTTTCAGCAACGGGTCGGGCACATAGTAGTCGGTGCTGATGATTTGCGCGCCGCTGATTAGAGCCGCTTTCAGCCGGCTATAGTCATTCTTCCGCGCCTCCACCGTGTCGGCATCGGCGCGGGTCCTCACCAGGTAACCGCTGCGCACCAGATACTGGATGTACGCCCAATCCTGCACCGGTTCATTCACGATCCGAAAGGCGGCTTCCGGGCGGCCCTCCGTCGCGTTCACAAACATCACCCGATTCCGCAGCGAAGGGTGACCTGCCGCGTACTCTTCGAGTTTGCTGCCATCCTCATCGAGCACGAAGAGAAATTTACCCCGCGCCCGTTCGAGCTTCGGCCAGTCTTGCGCCAGTACGGCCGCTTCGAGCGTGGCGTGCGAACCCCGCACATCATCCGGCGTAATCAGCGACTCGCGTCCCATCCCCTGGATGATCTCGGCATCCCAGGCATCGAAAGCCGCTTTATCGAACAGCGCCGGTTTCACGAAGCCGGGTTCTTTCGGCGGATCGTCTTTCGCGTTCATGGTAATGGCGATCGGCAAATGCCGCGGATGGGACGCCGACCAGCTCTTTAGCAACGCCAGCTCCTGCTGAAAGGTATACACATTGGCCCGGAAATCGATATCCGGAATGTGCATTACCTTGAGGCCCGGCTTCCGCATGAGGCCGCCCGGATCATACGGCGCACCGGCGTGCTTTTCCAGCTCCAATCCTTTGGGATGTGCATACAAGCCGCCCGCGGGATCGTTGACCACGTCAATCTCGAGCGCGCGCAGCCCGAGATCCAGCTGCTTTTCGATAGGCAGATGCGAATACTCGATACCCTGAATGCGCTCCCCGACCTTTTCCCGGAGCAGCGCTAGCAGCGGCGGGTCGATCGCCTGCTTATAGCTGTTATGGCTGCCCAGCACGCGGGTCTGATTCATGCGAGGTTCACTCATGCCAAGTTGCGCACGAAGCAGACTACTCGACATCGCAAACCCGAAGAGCAGAACACGCGCTGCTGAAAAAAGCGTATCGTAGACCAACCTGCAGAATACGAAATGATTGTTGCCTGACGATAAAGGTGGCGTGACAGTCTCGTAGTGCGGGTCTCCGACCCAATGTCACTTACTTTTTCGCAGATGCTAATGTCAGTTGATTTTCGAGGCGGGTCAGGACCAGAAAAGATGGCAGGCTGAAGAGACTGCTGAAAAGGTGTTGGCCGCTGATAAACTCCGATAAACGCCGATTGAAAATAAACGTTTGATCTGCGTTGATCCGCGGCTAGATTAGGTTTTTCAGCAATCTCTGAACCCCACCCTGCGAGTGGCAGGATGCCAACGACGCAGAACTCGCCCTTGGGCCGCAGAGTCGCCAGGTAAGCAGACCTCTGATCAATAACGTTTGTTTGATTCTGAACACCCGTCCCCGAAATCGAACACCGGCTAGCCCTCCAATCGATGGCAAACCCGGAAACTCCAGTTCTTCTGGTTTGGGCCTGTCCGTGCACTACGATCACCAGGCTCCCGCGCTCGACGCCCATGCTCACACTCCTCCAAAACCTACGCTATTCCTTCCGTCAACTGCTCAAGAATCCGAGCTTTTCGATCACGGCGATTCTCTCGCTCGCTCTGGGGATTGGCGGAACCGTAGCCGTCTTCAGCCTGACCGATGCCATCCTGCTCCGTCCTTTGCAGTTCACGAATGAGGCCCGGTTGGTGCAAGTCTCGGAAAAGCGGCCCAGCTTCAGCGTCACTGACGACCCGGTTGCGGCCGCCAATTACGCCGATTGGAAAGCCCGCAATCGCGTCTTCAGCGGCATGGGCGCTGCCTCGGGCACCATCTTCGCCATTACCGGCAATGGACGTCCAGAACAGGTCGAGGGCACGCAAATCACCGCCGGCCTTCTTCCTCTTCTGGGAGTCCGCCCGCTCCTCGGCCGTAACTTCCGCCCCGAGGAAGACAAACCGGGCGCAAAGCCCGTCGCTCTTATCAGCGCCAGTCTCTGGCAAACCCGTTTTGCCTCCGATCCTCACATCACTGAAAAAACCATCCGTCTCGACGGAGTCACTTGCTTGATCACCGGCGTAATGCCGTTCGGTTTTACCTTTCACGAAAACTCACAGGTCTGGGTCCCGCTTGCTCTTTCGCCCGCCCAACTGCGCAATCGCGGCAATCATTACTTGCTGGTCTATGGGCTTCTACGTCCCACGACCACGCTGGAACAGGCGCGCCGTGACCTGCTGGCGATCTCGCAGCAGTTGCAACGCGAATACCCGGCCGACAACATCGGCGTGATTAGTTCGCTGATGCCGCTGCGAGAGCAACTCGTAGGCAAAGTCCGTCCCGCCATTCTCGTGCTCGCTATCGGAGTGCTCACGATCCTGTTAACCACCTGCGCCAACATCGCCGGCCTGATGATCGCGCGCAGCACCACACGGGAACGCGAGCTCGCTATCAAAAGCGCTCTCGGCGCATCCCGCTTTACTCTGTTCTACGAGCACCTATTGGAAAGCATCCTGCTCTCTCTCTGTGGTGCAGCCGCCGGCATCCTTCTGGCTTCCGTCTTAGTGCCTCTTCTCCGAACGTTCGTTCCGCTCAGCATGGCCGCCTGGGCACACCCCGAAATCGATAGCCGTGCCCTCGCTTTTGCACTGCTCACCTGCCTAGTGGCGGCGCTTGGCTTCGCCCTGGCCAGCCATCGCTTCCTGGCTGCTCATTCCAGTACTGTCCTGCGCTACGGGCGAGCCACCGTGTCGAGCGACAGAGGCTGCCTCCGCTCCGTTCTCGTCGCCGGTCAGATCGCTTTGGCTACCCTCATTCTGGTTGCCACCGGTCTCCTCGGCCAGACATTTTGGAAGCTCGCCCATACCGATCTCGGCTTTAATCCGGCGAACGTCTTAACCATGCGCACTGAGTTGCCTGCCTCTACCATCAGTCCCTATCGCGACTTCGCCGCTCGCACCAGCTTCTATAAGCGTGTTCTCGAGCGCGTTGCCCAAATTCCCGGCGTCCTCTCTGCCGGCTATACAACCTTTCTTCCGCTCACCAACGGGGGCGGCGCCATGGGCATTCTCCCGGAAGGCGCGCCGCCTCCCCGGCCCGGTCAATGGAACGACGCGCGAATGCGTATCGTCACTCCCGATTATTTCCGTTCCATTGGCATGCGCCTTGTTTCAGGCCGGTTTCTGAATGCCCACGACGACGATTCGCAAGTGGCTGCCGTCGTCATCACGCAAAGCACGGCTCGCAAATACTGGCACGGTGTCAATCCCGTAGGAAGACGGTTTCGTCTCCAAACTCCGGACTCCCCTTTCTTCACCATTGCCGGCATCGTCGCTGATGTGCGTTACGAAACTATCCAAGCGTCCCCCTCTCCCGAAATCTACTTCTCTTATCTGCAGAGTGTGGCGCCTCCGGGTTACTTCCGTCCGAGGGATCTGGCCGTTCGCGTCAGTGGCGATCCCGCCGCTTATGCCATGAGCGTGCGCCGCGCGATCTGGTCCATAGATCCCGAAGAGCCGGTCGCCAACGTCGGCACGCTGTCCGGCATCGTTGACAATCGCCTGGCCTCGTATCAACTCGAAGCCAGACTTTTTGGGTGGTTTGCCATTGCCTCGCTTCTGCTGTCCTCCATCGGCTTATACGGCCTGCTGAGCTACGACGTGGCGCAGCGAACGCGCGAGATCGGATTGCGGATGGCCCTCGGCGCCGAACGTCGCAACGTGGTCAACAAGTTCGTCGGCTCTGCCCTCAAGCTTTGCTTGACCGGCATTGCGGCCGGCAGCATCCTTTCCCTCGCGCTCGCTGGAGTGCTGCGCAGCCTCTTGTATGGCGTTGCCGGATGGGACGCCCCCTCGCGCGCCGTGGCTGCCCTAGTTGTTCTAGCGGTAGCTCTCCTGGCCGCCTACATCCCCGCGCGCAGAGCCGCCAGAATCGATCCCATGGAAGCCTTGAGAAGCGAGTAAACGGTCCCAATACCTCCCAGCTCAACTTCGGTCATCGTCAATTGTTCGTCGCAGGCAATCCAATCCGCTTTCTAATCTCGTCGAAACGCGGGTCCGAGTGCAGGTCATCCAGTCGTGCGTCTGTCGTTAGATACAGTGCGAGCAAGTAGGAGCGCTCATGGTAAGCGCGACTAAGCCAGGTAAAGGTCTGATCCTTGTCTCCCAGTCCGGCATAGATGACCGCGACGGGCGCAACGTAGGCGTGAGCGGATAAGTCTCTCAAATGATCCAACACCTTTTGCGCTTCGACCCTTTTGCCCTGTAGTGCATACGCGTGTCCGAGACCCGCCCAATTTTCAGTCTGCTCGTTGTCTAGTTGCAGTGCGCGTTGAAATTCCACAATCGCCTCAGCCACCCTCCCTTTTTGCTCATAGGCTCTCCCAAGGAAACAATGGTCAAACCAGTAATTGGGATCGAGATCGATGGCATTACGCAATTGCTCGATCGCTTTATCCCACTCGCGCGTAAAGACCAGTACCGATCCGAGCGTAAAATTTTCGTTCGATCCAAGGGGATCGGTCTCCCTCTCTCGTTCCGCTTCTGCGATGGCCTGGTCCTTCCTCCCCATGGGCGCGAGGAACCAGGAATAGTAGCCGTGTGCCCCTCCATTGTCGGGGTTCAGTTCAATAGCTCGTTTGAACTCTCGTTCCGCCCCGACCCAATTCCACTCATACCAATGCGTTTCAATGGCGAGAGCAACGTGAGCCCCGACATCACTATCGTCTAGCGCCAGAGCTTTCCTGGCAGCCTCTCCCGCTTTAGGCCCCGCAATTTTCGGAGCCATGAACCAATCGTCCTGGTTGATGTAGTTGTAAGCCAGTGCGCTATACGCCTGAGCATAATTCGGATCGAGCGCGATAGCCTGGTTGAGATAGCCGATGCCCTTTCGGAAGCCCTCTTTGGTGAACTTAAACGTGTGGAAGTTGCCTTTCAGATAGAGTTGATACGCTTCAGGACTTGCGGTTGAGCCTGACCTCAGTCTTTGCCGGTCGGCAACGGAAAGTTGCGAACGCAATCGCTCGGAAACCTCTCGCGCAATATCGTTTTCCACCCCTAACAGATCGGCCACCTTGCGGTTGTATCGCTGGCCCCAAAGCTGTTTGCCGTTCCGCACGTCGTCGAGTTCGACGCCCACAATCAGATCGTCGCCGCGCTGCGTCACGCGCCCGGTGAGTGCCGCGTGGACTCCCAGCGCGTCGCCAATCTTTTGAACATCCATGGCCTTACCTTTGTAATGGAGGGCGACGCTGTGCGGAATGACCCTCAGACCAGGCAGGCGCGCCAGGCTGTTATTGATGCTCTCGGTAATTCCGTCTGAAATGTAGTCCGCCTCAGGATCGCTGCTCCGAATATCGAGAGGGAGAACGGCAATGGAATCGATTCCGCCCCTTCTCTGCCAAATCTCAGATACACAGCAAGGGCGACAGCGACGATGATCATCAGAGATGCGACTGCGATCGCCACAGGGCGTTTGTGTAGTTTTCCTCGATACGCGACTGCGGGATGGGCATCGTTTGAAGCTCTTTCCAACTCGCTTAGAAGTTCGGTGGCGGTCTGGAAACGCGCATCCGGAGCTTTTGCCAGACACTTGGACACAATGGTGTTCAGCGCCGGCGGCGCGCTGAGCGGATCGGGATCTTTATGCAGGATGGCCCCAAAAGTCGAAGCGACTGAGTTCCCGCGAAAGGCGTGTTGTCCGGAAAGCATCTCATAAAGGACCGTTCCAAACGAAAAAATATCGGAGCGCATGTCGGCTTCCTTGCCTTCGGTCTGCTCCGGGGACATATACGCAGGAGTGCCCAGAATCGTTCCCGGATGGATTACGCTCAAGGAGCGGGAATGGTAATCGGGCAAGTTGCTTCCGCGATTTCGTTTCGCAAGCCCGAAATCAAGGAGCTTCACCACGCCGCCCGCAGTCACGAGGATGTTCGCCGGTTTGAGGTCGCGATGAATGATTCCTTTGGCGTGGGCGGCTTCCAAAGCCGCGGCCATTTGCTTCGCGAGCCGCAGGGCTTCGGCTGGTACCAGGGGGTGCTCAGCAGAAGCAATCGGCAACCCGTCCACGTACTCCATGACCAGGTAGTTCGGACGCACGTCGTAGATCTGGCAAATGTTGGGATGGTTCAACGCCGCGATCGCCTTGGCCTCCCGCTCAAAACCCCTGCTGAACTGCACGGCCGAGACCTTGATAGCCACCAAACGATTCAAACGCTCATCTTCGGCCAGATACACCTGCCCCATGCCTCCCGAGCCGATTTCAGCTGCAATTCGATAGGGCCCGAGTAGCTCTCCCGCGGCGAATTGCTGCCCCTGCGCTACTTGCGAGACCGACTGACCCGGCAGGGTGTTTGCCATCTCCCATGCTGGGCGGTCAAGCACCATTTCGCCCGCCCCTTCCTGGGCAAGCAGATGCTCCACAGCGCTGCGTACGTCGGGATCGGAGTGGTCTAATAATGCGGTGCGCGCGGCGCCCGAGACTTCGAGCGCTGCATGATACAGGTTTTCAATGTCCTGCCAGATCCTTGGATTCGTACGCGGTCAGCCTCGGATGCTCCAATCTACCGCAGCATTTTACAAAGCACCTAACTGTAACGGTACTGAAACCGGGGCACAACCGACCGTCAGTACGATGGGATCGTACTCCTGGTTCTTCAGACCGGCAATCGCGCGCAACCGTTCGAATCCGCCGGAGCCGACGCCGGAAATCCTGTCAGGCTTGGCGGACGCTCTCCGACCCGCCAAGCCTGCATCGCTCTCTCGAAGAGTCTAATTCTTCGCCGGCTCTTCCACACGAATCCGCTTGGCCGTAATCGTGAAGGTGCCACTGATGCTGGGAATTGGGTTGCCTTTCAGGTCGTAGTACGTGTAGTCGCCCGAACCGCTATAAGAATTTCCATTTTTGCCCAATTTGGTCGTTTGACGGACTTTCAACGTTCCAGTAGGGTTCCCGCCGTTGAAAGAGTCGAAGGTGAGATTTAGATACGTGAGAACGAAGGTTCTTTCCCCTGTGCATTTCCACGTCCCGTGTCCAGCGCTCGCCACCGCGCTTGGATTGAATGACAACTGATCCGCTTCGGTATATCCTCCGCCTGCCGAATAAGTCTCCAGCCCCTGGAAGGTAAACCCCGGTATGGTCACCGTATAAAGCCACGACCCTTCCGGCCCCCACCCCGCGGCCAGCTCGACTTTTGCCTCTTGGGCAAATGCCGGGGTAGGGCCTACCAGCACAGCGAGACTGAGCAGTCCCATCAAAGCAGCTCCGCACGTCGTAAATCGATTGTTTGTCTTCATATGAAGTCTCCTTAGGTGTGAGCTGGAAGCTGGGACTAAGTTGTTTAGTCGCTCTCCAACCCGCCGGACGGAGTGTTTCGTCCTGCACCGGGTAAGCGAGAATTGTGGTCGATAACTACAACGCGCCTTCCTTTTTTTTACAGGCGCACGGACGTACACTTCAGTGCGTTAATGAGACTCATGGATGGGAAATCAAAGGAGGTGACTCAGCTCCTGAAGGCCTGGAGCGGGGGCGACCGGGGTGCATTGGAGGAGCTCACGCCCAAGGTGTACGTCGAATTACGCCGAACGGCCGACAAGTATATGAGCAACGAGAAGCCCGGCAATACGTTGCAGACCACAGCGTTGGTTCACGAAGTCTTTCTGCGGCTGCTGGATGTGGAAAGCGTCAGCTGGCGGGATCGGGCGCATTTCTTCGCAGTTTCGGCGAACATGATGAGGCGTATTCTGGTGGACCGCGCCCGCGCTAAAGGCATGGGCAAGCGAGGCGGAACGGCCCTGCGCCTGAGTCTGGACGAAGCCCCGCAGATCGGGGATGGCTACAAAGGCCGTGAGATTGTTGCCATCGACGACGCGCTGGATTTGCTGGCTCAGATCGATGCGCGCAAAGCAAAGGTCATCGAGCTCCGATTTTTTGGGGGCTTGAGTGTGGAGGAGGTCGCAGAAGTGCTGGCGATTTCCCCGCAAAGCGTCATGCGCGATTGGAAGATGGCGCGGGCTTGGCTGCTGGCCGAACTCTCGGGCTGATTGGCGCTGCCCGCGATCCTCTCTCTAACCTATTAGGATGTCCCGGTCTTTGCTTAGCTTAGTGCACCGGTCGCTACGCTCGCGGCTCTGAATGCGTTACCGCAGTGCAGGATCGCTATCGAAATCACCGGGACAGCTCACTAGTTCACGCGGCCGAGGTACTTATCTAGAAAGCGAAGCATTTCGCTGGACAACTCCGGCTTGAGCTGACTAACGTCGTGCGGCGATTCCAGCAGCTTTCGATATTTGTCCGCCGGAGGCGTCCCAATCATCTTGAACATCGGCAGTTGTGCCTGATCCGGCGGAAACGTAAAATCATACTTGCCATTCACCATCAATGTCGGCTTTCTCAAACGCGGCGCAAAATCCGCTTGATCTCTTCCTGGCAGCGCCGGATTGAGGAAAAATCCGCCATCCAGAAAAACGACCGCTCGGAAGCGGTCCTCCAATGCCGTGAAGATCACGCCGTACGCACTGCCCTGGCTCACACCGAGATACGCGAGTTTGTCTCTATTGATGAGATCCGGGCGCGTTTCCAGATAATCGACTGCGCGGCGCACCTCCTTCGATTCTTGGATAGTGAGCTCCCGGTCACCCACCTCTCCCGGTAGTGGCAAACCGTCGAGGTGTCGCTCGTAAGTCTCCCGATAAATCGGATACAGCAGTGCACGACCACTCCTGATGACGTAATCGACCAAATCCAAATCTCCCAGGTCCTGGCTGTTCGACATGGTGTTGACCCGGGCGCTCGGGAAGAACAGAACAGTTTGATAAGGAGGGTGCACATGTTTCGGAAGGAGGAGGTACATAGGGAGGCGCTCGTTGTCGTAGCCGGCATCAATGGTGATCTTCTGCTTCGTCCAATCCACCGTATCCTGCGCGGTCCCACTGTCCTTCGGGTCTAACGGGCGATCGTCGTAGGCGTACATCGCCCTGTATAGGGCAAACACCTGATCCGTTGCTGGCTTTACCTTTGAGAAATCTCTGGCCGTTCTGACGATCGGTCCGGCCACAGTTGCGTTCAGAGGCTCAAAGTTGCGCACGCCGCGGAACCCATTGAACGCGGATCGGTCGAACGGCGGTAGGGCCTCCGGTTCATATGCCTGGTAAGTCTGTGTTCTCCAGGCACCACCTAGAATGAGGCGTCGATCCCGATCGATCGTATTGAGACACCATTCCCTCACGTTCCCGACCAAGTCATACGTCCCATAAAGCCCGACTGCTTGAGAACTGCCTACCGCAAGAGGCCACCCCCTCCAAAACGGCTTTGGTCGATGGTGTATCTTGCGACATCGTTGGGCGCCGTCTTGTACCACTGTCCCAAGGCCGGAAGAGTCTTGTTCGCGAACGCGAGATATGCAGAAGCCTCGTACCAACTTACTCCCGAAACCGGGTACTCCGCTTGTCCCGGTGAAAAATGGCCAGCCTCCCAAGTCGAAGGGCCCGGACGACCCGTGGGATCGCGAAAAATATCCATCGCCTCTTCCCAAGTCAACTCTTTACCTTCTTTGAGGAATTTTTCTCGCCAGTATTCGCGCTTCTGATAACCTCCCGCGTCCACGAACTTCTGATAGTCGCGATTCGTGACTTCAAACCGATCCATGTCAAAGGCAGGCAGCAGATAGTTCAACCAACCGACAAAGCCGACCAGGTCCTGCCATGGACCGCCAGGCACATGCACCATCTCGGGCGGCAGGCCGGCCGCTGCCTTGAACGGGAACTCCATAGAGTCCTCCGTCATGGGGCGGACACAAAGGCTGCGGCTCCTGGTGGATAAAGTGGTTGAGAAAGCCTCCAGCGAAAGTATCCGTCAGGAATTCTCACACGCGGAAGCGGAGTGACGCCCAGCGTGTACCATGCCTCGTCCGGAGCGAGGTAATCCTGAAGTTCCACCTTTGCCCCCGGCGTAGCTGACTTTATCGAGGAAAATCGCGTGAATCTCTGTGCCACTTGCGCGAGTTGCGCATTGCCAGGGAGATAGCGCTCGGCTTTGAGCAAGACTTCGAAAGCGGCCAACGGCTTGCTATCTGCAAGCAGCTTTTGGATTTCCGGGATTGCATCTTCGCGCGCCCAGCGCCGCCGTTCTGCTCGCTGCTGCACCCAGACTCCCCCTGCGATCGCCAGCACGAGCGCGAGTGCGGCCGGAACCAGAACTGCCGGGCGAAGGAGATCTCGCGCCGCCGAGACAGGAGGCTTGGCTGTCCGTTCGGTCTCCGCTGCCAGCAGGGCCCCGACCTCGGCCCCGGATTGATGGCGCTCCGCTGGCTTCGCCTGGAGCAGCTTCGCTACAAGCTCATCCAGAAACGCCGGGACATCCGAACGCTCAACCGATAGCCTGGGGGCAATGCCAATGGAGCCGTCTGCTAGCATCCGCCCGAGCGATCGCTCAGGGAACGGCAGTTTCCCCCGCTGCCATTTCATACAGCAACAGCCCGAGTGCGAACAGATCCGTTCGTTCATCGGCCTCCCAACCCTTCATCTGCTCGGGCGCCATGTAAGCGGGCGTTCCCATCAGCGTGTTGGCTGCCGTGAGTGTTGCCTCGGAGGCCATCCGGGCGAGCCCGAAATCCATCACTTTGACGCCATGCCGAGTCAGCATGATGTTGCCCGGCTTCAGATCCCGATGCACAACGCCGCGAGCGTGCGCCTCCGTCAGCGCGGCAGTAACTTGCGCTCCATGCCGAATCACCTTCTCCCAAGCGAGTGGGCCGTTCTTGATCTCGTCGGCCAGCGTCGAACCTTCCAGCAACTCCATCACCAGGCAGTTCGGTCCTACATCGTAGAGCGTGCAAATGTGCGGATGATTGAACGCGGCAATCGCTCGCGCCTCGCGCTCAAAGCGTTCTTGAAAGTGTTCCGTAGTGATCTTCACGGCCACCTTGCGATTTAGCCGGGTGTCAGTGGCGCGGTAGACCTTTCCCATACCCCCAGCCCCGAGCAATCCCTCCAATTTGTAAGGCCCAAGCTGATCGCCTTCCCGGCGGCCGGAAATTTCAGTCGCGGTATCCGCCAGGAACCGTTCACGATCGGTCGGGGGCTGGCGGCTAGCCGCGCGGCGCAAATCCTCGGTTCGCTGCCGGCGTCTTGACGTCACGCGAAGTCCATGATTGACATCCGGTCGGTAACCACGAATGGGTGCCTAAGAATAGGGTCGCCGCCTTTGTACATCTCCCTGTAGGATGTCACCAGGGCGAGAAACGTACTAGTCGTTGAAGTGCCATCCATGTGCCTTCAATTGTATTGTCGGCAAACCGGAAATTAGGAAGCAGTGTCGCTTCGCCTCCGGCTCCCCGGCACCGCTTCCGCGATACTCAAAGGGAAAATTGTCACCCGTGTCCTGGGTCGAAAGTGTCACCTATGTAACCAGGGCCATACACATCTCACGCCTCCTAAGTTTCTCCGGTCGATGATCTATGGGATACTCGGGAAAAGATGCCGGCAAGAAAAGGACATCCGCTCGAAGGCGAAATGCTGCAAGGTACGCTAGACCTGCTCATTTTGCAAACCCTGATTTTAGGCCCCGCGCACGGCCATACCATCGCCCACAACATCCAACAGCGCTCGGAAGATGTTCTTCAGGTCGAGCATGGCTCTTTGTACCCGGCGCTGCATCGCCTGGAAAGCCGTGGCTGGATCGCGTCGCTCTGGGGCACTTCGGAAAACAATCGCAAGGCCCGCTACTACCGGTTGACCGCCTCGGGCCGTAAGCAGCTTAGAGATCACACCACGCGCTGGGACCGGCTGGTCCACGCGGTGAATCGGGTTTTGCGCCCGGCCGAAGAGTAGGTCCGGTATGCACTGGAACCGTTTCTTTCGCCGCAAGCAGTGGGACCAAGAGCGCGCTCGCGAACTGGCCGCGTATCTCGAAATCGAAACCGACGAAAACCTCGCGCGCGGCCTGTCTTCCGACCAAGCCCGCCAGGCCGCGCGCCGCAAACTCGGAAACTCCACCCTCATTCGAGAGGAGATCTATCGCATGAACAGCATCCGGTTCTTTGAAACTGTCTGGCAAGACGTTCGCTATGCCGCGCGCACGCTCGCGAAAACTCGAGTTTTCACGTTCGTCGTGATCGCATCGCTTGCGCTCGGCATTGGAGTCAACACGGCGATCTTCAGCTTGATTAACGCGGCTCTGTTGAAAATGCTGCCGGTCAAGAATTCCGAGCAGCTCGTGGAGTTCAAGACTGTCAATCCGGCTTTCGGAGAGAACAGCGCATTTGCTTATCAGGCCTTCAAAGAATTTCGCGACCGCAATCAAGTGTTCTCAGGCGTGCTGGCCTTCTGCAACTTAGATTTCAAGATCAATGTAGAAGTAGACGGACAAGGCGGAGTCGCTAAAGGGCAAGCTGTTTCCGGCGACTATTTTTCCACGCTCGAAGTGCAAGCGATTGCGGGGCGGCCCATCGAACCCGGCGATGAAAAGAGCGCGAGTCAAGTGGCCGTCATCACCTACGATTACTGGCGCAAGCGCTTTGCACTCGATCCTGCGGCGGTGGGTAAAAAGGTACTGATCAATAATTCGCCGTTCACGATCGTTGGAGTGACGCCTCCCGAGTTCTTCGGTCTTCAGCCCGGCAGCCCGGTCGATGTTTCGTTTCCACTCACGACGATCACGCAAGTCAATCCGGGTTTGGCGATGGCCGGCACGCGCGCCGACATATTGATCGCCTCGTTTCGCACCTGGCTGAACGTCATGGGCCGGCTGAAACCAGGTGTCACAAAAGAGGAGGCAGCAGCCAATCTACAACCAGTTTTCCGCCAGTCCATGCGCGAAGCGACGGCGGCAACGGCGGGTATGCCGTTTGATTCTCCCGCCCTTCGGAAGTCTTACCTGGTGAGCAAGTTTCGATTGAATTCCGGCGGACAGGGACTCGCTGAATTACGACAGAAATATTCCAAACCGCTCTGGATATTGATGGTGATCACCGGCTTACTGCTTCTTGTGACTTGCGCGAATGTCGCCAATTTGATGCTGGCGCGAGCCAACGCCCGTCAAAGAGAAATCGCGGTGCGGCTGACGGTGGGAGCCGGACGAATGCGCTTGATTCGCCAATTCCTTACCGAAAGCGTTCTGCTCGCCGTCTGCGGTGGTGCTCTCGCTTTAATCGCCGCCTTCGCGGTTTGTCGATTTGTTCTGGTGTTGATGTCCCCTGCCGGCACTCCTCTTTCTCTAAACGCGCAACCCGATGCCGCCGTCCTGCTGTTTACGATTGTGGTTTCCGTGTGCACGGCCCTTCTGTTTGGCTTGGCGCCTGCGTGGCGAGCGGCTCGGCTAAAGATCGAAGGCACCCGAATCCACGGCAGCGCAGACGCAAGTTCGAGAGTCGGAAAGGCGCTGATTATTTTACAGATCGCCGTCTCACTCGTCCTCATGGTCGGCGCTGGACTTCTAGTACGCAGCCTCGAAAACTTAAAGGACTTCTATCCCGGTTTCAACAAGGAGAATCTTCTACTGTTCTCGATTGACCCCGGCACGATCGGCTATGAAGGAGACCGAGTCATTCCAGTGGACAACCGCTTGCTCGACCGAATCAATCAAATCCCTGGCGTTCGCTCAGCGACCTTTTCCTTCTTCAGCCCTCTCAGTATGCACGGCTCAACGCTGCCAAAAATCGATGCTCCCACGTCACAGTCCGTAAAAGGAACGGACTACGTTGGCATCAACGAGGTGGGACCGAACTATTTCGGCACGCTGCAAATTCCCGTTGTTTCTGGCAGGGATTTTGCCAACTCCGACCAGGCTGGAACTCCCAAAGTAGCCATCATCAATGAAACGATGGCCCACGATTACTTCGGCGATTCAAATCCGATTGGGCGGCATGTCAGCGTGTCGGCATGGAACGGCGATCCGAGTTGGCGCGCCATTATCGGCATCAGGAAAGATGCGAAGACCAGCAGTCTCCGGGAATCACCAGTGCCGATGCTTTACTTACCGCTGTTCCAATCGGTAGAGGGCGCAGTGACGTTTGAGGTCAGCACCGCGATCGAACCTCATCGCATGACGACAGCGATCCTGCAAGCCGTGAAACAAACGGATAGCCGCCTGCCGGTCTCGGACGTTAAGACGCTGGACGAGCAAGTGGATCAATCGTTGATTCAGGAGCGCCTCGTCGCTTCCCTCTCGAGCCTGTTCGGCGTGCTGGCTTTGCTCCTGGCAGGTGTCGGCTTATACGGCCTCATGGCCTACGCTGTAAATCGAAGAACAGGCGAGATCGGCATTCGCATGGCACTCGGAGCCGGGCGCGGACAGATTGCCAGCATGATCCTGCTCGAAACGCTGCAACTCGTCCTAATTGGCCTCGGGATCGGCATCCCAGCGGCAATCGCAGCATCCCGGTTGATCAAGAGCGAGCTGTACGGGCTGAAATCCGATGACCCCGTTATCGTACTCATCGCGATCTCCATCATGGCAAGCATGGCCGTCATAGCGGGCTATCTGCCAGCCAGGCGAGCATCGCAAGTGGAGCCAATGGCGGCCCTCCGAACCGAGTAGGAATCTCCGCCCACAGTGGTGGTAGGGGCGGCAGGACTCGAACCTGCTACCCCCGACTTAGAAGGTCGGTGCTCTATCCAGATGAGCTACGCCCCCACTTCGAACGTCCTCTCTCAGTCTACCGGGCCATTCACACTTCACTCAATCGTCAAAAGCAAATCGCGCGCTTCCACCGTGTCGCGCGCTTTTACCACCAGTTCGCTCACCGTCCCATCCACCGGAGCATACACCGTGGTCTGCATCTTCATCGCCTCCAGAATTAAGAGGCGCGCTCCCTTCTGCACCGCGTCACCTTCCTGCACGTAGATAGTAGTGATCGCCCCGGGAATAGGGGCGCCCACCTGGCCGGGCTTCGACGAATCCACTTTGCGGCGAGCGCTCGCAGCGGCTTTGATCGACTTGTCGTTCACCTCCACCTGCCGCGGCTGGCCATTCAACTCAAAGAACACCGTGCGCATTCCATCGCTGCGCGGCTCGCCGACCGTCAGCAGCCGGATGATCAGCGTCTTCCCCGGTTCCAGTTCGACCGTTACCTCTTCCCGCTCTTCGAGCCCGTAGAAAAAGGGCGGCGTAGGCAGCACTTCCAAATCGCCAAACCGCGCACGCGCTTCGGCAAACTTCAGGAACACCTCCGGGTACATCAGATAACTAAGCAGGTCCGTGCGGCTCTCCGATTGTGTTTGCTCCGCCACCGTTTTCGCCGCCGCTTCCAGATCCGCAGGGGGCAGATTCGCGCCCGGCCGGCCTTCTTCGGGTTGCTTGCCATGCAGGATAATCTCCTGCAATTTAGGCGGCCAGCCGCCTTCCGGCTGCCCCAGCGATCCCATGAACATGTCTGCCACCGAATTGGGCAGCGTTACGTTATGATCCACCGGCAGCGCCTCCAAATCCGCCACCTTCATCTCGTGGCTGATCAGAAACAGCGCCAGGTCCCCAACAACCTTACTCGACGGCGTCACTTTCACAATGTCGCCAAAAGCGAAATTCACATCGGCATACATCCGCGCCACTTCGGGCCAACGCGCCCCCAGTCCCATGGCCTCCGCTTGCGCCTTGAGATTGGTGTACTGGCCGCCGGGCATCTCGTGAATGTATACATCCGAGCTGCCCGATTTCGGAGCTTCGTCGAAAGGCTCGTAATGAGCGCGCACCGTCTCCCAGTAATCCGAGCAGCGGTTCAGCGCCTCGAAATCTAGCCCGCTATCGCGTTCGGTATGCGCCAGCGCCGCCACGATTGAATTCAAATTGGGCTGGCTCGTTGTGCCGCTCATCGACGAGATCGCGCCATCGGCAACATTCACGCCCGCTTCGGATGCTTTCAGGATCGTCGCCGCATTCACGCCGCTCGTGTCATGCGTGTGCAGGTGAATCGGCACTCCCACTTCGTCACGCAGCGTCTTCACCAGCTTGTACGCCGCATAGGGTTTCAAAACCCCCGCCATATCTTTTATCCCGAGGATATGCGTCCCCATCTTCTCCAGCTCTTTGGCTAAGCGGACGTAATAATTCAACGCATATTTTTCGCGCGCCGGATCGAGAATATCGCCCGTATAGCAGACCGCCGCCTCGCAAACACGCCCCGTCTTGAGCGTCGCTTCCACCGCCACCTGCATATTGGGCAGCCAGTTGAGCGAATCGAAGATGCGGAAGATATCAATCCCTTGCACGGCCGCTTCCTGGATAAATTCCCGCACCACATTATCCGGATACGCCGTGTAGCCGACCGCGTTCGAAGCCCGCAGCAGCATCTGAAAACAAATATTCGGAATCCGTTCGCGCAACTCATGCAAGCGCGTCCACGGATCTTCGAGCAGAAAGCGCATCGACACGTCGAACGTCGCCCCGCCCCACATTTCGAGGCTATACAGCTGCGGGATTTCACGCGCCACGTAGTCGGCAATGCGCAGCAGGTCGTAAGTGCGAACCCGCGTTGCCATCAGCGACTGGTGCGCGTCGCGAAACGTTGTATCGGTCAGCAGCAGGCGCGTTTGCTGCAGCGTCCAGGCTGCGAACTCCTGCGGCCCTGCTTTGTCCAAGCGCTGCCTCGTGCCATCCACAATCGCCTTGTCAGAAACCGGCACGCGCGCCTCCCGCGTAATGCGCGGCTTCGGTTTGTTGGCCGCTTCCGGATTGCCGTTCACAATCACATCGCCCAGAAACGTCAGCAGCCTGGTAGCGCGATCGCGGCGCGGCGTAAAATCGAACAGCTCCGGCGTGTCATCCAGAAAACTGGTCGTCATCTCGCCCGACCGGAACACCGGATGGTTGACCACGTTTTCGAGAAACGGAATGTTGGTCTTCACCCCGCGAATGCGAAACTCACGCAGTGCCCGGTCCATCCGCTGGCAGGCCTCTTTAAAATCCCGCCCCCACGCCGTGACCTTCACCAGCAGCGAATCGTAGTAAGGCGAAATCACCGCGCCTCCATAGGCAGAAGCGCCATCCAGCCGGATCCCAAACCCGGCCGGTGAACGATACGTTTGCAGCCGTCCGTAATTGGGTTGAAAGTTGTTAGCCGGGTCTTCGGTCGTCACGCGGCATTGCAGCGCCGTGCCATGCCCGCGGATCTCCGGTTGCCGCGGCAAATTAATCTCCTCACCATGCAGACTCAGCCCTTGCGCTACCTGTATCTGCGTGCGCACGATGTCAATGCCCGTGATCATCTCCGTCACGGTGTGCTCCACCTGAATGCGCGGATTCACCTCAATAAAGAACCACTCGTGCGTGTCCGCATCCACCAGAAATTCCACAGTGCCGGCATTGTAATAGTTGGACGCGCGGGCCAGTGCCACCGCAGCGTCCGCCAGTTCCGCCCGGACTTTAGCTGGAAGCCCCACTGCCGGCGCGATTTCGACCACTTTCTGATGGCGTCTCTGCACTGAACAGTCGCGCTCAAACAAATGCAAAATGTTGCCATGCCGGTCGCCAATGATTTGCATCTCGACATGTTTCGCATGACGGATAAAGCGCTCGAGAAAAACCGCCGCATTGCCAAAAGCCGCCGCCGCTTCCTGGCTCGCCTCATCTAGCCGCGCCTTGAAATCACCGGGTTGATCCACTACCCGCATGCCGCGGCCGCCGCCCCCAAACGCCGCTTTGATAATGAGCGGGAACCCGATGCGTTCGGCAATCGCCTGGGCCTCGTCACTCGCCGGGTCCACCGGTTCTTCAGTGCCGGGCACCACCGGGATCTTGGCCTCTTGCGCTAGTTTGCGAGCCGCCGTCTTATCTCCCAGCGACTCGAGAATTTGCGCGCTCGGGCCCACGAAGGTGATGCCATACTTCTCACAAGCAATTGGCAGCGCCGGATTTTCTGCCAGAAAACCATAGCCCGGATGGATCGCGTCCACCTCTTTTTCGGCCGCCAGCTTTACAATTCCTTCCACATCGAGGTAAGCCTGCACCGGCCCCTTACCCTCCCCGATCAGGTACGCCTCATCGGCTTTGAAATGATGCAGGCTCAAACGGTCTTCTTGCGAATACACCGCCACGGTGCGAAGCCCCAGTTCATTGGCTGCTCTGAGGATGCGGATGGCTATCTCACCGCGATTTAAAGCAAGAAGTTTCTTCATGGTTGGAGGGCGGAAACCTTAAAACTTAGCACGCGCCCGCCTCCTGTCCTCTCCAAATCGATTGGCAAAGCTTTTAGAATGGAGCTGTGAGAGTTTTCGCATTGCTCCTCGTCGCCGCTGCCTCGTTCGCACAGGTGCGCGAAGGCAACTTCGGAATCCGTTTTGAGCCTCAGGTCGTCCTACAGGCCAATGCGCCCATCCCGTTTGAAATTCAAGTCAAGGACGATCTGCACCGGCCTCTGACGGACGCGAAAGTGACCTTGCAGATCGAAACGCAACAGCAGCATACCCAGGTTGTCGTCTTTAAAGCCTCCGCCACCGCGCCTGGAACCTACATAGCGAAACCCATTTTCCCCGCCAGCGGCGCTTGGAGCGTCTATGTCGAGGTAAGGCGCGGAACCGAAATGAGCGCCCGCACCATCGATTTCAGCGTCGCCGATTCCACCGGTCCCTAGACCTCAGGGCCCCACTCGCTCGCCACCTATAATCAAGGATCATGAGTCGCCCCACGCGGCGGCAGTTCGCCTTAAGGGCGGCCGCTGCCAGTACTTTAACGCGAGTGGCATCCACCCAGACACCCGCCGAAGCTGACCTCGATCCAGTACAGTGGACCCGCGAGCGTTATCGATCAGCTCCTTTGCAGCTGACATTCCGCGCCACCAATCGAGCGGACGCCGAAGCCTGGCAGCAAACGTTGCGCTCCAAACTTGTCGAGTTGCTGGGAGGCTTTCCAGACCGGACACCGCTACGCCCCAAGACTCTCGAAATTCGCCAATACGCAGCGTATCGGCGGGAACGTCTCGTGATCGAAACCCGTCCCGGGGTGGCGTTGCTTGGCGATCTTCTGACTCCCCGCAATCGCAGGGCGCCTTATGCCGCTGTGATTGCCATCCCCGGTCACGGCCGAGGGCTCGACGACATCGTCGCTATCGCCGAAGATGGATCCGATCGCACCGACAAGCCCGGTTATCAGCACGACTTCGCTGTACAGGCCGTCGAACACGGGTTGGCTGTTTTTGCCATCGAACCGATGGGCTTTGGCTACCGGCGCGACAGCCGTACTCGGGCCGAAGGCGCTCAAGCGACTGCTTGTCAACCTGCTGCCGGCTCCGCGCTGCTGCTGGGCGAAACTATGATCGGATGGCGGGTTTGGGATGTAATGCGCGCTATCGACTGGATCGGCACACGCTCCGAGTTGGATGCCAAACGTGTCGGGTGCCTGGGCATCTCCGGTGGTGGCACCTGTACCCTGTTTTCCGCCGCTCTTGATTTCCGCATCCAGGCAGCTTTCGTCAGCGGATATCTGAACACGTTTCGCGACAGCATCATGGCTGTCTCACACTGCATTGACAACTACGTTCCGGGAATCCTCAACTGGGCAGAGAATTACGATGTGGCAGGCCTCATCGCTCCACGCCCCCTCTTTTCCGAAGGCGGCGATCACGATCCGATCTTCCCCGTCGGTGCAACCCGCGAAAGCTATTTACGTGTCAAGAAGGTCTATGAAGTTTTCGGCGCGGGATCTCAAGTGCAACAGGAAATCTTCGCGGGCAAGCATGTCTTTCATGGTGTCCGTGGTTTGCCGTTCCTGGTTGAGGCGCTGGCTTGAACGTCAGCATGAAATCCGATGCTTTGCTATTCGCCGCGCAACGTATTCAGGCCATCGCTCAAGCAGGCCTTACCTATTCCACCAGTCACTATGATTCCGAGCGATACGAAGAGCTCAGGCGGTTGAGCGTCGACTTGCTGCAGCAGCTGACCGACGAGCCCCGCGAGAAAATCATCAAGGTGTTTGCGTCGGAAACGGGCTATCAAACTCCGAAAGTTGACGTCCGAGCTGTCGTCTTCAATGAATCGAAGCAATTGCTGCTGGTGAAAGAAAAAATCGATCATGGAAAATGGACCGTGCCCGGCGGTTGGGCCGATGTCGGATACAGCCCGTTTGAAGTAGCCGAAAAGGAAACCAGAGAAGAGACGGGGCTAACTGTCCAGGCCGTGCGACTTCTCGCATTATTCGACAAGAGGAAACACCACCATCCACCGCAGCCCGAGTATGTCTACAAAGCTTTTATTCTTTGCGAGACGACAGGCGGCACCATCCTCAACGACACCGCCGAAACCACCGGAGCCCGCTGGTTTACCCGGGAAGAGGTCAGCCATGCAGACCTCTCGACAGACCGAGTAACGCTTTCGCAATTACAAACAATGTTCGAATTCGCCGACCACCCCGCCCTGCCTGCATTGTGCGACTGATCTTCGCTTGCAAAGCGCAAGGGCCAAAAGGCCCAGGCCAATGAGTGCGTATGTGCCCGGCTCAGGCGTCGGCGACGCTCCGGAGATCAGCCCGGCAGCAGGATCCACGTTGCTGAAAAACGTAGTGTTCCCATTACTCAAATCGAGCGTTAATACTTCACTGTTCGACGCATCGAACGCGTAAACCGTGCCGCCTACATCGACGGCAGCTTTGAGGTTGAGAGCAGTCGGGCCGATCCGAGTGGCGATTCCCGTCGAAGAATCGATCTGGTAAAGAGAGTCGGGAATAACAGGCGTGATCTGGGAAGTGGAAAAGTTGATCGCGGCCGCGTCGAAAGTGGCGTACAGCTTGCCCCCGGAGCTAAAGAACGCCTGATCTACCACGTTCGCGCTTCCGTCAGGATTGGTGGATTGCAGCTTAAACGGCAGAGGCGGTATGCCGGTCGGTCCCAGCAGCTTGGCGGCGGCCGTCGACGCGTTTACGGTGTACAAGTTATTGGCTAAGTCAGTTGCATAAAAGTTATTTCCAAATCGCACAAGACTGTTTGCCGAATTCGACCCGCAGGGAGACGTTGGCAACGTACAGTCGCCCAAACCTGTCGGCCCGATGACGGTGGTGACGCCTGTCGCCGGGTTTATCGAATCCAGATTGCCCGAGTAAGTAAGAGTCAGCAGCGATCCGTTCGGCCCGGGCGCCAATCCATCCTCGCCCTCGGGCGTATTGGGTCCGATTTGATGAAAGTTTCCCGTACCTAGATTGAGCGTGCCGAATTGATTATTGTTGGCGACAACGTATACCGAATCACCGAGGCACCCGGAGAGGGGTATGAAAATGAGAGACAATAGTGCGCGTTGCGAAAGCATGGCTTTCCTCCTTTTGTTGCGTGGAGAAGAGTTGCGGGGCCTAACAATTCGCCCCTCTTCCCTCGTTTCACATAGGCGCAAGAGGCCGAGAAGAAGGATCAGATCCGGCAAAAATAGATGGAACTGGCCGCCCAACCTGACGATGCGAGTACTGACGAAGTGAGCGTGCTGCTGCGCGCCTGGAGCGATGGCGACCAGCAGGCACTAGACAGGCTCACGCCCATCGTTTACGAGGAACTTCACAGACTGGCGCGGCGCTACATGAACCGCGAGCGCCCCGGTCACAGCCTGCAAACCACCGCATTGGTCAACGAGGCTTACATGCGCCTCGTTGATTACAAAAGCATGCAGTGGCAGAATCGCGCCCATTTTTTCGCCGTTTCGGCGCAGGTGATGCGACGCATTCTGGTCGATCACGCGCGGCGTCACAACGTGAAACGCGGTGGCGGCGTCCGTCACATCTCTCTAGAAGAAACCGTCAACCTCGGCGTAGATGAGGGCATCGACCCAAGCGGCAATCTGGTCGCGCTGGACGATGCTCTGACAGCGCTCGCGCAGGTAGATCCCCGCAAAGTACAGATTGTCGAAATGCGTTTCTTCGGCGGCCTCAGCGTCGAAGAAACGGCCGAGGTGTTGCGGTTGTCGGCCATCACGATCAAGCGCGAATGGCGATCGGCCAAGGCCTGGCTCTATCGTGAATTGACTGGAGGAACCAGTGATGGACCTTCCACGATGGAAACAAGTCGATAGCCTTCTGCTGGCGATTTGGGATCTGCCGGAGGAGGAACGCGCCGCGTTTTTGCAGCAGACCTGTGCGACTGACGACCTGCTCAAACGCGAAGTCCTGTCGCTGCTGGCGGCGGATAAGCGCGCGCAAAGCTTCCTCGAAAATCCGGCCATGGAACTGGCCGCACGCGCTGTCGCCCGATCGCAAACGAATGCCTCACCGGACGACTGCGACTTCCCGGCCAATCGGGTTTTCTCGCATTACCGCATTGTCGAGAAACTGGGCCGCGGCGGAATGGGTGTTGTGTATAAGGCGGAAGACTCGCGGCTCGGCCGCTTTGTCGCGCTCAAATTTCTGTCGCAGCAAATTGCCTGGGACCCAGGCGGTTTGGATCGATTCTGGCGAGAGGCGCGGGCCGTCTCGGCACTCAATCACTCGAACATCTGCACTATGTATGACATCGGCGAACACGACGGCCGCCCCTTTCTCGTCATGGAGTATCTGCGGGGCTCGACGCTCAAGCAGTCGATCGCCAGCGGCCCTTTGCCGACTGACACAGTATTGGTCGTCGGCCTCGAAATCGTCGACGCCTTGGAGGCAGCCCACAGCGCCGGCATCGTTCATTGCGATATCAAACCCGCGAATGTGTTTGTGACCCAACGCCAGTCCGCAACAGTCTTGGATTTTGGTTTAGCGCAACTGCTCGAGCCCGCTGACAACTCCTTTGCCGGCCTGAACGGCGGCACGCCCGCCTACATGTCTCCCGAGCAGTCCAGCGGCGAGTCGCTGGACGCTCGTACGGATCTGTACTCTTTCGGATTGGTGCTGCGCGAAATGGCCACTGAAAAGGCATCCCCAGCAATGACGAGCGTCATCGTGAAATGCTTGCAGACAAACCGCGAGCAACGCTATCAGGACGCCGCGCAAATCGGCCTGGACTTGCGACGCCTGCAAAGCGAGCGGCAAAACACGCACGGAGTTAGAAATCGCTTAATTGCTGCCGCCATGGCCATCGCCCTCGCCTCCACAGCCGCCCTGTACTGGCATTTTCGGCCCTCGCCAAAACTAACCGACAAAGACACGCTCGTCCTCGCCGACTTCACGAACACGACCGGCGATTCGGTGTTCGACGGGACCTTACGTCAAGGACTAGCGGTAGAACTTCAACAATCGCCTTTCCTGAGCCTCATCTCCGAGCAGCGCATCCAGCACCTGTTGCCTTTGATGGGCCAGCACCCCGATGCTGCACTCAACCCAAGCCTTGCCCGCCAAATCTGCGAGCGAACCGCCAGTGCTGCCGTGCTGGAGGGCTCGATAGCGTCTCTCGGAAGCCAATACGTTCTGGGCTTGCGCGCCAGGAACTGCCGCACCGGAGAAGTTGTGGATGAAGAGCAGACGCAAGCTCCCAGAAAAGAAGAGGTCCTAAACGCCCTCACCCGCATCGCCAGCAAATTCAGATCCGGGCCGGTGAATCGCTCGCTACGGTTGAAAAACACGCTACTCCGCTCGCCGAGGCCACCACTCGGTCGCTCGAAGCCCTGAAAATCTACAGCGCCGCTTGGAAGGTTCACTCGTCAAGCGGCGCGATGTCTGCTCTTCCGCTGTTCAGGCGCGCTACCGAAATCGATCCTGAATTCGCCATGGCGCATGCCTCGCTCGGGCGCATCTACGCCGATCTGGATGACTTAGATCTGTCGGGGAAGAGCATCAGCCGCGCCTGGCAACTGCGTGATCGTGCCAGTGATTGGGAGAGATTCTTCATCTCTGCCAATTACGAAATGCTGGTGACCGGAAACCTGGAAAAAGCGCGCCAGACCGCTGAGGCGTGGGCCCAAACCTACCCTCGTGAAGCCCGGCCCCATCATTTGTTGTCGGGCATGGTCAACAAGTCCAGCGGCCGCTTTGAAATGGCCGCCGCCGAAGCCGGTAAAGGAATCGAGCTCAAACCGGATTTCGCCATAGGCTATTACAATCTCGCCGTGAACAATGCCTATCTCGGCCGCCTGGACGAAGCCCGCCACATCCTAGGCCGTGCCGCCGCACGCGGCCTTCAGATCGATGAGTTCCTCATGCTCGAACACGATCTCGCCTTTTTGCGAGGTGACCAGGCCGCTATGGATCGCGCAGCGGCAGGCGCGAGGGCAAAGTCGGGAGGGGAAAACTGGATCTCGAATAAGGAATCGCTTGTCCTGGCCTACTCGGGACATCTCCTTCAGGCGCGCAGCATGTCGCGGCGCGCCGTCGACCAAGCTCTGCAGGTCGCCCAACCCGAGAGAGCCGCGCAATGGGAGGCCGCAGCAGCATTGCGCGAAGCTTTTTTCGGCAATGCACCGGAAACCAGCAAAAGAGCGCGCGCCGCACTCGCTCTTTCGAAAAATCGGGATATCGAATACGGTGCCGCTTTTGCCCTGGCCCTCTCCGGGAATTCTTCGCAGGGGCGAGCACTCGCCGACGACCTCGAACGCCGTTTCCCGGAAGATACTCCCACCCGCTTCAGCTATCTGCCTGCACTGCGCGCACGCCTCGCCCTGAATGCTGGAGATTCTAAGAAGGCTCTCGAACTGCTGCAATCCGCCGTTCCTTATGAACTGGGCGCAACCTGGAGCAGTTTTGGTGCGCTCTACCCGATTTGGGTCCGTGGCGAAGCTCTTTTGGCAGTGCACCAGGGCGTCGCAGCCGCTGCTGAATTTCAGAAGATACTCGCTCACCGCGGAATTGTGCTGGCTGATCCCACTGGCGCTGTGGCTCGATTGCAACTCGCACGCGCGTTCTCAGCTGCGGGGCGTCGCAACCAGGCCAAAGCTTCTTACCAGGATTTTCTAAGTCTCTGGAAGGCGGCCGATGCCGAAATCCCGATTTTCCGGCAAGCCAAGGCGGAATACGCGAGCCTGCACTAAATCAGGCCTGCTGAGAAAACACTGCAAATTGACAGTCAAATTACCGATTCGCTAGACTGAAGTGTTCGAGATTTCGAGCGGAGAGAAGAAGTCTGTCCATGCGTACCGAGTTTCCGTCCCAGCACGCCATCACCCGTGCCTGGCACGTGATCGACGCGAATGACGCCGTCCTGGGTAGGTTGGCGAGTCGCGCCGCAATGCTTTTAATGGGGAAGCACAAGCCGATTTATGCCCCGTCTATCGATACCGGTGATCATGTAGTCATTATCAATGCTGCCAAAGTGAAGTTGACCGGGGGCAAAGAAAACCAGAAGCTATATCGCCGCCACACGGGATATCCGGGCGGCTTGATTGAAACGGGTGCCCGCAAGATGCGCGAGACGCGGCCCGAACGGATGCTGGAGCTGGCGATTTCAGGGATGCTTCCGAAGACCAAACTCGGCAAGCAGATGTATCGCAAGTTGAACGTGTATGCAGGCGACAATCATCCGCACCAGGCGCAAAAGCCGGTGTTGATGACGATTTCGGAGAAGAAAGGATCGTAGCGTTCCGGACCTGTTTGACTGCCTGCGGGGCAGGGCGGGGCCTGGTTTGTTGAAAGAATAAATGCCAGCGAAGTTAGTACAGCAGTTGGGAACGGGGCGTCGCAAAACGGCGACAGCTCGTGTGTTCCTGCGCCCGGGGAAGGGCCAGATTACGGTCAATCACCGGCCTTTTGAGAACTATTTCGTCAATGAATCGGCCCGCGCCTACGTCCGGCAACCCTTGCTGGCTGCAGAACTCGCGGACCGCTTCGATGTGATGATCTTGGCGGATGGGGGAGGCGTGACCGGGCAAGCCGGCGCGGCCCGTCTGGGGATTGCCAGAGCTTTGATTGAGTTCAACACCGAATTGCGCGGGAAGCTGAAGCAACTCGGATTTCTGACGCGCGATGCGCGCGAACATGAGCGGAAGAAGTACGGCCAAAAAGGCGCTCGCAAGCGCTTCCAGTTTTCTAAGCGCTAGTATCTCTTTTCGTTTTTTCAGCCGAATCAGCGACGGGTGGTTTGCGGCCATCCATCGCCCAACCGGACGGATTTCATACCACGCAAATTCCGCTTTGGGCCGCGTGACTTATGAAGAGTCGCCCGTTAACCATTTCAAGGAGGCAGGTTGCCATCAATTTCAATGAAGGAATTGCTCGAAGCTGGCGTTCACTTCGGGCACCAGACCAAGCGCTGGAATCCAAAGATGAAGGAGTACATCTTTGGCGAACGTAACGGCATTTACATCGTTGATTTACAGAAGACGCTGAAGCTCTTCAAAGACGCGATGCGGTATGTAGGCGAAATGGCGGCGGCAGGCAAGACGGTTTTGTTTGTCGGCACCAAGCGGCAGGCGCAGGAAGCAATTGCCGAAGAAGCTTCGCGCGCCGGGCAGTATTACGTGAACCAGCGGTGGCTGGGCGGATTGCTGACGAACATCACGACGGTGCAGCGTTCGATCAAGCGATTGAAAGAGCTGGACGCGATGGCGTCGGAGACGGCGTACGAAGGACGCGCCAAGAAGGAAGTGGGGCGGCTCGAGCGCGAGCGCAAGCATCTGCAGCAGAACCTGGCGGGCATCAAGGACATGAACGGATTACCGGACATGCTCTTTGTGATCGATTCGAACAAAGAAGCGATTGCGGTGAAAGAGGCGCGCCGGTTGGGGATTCCAGTGGTGGCGGTGGTTGATACCAATTGCGATCCGGATGAAGTGGATTACGTGATTCCCGGCAATGATGACGCGCTGCGCGCGATCCGGCTGTTTACGACGAAGATTGCGGACGCGGTGGTGGAGGGCCGGTCACTGGCTTCGGAGACCGACTTCGCGGCTGAGAAACTGATAGGCGAGGGCGACGATGACAGAGTCGCGGAAGGAACGCCGGAAGAATATACGCAGTACTTCGACCCGAAATATGCGGAACAGCTGATGTCGGAGAGTCTGAATACGGGAACTCCGCCAGAGGAGACATCCTCCGCTGTGGAGGAAGAAGCTGTTCCACCGCGTAAGGGCCCAGGCAGTGAAGCGCCGGTAGAAGAAACGGTCGGGACCACCGTAAGCGAGCACTAGTTGGTGGGGTAGGCTTTAGCCTGCCATCTCATAAAACCGCAAGCCGCGCCAAAACAGAGGCGACCGGTCCAAACCGATACGGTCGCCTCACGTGTGTAACGAGAGAATTTTTAAGAGGATTCTAATGGCTGAGATAAGCGCACAGTTAGTAAAGCAACTTCGGGAGCGCACCGGCGCGGGCATGATGGAGTGCAAGAAGGCGCTGCAGGAAACGAACGGCGATGTGGCGGCAGCGGAAGTGGTGCTGCGGAAGCGCGGGATTGCGGGCGCCAGCAAGAAAGAATCGCGCTCGACCAAGCAGGGCCTGATTAGTTCGTTTATCAGCGCAGACAGCAAGCTCGGCGTGCTGGTGGAAGTGAACTGCGAGTCGGATTTCGTGGCGCGGACCGAGGATTTTCAATCGCTGACCGCCGACATTGCGGCGCATATCGCCGAAACGAAGCCCAAGTACGTGCGGGTAGAAGAAGTAACAGAGGCCGAGCGGGCGAACTTCAAGGCGCACGAGGCGTTGTATGAGCAGAAGTACAGCAAGGACGCTAGTAACACGGTGGCCGACATCGTGAAGGAAAAGATTGCCAAGCTGGGCGAGAACATCAACGTGTCGCGCTTTGTACTTTATGAGATTCAGGGGAGCGGCGCGGTCGGATTCTACATTCATGCGGGGTCGCAGATTGGCGTACTGCTGGAAGTAGACACGAAGTCGGATGGTTCGCTGGACAAGGCGGAGTTCAAGACTCTGTTGCGCGACCTGGCGATGCAGGTAGCGGCGGCGAATCCGCGATTTGTGAGCAAAAACGATGTCCCTGAACACTTGCTCGAGGCGGAGCGAAGCATTCAGCGGGAGCGGGCGCTCAACGAAGGCAAACCGGAGAAGATGGTGGACAAGATCGCCGAAGGCCGGATGAGCAAGTATTACGAAGAAGTTTGCCTGCTGGAGCAGCCGTTCATTCGCGAAAACACCATCACGGTAAACGAACTGATTCGAACGGCGGCTTCGAAGATGAACGAGACCATCACGGTTTCGCGTTTTATCCGGTACAAAGTGGGCGATGCACAGGATGCACCGGGCGTAGCGGAAAGTCCTTTGCCGGTGACCGAGTAAGCGATTCCAAACAGAGGAGACAGCCGGTTACGGTGAGCCGGACGACACCGACTCAATGGCACAATTCGGACGTATACTGCTTAAAATCAGCGGCGAGGCGTTAGCCGGACCGCTTTCCTTCGGCCTTGATCCGGAGCGGGTGAGATCGCTGGCGGGCGAAGTAGCCGATGTGGCGCGAACGGGCGTGCAAGTGGGCCTGGTGCTGGGGGGAGGCAATATCTTTCGCGGGGTAGCAGCGGCAGCGCATCACATGGACCGGGTGAGCGGCGACCACATGGGAATGCTGGCGACGGTGATTAACGCGCTGGCGTTTCAGGATGCGCTGGAACAGTTGGGGATTCAGACGCGCGTCATGACTGCGATTCAGATGCATCAAGTGGCGGAGCCATACATCCGGCGGCGGGCGATCCGGCACCTGGAAAAAGGGCGGATCGTGATCTTCGCGGCGGGCACATCCAATCCCTATTTTTCGACCGATACAGCGGCAACGCTGCGCGGCCTGGAAATTCACGCGGAGATCATTGCGAAGGCCACGAGCGTGGATGGCGTGTATGATAAGGATCCCAAGAAGCACGCGGACGCGGTGAAGTATGAAGAAGTGAGCTACACAGAGGTGCTTTCGAAGGCGCTGGCGGTGATGGACGCCTCAGCGGTCGCGATGTGCCGGGACAACAAAATGCCGATCATGGTTTTCGATCTGAAAATCACGGGCAATATAATGCGAATGGCGATGGGCGAGCAGATTGGAACGATCATCCGGTAGCTAGCAGGCCCGCGCTGAACTTTTATATGAAACCAGAACAGGCAACAACTCCGCCGCCGAGCAGCAGCAATTTCAAAAGCGTGAAGGAAGTGGAAGCGAACGCGCGCATCCGCATGGAAAAAGTGCTGGTCGATCTGCAGCACGAGATGGCGAGCATTCGGACCGGCCGGGCCTCCATCGGATTATTGGACAGTGTGCGGGTGGATTATTTCGGGACGGCGACGCCGCTCAACCAGGTGGCGCAATTGCACGTGCCGGAGCCGGCGATGATTACGGTGCAGCCCTGGGATGCCTCGCTGATCGGCGCGATCGAGAAATCGATTCGCAGTGCGGATTTGGGCGTGAATCCCTCCAATGACGGGAAGGTGATTCGGATCCCGATTCCACCCTTGACCGAAGAGCGGCGACGCGATCTGGCGAAGAAATTGAGCCACATCGCAGAAGAGCGTCGGGTCGGCATGCGGAACGCCCGGCGGGACGCGAACGAAGAGTTGAAGAAGTTGCTGAAAGACAAGCTGATCAGCGAAGATGACCAGCGCCAGGCGCTCGATAGTATTCAGAAGCTTACGGATGGACAGATTGGGAAGATGGATACCATGTCCAAAGCGAAAGAAAAAGAGATTCTGGAGCTCAAGTAAGCAAGTGCAATAAAGCGCCTGGAAGCATCTAACAGGCGTTATGTCAAAAGTAAAAACAGAGACTCACGAATCACACGGCAGCCATTCGGCTGGCGTGAAACCAGCTGCGCCGATCCTCGGACAGCGCGGCAAAATCCTGCAGGATTTTGGAACGGTCGTAAACCTGCCGGCGGGACTCAGCGAAGACGTCCGGCTGGAGAGCACGCGGAACCTGAACCAGGTACTTGCCGATACGATGATGCTGCGGGATATGTACAAAAAGCATCACTGGCAGCTCTCCGGGCCGACTTTTTATCAACTGCACTTACTTTTCGACGAGCACTATGAGAAGCAGGTAAAGCTGACGGACAAGCTGGCGGAGCGGATTCAGGCGTTAGGCGGAATTGCGCTGGCGATGCCGCAGGATGTGGCCGAGCAGACGCGGATCGAGAGACCGCCGATCGGGCGGGAGGAAGTACC
Organism: Bryobacteraceae bacterium; assembly: GCA_965277435.1. Taxonomy (GTDB): domain Bacteria; phylum Acidobacteriota; class Terriglobia; order Bryobacterales; family Bryobacteraceae; genus Bog-105. Next base: position 6,266,420 of record OZ255821.1, on the reverse strand, counting down.
GGTCCAATTATCCAGGCTGCTGGAGGCGCATGAAGTCATCCTGAAGGAAGCGCATGAGTTTGCCAAGACAGCGGATGATGCCGGCGATGACGGGACCAATGATTTGCTGGTTAGCGACATCATTCGTGCCAATGAATCGGAAGTCTGGTTTGTGGCGGAGCATCTGGTGGCGGAGCCGCTGGTGCGCGTCAAGGGCAACGCTGGTTGATCGGTTGAACTAATAGAACCATCGTTTGCTCGCGGTCAGGACCGCTCGGTAGTCGGCGAGGGTCCAGGGATGCGGATTGAAGACGAAGACGCGATGATGGGGCGGAATGGGTCGACAGAACTCGTCGGTCGAGATGCCCAGGCTCGACCGGCACAGCGGTTCGCGTAGTTTCTCGTCATAGGCGTGCGGATCGATACCCATGCGGAAGAACATGGGTATCGCATCGGCGATAGGCAGACCGCGCAGCCAGTCGTTGCCTTCGCACCAGGAGACGAGTGCGGTGATTTGCAGAGTTTGGGTTGGGGCGTCGTGGTGAAGGCGATCGAGTAGCTGCCGGTAGAAGCCGTGTTCCGAACGACGGGCGTCGAAATCGATTTGCAGGGCGCGCACGGGATGGCGTTGAGCCAAATTCAGGATTTCGCGGCTGAAGGGGGTTACTTGTGGCAGACTGTGAGCAGGGGATTCTAGACGGACTACGGCTATCAAGGGAGTGTTGGGCGGGAGGAAGAGCGGTTGAAGGCGCGGTCTGGTCTGGAGACCGGTTTTTTCGAAGCGGATCGTGCCGGCGAGATACGCTACGCCTGTTGCTCGAGGAACTATGTACTCGAGGTGCTCAGGCCGTTCCCAAGCCCAAAGGACGAGGCGGGGAAGGCCGGGGAGTGGATCGGGTGCGATGCGACGGCAAGAGAGAAGTGATAGAAAAATTGGCAGGCTAAAGCCTACCCCACGAAGCCAATTCACTTTACTTTGAAGACGAGGAAGGTCAGGTCGTCGTGCTGCGGGGCGTCGCCGATCCATTCTCTTAGTGCTTTTGTAATGCGGGTTGACATGTCGCCTACCGGAAGGTGGGCGACGTTTTTCAACAATTCTTTGAGGCGTTCCTCGCCGTACTCTTCTTCTCCAATGTTGAGGGCTTCGGTAACGCCGTCGGTAAAGGCGACAAGCACGTCGCCGGATTGCAGATCGACCTTGGCTTCTTCGTAGCTGGCTTGCGCGAACATACCGATGACCATGCCGCCGGTAGAGAGTTCTTCGACTTCGGCAGCGCGCAGGAGATAAGGCGGGTTGTGCCCGGCGTTGACGTAGCTGAGCTGGCCGTTTTCCTCGTCGAGCTGGGCGTAAAAAAACGTAGCGTAGCTGTTGAAGCCGGTCGAGCGATGGAGAAAGCGGTTCATCTTCGAGACGAGCTCGGGAAGGGTGACATTGCCTTCAGCGGTGAGAATGCGCAGCGAGGCCTGTACGACCGACATGATGAGGGCGGCGGCTACGCCTTTTCCGGCTACGTCGGCGAGCGCGATGCCGAGGCCGTGATCGCCTACTTTGATGAAGTCGTAGTAATCGCCACCGACGCTGCGGGCGGGCAGTGTGAAGGCGGCGACGTCGCCGTAGGAGGATTCGGGGTAGGCTTCGGGCAGCAGGCGTTTCTGCACTTCGATGGCGAGCGCGACATCGCGGCGCAACTTTTCCTGTTCCACGACGCGTCCGGTAAGGCGGCTGTTTTCTAGCATGAGGGCGAGTTGATCGGCACAGGTGCGTAGAGCGCGTCGGGCGGAAGGACCGTAGGTTTCGCCGTCGCGAGGCGGTCCGAGAAGCAGCAGGCCGATGTTTTCTCTGGTGGTGCGCAGGGCTACGGCCAGGCGGATCTCTGCGTGTTGCAGCGCGCTGAGTTCGGCGACGTATTCGGGCCGATGTTCGGCGGCCCAGCGCAGCCAGGAGACGTAGTCGGCTTGCGAGAGCGGAAGCGGCAGCGAGTAGAAGCGGAGACGCCGGAAGAGGAAGCCGTCGTGGTTTGTCAGATTGGAAAGGGCGAGCGACGCGGGCAGGGATGCGACGCAACGGAGTTGGTTGTCTTCGATGGTTTCAAGCAGGACAGCGGATTGCGCGCCGAGCGTTTCGCACAGAGAGGCGAGGGCGGATTCGAGAGCGTTGCCGGATGTCTCGGCGCGGCGTGTGGCGTCGACGAAGCCTGCGAGCAGGGTGCTTTCGGAGATCTCGGGACCGGCGTCTTCGCGCGGGCGGAAAGCCAAAGTGACGCGCTGAAGCTGTTCGCGAGTGCGCAGCCACATGGTTTCCGGTTCGTTGCGGATCGCGACCATAGGAGTCAGCTGGGTGGCTCGCCAGGCGGGGTAGACCGAGGCGAGAAGAGCAAGAGCGGCGATAGCGGCAGTGGAGTACACGAAGGGCAGAGGCTCTACTGAATGCAGGACTGCGGATTTGAGCAGAAGCGCAGTGGTGGCATAAACGGCCAGTCCGCCGAGCAGGAGGCCGCCCATAGCCATTTTGAGACCGTTGCCGAGAACGAGTTTGAGTAGGTCGCGGCTGACTGCCCCGAGGGCCATGCGGGTGCCGAATTCGACAGTGCGTTGACGGACGGAATAGGCGACGACGCCGTAGACGCCTAACGCAGTAAGCAGCAAGGCGGCGCAGGCAAAAAACGCGGTGAGCAAAGAGGTGGCGCGTTCGAGTGTAAGCGAGTCCTGAGCGATCTCATTCACGGTTCGGATGTCGTAAATAGGCTGAGTGGGGTTGATGCGATGTATGGCCGCACGAACAACGGGAACCAAAGCCATCTTGGGCAGATTGGAACGCACCACCATGCTCATCCAGTCCATGGGCGCGAGGGTAGAAGATACATACATCTCCGGCATGGTTCCATTGTTGAGGGTGCCGTTTTTCACATCGGCGACGACTCCCACAACTCGGCTTCGCTGCAAGTCCGGCTCGTCGACGCGCCCAAAGGCGCTGGTAGCGTCAGGTCGATTCCAGAAGTGCTTAGCTGCCGCCTCATTGATGACAATCGACCCCGGGGAATTCCCGGTATCGGAGGCAGTTAAATATCTACCGGCTGTCAGCGGAATTCCCATCAGGTGAAAGTAGTTAGGGCTTACTACCTGGAAGCTAATGTCCAGGTTGGTATGCGGAGGCATGGTCCGGCCTTCGGGATAGATAAGCGTCGTATAGCAGCAGCCGGCCAGCGGCACATGACTGACGAGAGCCGCATCGAGAATGCCCGGAGCCGTTTGCACGCTGGCTACCAGTTGGTTCTGGTATGAGATGGCTTTTCTCTGAGTGTCCGTGTAGCGCGGATCGGTTGTTCGCAGTTGAAAGGTGAGCAGATGATTTGGATCGAAGCCTGGCGATGTTTGATTGAGCTTACGCAATTGGGCCAGGAACAGGGCGCTCACGGCGAGTAGCGTAAAGGCCAGAGCGATCTCGCAGACAACGAGGGCGCGGGAAAGCCGGCGGCTGCGAAGTCCAGCTGAGGCGCGTGTTCCGTCGCTCAGAACTTCATGCGGAGCGGTGTCCATCGCGTGCCATAGTGGCGCAAGACTGGTGAGCAAGCTCACCAGAATGGCGGTGAAGACCGCAAAGGTGATCACGCTCCAATCGAGAGCGATCTCATCCGCGAAAGGAATCGTGTCGGCTGCAAGAGAGAGAACCAGTCTGATCAAGGCATAACTTACCAGGACACCCAGCGTGGCCCCTATTAGTGCGACGATGAGGCCTTCCGCAAAATATTGCAGGATCACTTGCGCTTGACCGGCGCCCAATGCGAGGCGAATGGCCGTTTCGCGGGAACGCGACATGGCGCGTGTGACTAGCAGACCGGAGACGTTAGCGCACGTGATCACCAATAGCAATGCGGCAGCTGCGAGCAACATGAGCAGGGTCGGTTTGATGCCGAAATTGGTAATCTCGCGTAAATCGCGGATACCAGCTGTGACTCTGGCGAACTGCGCGGGATGCGTTTTTGCGAGTTCCTTCGAAACGCGGTTTACGTCCTGACGGGCCAATTCCATGCCGATGTTGGATTTGCGCCGCGCGTAGCCTAAGAACAAGCCGTCTTCGCCGGCGCTCCTTGCGAACTGCGGGGATATAGGAATCCATATGTCAACCTGATTTGCTTGCCCCAGGATGTCGTACAAGGGAAGATGGAACCATTCCGGAGCAACGCCGGTGACCACATAGGTTTGACCGTCTAGAACAAGCGACCGGCCTATCAAATCGGAGTTCGCGCCCAAACGCTGCCACAGACGATAAGAGATTACGGCGAGATTGGAGTTTCCCGATTCCTTTGCGGCTTCACGGAACCATCTGCCGAGCCGCGGCTTGACGCCGAGCGCGTTGAGCATTGTGGGCGTGACTCGAACACCATCCACATGTTGCGGCTGCCCAGGCGCAGTGAGATTGAAGCTCGACACGCAGAACCAGCCAAATACATCGAAGCTGCGCTGCCGCTGACTGAAATCTGAAAAATAACTATTGGACACTCCGCCGTAGTGGTTGGGGTCGCTGGGATCTGCCCCGTACAAGGCCACAAAGCGGTCACCATTTTGGTACGGGAGCGGCTTCAGCAGAACCGCGTGGACCACCGTATAGATCGCGGTGGCGGAGCCGATGCCGATGGCTAGCGCCAGAATGGCCAGAAGGGCAACACCCTTAGCGCTTTTCCAGGAGTTAAAGGCTTGACGGAGGGCGGCGAACATCTCCGATCATGATATGCCGTGCGTTGTAGGCGGTCTGCCAGAAGACTTAGGCGAGTTGAAAAATCCGCAAGAACGTAGCAGGGTTTACGATGGCAGTTCCTTGATGGCTGCCAAGGACGAGTAGGTGTTTATCGCCCGTCACGAGGTAATCAGACTCGCAAGCGACTGCACATTCAATGATCCGATTATCGTCCGGATCATTCTTGACGACGGTCAACGTTTGAGACACGTTCACACGAGTACACATCTTTGCGATGTCGACCCTGGCACTCGCTATCCTCTTTTCGGGCCAGCGAAACTTGTCTCGGAATACGCCGCAAATCTCATCGACGATCGCGTCGCTAATCATGGCTTGGAATTTCCGCTCGCGCGCAAGTTCCAGGATTTGTAGCGGCTTCCCGCCGAACTCCAAGGCTGAAATGTAAATGTTCGAATCTAGAGTGGCGCGCGTCAGCAAAGCAAAACGGCTCAGTAGCTAGCGGCTAGTCTTAACTTGCTCACGCCGCCACTCGTCGACAATCTCAGGAATGTCCTCGGCTCGCTTGCCGCTCTCACGGCCATTCTGCTGGCCAAATGCGACAAGGTCACGCCATGATTGGCCATTCAGAAATGCCGTAATTGCCTCTGCCGCTACCTCTTCGATCGTTTTTCCATTGCTCTTAGCGGCACGATCAAGAGCATCCCAGATTAGACCGTCTACTCGAATGCTGTTGACTTGCTCGCTCATTCAGAACCTACGTTTATTATCGTTTATTCTCGCGTTTTACCGTTCGCAGAATTCCGGCAAGCCGTCGCGCGTGATGCCGCAGGCGCAGTGTGGAGTGGCGCGGTCGTTCATGTGCTGGCACTGGGGGCAGCACCACTTATTATTCGTCCAGAGGCGTGCCTGCGGTTCGTAGATCGAGGCAGCTAAGACCTTGATGTCGGCGATGGTGAGTTCTTCGTGGATGAGTTGATTCATAGCTCTCATAAGGGCAGTGCGGGCGCTGCGGCGAAATTCGCAGGTGGATGGTTCCGGTACTGCCAAACCATTGTCTGAGTGCAATGTTTTCACGGTGCCGGTACTTTTGATGGGCCGTAAGCGGTAAGTTTTTCCAAGTGTTTGGCGAGAATATCTACTTCGATGTTCACGCGGGCGCCGGGGCGGCGGGCGTGCAACGCCGTGTGCTGGTAGGTGTGCGGAATAACGGTGAAACTGACCAGGTACTCTTCAACGCGGGCGACGGTCAGGCTGATGCCGTCGACGGCGAGAGAGCCCTTACTGACTATGTAACGGGCGAGCGACGGGGGGACACGAATCTGCAGCCACCAGTTGTCATCGCCGAGGGATGCGAGCGATTCCACGGTTGCGATGCCATCTACGTGACCTAGTACGAAGTGGCCGTCGAGGCGGCTGTTCGCGCGCAAGGGCCGTTCGAGGTTGACCGGGTCGCCGGTTCGCAGATCAGACAGGTTGGTGCGATCCAGAGTTTCCGGGGCGAGATCGGCGGCCCACTTATCACTACTGATCTCGATGGCAGTCAGACAAGTCCCATTCACGGCGATACTGGCGCCGATGGTCGAGTCGGCGAGGACGGAGGAGGCGGCGATGGTAAGACGTCCTCCCGAGTGGCCGTTGTAGAGCGACAGGACATGACCGAGTTCTTCAATGATGCCGGTAAACATCAGGGCTTGTCCTTGACGAGATAGGCTTCGACGGCGAATTCGTTGGGAGAAATGGGATGGACGGTGAGGCGATCGAGGAGCATGGCGTCGGCGCGGCGCATGCGTCCGGTGCCGCCTGCGACAGGTAGGCTTTTCAAGCCGCCGAGAATTTTTGGGGCGTAATAGAAGAGGACTTTGTCGGCGATCTGGCCATCGAGCATGGTCCAGTTGACGTGGCTGCCGGCTTCGACCATGAGCGAGCGGTATCGCTCGGCGGCAAGGTGGTCGAGGACCTTCCGAGGATCGGTGCGGCCAGCGACTCCATCGGCGATGAGCACTTCGATGCCGGCACATTCAAGGGCTTTGCGACGATCGGCGCGGGCGGTGGAGGCGCAGACCACCAGGACGTCGTCCCGGGCGCTGGTGATGATTTTGGATTGCAGGGGAACGCGGAGTTGGGAATCGAGGATGATGCGAAGGAGCGGACGGCTGCGGGGCAGGCCGGAGCGATCGGTTAAAAGGCAATCGTCTTCGAGGACTGTGCCAAGGCCGGTGAGTATGGCGTCGGAGAAATGGCGGACCTGCTGAACGTCGCGGCGGGCAATTTCGCTGGTGATCCAACCTATGTTGTCCTGGGGCGCGGCGATCTTGCCATCGAGCGTGAGGGCGGCTTTCACGGTGACGAGGGGACGTCCGGTCCGCATGAAGTGAATGAATGGTTCATTCAACTGTTCGGCGGCGCAGGAGGCGGATGGATCGAGTGTCACGTCGATGCCGGCCTGTCGCAAGAGTTCGAAGCCCTTCCCTGAGACTTGGGGATTGGGATCCTGCATGGCGGCGACCACGTGGGCGACGCCGGCAGCAATCAGCGCGCTAGTACAGGGCCCGGTACGTCCCCGGTGCGAGCATGGTTCGAGTGTGACGTAAAGAGTTGCGCCGCGAGCGGATTCCCCGGCTTCGCGCAAGGCGACGATTTCGGCGTGATCGATTCCGGCCCAGGTATGAAAGCCGCGTCCAACGACCGCTCCATCGCGGACCAGAAGCGCGCCGACCGCAGGATTAGGACTGGTTTGTCCACGCCCTTTTTCGGCCAACGCGAGCGCTTCCTGCAGATGGGGGTTCATGGACTCCAAGCGGACTTAATCGAAGAGCGATGCGACGAACTTATCAGGTTCGAAAGGCAGCAGATCGTCGAGCTTTTCGCCGACGCCGACGAAGCGGATCGGCAGATTCAGGTCGCGCGCAATGGCGACGACAACGCCTCCTTTGGCCGTGCCATCGAGCTTAGTGAGAACGATGCCGGTGATGCCGGCCGATTCGGTGAATTTGCGGGCCTGCTCAAGACCGTTCTGGCCGGTGGTGGCGTCCATCACGAGCCAGACTTCATGCGGGGAACCAGGTACAACGCGCTGGCAGGTGCGGCGCATTTTGTCGAGCTCCGCCATCAAATTCTCTTTCGTATGAAGCCGGCCCGCGGTATCGATGATCACGTAATCGGCAGCGCGCGCTTTGGCCGCTTGCAGAGCATCAAAAACGACCGCACTGGGATCTGCGCCGGTTTTCTGGCGGATGAGATCGACTTTCGCGCGTTCGGCCCAGACTTCAAGTTGCTCGATAGCGGCGGCGCGAAAGGTATCGGCCGCGCACAAGAGCACTTTACGGCCTTCGCCCAGAAAGCGGTGAGCTAGTTTGCCGATGGTCGTGGTTTTGCCGGCGCCGTTGATGCCGACCAACATGACGACTGCGGGCGCGGTGCGTACCACGTGAACGGGCGACTCAGACGCGCGGAGAACTTCAAGCAGATGCTCGCGGATAAGGTTGCGAATTTCGGTATGGTCGGCGGTGAGTTTGCGGTCGACACGCTCGTGGAGGCGATCGATGATTTCCTGGACGGTACGGACACCCAGATCGGCGGTGATCAAGGTGTATTCGAGTTCCTCGAGCAGGTCGGCGTCAATTTCCTTTTTGCCCGAGATGACATCTTCGAGCCGGTCGACCAGGCCAGAACGCGTTTTCTGAATGCCGGCTTTCAGGCGGTCGAGAAGATCTGGTTCAGTGGGGACGGAACCGAAAAGCGTCTGAATGGCCATGCGAGAGGCACATACTCAACACACCACACACAGGTCGGAGAGCATGCGAATTTGGCTTCAGTTTAGCAGGGAGTGACATTCACCTCCATTCGTGATAGAAATCGGGTTCCGAATGAGTTCGCCCGTTCCCAGGAAAACAAGGCGTCGTTTGGCTGCTCTGTTTTCTATACCTTTGGCCTTTAGCCTGGTCTTCTTCTTTGTGAATGAAGCAGCGGACCAGCGGGAAGCGCATTTGTTGCAGGTGGAAAAACTTTCGGGCTGCCTGACACAATTGCGGGCCCATGCGCGAGATGCGGAATCGGGGGAGCGCGGCTATTATTTGACGGGCGAGGACCGCTACCTGACGCCCCTGCTACAAACGCAAAGCACGCTCGGCGCGTGGATCCGGCAGGGGCGCGCGGAATCACGGGAGCAGCCGCGTTACGGTCCGCGCGTAGAGCATGTAATCAAACTGGTGCAGCTGCGGTTTGCGTGGGCATTCAAGGGGGTCGAGCTGCGCAGGCGCGGAGTGCTGTCGAGCGCTGAGTTCGCGAAACAGATTACGAAGTCGCAGGACACGATGGACGAGATTCGCAGCGAAGTGCGGGCGCTCCTAAATGAACTGGATCGGGAAGAGCTGGCGATACTCAATACGCAGCATGCCTTCTCGAAATGGAGTTTTCTTTTCTTTTCGGCCGGATCGCTGCTGATGATCGGCATCATTTTCTGGCTGTATAAAGTTCTGCTGAAGTACCTGCACGAGCGGGATGCGGTAACGGAAGAATTGAAGGCTGCGAATACTCACCTGGAGACGCGGATTAAGGAACGGACGCTCGACTTGACGCAGGCCAACGAAGAGCTGCAGCAATTCGCCTATGTTGCAAGCCACGATTTGCAGGAGCCGCTGCGCACGATCACCAGCTTTTCGCAACTACTGGCGATGCGCTACCAGGGGCGGCTGGATGCCGATGCAGACGAATTTATCGGCTACATCATCAGTTCTTCGCGGCGTATGACTGATTTGATCAACGGGCTGCTGGCTTTGGTGCGCTTGCGAAAGTCCGGACAACCGACAGCTCAAGTGCCTTTTGGGGGATTGCTAGGCGAGGCTGAGATCGGGCTGCAGGCATTGATCCGGGAGACGAATACATCAATCGAGCACGGGCCGTTGCCGGCGCTGGTGGTGGATGCGGTGCAATTTTCGCAGGTGCTACAGAATCTGCTGTCGAACGCGATTAAGTACCGGCGGGAAGTGACGCCGCAGATTCGCCTGGAAGCGTGCAAGGAAGCAAGTAACTGGGTGTTTTCGGTGCAGGATAACGGGCGCGGCTTTAACCCGGAGTTTGCGGAGCGCATTTTCGGACTGTTCCAGCGTTTGCATGGCCGCGAAGTGGAGGGTACCGGGATGGGTCTATCGATTTCGCGCAAGATTGTGGAGCGGCATGGCGGGCGGATGTGGGCGAGGTCGGAGGAAGGTGTGGGGTCGACGTTTTATTTCAGCTTGCCGGTAAGTTTGGAAGTGGCGCGCGATGCGGCGCAGGCTGAAACGCAAGAGGCTGTTCCGCAAGTTCGATAACGGGGGCGCGATTGAGCAACCCGCCCCCGAGGTGAATCCGAACCCGCTTACGCGCCGAGGATGAGCCGGAGAGCGTGGTGGATGAAGTCGATGATCACTGGTGTGTGCATGTGCGTTGAAGTCCCTTTCGCACACGAAGCTACCGGCGGGGAATGCGCTGTGGGGTCGATTATCGGGCGTAAATGCTTGATTTCAGGGAGACAAGTTTTTCTTCGATTTTTGTCACCGTACACTGAAGAGTGATCGCTGCTCCCCTGACGGCTAGCGTTTTGACCGAGGCTGTTGCCACCTTGGTGCCGCGGTTTCAGGAACGATTGCGGGAACCGGCCGCGACATTTCCCAGCAAAGAATTCAGAGAACTTGCGGACTGTGGAGCGCTGGCGGCGGCTTTGCCTCAATCGTTTGGCGGACTAGGGTTTGGGGTCGACCAGGGACTGCAGCGCGACCTGCTTTTGCTGCTCCATAGTTTGGGCCGCGGGAACCAGGTAGTGGGGCGACTGTTTGAAGGGCATGTGAATGCGCTGCTGCTGGTCCACGAATACGGTTCGGACGAGCAGATGGCGAGGGTGGCGCGCGACGTTCTCGAGCAGGGCACGGTTTTCGGGGTCTGGAATACAGGTCCAGCGGGTCAGCCCACGTTTACACGGCAGGGCGACGGTTCGTATCGAATATCGGGGGGTAAGACATTTGCTTCGGGTGCCGGAAGCATTCAGCGCGCCCTCGTGACGGGTGCTTCGGAACAGGGTTGGCAGATGTTCATTGTGCCTCTCGATCAGGCAGACTACGCGATTGATTTTGATTCGTGGCATCCGATGGGCATGGAAGGGTCGGACAGTTTCACGGTGGATTTTACGGGTATCGAGATCGGACCGGAGGCTTTGATCGGCAAGCCCGACCAGTATTACGCGGAACCGCTTTTTACGGGCGGCGCGTTTCGGTTTTCGGCGGTGCAGTTGGGCGGGGCCGAGGCGTTGTTCGATTTTTGCCGCGACTATCTGCGCGGGGTACATTACGACAGCGATCCACATCAGCTGCATCGCATGGGCACGATGGCGGTAGCGATCGAGAGCGGGCGGCAATGGATGGAACAGGCTGCGCGATGGCTCGAGGCAGACGGATCCGACGTGAAAAATCAGGCACGCATGATGCGGGTGGCGACTAATGAAATCTGTACCAAGGTGATGGAGCTGGTAGAGGTCAGTATCGGGGCGCGCGGTTTGCAGGGGCGGCAGCCGTTTGGCAGAATGCTGCGCGATCTGCAGATGTATCTGCGGCAAGCGGGGCACGACAATGCGATCACGTCGATCGGGCGTGCCGCTTTCGATCGGGTGTGAGATGGCGGAATCGCTGTCGCGGAAATATTTCGAGGATGTGTATGCCGCGCTGGAAGACCCTTGGAATTTTGCGGAGAGCGAATACGAACGAACGAAATACCAGGAGACGTTGGGGACGCTCGATCGAGACCGCTACGGACGCGCTCTCGAGATCGGCTGTTCGATCGGCGTGCAGACCGAAATGCTGGCGGCGCGGTGCGAGCATCTGACGGCGCTTGATATTTCGGAGCAGGCGCTCGGGAAGGCGCGGCTTCGTTGCAGGCAGCTGCGAAACGTGGAATTTTTTCGAATGGCGGTTCCGGACGAGTATCCGGCAGGGAGCTTCGAGCTCACGATTCTGTCGGAAGTGGGCTACTATCTGGTGCGGGCAGACTTGGCTCGGCTGGCGGACCGTATAGCGCAGCAGACCGTAGAAAAAGGCGAACTGCTGCTGGTTCACTGGCTACCCTTTGTGCCGGATTATCCGTTGACGGGCGACGAGGTTCACGAGCTTTTCCTGGGGCGTAACGAGTGGACGAGAGTGGCTAGCGCCCGGCGAGAACAGTTTCGGATCGACCTGCTGCGGAAGCGCGGGCAAACCGGTTCTCCAGCTCAGCAATAACCGTAGCGATCGGTTGTTGATCGGGAGCCGGAAGGAAAGCGCGTTGCTCCCAGGCTTCGCCGAAAAATGGTTCCACGGCTGAGCCGCCCTTTTGCCGCCACTGCTCACGAAACAGGCGGCGTTGCCGGAACAATTCTTCGAGGTACGTCACGGAATCGACCGGCAGCCGTTCACAGGGATCACCGGTTTCGTTCCAGTGGTGCAACTGCCAGGCCAGACCGACCGGGGCGCGCCCATCCAGTCGGGCGGAGGTCTGAACAGTTACGAGCGGGCTATGCCGGAACTTCTTGTCGTGCCGCAGGAGGGCGTGGAAGAACGCGAGGTCTTCCAACTGGCGCTCCGGGGGCAAGCCACCAACGGCGCGGTAAGCCTCGGGAGTAACGGCGAGGCTGGCGCCAAAGTGATGGTAATGGCGGGGCCAGGGATCGTGTGGCAAGGGATCGAGCTCATCTTCGAGCCAGGCAACCAACGTTTTGTAACGGTCGTCAAGATCCTGCCTGCGGCGCGTCTGGGGCGAGAGAGAGGCGCGTTCGTGGGGATCGAACGTGATCAGTCCACCAACGGCATCGACGCCGCGTTCGATTTCGCGCATGTTTTGGGCAATCCAGTCGGGTGCGACTCGCGTGTCCGAATCGGTGGAAAGAATGGCTGTTAGCCTGGCAGTCGAGCTTCCGAGGCGATGGCAGCCTTCTTCCATAAGAAGACGGCGAACGTGTCCGATGTGCGCGTCCGGTTCGTCAAAGCTTCGATTAAGAATGTGCAAGGCGAGTTCGGGATGGGCGTGTTGAAAATCCAAAGCCATCGCCAGCGTGTCATCGGTTGAATTGTTCACTAACACGATCACTTCGAAGGACGGAGCGCCCACTTGCCCGAGCAATGCGCGAAGAGCGGCGGGCAGGGAAGCCGATTCGTTTTTGGCCGGGATGATGACGGCGGCCGCGAGGTCTGGCGAGGGAGGCACTTCGATCAGCTTCGGCTGAAAGGCGGGAGGCATCGTTTGTCTGACGCGAAGATTGCGGGAATCGATCCCTAAAGTCGCGCGCGGCTGCTACCGATAGTTTGCATGAGGCCAGTGAAGCCAATGCAAAATGTCTATCAAATCGGGGATTACCGGGCGCATGCCAGACCGGGAGCGGCGCTACGACACTGCTACTGCGACGCGGCACGGTACCGTCAGGAGTTTTTCACAAAGGAAATAAGCGCGCTGCATGCCGAGCGGCGCTCGCAAGCGATTTTGCGGCTGGAATGCCTGGAGTACGGAGTGCCTCTGAGCGGCGTACCTGGGGAGAGCGGTTGGGATCTCATTTACTCGACAGAGCTGCTGAGCGACTTGCCGCTAGTTGCGGCCAGACAAGTGGTGCGCATTGCGGCTTCGCGGCTTCGTCCCGGCGGACGATTGTTGCTGGCTAATGTCTCTTTGAACAGCCGGTTTCGGGAGTGTCCGGATTGCGCCAAGCAGGCGCAGGAGTATCGATCGGAACTGGAGATGGCGGAACTGGGCAATAGCCTTGCAGACGGCTTGTTTACCGGGCAGACGGTATTCCGCGATCCGCAGGGAATGAACGTTTACCTGGAGATTTACCGGTCGACCCGATAAGTTACGGGGCGGTTTGTTTCAAACGCTCGCGGGCCTGGTCGATGGGGCTCGGGAATTTCAGGCGGCCGCGATAGAAATAGCTGCCCGCTGTCATGTCGGAGAAGTGATGTGCCCGAACCTGCCGGAATAGTATTGCTTCGCTATCGTGCAGCTCAGTGAGCTTTGCGGAGAACTGGTCCTTGGTGATCTCGTGGCGGTTGTAACTGTTTTGCGCACTTTGCAGATCGATCTGGAGCCGCTGATCGCGTTGGATTAAATCACCATCGCTGGGCCCTCGCGTGCATCCGGCCGTAAGGAGCGCAACCGCCATCAGAAGATTACGAACTACGTTCAGTGACTAGCTCCAGAATGGAATGAAGAGCGCGCTGGGACGGCGTTTCGGGGAACGTCGCAAGAATTGTTCCGGACTTTTCGGTGAAGAGGTGAGCGCGGTCGTAGGCGCGCGTGATGGCGCTGTGGCGATCAAGGATCTGAACGATGTGCATAAACGGGACATGCTCGTAGCTGCCGTCGCTCATGACTGTTTCAATCGCGGCCCGCTCTTCGGTAGAAGCGTTCTCGAGAGCATAGATGACGGGCAGGGTAACTTTGCCCTCGCGGAGATCGTTGCCGGCGGGCTTGCCCAGGATCTTTTCGGTGGACGTGAAATCGAGAATATCATCGACCAGCTGAAAAGCCATGCCGAGATTCCAGGCAAACTCACGCAAATTGAGCTCAGCGGTTTCGTCAGCTTCGGCAGCGGTGGCGCCGAGTGAGGCGCAGGCGGAGAAGAGTCCGGCGGTTTTGCGATCGACGAGTTCCATATAGTCGGCTTCGCTGACGTCGATCCGGTGCAGGCGTTCGTATTGCAGCAGCTCTCCTTCGACCATCATTTGAGTGAGAGAAATGAGTACATCGAGGATGCGAAAGTTGCGTTCGCGGAGAGCCAGTTCGAAGGCTTGCATGTAGAGCCAGTCGCCGGCCAAAACCGAGACATGATTGCCCCAGACCATGTTGGAGGAAGGGCGTCCCCGGCGGGTTTTGGCAATATCGATGACATCGTCGTGAACAAGGGTGGCAGTGTGGATCATCTCGACCACTGCGGCTAGTCGGCGGGCGCAGGCAGTGGAAGGACCAAAGAGGCGGTTGCACAGCAACAGCAGCGCGGGGCGGAGACGTTTGCCGCCGCCCGCCTGCAGATACTGGTTGATGGTGGTGATGGTTTCGACCGAGGCAGCAGACTCCGCGCTGATCTCGCTTTCGACTTCGACCAGATCCGCTTTCACGAGTTCGAAGGCTTCACGGGCTGAAATCGACTGTCGAAGTTTACTGAACATAATGGTTGACCTTTAAGGAAACCTCAGTGTATCCGGGGTGCCGGCACCGAGAAAGACGCGTTCGAAGTTTTGGGTGGTCTGGCTGGCGAGTGAGTCGACGGTGACGCTACGGAGATCGGCGATGACCGCTGCCGTGTGGGCGACGAAAGCGGGTTCGTTGCGCTTGCCACGGTGGGGGACCGGCGCGAGATAGGGTGCGTCGGTTTCGAGCAGGAGACGATCGGGCGGTGTGAGGCGAGCGGCCTCACGGATGGAGGCGGACTTGGGAAAGGTAGTGACTCCGCCAAATGCCAGATAGAAGCCGAGGTCTAGGCAAGCGCGGGCTTGATGAGCGTCGCCTGTGAAGCAATGCATGACACATGGAAGGCCCGTGGAAGACCAGTCTGCACGAAGGAGGTCCAGAGTGTCGTCCCAGGCATCTCGAGTATGAATGACTATAGGCATGCGGGCTTCTTTTGCAATGGCGAGTTGCCGGGCGAAAGCTTCGACCTGTAAATCCTTCGGAACGCCCCAGTGATAATCAAGGCCAATCTCACCGATCGCTCTGACCTTAGGATGCTCAAGGAGCGACACCAGATGGGCGAAAGTATGGGCATCGATTTTGGGAGCGTCGTTGGGGTGGATGCCGACGGTTGCGTAGATGAAGGGATATTCGTCGGCGAAGCGGACGGCGGCGGAGAGATCAGGGGGACCATCGCCGGTTCCAATCGCGAGCAGGTACTCGATGCCGGTGGCGCGAGCACGGTCTATGACGGCTTCGCGATCGTCGGCAAACTGCGCGTCGTCCAAGTGACAATGAGAGTCGACCAGCTTCACTGTTACTTAAGACGCGCCCCTGGTGTGATGTCCTCCTGAAACCCGGCAAGCACGGGGAGGCCGCCTTCGAGACTGGCCGCCACGATCATGCCTTGCGAGGTCAGGCCGCGCAATTTACGGGGTTCAAGGTTCGCGACGATGACCACCTTGCGGCCGATGAGTTGGTCGGGCCGGTAAGCGAGGGCGATACCGGCGACGATGGTGCGCGGTTCCGGTTCGCCGATATCGACTTTGAGATGGAGCAGCTTATCGGCGCCTTTGACGGCTTCGGCCGATTTCACTTCACCGACGCGTAGATCGACCTTTGAGAAGTCGTCTATAGAAATAAAGTTGTTGGAAGTTTCGGGAGGTGTGGCAGGTTCGGGCAGTTTCCCCATGAGGGCGGCCTGACGATTCTTTTCGACTTCCTCGAGCTCCTGCATTTTCTGAACGGTGGGTTTGGCGTCGAGGCGGGGGAAGACGGCGGCGATTGTCCCGATTTTTTGTCTCGCAGGCAGTCCACCCCAGTCGAGCGCGGGGACGCGTAGAGCCTCCAAAGGTTCGCTAAAACCGAGCTGATGCCAGATCTCCTGGGTGGAGTGCGGTAGGACAGGATGTGTCAGGGCGCAAGTTACGCGAAGGGCTTCAGCGACGGTGTACAGCGTTTCGTCGAGCCGCGATTGTGCTTCATTCGACGAGTCTTTGGCGAGTTTCCAGGGTGCGCGCTCGACGATAAATTTGTCCGCGACGGCGATGATGCTCCAGATTTGTTCGAGCGCGCGCGAGAATTCGAAATTATCGTATGCAACGAGCGCATTTCGCGTGGCAGTCCGGGTGAGGTCCATGATCGTTGGATCGCCGGCGGCGGCCGGAATAACGCCTTCGCGGTATTGCTGAATCATGTTCAGCGTGCGACTGGCCAGATTGCCCAGTCCATTGGCCAGATCGGAATTGTATCGAGCGACGAGCGCGTCGAACGAAAAGCTGCCGTCCTGGCCGAAGACAATTTCGCGCAATAAGAAGTAGCGGAGCGCATCGACACCCATGGCGTCGACGATGGGCGTGGGCCGCACGATATTGCCGCGCGTCTTACTCATCTTGTCGTTCTCAAACAGCAGCCAGCCATGCGCGAAGACCTGTTTAGGCAAAGGCCAGCCGGCGGCCATCAGAAAAGCGGGCCAGAAGACGGCGTGAAAGCGCAGGATTTCTTTACCAATCAGGTGCAGGTCGGCGGGCCAGCGATCTTCGCCTTCGACGGCGCTGATGTAAGTGGTGAGCGCATCGAACCACACATAGAAGACGTGCGCCGGATCGGCTTCAACGGGGATGCCCCACTGAATGCTGGTGCGCGTGATGGAAAGATCGGAGAGACCCTGTTTTACGAAGGCCAGAACTTCGTTGCGGCGGATTTCGGGTTGAACGAAGTCTGGATTAGCGGTGTAGAAGTCGAGCAGCCGATCGGTAAACGCGGAGAGCTTAAAGAAGTAGTTCTCTTCAGTGACCTCTTCGTAGGGCTTGCCGGTTTCGGGATCGAGGTCGCCGGGTTTGGCATCGTTCACGAAAGACTCGCTCACGACGGCGTAAAGGCCGGTGTATTTGCCTTTATAGATAAAGCCATTCTGTTTGCAGGCTTCAAAGAGCTGGTTGACGAGTTTGGCGTGGTTGGGGGCGGTAGTGCGTTGAAAGCGGTCGATCTGCAAGTTGAGCTTTTGCCACTGGGTGCGGAACTCGGTCGAGATAAGATCGACAAACTCGGCGGGTGTCTTGCCTTGCGCTTTCGCGGCGCGCTCGACTTTGGTGCCGTGTTCATCTGTGCCGGAAGTGAGAACCACGTCAAAGCCTTGCATGCGTTTCAGGCGTGCGATGGTTTCAGCCGCAATGGTGGTGTAAGCGTGACCAATGTGCGGTGCGGCGTTGACGTAATAGATAGGAGTGGTGAGGTAATACTTGCCGTTACTCATCAGGGGTGTGTGTCAGGAGGTTTGCTGCTGGCGGAAGAGTTCGCTAGCCTCCGCCATGACGGTGCGGAGCGGCACGGCGTGCGATTGAGCAGCGGCGCTACAGTCATCGAACTCAGGAGCAAAGCCACCAGCATCGGTGTATTTTACCCGGATCGGGCCATAGCTGGTGGCGACTTCAGCGAAATGACGTGTCAGGATGCGGCGCTCGGCGCGATAGTTGCGAATACCAAGTGTGGTGGTTTCGGCGAAAATGATTTGCGCCAGTGCGTCGGCCTGCTCGGGCACGGCGATTACGGAAAGCAGACTGCCCGGGCGATTCTTCTTCATGAAGATGGGCATGAGTGTGACGTCGAGCGCGCCAGCAGCGAGGAGCCGCTCCATCGCGTAGCCGAGAACTTGCGGGGAGGTGTCGTCAATGTTAGCTTCGAGGACCTGGACGGTGGTGGCTTCAGTCGCGCCGGTGCGTTCGCCGATCAGCACGCGCAGTACGTTCGCTTGTTCGGTGAAGTCTTTATCGCCGGCACCGAAACCTTGCGACAAAACGCGAACCGCGGGCAGAGCGCCGGACCCGGATGTAAGGGTTGTCAGCAGGGCGGCGCCGGTTGGCGTGGTGAGTTCGGTGGCTGGACCGGAGGCGTAGACGGGAAAGTCTTTAAGGAGTTCGGCGGTGGCTGGAGTGGGAACAGGCAGGATGCCGTGTTCAGTGCGAACGGTGCCACTGCCGACGTTGATGGAGGAGTTGCGAACTTCTTCGACGCCCAGTAGATCAAGCGCCACGCAAGCGCCCACTACGTCCGAGATGGAATCGACTGCGCCGACTTCGTGGAAGTGAACTCTTTCGAGGGGAACGCTGTGCGATTTGGCCTCCGCTTCGCCTAAACGGCGAAACACAGCGAGCGCATTCTTTTGTGCCCGTTCCGAGAGGTTGGCTTTGAGGATAATTCTCTCGACGTGGGGAAGATGGCGATGCGTCTTCTGCTCTTCGAACTGGACGGAAAATTTGGAGGCGGCGATGCCTTTGCGCTTCGTCTTCTCGACGCGATAGGTTGCGCCAAGATCGAGGCTTTTCAAGGCCGCTTCGAGGGCGGACCAATCTGCACCGGCATCAAGGAGCGCGCCGACAGTCATGTCGCCACTGATGCCGGAGAAAGCGTCCAAATAGCAGATTTTCATGGAATAGAGGCCGGGCGCAGGCGGCGGCCTAGCGATTCCAGTTTACAGGGCGGGTCAGCCTGCCGCGGCGTTGTCGGGTTTCGCGCCGGGCAAACGCTTCATCAAAAAGTCGATCTGGCCGGCATGGTGCGAGATATGCTCGCACAAGTGAAACCTGCGCTAGAAACAAGGCCGCCTTCACGATCATCCTGCATTGGACAAGACTCATTCTTTACGAGACCGGTCTCCGGGCGTTAGACTTGAAACAGGCGCAGCCATGGCGAACAAGACATATCACGTCGTTTCGGCGGGGGGAAACCATTGGGCTGTTAAAAAGGCGGGGACGAAGCCCACCGTTTATCCGACGCAGGGCGACGCTGTTAAAGCCGCTACCCGACTTGCGAAGCGCGAACCCGAAGCCCAGGTGGTCATCGTCAAGCCTGATGGCAAGTTCGTAATCAAGGAGATCCACGGTCTTCCTGCTGTGCAGAATCCACCAAAGAAGAGCTCACTCGGAACGTCTCGCATCTCCAAAGCCATCTCAGCCACCCTGCAAAAGCACCTCGAAACTGACTGATTCGTGGCGGCTAAGACGGCGATCAACATTTTCATCAATTGTCCGTTTGATCCTTCCTACAAACCGATATTCGAAGCCCTTATTTTTGCAATCTACGATTTAGGTTTCGTGGCTCGCTGCGCCCTCGAATTCGACGACGCCAGCACCAATCGCTTCCAGAAGATTTCCGACCTCATCGCGGAATCTCCTTACGGCGTTCACGACATTTCGTTTGTGAAGCTGGATAAAGTCACCAAGCTTCCTCGCTTCAACATGCCACTGGAACTCGGTTTATTTCTTGGTTGCAAACACTATGGCGGTCCGCTCAAAAAGATAAAGTGTGCCTGATTCTGGACACCGAGCGCTACCGATTGTGACCCGCTACCGGCGATTCAGAACCGATCTTCCCTCCCTCTGCTCCTCCTTGGACCGCGAACAGGACAAGCTGATCTTCTCCGATTGGTCGGAGATGATTTCGCTCTGGCTTAAAGCAAATCGGTAAGCCAATTCAGTTGCGGAATGTGGGTGGCGATGCCAGCGTTTGGCGGGCTTGCTTCACTTCTCTTAGAGCTTGTTCTACAGTAGGCGCCAGTGCCGTCAGGTGACCCATTTTGCGGCCGGGGCGGGGATCGAGCTTTCCGTATAAATGCATTTTGACGTCGGGGAGGGCGGCGGCTGAGACCCAGTCGGGTTCGCCATGTTCCCAGATGTCGCCTAACAGGTTTGCCATGGCGGCTGGCGTAAATGACGTGACCGCGCCTAGGGGCAAGCCGCAGACGGCACGGAGCTGCTGTTCAAACTGGCTGGTGAGGTTGGCGTCGATGGTGAGGTGGCCGGAATTATGAGGGCGGGGCGCCAGTTCGTTGATTATTAAGCGGCCGTTTTTACTCACAAAAAATTCGACACACAGGACGCCGACTACGGCCAGGCGTTCGAGGACTTCGCGGGCGATAGCAACGGCATCGCGGGTGATCTCCGGCGATACCCGGGCGGGCGAAATGGAGATGTCCAAGATGCCGTTTTGATGCTGATTCTCGATTGCGCCGTAGTGTACGAAATCGCCTGCAATGGAACGGGCTGCCACCACCGATATTTCACAGTCAAAGTCGACGAAAGCTTCGAGAACTGCTTCGTGCGCGCCGACGGCTTGCCAGGCCGCGGCAAAATCGTTCGGCGAGTAGACGCGGTACTGGCCCTTGCCGTCGTAGCCGAAGTCGGCGGTTTTCAGGATGGCGGGGAGGCCCAGTTCCGTGGCGGCCTGCGCTAATTCTTCGGGTGTGCGGACGCGGCGAAACGGGGTGACTGGAAGGCCGGCTTCGGAGAGAAATGTCTTTTCGCGCAAGCGGTGTTGGGCGACATGCAGCACGGCTCCGGCAGGACGCACCGGCGCACAGCAGGCCGCGGCTGCCGCAGTGGGTGCCGGCACGTTTTCAAATTCAAATGTAACCACCGAAACAGCACTGGCGAACTGGCGGATAGCGTCGAGATCTTCGTATGGTGCTTTGATTTCCACGTCGGCGACTTGGCCGGTGGGGGTGTCCTCGTCAGGTGAAAGGGTGTGAACGCGATAGCCCATGCGGCGTGCCGCGATGGCGAACATGCGCCCAAGCTGGCCGCTCCCGAGCACGCCGATCGCGCTACCGGGCAGCACTGGTTTGACGGCATTCACAGAAGGCGGTTCTCGAGCACGGAATCGGTTTGCGCTTTGCGCCAAGCAACCAGGCGGTCACGAATCTCGGGATGATGATTGGCGAGGATGCTGGCGGCGAGCAGGGCTGCGTTGACGGCGCCAGCCGGGCCGATGGCGAGTGTTCCAACGGGAATACCGGCCGGCATCTGCACGATGGAGAGAAGTGAATCGATGCCATTCAGGATGCTGCTCTTGATGGGAACGCCGAGCACGGGCAAGGTGGTGTGGGCGGCTACCATGCCCGGCAGATGCGCCGCGCCACCCGCCGCCGCGATGATGACTTCCAGGCCGCGACCGGCTGCTGATTTTGCATATTCCGCCATCCAGTCCGGCGTGCGATGAGCGGAGACGATTTGCGATTCATGCGGGATCGACAGCTTTTCAAGTGTTTCACCTGCAAGCTGCATCGTCTCCCAATCGGACTTGCTGCCCATGATGACGCCCACCAGGGACAGCGGCGACTGACTCATCGTCAGACCTATTCGCCTTGCGAGGCGACGAATCCTTTTTGACCGTCGAAAGTGTAGAGGTTTTCGATTTTGATGAAGTCGAGGTGATCTTTCTGAATGCGGTCGAGCAGGTTGACGACTTGCTGGTGGGTCACAGGACTATTGTCCTGCTCGGACATGAAGCCAGCGCGCCAGTGGTCTGTACAGAAGGTCTCCTGAAAGCCGCCGGGATAGACTTTGACACCGCGATTGCTGAGCGAGGTGAGTTTGACGCCATCGCCGTTCATTTTTTCGAGACGCCGGCCGAACTCGACAGGATTCCGTTCGTTCCACTGCAGGAAGACGTCAACGCCGATGAGCTGTTTGTTGGCGCGTTTGGTCTGGTGGATCTGTTGCGCGAAGGCTTTGCCTGGTTCCTTGGAATACGTGGCTGCTTTCAAGTGAGATGGCTTCTGCCCGAGCCGCGCGACGACGGCTTCGGCGAATTCTTTGGTGCCGACCTTCTGCTGGCTGACGCCTTCCTTATAGATGTCGTAGGTGTGGACGCCATCTTCGATAGTGCGAAGCCAGGCATTGTGAATGCGTTCGGCAATTTCGGGCTGGCCGATATGGACGAGCATCAGCAAGCCACCATGCAGAAGGCCGGAAGGGTTGGCGAGATTTTGACCGGCGCGCCGAGGCGCGGAACCATGAATGGCTTCGAACATGGCGCACTGGTCGCCGATGTTGGCGGAACCGGCCAGGCCGACCGAACCGGCGATCTGCGCGCAGACGTCCGAGAGGATGTCGCCATACAGGTTGGGCATGACGATCACGTCGAAGATTTCGGGGGTATCGGCGAGTTTGGCTGCGCCGATGTCGACGATCCAGTGCTCTTTCTCAAACTCGGGATACTCTGCGCCGATTTCATCGAAGACCTTGTGGAACAGGCCATCGGTGAACTTCATAATGTTGTCTTTGGTGAAGCAAGTGACCTTCTTACGGTTGTTGCGGCGTGCGTACTCGAAGGCGTAGCGGACAATTTTCTCCGAACCCGGGCGGCTAATGAGTTTGAGGCATTGATAAACCTCATCGGTCTGGCGATGCTCGATGCCAGCGTAGAGATCTTCTTCGTTCTCACGCACGATCACCACGTCCATACCCGGATGCTTGGTCTGTACATAGGGGTGATAGGAAACGCAGGGGCGCACGTTCGCATACAGGCCGAGTGTTTTGCGGGTGGTGACATTCAGCGATTTGAAGCCGCCGCCCTGCGGCGTGGTGATGGGCGCTTTAAAGAAGACTTTGGTGCGGCGCAGCGATTCCCAGTCGCTCGAATCTATGCCGGTGAGTTTGCCGCTCAGGTAGACCTTCTCGCCGATCTCGATTGTTTCGGTCTGGATGCGAGCGCCGGCTTCCTGGATGATGTGCAGGGAGGCGGCCATGATTTCGGGTCCGATGCCGTCGCCATGCGCGACGGTGATGGGTACAAGGTTCGATGCCATATAGTTGACAGAGCTATTAGACCAAAGCGGCGGAAAAGCGAGGGTGGCTCAGACAAAGGTGATAAGCTGAATTTTCTTGTCAAACGAGAAGGAGTACATTCTCAGTGTTGGTTGACAGCACCGCGGCCGAGACTTTCGCCGCTCCCGGCGGAGATGGCGTCTCGCCTAAGTCGCTCAAAGTGAAAGACTATTTAGAGCTAACTAAGCCGCGCATTACGTGGCTGATCGTCATGAGCACGGCGATTGGTTTTTACTTCGGGCATACGGGTATTTGGGCGATCTGGCCGATGGTCCATACACTATTCGGAACGGCCTTGATTGCCTCCGGGACAGCAGCGTTGAACCAGTGGTATGAGCGGGATGCGGACCGTTACATGAAGCGGACGGAGAAGCGGCCCTTGCCGGGCGGCAGGCTGGAGCCTTGGCATGCGTTCTGGTTTGGGGTCACTCTGGCGCTGGCTGGGGCACTTGAAATGGGTTTCGGGGCGAACTGGCTGACGGCGGCGCTGGGTGTGGGTACGCTTTTGGGGTATTTGCTGATTTATACGCCGCTGAAACAGAAAACCTGGTGGTCGACGACGATCGGAGCGTTTCCGGGGGCGATGCCTCCGCTCATCGGATTTGCGGGAGCGGCGGGAAAGCTGACACCGCAAGCGTGGGCGCTTGGCGCGATTCTCTTCCTGTGGCAGTTCCCGCATTTCTATGCGATTGCCTGGATGTATCGCGAGGATTATGCGCGGGCCGGCATCAAGATGCTGCCGGTGGTGGAGCCGGATGGTGAATCGACGGCGCGTCAGATCCTGCTGTACTCCATTCTGTTGATTCCGATTAGCCTGCTGCCGAAGTGGATGGGCATGACGGGGAACATTTACCTGATCGGGGCGCTCGCGATGGGGTTGTGGTTTCTGTATTCGGGCGTCCAGGTTTCGCTCGACCGCACCAGGGCTAAGGCGCGGAAAGTGTTGTTGACATCGGTGGTGTACCTGCCGGTTTTGTATATCCTGATGGTGCTCGATCCGGTCCGGCTGTGAAGGCTCCCAGCGCAACTTCTGTTGTTAGTCTGGCGGCACTTGTTTTGCTGGCGGCGTGTACTAACCGGGCTTCGAAGCTGCCCGACTATGGCGTTGTGCCACCGTTCGAGATGACCGATTCGGCGGGTGAACCGTTCAATAGCCTGGCGCTAGCGGACAAAGCGTGGGTGGTCGATTTTATTTATACGAGTTGTCCGGCCGAGTGCCCGCTGATGACGTCAAAGATGCATTCGATTGAAAAACAGGTGCGGAGCGATGGAGATATTCGCCTGGTTTCAATATCGGTCGATCCGGACCGGGACACGCCGGAAGTGCTGAACAATTTTGCGAAGCGGTATGGCGGCCCGACCAAGCAATGGACTTTTCTGACGGGCTCGCCGCAAACGATTCATCAGGTGGCGTTCACCACGTTTCATGTGGGTGATGTGATCGGGAAGATCAGTCACAGCACAAAGTTTGTCCTGGTTGATAAGCGCGGACACATTCGCGGTTACTATTCGACGCTCGAGGCAGACGGGATTCCGGATATGATGCGCGACCTGGCGGCCCTAAGTACGCAGGCGCCCTAGATGCTCGAAACGGTTCCGCCGAGAGGCAACAACACCGAACTGGCGCGTAAGCCGCTGCCGATCATCATTGGGCTCAGTGCGGCCATCGCGGCCTTTCTGGTCTGGCTGATTTATTTCAAGGGACGTGTTGCAGGGCCAGTTTGGATCGGCTATCTGCCGGGCGCCAATGCGTTCTTTAACTCGTTGAGCGCAATTTGCCTAGTGCTCGGCTACGTAAATATCCGGCGGGGCAGGCGCGTGGTTCACATGCGGTTCATGGTGAGCGCAACGGTTTTTTCGGCGCTCTTCCTGGTGAGTTACATCACCTATCACTACTTCCATGGGGACACAAAGTTCCCGGGGCATGGCTGGATTCGGCCCACTTATTTTTTCATTCTGATCACCCATATTGGGCTCTCGATGGTGGCGCTGCCGCTGATTCTGGCGACGTTATGGTGGGCGTTGCGCAGCCAGTTCCGCTTCCACCGTACGGTGGCGCGCTGGACGTTTCCGATCTGGCTCTACGTATCGGTGACGGGCGTGATTGTGTACTTCGTGTTGCGGGCTTACACGTCGTGAGCGCAAAGCAAAACTGGGATGCAGAGCTGTATGAGGCGCGGCATTCGTTTGTGTGGCAATTGGGGCAAGGGCTTCTTGAACTGCTGAAGCCGCAGCCGGGCGAAGCAATTCTCGATCTCGGCTGCGGGACCGGGCAATTGACGAAGGAGATCGCGGCGTCAGGGGCGAAGGTGACGGGGCTCGATGCATCGACCGAGATGATCGGGCAGGCACGGCAGAATTACCCGGGCATGCGATTCATGTTGAGCGACGCGGCGGCGATGCCGTTTGAGAGCGAGTTCGATGCAATTTTCTCGAACGCGGCGCTGCACTGGATGCTGGAGAAGGAGCGCGTAGCTGCAGCAATGGCACGGGCGTTGAAGCCGGGCGGCCGGCTGGTTGCCGAATTAGGCGGAACGGGAAATATCCGGCGCATCGTGGAGGCCTGGACGGCGATTTTGCCCCAGTATTGCGACTTTTCCGCTTCGCCTGCTAGGACGTATTTCCCCTCTATAAGGGCGTACTCGGAAATTTTAGAAAACGCCGGCTTCGAAGTGCGGTTTGCCCAGCTGTTCGATCGCCCCACGCCGCTCGAGGGGGAAGCGGGCTTGGAGAACTGGTTGCGGCAGTTTGGCTGGTACAACTTTGAGCTAAACACAGCGTCATAAGTAATTGCGCATTGTGAGCGAAGCGTGGTCTCCTGGGATTATGAGACCGCTGAGGATATCGGACGCGGTGTCGGTGCTTGGTTTGCAGCAAGAGATCCAGCGTTCTGACGAGTCGCGCTACGATCACCGGCTGCATGGCGTTTTGCTGGTCGCCCAGGGTATGACGTGCCCTGAAGTAGCACGGCTTTTGGGGGACGCACCGCGTTCGGTCGAGTATTGGGTTCACCGTTTCGAGCAGCAGGGATTGGGGGGTCTGGCCGAGGGAGAACGGTCCGGACGCCCCAGTCGGCTGAGTGAGAAGCAGATCAAAGAGATCAATCGGGTGTTGCGAGAGAGACCGAGCGACCCGGGGATGCGCGTCAACCTGTGGGATGGCAAGACGCTGTCGGTTTGGCTGGAGAAGACCTACGGCATCCAGTTGGGGGTCCGTCAATGCCAGCGTTTGTTCCGGCAGTTCGAGTTCCGGCTCCGCAAGCCCCGGCCCGTTTTGGCGCGAGCCGCCCCGGCGCGCCAGAAAGCGCATAGAAAAAACTCCGCAAGTTAATGCGGGACAATACCGTGGACCTCTGGGCGCTGGACGAAGTGCATTTTCAGCAACAGGGATCCCGTTGCCGTATGTGAGTTCCACCGGAAACCAGAGATCCGATCGTGTACCATCATCCGACCCGGAAAAGCGTGGGCTACTTCGCCGCAGTCCGTTTGCGGGATGGCGAATTTTTGTTTCGCCGCGAGACCGGCCGATTCAACGGCGAGTCCTTCTGGGAGTTCCTCAAAATCTCCCGCGAGGCCAGCGCTATTTCCGGACGTCGCGTCCTCGCCATCAGTGACAACGCGCAGTAGCATCGCTCCAAACTCCATCTGGCTTGGCGTGATCAACAGGCTCCACAATTTCGCTTGGACTTCCTGGCCTCCTTACAGCCCGGAACTCAACCCTATCGAACGGGTCTGGAAACTCACGCGCCGGTTGTGTCTGCACAATCGTTACTTCGGATTCCTCGATGGAGTCGTTTCCGCCGTCGAAGGCCAGTTCGCCGAATGGACAAAGCCCAACGAAATGCTTCGACTATGCGCAATTACTTAAGACGTTGTGTTTAGTTCCGGCGGCACAGCGCGAGCAGGTGCTGCGTGATGTGGTCGAGTATTTGCGGCCGCATTTGTATATCGGCGGCAAATGGTCGGCGGATTACCGGCGGTTGCGAGTAGTAGCAGTAAAGGTGTAAGCAGCACCTCGACATTCTGGGTATACTCGTATGTGATACCTAGAATGGCTAGACACTCTGACAATTCTTCGGGCAACGCCGAGCTCCTGCAAGGAACACTGGACATGTTGATCCTGCGAGTGGCGGCACTCCGTCCCATTCACGGATATGCGATTGTCCAGCGCATCCAGCAGCTATCCAAAGACGCGCTCCAGATTCGCCAGGGCTCGCTGTATCCGGCGCTTTACCGGCTGGAAGAGAAAGGCTGGCTTAGATCGGAATGGAAGACGACGGAAGGCGGCCGGGACGCAAAATTTTACAGCGTGACCAAGGCCGGACTTCGCCAGCTGGATAGCGAGAAGGCGGGCTGGAAGCGTTTGTGTGAAGCGATTTCGCTAGTTCTTGAGACAGCGGAATAGGAGCGAACGCGATGCGATGGACCTCCTGGCTCAGGCGACGGCGTTGGGAACGGCAGATGCAGGCCGAGTTTCAGACTCACCTGGAAGATCAGGCGAGCGATTACATGCAACAGGGGCTGACTCGAGAAGAGGCAATGTTGCGCGCTCGTCGCGAATTCGGCGGGATCGAGCTGGCGAAAGAAGAGTGCAGAGACCAGAGAGTATTCGAACCGCTCGATCACTTCCTGCGCGATCTCCGTTATGCCTTCCGTTCGTTAGGCAAGAGCCCGGGATTTGCCGCAGCGGCGATTCTTACGCTGGCGTTGGGCATCGGAGCAAATACCGCCATCTTCAGTGCGTTAGACGGTGTGGTCCTGAAACCGCTGCCCTTTCACGAACCGGACCGCCTGGTCATCGTGGCGCTCTACAACCGGAGCCTCAAGCACTCGACCTACCTTTCTTATCCCGATTTCCTGGACTGGCAGCGCACAGCGAGGTCCTTCGAGGAGATGGCCGCTTTCAAGCCACTCGGCTTTGATTTGACGAATCCCGGTTCGCCGGAACACGTGAATGGCTATGAAGTTTCTTCGGGTTTTTTCAGCACTCTCGGTGTGAAACTGGCGGCCGGACGCGCTATTTCGCCGGAGGAAGACCGGACCGGCGGCGTGGCGGCAGCCGTCATCAGCAGCCGCTTGTGGCAACACCGTTTTCACGGCAATCCAGCGGTGGTCGGCAAGTCCATTACTTTGAACGGGGCCGGCTATACAGTTGTTGGCGTTCTTCCGCCCGCGTTTCATTTTGAAGATCAGCCCGCCGACGTCTACACGCCTTTAGGGCGGGCCGATCCACTCATCCGCAGCGATCGTACTATTCACAACGTGCTCTGCGTGGCGCGGCTAACGCCGGGGGCCGGGCTAGGTCAGGCGCGCGCGGAAATGAATACGTTGCAGGAGCATATCGATGAACTGAATCCCACCACCGAGAAAGGGCAGGGAACGTCGATTGTTGCGTTGAAGCAAGAGCTGGTCGGCGATGCCGGCGGGACGCTTCTGTTGTTGTTCGGCGCAGTAGGCTTCGTCTTGCTGATTGCCTGTGCGAACGTGGCAAATCTGCTACTCGCGCGCTCCGCCGCACGCACGCGCGAATTTGCCGTTCGACGAGCGCTGGGCGGGAGCCGCCTGCAAATCGTCCGGCAATTAGTCACAGAGAGCGTGCTTCTTTCTTTCCTTGGCGGAATTCTCGGGCTGGCCGTCGCAAGTATGGGAATCAGAGCGGCGCTGGAAGCGGTCCCGCGCGGTTTGCCGCGCATCGAGAACATCGGCCTGAATGCTTCGGTTCTTTTATTTGCGCTGGGCATTTCGACGGTGGTTGGAATTTTGTTTGGCCTGGTACCCGCGCTCAAAAGTGCGAACGCCGATTTGCAGGTGACGCTGAGAGAAGGAGGCCGGGGCGCCACTGCCGGCCACCGGCGCACGCAAGGTGTTTTTGCAGTTGCGCAGATTGCGTTGGCGCTGGTTCTGCTATCGGGCGCGGGACTGCTCTTTCGTACCATCCACAATCTATCGAGCGTCAATCCCGGCTTCGATACGCAGCACGTGATTACCTTCCGGGTTGGACTTTCACCTTCCGTCACGCAGAGCGCATCAGGCATGCGCGCCGCCTACCAACAACTCACCGAGCGCATCCGCCAGATTCCGGGCGTAGAGTCGGCGGACATGACAGCGCTGGTGCCGCTGAGCGCGGGAAATAATTCCGGCCCATTCTGGTTTGGTCCACATCAGCCGGCGTCGATGGCAGAGATCCCGCGCGCGACTTATTATCCGATCGGTCCCGATTATCTGCGTACGATGCAAATCCCGCTGCTGCGTGGGCGCTTTCTGCGACAGGCAGATGACGCTCATTCCGAACTCGTGGTGATGATCGATAGCCTGATGGCCCGCACCTATTTCCCGGATGGTGATGCCCTGGGTAAAACGCTAACAATTCCGCATTGGGGCGAAGGCGGCCCGGCTGCAGCCCGGATTGTGGGCGTCGCCGGCCACGTGGAACAGTATGGGATCGACGGCTCAGGAGGTGAAAACCCACAGATCTACTTCTCTCTTTATCAGCTTCCCGGTGCGACCATGTCGGTCTTCCGCGACGAGGTCACATTTGCTGTGCGCACGCCGCTCGATCCCGCGACTGTGATGCCGGGCATCAAGAAGGCGGCTGCCGGTGCGAGCGGCGACGAGCCGGTTTATAACGTTCGGACGATGCGCGATTTTTTTTCAGGGTCGATGGTGCGGCAGCGCTTCACGATGATTCTGCTGGTGGCATTTGCGGGCGTGGCGTGGCTGCTGGCGACGGTCGGAATTTATGGCGTGATCTCCTACTCGACAGAGCAGCGCGTGCCGGAGATTGGCATTCGCATGGCGCTGGGAGCGGCGAAGCGGGATGTGCTGCGGATGCTGATTGGACAGGGCCTGCGACTCGCGATTACCGGTGTGGCTATTGGAGCGGTTGCGGCGGCGGTGCTCACGCGGGTGCTGTCGAGCTTCTCGCACCTTCTTTACGGCGTGCGCGCGAGCGATCCGCTGACGTTTGTGATTGTCTCGCTTGGCTTGATGATGGCGGCTCTTTTGGCGTGTTACATTCCGGCGCGGCGGGCGGCGCAGGTGGATCCTATGATTGCGCTTCGTCATGAGTAGTAGGCGTTTAAAGTCGCTTGGCGGCCAACTTCCGGTTTGGCCGTTTAACCGGACAGAGTAAGCGACGGAGCGTCAATGTACGACGGCGCTATAACAGGTTCGACTATATGTGTCGATGATATCATCCTAAACAAGTGCCATCTATATTAATCCAGCTGGATGAACCACTCCTACGATCCCTGAATAAGGTCGCACCCGCAGCCAAGCGGCAGCGTGCTGAATTCATCCGACAGGCGGTCAAGGACGCCATCCGGAAGCGTGAGTATCAAGCCATTCGGGAAGCGTATCTCCGCCAGCCCGATTCGGCGGAGGATGCCGATGACTGGTCGAACGCCGAAGAGTGGGAGCCGTGAAACAGTATGAAATCTGGTGGGCGGAACTGCCCAAGCCTGCTGGGCGTCGCCCCGTCCTGCTGTTGAGCCGCGATGATGCTTATGCGGTCCTCAATAAGTTCGTCGCGGCCGAAATCACTGCGACGGTCCGCCATATTCCGATTGAAGTTCCTCTCGGGTCGACCGAAGGAATGGCCAGACCCTGCGTGGTGAACTGCGACAATGTGCGAACAATTTCGAAGGTCCACCTGGTAAAGAAAATCTCCAAACTCTCCCCAAAGCGAGTGCACGAAGTGAAACGGGCCATTGGCTACGCTTTGGCCTGGGAAGAATTGATTGCTGCCGGGGAATAGCCTGCTCACAAGTTCCTCCGGGAAGGTAACCACCGCAATGTCATCGTTCTGTCCCCAGTCTTTGGCCGCAGGTGTGATCTCCTGCGCGGCCTGGTCATGAGATGAGACAGTCGAGTTCGGGGACAGTCGCCGTTGGCTTATTCCACCACAGGGCCGGGTGACCGGCGTTGGCAATCTCGACATCTCCGCTGGCTGACAAGCTCAGGCAGCAACCGGTCACAAAGCCATGGTTCGAACGCGAAACCAGCACTCGGTTAAGATTGCTCATCATCGCCAGCGGCGAATACGAGGTTTTCCGCCTCAATGCACCAATCAGCAGCGAAACCGGAATGGCCGCTTTCAATCCTTTGCCGCTCACATCGGCGACCACAACCAGTAACGCGCCGTCGGCAGCGCGCCATGCTTGATAGCAATCGCCGCGTCCCCCCCGGAAGTTGGCGCGCTGCATCTCGCCAGTGGGCGTGTTGTCAAAGACCTGCACAGGAGGCGCAGAGATAACCGATGCAGCGAAGCCTTTCTTCGCACCCCGGGTTTAACAATGGTGCACTCGATCTGGAAGGGCGCGACCTCCTGCGAAACTGACTCTACAAAGCCTTCGATGCCGCACATGGTTGCGTGATACAGGCTGAAGTTGGGAGGCGACCTGTCTGCCGGTAGACGATACCTGCAGGATGCGTCCGCCTCTCTGACCACGAAGGAGTGGAAGCGCGGCGCGAATCACGCGGATGGAGCCAAGGAGATTGGTCTCGATCTGATGCTTAATCTGCTCGTCAGCGACTTCCTCGGCGACCCCTACGAGTCCGAAGCCCGCGTTGCCGACACCGACATCGATGCGTCTGAGTTGCTGAAATACTTCTTCTATCGAACGGCAGCTGCCCGCGTCGGTCAGTTCGAGCTCCGTGAGCAAAAGTTGGTCGCCATACTGTGCCTTCAACTCTTGGCGGCTCTCCGGCTTGCGCGTGGCGCCAGCCACCCTATCCCCGCGCTTCAAAAGCTGCTCACTGAGCGAACGGCCGCCTCGCACAGTTTCAGCGCATTAATGACGTTGCTTTTCGTTGGATTTCGTAAACGGCAATGCGACCCGGTTGGCCGCAATGCGCCGCACAGACAGAGGCCATTACTGCGTAAAAGCCCAGGTTCACTCTGTCGACGGTAGAGTGTGGCTCCGAGTGTCTAAAGGCCGGCTCATAAAGTTTTTTGGTGAGCACCCTACGACGCGGGTGAATGCCGTGCTGAAAGCACTCGATGATTGAAAGCCTATCGCCAACGCGATCTCTCCAACGCCTCTGATGCCGGTTCTGAGTTGTTCCTTCGCGAGCGCCATTCGCCAGCATTGCAGGTATTCAATCGGACCCATCCCCATCAGGTGGTGGAAGCGGGTCGCAAATGCCGACCTTGAAAGGCCACAGTGCCGTGCCAACGAGGCGACTGTCCAACCATGCGCCACATCCTTGTGCATGGCCGTTAGCGCGCAGGCCGTGATCGGGTCAGCCAGTCCGGCAAGCAAACCTCGCTGCTCAGGGCCGGAACGTAGCGACTCGCGTCGCAGGATCTCTACGAGGATGAGTTCGATGAGATGCACGATAATGAATGCGCTGCCGGGACCTGGATGCAAGAACTCCGCTTCATTCAAGCTCATCAGGGAGCGCACACGCCAGGAGACGCTTTCCGCGGCTGCGATGTGCACCAGCGGTGGAATGAGGCCGGTGAGTAGAGGCTCGTTGGCCGATTCGAAGACAAACCTTCCGCCCCGAAGGACTACCGGATTTTCTCTTCCTTCACCCAGCTCGATAGATTCGCCGTTTCCGCGCCGGGCTACGAGCGCCTCACTATCCGCGGCCTCCAGAGTCGGGTCAGTGGTCAGCGTGAAGGGCGTCAACGTCCGAATCAGGATGAAGTCGTCTTGACGAAGTTGGACTGGCTCTTCCGAGGGGCGTACCAGCAGGCACTCGCCCCGCTGTACCCAGCAAAACAGGAGGTCGTCCCGCTTGTGGAATCCCAGAGCCCAGCGACCGGCGGCCTCGGTTCTTCCCCAGAGAGTGCCTTTGGGCTGTGACAGGTGGATGAGATCGAGGAAGGGATCCACGGCGGCTAACACAAGGCTACCGAAATGCTGGACGCCTGATAACAACATCAGGCGTTTCGCTTATCGACGATTTGCCCCTCCAAATTTATTCTGAGAATGCAGGCAGACACAGCCTGGCGAGAGCAACGGAAGCAAGACAGGAGAAAGAGTTCAGCATGGCTATTGAAATCGAACAGCAGGACGAGAAAATCGGCAGCGAGAAACAAACAATCCTCGACCCGGCATCCGGCTATGCCACCACGATGAATACCTACAACGTGATTCCCGAGCGCGTTGAGGAAGTTCTGAATTACCTGATCCGTTCCGCGAACAACATCGTGCGGCATCAGCCGGGTTTCGTTTCTTTCAACTTCCATGTGAGCGGCGACCGTACGCGGATCGTGAACTATGGGCAATGGGAGAACCGCGAGGCGCTGGCGGGCATGCGTGAGAACCCTGCAATGGCAACCCTGATGAAGGAAACCAGGGAGGTGGCAGGCCCGTCCGAGCCGACGCCGTTTGACCTGGTGCGCATTTTCAAGGCTGGTGCTGCGACGGAAGAGGGCACAACGAAGCTGATTCCCAACAACGTGCAGTTGACGCTTATCAACACCTACGTCGTGCACCCGGAACGCGCCGACGAGTTGATGGAGTTCCTCGCCCGTTCCACCCAGGACACGCTCCGCCACGTCCCCGGTTTCATCTCCGCGAACCTTCACCTGAGCTTCGACCGTACCGCACTGGTGAACTACGCGCAGTGGGTGAACGCGGACGCCACAGCCGCTGCGCGCAACGATCCCAGGGTCGCAAAACTGATGCAGCAGCAGCTCGAGATCGCGGAGCGCTTTGAGCCGCTTCCCTTCAGCCTGAGAGCCTCGGTAGGCGCGGCCTAGGGCCGGAATTGTAAAGAAAAGACCATGGAACTGGCGCGGGAACTGGCAAGATGGTTGATCGTAGGAGTCGCGGTAGTGACAGCAATGGGTGGACTGCTTGCTGACTACTTCATCCCCTCTTCGGGAAAGCAGCACATCAAGAACCCGCATTGGCCGCCGCATGCGAAGTTCCACAATGCCCAAACCATCCTAATGGGGCTAAGCCTGGGCGTGATCGCAATCGCCGTATTGTTTCGGCACAGCGTTCCGGAAAGAGGAGACCTGGTGATGGCTGCTCTTCTTGCTTCGCTGTACTGGCTTTGCATTTTCGCGGCGTCGATGTTTCCCGGCACGGCCTTTACCGATCCCGAATTTGTGACAGGCGCACCGAATGTAGGCAGGATGCCACTGCAACTTTTATCGGCTTTGTGCTGGTATCGATTCTGCTGGTGGCCGTCGCCATTGGCTTTCTGTGGAGCTAGTGGAGTGTCGCGATGAAAACGTTACCACGCCATGCAACTCCGGTCGCTCCGCTCGCGGCTCTGAAGCAGCGTATTCTTTGATCTGAGCCATGAGCGAAGCGATTGGAGTTCTCTACTTCACTGGCAAACCAAATGGTTGCGACACTCCATTAGTTCCACTTCAGGAAGCGTTCACATACTAGAGCCACGACGCCGGACGGGGACAACCAAAGGAGACATCATGGGTATCAACCTGGGAAGCACCCTGGATACGCTAAAAGCTGGTCCAACGGATACAGGAGTTCACGAACTTCTTCTGAAGCGCTGGTCGCCTCGCGCCTTCAGCAACCAGGAGATAGCACCCGAGGAGCTTCGAAAAATCTTCACGGCAGCTTCCTGGGCCGCTTCCTCATATAACGAACAACCGTGGCGGTTTCTGGTCGGCTCAAAGGGTGACAGCACTTATGCGCGGATCTTTAACACGTTGATCGACTTTAATAAGGCATGGGCCGGGGCTGCGCCGGTACTGATTCTCACAATTGCTAAAAAGACCATGACCAAAGATGGAAGCGAGAACGGTCATGCGCTCCACGACACGGGCGCGGCATCGGTCAATATGTGTCTTCAGGCCAGTACGCAAGGCCTCTACGTTCATGGAATGGCCGGCTTCGACAAGACCAAGACCAGCGAGAGCTTCAATCTACCATCCGACTACGTTCCCGTGACTGTTTGGGCGATGGGTTATCTGGGTGACGCGGGAACTCTCCCTGACTTCTTGCAGCCATCAGAAACAGCTTTCCGTGAACGAAAGCCACTCTCCGAGCTTGTCTTTACCGAATGGGAAAAACCAGCGGCTATGTAGCAGAGCAATGACAATCTCCGCTCGACCCCGCGACTGTGATGTCCGGCATTAAGAAGGCGGTAGCCGGAGCGAGCGGCGACGAGCCGGTTTATAACGTTCGGACGATGCCCGTTTTTTTTCCGGGTCGATGGCGCGCCAGCGCTTCTCGATGATTCTGCTGGTGGCATTCGCCGGCATAGCGCGGCTGCCGGCGACGGTCGGAATTTTACAGCGTGATCTCCTACTCGACTGCGCAGCGCGCGGCCAGAGATTGGCATCCGCATGGCGTTGGGAGCGGCGAAGCAGATGTGCAGCAGATGCTGATTGGGCAAGGCTTGCGGCGTACTGTTACCGGTGTGGCGATTGGCTGTCGCAGCGGCAGTGCTGACCCGGGTGCGCTCGAGTTTCTCGCATCTGCCTTGCGT
This sequence comes from Bryobacteraceae bacterium, assembly GCA_965277435.1. GTDB lineage: Bacteria > Acidobacteriota > Terriglobia > Bryobacterales > Bryobacteraceae > Bog-105. The sequence continues at coordinate 6,231,063 of OZ255821.1, read as the reverse complement.
TTGCGCGAGCGATCCGCTGACGTTCGTGATTGTCTCGCTTGGTTTGATGATGGCGGCTCTTTTGGCTTGCTACCTTCCAGCGCGGCTCGCGGCTCGCTTGGGAACCTATGTGCGCACTCCGTCATGAGTAGGAGGCCTTTGAAGTCGCTGGCCGGCCAACTCCGGGTTTGCGCATTTCTCCTCAAGTTGAGTCGCTAGCCGGATCGCAGTTCGAAAGCCGACTTCTAGGAGTAATCTTTTCGGGGTTGGCGGTATTTGAACAACCATATAGACGGGTTCTGGAGTGATTACCCGAAATGTGATTCCGGAACTGTTTATTGCGTGATTGGCCAAGGTTTAGCTTAAGCCTCATAAGGCGTTAAAATGCCTCTTATGGAAAGATAAGACGCATATGGCCCTACCAATTCGTACAGTGCTTGAAGATATTGACGCCGTTTGTGGCTACCTCGTCAAAAAGCCGACCGGGGCGACTGCCGGGGAGATGAGGAAAGTGTTGGATGCGAAGCACCTTGACGGCCGCAAGCTTACGGCACTCAAGTTCTGGGGCTTCATCGACGAAAGCAATGGCCGCATGAAAGTTTCCCAAGCGGGGCGAGATGCTATCGGTGGTGCGAACTCACGATCCAAAACCCTATTGAATGTCATTACTCGAACAGCGCCGTACTCGGCTATCATCGAACGGGCAGCGTATCGTAAGGAAGATTCCATTGCTGCTCCCGATGTCGCTGCCCACTGGCATGAACATTTCAAAAGCGAAACCTCCGACTCTGACAAAATCTTGAACGACCAGGCAGTATGTTTCTTCCAGATAGCGTCTGGTGCGGGACTCGGGGAAATTTGGGTGGGCCGCAAGGGAGCAGCCACACGTTTCGAATTCGACTCTGCGGCATTAGCTCGGTTCCTAGAAGACAATCCGGAGGCTGTAGAAGCTGGTTTGCCCGAGAACCTTGACGCTGACGCAAAAAATCAGGAGAGTTTGTCAAAGCACAATGATGGCCTGGCCGCAAGTGGAGGGCTAACAAAAACACCCAAACCTGAGTTGGGGCAAGCCATATTCGTTGCACACGGAAAAAACAAGAAGCCTCTAGAGCAGTTGAAGCGAATTCTTGAGCAGTTCAAAATTCCGTTTCGAGTCGCTATTGACGAACCCAACCTGGGACGGCCGATTGGGAGTAAAGTACGCGAGATAATGGAGAGCTGTAACTGCGCGATTTTGATTTTCACTGCCGATGAGGAGTTTAAGAATCAACGAGGTGATGAAGTCTGGCGTCCCAGCGAGAACGTTGTGTACGAGCTCGGGGCGTCTGGCTATCTGTACGGGAATCGGATCGTCATCATGAAGGAAGAAGGCGTTGACTTCCCAACCAACTTTCGCGATTTAGGATATATCTCCTTTGCCAAAGATGCGCTAGAAGCCAAGGCAATGGAGGTCCTCAAAGAATTGATAGGATTCGGAATCGTTAAAGTCAGTACTTGAAAGGGCTTGCATCAGCTTTAAATCCTTATATTTGTCCGCCTCCGCTCTAACTATGTAGTCACTTAGGCTATTTCGCGCCGATTACTCCCGTAAGACGCGCTTCACGTCTGGAATCCACATGGCCATGAAGTTGCTAATCCGTATCCATTCAGCAGCGGCCGGCGAGTGGTCCGTCAACGGTGTTCGAGTTCGCCAAAACCGCAAGCTGTAAGCAGCGCACGCCGCACTTCAAACCACCGCATTTCCGGCAAACTACAGAGAACGGAACCGAGTCGATTACGCTGCGCTAACGCCACGTGATCGAAATTCAGAGCGCACACGGACGGCATGCCCTCCTCAGTGGTGAGGATGACCTCCGTCTCCAATCCTCTGATTGTTCGTGTCGCCGGCACCACGATGATCTCGTTCAGCCGATCGATGACCTTGTCTCGCGTGAGAATTAGGACGGGACGCCGTTTATCAGGTAAACGAAACGTATACCAACGGATCTCGCCGCGCCTCAACCAAAATTCTCCCAACCCTCTGATTCCCACGCAAGCGGGTCATCATCGGCCGAAAATTCATCGCAAAGGGGTGGTACTGACGCATAGGCGGAGTCGTCATCGCCATGCCTCCCGGGCGAGGCAATGAGTCTTAGTAGACGCACACGCTCCTCGGGCGCCAATGCGGTCACGAGAGGTAGGATGTCGTCGGCAGTGAGGGCCTTGTCCACTACTGGAATTCTAACAATGGGCAACGGCTGATATAGCATCGGACGTGTCTCCGCGTCGTCACTTGGACGAGTTGTCGGCAACCCGGAAAGTGAAAGAACGCGGAGCTATACAAAAAACAATTCGGTAATGAATTCTTTTCGGTGACGTTCGAGCCTGCGAGTGTCTGAGTCGCCGGAGCCGTATGGTCAGTGGTTCACAAATGACTGGGACGGCTTACTGGCTTGATCGCCCAAAACGCTGCGGAGTGGGGTGATGATCTTGTCCGTAAAGAGGCGTGCGCCGGTGGGCGATAGATGGACATCGTCCGAGAAGTCGCCGGGCGGGAGGGCGGCGTAACTCATGGGCATGACGACAGCTTTAATGCCGGCTTTTCTGGCGGCAGTCAGTAGCTCCGCGTGATACTCTTCGCCGGGCCTCGGAACCGGGGGCACGATCAACACCAGCTTTGCTCCATGCTGCCTGACCAGGTCGTTCATTTTTTGGAGGCGGGGCTCGATCAAGGCGGCTACTTGCGAGGCGGGCAGGTGATGGCTGGCAGTCGGTTTGAAGAGGCTGTACATGGCGGGCAGATCGGGAATGATCGCCTGCAGAGCTTGTTTGCGGACTTCGCTGCGCAAAGCGTAGAACTTGCTGAAGCGGGCGAAGAGGAGGTCGGACGTCCGGGTGCGGTCTAGACCGGCTTCCAAACCGATTTTTGGGATGTCGCGCGGGCGGAACATGTAGAGCGCACCGTAGTCGCCGCGGATACCGTTGGTGTCCCAGTGCATCGCAGCGAAGGTGATGGCAATAACGTCGGGTGTTGCGCCTTCGGCGAAGAGGCGGCGCAGGCCGTAATACCAGTCTTCGTAGGCGGTCGCGTAGATCCAGAACTGGTGCGCCTGCCACTCCGGTTGGACGGCGTGTTGAATGGCGGGAAAGTCGAGATCGTGGCCGACGAGCGAGTTGCCGACGATGAGAAGCTGCTTGGGGCCTGCGGACCCAGTGGTGCGGCGGATGGAAATGGCTTCCTGGTACTCCTGGTTGACTTCACGCTGCACGTTGCTGGCGTGCTCGATAACCACGCGGGTGAAGACTTCGAGCGACGCCAATAGAACCACAATGATGGCCAGCAGTATGGTGATAGAGCCTTTGCGCAACGCCGCGGGCTGCCCGAGTATGACCTTAGAACTGGAAGTAGATAAAGGCATTGGTCTCGTTGGCGGATAGCAGGGCCACAATCATGACTAGGGCAGAAGCCCAGGCCCATTGCACGGGCGCCGTGGTGCGTTGGAAGAGGAAATCTTCGTGCCGCGTTTCGAGGAGTACATCCATTACGAAGAGAGGAGCGCTGAAGATGGCCAGGAATTTGTAAGCGGTGAAAAATTCGGGTTTCCACTCGGGGATGCGCAAGCCGGCGATAAGTTGCCAGGCTTCGTGCATAGAGGTGGCGCGGAAGAAAATCCAGGCGAAACAGACGACGTGAAAGATGAAGATGCGCTGGGCCCAGAGCTTAAGGAAACCGGGTTCGGCGTCGCGGTCGCGACCTGCGCCGAAAGTAGTGCGGATGAGTCGCTGAATGCTCTGCCCTAAGCCGTGGATGGCGCCCCAGATGACAAAGGTCCAGTTGGCTCCGTGCCAGAGGCCGCCGAGCAGCATGGTGATCATGAGGTTGCGATAGGTCTGCGCTTCGCCGTGGCGGCTGCCGCCGAGCGGGATGTAGAGATAATCACGCAGCCAGGTGCTGAGACTGATATGCCAGCGACGCCAGAAATCCTGCAGGCTGGAGGCGAGATAGGGCTGGCGGAAATTTACCATGAATTCGAAACCCATCAGTTGGGCTGCGCCGCGGGCGATGTCACTATAGCCGCTGAAATCCCCATAGATTTGCCAGGCGAATGCGTACGTGCCGAGCGCCACGATGGGCAGCGATGGTTCGCCCATTTTGCCGTTGAACGCGGCATTGGCCAGCAGCGCGCAGTTATCCGCAATCACGCATTTGCGGAAGAGACCGGTGAGGATAAGCATGATGCCATCCATGAACTGTTTGCGGTCGAAGAAACGCCGGGACTGTACCTGGGGCAGCAGATGAGAAGGGCGCTGGATAGGGCCGGCGATCAGGTGTGGAAAGAAATTGATGAAGAGCGCGTAGTCGAGCAGTGATTCTGCGGGTTCGAGGCGGCCGAAGTAGACGTCGACGATATAGGCGAGCGCTTGGAAGGTGTAGAACGAAATGCCCGGCGGCAACAAGATTCGCAGGAAGGCGATGTTGACTGGGAGCCCGATGGCGGTAAGCGTGTGGGAGAGAGAGTCAGTGAAGAAATTGAAGTATTTGAAGAAGCCGAGGAAGCCCAGGTTGAGGGCTATGGAGATGGTGAGCAGGGTCTTGCGCCGGACGGGATTCGCGGAGCGGGCGATGGTTCTGGCGCAGTAGAAATCGACCAGGGTCGAGATGAGAATGAGGCCGAGGAAGCGCCAGTCCCACCAGCCATAGAAAAAATAGCTGGCGAGTACCAGAAGAACGTTCTGGGGGCGGCGTGACAGACGCCAGTAAATCAGAACGACGAGGATGAGAAAGACGAAAAAGACAGGTGAATCAAACAGCATCAGGTCTGGGGAAACAGCCGGTTCAGATCAGGCAGGCCCTCCGTGCACTTCCTCCGCAGCCTATGTTCTGGATCATCAGTGGCTATTGAAAAGGATAGCGAGGATTTGCAGTTTTGACTACGGTTTCTACGGTCGCCTTGAGCAATTTACCGGGAGTGAAATGAAGAGCCATGTAAATTTGCGAGAGCACATTTTGCGGTGACGCAGCAAGTTTTTCCGATAGCTGGTAACGGGTCGCGAGCAGGAGGTCTGCCGTGCAAGGATAGCAGCAGATACATTGCGCGCTTTGCCAGGTTGCTCTGTGAGTGTCTTTGGAACATCGCCAGGAGAGGCGAATGAGCATCTCGATATTTGTTTTTCGCCTGGCACTCCGATTGCTCAGCCTCACCGATGGGAGAAAAGATGGCCAGTAAATCCAAGACAACCAGTAACCACGATGAGATTCGCCAGTGGGCGGAAGAACGTGGCGGCAAACCTTCGCATGTGGCTTCGACCGGGAACGGAGGAGATATCGGCGTGGTTCGCATCGAGTTTCCTGGAGCGACCGGAAGCCAGGATGCAAACCTGACAGAGATCTCGTGGGATGAGTTTTTCGAGAAGTTCGACGAGCATAAGCTGGCGCTCGTTTACCAGGAAGAGACTGCCGTGGGCGAGAAGAGCAACTTTAACAAAATTGTGAGTGCCGGGACAGCTGGAGGCGCGAGGCCGCGAAAGGCTCAAGAGAAGTCGAGTCGGCCACCGGTGAAGGTTGTCAAGAAAGCCGCCGGCGTGAGCCGTCCGGCTGCCAAGAAAGCGCCAGCAAAAAAGGCGGCTGTGAAGAAGGTAGCCAAGAAAACTGCGCCTGCTAAGAAGAAGACTGCGTTTACGAAAAAGGCTGTCGCAAGACCGGTGAAGAAGGCAACGACAACCAAGAAGCAGCCTTTGAAGAAACGTTTTGCCGCGGCGAGGAAGGGTGTGGCGGGCCGCAAGCGCCGCTGAGAAGCAGACTTCGTGTTTTAGACTTGCCATATGAGAGTGGAGGACCACCAGCAAAGCCGTTCCTCGACACCTCTGATTGCGGGCTGTTTGATCCTGCTCGCCTGCTTGGGCGCTTATCGTTATCTTTCAAGACCGGTGGCGTACCATGGCGGCGGAGGAGCTACCAGCGAAGCGAAATCGTATCTGGCCCACCTGGCGTTAAGCGATGTAGGAATGCAGGCGACTGAGAATTTCATGCGCCAGCAGGTAATTGAGGTGAAAGGGAGGCTGACCGATAATGGCCCGCGGAGTTTGAGTTCGGTGGATGTGTATTGTCTATTTTTTGGCGTAAACGGGCAGGAAATTCATCGCGAACGTCTGCCCATTATTGGCGCGAAAGCAGCGCCGCTACAGCCTGGTGAAACGCGGGCATTTCGTCTGCCTTTCGATGCGGTGCCTGATGGGTGGAACCAGGCTTTGCCGAAAATGGTGATCGCGCAGATCACTTTCGCTAATTAGGGTAAGAGGTTCCACCTGAAAATCCCGGGCCCTCGATATCGGCTTGCACGCTGACGGATCATAAGACCCTGCCGCCGGACTGTGATTCGCGCAGCGTTGGTCTCCGCTTGCATTTACTCTAAGAGTACTCGCGTCAGGAGACTGGCCCACTGTATGGACTGCCGACTGTGAATCGGGATCATTCGGAATCGGCCTCTGCCGTAGCTTGGGACCTCGAAGTCGATCACCACCAGCGATATGATTCAGAAGGACAGGACGGGCGACGACCAATTTGAGAGGTCGGACTAGCAGATCAGCAGGTGGACTGGCGCGTTACTGATGTAGACCGACGCAAAGACCGCGACGTTCGGCCCTGATCGAGCACAAGGAAGCATACGAACATGAAGCCAAAGAACACGATCTGCCTCTGGTTCGACAAGGACGCGCATGAGGCGGCGCGCTTCTACGCCGCGACCTTTCCCGACAGTGAAGTAACCGCTGTTCACCAGGCTCCCGGTGACTATCCAGGCGGCAAGAAGGGCGATGCGCTGACGGTGGAGTTCTCCGTCCTGGGGATTCCCTGTCTCGGTCTCAACGGCGGCCCGACGGTCAGGCACAGCGAGGCCTTTTCTTTCCAGATCGCAACGGAGAATCAGGAAGAGACGGACCGTTACTGGCACGCGATCGTCGGCAATGGCGGCGCGGAAAGCCAGTGCGGTTGGTGCAAGGACCGCTGGGGACTCTCCTGGCAGATCACCCCACGCGCGCTAACCGATGCGCTTGCAGCTGGTGGCGGCGAGGCCGAGCGTGCCTTCGAGGCGATGATGACGATGAAGAAAATTGACATCGCCGCTATCGAGGCAGCGCGGCGAGGCTGACGCCGGCAATCAACAGCTCGATAGAAACGGCCAGAAAGGTTATATCTATGGAGAGCCAAGCCTTTGGTTGGCCTTCCTGGTTGAAGGTCTAAGGAACCGATCGATATTGCTGTCGAAGAAAAGTGAGACTGTTTTATGAACTGCGGAATACTCATAGATAGCCGCTGCGTTCATCACATCGAATGCAAAGCGCGATGAAGGTTCTGGTCGCTGAAGATGATGCCGATCAATTGGAGTTGCGGGTGCTGCTGCTCAACCGTGCAGGGTTTGAGACGGTTAGCGCAGCCACGCAGGCAGAGGCTTTGGCGGCGGCGAGGGCGACGCAGCCGAGTTGCGCCGTAGTAGACTTGCGCTTCCCGAATGAGGCTTGCGGGTTGAGTTTGATACGGGGCTTGAAGGAGCTCGATCCTTGCATCCACATTTTTTTGCTGACGGGCGGAGATCTCAAGCGGTTAAGGAAGCATCCGGAGTGGGCACTTGTGGACGCTGCGTTTGTGAAGGGCACGCCTTCGTCCGGGTTGCTGGAAAGACTCACGGCAATTGAGCGGTGTGTTTACCGTCCAGGCGTAAGCAGCGAGGGCGGCAGCGGAGAGTAGGGAGAGACTCTTTCCAAGTCCAGCGCTGCCATGGCGCGGCTTTCCTTAGTGGGTAGGTAGCGGATCGGGAAGTGAGTAGGCGTTCCCTGTAAATGGAGAGAAATCCAGGTACACGTAATGGAAGGCACGCTCCGCGAAGAGCCACTTGCCATCCACTTTCTCCATCGCGTCGGAAAACAAACCATAGTTGTGGTAATACTTGTCGCCGCCTTTGGCAACCTCTCGTACGAGCCACCTGGCCGTCGCATGATCGCCTTTCACGGCAATCAGACCGGAGTGAACAAACTGCACAAAGAACTCCTTATCTTCGCGCAACTTGGATATAAAGGCCATGATCTCTTCAACGCCGTTAGAGACATTTGAGAGCGGGGCTCCGATTGTGAAGATTCCGTCTTTTTTCCAAACTGCCGAGAGTGCTGCTTTATCGTTTCTGCTGGCTGCATCGGCAAAGGCAGCGGCCAGGTCGCGAATCGCTGCTTCGTCTTCCAGTTTCTGAATACGCTCTTCCAGGGTGAGCTCTATTTTCGTGGCTGTGGTGCTCATGGTAAATTTCTCCTTTTTCTTGTTCTGCAATGATTAGATGAGGAATCCTTCAGTTTTGGAGTTCGCATTATGAAAGCAGCACCCGTACCTGCGTATCAGCCAAGAAAGACGCCGATTCAGGAGCGGTCGGCGATCACTGTGGAGGCGATCGCGGAGGCGACCATTCAGGTATTGCTGGCGGTCGGACTGGACCGGTTGACGACAACGCGGGTGGCCGAGCGGGCTGGCGTCTCGGTGGGAACGCTGTATCAGTACTACCCGAATAAGCAGTCGCTGCTATTTGCCGTCCTGGAAGAGCATATGGACAAGGTGTCCGAGGCAGTGGAGATGGCCTGCGAAGATGCGCGGGGCAAGCCGCTCCTGGAAATGGTTAGCGACGTGGTGCAGCGCTTCGTGGACGCCAAGATGAGGCGGATCGATCTTTCAATGGCGCTCTATCAAATTTCGGCGGAAGTAGGTGGACCCGCGATCGTGAAACGGACGGGCCAGCGGTCGCGGAAGGCGCTGGGAGCAATGATCCAAACGGCGCCGGACATCGATTTGCCGCCCGACAAGTTCGCCATCGAGATGATGTTCGCGGCTATGGCAGGCGCGACGCGATCCGTGCTGGAGGCGGGCGCGTCACCTGCGGTGGTCGGCAAGCTGCGAGATCATCTCGTGCTGCTTTGCCAGACGTATATGGTGGCTGTGACAGGCGGGCATTCTGTTGGTGGGTAGGGTGTGGGAAGGCTTGCGGAGGGGGCGCCCTTGCGATGGGTAGAACCGGATTTCGTCGGCATCACTGCATAGAAAGTCACGTTGATTCGAATAGACTGGCATAGCGCAGCGCTACGTTGAAGACGCGGTCCGGTGGAGGTTCCATAGACTCCAATCGCTTCGCTCATGGCTCCGAGTGCTGCGTCTTCATTCAACTCAGCGGCTCGAAGAGCCATGGCAACTCCCTCACTCTCGTGGCTCTGAAGCTGAGCCGCGCGCCAGCAAGCGAGTTTTAAATGCGACGGGTAAGAGAGGTCAGGCGGGGCTAGTTTGTGGTGGTCGCGAGATAGTTGCCGTATCCGATGATGATGGTAGAGCCCAGCAGGATGAGCAGGCCGAGGGCTAACAGGCGCAGAGACGTTCTGCTTGCTCCTTTCCATTCTTTCAGACCTAACCCCCAGAGGGTGCTGAAGATGACGATGCTGGCCATGTGGAGGGTCCAGCTCGAGAATTTATAAGCGCCCATCTTGGTTTCGCCCATGGTGTAGAAGAAAAACTGCATGTACCAGGTGACTCCGGCGACGGCGCAGAGCAGGTAGTTCGAGAGCAATGGGACACGGACAGTTTCTCGCAGGAGTGCCGTGGGCGCGTGGGTGAGCACGCTGGTGGTGGGCCCGTTTAGCGCGGTCTCTTCTATGGGCTGCGGCTGAGTTTTGATCGGCAGTTCGGAGGCGAGGTATTCGTGGCCGGTCTGGTTGCGGACGTTCAGGTAAACTGTCCAGAGAAAGTTGGTCGTAAAGCCGCCTAGCAGCACCACGACAAGCACTGGAAGACCTTGCCAGAGCGGATCGGTGCCGGCTTTTTGGGTGAGGAGTTTGATGGGATCGCCGGCGGCCAAACCGTAAGCGAAGCAGGCGCTCATGACGCCTGAAAGCAGCGCGACCAAGAAGCCTTTTTTGAGGTTGAATTCCTGGATGGAAGAATGCTGCTGTGCGACCGACATGGAGCGTTCTTTGTAGACCCCAGCGAGGCCGGCGATGGCGATGCCGATCAGACACACAGCAATGCCGAGCAGGATGATGCGGCCCGACGTGGTTCCGGCGACCTGCGTGACGAAAGTACCGTTGAAGATGGGCGGCATGAGCGTGCCGAAGGCGGCGCACAGACCCATGACGATCGCCATCCCTAACGAGAGCCCGAGGTACCGCATGGTGAGGCCGAAGGTGAGGCCGCCTACGCCCCATAGCAGGCCGAAGAAGAAACACCAGAAGAGCGTCGTGCCGGGGGTGCCGGCGAGGACGGCGGGCAAATGGCGGGTGAGCAGGCCGGCCATGATCCAGGGCGCGAGTATCCAGCTGAATACGCCGCCCACCAGCCAATAGGTTTCCCATGACCACTGCTTGACAGCGCGATAAGGGACGTAGAAGCTGCCGGAAGCGAGTCCGCCGAGCCAGTGGAAGAGGACGCCTAGGGCGGGATTCGGGGTCATGGTGTTTAGAGATGGAAGACTTCTTCAAGCGGGCGCATGGCCTGGTCGGGCGGCGTGCCGGAGGTATCGAAGAAGTCTGCCATGTCGCGTTGCCAGCGGTCGTTTATCGCGCGCTTTGCCATTTCATTTCTCGCGTGATCGAAGTTTTCCGTTTCCAGGTAGCCTATCAGGAGGCCATCGGAGCGCAGAAAGAGCGAGTAATTGTTCCAGCCGGTTTCGCGTAGCGCCTGCTGCATCTCCGGCCAGACCTCACGGTGGCGAGCCTTGTATTCGACGAGCTTTTCGGGGCGGACTTGGAGAGTGAAACAGACGCGCTGCATGGGTTGATTTTCTTAATTAGCGCAGGAAGGCTTCGGGCAGACCGCCGTCTACGGGGATAACGTGGCCGGTGGTTTTAGCGCTTTCTTCGCCGGCCAGCCAGACGATGGCGTTGGCGCAATCCTGCGGCAGAATGGGACGGCGGGTGATGGTGCGCTGAGCGTAAAAATCGGCAAGTTTGGTGCGCAATTCTTCGGTGGAATCGGTCTCGGCGAAGGGGATTTTGTACTTGGTCAAGGACTGCATGACGCGATCGCGCGGAAACATGGTGGAACCGGCAACGACGGTAGCAGGGGCGATGCCGTTGACACGGACGAGCGGGCCCAGGCCGACCGCGAGTTCGCGGATGAGGTGGTTGAGCGCGGTTTTGCTGATGTCGTAGGCTTCGCTGCCGGATTTAGGTACGACGGCGTTGGCCGAGCTGGTGAGGACGAGCGAGGCGGGAAGTTTTTGATCGCGCAGAACCCAGCCGGCCTCGCGGGCGAGCAAGTAATTGCCCGTCACGTTGACCAGGAATGTGGTGTTCCATTGCGCTTCGGTGAGCTGGCCTTTGTCGCCCGATCCTACCGGGAAGATAGCGGCGGTGTTGACGATGCCGTCGATGCCGCCGAAATGCAGAACAGCGTGCCGGACAGCGGCATCGATGCTATCGGACAAACCGATGTTGAGCGAAACGTGGGAAACGGCGTCGGCGGAAGAGAGGGCGGCGGCTTCTTTCGAGACGGCCTCGGCGGCTTCTGCGTTCATGTCCGCGACAACAAGGTGAGCTCCTTTGCGGGCCAGCAGCAGAGCCACTTCGCGCCCGATGCCGCTGCCGCCGCCAACCACGACGAGAATTTTGCGGCTGAACTCGGCTTCGGCGGGCATGCGCTGCAGTTTCGCTTCTTCGAGCGCCCAGTATTCGATGCGAAAGGCTTCAGAACGAGGAAGCGCCACGTAGTTCTTGTAGCTGACGAACTGATGTGATTTTTCGGGATGACGGGCCTGCGGATAAGGGTGCTCGACTTCGCCTTCGTCGAGCGCGTTGGCGCCGGCCATTACGTGGATGGCGTTGATGAAGAACTCGGTGGTGATACGGGCTTCTTTCTTGTTCTTGCCGAAGCCGAACAAGCCGAGACCGGGGATGAGAACGACCGAAGGATTGGAATCGCGGAGCTTCGGCGATTCGGCGGTGGCCCAATCTTTGTAGTAAACGGCATACTCTTCTCGATATTGAGAGGCGCGCTCGTTGATGCGCATGCGGAGCGTGTCGACCGATTCCGCGCCTGGTTTCCATTCGACCAGCAGGGGGCAAATGCGGGTGCGCAGGAAGTGGTCGGGACAGCTGGTGCCGAGTTTGCCGAGTTCCTGCGCCCATTTCGATCCGGCGAAATTAAGCACGTCTTCGTGATCGGTGTAATGGGCGATGACGCGGCGGTTGGAGGACATGATGCCGCGCAGGGAGGGCAGAATCTGGATGGCGATTTCGTGGCGGTCGGGGAGGGCGGGAAAGTCGAGGCCACCGAACAGCGGGCCGCTTTTCGCTTGATGAGCGCTGATGAATTCGCCCATCTGGTCGATGGTGCGGATGCTGTTCAGGTAGCATTCGCGCTGCGTGTTGCCCCAGGTGAAGAGGCCGTGGCTGCCGAGCAGAACACCGTCGCAGCCGGGATTGTCTCTGACGGCTTTTTCAAGATCGAGAGCGAGCTCGAAGCCGGGACGCTGCCAGTGCAGCCAGACGATCTTGCGGCCGAACTGGCGGTTGAATTCATCGAGTTTCTTTTTGCCGTTGGCGCTGGCGGCGATGGCGATGGCCCAATCGGGGTGCAGGTGATCGACGTGCGGATAGGGAATGAAGGCGTGGAGCGGCGTGTCGATCGAGGCGGCGACGCGATTCTGGCCGTGGGCTGAGATCGGATAGTAGCTGACCATCTCGTCTTCGTGCGCTTCGCCTTTGTAGAGCGATTTGAGCTGTTCGAGGCGATCGAGGGAGACGAGCGCGAAGCCGGATTCTTTGATGGAGCCGAGGTCGCCGCCACTGCCTTTTACGGCGAGGACTCGGACGGGCTGGCCGGTGAAGGGATCGGGCAGTTCCAGTTTGGAGCTGGTGTTGCCGCCGCCGAAGTTGGTGATGCGCAGATCTGCGCCTAAGAGGTTGGAGCGGTATTGCAGGAGGGCGAGCTGGTTGCTGGTGAGAGCGGCGGCTTGTTTTTCATCCCATAAGTCTTTGATGTGAGTGAGTTCGCTGGTAGCGGGCATAGGTACCTCGGTAGAGTTTTTTAAGATGGCAGGCTAAAGCCTACCCCACGGGTCAGGCATAAGAAGAGACGCTGGATAAATTGCGGCTGGCGCGTTCTTTAGCGATGCGCTGGCCATAGCCGCTGCCGCGGTAGGCGTCGAGCGGATCGGCGGGAAGTCCCTTGGCAGTGCGCCATTCTGCGATGACCGGGCGGACATCGGTCGAAAACGCGTTCTGCAGGCAACTCTCGGCCGGGATTAACTCGCAAAGTTTCTGGGCCTGCGACAGATTTTCGTGATCGACCAGCGCGGCTTTGGCAAACAGTTCCTGGGCCATCGTAACGCTCTGAATCATAGCTTCTATTTTGTCTTTCAAATTATGGCTTTGATCGATCATATAGGCGATATCGGGACTGGTTTTAGTTTCCCAGGCAAAGAAATGAATTTCGTGAAAGATGCGGAACACCTGATAAGGATCGATCGAGCCGATAGTGAGGTCGTCGTCGGCATAGCGGCGATCGTTGAAGTGAAAGCCGCCGAGCATGTTTTCAGCCAGCAGCCAGGCGACAATTTGCTCGATGTTCTGGCTTAAGTAATGGTGGCCGGTATCGACCAGGACCTTGGCTTGCGGACCGGCAGCGCGCGCAAAGTGGAGGGCCATGCCCCAATCGGCGATATCGGTGTGATAGAGCGCGGGCTCGAAGGGCTTGTATTCGACGAGCAGGATCTGATCGGGCGAGAGGCGAGCGTGCGAGAGCTTCAGGTGCTCTTCGAAGAGGTGCTTGCGCTGGCGAATATTGGCCGTGCCGGGATAGTTCGAGCCGTCGGTAAACCAGTAGGAAATGTAGCGGCTTTGGAGGCCTTTCGCGATATCGATGCTGAGTTCGGAGTGAGTGAGAGCGTGGCGGCGAATAGTGGCATCGGGGTTGGCGAAAGAGCCGAATTTATAGATCTGGTCCTGGAAGAGATTGGGATTGATCGAGCCGGGGCGAACCTGGTAGCGATGCCCGAGAGCGGTGACCTCATCGACACTTTTGAGGCCTTGCGGAAGATCCCACAGAACGTGCAGCGCGATGGACGGGCAGACGCCGGTGAGGGAATGGACCTGAGCGGCATCGCTGAATTTTTCTTCGATCGTGGTCGCGGCGCCCGGCTGGATAAATTTGCCGAAGCGGGTGCCAGTGTTGGCGAAGCCCCAGGAGGGGATTTCGATCTGGAAGCGATCGAGGGCGCGAAAGAGTTTATCGGTAGACGTGAGGTTCATGGGGGTCGGGCGCAATCAAAAGAACGTCGAGATGCCGGGGGCCGTGCACGCCCTGGACGCGGGTCATTTCGATATCGGCTGTGGCGGAGGGGCCGGAAATGGTGGTGATGGGGACGCCCGCGAAGAGAGACATCTCCTCGATCGCTTCGGGGACGAGTTCAACGAGCTGCTTTTCAAACACGCAACAGAGATGATAATCCGGGATGAGGCTGACGGCGCGGCGTCCCTCGGCGGGAGAGTGGCGGAGGACGATAGTTCCGGTGGCCGCGATGGCGACGGCGCAGCGGCTGAGAACGCCTTGGCAACGTTTTATTTCGTCATAGCCGATGGAGCGGTCCTGGACGAAAGCGAAGCCCCAGGGCAGCCAGCTATCGGGGATGTCGTCGGTGGTGAGCATGGCGTGCTTGCGGCGCTCAATGAGGATGTCGTGAATAGCGGTTGAGACTTCGTGGGACTGGCAGCGGAAGACGCCGCAGCCGTAATCGAGAAGGCGATCGGTGAAGAGCTCGTTGCGCTGGCTGGGGCTGAGCTGGCCGACCTGAGCGTAGTGGCGCGGAATGGCGGCGTATTCCGTGAGGCGTGCGCCGCGCGAATCGCCGAGCGGGGCGCGGACTTTGGCGAGGATCTCTTCTTTGGCGGTCATGTTCTTCGCTTCGTCATGTTGCCTGTGTGGTCACGCTTTGCCGGTTTCGCGTTGAGCCCACCATTCGCGGAAGGATTGCTGGGGGATGGCGGCGAGATCGCGGAAGTCGGTCCAGCCGGAGAGCAGGCCGGGGAGATGGCGCAGGTGGCCGTCCTTTTCGAAGGGGCGCTGGGCGAGGCGGCCGAGTTGTTGAGCGGCGGCGAGGCGGCTGCCGCCACCGAGCGCGAAGCTCGCGGCCCGCATGGCGACGCGTTCGGAAAGCGGGGCGTAACCCGCATCGACGGCTTTAGCGCGGAGATGAATCAGGATCTCGGGGATGTTGATTTTTACAGGGCAGACTTCGTAACACGCGCCGCAAAGCGAAGAGGCATAGGGCAGGGACTGGGAGTGCTCCATGGCTTGCAGTTGCGGGGTCAGGATTGCGCCGATGGGTCCGGCGTAGACAGAGCCGTAGGCGTGGCCGCCGGTCTGCTGGTAAACGGGGCAGGCGTTAAGGCATGCGCCGCAGCGAATGCAATCAAGGGTTTCGCTGGTGGCTGGATCAGCGAGAACATTAGTGCGGCCATTGTCGAGCAGAACGACGTGAAACTCTTCGGGGCCGTCGCCGGGCGTGACGCCGGTCCAAAGAGAGTTGTAAGGGTTCATGCGCTCGCCGGTGGCGGAGCGGGGCAGAGTCTGGAGAAAGACGCCGAGATCGCTGAATGTGGGGATGATTTTCTCAATGCCGGCGAGAGTGATCAGGACGCGCGGCAAAGTGAGGCACATGCGACCGTTGCCTTCCGATTCGACGACGCAGACCGAGCCGGTGTCGGCGACGAGGAAGTTTGCGCCGCAAATGGCGATGGGGACGCGCAGGAATTCCTGGCGCAGATAGAGGCGGGCGGCATTGGCGAGGTCTTCGGGCTCGTGCCCAAGGTCGTCGAGCTGCATTTTTTCGGCGAAAAGCTGATGAATTTCCTGCCGATTGCGATGGAGCGCAGGGACGACGATGTGCGAGGGCTTATCTTCGCCAAGCTGGACGATGAGGTCGGCGAGATCGGTTTCAAGGGGCTGGATGCCAGCGGCTTCGAGAGCAGCGTTGAGGCTGGTTTCGTCCGAAGTCATGGTTTTGACTTTGATGACTTCGGTTTCCTGGTGGGTCTGGATCAGGCGCGTAATGATTTCGTTGGCTTCGTCCGCATCGCGCGCCCAGTGGACGTGGCCACCGGCGGCGAGGCAGTTGCGTTCGAACTGTTCGAGATAGAAATCGAGATGGCGAAGCGTGTGCTCCTTGATGGCGTGGCCGGAGTCGCAAAGCTGTTCCCAATCGGGAAGTTCGTTGACAACTTGGGCGCGTTTGCGGCGAATGACTCCGGTGGCGTGACGGACGTTGTGGCGGAGCTGGGTATCGCGGACGAGTTTCTTGGCGGCTTCGGGGAAGCTGGGGGCTTCGGCGGCATGACCGACGCGAACGCTCATGGCTTGGCTCCGCTTTCGACGCCGGCGAGGATTTCGGCGAGGTGCAGGCATTTGACACCAGTGCGCTGGCGGCTCAAGGCTCCGTTGATGTGCATGAGGCAGGAGTTGTCGACAGCGGAGCAGACTTCGGCTCCGGTATCGAGGATGCGATGTACTTTATCAGAAAGCATGGCAGCGGAGACATCGGGATTCTTGATGGCGAAGGTGCCGCCGAAGCCGCAGCACTGCTCACTTTCGGGAAGATCGACGAGCGTGAGGCCGCGCACTTCTCGCAGTAAGCGCGCTGGTTTGTCGCCGACGCGCAGAGAACGGAGAGAGTGACAGGAAGGATGGAGAGTGACAGTGTGGGGATAGAACGCGCCGACGTCGGTGACGCCGAGCTTGTCGACCAGGAGTTCGGAAAATTCGAAAACGCGGGGGAGGATTTCGGCCGTGCGGCGAATGATAGATTGATCGTGCGTTTCAGCGGCCATCTTCGGGTAGTGATCGCGAATCATGGCGACGCAAGACGAGGAAGGGACGCAGATGGCTTCCGCGGCCGAGAAGATTTTCAGGAAATGCTTCATCATGGGCAGCGCCTGGCGGCCATAGCCAGTGTTGTAATGCATCTGTCCGCAACAACTTTGGGCGGCCGGGAAGTCCACCGTGTGGCCTAATCGTTCGAGAACAGCTACGACGGCTTTGCCGGTATCGGGAAAGAGCGTGTCGTTGTAGCAGGTGATGAAGAGAGAAATGCGCAAGTCATTATTGCAGCACAGGGATGTGAGAGGACGCGTGTTTTAGGAGAGTACAGCATGATCGTGACAGTGCAGCAACATCTATTGCAAGAGCAGCAGCGGTTTCCGGGAGCGCGCGGCAGATTTTCGTGGCTGCTCTCCGGGATTACGCTTGCTACCAAGATGACGGAGGCGAAGATCCGGCGCGCCGGGCTGCTGGATGTACTGGGTGCGGTGGGCAGCACAAATGTACAGGGCGAAACGCAACAGAAGCTGGACGTGTATGCCAATCAGGCGCTGCTGCATTGCCTGGGTCTGCGGGATAGTGTGGCGGCCCTGATTTCAGAAGAGAACGAGGAGCCGGTAACGTTCGAGCGCGAGGCCGATCAAGGCGAGTATGCGATTGTGTTCGATCCGCTGGATGGGTCTTCGAATCTCGACGTGAATGTAAATGTGGGGACGATTTTTTCGATCTTTCGCAGCGGGCCGAATACGAAGGATGGGAACGCGGCGCTGCTGCAGCCAGGGAGCAAACAGGTGGCGGCGGGATACGTGGTGTATGGGCCGTCGACGATTCTGGTGTACACGACAGGCAATGGGGTGTTCGGGTTCACGCTCGATCCGGCGATTGGAGCTTTTGTGCTGAGTCATGATCACATGCGGATGCCGGAACGGGGCACTTACTATTCGGTGAACGAAGCGTATCTGGACAAATTTCCGGGGCAGTATGGGCGGTTCATTGGGAAGCTCCGACGAGGCGAACTGGGGCGGACATACAGCTCGCGTTATATCGGATCACTGGTGGCCGATTTTCACCGCACGTTGTTGAAGGGCGGAATTTTCATGTATCCGCCAACGGAGAACTATCCGGGCGGCAAGCTGCGCTTGTTGTATGAGGCAAACCCGCTGGCGTTTATTGCGGAACAAGCTTCAGGGCGGGCGATTGATGGGAGTAGGCGGATTCTCGACATCGAGCCGACTGATATCCATCAACGAACGCCTTTTGTGATTGGAGGAGTGCAAGAAGTGGCGGCGTTTGAGGAGTGTGCATGAAAGACGTGCGGGTCTTCGATTCGGCGAGCGCGGCAGGGCATGCGGCGGCGGAACAAGCTCGAGAAATTTTGGTGTCGTTGGGACGGGCGCGGATCGTGGTGGCGACCGGGAATTCTCAGGTGCCCTTAATCGACGCGCTGGTCGAGATGGAGGGGATCGACTGGCCCGCAGTCGAAGTGTTTCACATGGACGAATATGTGGGAATTAGCGCGGATCATCCGGCGAGTTTCCGGCGCTGGTTGCGGACGCGATTGGCGGAGCGGGTGACTCTCGGCAAAATGCATTATCTCGACGGCGATGCGGTGGATCTGGAAACGGAGATCGCACGGTATGCGGGCCTGTTAATGGCGGCTCCGCTGGACCTGGCGTTCGTGGGATTCGGGGAAAACGGGCATATCGCGTTCAACGATCCGCCGGTCGCCGATTTCGAGGACCGGGCGGTGGTAAAGCGGGTGGTGCTCGATGAAGCGTGCCGGCGGCAGCAAGCGGGGGAAGGGCATTTTCCGGATGTGGAGTCAGTGCCGCGGGAGGCTTTGACGATGACATGTCCGGCGTTGTTCGGGGCGGATCGCTGGATCTGTTGCGTGCCGGAAAAGCGCAAGGCGGAAGCGGTGCGGTGCGCGTTGGAAGGCTCCGTTTCGGAGGCTTGTCCGGCGTCGCTGGTGCAGCGGCACCCACACGCCACGGTGTATCTGGATCGGGCTTCGGCGGGGTTACTGCATTCGCTGCCCTTACAATGAAGGTATGAACGCTGCATTGTGGGTCAGGCTCGGCATCTTCCTGCTTGCCTCTACTGCGCTCTTCGGGCAAGCCTGGAAAACTGCTTCTACGTTGCCCGGCGTCGACACCAGTCATCTCACGGCCGCGCAAAAGGTTCTCGCCCTGAAAGTTCTGCGCGAGCAAGGGTGCTCGTGCGGCTGCAACATGAAAGTGGCTGAGTGCCGCGTGGTGGATCCGGGTTGCGCTTACAGCACCGGTATGGCGGCTGCGGTGGTCGATGCGATCGCTCATGGCAAATCGGAACAGGAGGCGCAGACCGCTGCCATCAACTCTAAATGGGGCCACCTGCAGGAACAGAAACTCCTCGACGACCCGGTGCAGATTCCGGTCGCTGGCTCTCCCTCAATGGGCCCCGAGAAAGCGCCCATCACAATTGTCGAATTCTCTGATTTTCAGTGTCCGTACTGCGCCGCCGCCATTCCCGAAATTAAGTCGGTTTTGAAGGCCTATTCGACGCAGGTTAAGCTCATCTTCAAACAGTATCCGCTCGAAATCCATTCTCAAGCCGCACTCGCCGCAGCTGCCGCTATCGCCGCCCAGAAGCAGGGCAAGTTTTGGGAAATGCACGACATCTTGTTTGCTCATCATGACGATCTTTCGCGAGCCGATATCATGGCCTGCGCCCGCCAGGCGGGACTCGACATGCATCGTTTCGAGCAGGATCTCGACTCAACCGCCGTGCACGAAACCGTGACGCGCGACATTCAGGATGGCGATCACGCTGGCGTCGAAGGTACGCCCACGATTTTCATCAACAAGCAAAAATATAATGGCGCCATCTCGGTGCAGGCTCTCAAGCCTGTGTTCGAAGCGGAATTGAAACCGGCCGCAACAGTTGCACAAGCCGCACGTTAAGCGATTCGTTGCTAGCGCGACTCTGACCTCCCTTCTTATCCTGCTTGCTCTAGGCGGCGGGTCCTACCTGAGTGCTGCACACCTGGAAAAAATCCGCACATGGTCCACCACGGCGGCTCTGATTGGCCTTGCCTGGTCGCCGGACGGACAGAGGATTGCGGCCAGTTCCGATTATGGCCGCGCCCTCACCATCTGGTCACCCGACGGAACGCGGCAGCTGTAATTCGCGCGGCACGTCACCAACGGACCGTCGGTGGGAAACTCAATCGCTTTTCTGAATCAGGGAAAACTATTGTTGACGTTTCCGAACGAAAGCGGTTCTTCTGAAAACGGCGCTCTCAGCGTCTGGGACATCGCCCGCAATAAACTGCTACACGGCGTGCCCGGCCCGTTCCCCGGCAGAAACTTTCGCTACAACGAAGCGCGCTACTTCGCCGTGTCCCGCGACCAGTCGATGGCGGCGGTGGTGTCCTCAATATTGCCTGCCGAGCCGGTAACCATTTCCGCCACGCGCGATTGGACGAGACTGCGAACGATCTCGATGAATCGCGATCCGCTGCGACCCGAAACCGCCACGTAACTTGCGTTTTCTCCCAATGGCAAACAACTGGCCATCGGCAGATTGGATGGACAAATCGAACTGCACGCTCTCGCCGCATCCATCTCGCCACCGGTGATTCTCACCTGCTACGATCCGCGCCAGCTGATTCGCATCGAGGCTCTTGCCTTCAGCCCGGATGGCAAATTTCTGGCAGCGGCCGCAGGGTTGACTATCACGGCACATCAGTCGTCATCTGCTGTGAAGTTGTGCGGCTGAGCGATCGCAGTCTGGCCGGCTCCTATTTGCCTGGCCTGCTGCCCGCCCGGCAGGTCTCATGGAGCCGCGGCGGAGACTATCTAGCCGTGGCTGCCGGCGACCGCAGCATCCGCGTCGGCTCTCCCATCACACAACCGGACGGCAACTGGGTCTCGACAACTTTTCCAAACCCCGTGATGTCGGTCGCCTTCTCTCCTACGCGGGATGTTTTGCCAGTGGCCGCCGGAACTACTTTGAGCACTCTGGCGATCGAGAAATGACCGGAACCGAGCCGCGACCGCAAGGCTCTCCAACCGGAAGCACGGAAACCATGAGCGAAGCGATTTGAGTCTTTCGGAGCCATGAGCGAAGCGATTGGAGTTCTATGGGCACTCCACCGGACCGCGTCTTCAACGCAGCGGATATGTACGCTTTCTTCTGCAACTTGCTGCTACTCCGGGACGAGATCCATTTCCGCTTCAGTCTCGTCAGCAAAACGCAGCGTGCCTGAATTCAAGCCTAACGACCACACGGTGCCCGTCAACACGATCGCCACGAACAAGTAAGGCAGGCGTGAGTAGGGAGCAGCCGGAACTGGGTAGAGGCTACCGGCCAGCGCAATACCCATGGCGACTAATGCCGCCAGTGAGACACCGGCATCGTAAGCTGTCAGCCGTTTCTGCCGCCGCAGGAACAGCGGAGCGGCGATCGACACCAGAATGTACGCCGTAAGAAATCCGAAGGTCGCCAGCGTCCCGAGCAGACCGTAGATATCCAAAGGTCGAAATTGGTACAGGGTCAAAGCCGCTAATGGGACAAATGTGGCAACGCCACTCGCTATAACCGCGCAGTGCGGTGTCTGATGATTTGCATGGGCATTACCGAGCCAGCTCGGAAGCGCTCGTTTTTCACCCATTAAAAAAAGAATGCGCGCGCCGGCGGTTAAACACGCCAGCAGGCACGAAAAGAAACTGATCACAGCTCCAATATCGATCAACGTAGCCAGCGCGGGAGGCAGGCCGGCATCGCGCACCAGCAAGGCGAGCGGTGCAACACTCTTGTCCAGCGTCTCGTCGTGTCCGCGAAATCCCAGCACCTCTACGTAGGCGCAAAAGCAAAAAAACAGGCCGGCCAGCACACTGCTCCACTTCACCGCCCGCGGAATGCTGCGCAGCGGATCTTTGGCTTCAGACCCAAGCGAGGTAGCGCTCTCAAAGCCAACGAGGCAAAAGATGGCCAGCACCAGCCCCATGCGCAGCTGCTCGCCGGTCACTCCGTGCAATTGCAATTGCGCCATATCCGGATGCAAGCCATGCTTAATGAGCACGCCTATTGCTACGCACAGGATCATCGTTACGGACCCAACCTCGAGGACCAGCATCAAGCGCGCGGAGACGGTGACGTCGCGGTAGGCCAGCCAGCCCGCGAAACCTACCGCCGCGGCACTTAGCAGCAGCGGAGCGATTTCGAAGCCGAACACGTTCTGCAAAGCGATATTCACGTAATTTCGAAGTCCCGCTGTGATGGCCGTCGCGGTTCCGAAATAAGCGATCAGGAGCGCCCAGGCAGCCACAACGCCCCAGAGCGGATGCATGTGCGCGGAAATGTAAGAGTAAAGCGACCCGGGCGAGCACGAGATACGCGCAAAATGATTTACATTAAGCGCCACCAGTAGAATCGTAAGGGTCGAGATCAGGAAGGCCAGCCAGGTACCTGCGCCCGCTGATGCGTAAACCAGCGGGACGGTCAGCAGCGGAGCCGCAGTCGGCGCGATCAACGCAAAGGATTGCGCGAGCGTTTCATTGCTCGATAAGACGGAATGCTTCAGGCCGTTTGCGGAAAGATTTTGCGAAGCGCGCACGTTCGCCATCCGCTTAGGCTAGCATCAATCCGCAAGCCGCGCACGAATCGATTACACTGTCTGCAAGCCATGTTGCTTCAATTACGCCGTAAGGAGGCAAGAGTACATCATGGACCACGTTCTCGAAGCAAAGCAGGAGACGACAGCGATTGATCCCGCGGTTTCGCACCGCCATCCGCTCGATTCCTTATCCATTGCAGAAATTGAAGAGACCGCGCGGCTCCTCAAAACGAGCAAGCAGTTGAGTGATGCCGTTCGATTCGTTTCGATTACGCTGCATGAGCCGTCCCGTCAATCGGTCGCTGGATTCAACGGCGACGCCGTGTCCGCGCGTCAGGCGCTGGCCGTATTTCTCGACCGCAGCGCCGGCTTTGCCTATGAGGCAGTGGTGGATCTGGTCAGCAAAACGGTTGTGTCTTTCACCCAGCTACCCGCCGGCATTCAGCCTCCGATCATGCTGGACGAGTTTTTTGAAGCCGAAGCCGCTGCCCGCCGCGATCCGCAGTTTCTGGCGGCTCTCGCCAGGCGCGGGATTACAAACGCTGACCTGGTCATGGTTGACCCCTGGTCGGCTGGCTTGTATGGAACCGAACTGCCCGAGCATCAATGTCTCCGCTTGCTTCAAGCGTTGATCTTTGTTCGATCCGAGGAGCGCGACAACGGCTACGCGCGGCCGCTCGACAATTTAACGGTGTTGATCGACTTGCATAAGATGGCGGTCGTTCATGTCAAGGATTACGGCACTGTGCCACTGCCTCCCGAAAGCGGCAATTGGGCGCGCGAATACATCCCGCACATGCGGACCGATTTGAAGCCGATCGAGATCCTGCAGCCGGAAGGCCCGAGTTTTCAGGTTTCCGGAAATCTCGTGGAGTGGCAGAAATGGAAGTTTCGTGTTGGCTTCACGCATCGCGAAGGGCTTGTCTTGCACACGGTCAGCTATACCGATGAATCCGGCGAGCGGCCCATTCTACAGCGAGCTTCCATCTGTGAGATGGTGGTTCCCTATGGCGATCCGGGGGAGCCTTACTATCGGAAAAACGCTTTCGATATTGGTGAGTACGGCATCGGCATGCTGGCCAATTCGCTCGCTTTAGGCTGCGATTGCCTCGGCGTCATTCACTATTTCGATTTTCCTCTGGTGGACAGCCTGGGCAAGGCGAGCATGCTCAAAAATGTCGTCTGTCTGCACGAAGAAGACTTCGGCATTTTGTGGAAGCATACGGATTGGCGCACCAATCAATCCGAAGTCAGACGTTCGCGCCGCCTGTCCGTTTCGTTCATCGCGACAGTAGGCAATTACGAGTACGGGTTTTATTGGTATTTTTATCAGGACGGCACCATCCAGTGCGAAGTAAAGCTGACCGGGATCGTGAACACGACTAGTCTGCCGCCGGGTCAACAGTCGGAATTCGGCGTCGAGATTGCTCCACAACTCAATGCCGGAAATCACCAGCACATCTTTGCGGCGCGGTTAGTGGCCAGCGTCGATGGACCGGCGAATTCGGTTTACGAAGTCAACACAGCCGGCATGCCTACCAGCCCTGCTAATCCTCACGGCAATGCCTTCCGATCTGAGGAGACGCTGCTCGCAACCGAACTGCAGGCCCAGCGGCGAGTGAACGCGGACTCGGCCCGTTTCTGGCGCATCAAAAGCTCCCATCGAAAAAATAAGTTAGGCCGACCGGTGGCGTACCGGCTGATCCCGGGAGAGAACTGCCCGCCCTTTGTGCAACCGGATGCACCTATCATGCGGCGCGCCGGCTTCACCGCGAATCACCTTTGGGTGACCCCGTATCGCCCGGAGGAACGCTTCGCCGCCGGCGATTATCCGAATCAACACCCAACCGGCGACGGCCTGCCGGTGTGGACGAAAGGTGACCGGCCCATCACCGACACCGAAGTTGTCCTCTGGTATGTATTCACAAACAACCACGTGCCTCGGCCTGAAGACTGGCCGGTGATGCCGGTGGGCAGCATCGGATTTCAATTAAAGCCGGATGGATTTTTCGATCGCAATCCGGCCATGGACGTGCCGCCGCCACCGCCAAAAATGTGCCACCACTGAATGTAATCTGGTCACGATAGGAAATTCGCCACATGTGGACCTTCGAAAGAACAGAGGCGCTTCTGCAGGACGTTCGGCTGGCGGCACGTAGTCTTGCCAAAGCGCCTGGCTTTCTTACCGTGGTGGTTTTTTCGTTGGCGTTAGGCGTTGCGGCGAACAGCACCATATTTAGCGTCATCAATGCGGAAATGTTGCGGCCCATGCCTTATGCGCAGCCAGACCGCCTGATGGCGATCTCTGGAGTTTCTACATTTTGGCTCTTGAATGTTGTGGCTTAATGTGATTTCATCTATACAGATGACAGCGAAGGAGAAGCTGCACAAGCGGAACAGCCTGGTGAGGGCGCTTAGAGAACCCGGCGAGATTATTCGCGGTTCCTTGCTGGAGCGGACTATCTGGCATAAGAAGGGATGTCAGACCTGTGCTCGCGGCGAAGGACACCCGGCCTTGGTTCTGTCCATCAACTACCCCGGGGGCCGAAACAAGCAGATCAGCATCCGGCCCGAGCAGAGAGAGCAAGTGGAGCGCTGGCTGAGAAACTATCACGACGTGAAGGACAAACTGGAAGCGATCTGTGAATTGAACCAGACGCTGCTTCGCCCCGAGACGGCGGAGTAGGGATTTCTTAGCATTTTTAGTTTTCATCTATATGGAGGAAATCATGAAGGAGCCCGAGACCCCAACTTTATTGCAATGCTGGCTGGAGATGACTCGTCCGTGGCAATCGATTTTTGCCCAGAACCGAACGTTTGTCAGAGCCGCTCGTCAGGCGCTCGGCTCACTGCTGGTGTTGGGCCGCGCTACCGTGTCGCGCATTCTCTGGACCAGCGGACGGGAACAGAAATCCTGGTCTGGTGAATATTTTCTGCACTCCCGTGCTGAGTGGGACCCGCAAGCTCTGTTCCTGCCTCTGCTCAAGGAGGGCCTCACCTTCTGTCCTGGGAAACTGGTCGGCGTAGCCGTCGACGACACCCGATTGCGCAAGACAGGCCGTTCGATCCCACAGGCCGCCTGGCATCGCGATCCCATGTCTCCGCCCTTTCACACGAATCTCATGCTGGGCTTGCGCTTCCTGCAAGCGTCGCTATTGTTGCCATTGCATCGCAATGGATCGTTTTCGGCGCGGGCTATTCCCATCCGCTTCGAAGAAGTCTCCACCGTGAAGAAGCCCGGCAAACGTGCCGGCGAAGAAGCCTGGGAGCAATACAAGGCGGACCGCAAGCGCTTCAATCTCTCGCAGCGTTTCGTCGATAGCCTGTCGGAACTGCGTAACGCCTTCGACGCTGCTGGTGGAGAGCGTAAAACGCTGGCCATTGCCGGCGACGGCAGCTTCTGTAACCGTACCGTCTTAGCGGCCATTCCCCAGCGAGTGATCCTGATTGCCCGCACCCGCAAAGACGCCAAGCTTTGCTTCGCCGCTGAACCGGGAAGCCGACGCACTTATGCAGAGGAGAAGTTCACGCCCGAGCAGGTTCGTCAGGATGAAAAGATTGGCTGGAAAATCACCAAGCTCTTTTATGGAGGCCAGCAGCGCAAGGTCCGATACAAAGAGGTTTCGAAGGTTCTGTGGCAAAGCGGCTCCAGGACACGGCCTTTGCGGTTATTCGTCATCGCACCGACTCCGTATCGCAAACGCAAGTCCTCCAAACTGTATTACCGCCAACCCGCTTTCCTGCTTTGCACCGACCTGAGCAGTTCGGCTCAGCAACTCCTGCAGATTTACTGCGACCGTTGGCAGATTGAAGTCAATCATCGCGAGGAGAAAGACACTTTGGGCATCGGGCAAGCTCAGCTCTGGAATCGAACCGCTGTTCCCAAGCAGCCCGCGCTGGCAGTGGCAGCCTACAGCGCGTTACTGTTGGCGGCTCTCAAGGTCTTCGGCGCCGAACGCGGCAAAGCCTATGCCCAATTGCCCAAATGGCGACGCAACGCAAGGCGTCCCTCCTGTCTCGATCTCATTACGCTCCTGCGGAAAGAAGCCAGCCAGCGCCCTAAACTGGTCGCCCATCTTCAGATTCAGCCACTCGCCGCCCGCTTTGTCGCCGCTGCCGCTGCCTGAAATGTAGAAACCCCAGAGACCGCCTGATGGCGATCTGGCAACTGGAACGCGGCAAGACGAATTCGGAACAGGGGCCGCCTATCGCCGAAGTCGTAGATTGGAATCGCCAGAGCCGGAGTTTCGAGGAGATTGCTCTCACGAGCGGAACCGAGGCAGCGCCTCTTTCCCAGCTCGGCGAACCGGAAATCATCCACGTGCAATACGTCACGCCTGATTTCTTCCATGTGCTCCGCGTCCAACCTGAGTTCGGCAGAATCTTCAAAGCCTCGGAAGCGCAGGACCGTGCTCAGACCGTTATGATCAGTGATGCGTTTTGGAAGCTTCACTTCCAGGGCAGCTTGCAGGCGCTTGGCAAAACCTTCGATCTCTCGGGCGTGGAGTCTACTGTCGCCGGCATTATGCCGCCGCGTTTTGCTCCGTTCCACGGTGAACGGATCGATGTCTGGGAACCGATTAACCCGGCCAGTGCTCGCTATTCAGAGCGCAAAGACAGGGGATGGCTGATGCCTGTCGGACGGCTCAGGGACGGAGTCTCGCTCGCTCAAGCTCGCGACGAAATGCAGGTCGTCGCCCGCCGCATGGAACGCGCTTTTCCAACGATTGACAATGGCATTGACGATCAAGTGGTGCCGTTGCGGGAAGCCGTTTCCGGCTGGGCCCGCATGCTCTATCCATTCCTGGGGGCTGTTGGTTTCGTGTTGCTGATTGCCTGCCTGAACGTCGCGAATCTGTTGCAGTCGAGGACCGAGACTCGGCGCAAAGAGCAGGCTGTTCGCGCCGCGCTGGGCGCGAGCCGCCGGCGACTGATTCAGCAACTGTTCGCCGAGAGCAGTCTGCTCGCCATCTTAGGTGGCGCTACTGGACTCGCCCTTACTTTCGCCGGCATAAAACTGTTTTTGAAACTCGCGGATGGTTTTCCCAATAGCGCAGAAATCCACGTCGATTATCGTGTCTTGCTCTTCACGCTAGCCATCTCCGCGGCTACCGCTCTGTTGTTCGGTATCGTTCCATCTCTCCAGTCTTCCAATCCCAACCTGAATATAGTTCTTCGAGAAGGGGATCGCCGGACCGTAGCGGGCTCACGCCGACTCCTTCGGCAGGTTCTCGTAATCGCCGAAGTCGCTCTGGCCATGGTGCTGCTCACCGGTGCCGGCTTAATGATCAAAACCGTCTTCCAAATGCAGCAGGGCGATCCCGGGTACGATCCTGGTCACGTCGTGATCGCTTCCGTAGCGCTCGCCGAAGGCGGCAGATATGTGGAGATCATGCCCGGCAGCGACATGCAAAAAGTGACGCCGCTGGTCACCTCGTTCTACAACCGGCTGCTCGATCTGTTGGCTATTCTGCCCGGTGTCGAGTCCGTTGCCACGGTAAGCCGAGGCTTCCGATCCAGCAGCTTTGCCATCCTCAACCACGCAGCGCCTTCTCCCGAGCACCGGCCGGAAGCAGCGTATGGAGAAGTGAGCGCCGATTTCTTTCGCGTTCTAAAAATTCCACTCAAGAGCGGTCGCTACATCAATGCGTCCGACACTCTGAACAGCCCCTGGGTGGTGGTGATTAACCAGGCTCTTGCGCGGCGCTATTTTCCAAATGAAAATCCCGTAGGTAAGCAGCTTCTCATGCGGTACGAGTCTTACCACGTAGACGAAACGCGAACCCGCGAGATCGTAGGCGTTGTCGGGGATGCAAAACTAGATGGCCTGGAACAAAGAGTATTTCCCACTGTCTTTTCGTCATTTCGTCAGCAGGCCGCCGTTTTCCCGGGCGGCGCGATGTTACCTCATATCCACCAGACGTTGTTGGTAAGAACCCGATCCGAAGTCGCCGAATCCGACCACCACTTTGTTTCCAGCCTGCGGAAAGCGGCGGCGAAGATCGACCGCGATCAGCCGGTCACCGACGTCATGAGCATGCAAAAGTATCTGGCAGGTTCGATGGGTGATACGAAGTTCGTCATGCAACTGCTCGAAATCTTCGCTGCCATGGCTTTGGTCCTCGCAGCCATCGGGATCTACGGAATGATGTCTCACATTGTGAGTGAACGCACCCACGAGATCGGCATCCGCCTGGCTCTGGGTGCACCGCGAAGCAACGTACTTGGTTTGATTGCAAAGTTTGGGCTGGCGCTGACTTTGACCGGCCTGGCCATTGGCGCGGGCCTCGCGATGGCGCTCACGAGGACGATCACACAGTTTCTTTCCGGCGTCAGCCCCACCGATCCGCTCACTTTTGCGGCCGTTGCTCTTGTGCTCTTATTGGTCGCGCTCCTGGCCTGCTATTTGCCTGCCAACCGGGCAACAAGAGTGGATCCAATGGCGGCCTTAAGGAATGAATGAGTACATACAGGCGCTGATCGGCTGCTAGCTGTGCTTGTTCTCCCGCGCGGAGTTATATAAAGCGCGAATGTACCCCATGCTGTAAGACCACGAAGACTGGCGAGCGCCTGCCATGGGCGGCACATGATCGGCGATCAGATTCCCACGGAAATCCACCTCCACCAGCGTCTTCATCAGCTTCGTCATGTCGGTGTAGCCGTTATCGATGTAGGTCTCCACGAAGTCGGGTATCGGCGAAGTGACGTTGCGGAAATGGATCTTCCAGAGCTTCCCCATTTGCGAGAACGCGCGCACCGCGTCGTAGACGTTTTTACCTGTCTGTACCCCTCCTTCTGCCCACGTGCCGCAGCACAGACACACGCCGATGTTGGGTGAGTTTGCAATTTCGAGTGCGCGCACATAGCCATCGAAAGTTCCAAAGATGTGCCGCGGAATTCCGCCCAGTTCCGGAACCGGCGGGTCGTCCGGGTGAATTCCAATGCGCACCCCAGACTGCTCTGCAACGGGCGCAATCTGGCGGATGAAATAGCGGTAATTGTCCCAAAGCTCTTCGTCTGAATACTTCCGGCCGTGGGTCAACGGCCCTTGGTACACTTTGCCGTTCCAATAGCCCTTCGCTGTGGCGAGATGAAAAGCCCGTGATGTACCACCACCCCGGGTCGTCTCCGGTTTGCTCGACCAGATGCCGTTCGCCATATGCGCGTAAGTGATGTAGCCGATTCCGGCTTTGCCTGTGTCGCTGATGTATTGCTTTAGCCAGTCGATCTTTGCGTCGCGTCCCGGCAGATTCAACGTGACTTCCTCGATGTTACGGTTATCGTTGTTCGGTATGTTCCAGACTTTGAGCCCGGCTGCTTCCACCCGCTTCTTTATCGCCAGAAAATTCTCCAGCGTGGCGCGGCCTTTGCCAGTCTGAACGTTCAGGTACTCTATGCCCATTTGTTTGATCCAGGTCAGATCGTCATCCGACACAGTCTCGTCGACCTGAACAGAAATCTTGATGCCCGGAGAAAGCGATTTGAGGGGGACCGCCCTACCGGCAGGTGACAGGGCGGTCGCCAGAGCCGCAGCGGAAAAAAATCGGCGCGTCACGTCCATTGATGTTTACGTCCCTGGTGAACGATCATATCCCCTCCTGCTGCTTTCGATTGAGATAACCTAACGACACTCCGTTCTTATGGTTTATTGCCGGATATCGTTGTGCCTATTTTCCCTGTTCCTGGTCTCTGCCCGAAACCAGTTTGCCCAAGCGCAGCCGAGCGAAGAAGGTTACCGCCGATACGAGAACTCGTGCGCAGTCTGTCATGGAACGGATGCCAGCGGGGGTGAGTTCGGCCCGAACATTTCTGTGCGCTTGCCGAAGCTCACCGATGAGCAACTGACAAGCGTCATTCAAGGCGGTCTTCCCAAACGAGGCATGCCTGCTTTCTCAAATCTGCAAGGCCCGCAGTTGGCGGAGTTGCTTGCGTTTCTTCGGACTCTGAAGCCCAGAGTCACTGAACTGGTGAAGCGATTAATCGTTACAAACACAGGGGAGACACTGGAAGGAGTCGCGTTGAATCAGAGCGCTGACGACCTGGAATTACAGACGGCCGATCAATCCATTCACCTTCTCCGCCGCACCGGGAAAGTCTTTCGCGAGGTCACTTCAGAGACAAACTGGCCCACTTACAACGGCAATGTAAGTGGAAATCGGATAACTAGACTGCACCAGATCGATAAATCGAACGTGTCTAAGCTAGCGCCGAAGTGGATGTTTACTATGCCGGACGTTTCGGACCTGGAGACCACGCCGGTGGTGCTGGACGGCATTATGTATGTCACGAGCGCGAACGAATGCTATGCGCTCGATGCCGGAAATGGGCGAACCCTCTGGCACTTTGAGCGGCCGAAGAAAAAGCAGTTACTCGGCGGAATCGGTATTAATCGAGGCGCAGCCGTGGCCGGCAATCATTTGTTCATGGTGACCGATGACGCTCACATACTCGGAATCAATCGACTGACCGGGGCGGTCGAATGGGACACGGAGATGGCGGACTGGCGCGAGAATTACTTTGCCACTTCAGCGCCGCTGATAGTGGGTAATCTCGTCATTTCGGGCACGGCCGGAGGGGAGAATGGCGTACGCGGATTTCTTGCCGCGTTTGATCAAGGGACCGGCAAAGAGGTCTGGCGCTTCTGGACTGTGCCGGCCTCTGGCGAACCTGGTTCAGAAACCTGGCAGGGGATCGCTTCGAAACATGGCGGAGCGGTGAGTTGGTTTACCGGGTCCTACGATCCTGAATTAGACACGCTCTACTGGCAAACCGGTAATCCAGGTCCTGATTACAACGGCCGGGAGCGAGCCGGCGATAACTTGTATTCGGATTGCATTCTGGCGCTCAACCCGAAGACAGGCAAGTTGAAATGGCATTACCAGTTCACGCCGCATGATACTCACGATTGGGACGCCACTGAGCCCGTGGTCCTTGTGAACGCGGAGTGGCAAGGCAAACCGCGCAAACTGTTATACACCGCCAACCGTAATGGTTTTTTCTACGCGCTCGACCGCAGCGATGGCCGTCTTTTACTGGCCAGGCCTTTCGTGCACAAGCTCAATTGGGCGAAAGAAATTGGTGCTGACGGACGGCCCGTGCTTTTACCGCTCGAGAAGGTCGGAAAGGGAAGCAAGGTCTGTCCCTCCCAGGATGGCGCGACTAACTGGTATTCGACTTCCTATTTGCCCTCGACCGGTCTGTACTATCTGCAGACGCTGGAGAAATGCGATATCTATTCCGAAAGCCCGGCGGAATGGGAACAGGGCGAAGGTTATCTCGGTGGGTCACAGAGGCCCGTGCCCGGCGAAGTTCCCCAAAAAGTATTGCGGGCAATTGATCCTAAGACAGGCAGGATTGCGTGGGAGCTTCCTCAGTCCGGCCGCGCCAATACCTGGGGTGGCACGCTGGTCACGCAAACGGGTGTGCTTTTCTTCGCTGAGGATAGCGGAAGACTAGCGGCAGTTGATGCCGCTACTGGCAAGTCGTTGTGGTGCTTTGACGCGAATCAATCCTGGAAAGCCTCGCCCATGGCCTATCAATCTGACGGCCGGGAATACATCGCAATTGCATCCGGCCAAACCGTGACCGCTTTCGGATTACCGAAGTGATGGCAGGTGACCACATAATTTCAACCAGGCGATATCGATCGAAGCGGGTAGTCATCGCAACCATAGGATCTCTCGGCGACCTTCACCCGTGTCTAGCTTTGGCGCAAGAGCTGACCCGGCGCGGCCATCGAGTGACGATTGCAACAACTCCTTATTACAGGCAGAAGGTGCAGGCGCTCGGTACTGCTTTCCGCTCGCTTCGCCCGGATTGGGATCCAACAGACCCGGAACTCATTCGCAAATGCGAGGATCTGAAAAAGGGTCCGGAAATGCTCTATCGAAGGATGCTCTTGCCGGAGCTCAGAGGCACTTATGAGGATCTGCTTGCTGTCGCGATTGACGCTGATCTGATGATCGCGGGGGAGCTTGTCTACGCAGCGCCTCTGGTATCGGAGAAACTCGCGTTGCGGTGGGTGTCGCTTATTATGTCACCGTTTTCTTTTTTCTCCTCCTTTGATCCCTCGGTGATGGTCAATGCGCCTGCGCTTTTTCATTTGCGCAAAGCTGGGCCGTCCGTTTACAGGGCAGGACTGAACGTCGCCCGGCTGGTTACGCGGCACTGGTCGAACCCGGTGCGCCACCTCCGGCGCGAGCAAGGGCTTCGACCGGAATGCGATCCTGTGTTTCGAGACAAATTCTCTCCTGATCTTGTATTGGCGCTTTTCTCGCATCATCTCGCTCAGGCACAACCGGACTGGCCGCCACAGACGTTGCAACCCGGTTTCGTTTATTTTGATCAATCGTCTAAGCCGTCGGCGCAACTGTCCAAATTTCTCGCCGGAGGAGCTGCGCCTATTGTCTTCACGCAAGGATCGACGGCGGTGCACAACCCAGGCAATTTCTACAGAGTGAGTGTGGCTGCCGCGAAGCGCTTAGGCAGACGGGCGATACTGCTTGGCGTCCAAGCTGTTACAGAAGCTGACTCGCCCGACGTTCTAGCGCTCCCGTATCTGCCCTATACGCAGATATTTCCCTACGTGGCCGTTAATGTGCACCAGGGCGGGTCAGGGACTACGGGCGAAGCGCTACGCTCAGGTCGACCTATGCTGATCGTTCCTTATGGCTGGGATCAACCTGACAAGGCAGCGCGTGTAGAGCGATTGGAGGCCGGCCTGCACGTGGCACGCAGCGATTACTCAGTGAGCACCGCAACCGCAGCCCTAAAGTCGTTGGAGAATTCCCGTTACTCTGCTTGTGCGTCGGAAGTAGGCAATCAAGTGGCTGCAGAAAACGGACTAAGATCGGCCTGCGAGGCGATCGAATCAGTTCCTGCGAACAAAGTCGTAGCCGATTGAGAGGATAGATTTGATGCATGCCATTAACCCACTGATCGCGCTCGGCGTGATCGCATCGACGGCACTCACCGACGCTGTTTATGTACTCTTCAATTCAGCGGTGTCGGCGCGGCGCAGGTTCTCCGCGGCTAGCTGGAGCAGTCTCTGGTATCTACTCTCCGCTTTTGCAGTCATCAGTTACACCGGTAACGCCATCTATGTTTTGTTCGCTGCGCTTGGTTCCTGGCTGGGAGCCTTTGGAGCGGTCACCTGGCTCAACCACACGGACCGGAAAGCCGGCGCGGTTGCCCAGCTTCCGGTTCAGACTGGGGCACACAGGTGATAAGGGTTTAACCTTCAATCGATTTCGTCACTACACGCCTTTTTATCGCGCCAAATAGCCCCAAAGCAAGCGCGCCTCCAAGGATGAGGCTTAACGCTGACGGTTCCGGTGTTGCCGAAGTCGATGGGCCGACTTCAAAGGCAAAGAAGCCGTTGTTGCCAAACAACAACGAAGCCGGGATGATGTTTCGCGGAAATGCAGTACTTGTATTCGGGTCAATGAGTGGCTGCGAGAATGCGGAGAAGTCGCCTACTCGCTGCGCCGGGGTGGGCACGAATACATTCGAGAAGAACACTGCGGGCGCAAGCCCGACAAGAGTATTCGAGAAGACTTCGCTTGGCGAACTCGGAAAAGGTATCGAGACTAAAGCAGGCAAGAGCGCCGGATTGGTATATCCAAGGACGAGCATGTTCCCGCTGGAATCCTTCGCCGTCTCATTCGCTATCGAATTAAACGGGATGAGAGCTGGGGGGAACGGGATCGATGCTGCCTGTAACAGGGCAGCTGACGAACAGAATGCAAATAACAGCAATGATCGTTTCATCGTGACGCAAATACTATCACAGAAGCCCATTGAGGCGCTTACATGGAACAGCTCCGAATCTGACACAATGGGCTTTCGGAGAAGCGTGCGCTGACCCGCCGGTAAAAGAATTTTGAAGAACTCGATCGACGACTTTGGACAGAATGGGCCAATTTCGTCGTCGCCGAATAATGGCATGAGCGTGCGTTCAGCCGGTGTGGGAGCGCTCCACTTCTACCGTATGTCTGGCCTCGAAGTAGCACCTCGATGGTACAGCGCCAAGAAGAGGATCACCAAAGGCGTTGTGATCTCTGCGACGAGAAAGATACCCGAATTGTTGGCAGCATGATTATTGACAAGAGTCATCTGCCGGATGTGTCCGAGAGCGTCCCGAGTAGCCAGACGGCGTTGGCAATCGCAGTTGCTAGCCAGAAATTGCCGCGAAATCAAAAGCACAACACCCCTAGAACGCCGACG
The DNA here is from genome assembly GCA_965277435.1 of Bryobacteraceae bacterium. Lineage (GTDB taxonomy): Bacteria > Acidobacteriota > Terriglobia > Bryobacterales > Bryobacteraceae > Bog-105. The sequence continues at coordinate 6,196,447 of OZ255821.1, read as the reverse complement.
GCCAGATCGGCCATTCCAACTTCATACTCGTATGGACTTGGCTGCCACCCAATGGATGCCGATGTCTGAACAGGCCGAAACACGTGCGCAGAGGCCGTTAGTAATCCCATCAGGCCGACATAGATGAATAAAAAGTAAATCAGGTAGGTCTCGGCAATTGCATCTCCGCGACTGCGCCGATTGGGAGAGAATGCGATGTGGGCTGAAGCAGCCAGGAGAGCAAGCAAGACGAACAAAACTTGGAACATTCTATTGCCCTAGAGGCAGCCTCACCCCTCACTTACTGAAAAAGATCGACAGTTCATCCCGGGTTACTTGCCGGAACTGAGCTGGGGCTAGGAACTCCCTTCGAGTTCTTTTACCAACTCCACCACCACATCGCCCACCACCTGAAAACTGTGCGCACTTAACTTATCCATCGTGTCCTGCGCGGTGTGCCAGTAGCCGCCGCTCGGCCCGTAATCCAGATCGATAATGTCGATCGCATTCACGCCCGAATCGGTAAATGGCTTGTGATCGTCATCGATGCCGCCCGCTTCGGTTCGGAAATATTTCGCATCTCCTAACTGCTCGGCAATCTTCTTCACTTGTGCACGCAACGCTTCGGAAGAATTCGAATCGTTAGAAATGTCCAGATTCCGGTCCCCGATCATGTCGACATTGATCAGCGCTTTGACGCGCGCCAGTCCTCCGTCGGACGACCACTTCTCCACCAGGTGCCTGCTCCCGTACCTGCTGTCGGTATCCGTCCATTCGCCAGTCGCTTCTTCGCCATCGAAGAACACAATCAACAGGTTATCGGCGTGCTTCATCCCGGCCGCTATTTTGGCAAATTCGATCAGAAATCCGGTCGACGATCCGCCGTCATTCGCTCCTACAAAATGCACCATCGGAATCTTCTTCGTGTCGTAGTGCCCGGCCACCACCACCGCCTTCCCCGAACTCCCCCCAAACTTCAAGATGATATTCGTCATCGCCACTGGACCCGCCGGGGTGTGTCCGGTAAAGGTATCCATCGAGATCTCGCCGCCGAGCGGCTTCAGTTGCGCGACGATCCACGCCCGCATGTCTTCCAAAGCTTTTGAACCCGACGGCCGTTCCCCAAAGGACGTCGCCTTTTTGGTGTACTGCAGGGCCGCCCCACCCTGAAATTTCGCCGTCGTGGGAGTGGCCGCCGCCTGCACGCTAGAGCCTGCGAGGCAGAGCCACAGAAAAATAAGAAGACGAGCGAAGATAAGCGAGCTTACCATACTGACGTTCATGGAGCTATCTTATGTCTCGGACTGCGATTAAAATGTCTTATAGCCCGTTGTATTTCAACCGGGTGAGACTGTAGTATTATAGCCGTACAACGCCACCAAAGAACTGTCAGGTACTTATGCAGTCTGTCGGACAAAAACTCCGCCACGCACGCGAAGCGCAGGGACGCACGCTCGAAGACATCCACTCTGCCACGCGCATCTCTCTCCGCACTCTCGAGGCCATTGAGGCCGACGATCTCGACGCTATCAGCTCCGCTTTCCTCTACAAGAGCTTCGTGCGCCAAATTGCCGGCAACGTGGGCTTGAACTATGCCGCGCTCGAATCTGCGGTCACGGTCGCTGTCGAATCCATACCGGTGCCGCTCATGCCTGGGGAAGGAGGCGCGCCGCTTCCCAACGTGCCGGCTCTGTGTGTGGGCCGAAAACGGAACCCGAAGCTAATTTACGCGATTTCCTCGTTCGCCCTCCTGCTGGTTGCCTGTTCCGGCTTCTATGCCCTCTGGCAGACTGCCAAGCCGAATGCATCCCGGGTTTCTCCTTCGGCGGAACAGCCGTCCTCTCCCGCAACCCCTCCTTCGGCTGACCTGTCGCGGAACACTGGCGGTTTCACGCTGGCCCTCTCTGCCACCGAGCCTGCCTGGCTCTCCATCATCGCCGATGGCAAGCAATCGTTTAAAGGTATTCTCGAGCGCGCCGAAACCAAAAGGCTCGAAGGTCACCGCACGGCCCGCATCAAAACGGGCAATGCGGGTGTTGTAAGAGTTGTCTTTAACGGGAAAGCTTTAGGTGCTTTAGGACCTATCGGCCAAGCACGGACTGTTCTTTTCACCAAGAATCGCTACGAAGTGATCGCCGACTCGGTCCATGTCTCCTGGAACAAACTTCCGCCGCAGGCGCTCAACTCCGAACTGATCAGCTGGAGTGCCGCGCCGCAGCCGCTTGTGCTGCTTCCTGCTTCGCCAGTACCCGTTGCAGACGCCGCTTCTGACGCTCCAATGCAATAAGCTCGTTCCGCCGACGTAGTTTGATGCTTCCGTCCACTTTCCCCCAGAACTGCCGAAAATAGTCGACCGCCGAGGCTAGCCCGAACACCACCACCGCCCACATGCAAGCCAGCGCAAACGGCCGAAGTCCAGTAAAGCGCACCGACAGCAAAACCAGGGTGACGCCGACCACCTGCAACACCATCTTCGATTTGCCCAACTCGCCCGCTCTGACGGTGAAGCCTTCCGCCGCCGCGATGCTGCGCAACCCCGAAACCGCAAATTCCCGGCTGATAATCAGAATGACCAGCCATCCCGGTAGCAGCCGCATTTCGACCAGCGAGATCAGCGCGGCCGATATGAGCAGCTTGTCTGCCACCGGATCGAGCAGCGTACCTACCGTTGTTACCTGTTTCCAGCGTCGCGCCAGGTAGCCATCTAACAAATCGGTGAGTGCCGCCGCCAAAAACACCAGCAGGGCGAAAAAATCGTTGGCGATAATCATCCTGCCGTTCCAATGCACGCTTAAACTGTGCTGGACTAGCGCCGCTACCAGTAGCGGCACCAGAAAAATGCGCACCAGAGTCAGCAGATTGGGCAGATTCGTCAATCGTCCTCACTATAAAACATTTGACGCAACACTGGACCCGCAACCGTCCCGCAATACTTGCAAACTCAAATGATGTAAGTGGGGCGATACTTATGAAAAACATCAACCGCGCCAACTCCAATAAGTAACAGGAGCACCTGGAGGCCGTCCCACCTATAGCTTGAGATTAGAGCAGACTTGTAATGATCGCGAACCATTCTGGGTACCAGTTCGCCCGCAGTGTTTCACTGCTTGCCTCTTTCATACTGATTCCGTTTTCCTTACCCCTGCGTGGGCAGACTTTGCCGGAAGGCACCACCCTGGAAGTGCGCTTGCTCACAGCCACGGGTTCTCGCATCTCCAAACCGGAGACCAGGTAGAAGGCACGCTCATTGCGCCCATCAGCTTTCATGGGCAGATCCTGGTTCCGCTAGGATCGAGAGTCATCGGATCCGTGGAAAGCGTGAAGCGGTTCGGCTTCGGCCTGAAACAGACCACCGCCAGCATTCATTATCATTTCCCGACGCTAGGATTTCCGAACGGGAACACCATTCCCATCGAAACTGAGTTAATCGAAGTGGAAAACGCTAAGGAGCGGGTAGATGTCGCCGGTACAGTGCGCGGCATTCACCCGGCCGCCAGCGTGTCTTCAAGTTTAGACCTTGCCACGACTCCGCTGCTGTTTATCGCACCGGTTGCCGGGGTGCCCCTCTGGGGCGCGAAATCCATTATTGCGCCAGCCGCAGTTCCGGAAATCTACTTTCCTCCAGGCACTGAATTAATCCTCCGTCTAACTGCTCCGGCTTCGCTCCGATCCAGTGTTACAGAGCCAATCGGCGTTACCTCCTTTTCGCCGGACGATGATAGAAATATCCAGCACCTGCTGACTCAGACTGCGCAACGAGCGGTTAAGAAACATCTACCCTCCGATCTCGTCAACCTGGTGTTTCTGGGCAGCCGCGAGGAGATGGATCGCGCCTTTCGTGCTGCCGGATGGGCCCAGGCCGAACGCAAGTCGCCACTTTCACTATTTCGGATGTATCACGCGCTCGCCGAGCGGGTTGGCTACGAAAGGGCTCCGATGGATACACTGCTGCTAAATGAAGTGCCGTCCGATTTTGTCTATCAGAAGTCTCTTGACACTGTTCAAAAACGTCATCATGTGCGGTTGTGGAAAGAACCTCACCAGTCGAACGTCTGGCTCGGAACCGCCGCCGAAGACATCGCTTTCCGATTTGAAGTGGCCCATTGGACACATGCCACTGCTCCTTATATCGACCGTGAACGGGCGAAGGTGGTGAATGACTTCGCCGTTACCGGGTGCCTCGATACAGCCGGGCTGGTAACGCGCGATCCCGCGGATCTTCGGACGAATTCTGGGGTCGTGCGCCCGATCCGGACCGACGGAAATATTGCGGTGCTCCGATTGAACGATTGCACCCACCCGAACGCTATGCCGGGAGGGAACGCCCTCTCCAACTCAAAGTCGAGCAGCCGACTGTCGCGCGAATTTGCCTCACTACGCAATGGCTTGCGCATGAATGTCTTCTTTACTTCCTATAACTCGCTCAGGCTTGTTGTAACACGACGAAACTTAAAACCGCTTAGAACCACTCCGAGCAGCGATCTCAATCCGCCTGGATTGGACTGGCTAAAATCGCTGTCCCCGCGGCAGCAAGCTCCCCTCCTCTCGACAAAAACAAACTAAGCAGGCAATGTGAAGTGAACCGTCGATCCCTGGCCATAGCTCGATTCGATCCAAATATGGCCTCGATACCGTTCCACGACCCGCTGGCACATGGCTAAGCCGAGGCCTGTGCCCGGGTACTCCGCTCCATGCAGCCGCTTAAAAGGAGCAAAGACTGTTTGCAGATATTTGTCTTCAATGCCGATGCCATTGTCCGTCACTGAAATCCTCCACATGGCGGCGCTACGTTGGGCGGACAGGTGAATTCTGGGCGGCATTTCCGGCCTGTGATACTTCATTGCGTTACCGATGATGTTTTGGAATAGCAGGGTTAATGGAAACTCTTCCGCGATGACCATCGGCAAAGAATCATGAGTGACGACGGCGTTGCTCTCCTGGATAGGAACATCAAGGTAGGAGAGCGCTCTCTGGAGCACGAGGCTACAGTCGATGGGACCAAGATTCTCAATTTTATGCTCGTTTACCGACCAATACTCGCGCAGATCGGTCAGCAAGGTTTCCATCTGCCGGGCACCGTCCACGATGTAAGTGATAAATTCATCAGCTTCCGGGTCGAGCCGGCTCTTGTAGCGTTTTGCCAGAAGCTGGGTGTAGCTCATCACCATGCGCAGGGGCTGCTGCAGATCGTGGGATGCCGCATAAGAGAAGTGTTTCAAATCGGAGTTAAGACTTTGCAAGGCCTTTTCTGCCTGCGATCGCTCGATCAGGTCGGCGGCCAGGCGCGCCAATACATCCAGCAGGCGCCAGTCACGCTCCGCCGTCTGATGGGGCTCGCGCCAATGGGTTGAGATCATCCCCAGCAGTTTTCCGCTACGCGAGATTAGCGGCGTGCTCTGAGCTGAATGGATGCCGGTCTGAAGGCAGGCCGCCTGATCCTCGGTACCTGCCATCACGTCCGACGTTTGCACATCCGGAACGATGACTCGTTGGCTCGTGCGCAAAGCGAGGCCGCAGGTGCTTTCCGAAGTGGGCCGCACCCACTCCCAGAACCGGACGGCTTGCGGGTTGAATCCGCGATACCCCAGCAGCCCCAGTTCGCCGGCGGGTCCGCGCTCGGGATAGAGCATCTGAATGCTGGCGAACTCGGAGCGCATGATAGCAACGGCTGCGTCGAGGATCTGTTCGTACAGCGCCTCGACTTTGTCTTCCCGAACCAATTGCGTACTGGTTTCCTGGAGCTGCTGGGTGGCGGCGAGTTCGAGTGAGAGTTCTTCTTCACTCTCGCGCAAGGCCGTCTCCGCTTTCTGGGCCTGCTCGGTCAATTCATGCTGGCGGACCGCCGAGACTACCAGCGCCTCGTTGATGTCCCGCATCGACTGAGATTGTTGCTGCTGCGCTTCGAGCGCGGCCGAGAGCGGGTAGGACGCCGCGGCGAACTGGCCGAGGCTCTCGAGCAGGCGCAGGTCCTCGGCGTCAAATTTGCGAGCCGGATCATGGGCCACCAACCAGACAGTACCGATCGCTTTTCCCTTCACGAAAAAAGGCGTCACAAGCGCCTCCTCGATGGGCGGCGAGAGCGAAATCAGATCGGGGTAGTCGCGTTCGGGATACGTGAACAACTGCACCGCGTTGCGATCGAGTACGACACTGCAAGGCTCAACATGGCGTGGCGTCACGCCGTCGATTTTTGTCTTCCAGGCGCCCGCGACCGCCGGCCAGTAGAAGTCGCCGTTCTTCTCGGAGAGCAGGCTGACACCGGCCGAACCAGCCCGGCAAATCTGCATAGCCACCTCGGCGAGTGTCTGAAGCGTGGTTTCGGGCGAATCGGCCATGTGCTGAGCGATCTCACGCAACGCGCGATTCTCTGTCTGGTAATCGGGCGGCCGGGTCGGCCGCGCCTTCAACTTGCTGGTGCTCAATACCGACTCCAGTGAAACCTTGCTGCCGGCCATTTTTGGAGGACTACTCATTCCGTTCTACTTCCGATTCTCAATGCGACTTCGGGTTCTAATCTTTCCGAGGTTCGGGAAGAGTCTCCCCGGATGCCAAGGACCATGGCCCGGGAATGCCGCTGGTGAGGCCGCGGTAGCCACGAAGCGGCTCGCCGACAATCACGCCTTTGGCGGTGATCTGATATTCCCACATATCGATACTGTGCGCGCTGCCGCGCATCTTGACTACCAGCAGCATTTTCCGGAGTTGTCCATTGATCGAGACATACCTCAACCGGAGGATGTCGTCAGCCAGGAATGAGATCGTGAAATTGCTCAAACTCATTGATGTGAAGCTCTCCTCGACCTCTACTGTGCTGATGACCGTCACACCCAGACGGGTCATTGCGCCGATCATCCGGTAGAGCGACTCGCGAAATTCGTGACGGAAGTCCGGGGCCAGCGCCATTTCGAAGCCCACCAGCGAATCGACTACCACCCGTTTGGCGTCGATCTGCTTCACGGCGTTCATGATCTCGTGAACCGTCTCATCGACGGAGAGGTCCAGCGGCCGGATGTAGATGACCTTGAGAGTGCCATCTTTTTGAGGCGTTTCGAAATCGAGGCCTAATTCGGCGGACCGGCGGTTGAAATCGGCCGGGAGTTCCTCGAAGATGGCCACGACGCCCGGCTCACCTGTGCGCAACCCTTCGGCAATGAATTGCGATGCCAGTATCGATTTGCCCGATCCGGACGGACCGGCCAGCAGCAGGCTGCTGCCGTTGGGGATGCCCCCGCCCATCACGGCATCGAGTTTAGGGACTCCAAACGAAAGACGCCGCTGCCCCCTAGGGTGAACGGATTCCTGAGAAAGGCCGAAGGTGCGCGGGAAGGTTTGCAGTCCAGCCTGGGTGATGCGGAAGGTATGCAGCCCGGGAACAGACTCCTGGCCACGCAGTTTCATGATCTGCATCTTGCGCACGATCGAGTTTCGCTCGGTACTCTGATACAGCCAGAACAGCCCGTCGGCAACCGTGAACACCGGATTATCGCGGATCTCGCCGTCGGCATATTCACCAACCAGGAACGAGGTAGCCTGCCAGCTGGTCAGGTGCAGCGCCAGTCTCTGCACGAATCCCTGCAGTTCCATTTCGCTTTCACTGGCTTGCGCCTTCCGCACCACGGTGCGGAACGAGTCCACCACTACGATACGAGCGTCGAAGTCCTCGACGTTCTTAACAATCTCCTCGAGGACCTCGCCGAGACTTCGATCCAGAACGTACTGGCTGAGGTTGACGAAGCGGATTGCGCCTTCCAGCTTAGATGGGTCGAAAAAGGTGAACTGCTGCTGGTAGCGCAACATCTTGACGGCCGGCTCGCCCAGAACCGTGAAGTACAGCGCCGGCCGTTCGGGAGTTGCATTGGCGAAAACGAATTGATGCGCAAGCGTCGTCTTGCCGCATCCTGGGGCGCCCGCGACGATGTTGAAAGAGTACTCGGGGAGGCCGCCGCCGAGGATCTCGTCAAGGCCGGGCACGCCGGTGGGCATTTGCCGAATGGTTACTGGTTCGTTCATAAAACCTGATTTTTCAAAACTTGGGCTTCCATATTTATTCGTCTAATGAGGCATCGGGCCAAACTTCACGTATTAGACGAAGCGTTAGGGATTCGCCGATAAAGGTAACTAGTAATCCCAACAAATGTTCGGTGATCGCGGCTCCCCCATCTATATCCGACGCTGCAACAGCGGGGAATTCTGTCGTATCGACCAGGTGACCGTCCACGGTGACTTTCACATTTCGCAAGGAAGGGTTATCTGCCTTGGCGAGCGCCAGAGCGCGCCGCAACAGTGCCGCGAACCCGTCGGCTCCGAGGAATCGAGTGAGGGAAATGCGTAATTTCTCAGAGACTCGCCCTGCCTGCTCCGACTGCGTATCGGACGGGGACTGGTTCGCTGCTTCCGCGGCGACCAATTGCCGTGCCCAAGCTCGAATTGATACAGCCGGTGCGTCCATGAGCTTCGATAGAGTGTGACCTTTGGGTAAACACAGCCGCGCTGCTTCCCCGACCGATCTACGGCGCTATCAGCTCCCCTATTTTGCCATCGTCCTAAATGCCATAGAAGTCTTTGGCTGTCTTACCGGCACCCTGCATCCGATTCACTGCGCGTATCCAGCGGATGACCTGCCTTCTCGAGATACTCTTTCGGCAGCTGCCACCAAATCGCTGTATACACCCCGAGCCATAATAGAGGCGTTTTGATCGACTTCAAAGAGCAGCCTCATCGTCGTTTGAATGCCCTCACGGGCGAATGGATTTTAGTCTCTCCGCACCGCACGCAGCGCCCCTGGCAGGGGCAGATCGAAACGCCCGTTTCGCCCACCGCCCTGCACTACGACCCGGCTTGCTATCTCTGCCCCGGAAATGAGCGTGCTGGTGGCGCGCGCAATCCGCCGTACTCTTCCACCTTCGTTTTTCATAACGACTATGCAGCGCTGCGACCCGACGTGCCATCCGGTTCGCTCGATCAGAACGGCCTGCTCGTTGCCGAAACCGAGCGAGGCCTGTGCCGCGTCGCCTGCTTTTCTCCCGACCACAGTCTCACCGTTTCACGTATGAGCGTTCCGGAACTCAAAACCGTGGTCGATCTTTGGAGCAGCCAGTATCAGGAACTCGGCGCGCTCGACTTCATAAACTCGGTGCAGATCTTTGAGAATCGCGGCGAAATGATGGGCGCCAGCAATCCCCATCCGCACTGCCAGATCTGGGCCAACGAGTCGCTCCCAAATGAACTGGAGAAGGAACAAGAGAATCAGCGGCATTATCTGGAAAATCAAAAATCCTGCCTGCTGTGCCGCTATCTCGAACTCGAATTAAAGTCCGGCGAGCGCATCGTTTGCCAAAACGATCATTTCGTCGTCGTCGTGCCGTTCTGGGCTGTCTGGCCCTTCGAAACGCTGTTACTCCCACGAATGCATATGGCCTCGCTTCCCGAACTCGATGCGGAGGGCCGCTCCGCCCTGGCGCGCATCCTCAAACAAATCACCACGCGCTACGACAATCTATTTCAGGTCCCCTTTCCCTACACGATGGGTTTTCATCAGCAGCCAACCAACGGCCTGCCACATCCGGAGTGGCATCTGCACGCGCACTACTATCCGCCCCTGCTGCGTTCCGCCACGGTGCGCAAATTCATGGTCGGATACGAAATGCTGGGCTCTCCACAGCGCGACATCACCGCCGAATTTGCCGCTGAACGGTTGCGCAGTCTTGCGGGTGAACGGTAACGAAGATTGTGGGAGCTTTACTGCCACAAGACAAGGGACGCTATTTACTCCACCTTCGCCCGGAACTGGTAAGACCGCCCCGGCAGGAGTGGAGCCTGGCAGCGCCCGGGAGGGGGACGCTTTTCACTCGCACCGGACGCCTGTCGCGATCTCGAACTGCGACTTCGGCGACGATATTGGTATTCGGTATGAACTCCAGACAGAATCTAACAAATGGGCAAACCCAGTTCGGCGAGCGCGATCGTTGAGGTCGCATAAGCGATCCGCTCGGGTCCACCTTTGGGCGGCCATAAGCCCGCTGCGTAGTGCTCGCGGCGCAGCCGGTTTCGTTCTTCGACGCTCGCGAAGCCCCAGATGTGCGTGATCCGAGGAGCGCCGTCGAGCGCGTACATGGTTGCAACAAGGTGGTCGGTATAGGCGTGCGCCGGTCCGATCGCAGCCTTCCAACCAGCCATCGTGCCCGGCAAGCCGCCTGGCGTCAAATGATAGTTGCGAAACTCGAACGTGCCGCCATAAGTTTTTGGAGTAGGGTCCGCCAGAAACGGGAAAAGCGCATAGCTTTCCATTGTCAGTCGAACCTGGGCCGAGGGGCTTCCGAACGGATCCTCGCTCAGCAAGGCCCGTTGGCGCTCCGCTCGCAGCGCCTCCTCGTCCTCGAAACTGCGCAGGACGAGCAACTCGCCGATCCTCCCGATATCTGTGTGCCAAATGCCGAGCAGGGTCCCCGCCATCGCTTCGTTCACCCAGGCACGTACACCCGGCAGGGCGTCCTTGCTGGCAAAAACCGAGCCTCCGAGAGTTGCGATTTCATAAAGCATTCATCTGTCCCCCAACGGGCATTTTGCCCGCAATGACGGTGATGGTTATCGCCCGGAATTCAGATTGGGTTGCGCCGGAAGAGTTCGCCGACGAGCCAACTGTCGAGATATGCTCGGACTTCAACGATCTCGTCAGCCGCAAAGCGGCAGACCCAACAATAATCGTTGTCAAAGCGCAGTCCGTCGCTGGCGGTAGCGTTCGAGCGGAGCTCGACGACTGCCCAATCATCATCAATCAGGATATTTTGCACCGTCAGCTCGGCGCCATCTGGAAGAACTTTGCCTAGCTTATCGAATGTGCCCTTGAGGAATGCCTGCTTGCTGCGGTAGCGGCCGGCAAGCGGATGGGTGCCCTCGACAGTCCAGTCGACGTCATCGGCGACCCGCTCGAAGAAAGCGGCGCCGTCACCATGCGCGAGATGACCAAAACCGTCGCTACCTTTTCCTTGTCCATGTCATTCTCCTCTGTTGAAGCGGTTAGAAAGAAACCTGTACCCGTCCAACGGCGCTGTCGCCCCGATCCGATCCGGTATAAGTGCCGCTGCCATTATTCGTGTGCCAATGCACCCAATTGGCGGTCAATCGCACCCGATCGATCAGATACCAGTTGATCCCGAGGGTCTCGGAATCGCTCTCACCACCCGTCAGAACATCATATCGGATAGGATTCGACTTCAGGTTCGACATACTAACGACAAAGAAACGACTTGCTATTGACACGAAGTTGAAACTCCGTTATCCTCACGAAAACCTTCACCCCGTAGAAACTGCCGTGGACTTTCGAGAGTCCCTCGTCGGCTTGTTAGTAACTTAGCCAGTTGTTGTTGAGCGCCGATTTGTGGCGCTCCCCACCTTTTTCCTGCTTCCCGGCTCACGAAGCACGAGTAAAAAATCGTGTTGAGAAAGGGAGTCAGACCATTGTCTAAACAGCATTCGAAATTCCAGAGAAATTCGTGGAAGTGTGTGGCGGCTGTCTGTGGGTTGCTACTGGTCTTGACGCCTGAGGCGTCCGGTCAGTCTACCTTTGGCACAGTCCTCGGGACGGTGAAGGAGAGCACGGGTGCGGTAGTTCCGAACGCCAAAGTGCAGCTGCTGAACAAAGGCACGAATGCGTCGCGTGCGACAGTGACGGATCAGACAGGCACCTTCGAGTTCTCGAATATCGATGTCGGCACGTATGAAGTGACGATCGAGGCGGTGGGCTTTGGCACGCAGCAGATCACGGGCGTGAGCTTGACCTCGCGCGAGACCAAGCGGCTGGATGCCGAGTTGAAGCTGGCTACCCAGCAGACCACCGTGAATGTGGAATCGGCTGGGACGGCGGTGGTGCAGACCGACACATCTAACATTGCAGAGACGAAGGGCAGCCGGGAATTAATCGATCTACCGGTGGCCATCACGTCGCGGGCGAACGGATCGACGAGCCCTATGTCTACGTTGACGGCGCAGCCGGGGGTGCAGACAGATCCGAACGGGAACATCTCAGTGGCGGGGTCGCAGCCGACGCAGATCGCGCTAAGCATCGACGGGATCAGTTCGATGGGGCCGGCGACGAACGGAGCGATTACGGAGTTGTTTCCTTCGTTCAATGCGATTGAAGAGATACGCATTGGAGAGACGATCAATCCAGCGGAGTTTGGCGGGATTGCGGATATTTCGACAGTCTCGAAGGCCGGTACCAATCAATTTCACGGCGGCGTTTTCGAAAATTTGCAAAACAGCTACATGAACGCCGGGGACACGTTCAGCCACATCACGCCATCGCTGAAGATGAACAATTTCGGGATATACCTGGGCGGTCCGGTGATGATACCGAAGCTGTATAACGGGCGGAACAAAACGTTTTTCTTTGGGAGTTTCGAAGCGCTGCGGCTGCCAAAGAACGTGACCGCTATCGAGAGTGTGCCGACACAAGCGATGCGGAACGGAGACTTGTCGGAATATCTGACGACGGGAAGCGGGGCGAATGATCCAAACGCGCTAACCGGCTATCCCGGCAACATCATTCCTGCGAGCCGGATCTCGGCCTATTCGCAAAAGGCTTTAAATGCTTTTTTCCCGCTACCGAATTATGGAGCGCCCGGGCTGGTTTCGAATAACTATCTGGCGAGCTTTCAGGTGCCCATCAATAGCAATCAAGGGGATGTGCGATTAGACCAGACTTTGGGAGCAAAGCACCAGGTGTATGCGCGGTTCACCTATAAGAACCGGCGAGTGACGCAAGTGCCGCTGTCTGGTTTCGGCTCGGACTCTCTGCCGAGTTCGCCGCTGCTGGGAAACGTGGCGGCGCCGGAAGTGGATGATGCCCTGACTGTGGCGGACAACTATGTGTTTACTCCCACCATCGTTAACGAATTTCGCGTGGGCTTCAGCGGGGACCATACGTTTAATGGGATCAATCAGAAGGCAACCGATGTAGCGAATGAACTCGGGCTGACAAGCCTTCCCGGCCCGCTGCCCGCAGGCTCTGCCGTGCCCACGATCAGCATTGCCGGCTTTGTCGGGATCTTCGGTCAGTCGCAGAATACCAATGAAGGGACCGAGCAGGTGCTCGATACGCTGACCTGGACCAAGGGCAAGCACACGATGAAATACGGCGGTGATTTTCGGGCGCTGCATGGACTTTACACCAACGTGTTTGCGAATAATCGTCTGGGTACCTATACGTTTAATGGTTCAGTGCTGAATTCTCTTTTAGGGAGCGGATCGGCAACGCCGGTGGCTTCGTTCTTGCTGGGCTATCCGGATTCGAGTACGATCGCGACGGTGCTACAGCCGGACACGAGTTCGTATGCCAAGCACTTGGGATTTTTCGTGCAGGACGATTGGAAGATCGCTTCGAATCTGACTTTGAATGTGGGGTTGCGATACGAGTATCATCCGATGTTCCGCGACCATTACAACAATCTGGCGAACTTCGATCCGGCGTACACAAGTGTGCAGAACGGAGTCACAGTGCCCGGGGCGGTGATTGTGCCGGTGCAACAAACGCTTTCCATCGTGAATCCGGGATTTGCGGAATCGATTGCGCCGACACCGATACTGACGGCGGCGCAGGCGGGTGTGCCGGCCTCGCTGCGCTATTCGCAGAAGACCGACTTTGCCCTGCGACTGGGTTTTGCCTGGCGACCGTTTCACGATGACAAAACGGTAATTCGGGGCGGCTACGGGAAGTTTATTCAAACGCTGCTCGGGTCGGCGGTGCTGAACGCCTGGGCCGTGGAAGCAAGCGACGTGGCGACCTTTACGAATACGATCGGGAGCAATGGACAGCCGACTTACACGCTGCCATATGCCTGGCCCTCGAACATTGCGCAACCGGGTTCACAGAGCTTTTATCTGGCGACGAATATTCATTATAAAGATCCGTATGTGCAGGAGTGGGATGTGACGGTGGAGCGGGATTTGGGGAAGGGTGTCGGAATCAGGGTGTCGTATGACGGCAATCACGGATCGAACCTGGGCATTCTGGAGAACAGCAATCAGATCCCCGCGAACACGGCTGGTTACAGCGTGTTGGGAGGGAACGCGCCATTTCCTTTATTTCAATACATTTCGTACCAGACGAACGCCGGTTTTAGTAACTACAACGCGGGGACGGTTTCGGTGCAGAAGCGGATGTCGCAGGGATTGCAGTTCCAGGCGAGCTATGCATTCACGAAAAACCTTTCGAATGCGCAGGGTGTGGCTACTTCGTCGGCCAATAACTTTGCGGGCGAGAGCGGCGGGACGATTTCCGATCCGTACAATCCAGCGCTGGATTACGGGAACGTCTCGTTCACACGGCGGCACCGGTTCCTGGCGACTTTTCTTTACGATTTGCCCTTTGGGCAGGGAAAGGCATTTCTAAATTCGGGCAGTCGGCTGGTGAATGCGGCGATCGGAGGATGGGAATTGTCGGGCATTCTACTGTTTCAGAGCGGGCCGTTTATGACGGTGACAACCAACAGTGACCCATCGGGCACGGGATACAACTTGTTCAACGCAAATGGGGGCCGGGCAGATGCGGTGGCCGGGGTGAGCCCCTCTGCGAGTCAGTCGATCAGTCAGTGGATTAATCCGACTGCGTTTGTAGATCCAGGAGACAACATTGGGCGATTTGGCAGCGCGGCGCAGGGCAGTGTGTCGGGGCCGCATACGAGCGCGGTAGGTTTGTCGCTGTTGAAGAGTGTGGCGCTGGTGGAATCGGCGCGGCTGCAGATCGGGGCGCAGGTGTCGAACGCCTTCAATCATCCAAATTACGCACCGCCGGGCAATTTGAACAGCAGCGTGCCGGAGGGTTTTGGGCAGATCACGAGTCTGCAGACTGCGGAGGGGGCAGGACCGCGAGCAATTCAGTTGACGGCTCGCATCACTTTTTAAGGAATTCGCGCGCACAACGGACTCGCGACCCGCGCCCAAGTCCGCCGAAGTTCCTCTTTCGCCTGGTGGCGCAGGATCGCGGCCTGTGCTTGCTTTTGAAACTGGAGGAGGCCGGCGCTCAATAGAACATAGAAACAAGGCGTGAGAGGACGCGTCGTACTGCGAAGAGGAAATCGCAGCTATGAAGATGAATGGAATCCGTCGAGGCAACGGGCAGCCGCTCTTGTTGATTCATGGACTCGGCGGTACGTGGCGTTCCTGGCGGCCTGTTTTAAACGAACTGGCTGCGCAGCGGGAGGTCATTGCCATCGACCTGCCCGGGTTCGGCAAAACGCCGCCTCTGAAAGGTGAGGTATCCATCGCCACACTGGCCGGTGCGGTGAGCGAATTTTTGGATTCGCATAACCTGATCGGTGTCGATGTAGTGGGTAGTTCGATGGGAGCGCGGCTGGTGTTGGAACTGGCGCGGCGCGGAGTGGTGGGAGCAACCGTGTCGCTCGATCCTGGCGGCTTCTGGCAGGGTTGGGAGCGGGGATTTTTTGCGACCTCGATTGGGTTGTCCATCAAGCTGGTGCGGCTGCTGCAGCCAGTGATGCCGTTCTTGACGGGCAATCCACTGGGACGCACGCTCCTACTGACACAGCTTTCGGCACGGCCTTGGGATCTGTCTCCCGTGGTGGCGTTGGAAGAAATGCGGAGCTATGCGGCTTCGCCTTCGTTCGATGAACTGCTGCATGAACTGGCGTATGGCGTCGCGCAGCAAGGGGCTGAAGCTAGTTCCCTGCGGGGACCGATCACAATTGGTTGGGGGCGGCAGGACCGGGTCTGTTTCCCGAGTCAGGCGCAACGGGCTCTGGCGTTGTTCCCCATGGCGCGCTTGCACTGGTTTGAACGTTGCGGACACTTTCCGCATTGGGACGTACCGGCGGAAGCGGCGCGAGTCATTCTGGAGAGCACAGGAGAGCGTGCGCGATTGGAAGAGGTGACGACGCCCCGGGTCATGGCGGCTGCAGCAGGAGCGAGCCAATGAAAACGATGACATGTAAGGAACTCGGAGGAAGTTGTGACCAGAAGTTATCGGCCGCATCGTGGAATGAAATGGTGAATGCGATGGTAAATCACGTGACTGCAAACCACCCCGATGTCGCAAAGCAGATGGAAGCGATACACAACAAAGACCCTCATGCATGGGGGAAAGAGATGGAGCCTAAATGGGATGCGGCCCCCGAGGCATAATGTGCTGGTAGTCAGCCGCTGGCAGAGTTCGAACTTCTCCGAAGTATTCTAAATCACGAGAGGTCCTGGCGGCGGACTACCAGGCTTTCCAGATAGTCGCGGTCAATCTCGTAACCGAAGCCGGGGCCATTGCTCACCGGGATGGTGCCTTGTGCAGTGATTTCGATGGGCGGTGTGGTGATATCGTGGTGCCAGTAGCGGCAGCCGGCAGAAACGTCGCCGGGCAGAACGAAGTTGGGAAGAGTAGAAAGCGCGATGTTGTGAGCACGGCCGATACCGGATTCAAGCATGCCGCCGCACCAAACCGGTATCGAGTGAGCCTGGCAAAGGTCGTGAATCTTCTTGGCTTCAGTGAAACCGCCGACCCGACCCAGCTTGATATTAATAATGCGTCCGGCCTGCAGGCGAATGGCCTGATCGGCATGATGGACGGAGCGGATACACTCGTCAAGACAGATCGGTGTGGCGAGCTGAGCTTGCAACACTGCGTGGTCGATGATGTCATCGTGGGCGAGTGGTTGCTCGATCATCATGAGATAAAACTCGTCGAGAGCTTTCAGGCGATCCAGATCGGCAAGCGTGTAGGCGGAGTTAGCATCGGCCATGAGCTTGATTTGCGGGAAGCGGGCGCGCACCTGGCGGATGACGTCGATGTCCCAGCCTGGCTTGATTTTCATTTTAATGCGCTGGTAGCCAGCGGCTAGTTCCGTTTCGACTTTCCCCAGAAATTGATCGACCGTGTTTTGTATACCGATGGAGACGCCACAGGAAATTTCGTCACGTGCGCCGCCTCCAATGGTCTTCCAGAGCGGCTCATTTTTCTGGCGCGCTTGGAGATCCCAGAGAGCGACTTCGAGGCCGCCGCGCGCCATATAGTGGCCTCGAATATGAGCAGTGCGGGCAGCGACTTCGGACGCATCGTTAAACGAATGATGGAGAATGCGAGGCGCCACATAATCGATAAGTAAAGGCCAGATGGAGGCGGTCCACTCTTCGTTGTAGAAGGGGTTTTCGCCGGCGGTGACTTCTCCCCAGCCGGAGACACCACCCGCAATGGCTTCGACGAGGATTATTTCGCGCTCGTACGTGCGGCTGAAGCTGGTTTCGAAGAAGTGTACGAGCGGCATGCGGATGTGCCGCAGAACAATGCGTTCTACCTGGATGGCCATTCAGATAACAAGTATGTACCGGCCGAGTCGGTGCGCTCAAACCCGGTGACGGCGAGACCGGCGCGGAAGTGCTGGTCGAATTGTGCGGCGATTCCGGTTTGAATGGCGAGCGCCTCGCTGGGATCGCCGGCACGGATCTCCGCTATGTCATTGGGCAGCGAAATGCGCGCCTGAATGGCGGGGCGCTCGAACAAATTTCCGTTGATCAGACTCTCTACCCGCGACGAACCGATCCACCATTCCGGCACGAGACGATCGGTGGGAAGGCCGCCGTGCAACGGACTGGAGGTGGTGCCGTACTGATTGTAGACATAGCGGCGCACAATGACCCCCAGGCGTTCAATGTTGAAGAACGCGTTCTTGAGCTCAAGCGGATCGAATGTCCATTCAATGAGATCGACCCCGGCGGCGAGCGCATAGAGGCGCTGCTGCAGTTTCATTTGACGGCCCAGCCCGGTGTTACGAAAGCTGGGGAGAACGCCGAGCATGTGGCTGTGAAGATACGATTTGCCGCCAGCTTTCAACCCGGGAATGCAGAGACAAAAAGCGACGAGACGATCTTGCTCAAAAGCGCCGAGGACCTGGCCGCCTATTTTGCTAGCGACGACGAAGAGGCGAAGCGGGAGGAGGTCCAGGTCTTCGAAACCCCAGATCTCACGCTGGAGGCGGACTACTTCCTTGAACTCATTTAGTTCGGAGAGCGGGCGAATGGCGGGAGCGGAGGACATTCGCTTACGGCAGCAGCACAACCTTTCCGTTCACGCCGCCCTTCTCCGCTATCTTGTGCGCTTCGGCGGCTTCGCTCAATTTCAATTTCTTGGCGACTGGAAGGCTGAATTCGCCTCTTTGAATAGCGCGGGCGAGCTGTTGCAACCGGTCGGGATCGGGCTGCGCCATGAAAACCTCGACATGAATGTCTTTTCCCTCAGCCTCTTTCGATTTCCCAACGACCGATCCAAGAATTCCGCCCTTCTTGAGCTTCGGTAGTAGCTTGCCGATCACGTCGTGGTCGACCGTATCCGCAATCGCGTCCAACTGCGGCAGAGCAGCGATCTCCTGATCGCTGTCAACTGAAACGACCTGATCAACTCCCAGCGACTCAGCTTCCTTCTTTTGGCTGCTGCGAACAGCAGCAATCACACGTGCTCCGTAGTCTTTGGCCAGATACACCGCGGCGCGCCCTACACTGCCTAAGGCGCCAGTAATCAGAACCGTTTCGCCGGACTTCGGATGAACATGCTCAATCAGCTGCGCGCCAGTGGTCAAAACAAGCGGCAACGCCCCTGCCACATCCATGGCCAGGCCCTCAGGGATGATCGTCAAGACATCTGCTGCTGCGGTGAGGAATTCAGCGTAAGACTTGTTTACAAGCCCCATGACCTTTTGCCCGGGTTGCAAGTCGGTCTCGCCCGCACCGGTCTTGACGATCTCGCCCGCCACGTCGCGACCCGGTATGAAAGGGAACTGGATCGGGAAACGATCTTTCGCGCTGCCACTTCGAATCTCCCAATCGATCGGGTTGACGCTGGTGGCGGCTACTTTAATCAGCACTTCCGATGAATCGGGCTCAGGGATAGGCGTCTCTTCGTAATGAAGTTGGTCTGGTCCGCCGTAATTGTGCAGTCGCACAGCCTTCATGTTCTTCGTGTCTCCTCTAGCTGGATGCGAGACATCGCAGAGTTTGTACACGAATAGTGCATGATGGTCTACAAACTCACGTGAAGCGATTGTCTTTGTTTTTCGTTCTATTGAGCACGTGCCTGATTGCTGCGTCGCCGCCGGCCGCGGCCCAAGCTCAGAAAGATGTGATCGCGTATGTCTTTGCTAAAGACCGGGCTCTCGATCCGCACGAGATCGCCGCCAAACGCCTCACACGCATCAACTATGCGTTTGCCAACATTGAGAACGGCGAGATTGTAGCCGGATTTGCGCATGACGTCGAGAACTTTCAAACCCTTACAAAGCTGCGGGAAGCGAATCCAAACCTCGCGATCCTGATTTCAGTGGGTGGTTGGACCTGGTCCGGAAAGTTTTCAGACATGGCGCTCACCAAGGCGAGCCGTGCGAAGTTCGTTGCGAGTGCCATCCAGTTCGTGGAAAATTATCGCCTGGACGGAGTCGACATCGATTGGGAGTATCCGGGCTTGCCAGGGATCGGCAACATGCACCGCCCCGAGGACAAGAAGAATTACACATCGCTGCTAAAAGAGCTACGGGCCGCGCTCAATCGAAAGCAGCAGGAAATGGGCAGACACTTGTATTCATCGGTTGCCACCGGAGCGGCTCCCGACTTTCTGGATCATACGGAGATGAAGAAGGTACAGCGCTACGTCAATTCTGTGAACCTGATGAGCTACGACTACTATGAGCCGACTTCAGATCGCCTGACCGGGCATCACGCCGCGCTCTACACCGATCCCAAAGATCCAAAAGCGGTTTCGGCCGACGCTTCGGTAAAGGCCTATCGAAAAGCCGGCGTCCCTGCGAAGAAGATCGTGCTGGGGGTGCCCTTCTATGGTCATGCCTGGTCCGAGGTGGATGCGGCGAACCACGGATTGTTCGAAGCCGGCAAGGAGGCTCACGTGAAAGCCGACTACAAAGACATCGTTCACACGTTGCTGCCGGGCGGATATATCCGCTATTGGGACGACGCGGCCTCTGCTCCCTACCTGTACAATGCGACGAATAAGACGTTTGTCTCGTATGAAGATGTGCAGTCGGTAACGCTGAAGAGCGAGTACGTGTTGAAGAATCACCTGGAAGGCATCATGTTTTGGGAATACTCGGGTGACTCGGATGGCGCGCTACTCCAGGCGATTCACAAAGGGCTGACCGGGAATTCCAATGGCCACTGACGCGCTGCTATCGGGAGCGCTGCCTCGCACGGATACCGCTCGAGCAGCAAGAGTTTTGTCGATCGACGTGTTTCGTGGATTGACGATGCTCGTGATGATTTTTGTGAATGATCTCGACAGTGTGAAAGGCCTGCCGTGGTGGACCTATCACCGGGGCCGGGTGAACGGGATGACTTACGTGGACATGGTCTTTCCCGCATTCTTGTTTATCGTGGGCATGTCCATTCCGCTGGCGGTGCGCCACCGGCTTGCCAGAACGCCTTCGATCCCGCTGCTCTGGTGGCATGTATTGACGCGTTCCTTCAGTCTGGTCGTACTTGGGATTGCACTGGCGAACAGCGAAAAGGGCAGCGAACAGTGGATGCACATGAGCCAGGGCGCCTGGACGTTGCTCGTGCTGCTGGGTGCGGTCCTGTTCTGGAATGTCTACCCGCCATCAATTCGATATCGGCTGCTGTTCCGGGTTCTAAAATTCAGTGGCGTAGTGCTGATGGTCGCCATGTTTGCGATGTTTCGCCGCGTTACAGAAAGCGGGCAGGTGGCGTGGCTCGATCTTTCTTACTGGGAAATTCTCGGCCTGATTGGCTGGACCTATTTGGCCGTTTGCATCTTGTACATCCCGACGCGAACACTGCGCTGGGCGTCCTGGCTTTGGTGTGCGGCGTTGGTGATTTTGAACATAGCATCTATCGCCGGGTGGCTGCGGTTTCCCGAACAAGTTCCCTTCTACCTATGGCCGTTCAACAATGGCGCGTTCTGCAGCATGACCATGGCGGGCGTGCTGATCTCGACGCTGTTTCTGAGCGACACGGTTGCTTCATCGTTCAAAGCCAAGGCAGTTTGGGCGCTCGGATGCGCGCTGGTCTTTCTGGTGGCGGCATGGCTGCTCGAACCGTTGGGCCTTTCAAAAATTCGTGCCACACCAAGCTGGAGTCTTTACTGCTCCGGCGCGAGCACGATCATCTTCCTCCTGCTGTATTGGATCTGCGATGTGAAGAAGAAAACAAGTTGGGCCGCGTTCGTCAAGCCGGCCGGCTCAAACACGCTGTTGACGTATTTGTTGCCTGACTTCTTCTATGCGGCGCTGGGGAGTTCGGCGGTGTTCGCGCAGTTCGAGAGAGGCGTTATCGGTGTCGGCAAATCCATCGTCTTCACGGCGTTTATTCTGCTGCTCTCCGCCATCCTGACGCGCTGCCGCTTGCGGCTACAGCTTTAAACACTTCGAAAATGGTCCAGCAGCGACTTTGCCGCTAATCCCAGCACGATGATCACAGCCAGGATGAGCGCCTTGCCCTTCAGCGTGGTTACCGCGAACACGATTAACAGAGCGTAGAGGATGGCAGCAACGATAGGACCGATTAAAGTACGTGGCTTCTCGGGGTTCATTTCGCGGGCATGTTGTAGGCGAACGTAAATGCGAGCCGGATCTGGAATCCTTTGTAATCAGCCGGCAAAGGCGGCAATGGATTCGACATGCTTAACCCGGCAACGGCAGCGCGATCGAGCGGATCGTGACCCGAAGGATCGGCAGTGACGAGTTTAGGAATACTGCCGTCGCGGTTGATGATGAACTCAACCACCGTTCTGCCGCGCAGTGCTCCCATGCGAGCGCTTTCGGGAATCACCCGACGCCAGTTGCCGCGGACGATCCCCAGGATGGTTCGCAGATAGACCTTGAAATCGGCGCCATTCGGATCGCTCTCAAGCTCAACGGCGGCATGTTGCGCAGGTGCCTGCGAGAGTGTTCCGAGATTGCCGGGCATCATCTGTTCCGGTGCATCGTCACTGATGGAGAACTGCGGGCCGTTGCTGTCGTGCGTGGGTTTGTTTACGGCCGCATCGATGCCTCCGCGCGGCGGCAGAAGTTTTGGATGAGGATTGAGTGGCGCATCCGATCCAATGTTTTGAAATGGTCCGGGGTTGTCGGTAGGCGGCGGAGGAGCGGTCGCCGGCAGTCCGTCGGGCAGCCCCGGTGCAGCGGCGTTCTGATTGGGATCGACCGTCGGAGCCTGTGGCAGAATTTGCGGCTGGCTGTTCCGCGCCAGCTGACGCATCGGCGTCTGCTTCGGGATTTCAAAATGCCGCACGCTGGGACGGCGCTCGCCCGGATTCGGTTGAGTTTGTTTGGATTCCACCAGATCCGCCAGATCGATTTCTTTGGCTACTTTCTGCTTGTTGGGCGCCTTCTGCGTCATAACGTCCGGCGGCAGGTACAAGGGGATGTGCCGGTAGACGATTTGGCGTTCAGGGTGGCGCGCATAACCAAGCAGACCCGGCACTTTTGCGCCCCCCACGAGCACAAAAAAATGAAGGGCGACCGATCCGGCAAGAATCCAAAGCCAGTAGCTTCGATTGCGCTCGCCGGGCCAGGCGAGAAGCAGATTGAGTTCGACAGTGGAGGGCGGAAGAGCAGCAACGCCTCCGTCCGAGGGCGGAACAGCAATGGAATTCACTTCGATGGAGCGCCGCGTAGGATTGTCCCAGAAACAATTTCAGCGTGTTCTTCGATCGTAGCAAGAATAGCCTCGCCCAGCCGCAGGGCCTCGGTCGCAGCGCGGCCACCCACTTTGGGCCGCGATCGCTGGCGAACAGTGTTGACGAAAGAGGCAAGTTCCAGCTGTAGCGGTTCACCGGGCTGAGTCGGTATGGCTTCGAACCCGATCTGTTGATTGGAGAGAACGTGAAACCGGGTCAGGTCCTGGCGCTTGTAGTCGATCGCCAAATATTCGCCGGGTTGAAAGAGGCGCAGCTTCCGAATCTGTTCGGTGGAGACGCGGCTGGCGGTCAGATTGGCCACGCAACCGTTTTTGAAGGCCAAACGCACGTTGGCGATATCGACCTTTCGAGAGAGTACTGAGATGCCGGCGGCGCGGATTTCGGACGGCATCTCGCCCATGATGTGCAGGATGATGTCGAGATCGTGGATCATCAGATCGAGCACGACGTCTATATCGAGGCTGCGGGGCGTGAAGACGCTAAGGCGGTGTACTTCAAAGAAGAGCGGGATCGTAACGGCTTGCTCCAGCTTGGAAACAGCCGGATTGAAGCGCTCCAGGTGCCCGACCTGCAGGATCTGCCCGTTCTCTTTGGCCAGGTGGGTCAGTCGTTCGCCTGCCTCCGACGATGCGGCGATCGGTTTCTCGACCAGCACGTCGACACCGGAGCCGAGCAGTTCGGCAGCGAGACTTTCATGCGTGATGGTTGGTGTGGCGACTGTAGCCGCTTCAATCTCGTGAGGCAGCTGGTCGAAAGTGGAGACAGCCTCGATGCCATAGTCGGCGGCCAGTGCGCGAGCCTTTTCGAGATCCGCGTCGACGACAGCCACGAGATCAACCTCGGGCAAGCGGCTGAGCACGCGCACGTGATGGCGTCCGAAGACGCCGGCGCCGAACACCGCCATGCGTAGCATACTACTCACTTCTGATCCTCGTTTTTGTATCCCACAATTGCGATGCCGCCGTCGTTGGCCCGGTGAATCATGGCCTCGCGGTCGAGCAGCAAAGTGCGGCCGGCGTCAACCGCCAGCGCTGTTGTACCGGTTTCCAACATGGTTTCGATGGTGGTTAGACCGGCTACGGGTACATCGAAGAGTAAGTGGTCTCGTCCCCGCGATGCTTTCACCAAGCGCAGCGGTTTGCCGTTGGTGAGCGAGGCGGCGCGGCGCAGCATGGCGTCGGTGCCCTCCATGGCCTCGGCTGCTACGCACGCTTTTTCGCTAATGGCAACGCTCTGGCCGATGTCGGCCGCAGCCAGCACCGACGCCAGCCGCTGGCCATAACGGATATCGGCTTCCTCTTCTTTAGACAGTTTTCGCTGGGTTAGTAAACCGGCGGGGGCGAGCAGCGGTTTCAACAGACGAGTCGAGTCGACCAGTTCGATGCCTTCTTCGTGAAGGACGCGTTGGATGCCGCCTATGAGAGCCGCCGTATTCTTCTCTTTGAGTGACGTGAGCAGCTTGAGGAGACGCCAATCCGGAGTGATGCCGGAGAACAGGCTGACATGCTTGACTTGGCCGGTCATCATCACTTCGGTGACCTGTTCGCGTTTCAGAATATCGATCAGCTTGCCCAGTTGCCCGATGTTGACCCAATGAAAAGCGGTCGCAAAATTCTCCAGTTCAGGGGCGGCCTCATTTTCGATAGCGACCACGGCGACCTGGTGGCCTTCGCGTTGTGCTGTTTGGAGAGCAAGCAGTGGGAAGCGCCCGTTGCCCGCGATAAGGCCGTATTTCACTTGACGAAGCCGCGCTGGGAGGTGCGGATAAAATCGAGAAGATCGCGAATCTCGTCGGTTTGCGGCACTTCTTCCTCTATGCGGGCCAGCGCTTGTGTCGTGTTCAGACCGGCACGGGTCAACATGCGGAAGGCGTTTTGCAGGGGTTCGATCGCGTCAGCACTATAGCCGTTGCGATCCAGGCCGACTTTGTTAGCGCCGAAAATTTCGGCTTTGTGCTCGGTGGCAGTCACGGAAAACGGCAAGACGTTTTGTTTGATGACGCTGTTACTGCCGACAATCGCGTGGCGTCCAATCCGGCAGTATTGATGAATGGCGCATAGGCCGCCGATGTTGGCGTAGTCTTCGACAATGACGTGGCCGGCAAAGGTCGCGCCATTGGCAATGATCGTACGGTTGTGAATGATGACGTCGTGCGCGACATGGACATAGGCCATCAGCAGGTTGCCATCGCCGATCGAGGTAAGCATGCCGCCGCCTTCCGTGCCGCGGTGAATGGTAACAAATTCGCGAATGGTGTTACGATCTCCGATGCGCGTTTCAGAAGCCTCGCCTCGGTATTTCTTGTCTTGTGGCGCAACCCCGCATGAGCAGTACGGATAGAACACGTTGTCTTTCCCAATGGTGAGCTTGCCTTCGAGATAGACGTGCGCTAACAGACGAGTGCGAGCACCGATAGTGACGCTGCTGCCCACGATGCAATAAGGGCCAATCTCAGCTTCACGGGAAATATCGGCGTCAGGGTCGATAATCGCGGTGGGGTGAATCGCCATTCGCGGCGCGTCCGAGGCTCAGGCGAGTTGAGGCTCGGGAACCTCCGGAGTGGGAACTGCGCTCGCGACCCGGTCGGACACTTTGCACATCAGAATGGCTTCGGCTACCACCTGGCCATCGACGGTCGCGATGCCGCGCATTTTCGCCACGGTATTTTTGCGGCGCAGCATTTTCATCTCGATGCGTAACTGATCGCCAGGGACGACGGGCTTGCGGAATTTCGCTTCTTCGACCGAGGCGAGAAACATGATTTTGTCCTCACCAAGGGGAGATACGCTGCCGATGAGAATGCCGCCCACCTGCGCCATCGCTTCCACGATGAGGACTCCGGGCATGACGGGAAAGCCAGGGAAGTGACCGTTGAAATGAGGCTCGTTAACGGTCACGTTTTTAATTCCAACGATGGAATCGTCGCCAATTTCAAGGATGCGATCGACCATTAACATCGGGTAGCGGTGAGGCAATACCGCAGCAATCTGTTGGATATCCAGCGATGTCATGGAAAGGAGCGGAATCGATATTATAACAGTCGGATGAAGGCTCTCCTGCGCCATGCGCTTCGTAAGAAAACGGAAATTATTGCGTTGATCGAGCAGTTGGTGCAGTGCGAATCGCCCAGTGATTCACCGGCGGCGGTGAACCGGCTGGTCGATCTGCTGATTGCGCAGGCAAAAGACATCGCAGTGCCGAAGGTCCACCGATTTGACGGCTCCGGCAAATGCGTGCGTCTGGATTTCAGACTCCCGGGACGTTCGAAGACGGGGCGCATTCTGGCGATTGGACACTCGGATACTGTTTGGCCCCTGGGTACGCTCAACACAATGCCCTTCTGCAGAAGCAAAGGGCGTCTGTGGGGGCCGGGCGTGTTGGACATGAAATCCGGATTGGCGTTTTTCCTGCATGCGGCCCGCATCGTGAGAGAGCTTAATGTGCCGGTTAGGCGCAACATTTCGCTGCTGGTAGTTTCCGATGAAGAAACAGGTAGTAAGTACTCGCGCGAACTGACCGAGAGGGAAGCGAAGCAGAGCGATTGCGTGCTCGTGCTCGAGCCTGGCACCGGGCTAAAGGGAAAGTTAAAGACAGCGCGCAAGGGGATCGCCGGATACCGGCTCAGTGTGGAAGGCAAGGCGGCGCATGCCGGGGTCGATTTCGCGAACGGAGCGAGCGCGGTGGTTGAACTGGCGCGGCAGATCACGCGAATCTCTGAATTCACCAACGAGCAGCGCGGCACCACGGTGAATCCGGGCGTGATTAGTGGAGGCAGCCGGACTAACGTGGTGGCCGCACAGGCGCATGTTGACATCGATGTTCGGATCGCGCGGTCCCGCGATGGGGATGCACTCGATCAGAAACTGCGCAAGCTGCGGCCAGTCGACAAACGCTGCCGGCTAACGGTAGAAGGCGGATTGAACCGGCCGCCCATGGAGAGGACGAAAGAAATCGTGCGCTTGTTTGCGCTCGCTAAAACGCTGGGTACGGAGATGGACGTCGAGGTGGAGGAGTCCGCGACGGGCGGAGGTTCGGATGGCAACTTTACAGCGGCGCTGGGCATTCCGACGCTAGATGGTCTCGGCGGAGTGGGTGAAGGCGCGCACGCTGTTAATGAAAGTATTCTGGTGGATCGGATTGCCGATCGCACCGCGCTATTAGCTGGCCTTCTCAGCCGGTTGTGAAGCGGGTTCGATCTGCACGAAGGGCGACCGTGTAAGATCGCTGGCGAAAAAATCAGTCAGTTTATTGGCTGCGGTTGCGCCAACAACTTTGCCTAATTCTTCTTTGGACGCTTGCCGCACGCGCTCCAGGCTGCCAAATGTGCGCAACAATTTTTCGACCGTTTTGGGACCCACGCCAGGCACTTCGTGCAGCTCCGAAGTAAGCCGTTGCGCATTGCGTCTGGTGCGGTGAAAGGTCACGGCGAAGCGATGAGCTTCGTCGCGAATAGTCTGTACCAGGTGCAAAATGGGAGAGAACTTATCGAGGATGACGGGCTCGTCTTCCTGGCCATACACGTAGATCCACTCTTCGCGTTTGGCGATGGAGGCAAGCGGCTGATAAGTAATTCCAATCGCTTCGAGCGCTTCCGCTGCGGCATGCAGCTGCCCGAGACCGCCATCGACGAGCACCAGGCCGGGGAACGCTTGTTTTTCTTCCTGGAGCTTGCTGTAGCGGCGCGTGACGACTTCGCGCATCGAAGCAAAATCATCGTTGCCGGCGACCGTGCGAATGATGAACTTGCGGTAATCGGATTTCTTCATCTTGCCGTCTTCCCAGACCACCATGCTCGCCACCTTATCGGTGCCTTGAATGTGCGAGATATCGAAGCATTCAATGCGATTCGGCGCTTCCGGCAGATTTAAGGCATCCTGCAGAGCGCCTTTGATTGTGTCGGAAGAAGGCTTCATGACACGAAAGCGCTGGTCGAAGCTGTGCTTGGCATTTGTTTCGACAAGCTCCAGCATGGCTTTCTTCGCGCCGCGTTGAGGCGTCGCAATCTCTACCCGGCGACCACGCAGATCGGAGAGATAGTCTTCGAGTACGTCACGATCCTCAAAGTCGGTGGGCACGTGAATGAGTCCAGGGACGTATTTGCTGTTGAGATAGAGCTGTTTGAGAAGCGCTTCGAAGAATTCGCTTGGACTGAAATCCGGCTGATCTTCCCAGAAGAGTTCGCGGCGATCGACAATCTTGCCACGCCGCAGGTGGAAAAGATTTACCGCAATAAGCGGGGGCTCGGCGTAATAGGCGAAGATGTCGATGTCGTCACCCTCGGCGGATGCCATTTTTTGTTTCTCGTCCATCTCGCGGACAGTTGTCACGAGATTGCGCAAACTGGCGGCTTCTTCGAAGCGCATCTCATCCGACGCGGCGCGCATGCGCTTTTCTAGTTCGTTGGCCAGGTCGCGATGGCGGCCTTCCAGAAACAACCGCACATCGCGCACGGCTTCTTTATAGGCCTCGTCGGTCGTCAAACCGGGTGTACACGGACCCAGGCAGCGGTGAATGTGGAACTGCAGGCAGGGGTGAGAATACTTCTTTGTCAGGTCGAGTTTGCAGGATGGAACTTTGAAGTGGCGGTGAATGAAGTGGACCAGCCGGTGAGCCAGGTTGCCCGGAAAATAGGGGCCATAATACCCTGCGCCGTCTTTGAAAATTCGCCTGGTCACGTAGACGCGCGGATACTTTTCGTTAGTGAGCTTGACGTAAGGATAGGTCTTGTCGTCGCGCAACAAGATGTTGAAGCGCGGCTTGTACTGCTTGATCAGGTTGTTTTCGAGCGCAAGCGCTTCTTTGTTGTTATCAACCTCGATAAAATCGATGCCGCGCGCCTCGGCAATCAGACTGCCTGTTTTGGCTTCGGCTAGACGGTCTTCGTTGAAGTAACTGCGGACGCGGCTGCGTAGATTCTTCGCCTTCCCTACATAGATGACCTTACCGGCTCCATCTTTGTAGAGATAAACGCCCGGCTCTAAGGGAAGCTGCGCGACCTTCTCACGTAATTCGGTATTCGATTCGCGCATTTCGCTGCTTTTATACTTTAATTGTGACACGTAGTTTGCGGATGGCCTTGCTCGGAGGATGGTTGTTTTGCGCCGCGCTCCCGCCAATGAAGGCCGGGCAACAACAACCAGCAACGCCGGCGCCGCCTCCGGCACAATCCCCTCCGCCGCAGGGCGTCCCAGTTCCGCAGAAAGTACCTGACGAAGCGACCCTGCCGGAAGAAGACGAAGCCGTGGCTCCCGAGAAGTTTGTGCTGAATCCCTTGGAGTCCGATCGCAATGTACGCGTTGGAAACTATTACTGGCACAAAGGCAAATTCCAGGCGGCGTTAAAGCGATATGAATGGGCCACGAAGTACAACCCGAGTTCGGCGGAGGCTTTTTTTAAAGTGGCCGAAGCGGAAAACAAGTTGAAGAACGCAGACGCGGCCCGTGTAGCGCTCAAGAAGGTCTTGGACCTGGCTCCGGATTCGAAGCTGGGCCATGAAGCGAAAAAAAAGCTGGCGAGTAAGAGCTAACGAGGCTAGCGGACGATCTGGATACTCGAAAAGATCCTGAAATTGGGTGACACATCTCCGAAAACGCGCGACGTTTATCTTCGACGTCTGAAAGAGATGACGCCCTCAGAACGGCTCAACCTTGGCGTCGCACTTTGGGAGGCAGGGGATTCCGTTCAACGTGCCGCGGTCAAGCGCAACAATCCTCACGCCGACGAGGCCGAGATTGTATTCCACCTTGCGGTAACCAGGTTTGGGGTAGAATTCGCTCGCAAGGCCTACAGAAAGACATAATGGGCTGCCAATCACAGGAAAGTCACTCGCCCTTTTGAGTCTCGCCCCTACCGTAAACTGCCAGTGCGCCTCTCGTGGAACGGGCGCTTTCGCCTGTCACCGTAGTGCTGCTTTGCCCCGGCGTGACCGCGAAGATCCCAAAACACCTCTTGATTTTTCGCTCTCCTTCGCCGACCACAACTGTGACTTCCACACGAGCGACCCGCATACGCTTTCCTCCGCAACTTGGCTCTGGAAGCGATTCGACGTGGCAAACCGTTCAACCTGATTTATATTCCGACGGCATTCAAGTTCGATTTCTTTGCCGCGGGCTCGTTTGCGCTCGGCATGGAAGAATTGGATCGCGCCATTTATCTGCCAAATACGGGCTTTTCAAAAGCGCCCACACCGTTTGTCACGCCAGAAGACATTCTGCTTGCAAAACTGCATTGGTTCCGATTGGGCGGTGAAGTGTCCGAGTTATAGTGGCGCGCGATAGTGAAGACCTTGTTGGCGGAAGTGCCGCCACTCTCGATCATTCATATCTAGAAAAAAGCGCCGCGAAATTGGGAGTTGGCGATTTGTTGTATCGGGCGCTCAGCGGGGCTTAGTGTTTCTCAATCTTCTGTCCGCGCTGCATAGTCTGGTGCCACATGGCCTTGAGCAACTGTCCTACGCCGTGGTTCCAATCGGGAAACAGATCGACGTGCTGGACCTGCTTGGCGATTTCGCGCGGTACTTCGCAGTCGTTTAAACGGACCGGCAGAAAGAAGATTTCCTCGGACGGAACACGAGCTGCCACCCTCAGCGCATAATCGAGCTCGCACTGAAAATGCCCGCGCTTGGCCACGGAACGGCGTGAGAAGCAGCAGATGAAGAATTCCGAAAGATCAATGGCGCGTTCAATGGCGCGCGGCCAGTTTTGCCCGGGCAGCAGTTTTTCCCGATCCATCCAGGGCTCAAAGCCAGCGTTTTGCAAGGCAGTGTAGAGGCGTTTCACATCGGCGCGATCTTCATCGGCGTATGCGAGGAAAACGCGAATCCGGCCGTTGGGTTCGAAGATGACATGGTTGGCAGGGCTTAGTTTGAAGCTGCCCAGCCCGTCGATTTCAATAGCGGCGCCCTCGCGCAGATAGCGGTCGATCAATTCGAGCAGTGCTTTGCCGCGCAGACTACGATTCACGACGCGGCCTCGGCACGGGTGCGCGGAGGATGGCGGCATCCTCGACTTCACGCGTCGGATCGCTGACCTTCAATTCTTTTAGTAAACGATGGACCAGGGCATCGACATCGTCCGCAGCTTTGGCGCGCGAACGGTGCGACTGCCGGGCAAGTTGGCGGGCGAGATCGAACTTGTTCATCGCCCATAGAAGTAAGGCAGCTCGCGCCAGGAATGTTAGGCGTCGAGTGAGAGCGATAGGGCCTATGTGCTTGCAGTAAGAAGCGTTAGTTTCGCGAAAACTAATTCAGAGATTTTGTGACCGGATTATTCGGCCCGCAGAACTTCGAGCGGACGCTGATCGAGAATGCGCGAACTCGCCAGCCAGCCCGCCAGGTTAGCCAGCAGCGCCGTGCCGAGCATTACCAAAACGAGGGAGATCCAGTCGAAATCGAAATGAGCGTTGATGAAGCGTTCAGCAATGATGCCGGTGAACACATTCGCCAGGATGCCGCCGACCAGGCCGGCTACTAGGCCCAGCACCGTGAACTCGATGGAAAAAATGCTGGTGATGCGGCCCCGCGTGGCGCCTAGTGCTTTCAGCACTGCGACTTCACGGATGCGTCGATAGCGGGTTCCGGCGACGCTCGAAGAAAGAATGATGATCCCGGCCAGAATCGCAAAAGCTGCCAGAAATCGCACGACGAGGGCGACCTGGTCGACTGCTTCCTGAATGCGAGTGAGCACGTCCGCGAGGTTCATGACGGTGACAGTAGGAAATTTTTCGAAGAGCGCTTCTTCTACTTGCGGAATCCGCGGCGGGTCGACGTGGACCGCGCCGTAGTAAACAACGGGAAGACCGTTCAACGCCTTTTGCGGAAAGACCAGGTCGTAGCGAACGGGTGCTCGCTGCTCGCGGCGGAAAACGGCGACGAGCGGGGCCGTGAGAGTACGTCCAGCGATTTGAAAAGTGATCCGATCATTGAGATGCAGTTTGAAATCGCGCTCAGCCTGTTCCGAGACAGCTAAGGCCGGTTCAGTCTTGTCGGCCTGCCACCAGGAACCTTGGCGAACCGTGAGCCCGTCAGGCAGCGCTGCGGCAGTAGTGATGCGAATGGTCTGCAGGTCGTCTTTGCGCTCCTTGGTGAGCGGCAGAGAGTAGGCGGGAACGCCGTTGTTCGAAAGCATTCGCGAGACGATATATCCCACCAGCTGCACCTTGCTGCGTACGCCGGGTTGTGAAGCAATGAGCTTGCTCAAGCCATTGGAATCCCGAATGTCGAGCAGAAAGACGTTGCCTTCCCGGCCTGGGCCTTCGCTGTTGACCTCGCGCAGCACGGTGCGCTGAAGCAGGTACGTAGTCAGCGTAAACATCACGCCGATGCCTAACGCCACGAGAACCGAACGAGCCTGATTGCCGGGCCGGTAGAGATTGGCGAGACCGTGGCGAACGAAGATAGGCAGCTTACCCTGTGCAGCTTTAACGATGCCGCGCAAGACTAGCAGCAGGAGAGAGGAAATCGCGGCCAGTAACAGAACGCTCGCGACTAATCCGGCCATGAAATAGAGACCCATCTGCCACGAGCCTCCGAGCCACACCGCAATGCCATAGAAGCCGAGGAGGATGAGGGCGGTACCTGTGTAGCTGGGAATCTTCTCGCGCCAGTTGCGCCGGCTGGCCTGTGCGGCATCTGTCATGTCGCGCCGGAAGACCAGGCTGGGTCGGACGTTGCGCACGCTCAGCAACGGAGGCAGGGTGAAGAGCAGCGTGGCTAAAATGCCAAGACTCATGCCCTGCAGACTGAAAGACCAATCCCATGGGATGTCCGGCAGCAACGCGAAGACGCGATGGATCAGCCAGGGAAAAGATTTCTGGACCAGCGCACCGACGGCAACACCGAGCAAACCTCCGGCAATGCCCAGCCACAGTGTCTGCAGCAGGTAGATCTGCATGATCTGGCTGGCTCGTGCTCCCAGTGCTTTCATGACGGCGATCGTGTCCATGTGCTGCTGAAGATGAGAATGCATGGCCATGGCGACACCGAGTGATCCGACGATTAGTGCAATCAGGCTGACCAGGCTGAGAAAGGTGGTGGTGTTGTCGAGCGCTTTGCCGACGGCCGGGCTGCCCTCACGGTAGTCGCTCAGGAAGATGCGATGTGCCGTGGCTTTCAGCTGCTCTTTGATTTCGTCGAGATTGCTGCCCGGCTTCAACTTAAAGAGAAAACGTTGGGCCGCCCTGCTGCCAAACTGCACGAGGCCGCTGCGCTCGAGACCGGGACGGCTGATGAGAACGCGCATGCCGGGCCCGAATCCGGAGGCGAGGCGATCGGGTTCCGATGTGACTGTGCCGGTGATACGGAAGTCCTTGCCACCGAGCCGGATGGTGTCGCCGGTTTTCACCTTGAGCCGCATTTCGAGCTCCGGCGTGACTACCGCCGAATGATCGTTCGCAAG
The DNA here is from genome assembly GCA_965277435.1 of Bryobacteraceae bacterium. Taxonomy (GTDB): domain Bacteria; phylum Acidobacteriota; class Terriglobia; order Bryobacterales; family Bryobacteraceae; genus Bog-105. Next base: position 6,163,417 of record OZ255821.1, on the reverse strand, counting down.
CATAGCTGAGAGAGGCTGACTCGGTTCGAGCCCTATCTTGCCGTAGTAGGGATAGGCATTCGGATCGACGCTTTTGACCGAGATCATCTGCGGGAAAAGCTGCCGATTGGAAGCGGCCATCGATACGGTTTCGGTGACCTGGGTGAATTGACCCTTGCGCGCGCCAATTGATTGAATTTTCGCGAGCTGTTCAGGCGTGAGCGACCCCCACGTCTGAGCCTGCAAATCAGCGGCGATGAGCTGCTTGGCATTGCGCAGCAGCATGCCGCGAAACGCATAGCCAAACCCCTTGACACCACTTAATGCAGCAACGCCTACGGCGACGGCGAGAACCACAAAGACAAACTTGCCGGGCGAAGCGTGCAGTTCACGCCAGCCGATTTTTGAAGCGGTCCTCAGACCGAACTTGGTTGTTAAGGGCCTCGTCGCATTTGCCGCCATAGCTTAGGCCCTCAACACAGATTCATTCAAAACGTCGGTGAGTATCAGGCCATCGCGCAGGGTTATGATCCGGTCGGCGTAGCCAGCCAGGCGACTGTCGTGCGTCACCAGCACCAGCGTAGTGCCTTCTTCGCGGTTCAGCTGAAGAAGCAGGTCCAACACCTGTTGGCCATTGGCCGAATCCAGGTTGCCGGTTGGTTCATCGGCCATCAGGATAGGCGGCCGCGTAATGAAGGCGCGCGCGAGCGCCACACGCTGCTGCTCGCCACCGGAGAGTTGCACCGGATAGTGATGCGCGCGTCCACTGAGACCGACGCGGGCCAGCAACTCTTTGGCGCGTCCCCGTCCGTCGCCTGCATAGCCGCTCAATTCGGCAGGCAGCAAAATATTTTCTTCCGCCGTGAGCGTGGGCACTAGCTGGTACGACTGAAAAACGAAGCCGATTTTGCGTCCGCGCAGGCGAGCGAGCTGGTCTTCCTTCATATCCTGTATTTCGACTTCGTCTACGATGATCCGGCCTTCGGTAACTGTGTCGAGCCCGGCGAGAAGCCCAAGCAGAGTACTCTTGCCGCTGCCGGAGGCACCCATGATCGCTACAAACTGGCCTTGGGGAATGGCGAAACTAACGCCGCGCAGAATCTCTACCCGGTTCGACCCGTTCTCAATCGTTTTCGAAAGACCATCTACTTGGATGACATCTTTGGTGAGGGCATAACGGTCGGATGAGTGCATGTCAATCTTAGGATTGTGAAGAAACTGAGGTCTTCTTTATTAATTGTGGCAGTGTGCGTGGCGGGCGCTTGCCTCTTTGTTTCCTGCGGCTCGCGCGAGAAGCCCTCTCACCAGGAGGAACGTACCGCAACCCCGCCAAGTTCCAGTTCTCTTCCGAACCCGAGCAAGCCTCCTGTCCAGGACGACCGGCCAGTGGTGGTGGCGTTCGGCGATAGTCTCACGGCCGGCGTTGCCGGAAGAAGTTACCCGGACGATTTACAAGACCTGCTCGATCAGAATGGATTGCGCTATCGGGTAGACAACCAGGGCGTCAGCGGAGATACGACTACTGACGGTCTCGCCCGCATTGAAAACGTCGTGGCCGAACATCCGGCCCTGGTGCTGCTCGAATTTGGCGGCAATGACGGTCTGCGAGGCATACCGGTAGAAGCCACCCGCAGCAATCTGGAGCAGATGATCCAACGCCTGCGCAGTGCCAAATTGCCTGTAGTGCTCTTAGGCATCACGCTGCCGCCGAACTACGGCCCTGAGTATGTGAAGCCATTTACCGCTATGTTTCCTCAATTAGCAAAACAGCATCGATTGCAATTTATGCCGTTTTTGCTGTTGCACGTGTATCAAAATCAATCGCTGATGCAGCCGGACGGGATCCACCCTAACGGGGAAGGGAACCGTATTGTAGCCCGCGACGTCTTCGCGCTGATCCGGCCGATTCTTCAGAAAAACATCAAGACCGGAGCACAGTGAGTGGATCACTGTCGACTGATTACCTTATTCCCCTTGAGCGCGATCGGCGGCGTTAGTGTCTGAGTTGAATCTACATCTGAAGCGCGAGCTCGGCTTACGTGATTTGGTGCTCTTTAACGTCGCGGCATTGGTAAGCATGCGGTGGATTGGAGTCGCGGCTCACGTAGGGCCCGGTAGCATTTCACTTTGGCTGCTTGCCGCACTTTTCTTTCTTTTACCATGCGCGCTAGTAGTCGCGAACTTATCGCGCCGTTTCCCGCAGGAGGGCGGCTTATACGTCTGGACGCGCGAAGCATTCGGGCCCTGGCATGCTTTCTCCTGCGGCTGGTTTTACTATCTCAACAACTTGTTTTGGATACCCGGCCTGTTAGTGTCAATGGTCGGCATGACGATCTATTCATTTAGTCCGAAATTAGGGGGACTGGCTGAAAATCCCTGGTATGTTCTGCCTGCGGCGCTCCTGCTGCTGGCGGTGACGATGGCGGCCAACTATGCCGGACTGCGAGTGGCCAAATGGGTCGATAACGTCGGAGGGCTGGGAGCATACTACGTCGCCGGAATCTTAGCGATTGCGGCGGTGAGTGTCTGGCTGCGAAGAGGATCGGCCACGCATTTCGATATTGTGCCTCGGCTCGATTTCGACAAGCTGAACTTCTGGTCCCAACTCGCCATGGCCATGACTGGCCTGGAGCTGTGCCCCATACTGTCGGGTGAAATCCGGAACCCGAAGCAGACAGTTTACCGGGCCATCTGGATCAGTACCGGGCTGGTGGTGATTGTCTACATCTGTGCGACTGCGTCGCTGCTGGTGCTGCTGGCGCCCGAACGGATCAGTACGGTGATCGGTCTGGCGCAGGTCGGCCAGCACGCATCACTCGAATTAAGTTGGTCGTGGGTTTCGATCGCGGTAGGAGTGGGTATTTTGTTGAGTGTGGGAGGCCAGCTGGGAACCTATGTAGGCGCTTGCGCGAGGCTGCCATTCGTTCTGGGTATCGATCGCTTTTTGCCGCCCGCTTTCGCGCGGCTCCATCCGCGGTTCGGAACGCCGACGGTTTCCCTTCTGGTGCTGGGAGTTGGATCGGCGGTGCTACTCGTTATCAGCCAGCTTGGTGAAAGTTTCCGGGGTGCCTATCAGACGATGGTGGATATGACGGTGATCTCGCTTTTCGTACCGTTTCTATACATATTCGCCGCCGGCTGGAAGTTCGGCCAGCGCGTCCCGGCGATTTTCGGCATGGCCGTTTCCGTAATGGCGATCGCGTTTTCTTTCCTACCAACTGCCGATGTGAAATCGGTCTGGATCTTCGAAGGCAAGCTTGGGGGCGGATGTCTGCTGCTCTTGATTCTCGCTCGCTGGTGTTATCTGCACTATCGACACCAGGCGGATGTGCAAACGATAGAGGGGCCGCTGTTAGAAGCGTGAGCTATCCGGATTCAGTTCGCTATCTATACGCGCTCGGCAACGAATTAAAAGCGGGTGCAAAATTCGGCATCGACCGCATGCAGACGCTGCTTGCCGCCTTGGACAATCCGGAGCGCGGCCGGCGTTTCGTTCATGTCGCCGGCACAAATGGTAAGGGCTCGACAGCGGCTATGATCTCCGCGATGCTGCGTGCGGCCGGATGGAAGACCGGCCTGTTTACCTCGCCGCATCTGATCGAACCGACAGAGCGTATCCGGATCGATGACCGGGACGTAAGCAGCGCCGATTTTGCGGACGCCTTCGCGCGAGTACATGAAAAAGCCGAGGAGCTGCTGCGCGAAGGCTTGCTGGACGCACACCCTTCTTATTTTGAGACTGTGACGGCGATGGCGCTCCTGCTGTTTCGGGAGCGCGCCGAGATCAGCGTGATGGAGGTGGGCCTGGGCGGAAGACTGGACGCCACGAATGTGATCCTGCCTGAGCTGTGCGTAATTACTCCGGTTTCCTATGATCACGAGGCGTTCCTCGGTAACACGCTCGAGTCTATTGCGCACGAAAAAGCGGGCATTCTGAAAGCAGGCGTTCCCGTGATCAGCGCAGAACAGCAACCAACCGCGGATGACGTGATTGCGCGGCGAGCCGGTGAACTAGGCTGTCGCCTGATCCGAACCGCTGAATCTAGGCTGAAGATCTTGCGGATAGCGGCCGACAAATCGATTTTTGAGATGGATGGCACTTCGTTCGCGTGCGTGTTGCCGGGAAGACATCAGATCGAGAACGCCGCCACCGCCGTTCTCGCCGGCCTCCAGCTAAATGTTCCGGAACAGGCGCTAGCGGCGGGCTTGCTACAGGTTCGCTGGCCCGGACGCCTGGAGCGGGTCTCAGCTCATCCCAATTTTCTTTTGGACGGCGCGCATAACCCTGCCGGAGCCGCGGCTTTAGCGCAATACATTCGTGAGTTCTACGCATCCCGGCCCGTCTGGATCGTGTATGGCGCCATGCGCGATAAGGCAGTCGAAGAAGTCACGGAGATGCTCTTTCCCCTGGCCGAATGCCTTATCGTAACTGCGCCTGATTTCCCCAGAGCGCTTCGACCGGAGGCCATACTGCAATTGACAAATCATCCGAACGCGATTTTGACTGAAACCGTCAGACAGGCTATTGATCAGGCAGGCAAGGCGCCGCCGGAAACAACGGTGTTCTTTACCGGGTCGCTGTACCTGGTGGGTGAAGCGCGCGCGCTTCTGCTCCGCAGATAACACTCGTCGTTTCGTAAAATGAAGCCTGCACAATGAAAAGTCTTCGTGGGATTTTCTTTGCGACTCCGGTCATTCTGTTAGCAACGATTGTCTACGGCATCATCAGCCTGATCATTTCGTTCTTCGATCGCCAGCGGACCGGAGTTTCACAGCATAGCGTAGCGCAAGCCTGGGCGCGATTGCTGGTGCGCGTAAGTGGAGTCCGTGTCCGCGTGGAGGGCCTTGAGAATATCGATGTTTCGAAGAGCTGCGTGTTTATCGCGAACCATCTAAGCTACTCCGATACGCCAGTGGTGCTGGCGTCTATCCTGGCGCAAATTCGCTTCTTGGCAAAGCGAGGATTGTTCCAGATTCCCCTACTCGGAACGCACTTGAGCCGCGCCGGACACATCCGTGTTCCTTTGGAGGATCCGAGGGGAGCAGTAAAGACTTTGCAATTAGCGGCCGAGACCATTCGGCAGAACAGCATATCGCTGCTGATTTTCCCGGAAGGTGGGCGCTCGGAAGACGGAAATCTACAGCCCTTTCGAGAAGGCGGCGCTTACATTGCGATACGCGCCGGCGTACCGGTCGTGCCAGTGGTGCTGGTTGGAACCCGGGAAGTGCTTCCGTTCGGAGGTGGTGTAATTCATTCTGGTCCCGTCACGTTGCGCATTCTAGAGCCTATTGAAACTGCCGGGATGACCGCGAAAGACCGCGGTCCCTTAACTGCAAGACTGCGAGCCCTGATTGCTGCTGAACTCGGTGTAGTGACAGCAGCGGAGGTCCCTCAGCCAGTCATTCAAGAACCCGCAGTTCGTTCGACCGATTAACAGCAGCCGGTTTTCGCCATCACAAGTTCATCAATTTGAATGAGCGTCGGATAGTTTCCGGTATAGCAGGCGTAGCAGAAATGGTCTTGGGAATCGCGCAGCGCCTCATGCAGCGAAGCCAGCGAAAGATAGCCCAGCGAATCGGCCTCTATAAACTGTCTGATCTCTTCGACGCTGTTATTCGCCGCGATCAGTTCGTCCAAAGACGGAGTATCGACACCGTAATAGCAAGGCGAGATGGTAGGAGGGCAGGAGATTCGCACGTGAACCTCGCGCGCCCCGGCGCTGCGCACCATGCGGACGATCTTGCGGCTGGTGGTGCCGCGAACAATGGAATCGTCGACCAGAATCACACGCTTGCCTTCGAGCAGATGACGCACCGGGTTGAGCTTCAGCTTCACGCCGAAATCACGAATGGCCTGCGACGGTTCGATGAACGTCCGGCCCACGTAGTGATTCCGAATCAACGCCTGGCGATAAGGAATGTTCGATTCGGAAGCGTACCCAATGGCGGCGGCTACACCTGAATCGGGCACCGGCACGATTACATCTACCTCGACCGGATGTTCACGAGCGAGCAGACGGCCCATGCGTTCGCGAGTCTCCGCGACCGGCTTGCCAAAGACAATGGAATCCGGTCGCGAGAAATAGACGTGCTCGAAGGAGCAATGCGCCGGCGCTTCGGGCCGTGTATAGAATTCGCGCGTCATGCCTTCCGGTCCAACGATCACCATCTCACCGGGCTCGACATCGCCCACATAAGTTGCGCCGATGAGATCGAACGCGCACGTTTCCGAAGCAAATACCGTGACCGTGTTGCCGTCTTCGAGATCGAGCCGGCCCATCGCCAGAGGACGGAATCCATGCGGATCACGGGCCACAATAATGCGATCCTGCGCCAGGAAAACTAGAGAAAACGCACCTTCAATCTGCAATAATGCATCGCGCAGCGCGCCCGCCAGCGTGCGTTCGCGAGAGCGAGCCACCAGGTGCAGCACGACTTCGGTGTCGCTGGTTGATTGAAAGATCGAGCCATCGAATTCGAGTTCATTGCGCAACTCGAGTCCGTTGGTCAGATTGCCGTTGTGCGCCACGGCCACGTGACCTTTGCTGCAGGCAACAGACAGAGGCTGGGCATTGCGCAGACTGGTGTCGCCCGCCGTTGAATAGCGGGTATGGCCTATGGCCAGATTGCCGGGCAGCTGATTCAGGACATCGGGTGTAAAAATTTCAGCGACATGCCCCATCTGGCGTACGCTATGGGTCTTCTTGCCATCGCTCACAGCAATTCCGGCACTCTCCTGGCCCCGATGTTGTAAGGCGTAGAGGCCCAGATAGACGAGATTGGCTGCTTCGGGATGGCCATAAAGCGCAAAAACTCCGCATTCTTCACGGAGCTTGTCGAATCCACAGTCATCCTGGGTTTCGATCGGTGGTTCCTCTTCCGGTCTAAACATTGGTGTTCACCTATACGTGGGTTTGGAGGAGGTGTTCAAGAGCGTTGTCCCAACCGTCGCGCAACTCTTCAATCGGGCAGTCAATCAACACGTCCTGCCGGCTGCGAACAATAACTCTCGACTTGAGTGTAACGCCAATCGTCACCGCATTGACACCGTTTCTTTGTGCGACTGAAAAAATTCGCTCCGGGTTGCTGGCGGAAACGAGAATTCGCGAGGGGCCTTCATGGAACAGTAACAATTCGGGCGTCAGTTCCGAATCGAGGTTGATGTCCGCGCCCACCGGCACCGATCCGAAGCAGCATTCCGCCAGCGCCACAGCGAGACCGCCTTCGCCTATGTCGTGGGCGGAATCGACGGCGCGCTCCCGAACCAGTTCTCGTATTGTGGCCTGCACTCGCTTTTCATAATCCATGTCGAGCGCAGGTGGTTTCCCCCAAAGCTGATTCAGAATGACCTTCGCATACTGAGTGCCGCCAAATTGTTCCGCATCAGCATGGCCATAGCCGCCGAGCAGGACGATCGTGAGGCCGGACTCCGGGAAAGTAATGCCAAGAGCTGGAGCCGTTTCCAGAGTCCCCACGATTCCGACAACCGGGGTAGGGAAGATCGGCGTGCCTAACGTCTCGTTATACAGGCTGACATTGCCGCCCGTGATGGGCACTTCGAAGAAACGGCACGCCTCGGCCAGCCCTTCAATGGATTCGACAATCTGCGCCATGATCTCAGGGCGCTCCGGATTGCCGAAGTTCAGATTGTTGGTGGCAGCAATCGGTAAGGCGCCTGCCGTCGATAAGTTACGACAGCACTCGGCCACGATCAATTTAGTGCCTTCCCGCGGATCGAGCGCGCAATAACGTCCGTTGCCGTCGAGCGACATCGCGACCGAAATTTGCGTATCTTTGATGCGAACAATCGCTGCTTCCGCTCCGGGCCCGGCGATCGTATTGGTTCGTACCTGGTGATCGTACTGCTCCCAGATCCAGCGCTTGGAGCAAAGATCGGCAGAGGCCAGCAAAGCTTTCAGATCTCCAGTAAGATTCTGGCTCTTCACCGCTGGACCATGAGCAGGTGCACTACGCAGCGGTTTCGTGTAAGGCCGGTTGTATTTCGGCGCATCGTCCGCCAGCGCGCGATTCGGGATCTCGGCAACAACCTCGCCATAGTGCTTCACGCGCAGCAGTCCGTCGCTCGTCACAACACCGATAGTGACGGCATCCAGGCCCCACTTTCTAAAAACTTGGAAGACTTCGTTTTCGCGGCCGCGTTCTGCCACAAGCAGCATGCGTTCCTGCGACTCCGAGAGCATCATCTCGTAAGCGGTCATGCCCCGCTCACGCTGCGGCACATGTTGCAGATCGATCTCAATCCCAGTACCCGCGCGGCTGCCCATCTCACACGTCGACGAAGTCAGGCCGGCCGCGCCCATATCTTGGATACCTACGATCGCGCCCGTTTTCATCGCTTCCAGGCAAGCTTCCAAAAGCAATTTCTCGAGGAACGGATCGCCCACCTGCACGTTGGGACGCTTCTGCTTGGATTCCTCCGTAAACTCAGCCGAAGCCATCGATGCGCCGTGAATGCCATCGCGCCCCGTCTTTGCTCCGACGTAAATCACCGGATTACCGATTCCGGTGGCGGCGCCATAGAAGATTTCGTCGTGCCGAAATACTCCGAGCGCAAATACATTCACCAGAGGGTTGCCATCGTAGCCCGCTTCGAAGACGCACTCGCCCCCGACCGTCGGCACGCCGAAACAATTTCCGTAATGCGCGATCCCTGAAACAACACCTTCGAGAATCCGCCGGTTACGCGCCCCGGTTTTCGCATCATCCAGCTTTCCGAACCGGATGGAATCCATCACGGCAATGGGCCGTGCCCCCATCGTGAAGATGTCCCGTAAAATACCGCCCACCCCGGTAGCGGCGCCTTGAAACGGTTCAATAAAGCTCGGATGATTATGCGACTCGATCTTAAAAGCGATCGCTATGTTGTCGCCGATATCAATGATGCCCGCGTTCTCTCCGGGACCCTGTAAGACGCGCGGACTCTCGGTAGGCAGCTTCTTCAAGTGAACGCGCGTGCTCTTATACGAGCAGTGCTCACTCCACATGACGCCGAAGATGCCAAGCTCCGTTAGAGACGGCTCACGTCCTAGGAGGTCTAGAATCTTGCTGTATTCAGCAGAAGAGAGTTGGTGGCCGGCGACGATTTCGGGTGTGATGGCTTGCTCTGGTTCGCGCGCGGTCTTGCTCATGACCGAGAAGCCGCGACTCCAGACTCCACTAAAGAACTCAAAATAGTAAGTCCGTCAATCGATCCAAGCAAAGGATCGGCCGCGCGTTCCGGGTGAGGCATCATGCCCATTACATTGCGTTTCGCGTTGACAATCCCGGCGATGTTTCGCATGGACCCATTACAAGGCTGCCGGTAGCGAAGAACAACTTGATCGTTTGCTTCCAGCTGGTCTAGAACGGCTGCATCGGCCACATAACAGCCTTCGCCATGCGCCACCGGCAGACGCAAAATCTGGCCCCGAGTAGCTAAATGCGTGAACGAAGAGTTGGTGCTCGCAACTTCCAGCTCCAGCGTCTTACAAATGAATTTCAAATCCGCATTACGCACCAGCGCGCCGGGCAGTAAGCCGGCTTCCGTCAGCACTTGGAAGCCGTTGCAGATTCCTAAAACCGGGCCGCCGTCAATGGCGAACTTTCGTATCGCCTGCATGACGGGAGAAAACTTTGCAATCGCGCCGCAGCGCAGGTAATCGCCGTATGAAAACCCGCCAGGCAGTATCACCGCATCCGCATCACCCAGCGACTCGGACCGATGCCAAATAAAATCCGCCTGATGGTGCAGACCCTGCGACACCGCGTACCACGCGTCGTGGTCACAGTTGCTGCCTGGGAAAACGACAACAGCTACTTTCATACCAAGCTGGCGAAATTCGAATGCACCATCAGGCGCTCGTCGCGGCGGGTGCGGCCTTCTTTCGAGTGGCGCGACGTTTTTCCACCGGCGGTTGCCGGTCACTCTTCTTTAAAGATGGCAAGGCCATGGAAGTCACGAACTTCTTCTCGCCGTGGTCATCGAATTTAATGACGATGTACTCGTCATTGCAGGACAGCACGGAGCCGAGACCAAATTTTCCGTGTTCTATCTGGGCGCCAGTGGCGAATGCCGGTTTTGTGGCCATGCGGACCGTTTACCCTCCATACATGATTGTAACAGTGTGACTTACGCGCTGTCGAGGCGTCCTGCGGGGAGGCCCTTCGCAACACTCCTGTCGTTTCCCGCAAACCGTTCCATATAATAGACGACGTAAGCTATGGAGGATCTGAAAAAGAAGTTGCAAGACGAGATTGCCGCACTTGAGTATGAGCTGCGGAACGAGTTGCCGAAGGAGATCCTCAAAGCACGGGCGCACGGCGACCTGAGCGAAAATGCCGAGTACCATGCGGCAAAAGAACGGCAGGCTTTCGTAAACGCCAAGTTAGGTCAGGTTCAGGCTCGCTTGCGTGATTTTTCGATGGTGGATCTTTCGAAGATCCCGCGCGATCGAGTAGGTTTAGGCTCGCACGTCGTGGTGCTGGAACTTACCAAAGACGAAGAGCATACTTATGACCTGGTAACCAGCGAAGAAGCCGACGCGGCGCATGGTAAGATTTCGACCAGTTCGCCGATCGGTCGAGGACTACTAGGCAAACGCGTCGGTGATACAGTAAAAATCCAGATTCCTGGTGGCGTGCGCGAGATGGAAATTCTAAGCCTGGCGACCATTCACGATTCGGCAACAACGTAAGAGGTTGGTATGACTTACACGCGGGCAATCGGCTTAGGGGCGAATAAGATTATCCGGCTGATTGTGCGCGGTCTGGCGCTCTCAAAGATCAATCCCAATGTTCTGACCTTCATTGGGCTGTTGATCAATATCGTAGCCGCAACCTATCTTGCTATCGGCAATTTCAGAGTGGCCGGCGCGATCATCATCTTCGCGGGGTTATTCGACATGGTGGACGGCCGCGTGGCTCGTGCAACCAACCAAGTGACCCGTTTCGGAGGCTTTTTCGATTCAGTGCTCGATCGTTACTCGGATCTTGCACTGCTCGTGGGGTTGTTAGTTTACTATGGCACCATCAACCGTCCTTCTTACGTTGTCTTAACCGCCATCGTGATGACTGCTTCCGTGATGATTAGCTACGCCCGCACACGCGCGGAAAACATAATTCCAACCTGCAAAGTAGGTTTTCTGGAGCGGCCGGAAAGGATCGTTCTGCTGATCATCGGCGCTCTTTTTGATCGCATGGCGCCCGTTCTCTGGATCATTGCGGTCATAGGTAACCTCACGGTGATTCACCGTATGATCTTTACCTACCAGGAATCGAAGAGTCTTGAAGAGGCGCAGTTGCGCACACGCACCGTCGCCCAGTAGGGTAGGCTTTAGCCCAATGTCACTTAGTTTTGTCGGAAAAACGTTCACTGCCACTCGTGGAGCGGGCCTCCTGGCATGCTATGCCGCCATAAGTGGCGGCATTTCAAGGTACAAAACCGGGCCTGTAGTCAAAAGTAAGTGACATTGAGCTGAAGCCAGCCATCTTAGGAGGATTCTAAGATAACCACGGCCATGGCTTGAGAAGCAGTGTGGGTAAGCGACAAGGATATCCTCTGCACTCCTAATTCCCCGGCCACACGCGCCGCTACGCCACGCAAACGAAGTGTTGGCCGCCCGGAAGGCTCGTTCATGACTTCAAAATCCTGCCAGCTTACCCCGCGGCTCCAGCCCGTCCCGATGGCCTTCATGCCGGCTTCCTTGGCCGCAAAACGCGCCGCCAGGCGCTCTGCGAAATTTGCTTTGCTGAAGGCGTACTTTCGTTCGCGCTCCGTGTAAATTCGCTGCAGAAAACGCTCACCGAATCGAGATACACTCCGTCGAATACGGTCTACTTCGGCAAGATCTGTACCCACTCCTACTATCAAGGCCCGTCTAATTCTTTCTCCCAGCTAGCAACCAAAGATAGTTGGTTTGTGAGCCTGGGGAGATGTGGTGATCGCTGAAACGCTCGACCACTAAACAGTGGCTGCCGAGCCGGTTAAGCCTGATCCTTGCGGAACGCAGCCCAGCGGCGCTTCTGGGCGGCAGCAATCCGCTTGCGAGCTTCTGGAGTAAGTACCCGTTTCTTACGCGGCGTGAGGCTCGCTGCTTCACGCACACTGCCGGTATTCGCCGGACGCCCCGGCTTCCGCCCTGTTCGACCGCCGATCATCGCACGTACCTGCGAAATCTGCTCGTCCAATCGTTCGCGCTGCGCTTCCAATCCCTGCAGAGCAGCTTCCAAAATCTCTTTGCTTGGTGCCGATGACACTTTAGCCATAGTTATACTACTTAGTAACACATTATCGTGCTTTTTGCGAATTACTCTGCTGATTTTCTTGAATGGCAGAGAAGTGTTACTGGGCCATCATTTAGAAGACGCACCTGCATGTGAGCTTGAAAAACACCGCTCGCCACATGTAGGCAATATCCCCGGCATTGGGCTAAGAAAATCTCGAAGAGTGCTTTGGCAATCTCTGGAGGGGCGGCTTCGGAATAAGACGGACGATTTCCGCTGCTGGTGTCACCGTACAAGGTAAATTGCGGTACAACCAGCAACTCTGCCTGCAGATCGAGCAAGCTTCGATTCATCTTTCCTCCTTCGTCGCGGAAAATGCGAAGGGTAATTACTTTGGTAGCGAGTTTACGAGCGTCCTGTTCGATATCATGCCGCCCGACGCCAAGAAAAACACATAAACCTGCCTTTATGGATCCAACGATTTCTCCATCGACTGTCACGCTGGCTTCGGTAACGCGCTGTACTAACGCGCGCATGGATTTTTGTGCATTGCGAGTAATTGTTACAGTGACTGCGGTCGAGCGTCAATTGGAAAACTGTCTTTGAGTTGTTCAGCGGCCAACGCGAGTACCCAGTCGCCGAATATATTCCCTAGACACAACCGTTGTTTCGGATCAACAATTGCCTTTACAGCAAGCATCGCCTGCAACTCGCCAGGAGTATACATTAATCGCAGTAGATCGGTTTTGGTTTTGCCGATGCCGTGCTCCGCCGCCACAGTGCCACCCATGGAAACAACCAACTCGGCAAACTCTCTGATGAGTTTTTCGGCCGCCAGCGCCTGCGTGGCTGTCCTTGGTAACAGATTCACATGATTATTCGCATCACCTATGTGTCCGAAAATAGTAAACTGGCCCGGCAACACTTCGGTGCAGCGCTGGCGGTAGAAAGCGTGTAACTCCCGATGACGGTTTATCGGCACGGCGAAGTCCGTTCCAAATTTCGCATAGCCGTTGCGGCGCACGGTGTCGGTCACCATAGCGGGCAGGATATGCCGGAAATCGCGGAAACGAATTTGGTCGGCGGGCGTAAAGCCGAACCATGATGTCTCCTCGAGAGCATGCGCGCTGTGAAGCCGGACAATCCATTCATCGACTTCCTCATCCTCTTCCGATTCGATGTTCTGTTCAATCAGAATCGCAGCGCGTGCTTCCCCCGGAATGTCGGCGTAGGAAGGCCGCAGAAGATCAAGGGCGGGTTCATCCATATACTCAATCAGGCGCAAGCCGTCAATCGAGCGCCAGCCCTCGACCGCCTCAAACGCCTCTTCATCCGTCTTAAAAAAGACAACGCCACTCAGCACAGCAGGTGGTTGCGGCTGCAGCTGCAATTCGATTTCGCTCGCAATCGCCAGCGTTCCTTCACTGCCCGCCAGCAAGTCAATCCAGTCAAGATCGGGCCGCAGATAGTAACCGGCCGAATTCTTGGTCACGCTGGGAATTCGCACCGGTGTGAACGGAAAATCAACTTTATCGCCGCGTACGAATCGCCTGGTTTCGCCATCGGCGAAAGTCACCACGACTGCCAGAACGTGGCGTCTCACTGAGCCGTAGTGAAAGCTACGCGCACCCCCGGCATTCGTACTAAAAATGCCGCCGATAGAGGCGGTACTCTCGGTGGGGTTCGGCCCGAAGAACTGGTGTGTTCTGGCCGCGGCTTCATGCAGATCTTTGAGCAGCACGCCCGCCCCGCAGCGTGCCAGTCCGTGATCGATCTCAAGAGTACGAAATTTTTCGAGAGAAACAACGGATCCGCCATGAGGAACCCGCGCTCCTGTCAACCCGGTCCCGGCCCCCGCTACCGTGACACCGGTCTCATCGTGGGCGGCGCTGAGCAGGACCTCGGTAAGCTCCGCTGTGTTGACAGGAAGAAAGACTTCTTCAGCCTCGCCGCGATAGCCGGAAGCATCCTGTAAGTAAGTTTCGACTGAGCTGGTTGTCAGCGCCATTCACTTTCACGATAGCGGGGCCGCCGCCCTGGAACTACTGCATCTCGGCCAGCTTGCGAGCACGCTGCCATTGCATCTTTCCGCGATACTCCTCATAGAGCGTAGATATGCCTGCCCAATAGTACCCGCATACGAAAAGAAGCAGAAATGGAACAGCAAAGTAATTCAAAGTCTGAATGGCAAAATCGATCATGAACACAAAGTAACTGCCTATCACCAGTTCCGCATAAGGAAGCCAGCCGCTGCGCCGCCGGTAAGTCGTCTGCCGGATTTTGACTTTCTGTGAGCCGATCGCGTATTTGGGAGTCCGTGCAAAGCTGCTCTGAATGCCTAAGAGCGCTTCAATCACGCCCTTTGAATTACTCACCGTAAGTGCTACACCGGCCGCCATGAGCATAGGAAGAAAAACAATCGATTTCAGCCAGTTCTTGGGATAGAGTTCCCTCTGCGCATATAAGTAGAACGCCGAGATCGACCAGAACGAGGCGATGATCAAAGGTAAATCGATCAGCACCATTTGAAAAACGCCCATATAAAAGCGCACGATCATTACCGGGAGCATCAGCATGGAAACCACGATCATCAGGGGATACGAAATGTTGGGGGTCAGATGCATGAAGGCCTCGATCTTGACCCGCAATGGAATCTCTGCTTTGAGAATGCGTGGCAGTAACTTCTTAGCCACTTGTGTAAGACCTTTTGCCCAGCGGGCCTGCTGAACCTGAAAGCCGTAAGTGTCGACCGGCAATTCCGAGGGGCAATCGACAGAGGGCACGTAGACGAATCGCCAGCCGTTGAGTTGCGCGCGGTAACTCAAATCAGAGTCTTCGGTTAAAGTTTCGTGCTGCCATCCCCCGGCATCGTCGATCATGCTGCGGCGCAGGACACCCGCCGTTCCATTGAAGTTAAAGAAGAGTCCAGACCCGCAGCGAGAGCCATGTTCGAGGACAAAATGCCCGTCCAGCAGCATCGCTTCCACTTGCGTGAGGATGCTGTATTCCTTGTTCAAATAGCTCCAGCGGGTTTGTACGACTCCTACTTGCTGATCGGTAAAAAAATCCACCGTGCGCTTCAGGAAATCGCGTGGTGGCAGGAAATCGGCATCGAAAATAGCAATCAAATCGCCGGTTGCCGTCTTCAGACCTTCTTGTAATGCGCCCGCTTTAAAGCCGTGGCGGTTTGCCCGATGCTTATATTCCAGCGGAAAGCCCGCCGCTTTATAGGCGTTGCATAAGCGCTCGGTGTAGGGATGGGTTTCGTCGGTTGAATCATCCAGGACTTGGATTTGCAACAGTTCCCGCGGGTAGTCAATCTGGCTTACTTCTTCTAATAGCCGCTCGACAACGAAGCGCTCGTTATACAGCGGCAGCTGAATCGTGACCGTCGGAAGCTTCACGAATTTGAGCGGTGCCTCATGCGCCAGCCCCCGGCCGTATTTGATGTAGCGCCGCACCGTCTCGTACCGATGCACGCCATAAATTGACAGAATGAACAGAATTCCGAAGTACGGAATGAGCAGCGCCCAATCGAACGGAGATAAGCGGTAAATGCCAGCGAACGAGTCATCAAACAGGCCCGATGCCAGGCGCGAACCGAGCGACTGTTGAGCAAAGAGGAGTAGCAAAAGTGAATCTAACAGATACATTACGCCGACCCCCTTATTTTACTGGTTTGCAAAGATCGCGGCAGCGCGGCCAGTGTCAGCCTCGATCAAACGGAACAACTCTGACCGCCTTGGCGTATAACTGCAGGAGCGTATCCGAATGAGAGAGCACATCAAAGTTTTGGGTATTTTGAATATCATCATGGGGAGTCTAACTGCCCTGGTGGGGCTGGTAGCATTACTAGCGATGGGCAGTATCGCGGGCTTCCTGACTGCCACCCTTGCCTCGGCTGGTGACAGCGACTTCCATGATCGTTTCGTGGCTGCCCCAATTGTCGCTACCATCGGCCTGGCAGTGGGCATTTTCTTTTTCGCCCTCGGCCTGCCGGCGATCCTCGGTGGTTGGGGTCTCCTGCATTACCGTCCCTGGTCGCGGATTCTGATGATTGTGGTTTCGGCCTTTCACCTGTTCCACATCCCTCTCGGAACCGCGCTGGGCGCTTATGGGTTGTGGGTTCTGCTGCAGACCGAATCTCAGCACATTCTGCAGAGTGGAGGAGCTTTCCAGTTGGCGTCGACGACGGCTTCCGCTTACAACGCGGGCAACTTCCCGAATCGCACTTCGTTCGGTCCGCCGCCTTCTAATCCGCCTCCGGTTTAGCTGGCGCTTCCTCCGGGCTTGCCTCGATAATGCGTCGCGCTTCCAGGAAAACGTCACCCAGCATCTTGGCCGTCAGCCTTCCCGTCGATGTATTCTGCTGGCTGGGATGGTACGAGGCGAGAACTCTCGGGCTGTCACGAAACGGTAAATACTGCGCACCGTGTCCAAACCGGAAGGCAGAGCGCGCCCGAATCTTGCCTGCGGCTTGCAGAACTGCCAAGTAAGCATTCAGGCCGATTCCGCCGAGCGTAACCACGACCTGAACTCTGCGCAGAAGCGAGAGTTCGGTCACCAAATACGAGCGGCAGTTTAGAATCTCGTCCTGTGCCGGCTTGTTGTGGGGTGGGGCGCAGCGCACCGGCGCGGTAATGTAAGCGTCCGTGAGTGTCAGCCCGTCGTCAGACGAAATACTATGCGGCTGGTTGGCGAATCCTGCTTCCCACAAAGCGCGGTACAAGAATTCGCCGGAACGGTCTCCGGTGAACATGCGCCCTGTCCGATTTGCGCCATGCGCACCGGGCGCGAGGCCGACGACCAGCAGCCGCGCTCCGATATCGCCAAATCCGGGTACTGGACGGCTCCAATACTGTTCTTCCCGGTAAGCCCGTCGCCGTACCCGCCCAATTTCTTCCCGATACGCCACCAGCCGCGGGCAGCGCGTGCAACTCACAATCTCCTGGTTTAAGACTTCCAAAGAAGCCATCACACGCCACTCGTGGAGCGGGTCTCCGGCCTGCCGTGCCGCCATTCTTGGCGGCATTTCTCTGTCTCAGAATCGCAGCTGCGCCAGCCCCAGGAATCAGTCATATTGGATCGCTTCCGCCGTGCTGCGTAACTCCTTAGAAGAAGAACTCAAAAACCGCTCACCAGCCGCAGCCGAGATGTAGCCGAAGGTGTTTTCGCCGCAGCCGGGCGAGGTTCATTATGAAAACGGTCGACAGACTCCGCTAAGGCGCGCAGTGAAAATTGCGAATGTTTAGGTGACATCGGCGCAAATCGTAGCGTAGGTAACATATCCGCAAAAGCCTCTACTAGCGCCGGATCACGCCAGCCCTTCCTCGCTTCGAATCGAATCGTTTGGAGCGCCTGCTCGGCCGTCATGGCCTCTTTATACGGACGCGCCGTGGTCAGCGCATCGTAGATGTCGGCCAGTTGCACAATCCGCGCCAGAAGCGGGATCTGATCCCCGCGGAGGCCATCCGGATAGCCCGACCCATCCCACCGTTCATGGTGGTGCCGGATAATCGGCAAAACGGAGTTGAGCGATTTCATCCCCTGGCAGATACGCTCCCCACGCTCGGTGTGAGTCTTCATCGTCTCCCACTCACTTGGCGTTAGCGGTCCCGGTTTGAACAGAACATAATCCGGCACTGCGACTTTTCCGACATCATGCAAGTACCCGCCCCGCTCTAGAGCCAGGATATCTTCGGGCGGTAAGCCGAGTGTCAGACCCATGGCGGCGCCCATCAACGCCAGACGATGGCAGTGTTGCCCGAGATCAGGGTCACGATCCTCTACCGACTGCGCTAGGGAAAACAAAACCGATTCCGAGTCGTCCAGTGAATCGATGCGAGACTTCTGGCGCAGACTGGCCTGAATGCGGGCCTGCAAGCTTCGGGCGCGTAAAGGTTTGGTTAGAAATTCGTCGGCGCCGGCCTCGAGCGCTCGAATCTCGTCGTCCGGATCGCCACTGCTGCCTAGAACATAGGTAGGCAAAAAATGAGTAGCCGGGTTTCGCTTAAGAAGGCTGCACAACTCGAGCCCTTCCAGGCACGGTTCAGAGCACTCCAGCACGACCAAGTCGATTTTGAAACGCGTCAGCATGCCAAGAGCCTCAGCCATCGTACTCGCTCGCAGCAGCTCGTGAGTCAAGCCTTGCAAAGCCGCTTGGAGATGGATCCCCTTGCTCTCCGAGTAGTCAACATGAAGAATTCTGGTGGATTTCGCCGCAAGATCCCGCGTCAGCCTTTCGCCTGCATATTGGTGTCGTCGACTTACTCCTGTGCCCATGCTCGCTTCGCTCTGACTTTCTATCGACCTAAGTGCCGGGTTCCTTTAGAAAATCTGCTACGTTCCGTTGAAGCGGCCAAATCTTCGTACTAGGGAAAAATCTGAACCTGCTTGCCAGGTGGTGGCGGTTGAAGCTCGGGCCTTCCTCCATGTTCTGTAAGGCTAATTGCGAATCCCCTTCGCTTTTGCCCCGGTAATCACGCGTTTCATGTTCTAATAACCGTGAAGGCGTCTTTCCCTTCATCCTGATCCGGCATCTATCGGCGCCGTGATTCCACCTCGAGGAGCACTTCCCTGGACACCAAAGTTTTGCCCGTCACAACCCAAGTGCGCGAACCGGCGGACCGCTGGACTACCACCGACGCCGCGGAGTTGTACGACGTCGCCAGCTGGGGAAAAGGCTATTTCTCAGTCGGCGAAAATGGCCATCTCTTCGTCCATCCCACCAAGGAAACGGCTCGCAGCATCGATTTGAAACAGCTGGTCGACACCCTCCAATGGCGTGGTATCTCTCTGCCCATCCTCATCCGTTTCGCCGACATCATCCGGCACCGCCTCGGTGAAATGTACCAGGCTTTCGACAATTCCATACGGGAGCATGGCTACAACGGCGGTTATTGCTGTGTATACCCCATCAAAGTCAATCAGCAGCGACAGGTGGTCGAGGAAGTCTTCGAGTTCGGCCGGGCCTATCGCTTTGGGCTGGAAGCTGGCTCCAAGCCGGAACTCCTGGCCGTGCTGGCCATTGCCGATAACGAAACCCCCATCATCTGCAACGGCTTTAAAGATGACGAATACATCGAGATGGTCATGCTGGCCAAGAAAATAGGCCGCCGCATCATTCCCGTTGTCGAGAAATATACTGAACTGGAATTAATTGCCAAACATGCCCAAAAGGTTGGTGTGAAACCCGTTATCGGCATTCGGGTGAAACTCGCCAGCCGCGGCTCCGGCCGTTGGAAATCATCGGGCGGCTTTCGCTCGAAGTTTGGCTTGACGGTCTCCGAAGCTCTCAAAGCCGTCGAATATCTCAAGACACTCGGCCTCGAAGACAGTCTCCAGCTGCTCCACTTTCATCTTGGCAGTCAAATCACCAATATTCGCCAAATTAAAGCCGCCGTGGTCGAAGCGGCACGGATCTATGTCGATCTCAAGAAATTAGGAACAGGTCTCACCTACCTGGACGTCGGCGGTGGACTCGGTATCGACTACGACGGCTCGCAAACCGATTTCGAGTCGAGCGTGAACTATACGCTGGAAGAATACGCGCGCGATGTGGTCTATCACATTCAAAGCATTTGCGACGAATCCGAGGTTCCGCATCCGACCATCGTCACCGAAAGCGGGCGAGCCGTCGCTGCCTATCACAGCCTGCTCGTCTTCAATGTGCTCGGCGTAAGCGGTTTTGGCGAAGAAGAGCTTCCCGCCACTTTGCCCGAAGACGCCGAGCAACCGCTCATCGACCTCTTCGAAACGCATCGCTCTCTGACCAAGAAAAATCTTCTCGAAAGCCATCACGATGCGCAGCAGGCGCTCGACTCGGCGCTGAATCTTTTCAGCCTCGGTTATCTTTCGCTGGCGCAACGCAGTCTCTCGGAAAATCTTTACTGGGCGATCTGCCGCCGTACTCTGCGGCTGGCGAGCGAACTCGAGTTTTTCCCCGAAGAACTGGAAGGCTTGAACGGCCTGCTTTCCGACACTTATTTCTGTAATTTCTCGCTTTTCCAGAGCATGCCCGACAGTTGGGCGATCAAGCAGCTCTTTCCGATTATGCCGATCCACCGCCTGGAGGAAGCGCCCACACGCCACGGCGTGCTCGGCGACATCTCCTGCGATTCCGACGGCAAAGTGGACCTCTTTATCGACCGGCATGATGTGAAGAAAACGCTCCCCCTCCACGCCTTCAACAATGGTCAATACATTCTCGGCGCATTTCTGCTGGGCGCCTATCAGGAAATTTTAGGCGACCTGCATAATCTGCTGGGCGACACCAATGCGGTTCACGTTAGCCTGAACGAACACAATGAGACCGTACTCGAAACGGTTGTGCAGGGCGACACGGTTCGCGAAGTTTTGAACTACGTCCAGTACAACTCGCAAACACTGCTCGATCAGTTCCGCAAAGATGTTGAAGTGGCGGTGCGGGAACAGCGTATCGGTTATGAAGAATCCGGCCGTCTCCTGAAGTTCTACGAAGAGGGCCTGCAGGGCTACACCTATCTCGAGCAGTAACGCCCCACTCTCGCTGGTTGTCGTCCTCGTCGAGCCGCGCAATCCTCTCAATATCGGTGCCGTAGCGCGGGCCATGAGTAACTTCGGCTTCACTCAGTTGCGCCTCGTCAAGCCGTACGATGTAGCCTTTCGCGAGGCCCGCTCCGCCGTACGTGCGCACTACATTCTGGAGGCGGCACAGGTCTACGAGTCTATCGGCGAAGCTGTTGCCGACGCGCACTTAGTAGCGGGGACAACCGCCGCTGGACACCGCGACCTGCATGCGCCCCTTTACCGCCTGGAGACCGCGGCCCAGATGCTCCACCAGCAAACTTCCGCTTCGCAAATCGCTCTCCTCTTCGGCTCCGAAAAATTCGGCTTATCGAACGAGCAAATGAGTCATTGTCACTGGCTGCTGCGTATTCCCACTCGCGACGAACACGGCTCCATGAATCTCGGGCAGGCGGTCGCGATTTGTCTTTATGAATTGCGGCGCAGCCGTCTCGCGGCCGAAACTGCCCCGTATGATTCCATGCCTCCCGTCACGGGAGAAAATCGAGAGCGGCTCATGGCTTTGCTGCTCGAAAGTCTGCAGCTTTCCGGCTACATTCACGAGCGAACCGCCGTTTCGGCCGAACTCAAATTACGCCGCCTGCTGCTGCGCGCCGCCATACCGGCCGCCGATTCGGAAGCCTGGCTCGGCATCCTCCGCCAGATCGTTTGGAAGTTAAAGCAGCGGGAGCCTTAACCAGCGAGGTGGTACAAGAGTGGCATGGCACTCTCAGCAAGGAATCAACTCGCTGGAACCGTTCACGATATAAAAGTAGGGGAAGTGATGGCCCATGTCCTCGTTCAGGTGGGCGATAACACGATTGAAAGCGTCATCAGCCGAACCAGCGTGGAAGAGTTAGCCCTTAAAAAGGGAGACGCAGTGCGGGTAGTCGTCAAATCGACCGAGGTGATGATCCAGAAGGATTGAACGCCACTCCAGTCAACTCGTGTTTAGATATAAAGTGCAATGACTCGCCGAACCGCTATCGTGTTTTTCTCGACCCTCCCGCTCGCTACTCCGGCATTTTCGTTTCAAGGCCAAATGAAGCGGAAAAGCCCCCACGAAACTGTTTCGGTCGAGTTTGGTGGTCAAAAGATTCAGATCACTTATGGTCGGCCCTATCTGAAGGGCCGCGATATGGCAGGCCTCACACCAGATGGTCAAGTCTGGAGACTGGGAGCCGATGAGGCCACCAAGATTACTGTGAGTGCTCCCGTCACCATTGGCTCTGGCTTGAAACTCGAGCCGGGAAGCTATTCGCTATTCGCCATCACTGATCCCGAAAAATGGACCATGATCGTAGATAAAGTGGCCGATCAGGGGGGCGCATTCAAATACGAACAGTCGCAAGACTTAGGCCGCTTCGATCTTCCTGTGCAAAAGCCGTCCTCGCCTGTTGAAGAATTCACCATCACTCTGAAGAAGCAAAGTGACAAGACGGCGAGCGTGACGTTCGCCTGGGGAACACAGATGGTGTCCACCTCAATTCACGCAGGCTGACAAACTTCGGAATTCAGGATTAGTGTCCCCATCGGGGATGGTGGAAACCCCTCGCCTTTAGGCGAAGTACGGTTTGGTGTAACGTGGTCGCGTGCGGCATTACCGGCTGGGCGCGCACACGAAGAGCGACCTAAAGGTTCATCTAGTGTGGATCCCAAAATATCGGAAAGCGGTGTTGGCCGGCGAAGTGGCTCTTCGTGTGCGTGACCTACTGCGGCAAATCGCCGCAGAACACGAGCTGGAGATCGTGTCCGGTAAGGTCGCACGCGACCACGTTCACCTGCTCCTGTCTTACCGACCGAATCAGGGTGTGAGCCAGATGGTGCAATGGCTGAAGGAGATCAGCTCGCGGGTGTTGCTACAGGAGTTTCCGCACTTGCGAAAGAAGTTCTGGGGCAGGCATCTATGGGCGCGCGGTTATCTGGCGGTCAGCTCCGGCACGATTACCGACGAGATGATCCGCGAGTATATCGAGGAACAAGAGGGTGAGCAGATTGTCGACGACAGTCGATTTCCAATCGACAATACCTAAACCCCTCGGCTTCAAGCCGAGGGTAGTTTAGTTTTACCATACCCGTTCATGGCCACTGGTGGAGCGGGCCTCCGGGCTGCTATGCCGCCATTCGTGGCGGCATTATTCTGGTCCCGAGACGCTATCCCTTCCCACTGCATTGCGCACTCGTGAGAATACGCCGCCCTGCACATTCCGAAACAGCGCACTACGCCATCAAAGTCGCTGGGCCTGCCTGACCACGATGACGTTCCATCCGGGCTCGCAACTCAGTCCGAGCGCGCAGTAATCGGCTTTTTGCGGCTGCGACAGAAATCCCCAGATTATCCGCCACTTCCGACATTGATTTCTCCTGCACATCTCTCAGCAGGAAGACGTTGCGTAACAAAGGTGGCGTCCGGCTGATCTCTTTGGCCAGCACTTGCGCTACTTCCGTCTGCCCCAAAGTATCTTCCGGCGACTGGCGAACGTCGCAAAGTTCGAACGGGCTAATCTCTTCGCCGGGCAGAATATCGTCCAGGTAGGCGAATTTGGCGCGCCGGACTTGGCGAAGCCGCATCAAGCACTGGTTCACGACAATGCGCGTCAGCCAGGTGGAAAACTTGGCATCGCGTTGGAATTGGTTAATGTGCTCGTACGCTTTCCAAAAGGCGTTCTGCACTTCATCCTCAGCGTCCTGTTTATCGCGCACGATGGAAAGCGCGATTTTCATAACGGCGGTCTGGTGTCGCCGCATCAACTCGTCGAAAGCGGAGTTGTCACCGTTTTGACACATCTTTACTAAACCGTCGTCCAAAAGCTCCCGATACTCATTTCGCTTAGCAGGAACACTCTGGGGCTCATCCCGGTTTTGCATCTGCTGAGATCTGCAAGAATCCATGACTTAGGCCTCTATGAACGAATTTATTCCTAATCGCACAGCAGTAGTAGAAGCCGTTGAAAACGATTTCAGTGAGCCAAAAACTCAGGCCGATGACATTCGTCATGATAAAACGGGTTTGAAGGTGACTGAAAACAACGAGGATTCGGTTCGCCGCTTCCTGCAAAATTACGACATTGGGCCCAAATTGCGCCACTTGCGCATGAGGAAGAAGATCGCGCTGGTAGATTTAGGCAAGCACACTGGACTGTCAGCGTCCATGCTATCCCAATTGGAAAACGGCAAGCTGGTGCCGACTTTGCCCACGTTAGCGCGTATTGCCACGGTTTTCGATGTGGGCCTGGAGCACTTCTTTTCGGATAAACGGACCCGCCGCACGTTTGCCATCGTACGCGCCGCCGAGAGGCTTCGTTTTCCGGATTTGCCCGACAGCCCGGTACCCGGATTCTTTTTCGAAGTGCTGGCCTTCGGCGCAACCGACAAAAGCATTGGCGCTTACCTGGCGGAGTTTCCGCATCGAGACTCTAGTGCTCCTCGGACTCACCAGCATGAGGGCGCGGAGTTTATCCACGTCTTACAAGGCGTATTAGGGGTAAACTATCAGGCGGACGACTACACTCTCAATGCAGGCGATAGCGTCTACTTCGATGCGTCGGAAGCTCATTCGTACTGCGGTCAATCGGATGAGCCAACGCGCGCCATCGTGGTTACCACCATTGCTCGCCCTTAGGCGCAAGGTCCTTCTTCTATTTCTTTCCCTCATTGCGCTGGTCACGAACGAAGTCATTCAGGCCAAATCCCATTGGACTGAATTGAACCTCGGTCCCTTCTATGTCGATACTGACACCGATCCCGCTGCTGCCAGAGACGCCCTCGTACAACTGGAGCAACTGAGATGGGTCTTAGGCAGTCTACTCGAGTCGAAAGATTTGCCCAGTCTTTGGCCCTTTCGTGTCATCCTGACCGGCCCCAAAGAAAGTGAGCGCTCGGCCCGCTTGGCAGGCGAGGCTCCGCCCCAATCGTTCTTCCGGCTGCAAAGTGGGCAATACCTGTACGTCGCAGCGCCCGGACGGTCGCTCCCGTTAAGCGAAGTAGCCGGTCTGTTGCTCGATGCGAACACACCACGATTGCCGGCCAGTGTCGAATCTGGCCTGCGTCAATTGTTTTCGACGCTAGAGGCTCATGGCAGCCGGGTCCGTTGGGGAGGCCAGCCGCTACAGCCGGATCTCGATTGGGCCCGCATGCAGCTTTTCGCCACCAAATTCGAATACGGCGCCAGCTTTCATATCTTCCTGACGGCGCTCAAGGGGGGAAGCACCTTTGCGGCGGCAGAGCGCAACGCCCTCGGTAAGCCCTCCGACCAACTCGAGGCTGAAGCCCGGGCTAATCTGGCGTCAGGTCACTGGGACGCGGTCCCTGTCTCGGGGCGTCCGCTCGACCCCAAACGGGATTTCGGGGAACACTCGCTCGATGAGGTAAGAGCGAATGTCTATTTGGCGGATTGGAATCTTGCGAGTGACCGCCACGCTGCCGAGGCGTGCTATCAGGCAGCTATCAACTCCGGCGACTCGGCCGCTCTCGGATACGAAGGGCTGGCTCAACTGGCAACGCTCCACCACGAAGATCCGAAGGCTTATCTGGATGATGCGATTCGTGCTGGTAGTCACAGTGCTCCCGTGTATGTGGCTGCCGCCCAAGGTCTGCCCGAAGCGGAAGCGCTGCCCTTACTAAAACGAGCGGCGCGCCTCAACGAGCGCTGGGCAGAGCCCGTTTACCAGCAGGTGCAATTCGGAACCACGCCGGGCGAGAAAGAAGGCCTCCTCAAAACTGCGTTGCAGCTAAATCCGAGGGCCACAAGCTACTGGATCGAACTGGCGCACTTACAAACGACCGATGGGCAGGCGACAGCGGCCCAGGGCTCGTGGTTGAAGGCAGAGGATTCCGCACGGAGCGTCGCCGAGCGCGAGCGCATTCATCAACTTCGTCTGGGATCGGAGCAGGAGCGATTGGACGCAGCCGAAGCGGCGCGCCTGCGCGACCGCAATTCCCTACATGCCGCTGATGAGCAGGCCCAACAAGACGAGTCCGACCGCATCCGTGCGGCAGAGCAGAAGGCCAACCAGTCGCTCGACTCTGCCTCCGGCGAGCAAAAGTCTTTAGACGTCGTGCCTTGGAATTCGCTGGTGGGCGAAAAGAAGCTGACTGGGACGCTGACCCGTGTGGATTGCCTGAAAGACGGTTGGCGTCTGTGGGTGAAAACCCGGGCCGGGAGCGCCATGCAACTCTTTCTTCCCCAGGAAACGAACGCAACCCTCTCGTGTGGCGTACAGCCGAGATCGCTGCTGGTCGATTTGCAGTACCGCGCCGTGCCGGACGAAGACCTGCACACCGCGGGCACCGTAACGAGCCTGAAACTGCGGTGAATCCGACTTTGCGCCTGGCCAGGGAAGAGGATATTCCGGTTCTACTTGAAATCGAAAAAGAAGCCTTTCCGAATCAAAGTTGGAAAGCGACGGATTTCCTCCAATACCGCTGTCTGGTCGCGGCATTGGAAAGTAGAATTGCCGGCTTTCTGGTGGTTCATCAAACTTTTGCAGGAGACCCCGCCTCGCGTCCCGAGTACGAAATCCTGAACGTCGCGGTGGCTTCCTCCTGCCGCCGCTTAGGCATCGCCACTGGCCTGCTGCGGCACGAGTTATCCTCCGGCGATATCTACTTCCTCGAAGTACGTGAATCGAACTCCGCGGCCCGCGCGTTGTACGCCAAGTTGGGCTTCGCCGAGATCGCCCGTCGGGTCAATTATTATCAAAATCCCGTCGAAACAGCTATTGTCATGCGGGTCAAATGATGCTACCAATGGAATGGTGAACGGCCGCTGGTGACCGTTTACGGAATGCAACAGAGTGACCTAATGCACTCAGTACCCGCCGGGCCAGATTCGTTCACAGCAACCGCCAAAAAACCTGACTCCAGGGCACTAACCCAATGTGGTCACCCAATAAAGGAGATCCTTGCATGGAGAATCAAACGCAAGACGAAGAATTGAAGGCGCACCTGCTATCGACAAGTGAGGAGTTCCGGATGCTTGCCGGGCAGCATGCGCAGTTGAAACATCAGATCGATGAAATTGAGGCCAGACCGCTTGTCACAAGCGATGACGAAATTGAGGAGCAGCGCCTCAAGAAACTCAAGCTTCACGTGAAGGATCAGATGAACGACATCATGGAGCATGCCAAGCAATCAGCCTGAATCGCCAATTCCGATCCGGAAGCTCTGCTTGCCTGCGCGCGTTACTTACCAAGCCCCGGACTACGAGGGAGTACCATGGCTCGTCGAGCCGCAACACACACTCGGAGCCATGAGCGAAGCGATTGGAGTTCTCGGCCCCATACTTTCCTCGCGGCTTTCAATGGAGTGGTATGCGATTGTTGAAGCAACCGGATAAGCAGCAAACCCCCTATTTCACAAAACCCATTTGTTTCAGATCAGGGGCAGGCAAGGGAGCATTAAACTGCGCCTGTCCAAATGTCTTTTCGACCTTGCCGTTATCCAGCGCCACGCCAAACGGTGGATCGACAAATGGGAACGCCGCCTTAAGCTTCCCTAACTCCAGGCTGGTGCCGGCTTTCAAATGAGTGTCGTGCAGAAAACTCGCAGCCCATTGTGGATTGATCGTCGGGATCGCCACCACGCGGCTGTCTGACCAGTTCAGCTTCGACATGAACTTTGCAGCAGCGTCACAATGCATACAGGACGGGTCGTAAAAAAAGAGAAACACTTTTCCGTTAGCCAGGTTCTGCGGTTGGCCATCCACCATCACCGGAGTGGGTATCTGCACATGGCTCCGCTGCGTGGCGTTTACACCATAGCTCGCGGCTGCGAACACCATCAGCGCGGCGAAAGCGGCGGCCGGAATCTTCCAGCGGGCAACCCGAGGTGACCAGGCCCACGCCGCCAGGCCAAGCAGCAGCATGACCGCATCGCCAATAAAGAAATTCGGACCCACTGCCCGTTTAATCAGTGGAAAGCAACTACATTCGTGTCCCACCAGGACTTTATAGTAATAGCCGATCCAGCCTATAAAGAAAATCAGCAGCGCTGAGCCGAGCAAACCGCCCCAGCGCCTGTAGCGCGGCGTAAACAGCAGAAAGGCCGCCAGCAGTTCGAGCGTCCCCAGCGCGGCAGCACCCAAGGTTCCCCAACCCGCCGCCACTTGCGCCTGTTCCAGCAGTTCGCCTGTCTTAAACGGATTCAAAACCTTCCAGCCGCCCGAGACAAGAAAGAGAATGCCCAGCAGTATGCCGGCGATCGTGGCTGCTGTCCGCTGCCATCCGGCATAGCTCCGGGTCGCCGGGATCTCACGCGAATGTAAGGCCGCTACTTCCATCTGTTCTCAATTGTATTCTGATCTGATATCGCATGTTCCTACCTCGCCTCGGTCTCCTGCTACTCCTGCTTGGCCCCTTCCTATCGGCGGTGGCAGCCGACACGCGAAAGATCGATAAGGCGGTCGCAACGATCCAGAAAACGGCGATCCTGATTGATACTCACAACGACATCCCCTCCTTCACCATCGACGGGGCTGACATCGGCCATGCGCCTAAGAATGAAACCGACATCCCCCGTCTGAAACAGGGCGGCGTCGGTGCGATTTTCTTCTCCGTTTATGTAGCCGCCAAGTACACCGATGGCAATCACTCCGCGAACCGCGCCTTGCAGATGATCGATACCGTCAAGCAGGATGTGATCGCGCGTTATCCCGACACGTTTGAAGCCGCCTATACGGCCGACGACATCGTGCGAGCCCACAAGAAACACAAAATCGCCGCGCTCTTAGGGTTGGAGGGCGGCCATGCCATTGAAGACAGCCCGCGCCTGCTGCGCGATTACTACCGTCTCGGCGTTCGCTACATGACGCTCACTCATACCAACACCAACAATTGGGCCGACTCCTCCGGCGACATAGACAAGCCGGGCGTAGAGCACCACAACGGCCTCACGCCGTTTGGCAAAGATGTCATTCGCGAAATGAACCGTCTGGGTATGATGGTCGACATTTCGCACGTCGCCGACAAGACTTTCTACGACGCTCTCGAAGTCAGCCAGGCGCCGCTCATCGCCTCGCACTCTTCGGCACGCTCCGTGACGAATGTGCCGCGCAATTTGACCGATGACATGCTGCGTGCGCTCGCCAAAAAAGGCGGCGTGGCCCAGGTGAATTTCTACTGCAACTTCATCAATCAGCAAGCCGCCGACGCCCCCAAAGGCGCCAAGGTTCACGCGTCGCTCGCCGATGTGGTGGCCCACATCGATCACATCCGCCAGGTAGCCGGCATCGATTCGATCGGCATCGGCAGCGACTTCGACGGAATTGAATGCGCCCCCGAAGGTCTAGAAGACGTATCGAAATTTCCCAACCTCACGCGAGCTCTTCTCGAAAAAGGCTACTCCGTTTCCGACATCAAAAAAATCTACGGCGGCAACACCCTGCGCCTCATGCGACAGGTAGAAAAAGTAGCAATCCTACCGTAGGCTAGGCTTCAGCCTTGTATGTTCTTGGGACTCGGCTGACACTGCCGACGGACGACAGGGTAACTACAATCCTGAACCGACTAAGGACTAGTAAGCTGTCCCGGTGATTTCGATAGCAGAGCCAGACTCCAATCGCTTCGCTCATGGCTCCGCTTGCAGTAGTCAGAGCCGCGAGCACAGCAACCAGCGTGCTAAGGATATGACCGGGACAGCTTACTAGGGCCGAGGAATTGCTTTCCGATCAGGTAAGCAGTGCGAACTCGACTCCGACCTTCTTCAGAGCTGCACACCGGTCGCGCGTGACGCACGTGATCACGCAATCTTGTCCGCCCGTTTCGTGGTAGCGAAAGACTTTCGAGGGATCTGACAGAGCCAGCAACTGAATGAATTGCGAGAACACGGCTGGATCGACCCAGTCGTCGTTTACCTTGAAATCGATGTTCACAGGTTTGCCGGAATGCTCAAAGTCGAGGTTTGCGATTCCTGCTTCCAAGTCGACTTGATCCCGCGCATTCTCAATTACAAGTGATCCCCGCGTCAATTCTGCCATTCGTTTAGCGATACGAACGTAGGAGCCGTTGTCTTCGATACACTCGGTGTCGAAGTGCCAGACGTTCACGGAATGATTGCGCCTGGGCGGCCTCTCTTCCGTCATGCCGAGGCCAACTAGCGTTAGATTGAAACCGGGCTTTTCGAATTCTTCGCGCGGCCAGGACTCGAGCAAATCCTGCGGCGTGAATGAAGACGTAAGATTCAGCCCACATTTGGCGAGAATCTCCAACTTTTGTTCCAGCGTTGAGGACTCGTTGGTGCGCTTTCCAAAGTTTCCGAACATCAAGTGAATGCTCCCTTCCATTGCGTCTCTGATGGCACATGGAACGTGAGTTTCACATACGTCGGGAGCATTGTCGTTCCGCCTCCGCGACCTGCTCTTCAACTAAGGTGTCACCCTTAATTCGGGCCATACAGCCTGCCAAATTTCCCGCATTTTCGTCCCTAACTGCCATTGCTGCCCTCCAATCGCTTCGCCGCCTGCCACAGCTCTTCCATCTGTTCCAGCGTGCTGTCCTCAAGCCTCGATCCCGCTCGGGCTACTTCGCTTTCAATATGCGCGAATCGCTGCCTGAAACGGCTGTTGGCCTTTCGCAAAGCCTGTTCCGGATCTACCTTTAGATACCGGGCCAGATTCACCACATTGAACAACAAGTCGCCGAGTTCGTGCTCGATATGCTGCGAATTCTCTGCTCTGTGGGCTTCCGCCAGTTCACCTGCTTCTTCCTGCAGCTTTGCCAGCACGCCATCCACATCGGGCCACTCAAACCCGAAGCGGGCCACTTTGCTGCCGATCTTGTCGGTCTCGACCAGCGCCGGCAAATTGCGCGGCACGTCGTCAAGCACGGAAGCTCTTGCCGGAACCCCGCGTTTGATTTTTTCTAGTTTCTTGATCTCATCCCAGCGCGCTTTCACGTCTTCCGCCGTGTTCGCGGTGGCATCTCCAAAAATATGCGGATGTCTTCGAATCAGCTTCTGGTTGATCGCATCTAGCGAATCGGCAATAGAAAACAACTTCTGTTCCCGAGCCATTTCCGCAAAAAACACGGGCTGCAAAAGCAAATCCCCCAGCTCCTCGCTCAACGCCTCCCAATCGCGGCCATCGATTGCGTCCAGCACTTCATACGTTTCTTCCAGCAGGTAGGGCTTGATCGAATCGAACGTCTGTTTGCCATCCCAGGGACATCCGCCCGGCGCGCGCAGCCGCGCCATAATCTCCAGCAATTCCTTGAATTTTTCAGCCGCCAGATCGAACTCGTTTGTCACACCACTCCTTCGCTCCGAATATAGCCGCCCCGCCAACGTCCGCTTTCTAGCGTCTCGATATTATGGAGGTGTCGCATGGCAGAGAGTAACAGCATTCCCCCAGACTTCCCGATACCGCCCGCCAGTTTCGATTTCCTTGTCGAATCCGTGCTGATGCAGACTCAAATGCAGCTCGGTCTGCTGCACCTGCGTGAGAACGATGAGGACTCCGAGCCGAATCTGCCCTTGGCTAAACACTCGATCGATATGCTTGCCATGCTTGAGGAGAAAACGCGCGGCAATCTCAGCAGCGAAGAGCAGCGCCTCATCAGCAATGGGTTGACCGAGCTTCGTTTCCGCTACGTGCAGGTCGCCGATGAACTCAAAAAGAAGAGCGCATCTAGCATAGTAATCCCCGAAACGCCTGGCGAGAAGAAGGACGACAACCGGCCGCTCATCATCACGCCCGATGGCGGCAAAGGAAGCAAAACCGAATAGATGCTCGCTGAGTTCGAGCATGCGTCGATTCTCGTGCTCGGGTCCGGGACCAGCGTAGGCGTCCCGATGATCGGCTGCCACTGCAAGGCTTGTATTTCGGACGATCCGCGCGACAAACGCTTGCGGCCCTCAGTACTGCTTCGCCTGGACGAGAAGCGCATCCTGATCGATACTTCGCCCGACTTTCGCTACCAGGCGTTGCACAATGGCATCGAGCGTTTAGATGCGATCCTCTACACCCACGCGCACGCCGATCACATCCTCGGACTCGACGATGTGCGGCCGTTCAACTTCATGCAAAAGGGCAACATCCCTTTCTACGCCTCGCCCGAAACCTGGGACACACTGGAACGCACCTTTCGCTACGTCTTCGATGAAGGGCCTTCGGAATCGAGCCGCCCGCGCCTGACCCCGAACATCTTCGACGGCGCTCCTATCTCTGTTGCAGGCATTTGCATACAGCCGATTCGCGCCCTGCATGGCAAAGGCACGGTCTATGGATTTCGCTTCGGGAACTGCGCTTATCTTACGGATCACAGCCAGATTCCCCCAGAGAGCGAGGCGCTGCTCACCAACCTCGATGTCCTTTTTCTGGACGCGCTACGTCACAATCCGCATCCAACTCATTCCACCGTGGAAGAGTCACTCAGAACTGTCGACCGCCTCAAGCCCAGGCGCACCTTCTTCACTCACATCTCGCATGATCTGGTGCATGCCGCAACCGAAGCTCGACTCCCATCGAACGTCCGCGTGGCTTACGACGGACTGGAGATATTTATCGGCCGCAATGATGTGCAGTTGGCCAGGGAGCCAGCCCTATGACACCGGAGATCTTTCGTTCGCTCGACGGAACACGGGGCCGGTTCGGGCCATGCGCCCTCGCTATCGGCAATTTCGACGGAGTACACATAGGACACCAGGCGTTGATCGCCGAAGTCGTGCGATGCGCGGAGCGCGAAGGGTTAACCCCCGCCGTGCTGACGTTTGATCCGCACCCCACCGCCGTGGTCGCTCCGCAGCGCGTTCCACCGCTGATCTGCACGTTAGAGGAACGCTTCAAATTGCTCGGAGAAGCAGGAGCACGGCGGATTTTCGTTCTCAACTTCACCGCCGAAGTCGCGCATCTGTCCCCCGAAGAATTTGTCAAAGACATTCTGGTCGGCGGCCTCGATGCCAAGGCTATTTTTGTCGGCGATAATTTTCGCTTTGGCTATCAGCAACGCGGGACGCCCGACGTCTTTCGCTCGCTCGGCAAAACCTACGGATTTTCAACTTGTTTTCTGGCCCCGGTGACCTTCCGCGGCGCTGTCGTATCCAGCACCGAAGTACGCGACTATCTGCGCCGTGGCGCCGTCGTACAGTCCTCGCGGCTGCTGGGTCGTTGCTACAGCATGTCTGGTCCGGTTGTTTCGGGGCGGGGAATTGGTTCTAGGAAAACCGTCCCGACCTTGAACCTGCGTCCGCCACCTGAGCTTCTCGCCCTCCATGGCATTTATGTCACCGAGACGCTCGAACCAGCTACCGGCCGCCGCTGGCCATCCGTGACGAGTTGCGGCTACAATCCCACGTTTGGCGCCACGGAGTTGACCGTCGAAACGTACCTGCTCGGCAAACTCGAAAACGAAACGCCGCGGGTACTCGATGTGCGCTTCCGCCACTTTCTACGCCCGGAGCAAACCTATCCTGACGCCGAGACTCTGAAAACCCAAATCATGAAGGATGTAGCCCGCGCCGAGGCATACTGGCGTCATTCTGAAAAACTAGGCAAGCTGGTTCCTTCGATATACTGAGTTCGAAGATCGATCGATTCACTCGCGAGGGGTTTCATGCAGCTTTCCGAAGGCAAAATCAAGCATCTGAACGCACTGTCTAACAAAGATGGCATCATCGCCGCCGCCGCTATGGACCAGCGCGGAAGTCTGCGCAAGATGATCGCGCAGGGCAAGGATGTTCCCCAGGACCAGGTCCAGGACGACATGCTCGAAGAGTTCAAAGCCTCTGTCAGCCGCGTTCTTACGCCGCACGCCAGCGCCATTCTGCTCGATACTGAATACGGTTTGCCTGCCGCCCAGGTTCGCGCCAAAAATGCCGGCTTGCTGCTGGCATACGAGGAGAGCGGCTACGACAATACGCGGGAAGGCCGCTTGCCCGATCTGCTCCCCGACTTATCCGCCTTGCGCATCAAGAATCACGGCGCGGACGCCGTCAAGGTCCTGCTCTATTACACCCCGTTCGAAAAGCCAGAAGTAAACGAAATCAAACACGCGTTTATCGAACGTGTTGGCGCGGAGTGCGAAACCAACGAGATTCCGTTCTTCTGTGAATTTGTAGGCTACGATCCTCAAGGCGGCGACGAAAAAGGCCTCGAGTACGCGAAGAAAAAGCCTGACGTCGTCATCGGCTCCATGCTCGAATTCAGCAAACCGCAGTACCGGATCGACGTTCTCAAAGTGGAAGTGCCCGTCAACTCCAACTTTGTCGAAGGAAGCAAGGGCTTCAAGGGGCAAAGCGCCTACACCCGGCAGCAGGCTCTCGACTTGTTTCGCAAAGGTTCGGAATCCACCCAGAAGCCATTCATCTATCTGAGCGCGGGCGTCAGTAATGCTGAGTTCGTCGAATCGCTCGAAATGGCGGCGGAGGCCGGCACCGATTACTCCGGCGTGCTGTGCGGGCGCGCTACCTGGAAAGATGGCGTGAGCGTCTATGCGAAAAAGGGTCCGAAGGCGCTCGAAGATTGGCTCTCGAGCGAAGGCGTGAAGAACATCGAAGCCGTGAACGACGCTATTAAGCCCGCTAAACCGTGGCGCACGAAGGTGAATATCGCTACCGCGGCTGCCTGAAAATACAGGCTCCGGGCGGAATCATAAACGGTCCGCATCAAAATGAATTTTGCATCCATTCCGGAAGCGATTGAAGACTTTCGCCAAGGCAAAGTGCTCGTGGTGGTTGACGACGAAGACCGCGAAAACGAAGGCGATCTCACCATTGCAGCCGAAAAGATCACCCCCGAAGCTATCAACTTCATGGCGACCTATGGCCGCGGTCTGATCTGTTTGGCGCTCGACGCGGACTGGTGCCGGCGGCTGGATTTGCAGCCCATGTCTGCTGTCAACACGGCGCGCCTCTCCACCGCGTTTTGCGAAGCCATCGATGCAGCCGAAGGCGTCACCACCGGTATCTCGGCTTACGATCGCTC
This sequence comes from Bryobacteraceae bacterium, assembly GCA_965277435.1. GTDB lineage: Bacteria > Acidobacteriota > Terriglobia > Bryobacterales > Bryobacteraceae > Bog-105. Next base: position 6,128,757 of record OZ255821.1, on the reverse strand, counting down.
GCATACCATTCGCGTCGCAATGGATCCCAACACCCGGCCCCAGGATCTGGCGCGGCCCGGCCATATCTTTCCTCTGCGCGCGCGTCCCGGCGGCACACTCGTCCGATCGGGGCAGACCGAAGCCGCAGTCGATTTGGCGCGTCTGGCCGGTCTTTCACCCGGCGGCGTCATCTGCGAAATTATGAACGAGAACGGCACCATGGCTCGCGTGCCGCAACTCGTCGAATTTTGCCGGCTTTGGGGCCTCAAAATGATTTCGGTAGCCGATCTCATTCGCTACCGCATGCAAACCGAGAAGTTCATCGAACTCGACGGTTGCGGCCGGATTCGCACCTCTTATGGCGAGTTTGAACTGCGCCGCTTCGTCAGCCGGATTGACAATGAAACGCATCTTGCCCTGGTCTATGGTGATGTGACAGGCAAGAGCGACGTGCTGGTGCGTGTACATTCCCACTGCGTGTACGGTGACGTCTTTCGCTCGATCGATTGCGATTGCCACCAGTTGATCGGCTCGGCATTAGAGGCAATCGCGACGGCCGGGCGCGGCGTCTTCGTATACCTGCATCAGACCGGCCCGGGCTTGCAGGTAACCTGGCACGCTGGCCAGCGTCAATTGATCGGGCATCAGCGCGACCAAAGCAGTTTCGAAGCTTCCGAACGCCATCAGCGCGTGCAGCACGAAATCGGGCTGGGCGCACAAATCCTCTCCGCGCTCGGACTCTCCACCATTCATCTACTCACCAATCATCCCCGTAAAGTGGTCGGCCTGGAGGGCTTCGGCATACAAATTACGCGCCAGATCCCTTTCCCACTAGAAGTTGATGTGGAAGACGCCGTGTCAAGCGGATCGGCCTCCTAGTGGAGTGTCGCGATGAGGACGTTACCATGCGATGCAACTCCGGTCGCTCCGCTCGCGGCTCTGAAGTAGCGTATTCTTTTTATCAGAGCCATGAGCCACGTCAGTGGCTCTCCAACCGGAAGCACGGAAACCATGAGCGAAGCGATTGGAGTCCTCAACTTCAGTAGCAAACGAAATGGTTGCGACCACTCTACTGGCTCCTATGAGACGTATCCTGCTCATCTCAATGTTCCTGGCGTTCCTAGCTATTGCTGCGGACCAGCCCAACCAATTTCCGTATTGCGAGAACATTGTCGAACCCGTGGCTTTCAATGCGCAGGGTACTTGGGTCATCACCGGAGTGGCAGCTTATTCCCATACCAGCTGGCTGCAGCGCAAGAAGCAGGAACGCCTGATTGGATCCCAAGTTCGTGTTCGTGGCCGGCTGGTGGATTTCTGGAAGAAGCGAGGCAGGTCCTCCAGAGAACCTTTTCCGACTCCGCTGATTAACCAGCAGACTTATGACACTCAGTCGAGGGAGTTCTGGCTCGACTTCCGCACCGATCCAGCCGTGCTCGGTTTGCCGCGCTATGTGAGCGCCGTCGACGTCGAGCTCGGCACCGTCGTGGGAACAGCCGGTGGCAGGACCTATTTCAACTATTCCGGTGTGTGGTTCACTTTGAGCAGAGCCGCACCCTCACAGCCGAGTGAGAATGCCGGTCCCGTTTAAAGTTCCCCGGTTCTACCCGATCCTCGACACCATTACTCTGCAACAGCACAACGTTCCTGTTGTCAAAGCCGCCGAGGCGCTCTTTGAAGCCGGTATCCGCATCCTCCAGTACCGCCATAAAGACGATTGGAAACAGACGCAATTCGATGAAGCCAAAAGGTTGGCCGAAAAATGTCAGGAGCTCGGCGTTCTCTTTGTCTTAAACGACCGCGCCGACTTTGCCAAACTGTTTCGCTGTGCCTTGCATGTCGGCCAGGACGACCTTCCGCCCGCCGCCGCGCGCACCATCATCAGTGACGAGGTAATGGGGTTCTCTACTCACACCGCGCCCCAAATGCGGCGAGGCGACGAAGAGCCGGTTGAGTATCTCTCGCTCGGTCCGGTTTTTTCCACCCGTTCGAAGCTCAAACCCGACCCGGCCGTCGGTCTCGAAGGATTTCGCAAGCTGCGCGAGCTCACCGCGAAGCCGCTGGTTGCCATCGGCGGCATTACTTTGACTAACGCCCTTGAGATCATCGAAGCCAAGGCCGATGCGCTCGCCATCATCTCGGGCCTTCTTCCAGAGCAGCCTGACAAGAAATCGATTCGCCGGCGTGCCGAGGAGTGGCTTACGCTGCTCGCTTAATTAGTTGCCGCGCCGGTAGCAGCAAGGAAATCTCAATGCGTTCTGAATATCTAAAATCTGTCATCCCAATTGCGGCCGTTCTACTCGCCCTCTCGCTTTCCGCCGCTGACGCGTCACCGTACTCGTTGGACGGCTACACAAGAAAGTCGAGCGATGCCGAACGCACGTGGGAAGGCAAATTCCGCGCCCTCCCCTCAGTCGACAAGCAGCGCAGCTACATGCAGCGGCTCTCCGCCCGGCCCCATCATGTAGGCTCGCCTTACGATAAAGACAACGCCGAATGGCTGCTCGCCCGGTTTAAAGAATGGGGTTTCGACGCGCACATCGAAAGCTTCGACGTCCTGTTTCCCACACCCAAAGACAATCACCTGGAGATGATCGAGCCTCGCAAGTTCGTTGCGAAGCTCGCCGAACCGCCGCTCCCCATCGACCCCACGACCTCGCAGAAGGACGAACAGTTGCCCGTATACAACGCCTATTCGATCGACGGTGACGTCACGGGACCGCTCGTCTACGTCAACTACGGGATGCCAAACGATTACGAAGAGCTCGCCCGGAATGGCGTCTCCGTCAAAGGCGCGGTTGTGATCGCCCGCTATGGCGCAGGCTGGCGCGGTGTGAAGCCAAAAGTCGCTGCCGAGCATGGCGCCGTTGGCTGCATCATCTATTCGGATCCGAATGACGATGGTTACGCTCATGGCGCCGTCTATCCGGACGGGCCGTTTCGTCCGCCTTTAGGCGTTCAGCGCGGCTCCGTCATGGACACCGAGTATCCAGGCGACCCATTAACTCCCGGCGTCGCCGCCACGCCGCAGGCCAAACGCCTCACTCTCGCCGAAGCGCAAACCATCACTAAAATTCCTGTCCTGCCCATCTCCTATTCAGATGCCCAACCGCTGCTGGCAGAGTTGCGCGGACGCACTGTGCCGCCAGCTTGGCGCGGCAGCCTTCCCATCACCTATCGCTTTGGTCCCGGACCAGCCAAAGTGCACCTCAAAGTGCAATCCAACTGGGATCAGAAAACCTTGTACGACGTGGTGGCTAAGCTTCCCGGTGCAGAGCTTCCCGACCAGTGGGTGATTCGCGGCAATCATCACGACGCCTGGGTCAACGGTGCCGAGGATCCAATTTCAGGTCTGGTCGCCGAACTCGAAGAAGCACGCTCGCTGGGCGAATTGGCGAAGCAGGGTTGGCGTCCCAGGCGCACCATCATCTATTGCGCTTGGGATGGCGAGGAGCCGGGCCTGCTCGGTTCCACCGAATGGGTCGAGGCGCACGCCGATGAGCTAGTGCGGCATGCAGTCGCTTACTTCAACAGCGATTCCAATGCACGCGGTTTCTTCGGCGCAGACGGTGCGCACGTCCTCCAGAAATTCATCAACGATGTCGCTGCGGACGTCCCTGATCCTGAAACTAAAATGTCTATCGTAGAGCGGGCCCGCTTGCACGAAGTCGAAGAGGCCAAAACCACCGAAGCCCGCGAAGAAGCACGCAAACGCACCGAGCTTCACATTGGCGCGCTCGGCGACGGTTCCGATTACACCGCCTTCATCGATCACTTAGGCATTCCCGCCGCCGATCTCGGTTTCGGCGGCGAAGCAAGTGGCGGCATCTATCACTCCATCTATGACGATTTTTACTGGTACACGCATTTCGGCGATCCCGATTTCGCTTATGAACGCGCCGAATCGCAAGTCATGGGAAGCGCTGTAATGCGTCTCGCGGGTGCAGATGTTCTGCCGTTCGATTTCGCCGGCTTTTCAGAAACTGTCAAGAAGTATTTGTCGAACGTGCAGGAGCTTCTCGAAACCAATCAAACCGAAATCAGGGAGCGCAACGCCGAGATCGAAGACGGTGTCTCCCTCGCCAATAGCGATCCCACTAAACCCACCACTCCTCCTCCCGCCGCCAAAGTCCCGCCGCATTTTAATTTCGCTCCGCTGCAAAATGCGCTCGATGAAATGTCGGAGAGTGTCACTCGCTTCACCATTGCCTGGACCCACGCGCAATCCGCGGACTGGGCTCTCTCTTCAACGTCGATCGCCCGTATCAATCAACTCATGATGCAGAGCGGGCCGGCCCTAACGGACCCGGCCGGACTGCCCCATCGCCCCTGGTTCAAGAACATGATCTACGCACCCGGCGCGTATACCGGCTACGAAGCGAAACCTCTGCCCGGCGTCCTCGAAGCCATGGACCGCAAAGATTGGGCCGAAGCCGAATCGCAGATCCCACGCGAGGCCGATGCCATCCGGCGCGAGACCAGGATCATCTCCGATCTCACGGCCGCTCTAACCAGCCAGCCGTCACAATCCGCTACGCTCAAATAAGTTTCTTCCCAAAATGCCTGCCACTATTTCGGTTCTTCGCTGGATCGTCCGCCTCGGCTTCCTCATTGCCTTTCTTCTGGGCTTGGCTTTATGGGCCGGACATGGCGTTGCCTACTTGCAAATCCACATGGGCCTTGGCTTTCTTATCACCTTCGCACTCTTGTTCCTCGTCGTGTTGAGCCTTGTCTCTCGCGTCAGTCCTGCGCTCCCGATCATCAGCCTGGTATGGGCCGTTGCACTTCCCGTAATCGGCATCGCGCAAATCCATCTGATGCCCGGCGCGAGCCACTGGCTCATCCAGGTCGTTCATCTGGTCATCGGCGTCGGCGCGATCGGCTTGGCGGAAGTCTTGAGCAAACGGACCCTCCTCAACCAGCGTCGTCCATGACGTTTTCCGTCAGCCTCACGCGATTTATCTTTGACTCGCAAAAAACGCTAAACGTCCCGCCTGGTGAAGTAACAAATTTCTTTCGTGGTTCCTTCGGCGCTGCTCTTCGCAAGATCGACCCCGCTCTCTACCCCCGCTGGTTTGATCCGGTGTGGCCAAGCGGTCCCAGCGGCTACAAGAACGCACCGCGTCCCTTCGTCCTGCGCTGGTTTGCACCGCAACTTCACTTCATCACCTTCTTGCACCCGCTCCCGCCTCAAATAGAAGTTGCCTTCCCTCAAGATGCGGTTATTGAACGAGAGCCTCTATTGCAGTTACCTGTTTTCCAGCAGCCAGCTGAAAACAAAAGCGCCCCGCTACGCCTGAATTTCCTAACGCCGGTCGAGTTAAAAAAAGAAGGTCAGGTAGTCACGCAGCCCGATTTCCCTGTCCTGATCGAGCGCCTGGCCGAGCGGATCTGGGCCCTGGGTTGTCTCTATCAGCACTGGCCCGCCGCTACCGACCTCACGCCGCTTGCCCATTCAGCCAGAGAAGTGCAACTCACTAACTTTGAGTGGCATCCAACCCATCAACAACGTCGCAGCGCCCGCTCCGGTCAACTGCACGGGCTCGGCGGTTTCATTGGATGGGCTGAATACACCGGCCCCGTTTCCCAGTTCCTTCCCTTGCTGTCGATCGGCGCCTGGACCGGCGTGGGCCGCCAAACGGTCTGGGGAAAAGGCGCATTCCAGATTCAAACCTAAACCCACTCCCCTCGCCGCATCAACGCCTCGACGCTGCCGTCCGTCCGAATGCCATCCACGTCCATCTCCCTCGAGCCAATCATCCAGTCCACGTGGATCAGGCTGTTATTCGCACCCTTGGCCGCCAGTTGCGTAGCATCCAGCTTGTCGCCGTCTTTGATACAGCTGCTGTAAGCCTGCCCCAAAGCAATGTGGCTCGCGGCATTCTCATCAAACAAGGTATTCCAGAACAACAATCCGCTTTTAGAGATCGGAGACGAATGCGGCACCAGCGCTACCTCTCCCAATCGCCGTGCACCGTCGTCGGTTTCAATCATGCGGCGCAACACCGTCTCGCCTTGTTTCGCGAACGCTTCCACGATCCTGCCGCCCGCAAACTTCACGGCGATCTCTTCAATCAGTGTCCCTTGATAGGAAAGCGGTTTGGTACTGCGCACGACGCCGTCTGCCCGGTCTTTGTGCGGCGTCGTGAAGACTTCCTCCGTCGGCATATTGGGAATACATTCCGCGCCATTTACGGCCGTGGTGCCTCCGCCCAGCCACAGATGGTCATCCGCCAGGCCTAGCCTAAGATCTGTTCCCGTGCCGCTTCTAAAATGCAGCGCCGCAAAATGCTTTTCGTTCAAGATCGCCGCTCGCTTACGTAGCAAACTGTCGTGATCCCGCCAAGCCTTCACCGGATCAGGCACGTCAATCCGCGTGGTAGCAAAAATCGCATCCCATAGCTTGCGAACGGCCGTTTCTTCGGAGTCATCCGGGAACACTGCTTTCGCCCAGGCCGGCGTCGCGTTCGCCACGATCGTCCAGTTAATCTCGTGCCGCGTGATCAACTCCATCGCCGGACGGCTCGCTTTCGAATTCGCCACATTCAATCGCGCAATCTTGCCGGTATCTTCCTTTGCCAGCAGAGAAGGATTCACGCCCGTAATCGCCAGCCGCGCCGATCCACTGCGAAATGCCGCCGCCACGCCGTTCTGCAACCAGTCGGCGGCCCGGTCGAAGCTTTCGTCTGGCGCGTGATGAAAGCGTGTCAGCGTCGTCTCTTCGTCTGTAAAGAGTGTTGTCACGAGCGTGGCGCCGGCCCGGTAAGCGTGTTCGGTAATGCGGCGCACCAGCGCAACTGCTTCGAGCGGTGCCGTCATCACCAGTTCTTGACCGCGTTGCAATCCCAATCCCACTTGCACCGCTACCGCCGCCAGGCGATCTAACCGGTCCGCGTGCGAAAGCTCTACCGCCACCGCCGCGTTGCTCGCAATGTCTGCTGTCTGAATGCTCATCGATTTTTCATCCCTACTCTCTCGCCCACAATGCCGTATGCCTTATGAACGTCGTCCAAGGTAAGCGTGCCCAGAACTTCGTCTGGTTCCAGTCGGCTCACAATCTCGATCACCGGCTCCACCGAGAGCAGCCGCAGCGCCGCATCCAACGGTTCATCCGGATAGAGCCGCGATGCACCGTCGCCGTTGGGCGCAGTAGTTACCGGCTGCATGGCGTCTTCCACCCGCAGCGGCTGGAAATTGCGCTTCTCTTCCGCCGAAGGTAGATTGACTCCCTCCAGTTGTGCCAGCATTTTGAAAAACGGCGTCTCATGCAGCTTGCGCGAAAGCAAATACGACGTTGTGTTTGAGATCATTACCGGCAGAATAATCACATAACTGGCGCTCAGCTCGAACACCATGAAGATCGACGTAATCGGTGCGCGAAACACGCCTGCAAAAAACGTTCCCATTCCGACCAGCATGTAAGCCTCAGCCGGAGCAGCACTTATCGGCCAGAACTTGTGAGCCAATCCGCCCAGACCGCCCCCTACCATCCCTCCTACGAAAAGTGCCGGCGCGAACATGCCACCCGGTGTCTCCGCCGTGAAAGCCAGCAGCGTCACCACCAGCTTCGCGAGCGCCAGGTAAATCAGCACCTGCCACACAAACTGCCCGTGTAGCGCGCTGTTAATCGCTTCATAACCCGCGCCCATAACTTCCGGGAACCACAAGCCCACCACACCCGTTAAGAAGCCGGCGCCGATCGGCAGTACATAGTGACGCCATGGTGGAATGTGCTCCATGCGCTTCTTCATCTCCTCGATCAGCTTGATGAAGAGCGCCGATAGCACCCCGCCCACCACGCCTATCCCCGCATAGATGAAAAGCTCGGAAGCACTAGCCAGCTGAAATTCAGGAATCTGAAAGAGTGGCTGATTGCCTAAGAACGCACGCATTGTTACTACCGCCGAAACCGCCGCCAGCACGATCGACCCTACTGCCGTAGCGCTCCAGTCAGCCAGCACCTCTTCCATTACGAAAAGCACGCCGGTAATTGGCGTATTGAAAGCGGCCGCAATCCCCGCCGCCGCACCCACCGGCGCAATCAGGCGCATGCTGTTTCGCGGTAGATGAAATAGCCGGCCCAGCCAGGAAGCCACGCCCGCGCCCATCTGCAGCGATGGATCTTCCGGGCCTAGCGAGTTTCCCGTACCGATCGAGACGGCGCACGCCAGAAATTTTCCGAATATGGTGCTCGACGATACATAGCCGTCTGAGCTGTAAATGGCAATTTTTGTCTGGTTGACGCCGCTGCCTTTCGCTCGCGGAAACACCTTGCGGACGATCAGCACCGCAGCGATCGCGCCCACCGCCGGCGTCAATAGCCGGACCAGGTGAAAGCGCCCCGCCAGTGCTCCTAATGTCGACCAGCTGATGAAGTCGATCGAAATATGAAAGAGCACTACCAGCAGGCCCGAGAAGATGCCGATCAATAACGCCAGCAGCAGAAAACGCTGCGCTTCACTTAAGCCGAGATGTCCAAACGCCCCTTGCCAGAATTTCAGTTGCGCTAGTGGAATGCGGAATTTTCCCCCAACTCCCGGGTTCGCCGCACGATCACTCATGGCCGATTCTCGCAAACACTATGTCGAGCGTATGATCCTGCGGTGTCGCCGTCTTGCAGAAGCTTCCTTTATCGCCCCAGAGTTGAGCCGCTGTTTTTTGCATTCGCAGCGATAGGTCTTCATCTCTTTGTGTCTCTGTCAGCAATGCTTTTGCAGCTTCCAGCCGCTTGGCGAGTAAATCGGATGAAGCAGCAGGCGCGGTGACCGCCGGAGAAGCCGCTGGGGTTGCCTGAGCCGCAGAATTTTGCCCGCTTGCTTTAGCGCTTTTTGCACTGGCAGGATGGAGTAAAGCCGTCAGCAGACCCGACGCTGATTTCTGAGCCGGCGCCCCCGTTTCAGGCTGAACCGCCGGCACTGCGCTCGGATTGCAAGTCTCCAGGTTTTTCAACACCCGCTCCAGTAAATTCTTGCTCCGCCTGATCTGTTCGGATGCCGTTATATAAGGGAGCGCCGCGTCCATGTCGATCACTTCATTCGTCAGCGCCAGTTGCTGCTCGGCTTCCTTACTCTTCGGCTCCAGCCGCAAGCTCTTCTGCAGTTCGTGGCGCGCACTGATGTACTCGCCCGACGCAAAATCTGCCTGCCCCAGACCTCGCCGCGCTTCCCCGTTCTGCGGATCCAGCTTTGTCACTTCCTGAAAGATATGCAAGGCTTCCGAGGTCGCCCCGTTCGCCAGGAGCAGGTAGCCAACCTTCAGCTTCTGTTCGGTTGCGGTGATCGGGAGGTTGGTATACAGCTGCATCAGTTCGCCAACAAATCCGCTCTTATCGCCCGTTTGTTCGAGCAGATTGGCCAGCTCCCAGCGGGCCTCGCGCCTTTGCGGGAGCTCTGCTTCCGGCCAATACTCGTACACTCCCCGCTGGTAATATTCAACTGCCTTCGGCAACTTGTGCTGCTGGACGGCCAGTCTTCCCAGCAGCAGGTTGATCGGTCCACTCGTCGGATTCTCCTGCGCCAGCTGTTCTAAATGCGACTCTGCCTCATCCAGCCGCCCCACGTCCAGCAAAGCTGTTGCCAGCGATAACCGGTAGTCGGTTTTGTTGGGCCCGTATAACAGCGCCTTTCTGTATTCCTCAAGCGCCGGGTCGAGTTCGCCCCGGCCTTGCAGCGCTTGCCCCCGGTTGTAATGAAGTACTCCTAACGAGGTCCGCTCGCGATGGTACGCCGAACTGGCAAAACCGGTCGTCACAAACGCTACGATCAACGTGACGCACACCGTCAACGTCGCCTGGAAAGTGTTCTGTCCGAATAGCAAGCGCGACAACCCCTCATCCCAGCATAGGAGAAAGGAGTTAACTCGTCATCGGCACAGTGTTCAGAAGCACGAAAAGCGCCGTCAGCGTATCGTTTCAGGCCTTCAGACGCGACGTTTTAGCTCGCTTCGAAATTTCTCTCAACCTACCGGCGTCGCCGCCAAACGCCAACCAGCGCTAAACCCGCCAACGCCAGTCCGCACGCGCCTGGTTCCGGCGTGGCGGTAAAGGGATCCGGTGTCACGCCGTCCGCCTTGAAGCGCGCAAAACTGAATATGCCGCCCGACATCACATCGCCGTTCGGATCGCTCCCGGCGTTCGCCACCAGCGTCGCCGTGCTTTGAATCGCTAACGTCGAATACGCGGACGCTGCCAGCGTTCCGCTGAACGAGCATCCCCCTGTTCCGCCCGGTGGGCAAAACGGCGGCGGCTGCGCCAGCGGATTCAAGTTGATGACAGGAGAGCCGGACCCTCCCGGACCGATCTGGAAGGATAGCGCAGCACTTGAACCGGGGTCGGCTGTGTACTGCGCGAAACCGTACACAATCGATGTCACATACACATCTCCCGCCGGCGCTGTCGGGAACAGCAGCGTGTCGTCTACCGTTCCACTAACCGAAACCGTTAGCGCAGGCAGTGCTCTTCCTGCCACTGCGAATTCGAGCATGCTCGTTACCGAAATCGTGTTGCCCGAGACGCTTAGGGCAGGGAACTGCGCCGTCAGCTGAAGCGGCGAGAGACTGCAGGGCACCACCGTTCCGTCTCCATTCGCTGTACAGACCAGCGAATCCGCCGTCAGCACCGAACTGCAAAAAGTCAGAACCAAAACCGAAGTCCATATCTTCATCTCTACGGCTCCTCCGCGCGAGTAAACATATCACCATGCGGGTACATCCATGGAACGAGAAACCAGTGTTTAATTATTTCCTTGACACCAATTGCAAATTGCTATATAAAATTAGCAGATTGCAATATGACGGTTGCGGCCAAAATTCGCTACCTCCGCCTCGTTGAAGGACACCTCCGCAGCCTCAACCGCGAGATGACCCAGAAAGAGGTTGTTTCCGCCATCAAATCCGAACTCGGTAAAACCATTAGTCAGCCGTACCTTTCCCAGCTCGAAAGCGGCCAGCGCAAACACCTCACCAACACCAGTCGCCTGCTGCTCGCCAAATTCTTCAAAGTGCATCCCGGTTATCTGGTCGACGACCCCGACGGCTTTCAGACCGAGCTCCTGTCCGACCTGGACGAAGAGGAAGACAAACTCGATCTCTGGCTGGTGCAGGGCGCTGAACGCTTTCGCAAAGATCCATCGCTGGCCGAGGCGCTACTGCAGATCGCCCGCCACGAGGATACCCGCCGCTGCCTGCTTCTCCTCGCTGCGGTGCTGGAGACGCCCGACCTCGTCCATCGTCTCTGGGATGTGTTGAATCCCGATCTCTCACCACTCGGCGAGGAGCATCATGACCGTCTCTGACCTCTTTTTACTGTTCTTCGCCGTCGGCACTCTGTGGACCCTGCTGACCTGGCTGCTCGGCGGCCTCCACATCGGACATGCTCACGGCCATCATACTCACGCGGCTCACACTGCCCACAGCGGTATTGGCCACTGGTTGGCTTGCATGGTCAACCCGAGCAGCTTGGCCGTCTTCTGCGCCTGGTTTGGTGGTGTGGGCTATCTCCTCACCCGGCACTCCGGTCTTGAACTCTGGACCGATCTCGCGCTCTCCGCTCTCTTCGGCCTGCTCGGAGCTTGGCTGATCGCCGCCTTCTTGCGCTTTTTGCAGGCCCGCGAACAACCGCTCGACCCCGCCGATTACCAGATGGTCGGCGTGCTCGGCCGCGTTTCTTGTACCATTCGCCCGGACGGCATCGGTGAGCTGATCTATGTGCGCGACGGTGCACGCCAGCCCGTACCCGCCCGCAGCGAAGAAAATAGTCTCATCCCGCTTGGCTCGGAAGCCATCGTCACCCGTTTTGAAAAGGGTGTCGCCTACGTTCGCACCTGGGACGCAATGCTTACCCAGCCGGATAGCAGTTCCATTCCGGAAACATTGCAGAAGAAAGGTTCTCCTCATGTCGAGTGAAGTTGTCATCATCGTCGTCGCCGTCGTTCTGGTCTTGCTGCTTGCTACCAGCACTATGGCTACTCTCTTTCGCAAGGCCGGCCCGCATCAGGCGCTCATCGTCTACGGCCTGCGTGGCACCCGTATCGTCAAAGGCCGCGGCACGGTCATCTTCCCGATGATCGAAACGTTTCGGCAGCTCTCGCTCGAACTCATGTCGTTCGACGTAGCCCCGCAGCAGGATCTCTACACCAAGCAAGGCGTCGCTGTGACCGTCGAAGCCGTCGCCCAGATCAAAGTGAAAAGCGATCCCGAATCCATCCAGACCGCCGCCGAGCAGTTCCTTACCAAAACCGACCAGGCCCGCGAAGGTCTGATTCGGCTCGTGATGGAAGGTCATCTGCGCGGCATTATCGGCCAGCTTTCGGTCGAGCAGATCGTGAAGGAGCCCGAGATGGTCGGCGATCGCATGCGCGCCACCTGCGCTGAAGACATGTCTAAGATGGGCCTCGAAGTCATCTCCTTTACCATCCGCGAAGTGCGCGATGGCAACGAATACATCACCAACATGGGCCGTCCCGATATCGCCCGCATCCGCCGTGATGCCGACGTTGCTTCTGCCGAAGCCGAACGCGACACCGCCATTCGCCGCGCCGAAGCGATGCGTGCCGCCGCCGTTGCGAAGGCTCAGGCCGATCAGGAACGCGTCCTTGCGGAAGCGCTCTCGCTCGGCGCACAGGCCGAAGCGCAGCGCGATCTCGAAATCAAGAAAGCCCAATACTCCGAAATCGTCAAACGCCAGCAGGCCCAAGCCGACAAAGCCTACGACATTCAGTCCAACGTCATGCAGCAGCAGGTCGCCGTCGAAGCGGTCAAAATTCGCCAGGTCGAAAAAGAGCAGGAAGTCAAAGTGCAGGAAGCCGAAATTCTGCGCCATGAAAGAGAACTGATCGCCACCGTCCTCAAAGGCGCGGAAGTCGAAAAGCAGCGCATCGAAATGATTGCTGAAGCGAGCCGTCGCCGGATGACCATCGAAGCCGAAGGCAACGCTTTTGCCACCCGCGCGCAAGGGGAGGCCGAGGCCGAGATCATCCTCCGCAAAGGCGAAGCTGAAGCCAAAGCCATGAACGTCAAAGCCGAGGCCTACCAGGAATGGAACCAGGCCGCGGTGGTCGACAAACTCATCACCGGGCTGCCCGAAGTCGTCCGCGCCATGGCCGCTCCTCTCGCCAACGTCGATAAGATCACCATCATCTCGACCGGCGACGGCGACTCGTCGGGCTTGAGCAAAATCACCGGCGACATGACCAAAATCGCCGCCCAGGTGCCGGTACTCTTTGAGACGCTCTCCGGCATGCAGATGTCCGATCTCCTAGGAAAGGTGACTAAGATTCATGACCGCCCTAACAGTCAGTCCACAACCAATCACAGTCAGGATTCGCAAGGCTAACGGAGGATTTATGGCACTGCTCGATCGCGTCGCAACGCTCATCAAAGCCAATTTGAATGATCTGGTGGACAAAGCCGAAAATCCGGACAAGCTGCTCAAGCAGCTTCTCCTCGACATGCAAAATCAGTTCCTGCAGGTGAAAACGCAGGTCGCTATGGCCATCGCCGACCAGCATCTGCTGGCGAAAAAGCAGCGCGAAAATCTCGACGCTCACGCCGCCTGGACCCGCAAAGCCGAACTGGCCGTCGAAAAGAATCAGGAGGACCTCGCCCGCGTCGCCCTCGACCGTTCACTCACCTACGAAGCCGCCTCCCGCAACTTCGCCGAACAGCTCGACGATCAATCCCATCAGGTCAACACGCTGCGCGACGCCCTGCACCGCCTTGAAAGCAAAATGGCCGAAACCCAGGCGCAAACTGACTTGCTGTTAGCCCAGCACCGCCGTGCCCGCCTTCTGCAGAAGACTAGCGGCAACGGCCTCCAGGAACTCAATCACGAGACAGCCATCGGCCGCATTCAAACTAAGATTACCGAAGCTCAGGCTATAGGCGAAGGCCATCAGCTAGCCGCCGCCCTGACAAACACCGAACAACGCCTCGACCAGCTCGAAAAATCCGATCGTGTCGACCGTATGTTAGCCGACCTCAAAGCCCGCCTCCAACGTTAATCATGATCTGGTCAGCTCGCGACTGGTCCGGCAGCTCACAAAAATCGGACGTATACGGTAGTTGCCGCGCTGACGCTGGCTCTAGGTGTTGGCTCAAAGAGCGCGCTTTTCACCCTTGTTCATGCGACCTTGCTACGAGCGCTACCGTTCCGCGAGGGCGATCGCATTCTCCACATCAGCGATGTGTGCGCCGCAGGCCAATCTACCGGCATAACAAGTCCCACGGTGACGAACAACTACCTTAATCCGAATGGAACGGTGAATAACATTAATGGATTCGGAACTATCGCGGGAGTAAACGACCCGAGGATCGTGGCGCTAACGGTTATTTTGTCTTTTAGAGGGTTCTCCCGAGTTACTTTGTGGTAACGAGATCGCCGCTGGCGTTGCGGATTTCGATTGGGCCCAGATTGAGTTTCTCGAGTCCGGGCTCAATCTTTGCGCGGTCGCCGACCGCAATGAAGATCAGGTGATCGGGGTGAACGTCGTTCTTGGCGGTGTCCTCGACGGCATTAGGCGTGAGTAATTGAAACTCGGAGGGCAGAAGCCGATAGTAATCGTCGGGCAGCTGGTAAGTGAAGAGGTCGCCGATGAGGGTAGAAGTCGAGTGACCTGTTTCAAAGCGGCCGGGGAGTGAGCGGAGTTCCCCTTCGCGGGCCAGAGTCAATTCAGCTGTGGTGGGAGGATCGGTGCGAATGCGATTCAATTCCGTCATGAGCTCGTGGGTAGCCGGCGCAGTGACATCGGTGCGGACGAGTGCCCCGGCGTAGAAGGGGCCGGTGCCACGATAGAAAGCGTATTGCGAAAAAGCGCCGTACGTAAAGCCGTTCTTCTCGCGCAAATTCATATTGATGCGGCTGGAGAACATGCCACCGAGCACATTGTTCATGACAGTGACCGCGGCATATTGCGGGGTGGCACGGGGGAGTCCGATTCCAAACGCGGCGAGAGCGGTTTGCGGAGCGCCCGGCTTGTCCACAATCACAATGTGACGGGTGGGCGGAGGCGGTGTGACCGGTGTTTGCGAAGTTGCGACCGTGCCTGCCGCAGTCCAGCCTTTGAAGTATTTATCAGCAAGCGAGCGCGCATCCGATTCGGTAATGTCGCCGGTCAGCACCAGAGCGGAGTTTTGCGGAGCGTAATGAGAACCCCAAAACGTCTGCAGATCATCGCGCGAGATCGCCTTGACGGAAGCGGTGGTGCCGTTCGATCGATAGGCATAGGGAGAGTGATCGCCGTAAAGAGCCTTAAGCCCGACACGCAGCAGAGCGGCGGTCGGTGTGTCGGCCTCCTGCAGAATTGCAACCAGCTGGTTCTTGCGGATACGTTCGACTTCTTCGGTTTGGAAGGCGGGATGAACAGTGATGTCCTGCAGCAGATCCATGGCGGCTTCGGTGTTGTTGCTGAGTGCGCCGAGGCTGACGGTGGCGTTATCGGCGCTGGCAATGGTGTGCAAGGTTGCGCCGATGAGCGCGGTATCGTCGGCTAGTTCGGTTGCGGAACGGTCTTTGGTGCCTTGTGAAAGCATGCGCGCCGTGAAGGAGGCCAACCCGGGTTTAGCAATCGGGTTAGCGCCGGTTCCGGCAAGAGCGATGAGGCTGGCATCGATGACGGGAAGAGAGTGATCTTCGACCAGATAGACCTTCATGCCGTTTGACACGGTGAGAGTTTTCGGCACGGGCAAGTGCAATTCAGCGACAGGGCCGGGCTGAGGCGATGATTTGCGCCAGTCCTGCTCGGTCTCGAAGGCGGGTGGATAGGGATTGACGATCTTGACGCTGGCATCGGTATCGGCAGGGCTGCGTGGAACGTCCTGCAACACTTTCTTGCCGGGTACGGTGTAGACGACGGCGCGCTGATTTTTGCCGAAATCATCCTGGCCGATTTTTTGCACGGAGCTGAGGGTGGCGCCCTGGTAGCGCTGAATATCTTTCGGCAGATAGCCGGGGTCGCCGGCATATTGGTTGTAGTAGTTGAGCGTGTCGGCAACGCCGCCGAAGCCACCCAGACGTTCGAGTCCTTCGATTTTGTGCGACAGAGTGACGTTGCGGGCTCGATCGAGTTCCGCCTGAGTGGGACCATCGCGACGCAACTGCTCGATCTCCGCGGTGAGGGCAGCCTCGAGAGCTTCGGGCTTTACGCCGGGCCGTCCGGTGACGTCACAGGTGGCAACGGACGCAATGCGCAGGGACTGATTGTTGCATTCGACTGTTTGGGCGATCTGCTGCTGGTAGACGAGCTTGTGATAGAGGCGGCTCGATTCGCCTCCGCCGAGAATCTGGATGAAGAGATCGGCGTCGGAGTCGCCCGGGGCGAAGGCGGTGGGAGTCAACCAGCCGACGGAGACGCGGGGCAGCTGCACGGTATCGGTAACGGTGGCGCGCTTTTCAGCGCTGATGGGCTGGGCGCTGGGAACAGTCTTATCGACGGCGGGGCCTTTAGGGATCGGTCCGAAATATTTCTCCAGGAGTGGCTTGAGTTTGGCGGGGTCGAAGTCTCCGGCGATGGCCAGGGTGGCGTTGTTGGGCGTGTAGTATTGCTTGAAAAAGTCGCGCACGTCGTTTAAGCGGGCGGCTTCGATGTCGGCGTGAGAACCGATCACGGAGGCATAATAAGGATCGTTCTTGCGAAACAGGAGGTGGAACATTTGCTCCTGACCGAGCGAATAGGGCATGCCTTCCCCCTGGCGACGCTCGTTACGCACGACGTCGCGCTGGTTGGTGAGCTTCTGGCGATCGAGAGTTTCAAGAAGGAAGCCCATGCGGTCGCTTTCAAGCCACAGGCCGAGTTCGAGCTGATTGCTGGGAAGTGTTTCGAAGTAGTTGGTGCGATCAAAGTCGGTGGTGCCGTTAATGCCGGTTGCGCCAGCGCCTTCGAGATAACGGAAATGAGCCTTTTCGCCAACGTGTTCGGAGCCTTCAAACATCATGTGTTCGAAGAGGTGCGCGAAGCCGGTGCGGCCGGCTTTCTCGTTGGCTGGACCGACGTGATACCAGAGGTCGAGAGCGACCAGCGGCAGCCGGTCATCATGATGCAGAAGAACCTGCAGGCCATTTGGCAGCTTGTATTCTTCATACGGCAAAGTGGGAACTTTGAGCGGTTTGGCCGGCGGGAGATTGGCGGCAGAAATACAAAAGAAGAGGCTGCTAACGGCTCCGGCAGCGATGCGAAGAGTTCGGCTAAAAGGCATATAGATCCGGCTGATGCGATTTAGTCAGTTTACTAGGGAGGATTCAGGGATCGGAAGATGTTCCTACACTGGGGGTGAGCGTTTCTCATGAGCAGCGGGCGAATCCTGGTGGTTGAAGACGAAGACAAGTTGAGACGGGTGATTCAACTCGAATTGGAGGGAGCGGGCTATGAAGTAGATGGGGCGGCCACGGCCGAAGCGGGGTTAGGGCTGGCGACGGTGGCCGATCTGATTCTCACAGATTTGCGATTACCGGGTATGGATGGGCTGCAATTGATGGCTGAATTGCATACGCGCGGGATAAGCGCACCGGTAGTGGTGATGACGGCACACGGGTCAGTAGAGGCGGCGGTGGAGGCAATGAAGCGGGGCGCATCGGACTTTTTGCAGAAGCCGTTTTCGCTGGATCACTTGAGTACGGTGATTGAGCGAGTGATGGCGGTGCAATCGCTGCGCAATGAGAATGTCCGGTTGCGAGAACAATTGGATCAGCGTTATCAGTTCGACAATATCATCGGGCGGAGCTCGGCGATGCGGGAGATTTTTAACACTGTGGAGCGAGTGGCTCCGACGCGGGCGACGGTGTTGCTGGCAGGGGAGAGCGGCGTGGGAAAAGACATGATTGCCCGTGCTATTCATCAGCATTCGCCGCGGAGAAATCATCCCTTCGTCAAGATCAACTGCACGGCACTCCCGGAGAACCTGATGGAGAGCGAGCTCTTCGGGTACGAGAAGGGTGCGTTTACCGGAGCGAATACGAGCAAGCCTGGAAGGTTTGAGCAGTCGGACAAAGGGACGGCGTTTCTGGATGAGATTGGGGACGTGCCGGCCCATATTCAAGTAAAGCTGTTGCGCATTTTGCAAGAGCGGCAGTTTGAGCGGCTCGGGTCGAATGTGACGCGCAGCGTGGACGTGCGAATAGTGGCGGCGACGAACGTGGATCTGCGTGGCGCGCTGGAGCAGGGGCGGTTTCGAGAGGATTTATATTACCGCTTGAATGTGGTGCCGATCAATGTGCCGCCGCTGCGGGAGCGCAAGGAGGACATTCCGTTTCTGGCGATGCATTTCGTGCGGAAGGTGAGCAGCGATTTAGGTTCGAACGTGAAAGAAGTGAGTCCGGCGGCGATGGATCGACTGGTGGCGCATGCGTGGCCGGGCAATGTGCGCGAATTGGAGAATACGATCGAGCGGAGCATCGTACTGGCTTCAGGCGAGGTGCTGGAGGCGGCGGATATGCGAATCGAAGCGCCGCGCGGGACGACGGTATCGGCGTCGACGCAGCAGGTAGCGTTACTTCCAGAGGGCGAGACGCTGGAGCATTGGGAGCAAATGATGATACGCGAGGCGCTGCGGCGGGCGAATGGGAATAAGAGCCAAGCGGCGCGGTTGCTGGGATTGACGCGCAATGCGTTGCGCTACCGGCTGTCGCAGATGGGATTGGATAGCGGGAGCGAGGAAGCGGAGATGGCGGAAGAACGGCGGTAGGTGGGTCGCGGGGCGGCGCGCAAAATTCAGGTACATTTTTTATATGCGGGAGCTTTGCGGTGTATTCTTCCTGGTTGCTTTGTTGACTGCGTCTCTGCGTGCCGATATGCGCCAGTTGGTACAGACCACAATTGACGGGCACAAGACGATCTACGCGGAATACCTGCGCGGAGGGAACAGGCGCATCTTAGATTTTGGCTCCGACAGTGTTCGGCGGCCGGTTATGATCGAGAATTTCGAGCGGAAGATGAAGTACCTGCTGGATATGCGATCGCGGGAGTACGTCGAAATGCCTCCACATAGCCCTGGTTTGCTGATGAACCTGGCCCTCTGGATTGCCCGTCCGCCGCGGGTACGGGAGTCTGGTAAGACGGTGAATATTTTTTATGAGGCGGTTGATACGGGCGAGCGGAAAGAGTTCTTTGGGCGCACAGCGAAGCAGTTTATTTTGCGCGAACGCTACGTCGCGGAGCCTGGAGCTTGTGAGCAGACCCGCCAAAGCGAGAGTCATGGCTGGTACATTCCGGCAGCTGAACCACGGCCGGCGGAACGTTCATGGGGTCTTGTTGCGTTTACTAACGGCGTTTCCTGTCAGGATAAGGTGGTACGACATGGCAATCCTTTACCTCCCGGACTTGCCATCTTCACGACGGACGGTTCTATGACTCGTCAAGTTCTGGAACTTTCGACCGCTCCTTTAGATAACCGTTTGTTTGAGGTGCCCGCCGGGTTCATGAAAGTAGATGCGTTGCACGGGGAGCTCCCGGTGAGTTGGTCTTCGCGTATGGAGATGGAATGGGTTTTTTTGGAGCGAGCTTTTGAGTCTTGGTTTGAGTGATGAGGACTAGCGAGGTTTGCCGAGCAGCATCGCCAATAGATAGTTTCCGGCCATTGGGTGGAGCCGGATAGAAGACCAATTCTGGAAGGCGGCGGTGTTGTCCAAAAGGGTTTGTACTTCCGTGATGGTCCATTGTTCATGGCTGTTGTAATCGGCGGTTTGGCGTTCTTGCTGCAGATCATAAAATGCCTCTGCGACTCTTCCAAGTCCCGGGGGTACAGGCAGAAGAGTTCCATGCCAATCCCTCCAGTGGGGATTCGCGAATTGTTTTGAAGTCTGCCTCATTACTGCATGATTGAAGGCGCGTTCCAACCCTGTAATAGCCTCCAAAGTACCCTGCCAACGCTGAGCTGCGTCCTCAACCTGTAAGTGGAAGAACGCATAGTAAGCGGTCGAAACCGAGCGTCGCAATGCGGCCTGACTCGGATTTGTGCCTTCGTACGTCGCGAGATGAACAGCTTGCAGTAAAAGGTCCTCGGCTAATCCCACGCCGGGTCCCGAAGCGCTTCCTGCTCACTTTGACTCCGAAACCTGAAATACGGCACATGATCCGGGTTCGGGAATCCAAGATCGTCATAGAGCCTTTGACGAACCGCCCGGGTCACCGAGAAAAGCCGGCCGGGCCGGGAGGCGGCATCAGACAGAAGCACCCGAAAAAAACTGCGGGTTCTTCGGCCCAATCCTGGCCGACGTGGAACCGAATACGGATGACATCGGGCGCGAAGTCTTTTGCGATCTGGTCAACCTGTTCTTGAGTCGGGCCTGCGACGATCATATTTTTATTGTTACCAGAGTATCGCAAAAAAGAAGCCAATGGCATAGAATGGCTATGTTATGCCATTGCGATCGGAACGGGATGCGATCCTGCAAGGCACTCTCGACATGCTAATCCTGCGCACCCTGTCGGGGCAGAAGGAGATGCATGGTTTCGAGATTGCCGATTACATACAGGAACATACAGACAGCGTTTTGCAGGTGGAGGAAGGTTCGCTGTATCCAGCGTTGCAGCGGATGCTGCTGCAGGGCTGGATTGTGGGCGAGTGGGGGCGGACGGAGGGAAATCGCCGGGCGCGCTATTACCGGTTAACCGCGGCGGGCAGAAAACAACTGGCGCGCGAGATAGCGCAGTACGAGCGTGTGGCGCAGGCGATCGGGCGCATTCTGCAGCCGGCCTGATGAGGGAAGAGAACGATGCGAAAGATCTGGCGCAAGATTCTGTTCCGGCTTCGAAGGAAGCGGTTTGAAGAAGACCTCGCGGAAGAGATGCGGCTACACAGGGATCTGCTGGGAACACGGCGGCGATTTGGAAACGCTACGCAGCTGGCCGAGACCAGCCGGGAGACGTGGAGTTGGGCTTGGTTAGACGAGCTGGGACAAAATTTGCGCTATGGATGGCGGATCTTCGGAAAAAATCCCGGCTTTACGATCGTGGCGACGTTGACACTGGCTTTAGGTATCGGGGCGAATACAGCGGTGTTCAGTGTGTTGGATGCGGTGCTGCTGCGGCCGCTACCTTATGAAGATCCGGGACGGCTGGTAGTGATTTGGGATCGAGCCGCCAAGTCCGGGGAATCTGCGCCGTTCTTTGCGCCGTTTAGCGATTTTCAGCAGTATAAGAGGTATGCGCGAAGCTTTTCGGAGATTTCGGCTGCCACGTGGGCGGATCAGGCGAAAGTCTGGAAAAACGGAAATAAGGCAAGTACGGTTGTGGCTGTACCGGCGACCGTGGATTTCTTCGGCACTTTAGGAGTCCGGGCGCAGCTGGGCCACACCTTCACGGCGGCGGATGAAAGACGTGGTTGTGCGGTGGCGCTATCGAACGAGTTCTGGCGGACGAAGCTGCTGGCGAATCCGGGCGCGGTGGGTAGCCAGCTGGTTCTTGACGGCGCGCCGTGTGACGTGGTGGGTGTGATGCCGGCGAGTTTCAGTTTCTATCCGCGCATCACGCCGATGTGGATGCTGGCCGGTCGCAACATGAAAGGGCGAGACAGTCTGGTGGTGGGTACGTTCGCGCGTTTAAAGCCAGGTGTAACGGTGGCGCAAGCGCGAGAGGAAGTCCGGGCGCTGCATCGGGGGTTGCGTTCCAAAGATGGACATGAGAAGGATGTTGAGCCGTTCCTGGCAGGGTTGCAAGAACAATTCACGTTCCTGGCTGGACGGACGCTGCGAACGACCATGTGGTTGATGGCCGGGGCGGTGTTTTGCGTGCTGCTGATTGCCTGCATGAATGTGGCGAATTTACTGATGGGCCGCGGGCTGATGCGTCAACGGGAGCTGGCGGTACGAGCGGCGATTGGTTCGAGCCCGGCACGAGTGATGCGCCAGTTGATGACGGAATCACTGCTGCTGGCGGCGGCTGGCACGGTGGCCGGGTTTGCGCTGGCGTGGGGAGCGATTCGTTACTTTAACCATGCGGCTCCCATTGAATTGCCGGTAGGGGCAAACGTGGCGATGAATGTACCGGTGGTGGTTTTTTGCTGCGTGATGACAGCGGCCACAACGCTGCTCTTTGGATTGTTACCTGCTTTGCGGGCGATGAAGCTGGATGTAAATCAAGCGCTCAAAGCCGGCGGGCGATCGGCGGCACAGCAAGCGCCAAGACAAGGCTTGGCGAAAGGTCTGGTGTCGCTCGAAATGGCGCTCTCGGTGATCTTGCTGACCGGGGCGGGCTTGTTGATCACGAGCTTGATACACATGAGCAGCGCCTCGCTGGGATTCGATCCACATGGTCTTTGGAGTAGCGGCATAACGCTGACTGGTCAGCGTTACGCGAGCGAAGAAGCAAAATTGCATTTTTATGATGAGATCGAGAGGCGATTGCCGTACGGCGAGCGGCTGGCGTTTTCCTCGAATTTGCCGCCGTATATCGGTGGGGCTGGGGTTCTGGTTACGGAGACGCGGGCAGAAAAGCCGAATGAGAAATTTGGGGATGTTGGGGGTCAGGCGGTGAGTCCCGAGTATTTCGCGGTGATGCGGACGCCGCTGGTGAGCGGGCGCGATTTTGACAGGCGTGACAGGCGCGGGTCGGCAGAAGTGGCGATGGTCAACGCAGCACTGGCGCGCGAATACGTTCCGCATGGCGGGGTGCTGGGACAACGGATGCGCGTGAAAGGAGACTCGCTCTGGTTGACGGTGATCGGCGTAGTCGGCGACGAGAAACACACGGAATTGATGCGCGAGATGAACTGGGTGGCGACACCGATGATCTACCGGCCCATGGCGCAAAATCCGGGAGGCAGCGAATTGTGGGTGGTGACCCGCCAGGGGGCTGGTTGGAGCGGCGGGGTACGGCTGCAGAAGCAGGTGCGAGCGATCGATCCGGAGGTGCCGGTGGGTGACCTCGAAACGATGGAATCGCGTTTAGCGGTGACGACGGCGTTTGCCCGTTTCCGGGCCGTGCTGGTGAGCGCGTTTGCGATCGCGGCCATTCTGCTCGCTGCCATTGGATTGCACGGCGTGTTGGCGCAATTGGTTTCACAAAGGATTCCAGAGTTTGGAATTCGCATGGCGATCGGGGCTCAGACGCGGGACGTGTTCTTGCTGATAGCTCGACAGGGCGGCGTGCCGGTTGCGTTTGGATTGGTCTTTGGGCTTGGTGTCGCTTTTGCATTGAGGAGGCTCATGGCGGGGTTGCTCTATGGGGTGGGGGAGGGCGATGTGCGCGTGCCGGCGGCTGCGATTGGAGTGCTGTTGGTCGTGGCTACGCTGGCCATTCTGCTACCGGCGAGAAGAGCGGCGCGGGTAGATCCGGCAGTGGCGTTGCGGAATGAGTGAAATTAGCGCAAGGCCTTCCTGATGTCCTTGAGCATGAGCAGTAGCTGGAAAGGATTGATCGGGGAGGGATCAAACTCGAAGTGTTCGTAGAAGTTGCGAGCGGATTCGTCGACTGCGTGGACCATTACCGCACGCACGCCCATGATATCCGCGGCCTCTTCGACTCTTTTGAGGGCGTCAAACAGAAGCGCCTTTCCAAGTCCCTTTCCGCGCTCGCTTAAATCGACCGCAAGCCGCGCAAGCAGTACGATGCCAATGGATGGTTAGCCATCCCGTGGGCGATGCGCTCGGGGCTTTCATGCTTGCTAACGTAGCCTGCCGAAAGGGAGTAGAGTAGTAGCCGGCGACGCGATTCTCTCGACAGGCCAAGTAGGTTTTCGCGGAATCAGCTTGCCGGTTTACCAAGGCGAACTTCCGCAGCCATGTAGTGAGCATCGTGTTACCGCAATCGAAAGATGTAAGATCGTGGTCCGGGCGCAGTTTTTCGATCAAAAACCCAGATGCAATCCCTGGTTTCACGATCGGCGGCTGGCAACGTGCTTTTCAGTAAAAAGCTTCTTGAGGCGCGTTTTCGTCTTGGCAGGCTTATCGAGGGCTTCCATGAACAGTCTCCACTGTTCCTCACTCAGAGTGAAGCGAGTTTGATCAGCGAGGGATGCTTCAGCCCGTTCGCGAGCAGCCCGAAGAATAAAGTCGGAGACGCTAAGACCAAGACGTTCAGCGGCAATCTTTATCACAGTTTAATCGTTGGCGGTTGCGCGCAGTTGAAAACGCCGATCTCTGGGTTGTTCAGGTTTGGAACTTGGCATAGAACACGGCTCTTGCGTGTACTCCCAATGTACTCCAACGCCCAGTATCTCGATCCGAGAAACGCTATTTGGGAAGGTTTAATTCGTATCCGGAGCGCGTGTGCGCATTGGCGCCGGCGATGTCGGTTGTCACGGCTATCGTGTGATGGCCGGACGTAAGCGGGTCCGGTGAGTAAGTGAGTAAGTACATGCTGTGAAGAGCGCCGCCCATGGCGATGATGCCGTTCTCCAATTCTTTCTGTTTGCGGAAATGGATCTCCATGCCGCCGGTTTGCGCGGTCAGGATGGCGAACGGGTCGGCTTTGGCCACGGTTTGGGCGCTGCGCTTGAGGGTCGGTCCGAGCTTCGTAAGTTCGACGGTAGCCACATAGCCGCCTTTGTATCCTTGGCTGCCATAGCCGCTCAGGGTAAACGTGTCGGAGATAAAGTTCTGGCCGAACATGGGGAGCGTAAAGGTGAAGATGGTGACGTTTTCTTTTTGCGCGGCTTCGGCGAGGGCTGAGAATTTGGCGTTGCTGCCACTATCGAATGGCTGGCCAATGAGGATTATCAGTCGTTGCCGATTGGCCGGACGGGTTTTGAGAAGGTCGATAGCACGGAGGCCGGCATCGATCAGGCGGGCCTTCTCCCCTCCCTCCTTCATCTTTCGTACGGCCTGCTCGACGTCGCCGCTGCCGAACGGCTTTAATATTTCTAAATCGTCGTCATAGGCAAGAACCGCTGCTTCACCCGTTTCGCCCAGGAGCGAGTTGTCGAGAGTGCTGCCGACCTTCGAGATGAAGGGCAGGTAGGCGCGGGCGCTCTGGCTCGATTGAACGGCGATGACGATAGAGAGCGGGGGCGTTTCGGTCTCGAACTTGAAATGCTGCTCCCGGCCATTATCAGCGACGTGGAAACTCTCGCGATGCAGGCCGTTGACTAATGTGCCATCTGCCGCAAAGACCAGCGTGGGAACAGTAACGAGACGAACGGGAACCCGGATGGGCATTTGCTGGGCGTACAACGAAAAGGCGACAGCCACCGCGAGGATCGTTGGGAGGTTAAAGCTGAATGTCACTTACTTAAGGGGTCTCGAAGCATTGAAGAGCCAGCCTACGAGGCCGGTGCAGTTCACGGAACTGCCCCACGAGCACCAGGACAAGTGCATTCGGTTAAAGCCTAACGATTTTGTTTGAGCGAAACCCTTTGAGCGCATTGCGCGTGTCAAGAATAACTTTGCTGTGCTCAAGGATGGAGCGGTAATCAATTCCGCTGTGATCGGTGATGATGACCACGCAATCGGCTGCCTGGACAGCGGGGAGCATCTCTAGCGATTCTAGTTCGACGTCTGCAATACGAATTTTGTGGACGTACGGGTCAGAAAACGTAACGTAAGCGCCTAGGCGCTGGAGCAGCAGCATGACATCAAGTGCGGGTGACTCGCGTACGTCGTCGATATCTCGTTTATAGGCCGCGCCCAGAATGTGAATGCGAGAGCCGCGGACGGATTTCGAAAAGTCGTTGAGCGTATTTTGCACTTTTTCGACGACGAATTCCGGCATGCGTCCGTTGATGGAGCCCGCCAGTTCGATGAAACGGGCCTCCATGCCGGCTTCTTTGCTCTTCCAGGAAAGATAAAAAGGATCGATGGGGATGCAGTGGCCGCCGAGTCCCGGGCCTGGATAAAACGGCATGAAGCCGAAAGGCTTGGTGGCGGCCGCATCGATAACTTCCCACACGTCGATGTTCATGCGGTTGCACATAACGGCCATTTCGTTGACGAGTCCGATGTTGATCATGCGGAAGGTGTTTTCGAGCAGCTTGACCATCTCGGCGACACGGGTGGAGCTTACGGGGATTACGGTTTCGAGCGCCTGTTGATAGAAGAGAGCGCCGATCTCGGTGCAGGCTGCGGTGATGCCTCCGACCACCTTCGGGATATTGGCAGTTTGAAATTTGGCATTACCGGGGTCGACGCGTTCGGGCGAGAAACAGAGGAAGAAGTCTTCTCCTACGGTGAGACCGCCGGCAGTGAGCCTGGGCAGAACGAGTTCTTCCGTGGTGCCCGGATAGGTAGTGGATTCGAGCATAACGAGCAATCCGGGATGGATATGCCCGGCGATGGCATCGGAGGCGGCGACCACAAAGCTCATATCCGGGTCCTTCGTTTTGCGCAAGGGTGTGGGCACGCAGATGTCGACAGTATCGAGTTCACGTATGACGGAAAAATCGCTGGTGGCGCGCAGTTTTCCGCTCTTTACAAGGGGGGTAAATACGTCGTCTTTGACGTCTTTGATGTAGGAGTGACCTGAGTTAAATTGGTCGACTTTGGATTGTTGAACATCGATTCCGACAACGTCGAAACCGGCGCGCGCAAATTCTACAGCCAATGGCAGGCCGACATAGCCGAGGCCGAGCACGCCGACGCGCGCTTTCCTGGACGTAATTCGCTCCCGAAGGATTTCTTGGGCAGCCGACGAGTTAACGGGCTGCTCCAGAATTTCAGTACTCAAGAAAGAATCTCCCTTCGCCGATGACTTCCGCAGGCCCTGTCAAGTAGACGCTGTCATCCCAGCGAAGATGGAGGCTGCCGGCGGCCGTTTTAATCTCGACGGGACTTTCAGATACCTCCCTGAGAATAGCAGCGACGGCGGCGCCGGTGGAGCCGGTTCCAGAACTGCGTGTTTCACCGGCCCCGCGCTCGAAAAAGACGGCGTCGACGGTGTGACGGTCGATCAATCGAACGAAAGAAACGTTCGAGCGATGCGGAAAACGCGGATGCGATTCGGCTTCGCGAGCGACGCGGAGCCAGTCAGGCGGGAGTTGATCTACGAAGATCACACATTGCGGATTGCCGACATTGACAAGCGTGGCATCGAAGCGAATGTTCGAGAGTAGAAGCGAGGCGTGGAGCTCTTCGAGTTTGGGCTGGCCCATGTTCATTTCGAAGAGAAAACGGGAAGCGTGGTGTTCGAGAACGCGAAGTTGTTTGGGACCGGCAGCGGTGGTGATGACGACTGAATCGGGAGCGGGATTTGCGTGAAGGAGAGCAAAGGCAGCGGCGCAGCGGCTTCCATTGCCGGAGATCTCAGGTTCACTGCCATCGGAGTTGAAGAGGCGGGTGCGGAGCCCATCGGGCGTGCGCTCCACCAGCATCCAGCCATCTGCGCCAATGCCGGTATTGCGAGCGCAGATCAACCGAGCGATGCGGGGCAGATCGGAAGAGGGGGGCACCAGATCCATCCAGGTGAGAAGGAAATCGTTTTCAGCGCCGTGAAGCTTGGTGAATGGAATTTCGATCATTGCGGTGATGTTCTGGTTGCGATGTGTAAAACAGGGCTGTACTTGGAGGTGGAGATGCTTAAGACATTTGTATAGGGTGCGGGTTTGGGGCGGCGGGCGAGCGCCCGGAAGAGCGGATCGTTTTGCTGGAGGATGGCCCATTGGTTCGGGTGAAACAGATCGGGGCGTAGGGTAGCGGCTGTCCAGAGAGGGCCATTGCCAATCTCAAGGGTTTCGGAGAGGTGAATGCGGGCACGGCAATAGATGCCGGTGACATCGCCGGTGGAGGTGAGAATGCCATGCCCTGTGTGGTAATGAACGGTGAGAAAACGGGCGGCGGATTCAGTCCAGGCGCGGCGATCGACGGAATTGACTTCGGATTCTTTCCAGCAAATCCAAGTCTGCCTTGACGGATGGAGAAGCCAGGGTGCAAGAGACATGAGCGGGATCACGAATACGAAATATTTGCGAGAGAGGCCGAGAGCGCCGGCGGCAAAGGCGCATAGGGGAATGAGCGCGGTGCCATACCGAGTGTTGTAGTACGAGAACGGCCAGAGCGTTGGAACGTGAATGGGGAGCTTCGACGAGTGGATGCTCCATACGTAGAAGAAGGGAGTGAGGGAGAGAAATAGCAAGGGTGCAAAGACGCGTCGTTGGCGAACGAAGAAGAGGGCGACCAGCGCGAGCAGGATCAGGGTGAGGCCGGCGCAGAGTTCGGCGGCTGTGAAGTAGTAGTGAGCGGCAGCAATCCAATCATGGTCGCCTGGATAAGTGGAAGCGCCCTGTATGGCGGCAGCGGAGTACGGGCCATTGTAGAAGTCGAGTGGGTTGCCGGTTTCCCACCAGTTGTGAGCGAACCAATAGAGCGGCGCGAGCGCGGCGGCGGCGGCAAAAGCGAGAAAGACTGCGGGCTTGCGACGTTGCGCGGAATGAGCGAACCAGAAAGCAAGAAAGGGAATGAGAAACCAGCCGTCGTAACGATTGAGGCTGTTGAACCACGATGAAAAGATTGCGAGGACGATCCAGCGGTGGTGTTGCGTGGCGCGGAATTTTAGAGCCGCGAGCAGCATGACTGAGAGTCCAGCGAAGAAGACGACTTCGGTCATGGGAATGACTGCGAGATAGAGGATGTTGGGATTCAGAGCAAAGCAGGCGACGGTAATGAGAGCGGCGGCGTTGGATTGGTAGCATTCCCGCGCAGCGAGATAAAAGCAAGTGCCCGCGATGACGAAGCAAACAGCAACGGGAAAAGTAGCGGCTAGTCCAGTGGACCAGAGCCAGTCATTGCCTACGAACGGCAGGCAGATAAGGTGGAGAACGGGCAGCCAGACGGTGCCGAGTTGATCGTAGCCGGGGGTTTTGGAATCGATCAGCGCGCGGCTGTGATTGAGGTGGGAAGCAGCATCGCCGTAATAGAGGATGTAGCCATTGCGAAAGCACCACAGGGCGGCGATCGTCACGAGGATGGTAAGGGAGCAAGCGACGACCGCGGCGTGATTAGAAAGCGGTGAATTGCCTGAACTCTTCAAAGCGCTGATCGATTTCCTGGCGGGTGAGCGTGCGGAAGCGCTCGACGCCGAACTGTTCGCAACAGAAACTGCCGAGGACGGAACCGTAGATGACGGCGCGGTGCAGGTCGTGGAGATCGAAGTTACCGTTGCGCAGATCGAACTGACGCTCCGCCAGGTAGCCGGTAAAGCCTCCGGCAAAGCAATCGCCTGCGCCGGTTGGGTCGAAGACGTCTTCGAGCAAGTAGCCTGGGACCATGAACAACGAATCGCGGCGAACCAGCATCGCGCCGTATTCGCCGCGCTTAATGATGAGAGTGTGCGGGCCGAGATCGAGGATTTTCTGAGCGGCTTTACGGAGATTATTCTCGCCTGCCAGCATGCGGGCTTCGCTGTCGTTGATCAGCAGAAAATCCCAGTTGCGAATGGCGGCAAGAAGTTCGTCGCGAAAATCGCTGATCCAGTAATTCATGGTGTCGCCGCCGACGAAACGCAGGCTCTTCATCTGCTGCTGCACGGTGCGCTGCAATTCCGGCTGAATGTTGCCGAGGAACAGATAGGGTTCGGCGGCGTAGGAGGCGGGAAGCTTGGGCTGAAAGTCGGCGAACACGTTCAGATCGGTACGCAGAGTAGTGCGATCGTTCATATCGGGCGAATACACGCCAGACCAGAAAAACGTCTTGCCGGGCACTTGTTCCAGACCCTCTAAGTCAATGTGACGACCGGCCAGCAGGGCGCGGTCTTGCGGATCAAAATCTTCACCGACGACACCTACGATTGAGGCTTTGGTGAAGTAACTAGCGCTGAGCGCAATGTACGTGCAAGCGCCTCCCAGAGTGCGTTCCCGCTTTCCAAATGGAGTCTCAATACCGTCGTAGGCGACGGATCCAATCACAACTAGCGACATTGCTTTGCATTGTACCCATCAGGGAAACCAGCAGACCAAGAGCGGAAGACAGGCCGGCGCGTAAATTCATGAGCAAATATTTGCGTGGACTTACTCCAACGGGATGAAGGAAGATTATGCGGATATTTATAACGGGTGCGAGCGGGTACATCGGCAGGGCAGTGGCGGCAGAAGCCATAAAGCGGGGCCACAGCGTCGTCGGGCTCTCCCGAAGCGAGACATCGACCCAGATTTTAAAACAGCTGGGCGTGACGGATTTATTGGGCGATTTGCATAGCGTGGGGGCGCTAGAGCAGGGGGCGGCGGAAGCGGATGCTGTACTCCACCTGGCGTTCAATCATGACTGGAATGCGGACCTTGCCGAAGTGTTGGAGACAGATAAGACGTCAGTAGAGATCATGGCCGAGAAATTGCGCGGTACGGATAAGCCGATCGTTGTGACCTCGGGAACGTGCGTGGTGGCCCCGGATGCCGAAGGGGAGGAGACCAACGAGTGGTCGCCTAGCAGTGATGATTTTGTGTTAAAGGACCGGATACATGCAGAGCGTGCTTCGCTGGCGCTGGCATCACGCGGTGTGCGGATCAGCGCGCTCCGGCTGGCGCCGTATGTTTACGGACGTGGTGGCAGCACCTTCGTACCGTTATTGATCAGGGCGGCGAGCGAACGGGGTGTCTCGGCGTACGTGCAAGATGGGACGAAGCGTACGTCGGCGGTGCACGTAGACGATGTGGCGCAAGCTTATCTGCTGGCAGCGGAGAAGGCCGAGGCCGGATCGGTCTTCAATTGCACGAGCGAAACAGATATAACGACACGGGCTATGGCCGAGGCGATCGGAGAGGCGGTGGGTGTGCCTGTAAAAGGCAAATCGCGAACCGAAGCAGAGGCGCTGTGGGGACCGTTTCTGACGGCGTTCGTCGATTACGAAAACAGAGCGTCCAGTGAACGATTGCGAAATCTGGGCTGGCAGCCGAAAGCATCGCCTGGGATGCTGGAAGATATCAGGAATGGATCGTATCGTGAAATGGCGCAGTCGTTGCGGAATGGGAGATAGGGGACGAAACGGTTATGGCCAATGATGGTGTCACGGTGACACTCCGGCTGAGTCACAAAGCGGAGCAGGAAGAAGCGCTGGACAAGTTATCGCGGGAGTTTTTCATGGATACGCGCCAACAACAAGGGTGCCGCTATGTTCACGCTTACCGCAAGCAGGACAGCCCCACGGAAATGATTTTTCTGGAAGAGTGGGATTCGGTCGCAGACTATGAAAAGTATCTGGACTGGCGCAAAGGAAATGGCTCACTGGACCGCTTGACAGGTTTATTAGATAAGCCACCAGTGATTGAGTACTGGCCGCGGAAGATCGATTGAAACTACGAAGGATAGTGGCATTAAAAGTTTGCGTTTTCTAGTTATCAGCGACATTCACGCGAACTGGCAGGCGCTCGAATCGGTGATGGCGGACGCGGAAGGCAAATACGATCAAATCGTCTGCTGCGGAGATTTGGTCGGATATAACGCGGCTCCCAGGGAAGTGCTGGAGTGGACAAGGAAACACTGCACGTCTGTGATCCGCGGCAATCACGACAAGGTCGTTTGCGGAATCGAAAACCTGGATTGGTTTAACGAAGTGGCGCAAACGGCTGCACGGTGGACGACGGAGCAACTATCGGCCGAGCAGTTGGGGTACTTGCGAGAGTTGCCGGCCGGTCCAGTGCGCCTGGAACATTTTCACATCTGGCACGGCTCGCCACGGGACGAGGATGAGTACGTTACCGGGGTGAGCGAGGCTGCTCCGGCGTTCGACTTTCTCGAGCGGCCGCTAGCATTTTTCGGCCATACGCATGTGCAGGGCGCCTTTTTCGCCAAGCAGAGATGGCTGGGCGCGAAGCGAGCGGTTCCAGCCGATACAAACGAAGTGGCAATTGAGCTGGAGCCGGATGTTCTGTACTTAGTGAATCCGGGCTCAGTGGGACAACCGCGAGATGGCGATCCACGGGCAGGATATGCTCTTTACGACGCAGAGCAGCGGGTGGTCTTTCTGCGGCGGGTGCGTTATCCGATCAGCGTCACGGCAGAAGCCATCAAGAGTGCGGGATTGCCTCCGATGCTGGCACAGCGTTTGTTCTATGGATTCTGAGCGCACAGCGAGATCGATCCAGTCACATGGATAAATCAGGCACATGACAAAATAGTGTCTTGCGCATCATTGCAGACGGCATCTACTATGCCTGCGGGTTCGTTCTGGCAGGACTGGCGCTTGCCTATTTTTTGAATCCCTGGCTGGGTATGCCGCTATACATTCTGGCGGCGTTCTGTCTCTATTTCTTTCGCGACCCTGAGCGGGTAGCGCCTCCAGGCAGACTCATCGTGGCGCCGGCTGATGGAAAAGTGGTGGCGATAAAGGAGCTCGAGGACGGAGAAACACGCGTCAGCATTTTTCTGAACATTTTCAATGTGCATGTGAACCGGACGCCGATCGCCGGCAAGGTCACTGCAGTGGTGTATCAGAAAGGAAAGTTTCTGGTGGCGAGCCATGAGGCAGCATCTGCGGAGAATGAGCAGAACACATTGATCGTGGAAAACGATCACACGCGTGTGGTGTGCCGGCAGATTGCGGGGCTGATTGCCAGGCGAATTATTTGCTATAAGCGGGCCGGCGAGCGCGTAGAACCTGCAGAAAGAATTGGCTATATCAAGTTCGGGTCGCGAGTGGATGTTATTTACGGCCAGGAATGGACAGCGACTGTTAAGGTAGGGGACCACGTGTCGGCAGGCAGCAGCGTGCTTGCGCGCTGGACGAAAGTGGAGGAGACCGCCTGACACCCCCAGCACATTCGGGTGAGCTACCCATTGCCAAGAAACGTCCGCGACGAGCGGCGTACGCGTTGCCGACGCTCTTCACGAGCGGCAATATCTTTCTCGGATTCCTGGCCTTAGTACAGTCGTTTGAAGGAGCGCTGCTGGCGGCAAGTTCCGAAGTGGCCGCGAGTCAACATTACGCCTTGGCTGCCAAGGCGCTGGGATTCGCTATTTTCTTCGATGGTTTGGATGGGCGCATCGCGCGCATGACGCATACGACAAGCGATTTTGGGCGCGAACTCGATTCGCTGGCAGACTTTATCACGTTTGGCATCGCGCCTGCCATGCTGGCCTTCGTATGGGGCGTGCGCTATGTTTCGCTCCCGGCCGACAGCCCTATTGCGACGCATCTGATACGCACAGGTTACACGGTGGCGTTCCTCTATCTGCTGTGCGGAGCGGTGCGCCTGGCTCGCTTCAATGTGCAGACGAACCCAGTTCCAAAGAATCCAGGGCGTCCGGACCGGAAATATTTCGTCGGCATGCCCAGTCCGGCGGCGGCGGGCATTGTGGCAGCAGTGGTCTTCTTCGACCCGACACCGGTGCATTGGTTTCCCTTCTCGGTCTTCTGGCTCATCCTTGTGACTGTGGCGGGATTGCTGATGGTGAGCACGTGGCGTTATCCAAGTTTCAAACAGGTGAGCGTGGCAAAGCCGCGAACGCCCTTGATTGTACTGTTTGTAGGCGGTGTAGCGTTTCTCATCTGGGAGTGGGCGCAGCCGTTTTTGCTGGCCGCTGCCACAACCTACATGTTGAGCGGAATCGTGATTCGCATCGGTGGGTTCCTCAGACGCTATCGCAAGGTACGCGCGGCTGCCTCATACCCGGAGCATCAAGTTGGCTAAATTAAATTCAAAAGTTAAAACTAAACTGGCGCTGGTAGGCAGCGAGACGCTGCTCGGGACGGAACTGGCGGAGGTGCTGAAGAACAGAGCGCCACAATTAACGCTGGCGCCTTTTGCGGCGAGCGGCGAGGGCAACTTTGCCGAAGCCGAGGGAGAAGCAGTCTATGTGGAGCCGCTCGATGCGAAAACGATGAGCGAATGCCAAGCGGTGTTGCTGGCGGGTTCCCTGGAAGGGGCGCAAAAAGCCTATGATTTAGCCAAGAAAGCAGGCGGCAAGCCGGTTTTGATTGACTGTAGCGGCTACTTGGAACATCTGCCCGAAGCACGCATCCTGGCGCCATTGCTGCGTGATGCCGACCCGCGCAAGCGATGGTTATTGACGATAGCTCATCCGGCCGCCAGTGCGCTTGCGCTGATTTTGAAACGGCTGGCAAAATACCGTAATTTGAAGCAGGTGGTTGTCAACATCTTTGAGCCCGCCAGCGAGTATGGGAAGAAAGGTATTGCGGAGCTGCACCAGCAGACAGCAAATTTGCTGGCGTTCAAACCGCTTACAAAAGAGTTGTTCGATGCGCAATTAAGCTTCAACCTGCTGGCGCAATATGGCGAGGAAGCACCAGTCAAACTTTCGGCCACCGAGAGCCGCATTGAGCGGCATCTGGCGACATTACTGGCTAATGAGCAAAGCACGGTGACCATACCGATGCCGTCCATCCGCCTCGTGGCAGCGCCGGTATTTCATGGCTACAGCATGTCGATCTGGTCCGAGTTCGACGCCAATGTGACGGTCGCCGAAGTAGGTGAAGCGCTGGCGTGTGCCCAGATCGAGGTTCGGGCCCAAGACGAAGAATCGCCCGACAACGTGGGCGCGGCGAACCAAAGCGGGTTGATCGCAGGCGATATTCGCGTGGACCGGAACAACGGTCGTGCGGCCTGGTTTTGGGTAGTGGGCGATAACATCCGGCTGGTAGCCGATGAGGCCGCGGATTTAGTTGTCAGTTTGGGCGAGGCAGGGTGAAAGCGATTCTGGCTGCTTCGTTAATGGTGACGGCGATATCGCTGGCCTCCTGCGGATATCATGTTGGCGGCAAGGCTGACATGATGCCGCGCGCCGTGCGGACGATCGCGATCCCACCTTTTGTAACGGCAACAGCCCGCTATCAGTTAGTGGATGAGTTGCCGCAACAGATCGGGCGCGAATTCAGCAGCAGAACTCGTTTCGTGATCGTTCCGAAAATTGCCGACGCGGACGCAGTGCTCAACGGCAGTATTAACTCAGCTAACGCCTTTCCCACGATCTTCGATCCAGCGTCCGGCAAAGCAACCAGTGTCGAGGTGCTGCTCAATTTGTCTGTCAAATTAATCGAACAAAAAACGGGGAAGGTGCTTTACTCACGCGTGAACTGGCCGATTCGAGAAGACTACGAACTGGCAGTCGATCCGCACCAGTTCTTCGACGAGAGTGGACCGGCGTTAGACAGGCTTTGCCGGGATGCTTCTCGCGATCTGGTGAGCGCGGTGGTGGAGAACTTTTGACCCCTGAACAGTTTCTTTCCAAGCTGTCGAAGCAACCGCCTGCGCCGGCTTATCTGTTCGTCGGACAGGAGAGTTATCAGCGGGCGGTCTGCAAAGATGCGCTGATTGCGCGAGTGTTGCCTGGAGAGCTAAAAACAGAGGGCTTGAGCACCGTCGATCTGGATGAAACAACTTTGACAAACGTGTTGGACGACGCCCGGTCGATGTCACTGTTTGCCACAGACAGAGTGGTTTGGGTGAGTAGCGCCGAAACCGCTTTGCCCCGGCGGCTTACAACAGCGAACTACGATGAAGATGCGGGCGAGAAGCCACAGGACAGCATTCTGAAGGAGTATTTGAAATCACCGACCCCCGGGACGGTGGTGGTGTTTGAGTGCAGCCGTTACGATTTCAACGGGGACGACCGGCCGAAGCTGGAGCGTGTGCAAAAGTTTTTTTCCGCCATTCCCGCGGTCGTTGAGTTCCGGCATTTCACGCCGGAGTCGAGCCGGTATCTGGCGCAAGACTTGGCGAAGAAGTTTCGCGTTAAGCTAGCCGGCGCGGAGCTGGCGGTTTTGTTGGACGCGGTGGCCGGAGACGCCAGCCGGCTGGCATCTGAGATAGAGAAATTGTCGCTTTACGTGGGCGACGGACGCGCCGTGACGATGGACGACTTACGCGCGTTAGTGCCGAATGCGGCACAGACGACGATCTTCACGCTGGTAAGTGCGCTTGGGAAAAGGGATCGTGCAGGCGCTTTGCAATCGCTGGATATTCTGATGCGCGAAGGCGAGTATCTGCCGCTGGCGCTGACATTCCTGAGCACACAATTCCGATGCGCCCTGGCCGCGAAAGAAGCGAAGATTTCTTCGTCGCAGCAGGCGCAGGCATTCTTTTCAAAGCTGGGAGTGCGCATGTGGCGCGATCGGGCCGAGCAAGTGATCGCAACCGCTGCGGCGTTCAGCAAAGACCGGCTGGCGGCGGCGCTGGGCGTCATTTACGAGACCGACAAGAAGTTCCGAGAAGGTTACAAGGATGATCGAGTGATCATGGAAACGCTGGTGTTCGCGCTGACGGCTAAGTAAGTTGCCGGCAATGAAATATCCAATTTGGCCACCGATAAACGCGGATCAACGCAGATAAAACATGTTGATTGTCAATCGGCGTTTATCGGCTTCTGTTCGGCTTGCTTGCGCCATTCAAAAAGAACAACTCCCGCGGCGACGGACACATTGAGCGATGAGACTTCGCCGGCCATCGGTATTCGCAGCAGGACGTCGCAGTGCTTCTGGACATTTTGATGAAGACCTTTGCCCTCGCCGCCAAGCACGATGACCGTGGGCGAAGAGAACTTGGTCTGGTGATAGAGTTCGGTGCCGCGCTCGTCCAGGCCGTAGATCCAAAAGCCGTGCTCCTTTAAACGCTCGAGAGTCTGGCTAATGTTCGTCACCCGCGCTACTGGCAGGTACTCGAGAGCGCCGGCAGCAGCGCGATCTACTGTCTCGGTGAGCGGCGCGGCACGCCGCTCGGGAACGATCACGGCGTTCGCACCCGCCGCGTGCGCGGTACGGACGATTGCCCCGAGATTGTGCGGATCTTCGACACCGTCCAACACGACGAGCAGTTGCGCGCCGTCCAAAATAGCGTCGAGTTCCACGTAATGGTGTGCGGAGCCGAAAGCAATGACGCCCTGGTGAGGCACGCCTTTACTCGTTCTGTCGAGCACTTCGCGAGATTCAAAACGAACCGGTATGGACGCGGTGCGGCAGAGATCGACGATTTCCTGGATGCGCGGTCCCGCAGTTCCTTTAGCGATGAGGATTTTATCCAAAGAGCGCTGCGCGCGCAGGGCTTCGCGGACCGGATGAACACCGGCCAGAAATCGGGTCATGCTCTTGTTAGTGTCGCTCAAGCCTGAAGGCGACAACATAATCTCCCAACGGCTGATTGCCGGCAGGCTGGTGGCTACCGGCGCAAATGACAACGTATTGTTTTCCGTCCGGGCCGCGGTAGGTCATAGGGACGGCTCGTGCACTGGTAGGTAACACGCCTTGCCAGAGCATTTTTCCGGTCTCCACATCGAACGCGTAGACAGCATTGTCGAGTGTACCCGCGGCAAACACTAGGCCACCGGCAGTGGCGATCGGTCCACCTAAAACGATGGAGCCCCAAGCGGCCGGCGTGGCGGGATGATCCGGTCCCGAGTACAGACGGCCGAAGGGAACCTCCCAGCGTTTTTTTCCGGTGAGAGTATCGATGGCAAGCAGAGTCCCCCAGGGTGGCGCGGTACAGGGGAGACGCTTGGGGCTGAGCAGCATGCGCCTCATCATGCCGAAGGGAGTGCCGCGTTGCGGAGCAAACTCCCAGTCGCCATCGAGCTTGCGCCCGCGCGAATTGCGTAAGCCTTCGTAGTCCGAGCGAGGGATCAGCTTGACTTCGGCGGCGAGATGATTTTCAGGCAGCACGAGTAGATGATGCTCAGGATCGTACGCCATCCCGCCCCAATTTTGTCCACCGATGTTGCCGGGTAGAGAGAGCGTTCCTTTGATGGATGGTGGAGTAAAGACGCCGCCGGTCCGTAGCTGGCTGATTTCATCGCGACACCATTTGCGATCGGCGTCGTCAACGCCCCAGGCATCATCGGCCGTCATGGCTTGTGGCGTGAGCGAAGTCGGAGCGAGTGGAAACGGTTGTGTGGGCGAAGCGCTCTCGCCGGGGACATCGCTGGGAGGAACGCTGCGCTCTTCCACGCCGAAGATAGGCTTACCGGTCTCACGATTTAGAAGAAAGAGATTACCGGTTTTCGAACCAACGGCAATCGCCGGAATTGTTTGACCGTCTTTCGTCAGATCGAACAGCAACGGCGGAGTCGCCACGTCGTAATCCCAGAGATCGTGATGCACGGTTTGAAAGTGCCATACAGGGCGACCGGTGTCGGCCCGGAGCGCGACGAGCGAGTTAGCGTAGAGATTATCGCCGAGCCGTTCTCCACCGTAGTAATCGGGACTGGCGCTGCCGGTAGGCACGAACACCAGTCCGCGAGCGGGATCGGCCGCAATGATGGACCAGGCATTAGCGGCGCCGGTGCGGCCGGCGCTGTCATTTTTCCAGGTGCTTGCTGCGGGGTCAGAGGGGCTCTGCGGGATCGGATCCCAGCTCCATTTCAGCTTGCCTGTGACAGCATCAAAGCCGCGAACTTCACCGCTGGGTTGGTTTGTCGAGCCGTTGTCCGCGATGCCGGACCCAATCACAATGATGTTTCCGATCACGGCGGGTGGGGAGGTCTCTTCATAATCAGCGTAGCCACGGGCCGCAATGCGAAGACCATGACGGAGGTCGACAACACCGTTGTCGCCGAAATCGGAGCACGGTTTGCCGGTCGCCGCATCGAGGGCGATGAGACGCGCATCGATCGTCGCGATGAAGATACGGCGGGGGCCTCCCAGGCGCGGCACCCACGTGGATACGCCGCGATGCGAGTAGTCTCCATAGCCTTTGTCCTTTTCGATGTGGGGATCGTAAGACCAGTGTTCGCGGCCTGTCACTGGATCGAGAGCGATCACCCGGCCAAGTGGCGTGCCTACGTAGAGCGTGCCATCGACGAAGAGTGGAGTGGTTTCAAATGCCGTTGGTTTATCGTGCTCGGGCTGATAGGCGTCGCCCGTTCGAAAGGTCCAGGCCATTTTGAGCTGACTTACA
Source organism: Bryobacteraceae bacterium (assembly GCA_965277435.1). GTDB lineage: Bacteria > Acidobacteriota > Terriglobia > Bryobacterales > Bryobacteraceae > Bog-105. The sequence goes on along the minus strand of OZ255821.1, from coordinate 6,090,092 downwards.
TTCGAACGGTTGATCTCGGCAAGTGGGGAGTAGCGCTGGCCACCTGGGTCATGCCCATACGTGGGCCAGTCGCCTGCGTTGCCGGATTCTGCGCTGGCAAGAGGGAGAGACGTAATGATTAACAGAACCGCACCGAGCAGCGTTTTCATGATTTCAGTGTGGGCTTTATGGATGCGAAAGTCAGTAGAGTTGGGATGAGTGGGACTCTTCGCGGGATCGGGTTGTTATAGTGATCTGTTTCTAAACTCATCGGGAGCAAATCACTTTGCTGAGTGCGTTGGAAAGTTTCGGGATCATCCTTGCCAGTATCTTGGCCGCGTTAGCGCTGCTGTTCGCAATGAGGCGCTACTGGCTCACGCCGGGCCGTTCGCAACATAACGATCTGATTGGCTGGCAAATTGGTTTTTTGGGAACTACTTATGCGGTGATTGTGGCGTTTGTTTTGTCCGATGTCTGGAACAACTATCAAGGCGCGGAACGGAATGCGCAAATTGAGGCGAATGCGCTGCTGAATGTGTACCGTGTCTCAGAGGGTCTGCGGGCACCCGAACGGGTTCAAGTAGGCTCACTTACTCAACAATACGCGCGTGCCATGATCGACAAGGAATGGCCTGCCATGGAGCGAGGTTCGGTCAGTTCTTCTGGAACTCAGATCATCGATCAACTTTGGAAGGTGATTGTCAGTATCCGGCCGAATGGACTTTCCGAACAGGCTCTGCTCGAACGCACGCTGGCCGATCTTACAACCGTGACGGAACACCGGCGCATTCGCGAAGTGCAGAGTAATACGCAGCTACCCACGATCTTCTGGCTGGTGCTGATTACCGGTGGCGCGTTGACGGTGATTTACACTTGCCTGTTTGACGTGGAAGAGCTAAGAATGCATATCGTACAGGTGGTAGGCGTGACCCTTCTGGTGACGCTGATACTGACGACGATTGCCGATGTGGACGCGCCATACGGAGGCGCGGTCAGGATTACGCCAGGGGGTTTCGAGGCGGCGTTGAGAACGATGAAACGATAGACACCCGGAAGCTATCGCGAGTTCAGCCGATAGTAGAGATCGTTCCAGCGGATCTCGTTTTTGAAATTGCGCACGTTTGTTTCCTTATCGATCAGCAGGTATTCAATCCCAGCCATTTCGGCAAAGTCTTCGAGATGCTGAGCAGTAAGAGCGCGGCTGAATCCGGTGTGGTGTGCGCCACCGGCCAGAATCCAGGTGGTGGCAGCAATTTTGAGATTTGGCTCGGGGATCCACAGGGCACGCGCTACGGGGAGTTTGGGGAGGGGCTGCGCCGGAATGATGACATTGACGCAATTGACAATCATGCGGAAGTAGTCGCCCATGTCAACTACCGACGCGTTAACCGCCGGACCCGGACCGCTCGTAAAGACAAGCCGCACCGGGTCGCCTTTGCCGCCTATCGAGAGAGGATGGATCTCGGCTGATATCCGTCCTTCAGCGATCGAAGGGCAAACTTCCAGCATGTGTGCGCCGAGCACCTGGCCGCCATCGCTCAAATGATAGGTGTAGTCCTCCATGAAGGAAGTTCCGCCGGGGAGACCATGCGCCATGACTTTCATAGATCTGACAAGCGCGGCTGTTTTCCAATCGCCCTCACCGCCAAAGCCGTAGCCGTCCGCCATCAGACGCTGCACGGCGATGCCCGGTAATTGGGCCATGCCGTGCAAGTCTTCGAAGGTATCGGTAAAAGCTCTGAATCCGCCGTCTTGGAGGAAGCGGCGTAAGGCCAGTTCAATACGTGCGGCTGCGAGCAAAGCAGCGCGCTTGGAACCGCTGGCGCGAAGGCTTTCCGCGAGCACGTAAGTATCGCCGTACTCCTTTGCGAGCCGATCGACGTCGGAGTCTGAGACACTTGCAAACAGATCTGTCAAATCGCCGATCCCGAAGCCGCGCACGGTGTAGCGCAGCCGGATTTCGGCCTCTACTTTGTCGCCTTCGGTCACCGCCACGTTGCGCATGTTGTCGCCGAAGCGAGCCACTTTCAGAGTTTGCGCATCATTCCAGGCGACAGCGGCTCGCGTCCAGGTGGCGAGTTCTTCGAGCACGCCGGGATCTTGCCAGAAGCCGGTCACGACTTTGCGATTGAGACGCATGCGGCTGGCGAGAAAGCCAAACTCGCGATCCCCGTGCGCGGCCTGGTTCAGATTCATGAAGTCCATGTCGATAGTTGACCAGGGCAGCTCGCGATTGTACTGCGTATGGAGATGGACAAACGGTTTCTGCAAAGCCTTCAATCCCCCGATCCACATTTTGGCGGGTGAAAAGGTATGCATCCAGGTAATCAAGCCGATACAGTTCGCGGCATGATTGGCTTCCTGGCAAAGCGTGTGAATGGAATCGGCGGTGGTCAGAACCGGCTTGTAGACCACTTTAACCGGCGTTTGCGGCAGCGCTCCAAGACCGCGCGCTATTTCGCGAGAGTGATGGGCAACTTCCTGCAGCGTCTCTTCGCCGTAAAGATGCTGGCTGCCGGTTACAAACCAGATCTCCAGTTTTGTGAAATCGATCATGACGGGCTCAGGCCAGTTTGCCTTTCAACATGGTGAAGGAGTGCGGTGGAAATTCGTAGCGGAGGCGCGCGCCGTTTGCCGTTGCGCTTTTTGGGCTTGTTTTAACGAGGGACTGGCCGAAGTTGTTTTCCGATTTAATATCGGGCCCGTTTACTTCCGACGCTTGAAACGAGCCGGCGAATTGCTTGTCTTCCAATTCGAAGGTGACAGGCAGCGACTGATCGCGGTGACGGTTGACTACGTTCAACACCAGACTGCCTTGATCGTAGGCGGCCGAAACGTCCAGGTAAGGCGTCTTCGGAGAGTGCTGGCTTGCATAGGTGGGTCCGTCTACGAAAAGTTCTAACGCGGTTCCAAACGAGTTAGCGGCGAACAGTTGCAGAGGATAGTAGATGGTCTGCAGATAGAGGCCTTGGGGGCTGGTGAAGATAGGCGCGATGACATTCACCAGTTGCGCCATGTTGGCAATTTTTACGATCTGGGCATGATTAATAAACGAGTTTAGATAGGTGGCAACGACGAGCGCATCTTCCAGATTGTAATGTTCTTCGAGGATTCGGCGGCCACGCTGCCTGTCTCCCCGGGCCCGATACCAGACGTTCCACTCATCCCAGGCGATAAAAATCTGGCGGTCTTTTGTATCCGCCATGGAGCTTCGAATGATGCCTTCGGCAATGCTGGTTCGTTCATCGAGTTCAAGCGAACTCGCCAGAAATTCGTAGTAGTTGTTTTCCTTGTTGCCGACGTAACTGTGAAGCGAAAGATAGTCGGCGTGGTGTTTGAGATATTCGAGCACCGTGCGGTTCCAGCCGATCCAGTCCGCGCCGGGGCTGAAGTTGGCGGATCCGGCAGCTATCAGCTTGATGTTGGGATCGGTCCACTTCATCAGCTTGGCGCCTTCGAGCGCAAACTTGCCATAGTCGTCGGCGGTCCGATGGCCCATCTGCCAGGGACCATCCATCTCATTGCCCAAGCCCCAATAATTGACCTTCCACGGCTGCTGGCGTCCGTTCTTCTGGCGAAGCTTGGAAGTCGTTGTATCGCCGGGAAGATTGCAGTATTCGACCCACTGCTGAGCTTCATCCCAGGCACCGGTACCGAAATTGGCGCAGACGTAAGGCTCGGTCTTGAGAAGTTCGCAATAGTTTAGGAATTCGTGGGTACCGAAGCGGTTGTCTTCGATGGTTCCCCATGCCATCTCGAGACGGCTCGGGCGCTGATCGCGCGGACCGATACCATCGCGCCAGTTGTAGTTGGAGGAAAAGTTGCCGCCGGGCCAGCGCAGGAATGAGACGTGGAGATCTTCCACCACTTTCATGACATCTTTGCGATAGCCGTTCTGGTCGGACAACGGAGAGTTCTCTTCGAAGATGCCGCCTTCGATGCAGCGGCCGAGATGCTCGGTAAAGTTGCCGTAAATTTTGGGATCGATCTGGCCGATGATGCGCTCGGTGTCAATCTTCACACGCGCTTCTTGCGAAGAGGGCCTGGCTGCGGCAATGAGCGGCGCGGAAAACAAGCTAGCTGTGAAGGTTCGGCGGGAAAGTGGGTGCTTCGACATGGAGTGTTCCCCGGATAGGCGGGAAAGGAAGTTATACCTTGCGGGGATGCCGGAAGTCAATGAAAGCTGGAAACGCTTTCACGCCTTCGGTGTGGGCTCCGCGCGATAATGAAGATTCACTTTTCAAACACGCATGAGTCTAGAAGAAGTCGCGAGGCAGGCGAGGGTTTCCACTGCCACGGTGTCACGAGTTCTGAATGACGTGGGTCCAGTCCGGCCCGCGACCCGGGCACGCGTGCTCAAAGCAGCCGAAGATCTAAAATATCATCCGAATCTGCATGCCCGCGACCTGGCCGGAGGAAAGAGCCGGACGTTCGGCATGGTCGTTTCGAATCTCGAAAACCCTTTTTTCTTCGATATTTTTAAAGCGGCTGAAGCCAAGGCTCGAGAAAAGGGTTTCGAAATTTTTCTGGCTAACACCGATTACGATGCAGAGCATCTGGCGCGAAGTATTCGGCTGATGATCGGCCGCCGCGTGGCGGGTTTAGCTTTAGTCATTTCCGAGATGGATCCAATGCTGCTGCAGGAGCTATCGGAGATGGGATTCCCGGTGGTTTTTTACGATGTGGGCGCAGCGAAACACAACCTCTCCAACATCACGGTAAATTACGGCAAGGGTATTGAGCGCGTCGTACGTTACTTGCACGATCTGGGACACAATCGTATGGCGTTCGTGAGCCATCATCCGAGCCTCGGCCCGCTTGGCATTCGGGAACGAGTGTTTCGGGAAACAGTGATCGAATTTTCACCGAAAATCGAATGGAAGATCGTGGCGAGTAGTGATGGTCTGGAAGGCGGCCGGCAAGCCACGCGCGAAATACTCGCTTCAGGCCTTGATCCAACCGCTATTATTTGTGTGAACGATTTCATGGCGCTGGGCGTGCTTCACGAACTTCGCGAGTCGCGGGTGCGGGTTCCGGAGGACATCTCTGTGACGGGCTTTGACAACATTAAACTAGCGGAAGTTGCGTGGCCCTCTCTGACGACGCTGCATATTCCACGCGAACGAATCGGACATCTGATGATGCAGGTTTTGACTGGATCGTCCGCTGCGCGCGAAGCGTGTGCCCGTAAAATTCTGATCGACCCTGAATTCGTAGTGCGCGGGTCGACCGGTGCGGCGCGCTGAGACGAGACTTCCAATTGACAGGCGGGGCGAACCCCAGTATGATCGACTAGACTGCAAGCGATTACACCCCCCTTTATCAGGTGTGCCGCAATCAGATCGATATAATTTGCCCGGTACTTACTCTCGTCCCTTAGGAAGCCCTTGCCGCCACTCCTCGCTCTCTTCTTCCAACCTACTTCCAGCAAACTCCTCTCACTCAGCCCGGTAGACCTACTGGTCATCGCTCTTTATTTTGTGATGTGCCTGGGTATCGGTCTATACCTGAAGCGGTTCACGAATACGGGCGAAGAATTCTTTCTGGCGGGACGCGACATGAGCGCGTGGGTAGCGGGCCTGAGTTTTGTCGCCGCCAATTTGGGCTCTCTGGAACTGATGGGCTGGGCGGCTTCGGCCTATCAATACGGCATTCTGGCGACGCACTGGTACTGGATCGGCGCGATCCCGGCGATGCTGTTCCTCGGGATTGTGATGATTCCGTTTTATTACATCTCGCGAACGCACTCGGTACCCGGCTATTTGAAGCTGCGCTTTGGCGAGCCGTCGCGCGCGCTCTCGGCCATTACGTTCGGCTTTATGACCGTTTTGATGAGCGGCATCAATATGTATTCCATGGCGCTGGTGATGAAGATCATTCTCGGCTGGGATATTTCATTTAGTATCTGGATCTCGTCTCTTACGGTTGCCGCTTACGTGTTTCTGGGAGGACTTCTTTCCGCCATCTTCAACGAAGTTCTGCAGTTCTTTTTGATATGGTTGGGCGCTATTCTCATTTCAATCATCGGCTTGGTGGAAACCGGCGGCTGGAGCGGCATGGTGCGCCGCATTCACCATAACTTTCCGGCACAGGATTATACGCATCTCTGGAGCGGTCTCGGTTCGTTCACCGGCAACCCCATGGGCATTCATTGGACCGGCATTTTGCTGGGGCTCGGCTTTGTCATTTCATTTGGCTATTGGACGACGGATTTTTTAGTCGTGCAGCGCGTGCTAACGGCCAAGGATTTGCGTAGTGCCAAGATGGCGCCGGTGATCGGAGCGGCCTTCAAAATGGCTGTGCCCTTCATCGTTATCCTGCCCGGTCTGCTGGGTCTTGCGGTTCTGCCCGAACGGCTGGTGGGTGAAGCAGACGCGCTGAGAACCGGTCTGCACAGTTATAACGAAGTTCTGCCGCTGATGCTGGCGCGCTATTGTGGACCCGGTCTGCTGGGTCTCGGCATTACGGCTTTGATCGCAGGTTTTATGTCCGGCATGGCGGGAAACGTCAGCGCATTTGCCACGGTTTGGACTTACGATATTTATCGCGCCCTGATTCGTAAAGAAGCGCCGGACGCTCATTACGTCTCGATGGGCCGCTGGTGTACCGTGATCGGCGTGTTGATCAGTATCGGCACGGCGTACCTCGTCATGCAGTTTCTCAGCATCATGGATTATGTGCAGGCGTTGTTCAGTTTCTTCATTGCGCCTTTGTTCGGGACGGTTATTCTGGGCATGCTGTGGAAACGCGCCACTCCGGCTGGCGGATTCTGGGGTTTGCTGATCGGCACGGTTTCATCGATCGGCATGTGGGCCTGGGTGAAATTGGACCCCGGCGCGCTGGCTTACGTCGCGCTTTCACCCAACGCCAAAGACATGGCGGAGAATATGTATCGTGCACTGTGGTCCTGGATCATCTGCGTACTCGTCACGGTCTCGATTAGTTTGGCGACAAAGCCCAAACCCGATAACGAACTTGTTGGCCTGGTTTACGGTGCAACCGATATTCCACAAGAAATCGGACTGGCTTTTTATCAAAAGCCTTTGTTCTGGGCCGGCGTTGTGATGGTTGTGTTTGTGACGTTGAACATAATTTTCTGGTAGAGGGCATCGCGAATGCACGGCAAAGGTTTTCTTTCGATCTGGTTTTTTATCGGCGTGCTGCTGACGGCTTACGGTGTCTTGATCACGGCGAGCGGCATCTACGGACTGTTTTCGCCGCCGGAGCATCCCGTGGTGCTCGCCAAACTCCACGCCGGAATCTGGTGGGGCGCGGTGCTCCTGATCATCGGCTTGTTTTACACCATCAAGTTCTACCCGAAGAAGCCCTAGTTTATGAGCATAGTTGTGGCAGGCGTCGACTTCGGCACGTTGAACGTTCGCGTATCAATTTTCGATAACGAGAAGGGCAGGCTGGGGGCCGCCATTGCGGACTATCCGCTGCATCGCAAGAAGAACGATCCAGACTATGCGACCGAGAGTCACGCCGATCATACGGCAGCACTGGCTGAGGCGATGCAGATGGCTCTTGCCACGGCGGGTGTTCCCGGCAGCGCGGTCAAGGCGCTCGCCATCGACACTACCGGATCGAGCGTTATACCGGTCGACGAGCATATGCAGCCGCTCAACGAGTACTATCTCTGGTGCGATCACCGCGCTTGGCGCGAGGCCGCGGAGATCACGTGGAAAGCGCGTGAGTCCGGCCTGGAAGCGATCCAGTGGAGTGGAGACGCATATTCGTCGGAGTGGGGATTTTCGAAGCTGCTGCACTGGCTCCGGCACAATCCGGAAAAACACGGCCAGTTCGGCTCGGCGTTCGAGCATTGTGATTACATCGCGGCTGTGCTTTGCGGCATCGATCATCCGTCGAAGGTGATTCGAAGCATCTGCGCCATGGGACACAAGTGGATGTGGAACAAGTCGCTCGGCGGATTGCCGCCGGAAGAGTTCCTAGTCTCGGTCGATCCATTACTCAAAGGCGTGCGTGAAAAGCTGTCCGGCGAATATGCGACTTCTGACGTAATAGCGGGACGTTTGACGCCCGAATGGGCCGGGCGTTTAGGTCTCGAACCGGAAGTCTTGATTCCGGTAGGGGCCTTCGATGCGCACTGGGACGCGATAGCAGCCGGGGCGCAACTGGGCGACATGGTGAATGTAATTGGAACGTCGACCTGCATTATCGGGCTCTCCGACACCACCACGCTGGTGCCCGGAGTTTGCGGCATCGTGCCGGGTTCGGTGGATCCGGCACTCACCGGCATTGAAGCTGGACTCTCCGCGGTCGGCGATATCTTCGAAGCCATCGCACGTCGCGCCGGTTCATCGGTCAGCGAGCTGTCGAAAGAAATAGTTGAGTATCGGAGCGGTCAGACCGGTTTGCTCCGGCTGACCTGGGACAATGGCGACCGCACGGTGCTGGTGAATCCGGAGTTGGGAGGAATCACGCTGAACTGGCATTTGACCAACACGGCCGCGGATGAGTTGTTTGCGGCCATTGAGGGCACGGCGTTTCATACTCGCGTGATCTTGGAACGCATGGAGGAACACGGTGTCGAAATCAAGCGCGTTATCAACGGCGGGGGCATTCCGAAAAAGAACGACGTGTTGAACCAGGTTTATGCCAACGTGCTGAATAAACCAATTCTTGTGCCGCAAGGCGACGTGACGAGTCTCGGCTCGGCGATCTTCGCGTTTTTGGCAGCAGGCGCTTTTCAGACTGTGCCGGAAGCGCAGGCCGCGCTCTGCCCTCCCTTTAGAATCTTCTCGCCGCAACCGGAATCGCTGGCGGCGAACCAGCAAATCTACGACATGTATAAAAAACTCTATTTCGCCTTTGGTCAACGAGATGCTGAAGCCGTACAACTCGGTGAAGTGCTACCGGAGCTGCGCCGGATCGCTGCGGAAGTAAGGCAATAATCATGCTTTTGAAAGAACTGCGGGAAGAAGTGCTGGCGGCCAATCTGGAACTCGTTCAGCGCGGTCTGGTCGTGTTTACTTTTGGCAATGCCAGCGGGATGGATCGCGCAACCGGACTGGCCGTTATTAAACCGAGCGGTGTTCCATACGAGGCGCTGCGCGCGCACGATCTTGTCGTCACGGATTTGAATGGCAAAATCGTCGAGGGAACCCTGCGGCCGTCGTCGGATCTTCCAACGCATCTTGCGTTGTACCGGGCGTGGCCGGCGGTGAACGGAGTGGTTCACACCCATTCCCGTTATGCGACTGCGTGGGCGCAGGCGAATACGCCTATTCCCTGCTTCGGCACGACACACGCCGACTACTTCCATGGTCCGTTGCCGGTTACGCGAACCATGGACTCGTCGGAAATCGAATCGGCTTACGAACTGAACACCGGGCTCGTGATCATCGAACGCTTTCGCGAGTTGGATCCGGCGAGCGTCTCAGCGGTGCTGGTGGCGGGACACGCGCCGTTCTGCTGGGGACAGACCGTTACGGATGCCGCGCATACGGCAGTGGTGGTGGAGGAACTCGCACACATGGCGCTATTGACCATCACGATTAACGCGGAAGCCAAACCGATTGCCGAAGCGCTTCACGACAAGCACTTCTTTCGCAAGCACGGGGCGAGTGCCTACTACGGCCAATCGAACCCAAAGGAATAAATCAAATTGTCCGAATTACTGCGACGCAATTTTCTACTTTCCGGGCTGGCGCTGCTGGCCCCCCGTGTTTCTCTGGCCGCTACCGCCCGGATCGACATCCTGCCGGACGAACCGCTCGGCACCATTTCGCCGGAAATTTACGGGCACTTCACGGAGCATCTCGGCGGATGCATTTATGACGGCATCTGGGTGGGAGAAAATTCGAAGATCCCGAACGTCGAGGGCATCCGCAAAGAGTTAATTGATAACCTCAAGCGCATCAAACCGCCGGTGATTCGCTGGCCGGGCGGGTGCTTTGCCGATAGCTACAACTGGCGAGACGGCGTGGGTCCGCGCAACTCGCGTCCTACCCGGACTAACTTCTGGGCCGATACCGACGTGCTGAAGAAACTCAAGAAGGGGCCGCAAAAGTATGATCCAAACCAGTTCGGCACAAACGAATTCGCCCACTTCTGCAAGGCGGTCGGCGCGGAGCCTTATTTTGCCGCTAATCTGCGCGGTCTGAATGCGGAGGATTTTTCCGGCTGGATCGAATACTGTAACTCACCTGCCGGCAGCACGACAAATGCGGATCTGCGCGCCCAAGGGGGTGACGCAGAACCTTTTCCGGTTAAGATTTGGGGCGTCGGCAACGAAAGCTGGGGTTGCGGCGGAAACTTTACCGGGGACGAATACGCTGTCGAGTTTCGCCGCTTCACGGAGCGCGTTCCAAAGTTTGGCCTCGATCTTGATTTCGTAGCATCGGGTCCCAACGTGGCCGATTACGCCTGGACTCGCACTTTCCTCAGCAAGCTCACCGAGAAGAATAAAGGCCCGCTGCGCAACGTCTTCGGACTGGCACTTCATTACTACTGCGGAACCACCGGCAACGGGCAATCGACCGGCTTCGATGAAGCAGGCTGGTACAAACTTCTGCACAATGCGACTTACATGGAGGAGTTAGTCACAAATCACTGGGCCATCATGGGCGAAACAGACTCGCAGCATCATGTAAAGCTGGTGGTGGATGAATGGGGCGCCTGGCACAAAACAGATCCCAGCATCGATCCGGCTTACTTGTGGGCTTACTATCCGACGCTGCGCGATGCGCTGGTCTCAGGACTGACGCTCGACACATTTAACCGCCATCCCGACAAAGTTGCGCTTGCGAGTGCGGCTCAGCTCATTAACAATATCCATACTTCGTTCATTGCGGTGGGCGAGCGATTTACAGTTACGCCCGTGTTCCATGTATTCGAGATGTATCAGGGACATCAAGGCGGTACTTCAGTGCGCACTCTCATTTCGGCCGCTCCGTTGAGTGGATTGCCGGTCGATACTAAGCCCATGAGCAGCGATTTTTCGGTGACTGGCAAGGAAGCCGCTCCCCCTCTGGCGGCTCTTTCCGGTTCGTGCTCGGTCAAAGGCAAACAAATTACGCTGACTATCGTCAATCCCGATTTGAAGAATGCTCAGGAAACGGAGATCGCTATTCGCGGGGCTCGCGTGGTAAGCGCTAGCTCGACAGTACTGAGTTCGACGGACATGCGCGCGCACAACACGCTCGATCAGCCGCATGCGCTGGAACCGAAGAATGAAAAGAATGTTTCGGTGGGCTCTCCGTTTGTTTATAAGTTTGCGCCTGCTTCGGTGACTTGTCTGGAATTGACGTTAAGCTGAATGGGTTACTACACTTAGCTAAAATTGGCCGAGATGAATCCTTGATGGCCTCCGGCCACCTGGGGACGAAAACTCGGTGGCAAAGCGTCCTTGTGGCGTCCCTCCTGCCTCTTTCTTTGAAGAGAGTACGTTGATTTAACTCTTCTAACTCACTTCACACTCATTTTCAGCGCGGTACTGTCCGATTTGACACCAAATCGATTTACACTGGCTCGATAATAATTCTCGCCGACGTTAAAGGCATGTGGCTTTGTTTCTGGGTTTTCGCGCTTTGCGCAGCGATTTGAACAGCTGCTCGAGCCTCGCAGCGCACCGTCTCCGGGGAGAACGAAAGAGAAACAGTCAAACAGGTAGTTGACGGATATCTTCAGCCCTTTTTGGCGCAGAATGGAGCTCCAGGCGCCATCGTTGGACTCCCGATCAACGGCTGGCGCTACTTCCTTCAACTACGGGCAAGCCACCGATGACGGGGCAGCGTTCACGCCGAAGACCGTAGTCGAGATCGACTCGTGTACCAAGTACTCACCACCACTGTGTTTGCGCTGGCAATTGGCTGCAATCAGATTGCGCCCGACGAATCCGCTCAGAAGTACATGCCTGCCAAGTATCATCTGCAACCGTCAGCTCAGGGCGTTACGCCCAGGCAGTTAGCAGACTTTACCTCCGGGATGCCAGACGATCCTCCGAACCTTCCCCGCCGGCTCGAAATGAGAAGCATCGACAACTACACGACGAAAGATTTCATGTGGTGGATCTCCGGCTGGCAGCCCGCTTCGCCTGCGCCTGCACCCTATCAGTATTCGAATGCCGGCATCGGGCTCTTGAGCTATCTTGTTGCCGATGCGACAGGAAAGCCATGGCAGCAGCAGCTCAACCAGGAGATATTAGGATCGCTCGGAATGAGTGACACAGAACTACGGCCGAGCGGCGAACAAATGAGCCGCCTGGCGCAAGGCCACCGGGCAAACGGAGCGGATGCGCCCTGGTGGCCGATTTTCGCCTGGTTCGCAGCCGGTGGTTTACGTTCCGCCGCAGAAGCTATGCTGCGCTTTGGCGAGGCGAACCTCGGCCATAAACAGATCGATGGCAAGTCAGTTTCAAACGAGCTCATTTCAGCTATGAGAATGGCCCAACAACCCCTTTACCTGTTGCCCAACGGGAAAGCGCAACAAGGATTCGCCTGGGTAACACACACCGGGAACGAACATGCCGGGATCCATCCCGAGATCGTCAAGAACGGAGGAACCACCGGCTTCGGCTCGGTAATCCTTCTCAATCCGCTGAAGGATGCAGCCATCTTCAGCGGGGTAAATCAATCGAAAAGCAATCCTGCGCCAATCGCGATTGAGATCGGGCGTCACTTTCCCGCTCGCGTCGCAAACTGAAACCGCTGCAAATGGCTCTTCTCACTTTAGTATTGCCTTGGGAAAAGTGAAGGTCATCGGTTCATTGCTTTAAATGTTCGAGCTTGAGCCGGTAGTGCGCCGAAGTCTGGCTTCAGAAAATTCCACGACCGTGTCGATGTGGCCAACGTTTCGGCTCGAACCATGGGGCAGTCGGGTTGTGCGATCTAATGCTGAACGGGGACTTTTTTCAACAGAGTGGAGGCAATCGCCCGTAATTTCTTTTCCGCAGCTTGTTCTTCGGCGAACGATTCCTTAAGCAAAGAGGCGACCTCAGTTGCCCCTGTACGCGACGCAAGGGAAATAGCGGTGAGATAGCCAGCCATCTCGTAGTGTTCTACCCTACTCCCAGCACCAATCAACCCGAGATCAAGAATGCTTTGGTCTCCTTCTTCTTCCAACGCCTCGGCACCTTCCTTGATGCAGCCTTCCATGCCTACGCACTTCTTGCCTGTAGGTTTCATCTCCAACATGCCAGCGACCTTTTCCAGGCGGGATACCTGGCCTTCCGTCTCCTTCAAATAGTCACGGAAGGCACTTTGTAAGACAGGATCGTGAGCGCCTTTTGCGAGTTTCGGAAGCGCCTTGAGCAGCTGCTTTTCGGCAGAGTATAGATCTTTGACTTCCCCTTCGAGGAGGTCTTTTACACTTACTTGATTGGCCATTTTTCGTCCTTTGCCAGTGGAGTTGGCACGGGTACAACCAATGATCTCTTACAAATTTACGAGTCTTAACGGCAATCACGGATGATTGCCGTAAGCTGCTAGTGGCTGAAGAGCGCGATGAGAATAATGATGGGGATAGGTACCCCAAGAAACCACAATAAAATCGAACGCATCAATTTCCTCCAGGATTGCTATTGATCAGACTCATTTAGCAAGCTCAGCTTGTCTTACGGAATCGCGCTGTCTTCCCCCGATAGTGGCCGCATAACTGGCGCAAAAAGCACCGATGAGAAGGGCCAAGAACAACCAAAGCAGGAGATGAGCAGTGGTTTTTCGAGCCGCATCTGCTGCCTCCTGCGATGTATGAAAGACCGCAGACACCCGTTGGCTGGCATCGGCCGGACTCGTTCCTGTCTTTGCTGCCACCAGCTGAGTTAGATAATTCTTATCGGAATCGGATAATTCACCAGCATGAGCGGACTCGATAAAGATTCGACCCACCTCTTCTCGAACGGCGGCAGCGGGAGCATCAGAAGAGGGACGATCGGGCCGGAGTAACGTATCGACCGCATAAGCAATCGGTTCTGAACTTCGACCGATGCCCGATGTAGCTGTAGTCTGGTTCGCCAGGCCACCTACGAAGGTGGTAGCCGCCGAAGATAAGAACGCGGCGGTAAGGACAAGCGCAACGGCCCACACCAGAAATCCATGAGCCGTATCGCGGAAATATACCTCATCCGTATGAATCGCAGCCCATTTGGTCCTGAGCCTCCCGGCAAGATAACCACCCAGGGCCGACGAGATCACTTCGATGAATATTAACCAGGCGATTGAGGATTTCCCAACCGTCGAAGCTGTAAGACCTGGATTCGCCCACGGGGATACGGAAGATAGCCCGAGACCAGTACCCAGTGCCAACAGCACAAGAGACAACGACGCGGTAACGAATGCGCCGGCAATTACAGCTGACCATGATACTCCGGAAGTCGAAGCCTCGCGATCGTACGATCCTAAGTCTGCGCCCGTACCTTGAGAATGCAGAGATCCACTATGTGCCACTTGAGTTCCTTTCAAACTGCCGTATGCCGGACAGACTGATTACTAGCATTCATCTCCGCCCGAAGAGGAAATAGAGCAACAAGACAATGATGAGGAGCCCCAGACCACCTGGCCAAATGAACCATCCGCCCCGGCTGCTGTACCCCACCGCCATGCACGCGGACTCCGAGACGACGGTTGCGAAAAGGACGGAAAGGATTAATACCTTTATTTGTGAGGCGCTCTTCATGTGAACAAATCTCTCGAAGCCTATCGGCGCTGGTCAGTAAAGGCTGTCAGATCCCGTAAATAGGTCATCCAGGCGCCTAAAGCCTTAAAGTGCATTAGATCTAGACCCCGGCGGTCTGTTTCTTTCCAGTCTTTGCTTCAAGCATTTCGGATGTTGCCTGCTGAATTAGCGGCTTGGCGATGGAGGTCAGCAGAAAGTCGGCAGCCTCCTCCTCTCCGAGCGTGTGAGTCAATAGTTCCGACACCTCAAATTCGCCGAGTTGACGCGCTAAGCCCCGAAGAGTACCGTATCCCGAGATCTCGTAATGTTCGACTTTCTGAGCCGCGGTAATCAGGGCCAGATCGGCAGCGAGATCTTCTTTTTCCTGTCCTTCCTCGATCGTTTCTTCCCCCTCAGCGACCAGTCCTTGCATCGCTTTGCACGGCTTTGCCTGGGCTTTTTCCCCCAGTAGTTCGAAAGACTTGTTCAGGCGGTCGATGTGGCCTTGCGTCTGGGTGAGATGCTTTTGGAAGGCCTCTTGCAGTTGGGCATTGTGCGCAGCCTCAGCCATCTTCGGCAACGCTTTCGTCAATTGTGTTTCGGCGTGAAGCAGATCTTGTAATTCTTCTACCAACAATTCTCTTAATTGCGACATTTCAAAATCCTTCCTGTGATTGATCTACTTCGAATTTACAATTGTTTTTGAAGATTTTTTGGCGGCTGCTACTGGACGTTTCTTCGACAAGCCGTTTTCATGGCTAACCCCAGCGCCTTCGCGTGCGCCGGTTTCCGGCGAGAGAAAAGGTTTAAAGGCAGGAGCTTCAACGTACTCCCAACTTCCTCCCTCATTCCAAGGACCACGTGCATCCGGCTCGCCGCGGTCTCCCGTACCTGTCGAGTCATTGAAATATTGATCTACAATTCCGGGCGTGGGTGGAAGTTTTCCGATCGAGAACGTCGGTTTACCCAAACTCTCTAAAGCAAAGGTAAACGCCTTCATGTGAGTAATCTCACGGGTCATTAGGAACTGCAAAGCATCCAGTGTGCCCTGATCCTGCGTAAAGTCCATGAGACGCTCATATGTGATTTTTGCCCGAGCTTCTGCCGCAATATTGTTGCGTAGATCAACATCGATTTCACCGGTGATTTTCAGGTAATCCGCCGTCCAAGCAGAGCCCATAGAGTTGTGCAGCGATACGCCACCACCACCGACAATTGCGATCAGAGGATCTGCTTCCGCCGCGCTCCGGTTATTTCTCATCGGCTTAAGGTGCATTCGGGTAAGCACACCTACCACTTCAAGGTGACTGAGCTCCTCAGTGCCAATATCCATGAGCAAATCTTTCCGCTCGGGATCATCGCAGTTGATTCCTTGCACGGAGTACTGCATAGCGGCGGCGAGTTCGCCGTTTGCCCCCCCGAACTGTTCCAGCAACATATTGCCGAATCGCGGATCCGGCACATCGACCCGAACCGTGTACATCAACTGCTTAACGTGGTGATACATAATTTTCTCTCGTAGCGGCTATTGGACGAAGGCATCCCAGAAAGCTTTCAGTATTTCCACTAGTGTGGTCAAAAGTCCAGTACCGGGATCAAGCGCCGTTCCGTTGGAAACAAGTCCAAGGGCGGATCAGTAAATCCGCAATTCTGAACCGCCAACACCCGAACAATCTACCGATCGAGCATTACGTGCATCCTAAAGTTCTTGCGTGGAACGGTCGATAGTTTCAGCGAGGCAGAGTATGAAACGCAAATACAAGGTTCGCGTACACGAAAGCGGGGACCGCGATGGCGCGACCGCGAGCGGCACCATTGTGCTGCATGTGGGCGGCAGTATGGCTCACGAGGCGAGTTCCATCGAAGAGTTGGAACAGAGTATTCGCCGGCAGGTCGAGGCGGGCAAGCTGGCGCGCGGTTGTGTGTATCAAATCTGTCCGAGCGGGATCAGTTCCGAGCGCCCGCTCGCCGTATCGGCTCCGCTTGCCGGAGAACTGCGGAGTTGCCTGCTCGAGACCGCGGCCGGTCTCTATTCTGAATTCCGGCGCATACGCTATCCCGCACCGGAGACGGCACAGGTGCTTGAACAAGAGGTCTTGGAAGAGGTGTTGGTGTAAGGCTTCGCCAATGGCCCGGGTGCACACTGTTAGAGATGGATAAGACAGTGGTTGCAATCACAGGCGCTTCGAGCGGCATTGGGGAGGCTTTTGCGCGCAAGCTAGCGCCCGGGCATGATCTTCTACTGATTGCCAGACGCAGAGACCGGCTGCAGACGCTGGCTGACGAATTTGCCACTAAGTTCGATACCAAAACGGAGATCCTGCAAGCAGATCTGACGAACGACGCGGATCTGACCAAAGTCGCAGAGAGACTAGCGAGCGAGGCACGTCTGGCGCTGCTGGTGAATAATGCCGGTTTCGGCACAAGAGGACGTTTCTGGGAAGCGGACCTGGGCGGGCAGGAAAAAATGCACCAGCTTCACGTAATGGCTACCATGCGTCTCTCGCACGCGGCTCTGCGCACCATGGTGCAGGTCGATTTCGGCGGCATCGTCAATGTAGCCTCCGTTTCGTCTTTTGTGCGGAGTCCCGGGACGACCAGTTATTCCGCGACAAAAGCCTGGATGGCGGCGTTTACCGAGGGTTTGTTTCTCGAATTGCGCGCGGTGCATTCGAACGTTGTTGTGCAGGCCTTGTGTCCCGGCTTTACTTACTCCGAATTTCACGAGGCGATGGGCGGCGACCGCCAACGACCCATGGGTCCGGGCTGGTGGCTGACGGCCGAAGAGGTAGTGGATGCTTCAATCGATGGTTTGCGCAAACGGAAGTTGTTCGTGATTCCGGGCTGGCGCTACAGAATCGCTACCGGCATTCTCACCCGTCTGCCCGTCAGCGTGCGGCTCGCTGTCGAGTCTCTGGGAGATGCTACGAGACGCCGCCAGTTGCCTGTCAATGTCGAAACGAACAGGCAGCTTTCTAAGAGCGACGAGTAAACTCAAGGGTCGATAGAATGGTCGAGCGCAAATGAATCTGGTTCGTTCCACGTCCCTTTCTTTCCTTTGTATGGGTGCAATTCTGCTGGCCGATCAAACTGACTTCCGCACGGTTCACAAGGAAAAGTTCACAGTGATCGGGATCGAGGGCCGGACCTCGAATGAGCTGGAACTGCAGTCGAAAGGCTGCATTGCGGGGATCGTGGCCCGGGTCAGGAAGGATGGCATGTTGCGCAAGTTGCCGAATCGCATCAGTCCCAACACGTACGCACTATACACGAATTATAAAAGTGATTATCACGGCACTTACACCTATTTTCTGGGAGCAGAAGTCAAGCCGGGAACCCGTGCGCCGCGCGGCCTGGTGAAACGCGAAGTGCCGGCGGGCGAATACGCGATGTTCACGGGTGCGGGCTCGCCTGCCATCAACGTCGTATTAAAGCTTTGGCAACGCATCTGGTCGCTGGAAGACGCGCATCAGATTCAGCGCGCTTATAAAACCGATTTCGAAGTGCATCATGGCATTGATGAAAACAACGATCCTGGTGGAAGAGTTGATGTCTATATAGGATTGAAGCGTTAAGACCCGATGCCGCACAAGCGAAGGTGGCGGATTGCCATACTGCTGGGCATCGGTGTGCTCGTCAACTACTTCGACCGGGTGAATCTTTCCGTCGCGCACGATGCGCTGCACCGGGAGTTTGGCCTTTCAAACGAGGGCTATGGATATTTGCTCGGAGCGTATGGCTGGACGTATGCGGCTTTGCAACTGCCGGTAGGATCGCTGCTCGACCGTTTTGGCGTCCGGCTGATTGGGCGCATCAGTGCATTTATCTGGAGCCTGGCTTCGTTTGCGGCGGCCGCTGCTTCGAGCGTGGCTGCCTTTTTCGGCGCCCGATTGCTGCTGGGTGTGGGTGAAGCGCCGACCTTTCCTTCCAATGCGAAAGCGATTGGCTATTGGTTTCCTGGCCAGGAACGGAGTCTTGCGACTGCGATTTTCGACGCCGCGGCAAAGTTCGCTTCCGGCATCGGGGTTCCGTTTCTCGGATTGCTGCTCATTCAGTTTGGCTGGCGCTTCAGTTTCGCTATTACTGGCATAGTCAGCTTCCTGTATTTCGTCGCGTTCTATTTCATTTATAAAGATCCGCAGGATGATACGGGCCTCACCAGCGAGGAACTGGACTACATACAGGAAGGAAATCCGGCGCAGCATGGGCATGCCGCTCATCCGCAGCCGGCCTCGCTCGCTTACCTGCTTTCGCAGAAGAAAGTGTTGGGCCTGGCGATTGGGTTTGGCGCTTACAATTACTGCTTTTATCTCTTCCTGTTCTGGCTGCCAAGCTATTTTTCGGCGCTCCACATGAATCTGCAGCATTCTGTCCTATTTACCAGCGTGCCGTGGCTATTCGCGACCATGACCGATTTGCTGGTTGGGGGCTGGTTGGTCGACAACCTAATCCGCCGTGGATACGACCAGAACAAAGTGCGGAAAACGATCTTGATCGGGGGCACTGTGCTGGGGCTGGCGCTGGCGGGCGTGATGTTCACGCAGAACGCTATGGTCGCGACCATCTGGATCAGCTTGTCGCTGGGAGGATTATCGGCGGCTGCTCCGGTGGGCTGGTCGCTGCCATCGTTGATTGCGCCGCGAGACAGCGTGGGTAAGATCGGCGGCATCGTGAACTTCAGCAACCAGATTTCGTCGGTGGTTGCGCCGATTTCTACGGCTTACTTCATCGGGACACAAAATCTGTACTCGCGCGCGTTTGCGGTGGCGGCGATTATCCTCGCGTTGGGTATTTGCGGGTACCTGTTCCTGCTGGGCCGGATCGAGCCGGTGCCGGAACCTCTGCGAGGTTAAGTGGCTCTATTTCGGATTACGTGGCGAATTGAAAATAGCGATGCCAACCCACTCCTGTGAGAATGATGCCGGATACCCCGACTTTTATCACCTTCGGTGGCCCGCAGGGCCATGGCTTACTCGGTTGAAAGTCACATTGCGGTCGTGGGAGGAGGGCAGCGAACTGGGGTCGCTGACGCTCCCTGGCTCTGTCTTGGGTGTTGTGGTGGGACAGCGATTGGGCGGGTACCCTCAGAAGTCGCTGCTGCAAGGAGTCGAGCAGGTGCCGGAACCGCTGCGAGGTTAAGTTTTCGGTTTGGCGGGCAGGGCGCGGACAGCACCCGTTGAAATACCGCCGTCTACTAAAAGAGTTTGCCCGGTAATGTATCTGCTCGATTCCGAGGCCAGAAAAACGACGGCTGAGTCGAGGTCGTCGGGCTGGCCGGGACGCTTTACTGGGATGCGATCGCTCAAATACGCAACCCATTCTTTGTCTTCGTACATCACTTTGTTCTGTTCGGTGCGGAACCAGCCCGGCGCGAGGCAATTGACTGTGATGCCGTATGGTCCCCAGTCGTCTGCCAGGCTCATGGTTAGTTGACGAACGCCGCCACGGCTTGCGCCATACGGTCCGAGCCCGGCATAACCAGCGACGCTGGTAACGGAACCGATGTTGATGATGCGGCCATAACCTCGTGGGACCATGTGTTTCGCAACCGCCTGGGCAACAAAAAAACTGCCACGTAGATTAGTATCGAGGATCTTGTTCCAATCGTCCCAGGCGACCTCTAAGGCTGGCTTTCGGATATTCATGCCGGCATTATTGACGAGGATGTCGATCTTGCCGAACGCTTCCTGCGCGGCGGCTACCATTTGCTCGATGCTGGCTTGATCGGTGACGTCCAGATCGAGCGAGACAGTTTTCCGGCCTAGCTTCTTGATCTCCCCTTCGAAAGATTGAAGAGTCTCATGATGACGGCTGGTAAGCACCAGGTCAGCGCCGGAGCGGGCCAGAGCGCGCGCGAAGTATTGGCCGAGTCCGCGGCTGGTGCCGGTCACTATGGCGACTTGGCCGCTTAGGTCGAAAAGATCGTTCACGCCGGCTGTCCCGGAGCGAGGATGACCTTCATGAGATTGGCCTCACGGGCGTGCAGGCGCGAAAACCAGTTAGCTCCTTCATCCAGCGGCGCAACCATACTGATGAGCGGTTTGAGATTGATTTTGCCTTTAGCTAACAGGTCGATGCAATGCGGATACTCGCCCGACGACGCGGCCGTGCCCTGCAGACGTATCTGACGGCCGACCACCATTTGCAGAGGCAATTCAACAGTAGGCGCGATGTTGCCGATCAGGGTCACGGTTCCACCCTTGCGCACGCTGTCAATGGCGGAGCGGATAGTGGGCGTGCTACCAACAGCCTCAAGAGCGACATCAACTCCAAAGCCGCCCGTGTGCCGCTTAACCTCAGCCGGCACGTCGGCCGACTTCGCGTTGATGGTCAGGGTTGCGCCGAGTTCCGAAGCAAGTTGCAGACGGCCCTCGTCGATGTCGCTGACGATTACGGTGGAGCAGCCCGCCTCGCGGAGAGCCTGCACAACCAGGAGACCAATCATGCCGGCGCCCACCACCAGGGCACTGCCCTTTTCCGGCAACTCCGACAGGCGAACGGCATGCACGGCAACGGACAAGGGCTCGACCATGGCAGCTTCACTAAAGCTGAGTGTGGGGGGAAGGCCGTGGACGATGCGCCGCGGCACGACCACGTATTCGGCGAAAGCGCCCTGACGGCGGAAATCAGGAGTGGAAACGCCAAGGACCTCGCGGTACTCGCACAGGTTCATCTCGCCTTTGCGACAGAACTCGCAGGCGCCGCAATAGACGGTGGAATCAAAGGTCACGTGATCGCCCGGCTGCAGGTCGTTCACTTCGCTGCCGGCCGCAGCGACCGTACCGGAGGCTTCGTGCCCCATGACAAGCGGCGGGATGCGGCGTCCGGACGAACCATCGTAGCCATGCACGTCGCTGCCGCAGATGCCGCAGGCTTCCACCTTGATGAGAACATCGCCCGGACCGGGGCGCGGCATGGGGAGATCAACCACGTCCAAGTGGCTGTATTCGGAGAGCAGCAGGGCCTTCATGCTGCGATGTTATCGAATCGCTTTACGTGAAACCGGCTGAGCGGAATTACGTATGTTGGTACAGTAGCTCTGCGCACCTACCAGTTAAGGAGTAGAGACATTGAAACCTTTCAAAACAGCCCTTGCAAGCTTGTTGCTCGTTGCGGCGGCTTTGAGCTCCCAGGCTGAAGATCTGCCGGCGCATTTCACTAAACGGCTGGTCGCTTTTTATGGATCCTGGAGCAAGTATCAGACGCCTGTCTATAGCGCCGATCAGATTCCTTATGCGAAGCTTACCCACATCATTCACGCTGGAATCAACTTGAACGAGCCCGCCGATGGCACGTTCACGATTCCGGCAACAGGCTTCCTGGAGCCGCAGCTATTGACTAGAGCGCATGCGGCCAGTGTCAAAGTGCTGTTTTATGTAGGTGCGAGTTCAGGAGCGGACTACAGCGCGGTGACGGCAAGCGCGAAGTTCCGCGCGACGTTTATTCGAGATTTGAAGGAAGTGATCGGTCGCTATGGGTACGACGGCTTGGACGTCGATTGGGAGTATCCGACAGGCAAGGCCGACTTCAAAAACTTCGTTACTTTCATGAACGAGATTCGTGCGGCCTTCCCGTCACCGGCTTTTATTCTCTCGACCGACATTCCGAATTATCCGTCTGATGGCGTAGATTTCGCGGGATTGAAGAAGCCGGTGAGCTGGTTCAATATCATGCTGTACGACGAAGCCGGACCTTGGACGGGCGATGTGCAAATGAACTCGCCCATCTATAGCGACCCGGCCAATCCCAATCCGCAGGGTTCAGCGGATCAGGCCGCTACTGACTTTTTGACTACCTACAACGTGCCGGCCGAGCAGCTGAATATGGGCACGCCGTTTTACGGTTATGACTACATGGATCAAAAAGAGCTCTATCAGAATTGTGATCCTTGTACCGATGCGAATGTTCCGTCGCTTAACTATGGAACGCAGATTAAGCCATTGATCAACCGGCTGGGCTGGGTGCGCCACTGGGATTCGATCCAGGAAGTGCCGTACCTGACGCGGGCTGATGGGCGCAATGGCTTCATTACTTACGACGACAGCCGGTCGACTTATTTGAAGACCTACTACTCGGTCTGGACGCGCAACCTGGGCGGCATGTTCATGTGGGAACTGTCGGCGGATTATGACGGGCGTTCCCAGGAGTTGCTGGCCGCCATGAATGCAGCGGTGCGAGGCGTGCTACGCAACGCTCCTTAGTGATGAAATAGAGGTGCAATGATCAAGTCCACTCGTCGGGAGTTTTTGGGACAAGCGGTTGTAGCGGGTACGCTGGCGGGAGCGGCCAGGAAGCCCGGGAAAGCCGAGACGGTGAGGTCGCGAAAGCTCACTCCCTTCGACTACGGCGACGTGCAACTGTTGCCGGGGCCGCTGAAACACCAATTCGATCAGAATCATGATTTTTTTCTGAACCTGAGCGAAGACCGTTTACTAAAGATCTACCGCCAGCGGACGGGTTTGCCGGCACCCGGTGAAGATATGGGCGGCTGGTATGACGGCTTTTGTCCAGGGGCGCATTTCGGGCAATATGTTTCGGCGTTAGCGCGTTTTGGGCAGGCAACAAACTCGGAGCCAACGCGCGCCAAGGTGCGCAGGCTGGTGGCTGGATATGCGCAAACACTGGATCCGAGCGGCAAGTTTTTTGTGGACCTGCGCTACCCGGCGTACACCTACGACAAGCTGGTTTTGGGGCTGATCGACGCGCACTCGTATGCAAACGACACGACTGCCTTCGATGTGCTGGAGCGAACTACCCAGGCCGCGGCGCCGCACATGCCTGACCATGCGCTGACCCCGCAAGAACAGCATGTCTATCCGCACAAAGACGAGACTTATTTGTGGGATGAATCGTACACGCTGGCGGAAAATCTGTTCCTGGCTTCCGAGCGGACTGGCGATCGGAAATATTTCGATATGGGCAAACGCTATCTGCTCGATAAAACGTTTTTCGATCCGCTGTCGCAGGGCCATAATATACTGCCGGGCTTGCACGCTTACAGCCACATGAACGCGTTGAGTTCGGGCTTCCAGGGCTATGTGCAATTAGGCAATCCGAAGTATCTGCAAGCGGTGAACAACGCCGTCGAATGGATTCTGACTGACCAGAGTTTTGCCACAGGCGGCTGGGGTCCGAACGAGGGCTTTGTCGAGCCGGGCAAGGGACGGCTCGGGGCGAGCCTTTCGAGTACGCATCGCAGTTTCGAGACACCCTGCGGGTCGTATGCGCATTTCAAACTGATGCGTTATCTGATTGGGCTGACAGGCAACTCACGCTACGGCGACAGCATGGAGCAGGTGCTCTACAACACCGTGCTTGGGGCGAAACCGATTGAAGAAGCGGGCTGGAGCTTTTACTATTCAGATTACGGGCATTCGGGGCACAAGACAGACCATCGCGTGGTGGCGGATTCGCCGTGGCCCTGGGATCATGACGGACGCTGGCCGTGCTGCTCGGGAACGTTGCCGCAGGTGACTTCGGATTATGTGATCAGCGCGTATTTCCGAGGCCAGGATGGCGTGTACGTGAACTTGTACGTGCCTTCGCAATTAACGTGGCGGACCGGTTTTTCTACGCGTTGCACCTTGCGGCAGGAGACAGCCTATCCGATCGACGACCTGGTTACGCTGCACGTTGAGCCATCGAGCTCGCACGAATTTTCGATTTACTTGCGCATACCGGCCTGGGCGGGGCCGCAGACGTCGGTGGCCGTGAATGGCAAGCAGTTTTCGCAGCGCGCGACACCGGGAAAATTCCTGCAGGTGCGGCGAACGTGGAAAGCCGGGGACCGGATTGAACTCGAGATCGATCAGCCGGTGAGGACGCAGGCGGTAGATGCGCAGACGCCGGATCAAGTCGCGCTGATGCGTGGTTCGCTGGTGCTGTTTGCGGTGCAAGATCAGCAACCGGCGCTCGAACGGGCACGCCTGGCGCATCCACAGTTGGGCCAACAGGCGAACGGCGGCTGGACAGTCGAGAGCGCCGGAAGCAAAGTGCCGGTACGGCCGTTTTACGGGATCGGGGATGAGGTGTACCAAACCTATTGGAATGTGGTTTGAAGTTATTGAGCTCGCAGGACACGCATGGGGTCGAGGCGGGCGGCGCGCAAAGCGGGCACGAAGGCCGCCAGCAGAGCGACAAAAAAGAAGAGAGCCGGGGTGACAAGGAAAGTCAGCGGATCGTGTGGGGCAACGCCGAACAGCAGGCTTTTCAGAAGGCCCGAGAGAAGCAGGGCTCCGGCCACACCGGCTACCATGCCCAAAACCACAAGCCGCAAGCCGGCTGCAAGCACGAGCTTAAGAATCCGACCCGGTTCTGCCCCAAGTGCGACACGCACCCCGATTTCGCGGCTCCGCTCCGAAACCGAATAAGCAAGCACTCCATAGATGCCGACGGACGCAAGCAGCAAGGCGGCCAGCGAGAAAGCGGTTAAGAGCACTGCGCTGAAACGTTCGCGGGCGAATGTCTGACCGAGAAGTTCCGGCAGAGTATTAATGTCGGCGATGGGTTGGGCAAGGTCGATGCCGCGAACGATACGGCGCACGGGCAAAGCCAGAGATAGCGGGTTATGTTGCGAACGCACGACGACGTTCATGGCGGCATAGGGCAAGTGCGAATAGATGTAGTAAACGGTCGGCATCGCTTCTTTGTCGACGGATTGCTCCTTTACGTTGCCCACAACGCCGATAATCTCGCCGAACGTGTTTTCCTCGGCCATGTCGGTGCTGATCGATTGGCCGAGAGGGTCTTGCTTCGCAAAATATTTTGTGACAAAGGCCTGGTTGACGATGAACCGGTAGGGCGCTCGCTCGCTGTTATCGGCGTCGTTGAAATCGCGGCCGCGCATAAGTGGAATTGCGAGAGTGCGAAAGTAACCGGGGGTGACGCTGCGAATGACTCCAGACAGCTGCTCACCGGGTAACGGTTTCGGTCGACCCGCTATGCTCACCGAGGTGCCCGCACCGATGCCGGTGAAGGGTAAGTAGCTTACGGCGCTCGCCGAAAGGACACCGGGCAGACTGTCGATTTGATGCAAGGCCCGATCAAAGAACTGCTGACGTCGCGCGATCTCGCGATAGTGAACCGGCGGAAGCGAGATACGAAAGGTGAGAACACCGGAGGCATCGAGTCCGGGGTCGACCTGCTGCAGGCGAATCATACTGCGGAAAAGCAGTCCGGCTCCGGCGAGGAGCATGATCGACAGCGCCACCTCCGCTGTCACTAACCAACGGCGTAAGCGGCCGCTGCTGGTGGTGGAACGGGACCCTTCGGCCAAAGCATTGAGCAGGCCGGCAGTGGCGGGGCGGAGGTGAGAAGTGATGAGCGAGGGTCCCAGGCCGAAAACGATGGCTGTCAGAACAGACAGAGCGACCGAGAACAGGAAGACGCGGGTGTCGACAGTGATGCGCGTCGACTGAGTGAGCGTTTGGGGAGCGAGGTGGAGCAGGCCGGCTATCGCCCAGCGGGCGAACAGGGCGCCGAGCAATCCTCCCGCAATCGCAAGAAGCAAGCTCTCGGTAAGGACCTGTCGAACGATGCGCCAGCGGCTCGCGCCGAGTGAAGCGCGTACTGCCATCTCCTGACGGCGCGAGGCAAAACGAGCGAGCAGAAGGTTGGCCACATTGGCGCAAGCAACGACGAGCAATAATCCGACCGCGCCCAACAAGATGAGCAGGGAACGCCGCACTTCACGCACCAGGGAGTCGCGCAGCGGTTCGACATTGACGGTCCAATTCCTATCAAATTCGGGGTACGAAGCCGAGAGCCGTTGGGCGATCACCGTCATTTGCGCCTGGGCTTGTGCACGTGTGGCAGCGGGTTTCAAGCGGCCGATCGCCAGCATCCAGCGACCCTGGTGGGCGCGATAGTTTTCCGCGGGATCCAAGCCAAGCGGTTCCCAGAGGTTGATAGCGCGATTGCGGAAATAAAAATCGGGCGGCATCACACCGATGATGGTGCGCGGCGTGGAGTTTACCTGTACCTGGCGACCGGTGATATTTTGGTCTGCGCCGAACCAGCTTTGCCAGACACGATAGCTGATGAGCACCACGCTGCCGGAATGAGCGGCAGCCGCGTCTTCAGCGCGGGTAAATAGCCGTCCGCGAATGGGAGTAACACCCAGCATCGGAAGCAGCTCCGCGCTCATGGATTGGTTGCCGAGCTCCTCCGAATGGCCGCCGTAAGTCAGGACGGCGGGTTTTTCGCGGAAGGCAGCCATGCTGTCGAAGACGGTGTTACGCGTCTTCCAATCGAAGTAGTTGCCCGGCGAGATGACGTTATTCTTGACGGCGCCCGTCCGTTCCGCTTCCCAGAGCATCATGAGCCGGGAAGGATCGCGATAGGGCAAAGGCCTTAACAAGAGACTATCGGCAATGGAAAAAATAGCGGTGCTGGCGCCGAGGCCGAGAGCGAGCGACAGAATGGCGGTAAGCGCAAAGCCGGGTGATTTGTGAAGGCTGCGTAGGGCGTAGCGCAAGTCCTGGATCACAGTTTCAACCGATTTAAAGATGTCCATGTCGTGTGCATCCTCCTTCAGAAGCGTTCGATTTCCGAAGCGCGTTCGAGCGTCTTGACGGGCTTCCTGCGGAGTCATACCGGACGCGATGTTGCGCTGGCTGCGGGCTTCGAGGTGGAACGAAAGCTCTTCGTCCAGGTCGCGGCTCAAGCGGCCACCGGAGAACAGATTTCGCAGTCGATTCGTCCAGGACAATAGGAAGTCCTATCTCAGCAAAGGGCAAGACGCTGGCGCCATTTGCTCTATAGCTGGCTATAGGAAGAGTGTACCTTGCTTTTGCCGGTTTTTCAACCAGGAAGGTCTCTGAGTTTAACGCTGGAGCCGGGCTTTGAGATCCGCTAACATACCCTCGACACGGTCGGATTTCTCCAGTCGGTCGAGGCCTCATTCGGTGTTAGTTAGGGCGGCGCTGGGCAGAAAGGCCCACTCATCAGCTCATTCAGCAACTCGTTCTTGAAGCCAACAGCCTTCTCGATTGTGGATTAAATAGACGATGGCCCTATTGACATTCTATAAGGAGCTCTGTTTCGCAATTATCCGGTGCTATCAGGGAGGCCCATGTGATCCGCCGGTCGCGGTCCTAACTGCCAGCGGAATTTGCGATCCGACTCGGCAATCGGCACGTCGTTGATGCTGGCTTCTCGACGGCGCATTAAGCCGTGCTCGTCGAATTCCCAGAGCTCGTTGCCGTAGGAGCGGAACCAGTCGCCTGCTTCATTGTGTGATTCATATTGGAAGCGCACGGCGATGTGGTTGTTATGAAAAGCCCAGAGTTCTTTGATCAACCGGTAGTCGAGTTCCTGCGCCCATTTGCGAGTGAGGAACTTTAAGATGGCCGGGCGGCCGGTGATGAATTCGGAGCGGTTGCGCCAGTGGCTGTCTTCGCTGTAGGCGAGTGAAACTCGCTCGGGATCGCGAGTGTTCCAGGCGTCCTCCGCAGCGCGGACTTTGGTGCGGGCGCTTTCAAAGGTGAAGGGTGGCAGCGGCGGACGGGCTTCGGGCATTAGAGTCAGGTCCCCTCTTCCAACAAAGCATAGATCGTGTTGGGCGCGTTTCCTTCCAGGCGGTTGTTCACGAAGATGTAAGTCGGCTCGGCGCGGCTCTTGGCACGGAGCAGGAGATTGAGAATTGCATCGCGGACTCCCTGATTCACGTCCTGCGTTTCGCGGTATGGCGAGAAGAGGCGAACAGCGTCTTCATATTTGCGGCCCTGGCGCAGCAGTGCGCGGGCGACGGTGAAGTTCGTGGTGAAGGCGGCGGGTTGATCCAGTTGCTCGGTCAGGAGAGGCATCTTGTTCCAGGCGTTGAAGACGTGCGCAATGTCGTGCTCGCGCAGCACTGCCAGATAGGCGGGATGGAAGAGTTCCGGATTGCGGATTTCGACGGCGTAGCGAAAAGGAGACGTCAATGCGGAGAAGAAATCGGAAAGCAAAGCAGCGAATGCAGCCGGCTCTTTGACGGCGCGACCGGCGGATGCGCCGAACTCGAAGATCAGCAACGGAATGCGTCGGGCGTAGGGCGCAAGCAAGTCGACAAATTCGGAGAGAAATAATTCGCGGTGGAGAAAGGTGGGATTGACGAGCGATGCGCGGGCGCCGTGGCGGGGATGCGAGGGGAAGGTGGGAACCGTAATCTCCTCGGGCACTTTGAAGGCGAATTGCAGCTGCTCGGGCGAATGATCGAAGAGCTTTTTCCAGAAGTCGCGGGAAGGAAACTGGTAGAAGGCGAAGTCGCCGCAGACGATGGGGAATGTTTCCGCGTATTCGGAGAGGCACTCGCGTTCAAAGCGCGCCTTGGAGAAGCGGCCCCGCAAGTAGTAGCGTTCGGGCGTGTAGATCTGGCCAAGCCAGCCCGGGTACTTCCAGGAGCTAGTGCCGACAAGAACATTTTGAGCGGCCAGCGCGCGTAGTTTAACCTGCAGTTTCTCTTTAAAGTCCGATTTTGTGTCCTCGGGAAAGAGGGGAAGTGTTTCGGGTTCGTGCATCGCCTTATCGTCTCCAGAGTAAGTGAGAGAATCACGAGTTGGTTGCGTAATGAAAAAGGTCCACTTACTTTTTGGGGTGCTGCTCGTTTGTCCGGGTCTAAGTCAGGGGGCGAGCCCGCTGCAGAATCGCGCGCCGTTGCGGCCGAATGCCTATTTAACTCTGCCATTGGGCGCGGTTCGTCCTAAGGGCTGGCTGTTGCAGCAGGAGCGGATACAAGCTGCTGGTTTGACCGGTCACCTGGATGAATTCTGGAACGATGTGGGTCCCAACAGCGGGTGGCTGGGCGGCACAGGCGAATCGTGGGAACGCGGACCGTATTACCTGGATGGGCTGCTGCCGCTTGCGTATCAATTAAACGATGCCAAGTTGATTGCGAAAGCGAAGCGGTGGGTGGAGTGGAGCTTGCAATCGCAGCGCAGCGACGGCCAGTTTGGTCCGGCGAAGAATGACGACTGGTGGCCGCGCATGGTGATGTTGAAAGTGCTGGCGCAATACGCAGAGGTAAGCGGCGATCCACGCGTCGAGCCATTTCTGACGAAGTATTTTCACTATGAACTGAAGAATCTGCCTGGGCGGCCGTTGCGGGATTGGGGCAAATACCGCTGGCAGGACAACGTGTGGACGGTGATCTGGTTATATAACCGAACGGGAGACCAGAGTCTCCTGGCGCTGGCGAAATTGCTGCATGAGCAAGGCTACGACTGGGAAGCGCAGTTCGCGCACTTTAAATACACGGGGAAGCAAACAAAAGAAGGGCTGGGGCTGGGTGGAAAAAAGCCGATACCCGAGGCGGCAATGCAGACGCACGGCGTGAATAACGCGATGGCGCTCAAAGCTGCGCCAGTGTGGTGGCTGGTGAGCGGCGGCAGCCGAGACCGCGCTGGGCTGGGGCAGCAACTGGCAATGCTCGACAAATATCATGGCCTGCCGAACGGCATGTTCAGCGGTGACGAGCATCTGGCGGGTCCTGATCCATCGCAGGGGATCGAGTTGTGCGCGGTGGTGGAGGGTATGTTTTCGCTCGAAGAGTCGTTCGCCATTTTGGGTGATGCGCGGCTGGCGGACAGACTGGAGCGAGTAAGTTACAACGCGCTGCCGGCCACGCTTTCGAATGACATGTGGTCGCACCAGTACGATCAGCAGCCGAACCAGATTGCGTGTACGCGAGCGCACCGGCAATGGTCGACGAACGGGGATGAGTCGAATTTGTTCGGGCTGGAGCCGAACTTTGGCTGCTGTACGGCGAACTTGCATCAGGGATGGCCGAAGTTCGTTGCGAATCTCTGGATGGCTGATCCGGCAGGCGGGCTGGCGACGGTGGCCTATGGGCCGAGTGAGGTCACGACCAAAATTCAGGGGCGCGAGATCACTGTCAACGAAGAGACAGAGTACCCGTTTGAGGGGAACGTTCGCTTCACCATTCACGGGCGTGCGGCCAAAGCGTTTCCACTGTCGCTGCGGTTCCCAGGATGGGCTTTGGCGGCGGCTGTGAAGATAAACGGCGGGCGGGAAGAAACGATGAATCGCGGGTCGACTCACAACGGCGTTTATGTGGTGAACCGCGTGTGGAAAGACGGTGACACGGTGGAGTTATCATTTGCCATGCAACCGCGGGTAACGCACTGGTATCGCCAGGTGGCGGTTTTTGAACGCGGACCGCTGGTGTTTTCGCTGCCGCTCGGAGGCCAGTGGAAGGAGTTGAAACAGCATGGAGAGAAATCGGCGGACTGGCAGATCACTTCCGATGCGCGTTGGAATTTCGCGGTCGAGCTTGGGGCGTGTGACAGCAGAGTGGTGCAGGGCACGTTAAGCGATACGCCGTTCGATCAGCAGCATCCGGCGGTGTCGCTGGTAGTGCAGGCGCGGCGGTTGGATGACTGGAAAACCAGCGAGAATTCCGCCGCCGCAGTGCCGTTGAGTCCGGTGTTGTCCGAGGAGCGCTTAGAGAAACTGGCGCTGGTGCCGTATGGGGCGGCGAAATTGCGGGTGACGGCGTTTCCTTTCTTGCAGCAGAAGTCGGCGTGCGGGCAGTTGAACTGAAAATGGCGGGGCTGTCGAGGTTCGAACAAGCTGCCGATGCGATCGTCACGGGTGATGCGGGTGCGCTCAAGTCGTTGCTGCGAGAGGATGCCGAACTCGTCCATGCGCGTTCGGAGCGTGCGCACCGGTCGACTCTGCTGCATTATGTGGGGGCGAATGGCATTGAGAATGAACGGCAGAAGTCTGCCAGGAATGCGGTTGCTATTGCGAAGATTCTGCTCGACGCGGGCGCGGCAGTAAACGCTGTGGCGCAGATGTACGGTGGCAGCACCACGCTCGATCTCGTTGCGACGAGCATTCACCCCAAAAACGTCGGGGTGCAAATCGCGCTGATGGAGACGCTGCTCGACTACGGCGCAGTGATGGAAGGAGGTGTGCTTGCGGCGCTACGTAACGGACACGCGGAAGCCGCAGAGTTTCTCGCTCAGCGTGGCGCGGCATTGAATCTCGAGGGCGCGGCGGGTATCGGACGGCTGGATGTGGTTAAAACGTTTTTCCACAAAACTGGGAGCTTCGCTACGGGGACCACGCAAGCGCAGCTGGAAGACGGCTTCCTATGGGCTTGCGAGTATGGACACAACGATGTCGTCGATTTCTTGCTGAAACATGGAGTAGATGTGCTAACGCAAGGAACTACCGGGCAGACCGGTCTGCACTGGGCTGTGGTGGGTATACAGTTGGAGACGATCCAGCTACTTATCGAGCTCGGCGCGCCACTCGAAGCTAGGAACAGATATGGCGGGACTGTCTTAGGTCAGGCGCTATGGTCTGCGATGAACGGTGATTCTTCAACTGACTACGTTCGGGTAATCAAGCTGCTACTCGACGCGGGCGCCAAGGTAGAAGAGGATTTGCTGGAGTGGGTGGCGCAACAGGGGACCCGCTCTTCCGCGGAGAAAGCATGTATTATCGAGCTTTTGCGAAGTCACTCGCTGAGCTGAACTGATCGGCACCCAATCATAACGGTGACGCCGCTGATTGTCAGTTTTCGACGCGAACGCCTTTCCAGAAAGCGACGTGATCTTTGATGTTGGCAGCGGCCGGTTTGGGATCGGGATAGTACCAGGCGGCATTTTCGTTGCTTTGGCCATTGACGACGACATGGAAGTAATGAGCGGTACCCTTCCATGGGCAGACCGTGGTGTGGTCGCTCGGCTGGAGGAAGCTCTTGTCAAAACTGTCAGGCGGGAAATACTGGTTGCCTTCGACTTCTTCCGTGCGAGGACTTTGGGCGAGAGTGATATCGTGCCAGCTTGCTTTAGCCATGTTTAAAGGATGCTTTGGGAGGCGGGGCAGTTGTACGTAAAGTAGGGATTTGCGGAACGGGCGCGTATTGGCCGGCGTGCATCGCGAGACAGGCGGAAAAAACGCTGGGAAAGCGGGCGAGACCGGCCAAAGCGTACTTTCTAAGAAGCTGGTGCTGATCAAGTGTCAAGAGAAGAGACGACATGAGGCGAGGGCGGCGGTTGAGCGCGTCGTGAGCGCGCCGATAAATGGCGAGACGACCGGAGTCGATGGCTTGAACGAGGGCGAAGGCCTGTTGAAACGAGAGGCACAGTCCTTCGCCCGTGATCGCGTCGACCGACCCGGAGGCGTCGCCGAGGAGCGCGAGGCGCCCCCGCGTGATGCGGCGGAATTTACGGGAAATGGAGAGACAGCCCATCTCACGCGAGGCGTGTTTGGCAGAGGCGAGACGGGCTGCAAGTTCGGGAAAGTGCAAGAGCGCCTGCGCGAGGCGGAAATGCGGGTTGCGCGAGAGCAGGGCGACGCCGACCTCGTCTGAAGCGACCGGTGTGATGTAGATCTGGCAGTTGGGTCCCCAATAGACTTCTACCTGCGATGACCACGGAGTCACGCGATAGTGGCGGCGGAAGCCGTAGCGGCGGTGTTCATAGAGTGACTCGTCGAGACCAGCGTCGCGGCGGATTTGCGAGTGTTGGCCGTCGGCGGCAATCACGTAATCGTAATTCGTGGTCTCGCCGGAGATTGTGACGCTTGTTTCACGCAGGCCAACCTGCTTGACACCCCAGAGCAGAGGTATGTCGAGTGCGCGGGCGCGTTCGCGGAGAAGGCTATGGAGCTGAGTGCGGCGCAGCCCGATTCCTTTACCGGCCGGAAAATCCGCTGCGACGGAGGAGTGGGAATCCGAGAAGCGAATGCCGGAGAAGCGAAACCCAACATCCGATGGGAAGCGGATGCCGAGTCGAGCGAGCAGGGCGACGCCGCCTGGCAGCAGACCTTCACCGCAGGCTTTGTCGATCGGTGGTGTGGCGCGATCGGTTACGGTTGGGCTATGGCCGGATTGGCGTAAAGCAATGGCGGCAGCTAGTCCGGCAGGACCACCTCCGATGATGCAGATTGTAAACGGCAAGGCTATAGGGAGTAGATGCGGATGACCATTACCGGGAGCCAAAAAAGGGCCGGGGACCCGGTGTGGGAGGAGGAATTATCCCCGGCCTGTTCGTTCGTCCCCGGCCGAGAGCAACAGCCCGGACGAACGAAAAAGATAAACGGAAAGACTTCTTAAACTGCGGAGTGAGTGCGACGGCGGATAAGAGCCAGGGCCCCCAAGCCAACCAGCGCGACAAAAGACAGGGTACCGGGTTCAGGAGTCGGGGTGACGGCGGCGTCGGAATTGTCGGGAGCGAAATCAGCAATGACGGAGTCGCCACCGTTACTGGAACGCGGCCAGAGATTGACCAGATAAGCGGACGGAGCGAAACCTTCCGAGGGCAATGCGCTCAGCGGAACAGTGGCCGACAAAGTATCGCCTGAAACGGTGATACCGGAGATGGGCGTATTGGCGCCGTTAATCAGATCGTGTACGGCGCTCGATCCGGAAGGGCTGATTACAAACACGGAATCGAAGGTCACGCCGGGAGCGATGGTGGGAAAACCATGCATGCCGGCGCCGCGATCGATGCCCCAGACATAGATAGCACTGGGAGTGGTGCCGATGGCGCCATTCAGTGTACTGGTGAAGCGGAAATCGGAGCCGTTGAAGAAAACCTGGGCGTTCAGCACATCGAGATCGCCGTTATGGGGGCCGGAGAAAGAGGGCAGAAAATCGCCGGAGGGGTCCGTGATGAGCGCAGCCGTGGAAGGAACGGCGCTAAATATCGAGAGAGAAAGTACCGCCAGCAGCGGAGTGCGCAGGCACTGATGTAGAAGGCTAGAGAGCAATTTGAATCTCCTGAAAGATGGAAGGGCGAGGCCTTACCGGAATCGGTCCGCACTTTGCATGAAGTTGGGTGCGGCCTATCGTCAGAGTAGGCTCGATTGAGCATGTGAGTTGTTGGCGATTTGTAAAAGATTGCGCCTGAATTGCGGGGCGAGTGCGATTGCCTGAAAATTCTGAATTTATACCTGTGAATTTGCGAATTTACTTTCTGTTTACAAAGTAAAGACAAGCAAAGCCCCTGTTTGCTGGCACTCTTGGGACGCCGGAGGACGAACTTGAGCGTGCCCGGCACAAGGAGCGGGATAAAAATGTACAGGCGTTTTGCTGGAAGCGGGATGGGAGTACTCTCGTTAGCGCTGGCAGCGAGTGTGTGCGGACAGGGGCAAAAGTCCTCCGCAGATGAGCACAGTCCGGATGCACAGGCGCGAGTTGCCTGGCGGAGTGCAGGCGGCGATGTCAGGAATTCGCGAAGCAATCCACGGGAAGAGGGGCTCAGTGTAGGGAGCGTAGCGAAATTGCGCCCCAAATGGATATTCGCGACAGCGGGAGACGTGTCAGCGACTCCGACGGTCGAGGGACGAGCAGTATACGTTCCGGATTTTGACGGGTTCATCTACCGGATCGACAATCGTACAGGCAAGGCGGTATGGTCGCGCAAAGTCTCGGAGTATACGGGACTGGGCACTTCTTTCTCGCGCAACAGCCCGGCGATTGCAGGTAATCTGCTGGTTTTTGGAGATCAGGCCAGTGCAACTTTGATCGCGGTGGATAAGAACACGGGCAATCTTGTCTGGAAGACGCTGCTCGACGCGAATGCGGAAGCCATCATCACGAACTCACCGCTGGTGGTGGGAAATCGGATTTATGTGGGAGTGGCGTCGAATGAGGAGGGCGCGGCGGCAGCAAGCGCGGGGTTTCAGCTTTCGTTTCGCGGAAGTGCAGTTGCGGTAGATCTGCGGAGTGGATCCATCGAGTGGCGGTTCTATACGGTGCCGGAGGGCTACACGGGCGGAGCGGTTTGGGGAAGTACGTTCGCCTACGACGCTGCACGAAATTCCTTGTATGTGACTACGGGCAACAACTACTCGGTACCGGCTGCGGCCGATGCGTGTGAGAAGCAATCGCCGGACGCACAGCGGCAACTGGCTTGTCTGGCGAGCGACGATTACATCGATGCGGTGGTATCGCTCGACGCCGATTCAGGTCGTTTGAAATGGGCGAGACGGCTGCATGGAGCGGATGCGTGGATTGCGAGTTGTTTGGGAAATCAGGGCGGCGTAGCCTGCCCGGATCCAGCAGGACCGGACTATGATTTTGGATCGGGCGCGAATCTGTTTACGGTGAAATGGCAAGGCTATGAGCGTGACCTGGTGGGCGCTGGGCAGAAGAGTGGCGTGTACTGGGCGCTCGATCCGGACGACGGCGCGACCGTGTGGGCGGCGATGGTGGGACCGGGTGGAACTCTCGGAGGAATCGAGTGGGGGTCGGCGGTAGATGGCGCGCGAGTGTATGCCGCCATTACCAATTCCAATTCGGAGTTTTATCTGCTGCAGCCGCAGGGGCAACAGCAGGTGAATGGGGGATCGTGGGCGGCGCTCAATGCTTCCAACGGAAAATTCAACTGGCAAATTGCGGTGCCCGGGGTGAATCCAGCATCCGGTAAACCAGCGGGCGGTTTGGGCGCCGTGACGGTAGCAAATGGTGTGCTGTACGCGGGATCGCTGTCAGGAGAAATGGATGCAATCGATGCAGCGTCTGGGAACATTTTGTGGCGGTTCGAGAGCGGCGGATCAGTCGCCAGCGGCCCGTCGGTAGTGAATGGAACGGTGTATTGGGGATCCGGGTACTCGCATTTCGGGATAGGAACCGGGAATCGCAAGTTGTATGCGTTTTCGGTGCCGGAGCGAGGAGAGGAGAAGTAAAGCGTAGGGCTTGCATAAAGCGGACGCGGCAGATGCGCCGTAGTCCGCTGCGAGAGGAGGTTTGACACCGGCTGACACCCCCCTTACACTTGCGGTTCCGGAAGTTGATTTCACCCCAGAGCAGGAAGCGCTGCTGTTGCTATCACGGCACAGGGGTGGCGCAATTGGTGAAAGACGCCGCTTTGCGCACCGTGGAAGAGGATAGATTCTTTCTCGAAGCTCTCGAACAGGCCGACCGCGGAGAGTTGCTCGACCACGAGGAAGTGGTTGCTCGCTTCGAACGTAAATAGGGCGCTTGATGCGAGTTCGCTGGACTCCGGAGGAGACATTTGACCCGTTGAACCGCAGCAGAATGACCGCGCCTGCTTAAAGCTCAAACGCATAATTTTCCTGTTGTTCGCCGTTTCGTTATCCTGAAAAACAATGGTGAAACGGAGATCTTGTTTTATCGGCCTCACGGCTTTTGGGATAGCTTCCCTCGCTCACTCAACGGCCTTCGAAAAGACCCCGATTGAAACGAATCTACAGGGAGAATCAGTGACAACACCGGAGTCTACGCGCGACCTGTTCGACCGATGGGAGCGGGTTTGGCATGAAGGCCAATACGACCTGATTCCGAGTTGCGTGGAACCAACCTACATCCGGCACGACCCAAAGAGTGACCGGACGGTCACGCGGGATGCTTATGCGGCAGAGATCGCCAAGAT
The DNA here is from genome assembly GCA_965277435.1 of Bryobacteraceae bacterium. Classification (GTDB taxonomy): domain Bacteria; phylum Acidobacteriota; class Terriglobia; order Bryobacterales; family Bryobacteraceae; genus Bog-105. Next base: position 6,053,148 of record OZ255821.1, on the reverse strand, counting down.
CCGTCAGGAACGACCGGATATACGCGTGGTTGCTTTACGATCACTCGTTCGTGGGCGACCGCGCTTGGTTTCGCTTTGAGTTTAAGTGGACTGACCCGACCACCAAGGAAGTGCACACCCAAGCGGGCATGCAATCCTACCGGATTGCGGATGGCAGGCTGGCAGAGACTTGGCTTGTTATGTCACCATTGGGCTCGGCATGGTCCGACGCCGCCGCGAAGGAGCACTGGACCAGCGCGCCGCCTATTAAGTGAGGCTGACTGCCGCGTCATTCAGCCCGTGCTCCAATCGAGCCGCTATCATTTTTTGGATTGAATTGACATTCCGAGATACCAATGCAGTACACTGGGAAAGTTTGGCGAGTTGATTCTTCGGCTTCCGTGCTACCGTGCCTGCGATAGGCATCCGGCTGGAAGTCGGGCCCCGCTGCTGGACCAATACACTTCCTCGATGTTTTCGAAGGAAGTTACGTTGGAAGCTGGTATGGGCCACTATCCGAAGCAGTTACCCTCGCGGTTGAGATCGGTGAAATACGCTATATCGGTCTTCTTGTAGTAAGTTTTAGCAGCAACGTCTTTCGGCATCTATAGCTAAATGCGAGCCGACACAGTTTTCAGCAGATCGTTTTTTCAGTAGATCAGGATTCACTGCGCTTTTGGCAGTTTGAAGGAGAGACATCGTTTAACCGGTGAGGTTGGCTGGTTGGAACGAATGAGTGAAGCATGCCAACGTTTAATCAATTGGTGCGCAAGGGACGGCGGCCGACGCGTTACAAGACAGCCAGCCCGGCGCTACAGGCCTGTCCGCAACGGCGCGGCGTCTGCACGCGCGTGTATACGACGACGCCGAAGAAGCCGAACTCGGCTTTGCGGAAAGTGGCTCGCGTGCGGCTGACGAACGGGATTGAAGTGACGACCTACATTCCGGGCGTCGGACACAATTTGCAGGAGCACTCGATCGTGCTGATCCGCGGCGGCCGTGTGAAGGATTTGCCGGGCGTGCGTTACCACGTCGTACGCGGGACGCTCGATACGGCGGGCGTAGCGAACCGCAAGCAGAGCCGCTCGAAGTATGGAGCGAAGCGTCCGAAGGGTGGAGCTGCAGCCGCCGCTCCGGCCAAGGGAAAGAAGAAGTAGGGGAGTAAAAGAAATAGCTTATGCCACGCAGACGACGCCCTGAGCCGCGCGATATTATTCCCGACCCGCTGTATAACTCGACACTGGTCGAGAAGTTCGTGAATTCGATGATGTGGGACGGCAAGAAAACGACGGCGCAGAAGATTTTTTATCAAGCCATGGACACGTTGCGCGATCGATCGGGCGATGATCCGTTGAAGGCGTTTAAGAAAGCCGTTGAGAATGTAAAGCCGGTACTGGAAGTAAAGACGCGGCGCGTAGGCGGTGCGAACTACCAGGTGCCGGTGGAAGTGTCACAGAATCGGCGGATCAGCCTGGCTCTGCGTTGGCTCATTACCAATGCCCGCAACCGCCCGGATAAGGCCATGGCGGACAAGCTGGCAAATGAGTTGAACGACGCCTCCAATATGCGTGGAGGCGCTGTAAAGAAGAAGGATGACGTGCATCGTATGGCGGAGGCCAACAAGGCGTTTGCACATTATCGCTGGTAAGTAAGTTTAGGCAAGCAGGTTTTTAGAAGTCTGGAAACAAGAATATGGCACGCACCACACCGCTAGAGAAAATGCGCAATATCGGCATCATGGCTCACATTGATGCCGGTAAGACCACGACGACGGAACGCATCCTCTATTACACCGGCCGCACGCACAAGATCGGTGAAGTGCATGAAGGCACGGCGACGATGGACTGGATGGCGCAGGAGCAGGAGCGCGGCATCACGATCACATCGGCCGCGACCACCTGCCAGTGGAACGACATCACGATCAACATCATCGACACACCGGGCCACGTGGATTTCACGGCCGAGGTGGAGCGCAGTCTGCGTGTGCTTGATGGCGCGTGCGCGGTGTTCGATGCGGTGGCGGGCGTACAGCCGCAATCGGAAACGGTGTGGCGGCAGGCCGATAAGTACGGCGTCCCGCGCATTTGCTTTATCAACAAAATGGACCGCGTAGGCGCGGACTTCTTCTTTTCCGTAAAGACGATTGTCGACCGGTTGAGCGCGCGTCCGGTGCCGATTCAGTTGCCGGTGGGCGCCGAAGATCATTTCAAAGGCGTGGTGGATCTAGTCAAGATGAGAGCCCGGATCTGGCGCGATGAAACGCTGGGCGCGAAGTTCGACGATGTCGAGATTCCGGCCGATCTCGTGGAACAGGCGAAAACGTATCGCGACCAGCTGATCGAAGCAGTATCGGAGTCCGACGATGTGCTGATGGAAAAGTACATCGAAGGGCTGGCGATTACCGAGAAAGAATTGCAGGCGGGTATTCGCAAGGCGACGCTCGCGCGCAAGATCTTCCCTGTTATTTGCGGTTCCTCATTTAAGAACAAGGGCGTGCAGAACCTGCTCGATGCGGTGGTGGATTATTTGCCCTCGCCGCTCGATGTGCCGCCCATTCGCGGACTGGCTGTCGATGATCCGAACGAGGCGCTCGAACGCAAGGCGAGCGATGCCGAGCCGTTCTCCGCGCTGGTGTTTAAGATCATGACCGACTCGTTTGTCGGGCAACTGTGCTTTATCCGCGTCTATTCTGGCAAGCTGAACGCGGGCGAGTCGATTTATAACGTCAGCAAGGGCCGGCGCGAACGCGTAGGGCGGCTGGTGAAGATGCACGCCAACAAGCGTGAAGAAATCAGCGAGGTCATGGCCGGCGATATTTGCGCCGCTGTGGGGCTGAAGCAGGTAGTGACCGGCGACACGATTTGCGACGAAGACAAACCGATCCTGCTCGAGTCGATCAACTTCCCGGCGCCGGTGATTCAGTTGGCGATTGAGCCGAAGACGAAAGCGGACCAGGAAAAGCTGGGCATTGCCATCAACAAGCTGGCGACGGAAGATCCGACGCTGCACGTTTCGACCGACCCGGAAACGGGCCAGACCATTCTCGCCGGCATGGGCGAATTGCACCTCGAAATCATCGTGGATCGCATGCAGCGGGAGTTTAACGTCGGCGCAAACGTCGGCAAACCGCAAGTGGCGTACCGCGAGACGGTCCGTCAGCGGTCGGAGTACGATTACACGCATAAAAAGCAGACCGGCGGCAGTGGCCAGTACGCGCGCGTCAAGCTGCGCGTGGAACCAGATCTTGAGAAAGATTTCACGTTCGAGAACGAGGTCAAGGGCGGCAACATTCCGAAGGAATTTATTCCCGCGATCGAGAAGGGCGTCGTGGAAGCGCTCGAAGGCGGCATCCTGGCCGGCTATCCGTTGAACAACATCAAGGTGACGGTGTACGACGGGGACTATCACGATGTGGACTCGTCCGAAATGGCGTTCAAGATCTGCTCGTCGATCTGTTTTAAAGAAGCGGCGTCCAAGGCCAAGCCGGTGTTGCTCGAACCGGTAATGCGGGTGGAAGTGACGGTGCCGGAAGATTATATGGGTCCGGTAAACGGCGATTTGATTTCGCGGCGCGGACGTCTGGAAGGTACAGACGTCGCCGGTGGCACGCACATCATCAAAGCGATGGTGCCGTTGTCGGAGATGTTCGGGTACGCGACGGAGCTTCGTTCCCGCACGCAGGGCCGCGGCAGTTTTACGATGCACTTCGGGCAATACGAAGAAGTACCGCGCAACCTGGCGGAAGAGATCATTAACCGCAATAAGGGCGGAGTGGCAACCAAGTAGGAACGGGTAAGGAGGCATTCACATGGCGAAAGAGAAATTTGACCGCAGCAAGCCGCACGTAAATATTGGAACGATCGGGCACATCGATCATGGCAAGACGACGCTGACCGCGGCGATTACCAAGACGTTGTCGAAGCACAATCCGAAGAACAAATTTCGGAGCTTTGACTCGATCGACAATGCGCCGGAAGAGAAGGCGCGCGGGATCACCATCGCAGTGGCGCACGTGGAATACGAGACAGCGAACCGTCACTATGCGCACGTGGATTGCCCGGGTCACGCCGATTACATCAAGAACATGATCACGGGCGCGGCGCAGATGGATGGCGCGATTCTGGTAGTCGCGGCAACCGATGGACCGATGCCGCAGACGCGGGAACATATTCTGCTGGCGCGCCAGGTGGGTGTGCCGTATATCGTCGTCGCGTTGAACAAAGTTGACATGGTGGACGATGCGGAACTGCTCGAGTTGGTGGAGCTGGAAGTACGCGAGCTGTTGACCAAGTATCAGTTTCCAGGCGATGATCTGCCGGTGGTAAAAGTGAGCGCGCTAGGCGCTTTGAACGGCGAAGCGAAATGGGAATCGTCGGTGGACGAGTTGATGGCGAAAGTGGACGAGTACATTCCGCTGCCGGAACGCGCCATCGACAAGCCATTCATCATGCCGATCGAAGATATTTTCTCGATCCAGGGCCGTGGCACGGTGGTGACCGGACGCATTGAGCGGGGCATCTGCAAGGTGGGCGAGGAAATGGAGATCGTCGGGTTTGCGGATACGCGCAAGACGGTCGTGACGGGCGTCGAAATGTTCAAGAAGCTGTTGGACGAAGGTCGCGCGGGCGACAACGTCGGCTTGCTGCTGCGCGGCATTGAAAAGAACGATGTCGAACGCGGTCAGGTGATTGCGAAGCCGGGGTCGATCAAAGGCTACAAGAAGTTTAAGGGCGAAGTGTACGTGCTGTCGAAGGAAGAAGGCGGACGGCACACGCCGTTTTTCAACGGCTACCGGCCGCAGTTCTACTTCCGTACGACGGACGTGACGGGCGTGGCGAAACTGCCGGAAGGCATGGAGATGGTGATGCCGGGCGACAACGTGTCGGTGGAAGTGGAGCTGATTACACCGGTGGCCATGGACAAGGGATTGCGCTTTGCCATTCGTGAGGGCGGCCGTACCGTAGGCGCCGGCACGGTGACGGAGATTTTGAGTTAGGAAAGAATGGCAGGCTAAAGCCTGCCCTACGTGACGGAAATTGGCAAAAATGAAAGAACGAATTCGCATCCGGCTGAAGGCCTACGACCACCGGGTACTTGATCAATCCACGGGCGACATTGTGGATACGGCCAAGCGTACTGGTGCAACAGTGGCCGGCCCTATTCCACTACCGACGTTGAAGAACCGCTATACGGTGCTGCGATCGCCGCACGTGGATAAGAAGTCGCGCGAACAGTTTGAAATCCGCACGCACAAGCGGCTGCTCGATATTTTGGAGCCGACGCAGGACACAGTAGATGCCTTGATGAAGCTGGATCTCCCGGCCGGGGTGGATGTAGAAATCAAGGCGTTCGGGAAAAACAAGTAGGGCAGGCGAGCGAAAGAAATCATGAGTCCAGGAATTCTCGGCAAGAAAATTGGCATGACGCAAGTCTTCAATGCGGACGGGCAAGTGGTCCCCGTGACGCTGGTGAAGGCGGGTCCGTGTGTGGTGACGCAGCGCAAGACGCCGGCCATTGACGGCTACGACGCGGTGCAGCTCGGGTTGGTCGAATATGCCAAGAAGCCGAACAAACCGATGGCCAAGCACCTGGCGAAATCAGGAGCGGACGGCGTGAAGTACCTGCGCGAGTTTCATCTCGGGCAGGGTACCGGTGACTTGAAACAGGGCGACCGGGTGCTGGCGGAAGAGTTTAAGCCGAAAGAAGTCGTGGATGTGATCGGTACGAGCAAGGGACGTGGCTTTCAGGGTGTGGTGAAGCGGCACCATTTCCGGGGCGGCGATTCGACGCACGGATCGATGTTCCACCGTGCGCCAGGCTCGATTGGCGGATCGTCATTTCCGTCGCGTGTGTTTCCCGGCATGAAGATGGGCGGCCAGATGGGTTCCGACCAGGTGACGGTGCGTAACCTCGAGATCGTGAGTGTGGATACCGACGATAACGTGATTGCGTTGAAGGGCGCGATTCCGGGGCCGAATGGCGGTTACGTGATGGTCCGCCGCGCGAAAAACAGGTAAAGACAGATGCCGAGCGTAGACATATTGGATTTGAACAACACGGCCGTAGGCTCGATCGAGCTGGCGGATTCGGTGTTTGGCGCGGAAGTAAACGAAGCCTTGCTGTATGAAGCGGTGAAGCAGTATACAGCGGCGCGGCGATCCGGCACGGCGTCGACGAAGACGCGGCATGAAGTGTCGGGATCGGGCAAGAAACTCTGGAAGCAGAAGGGGACGGGGCGGGCGCGCATGGGCTCGATCCGGTCGCCACTGTGGCGTCATGGCGGCACGGTACATGGACCGCAACCGCGTAGCTACGAATACAAGCTGCCTCGCAAGATGGTGCTGGGCGCATTGCGCTCGGCTTTGTCGGCAAAATTGCGCGATGGCGAATTACGCGTGATACGCGCCTTCGATCTGGCGGACCACAAGACGAAAAACATGCTGGCGGTGCTGGGAAAATTCGAAGTCAAAAAGAGCGCGCTGCTGGTCGAAGTAGGTGAGAACGTCAATCTGGGCCGCGCCACCGGCAACTTGAAAAACGTCAAGCTAGTGCCGACCAAAGATGTCACCGTGTATGACCTGCTGCGGCATGAACAAGTGTTGTTGAGCGAAGGCGCAGCCAAGAAATTGTCGGAGGCATTGGCGAAGTGAACGTATACGATGTGATCCGCCGGCCGCTGATCACCGAGAAGGGCCACGCGAAGCGGGAAGAAGAACGGACGTTGTGTTTTGAAGTGCATCCGGAAGCGAACAAGATCGAGATCAAGCAGGCTGTCGAGACGGTGTTCCGGGTGAAGGTCGCCGATGTGAAGACGAGTAACTATGCCGGGAAACTACGACGCCGGGGGCGTTTCAGCGGCTACGCGTCGGACTGGAAGAAAGCGTATGTGCGGCTCTCGAAGGGACAGAAAGTTCCCGAGTACGCCGAGATCTAAGGAGGAACGACGGAGACGCCATGCCTATCAAAAGTTTTAAGCCGTTTACGCCGACGCGCCGCTTTCAGACTTATCTGACGCGGGACGAGATTACTAAGGAGACGCCGGAAAAGTCGCTGGTCGAAGGCAAGAATCGGACCGGCGGTCGGACGGCGAATGGCCGGACTTCGAGCCGTTTCATTGGCGGCGGAGCGAAGCAGGCGTACCGCCTGATCGATTTCAAGCGCGACAAGACCGGCGTGGTGGCGAAAGTCGCCGCGATCGAGTACGATCCGAACCGTTCGGCGCGCATTGCGTTGCTGCACTATACGGATGGCGAGAAGCGCTACATTATTTGCCCGGTCGGGTTGGAAGTCGGGCGCACCGTGAGTGCGGGACCCGAGGCGGACATTCTGGTGGGCAATGCTTTGCCGATCAAGAACATCCCAGCGGGTACCGTGGTGCATAACATTGAGCTGCGGCCGGGCAAGGGCGGGCAGATGGCTCGTTCGGCTGGAGCACAAGCGCAGCTGGTTTCAAAAGAAGCCGGAATCGCGCTGCTGAAGCTGCCCTCAGGCGAGATCCGGCGGGTGCCGGTCGAGTGCATGGCGACGGTGGGACAGGTCGGCAATGTCGAGCATGAGAATGTATCGCTCGGTAAAGCGGGCCGCTCGCGCTGGCTGGGCAAGCGGCCGCATAACCGTGGTGTGACGATGAATCCGGTCGACCATCCGCATGGTGGTGGCGAGGGCAAGACCTCGGGCGGACGTCATCCGGTGACGCCCTGGGGCAAACCGACGCGCGGATTCAAGACGCGGAACAATAAGCGCACCGATCGTTGGATCGTGACGCGGAAAGCGAAGAAACGCTAATGCGGCGATCGGGAAGAAATAATTTAGCCGCCGATAAACGCGGATCAACGCAGATGAAAAGACTATGTGCTATCTGCGTTCATCGGTGTTCATCTGCGGCCGGCAATTTCCCAGCTTTCTCCGTCGTGTGCGCGGCAAGGGCAGGAATAAAGGATTTAGCTAGATGAGTCGATCGCTTAAAAAAGGACCGTTCACAGACGACCACCTCTCGAAAAAGGTGGAGACGCTTAACACGAATAATCAGAAATCGGTGGTGAAGACCTGGTCGCGCCGTTCGACGATCGTGCCGGACTTTATCGGGCACACGATCGCGGTGCATAACGGCCGCAAATTCATTCCGGTGTACGTGACCGAGAATATGGTGGGACACAAGCTGGGTGAATTTTCGCCGACGCGGACGTTTAAAGGTCACGCGGCGAAGTCGACCGAGAAGGCGGCGCGGTAGCAGCATGGTGGATCAAAAAGTAAACGTATCGAAGGCGGAAGCGCGCTACATGCGCGTTTCGCCGCAGAAGGTGCGGCTGGTGATCGACATGATTCGCGGGCGGCAGGCGGGCGATGCGATTCATATCTTAAGCGCCGTGAACAAGCGGATCGCGCCGGCCATTGAGAAGGTGTTGCGATCGGCCATTGCCAATGCGGAAAACAAGTCGGATGACATCGATGTCGACCGGCTGTTTGTGAGCGAAGCGTATGTGAACGAAGGGCCGAGAATGAAACGGATACGCCCGGCTCCGATGGGTCGCGCGTATCGCTATCAACGGCGCATGGCGCACATCGTGGTGAAGCTGGGTGAACGAGCCGCCGAGGCAGAGGAATAAGCAATGGGTCAGAAAGTACATCCATACGGTTTTCGATTGGGAGTGACCAAGACCTGGCGCTCGCGGTGGTTTGCCAAGCAGGACTATTCGAAGTTATTGCATGAAGATCTGGAGCTGAAGGAATCGCTGCTGGCGCGGTTGAAGGCAGCGGGCGTGAGCTCGATCGAAGTGGACCGGCCGGGCAACAAGCTGCGGATCACGATTCGCACATCGCGTCCCGGGATCATCATCGGGCGCAAAGGCGCGGAGATCGAGAAGCTCAAGGGCGATCTCGCGAAGAAGACGAAGCGCGAAGTTTTCATCGATATTCAGGAAGTACACCGGCCGGAACTCGATGCACAGCTGGTATCGGAATCGATTGCGTTGCAGCTCGAAAAGCGCGTGGCGTTCCGCCGGGCGATGCGTAAGGCGGTCGATTCGGCGCTGCGTTTTGGTTGCAAGGGAATCAAGGTGCGCGTGTCGGGGCGTTTGAATGGCGCAGAAATTGCGCGTAGTGAGTGGTATCTGCAAGGGCAGCTACCGCTGCATACGCTGCGGGCGGATATCGATTACGGATTCAGCCAGGCGTACACGACCTACGGCGTGATTGGCGTGAAGGTTTGGATTTACAAGGGTGAAGTGATCGAGGCGGGCAACCGCCGGACGAATTCGCTGCGCAATGAAGGCGAACCGCGGAGACGCCGCCGGGATGACCGGGGTGGATTTGAGCGGGGCGACCGCGGTCCAGGTGGCATGGATCGCGGTGGCATGGATCGCGGTGGTCCTGACCGGGGTGGCGCGGATCGCGGTGGCATGGACCGGCGTCCTCCCACGCCGGCGGCGGATGCGAGCGGTCCAGTAGTGCAGCCGAATCCTGGCGATCTGCCGAAGCCGGCGACGTCGCCCGTGATTCCGCCCTTGTCGGCTCCGACCGTTCCTTCGTGGAAACAGGAGCAGACCGGCGCGGCCCCGAGTATCGAGGACCAGACGACTCCTGCTACGGCTCCGTTAGCCGAGACAGCTCCGGCGCCTGAACCGGAAGCGGAAAAGCCGAACGAGTAGTTAGCAAGAAATTGGAGTAAAGAGGAAATACCGCTATGTTAATGCCGAAGAAGGTGAAATTTCGAAAGCAGCAGCGCGGCCGCATGACGGGCAAAGCCTGGCGCGGCTCCACGCTTTCGTTCGGTGAATTCGGTCTGAAGGCGATGAGCTGCGGTTGGGTGACGAACCGGCAGATTGAAGCTGCTCGTATTGCGATGACGCGTTTCATCAAGCGTGGTGGAAAAGTGTGGATCCGAGTGTTTCCGGATAAGCCGATCACGAAGAAGCCGCCAGAGACACGTATGGGTAAGGGCAAAGGAGCACCCGAAGCGTGGGTAGCAGTCGTGAGGCCAGGCAAAATGCTGTTCGAGATGGAAGGCGTGCCGTTGGCAACTGCCGAGCAGGCGATGCGCTTGGCGGCGGCCAAGATCTCGGTGCCGACCAAGTTTGTGTCGCGTCCGCAGGCAACCGATAGCGGGAAGCCGGCTTCGACGGCAAAGGCGAGTTAAGAGATGAAGGCAAACAAGATCCGCAACATGGATTCGAGCGAGCTCGACCGGCAGGTGCAGGATTCGCAAGAGCAGTTGTTCCGGTTCCGGTTCCAGATGGGCATGGGCCAGACGGAAGGTTTGAAGAAGTATCGGGCTTTGCGAAAAGACCGGGCGCGATTGCTGACGGTGCAAAACGAGAAGCGGACAGCGGGCGGTGATTCCGCGACACCGGTGGCAAAAGCCGCAGTGAAAAAGACTGTGGCCAAGAAGAAGCCGACAGTGAAAAAGGCGGCGGTTCAGAAGACTGCGGCGAAGAAGAAAAAGTAAATGAGTTCAGGAATAAACGTGATGCCGGAAGCAACAGGCGAAACAACGACAGAAAAGAACAGCCACAAAAACGAGAAAATTGGCGAAGTGATCTCAACGAAGATGGCCAAGACAATCGTGGTGGAAGTGACGCGCCGTGTTCCGCATCCGATGTATAAGCGGATTGTAAATAAGCGCAAGAAATTCTACGCGCATGACGAACAGCAGACGGCGAATGTGGGCGACGTGGTGCGTATCATCGAGTCGCGTCCCTTGAGCCGGTTGAAGCGCTGGGCGCTGGGCGATGTGTTGCGTAAAGCGGTGGTGGTGACGGTGGAACACCCGGCGCTCGCCGAAAGCGCAGACACGCGCGTCAAGAAGACGATTAAGAAGAAAAAAAAGAAGTAAGCGCAACCGTTACTCGGCCGAAGCCGGTAGGTTGAACAGCAGAGTTTGGAAACAGGAGAAACGTCATGATTGGAATGCGAACCATGTTGGAGGTGGCCGATAACAGCGGCGCACGCAAGCTGCAGTGCATCTTGCCGCGCGGCGGCGACCTCGGGCTTCGCGCGGGTTTGGGCGATGTGATTACGGCGAGCGTGAAGGAAGCCGCACCCGATTCCAACATCAAGAAGGGCAAGGTCGTGCGCTGCGTAGTGGTGAGGATGCGGAAGGAAACGCGCCGCCGGGACGGCACCTACATCCGGTTCGATTCAAACGCGGCGGTGCTGATCAATGAAGTGGGCGAGCCAGTGGGAACCCGTGTCTTCGGACCGGTAGCGCGCGAGTTGCGAGACAAGCGCTTTATGAAGATTGTGTCGCTTGCGCCGGAGGTGCTCTAAGCATTATGGCGAAAGTTGCATACCAGCGGCGGCAGGAAAAAGGCGAGCGCCAGCCGGTTCGATTGAAGATCCGGAAAGACGACATGGTGAAGGTCATTGCCGGCCGTGACAAAGGCAAGACGGGCAAAGTGCTCGACGTGGACCGCTTTGATCGCAAGGTGACGGTGGATGGCGTGATGATTGTGAAGCGCCACACGAAGCCGAATCCCTCGAAACAGATTAAGGGCGGCATTGCGGAGAAACCGATGCCCATCGATATATCGAACGTGATGCTATTGACGGCGGCCGGTATTCCGACACGAGTCGGCTATCGGATGGATGAAGCAGGCGGCAAAGTACGCCGGGTGCGGGTAGCGCGTAAGGGCGGCGAGACGCTCGATAAGAGATAGCGCCAGTGCAAGAGCCGGGAGAGGCCGTTTGGAATCGGCCGCGAGGATAAGGGAAGAGTTTCATGGCGAAAGAAAAAGATCAGAAGACGGGCGGCGGGGCTAAGAGCGCGCCTCCAAAGAGCGCGCCGGCAGCGGACAAGAAGCCGCGCGGGGAGAGGCGCGCCGCGGAAGCCGGGCCGGTACTCGAGAAGACGGCCACGCCAAAGGCGCAGACCGGCAAGGCGCGTTTGCGGGAACACTACAAAAAGACTGTGGTCGAGGCTCTCAAGAAAGACTTCAGCTATACCAATCCGATGGCCGTTCCCAAGCTGGAGAAAGTGTCGATCAATATCGGAATGGGTGAAGCGGCTGGTAATAGCAAGTTGATGGACGGAGCGGTGAATGAACTCAGCGCGATTGCCGGCCAGAAGCCAGTAGTGACGCGCGCGAAGAAATCGATTGCGGCGTTCAAGCTGCGCGAAGGAATGGCGATTGGCTGCATGGTGACATTGCGCGGCGATCGGATGTTCGAGTTTTTGGACCGGCTGATGAATGTGGCCCTGCCGCGCGTGCGCGACTTTCGCGGTGTGTCGTCGAAATCATTCGACGGACGCGGCAATTTTACGCTCGGATTAAAAGATCAGTTGATTTTTCCCGAGATCGATTACAACCGGGTGGAGAAGACCAAAGGCATGAACATCTCCATTACGACAACGGCGAAGACGGATGCCGAAGGGCTGGCGCTTTTGCGGCACATGGGCATGCCGTTCCGCCAGTAGTAGAAGCGCAAGTAAAGCATTAAAGGATTAGATGGCAACCACTGCAAAGATCGCGAAGGAAGTAAAGAAGGCGGCCGTGATGGCGCAGGCACGCAAAGACGGAACAAAGGTAAAGTTTCCGACTCGCTTGCGGAACCGCTGCAAAAACTGCGGACGTCCGCGCGGGTATCTGCGCAAATTCTCGTTGTGCCGGATCTGTTTCCGGAAGTTCGCCTTGGCGGGGGAAGTGCCAGGCGTAACCAAGGCCAGCTGGTAAGACAGGATATACAGGAATGAAAGGTGCTGAAGGTAAGTAAATGACAGCAGACCCCATTGCCGACATGTTGACGCGCGTCCGAAATGCATTGATTGCGCGCCATGCCAAGGTGGATGTACCCGCGTCGCGGTTGAAGAATGAGCTGGCGCGGATTTTGAAAGAAGAGGGCTACATTCTCAACTTCAAGCTGACGGAAGAAGGCGCGAAGAAATTTATCCGGTTGTATCTGAAGTACACGCCGGGCAATCTACCGGTGATCTCACGGATTGAGCGAGTGTCGCGGCCCGGCTGCCGGGTGTACGTGGGCAGCAAAGAGATTCCGCGCATTCTGGGCGGTCTCGGAATCAATATTTTGACAACGCCGAAGGGCGTGATGACGGGCCTGACTGCACGCAAGGAAGGCGTGGGCGGAGAAGTTCTCTGCCAGATCTGGTAACGAACGATGTCACGAGTAGGAAAGAAACCCATTCCCTTGCCGAAAGGGGTCAAAATCAACATCGGTGACGTGGTGCAGGTGGAAGGTCCGAAGGGGAAGCTGACGATACCGATCCCGGCCGGCGTGCATGTGGAGCAGAAGGACGGCCAACTCGAAGTGGTGCGCGATAGCGATAAGTACGCGGCGCTGCATGGGCTGACGCGAGCGCTGACGGCGAATGCCGTGCAAGGCGTCTCGGGCGGATTCACGCGCGAGCTGGATATTGTAGGAACCGGGTACCGTGCCGATGTCAAAGGCCAGGTTGCGACTTTCACGCTGGGCTATTCGCACCCGATCGAGGTGCTGCTGCCGGCGGGCGTAGATCTCAAGATAGATAAGCAGACGCACCTGGTGTTAAGCGGCTTCGATCGCCAGGTAGTCGGACAGATCGCAGCGCAGATTCGCATGCTCCGTCCGCCCGATCCCTACAAGAACAAGGGCGTTCGCTATACCGGCGAGACGTTGCGCAAGAAGGCCGGTAAGACAGGAGCGGGGAGTAAGTAATGGCTCGAGATTCCAGAAGAGAGATACGGGACCGGATTCACAAACGCATTCGCAGCCGGGTGTCGGGAACGCCGGAGCGCCCGCGGCTGGCGGTCTTCCGCAGCGTGAATCACATTTATGCGCAGGTGATCGACGACGGACAGGGGCACACCATTGCCGCCGCCGGCTCGATCGAAAAAGACATGCGCGGCAAAGGCGGCAACGTGGAAGGCGCCAAGCTGATTGGCAAAGCGGTCGCCGAGCGGGCCAAAGAAAAAGGGATCAGTAAAGTAGTATTCGACCGGGGCGGCTACCTGTATCACGGGCGGATCAAAGCGTTGGCAGATGCGGCCCGTGCAGCGGGTCTGGAGTTTTAACTACAAATGGCAGTGACTGTACGTGCGAAGCGTGTCGACACGCATAACCTGAACCTGAAGGAACAGGTGGTGAGTATTAATCGCGTGACGAAGGTGGTCAAGGGCGGAAAGAACATGAGCTTCTCGGCGCTGGTGGTGGTGGGCGATCCGGGCGCGAAGGTGGTCGGGTATGGAACTGGTAAAGCGAAGGAAGTTCCCTCGGCGATCAAGAAGGGCATTGAAGCCGCCAAGAAGAATTTGCGCAAAGTGAACGTGCTCGACACGACCATCCGGCACGCGGTTTTAGGGCGATTCGGGAGCGGGCTGGTGTTGTTGAAGCCGGCTCCGGCCGGTACTGGAGTGATTGCGGGCGGACCCGTGCGGGCCGTGATTCAAGCGGTCGGAATTCCGAACGTGTTGACAAAGTCGCTCGGCTCGCACAACGCGCATAACGTGGTGAAAGCGACGATTGACGCGCTCGAGCAATTGTGCGATAAGACAGCGATTGCGGACATGCGCGGGCTGCCGATCGAGCGGTTGTAAGTGAGCGAGGGCAGGGAGCGAAATGGCTACTGAAGGCAAAATCAAGATCAAGTTGGTGCGCAGCGTAATCTGCACCCCGCAAGCGCACAAGAACATTGTGAAGTCGCTCGGGCTGCACAAAATCAACCGGGTAGTAGAACGCCCCGACACGCCAGGCTTTCGCGGCATGGTGAAGAAGGTGCCGCACCTGCTCGAAATCGTCAAGGATTGACCGGGTAGAGAACGAACATGAATTTAAGCAATTTACGACCTCCGAAGGGCCAACAACGCAAAAAACGCCGCATTGGCCAAGGTATGGGCACGGGCCGCGGTAAATTTGCGGGGCGCGGCGCGAAAGGTGCGAAATCAATTTCCGGCTATAGCAAAATGCGCGGCTTTGAGGGCGGCCAGATGCCGCTGCATCGCCGTTTGCCGAAGCGCGGGTTCACGAATATCTTTCACAAAGAGTTTTCGGTAATCAACGTAGGCGCGCTCGAGAAACTGGAAGGCGATAGCTTCACGCCCGAGTCGCTGAAGGCGAGTGGCCTGTTGAAGAAGTTGAACGCGGGCTTGAAGATTCTGGGCAATGGCGAACTGACGCGCAAGATCAAGGTGACGGCGCACATATTCTCGAAGTCGGCGCAAGAGAAGATTGAAAAGGCAGGCGGTAGCGTTTCCGTGTTGGAACGCAAACAGCCTCTTTCAGAGCCACGACCGTGAGGGAGTGGTCGGCATAGAACGCGCAAAGGCACATTGAAACATGCAGAAGTTCTTCGAAGCATTGGGAAACATGTTCCGTATCGCGGACCTGCGGTACCGCGTGCTGTTTACGCTTGGATTGCTGGCGGTCTATCGGGTAGGCGCCTATGTACCGACTCCCGGCATTGATACGGCCCGCTTTCTGGACTTTTTCCAGCGCAATGCCTCGGGCGGATTCCTCGGGTATTTCGACTTGTTCAGCGGCGGAATGCTGCGGCGCATGTCGATTTTCGCGTTGGGAATTACGCCATACATTACGTCTTCGATCATTCTCCAACTGCTCACAGTGGTTATTCCGACGCTCGACAAGCTCCAGAAAGAAGGAGAGCTCGGGCGGCGGAAGATTACCCAATGGACGCGCTACTTAACGGTGGCGCTGGCGGTCATTCAATCCATTGGTATCGCCTTCGCGCTGCAGAATTCGGATGGCCATTTCGTACTGAATCCCGGTTTCGTATTCATCTCGATGACGGTGCTGACATTTACCGCCGGCTCCGCTTTCATCATGTGGCTGGGTGAGCAGATCACCGATCGCGGGATCGGCAACGGCATGTCGCTGATCATTTTCGTCGGCATTATTGTTGGTTTGCCGAACGCCATTACCAGCATTTACACGAACACGTTCGTCACACACCAGTGGCCGGTGCCGCAGATGGTCATTATCATCGCCTTGATGGTCGCGGTGGTCGGCTTTATCGTACTTGTGGAGCGCGGGGAACGGCGCATTCCGGTGCAATATGCCAAGCGGGTGATTGGACGCCGGATGATGGGCGGCCAGTCGACACACTTACCGCTGAAAGTAAATGCCGGCGGAGTGATCCCGATCATTTTTGCTTCGTCGCTGCTGGCGCTTCCCGCGACAGCAATGCAATTTCCCGTAGTGAAGAACAGTAAGTGGCTGGGTAACATGCTCGGTGCGCTAGGCGGAGCTGAGCCAACTTATTACCTGGTTTTCATCTTACTGATCGTATTCTTCTGCTTTTTTTACGTGTCGATTATCTTCAACCCGAGTGAAGCCGCCGACAACATGCGGAAATATGGCGGGTTCATTCCGGGTATCCGGCCGGGCAAGAACACGGCAGATTACATGGATAAAATCCTGTCGAAGATCACGGTAGTCGGTGGGTTATACCTGGCCCTGCTCTCGATCATTCCGCAGATTATGATCCAGGGAATCCGGCTGCAGCATTTGCCGGTGATGGGAAATTTCATCGATGCGCATTTTCCGCGCTGGCTGCTGGATGGCTTGGGTGTGAACTTCTTCTTTGGTGGTACTTCGCTGCTGATTGTGGTTGGCGTGGCGATGGACACGGTGAATCAGATCGAAGCGCAGTTGATCATGCGACATTACGACGGTTTCACGCCGCGGTCCGGTCGCATCCGTGGCCGCCGTAGTTCTACCAGTTAGGCTGCCATTTGCCCTCTGACATTGCACAACGGCCTTCACTGGCAGTGATTCTATTCGGTTCGCCCGGATCGGGAAAAGGGACCCAGGCCAAACTCTTGAAGAGCCACCTGAATGTACCGCACATTTCGACCGGAGACATGTTGCGCATGCATATCGGGCGAGGAGACGAGATCGGACGACAGGCGCAGGCGCTGATCAAAGCGGGGAAGCTGGTTCCGAATGAGCTCGTGAACCAGCTGGTGGAGCAGCGTTTAGCCGAGCCGGACGCGCGCAATGGGGTGATTCTGGACGGATATCCCCGGACTTTGAATCAGGCAGGGGTGTTGCTGGATCTCCTGCAAAAAAATGGCTTTGGCGTGGCCGTGCTACACTTGGTGGTTGACTACGAGAAGATCGCAGCGCGTCTGAGTGGTCGTCGTCAGTGTCCGGTCTGTGGAACTCTCTACAGCTTAACTACCAATCCTCCGAAAGTGGCTGGAATTTGCGACCTGGATGGAGCCGCTCTGGTGACTCGCGAGGATGATCAGGAAGCGGTGATACGAGAGCGCTTGTTCGAGTATGACCGGCAGACCGTACCGATCTTGAATTTTTTCCGGGAAGCGGGTGTACCACTGTTCCAAGTGCCAGGCGGAGACGCTGCTCCCGAAGAGATTCTGCAGCAAATTCGAGGATTGCTGAAAGAGACGGAAACAGCGGCGAGCGGGAAGAAGAGTAGCAGGTCGTGATTGTGCGTCGTAGTGCAATGGAATTAGAGAAGCTGCGGCGAAGCGGTTTGTTGGTGTATCGGATTTTGCAGGATTTGAAGGGTTTGGTAGCTGCTGGCGTCAGTACGCAAGACCTGGAAGTGGCCACAGAGAAAATGATTCGGGATGCGGGAGCGAAGCCGGCCTTTAAAGGTTACTACTCGCAGGCTGCCGGAACGAAGTTTCCGTACGCGCTCTGTGCATCGGTGAATGACGAAGTGGTTCATGGGATGCCCTCTGCGAGGCGTCACTTAAAATCGGGCGACATTATTTCTTTGGATACGGGCGTGCAGTTGGATGGCTATTACGGTGATTCGGCCATCACAGTGGCGGTCGGTGAAGTGAATGATTCGGTGGAGCGGTTGTTAAAAATTACCGAGGAAAGTTTAGAATTGGCGATCGACCGGGTACGTGCCGGCAATCGCTTATTTGACGTTTGTGGCACGGTCGAGAAATACGTGGTATCGCATGGATTTTCGATTGTGCGGGAGTTTGTGGGGCACGGGATTGGGACTTCGCTGCATGAAGAGCCGCAGATCCCGAATTATGTCGACCGGCGTGGAGAGAATCCGCGGCTGAAACCCGGTATGGTGCTGGCGATTGAGCCGATGGTGAACGTCGGCAAGCCGGACACTAAGGTGCTGTCGGACAAGTGGACGGCGGTGGCGCAGGATGGTTCGTATTCGGCTCACTTTGAGCATATGGTGGCGGTGACCGACAATGGACCGTGGGTTTTAACGCGGCCGTGAGCACTAGTGGGGGGAAGCGAAACGCAGGGAAGCGGCGAACGGGCTACGGATGGAATCGTGGTCGAACTGCTGCCGAGTGCTTTGGTGCGAGTCAGACTGGAAGGCGAACACGAATTGGTGGCGCATCTGACCAGTTCGCAGCGTGCCAATTTTGTGCGGCTGCGGGTAGGTGACCGGGTACGGGTGGCGGTATCGGTACAGGACCGGACGCGCGGAAGAGTTTTGGAGTTGTTGACGAAAGGTCAGTAAAGTCGTATGAAGGTACGGGCATCAGTCAAGAAGCTATGCGATAAGTGCAAGGTGATCCACCGCCACGGTGTGGTGCGCGTGATCTGCACGAATCCGAAGCACAAACAGCGGCAGGGCTAAAGCCGTTTTGACAGAATTAGAGGAACAGGATTTATGGCGCGTATTGCAGGCGTAGATTTACCAGCGAGAAAAAGGGCGGCGATCGGGCTGACCTACATTTACGGCATTGGGCGGACCCGCTCGTTGTCGCTCCTTCACCGGGCCCAGGTGGATCCGGAGAAGAAGGTGAGCGAGCTTTCAGAAGAAGAAGTGAACCACCTTCGCAACCTGATTGAGGGTGAGGGTGCGATTGAAGGCGACCTGCGCAAGGAAGTCTCCATGAATATCAAGCGCCTGATGGAAATGGGGTCGTATCGTGGGTTGCGCCACCGCCGCGGACTGCCGGCACGCGGGCAGCGAACCCACACCAATGCCCGAACGCGTAAAGGTCCACGCAAGGGTACGGTGGCGAACAAGAAGAAAGCCACAGGCAAGACTTAGTTAAGGATTATTGATTCATGGCGAAGGCACCAGCAAAGTCGGGCAAGAAGAAGTCGTTTAAGAAGAAGGAAAAGAAGAGCATTCCTTTTGGACTGGTACACGTCCAGGCATCATTCAACAACACGATTGTGACGTTTACCGATCCAATGGGGAATGTGCTGGCGTGGTCCAGCTCCGGCTCGCTGGGCTTTCGTGGTTCACGCAAGGGAACGCCCTTCGCGGCGCAGCAGGCTTCTTTGACAGCGGCCAACAAGGCGAAGGAATCCGGCCTCCGTACGGTGGAAGTGCGAGTAGCCGGGCCAGGTTCGGGCCGCGAATCGGCAGTGCGTGCCTTGTCGACAGCGGGCATTGAAGTACGGTCCATCCGAGACGTGACCCCGATGCCGCACAATGGCTGTCGTCCCCCGAAGAAGCGCCGGGTTTGATTTTGTTGGTAAGCGGGACGAAGGCCATGCCGGCCGTAAACCGCACCTGTGAGAGACGCGTCACAAAAGGCGCGATTTGGAGGGTATTGATTGGCACGTTATAGTGGGCCCGTTTGCCGGCTTTGCCGCCGCGAGGGCATGAAATTGTTTTTAAAGGGCGAACGTTGTCACACCGAGAAGTGTGCCATCGAAAAGCGTAACTTTGCTCCCGGGCAGCACGGCAAAGACAAAAAAGCCAAGATCGTTGGATACGGACTGCAGTTGCGGGAGAAGCAGAAGGCGCGGCGCTACTATCGCATTCTCGAAGGTCAGTTCCGGAACCTCTACGAGAAGGCGGTGAATCAAAAAGGTATCACCGGTGAGCTGATGCTTGCGATGCTCGAAAAGCGGCTCGACAACGTGGTCTATCGCATGGGACTCGCCACGAGCCGGGCGCAGGGTAGGCAGCTCGTCCGGCACGGACACATGACAGTGAACGGCAAGAAAGTCAACATTCCTTCCTTCACAGTGAAGGTTGGCGACACGGTCGAGGTGCGGGAGCG
This sequence comes from Bryobacteraceae bacterium, assembly GCA_965277435.1. Taxonomy (GTDB): domain Bacteria; phylum Acidobacteriota; class Terriglobia; order Bryobacterales; family Bryobacteraceae; genus Bog-105. The sequence goes on along the minus strand of OZ255821.1, from coordinate 6,033,250 downwards.
AAGCCGGAATAACAGCAGCCTGCTGGCTTCGCGGGATGCTACCGCGCACACCCCGAGCCCTTCCTGGCTGGAAGTGGATCGGGACGCGCTGCGTGGACGAGTACTAGCGCAGCCGAAGCGGGAAGAGTTAGTGCAGATTCAGTTGAACGAGCAGCTCATCGTCGAGTTGTACTCCAAGTAAGGCTGCAAGAGAAGGGTAGGAAAAATATGTTTAAAGGATTCCAGAAACCCAAACGCCTGGTAGCGAATACCGAGTCGCTCACCGAACGTTTCGGCCAGTTCACAGCACAACCGTTCGAGCGTGGATTCGGATCCACTATCGGGACGGGCCTGCGCCGCGTATTGCTAAGCTCGATCGAGGGCGCAGCTATCACGGGCGTTCGCATTGAAGGCGTCTCGCACGAGTTCAGCCCGATTCCGGGCGTGGTGGAAGACGCTACCGATATCATCCTGAACCTCAAGCAAGTGCCGTTCAAGATGATGGGCGAAGGCATGAAGATCGCCCGGCTTCGCGTGGAAGCGCCGGGTGAGGTGATGAGCAGCCAGATCGAGACAGACGCCGACGTGGAAGTGCTGGACCGCAACCTGCATATCGCGACGGTTGGGGAAGGCGGCAAGCTCGACATCGAAATGCGCATCAAAAGCGGACGCGGCTACGTGTCGGCGGATCGCAATTACGATGAAGACCTGCCGATTGGCTACATTCCAATCGATTCAGTGCATTCACCAGTTCGCAAAGTAAATTACGGCGTGGAAGCAGCCCGTCTCGGACAGAACACCGACTACGACAAGCTGACGATTGAAGTTTGGACAAACGGTGCGATCTCGCCGCAGGATGCGGTTGGCCAAGCTTCGAAGCTTCTGAAAGATCACATGACGATCTTCATTAACTTCGAGGAGACGCCTGAAATAGCCGAAGAGCCGGCCGAGCGCGCGATCAATCAGATGAACGAAGTGCTGAATCGCTCGGTAGAGGAACTCGAGTTGAGCGTTCGATCTTACAACTGTCTGAAGAACGCCAACATCCAGACCATCGGCGACCTGGTGCAGAAATCGGAGTCGGAGATGCTGCGGACCAAGAACTTCGGGCGCAAGTCGCTGAACGAGATCAAGGAAATCCTGTCAGGCCTGGGTCTATCGTTCGGGATGAAGTTCGACAATCAGGGACGTTTGGTGGGTGGCGCGCCTTCAGCGCCGTCCGACTATGACAACGAAGTGTACGCTGGACTGGACGACTAAGCGATGCGACACCGGAAAGCAGGAGTCAAACTCAAGCGCGACCTCAGTGGCCGGCGAGCGTTGCTGCGCGGATTAGTCACCAACGTGATTGAAGAAGAGCGAATCACGACCACGGTGCCGAAAGCGAAAGCTGCCAAGCCGCTGGTGGAAAAGATGATTACACTTGCTAAAGCGGACACCTTGCACGCACGCCGGCAAGCCGCCGCTTTTCTCACGAAGGCCGATGCGGTAGAGAAGCTGTTTGAAAAGCTGGGACCTCGCTTTAATCAACGCAATGGCGGATACACGCGCATTGTCAAGCTGGGCTGGCGCAAAGGCGATGGTGCGGAGACTGCCAAGCTGGAGCTGGTGGGATCGGAACTCGTGAAGCGGGCTGCCGACCGTGCAGCGCGCCGCGAGGAGCGCTTGAAGGAGCTGCGTGACGGCGAAGGCGGAGCGGCTTAAGTCAGAAAACCGCCGCTTACCAGCTTACAGAGCCACGACCGTGAGGGAGTGGTTTGGTTTCGTACTTTAGCTCTGAAAAGGCCCAGGAAGAAACACTTCCGGGCCTTTTTTGCGTTCGACTGGTTTGCTGAACTGGTTTGCTAAAACTGGTTTGCTAAATCCGGTGCCTTCTCGCTTTCCAGCAAAGGCCCAAGCCCAAAATCAAACTCAGCCCCATGAATCCCAGCGATGCCGGTTCCGGTGTTGGCGACGCCAGCAGGCCGTTCACGTTCGTGCCGTCTGAATAAAACCCTACCAGCTGGCCGAGATCGTTGATCCCGTTAATTGTCGTCCCGGTGAACGTAAAGGCTGCCGTAGCCGACGCCTTGGGATCGTTCACCGTGTAGTAGCTTCCATTTGCCGTGTTGTAAACCAAGCCATTGGTCAAGCCGTTTGCATCCACGTAAGATCCGACTACCAAACCGGCATTATTGAGCCCGAAGAACATCGTGTTGGTCGACCCCGGCGCCTCAAAGTCGATGGCCTTGCTGCCGTTGATGTAGAACCCTTCCGTATTGCCCCCGATAGTGGCGAATCCGGAAATCGCTCCAGCATTGTTAATACCGGTTGCAACGCTGGCGGTAGATCCGGCGGGGCTTACTGCGGTGAAACTCTTGGTCGCGATGTTATACACATATCCCTGATTAGCGCCGTTAGCAGTCACATAAAAACCGGCCGACAGATTCTTGTCATTCACACCCAGCAGCTGGTTGATCGAACCCGGTGTTGCCGGCGTGTTCGGATCGGTCACCGGAGTCGTAAAGGTGCTGCCCGTATGTACGAAGCCCGTGTTGGTGCCGGCCGCGTCGACCGAGAATCCGACCGTAACACCACCGTTATTTAAACCTGTGACCTGGGTTTGCGCGGCGCCCGGAACGTTTTCTATTGTGAAGTTATTTTGTCCATACGGAGGCACAACCGTATAGCCATTATTAGCGACAGTTCCCATCCCATCCCCGTAATATCCAGCAATTGTCCCAGCCGTATTGATGCCAAGCAACTGATTGAAATTCGGATCAGTGTTGTTATTGATGGTTTGAAATTTGTAGCTGGCAGCTTGGGTAAGTGCCGGCGCTACTAAAAGGGCGCCAACCACCGCCAGGTAATTTCGTGGAACAAAACGTATGGTTTTCATTGTAAGTTCTCCTTGTAAATGGGTAAAGCGTACATTGGGCATGCTCCGCCAAAGCAGTGCTGTTTTAGTGCGTTAGAATTGACGCGTACTCAGGTACTAACAGGTCTACCAGCCGGTTCCAGGCAGAGTCCTTGGGGAAGGATTAAGAATGTCTTCGGAATTTCTTATTGATTTCTAAATGGGCGCTACGGACATCAAAAGACTGCATTTTCGCTTCGGTCCATTTCACCTCGATCCGGCCGATCAGCTCATCCTGCGGGATGGAAAGCCGCTTTCGTTAGCCCCAAAAGCGTTCGACACGCTGGTTTACTTGGCCCAACATGAAAGGCGTCTGGTTACCCGCGATGAACTGATCAAAGCGGTCTGGCCGAACAGCTTCGTCGAAGACGGCAGCCTCTCTGTCAACATCTCCCTACTCCGGCGCGCCCTCGGAGAGATGGACAACGGTGAACCTTACATTGAGACGGTGCCGCGTAAAGGCTACCGTTTCCGGCCGCAGGTAACGGTTGAAGCGGAGCCGGATGAGTTACCGCCGGCAGGTCCGCTTTACGAGGTCCCAAAGGCGGCAATCGATTCCACCGTCAGGTCGCAGACTAAGTTTTGGCCCTTGCTAGCTATCCTTCTTGCATTGTCATCGGCAGCGATCCTTTACACCCTTGCTAACCGGCATCGGGCCATTCCAGCTTTCGCTTCGATGCGCATCAGCCGCTTGCCTACCCGCGGCAGTATTTCGGATGCCGCCATTTCTCCAGACGGAAAGTATGTTGCCTATGCCCTCAACGAGCCAGTCGGGGAGAGCCTGTGGATCCGCCATATTGCCACTCCCAGCGAGGTTCGTACAGTGACTGCGGAGACTGGCGGCCACTCGAGCTTAACCTTTTCCCCCGACAGCGAGTACCTATATTTCGTTCGGACAAGCGATAACGGCGACCAGAGTTTATATCGGGTGCCGCTACTAGGAGGCGATGCCACTCGGGTGATGCCAGGTGTAACCGGACCGATTAGCCTTTCACCGGACCGCAAGCAATTCGCCTTTATACGCATGGATCCTTCCCGCTGGGAGGCCACCTTGATCGTCGCCAACATCGATGGGAGTAACGCGCGGCAGATCGAAACACGCCGGCGTCCCAGTTACTTTTCTCTGCGAGGGCTTGCCTGGTCAGCGGATGGCCGCTCCATCTTCTGTTTCGCCGGGAACGCCTCCGATTACGACAGTAACGCGTTCTCTCTCATTCGCGTACGAATGACGGATGGATCGGAATCGCGGGTGGGTAAGCAGTCGTGGGCCTGGACCGGACAGGTCATGAGGTCAACGGAAAACAGCCTGCTCTTTGTTGCGAGCGCGCAAGCGGAAGACGCCCTGCAAATCTGGAGAGTCTCTTTGTCACAGGGCAGTTTCTCACGAGTCACAAACGACTTAAGCAATTACATTCAGCTCAGTGTTGCTGCCGACGGAAGAACCGCCGCTGCGGTCCGGGCCGCTACTTCCTCCGACATCTGGATTGCTCCCGCCAACGAAATCGACCGTCCCGCACCGATCACCCCCAGCAATATTCAAGGCCTCCACGATCTCACCTGGACCGCCGACGGCCGGATCCTGTATTCGGCTCGCGGGCCAGACTATCTTGACATCTTTGTCACGGGCAAGAACGGTCGCGATCTAAAACAGTTGACCGCCGGACCGGGTAATAAAGCCGAATCAGCCGTCACCCGCAACGGCCGCTACGTGCTCTACCAGTTTCATGGCAAGATCTGGCGCATGGATCCCGACGGCGCAAATCAGCTCCAGCTGACGTTCGGCGCTCATGACGTCCATCCCATGCCTTCGGCCGACAGTGCGTGGGTGGTCTACTCTTCGTTTGACAACTGGTCGCCCTCCATCGGCGGCAAACCTGCGCTTTGGACAGTGCCGATTACCGGCGGCCGCCCTGTTCAATTGACCCGATTGGCGACCTCATTCCCGCAGGTTTCCCCTGATGGCAAACTGATCGCGTGCGACTATTTTCCAGCAGGAGATCCGCGATTTTCACAAAGGCAAATCGCCGTATTCAACTACGCTTCCGGCCCGTTGTTGCCCGAAGATCGGCCGCTTAAGATTTTCGACCGGGATGCTTCCGGGGATGATCCCGTTTATTTCTCGCCCGATGGCAGGAGCCTTGATTACGTGGTCTCGAATCGAAGAGTGGGAAACATCTGGCGACAAGCCCTCGATGGCAAAGCGCCCGTTCAGCTCACTCATTTTATTGCCGATGAATTGTTCGATTTTGAATGGTCTCGAGACGGGGGCGAACTCGCTTTAGCGCGCGGCAAGGCAGTCAACGATCTGGTCCTTATCCGCGATTTCGACTCAGACCGAGAGTAGCCGCGGGGCTGTGCGACGAGCTTATCGAGCTAGGGCCGGAGAAGTGCTTCTACGTCAGATATGAACGTGAGCGGGTCGAGATCACCGCGCGCGTCTTAGTGCGGCCCGCGTATGTCGACCGGCCAGCAGCATGATTACCAATTTTTCTGGAGGCCCGCGTTCAATTCATCACACATGCCGATGCTTGCCTCGGCAGACAGCGAAACGCGAATATGCTAATCCGGCCTGAACTTGTGTAACGTGCGGGTTAAAAAGAACTTGATGTCGGGGCGGAACTCCTCGTATAACGCCCGTGTGAAGTATGCCCCGTAAGACGCAGAAAATCGTTCGAGGACGTAGTTTGTATCATGCCGGGGGCGATCGCACGCCATCCCCGCAAAGGCCGATGCGACTGAACCGGCAAACGGCGCGAGAGCGGGACGGTTGCCTTCAGCGCCAGGACTCAGTAAGACGCTGAGAAGCGCGCTGCGGACGCGATCTTTATAAGCGGCTTCACCGGATAGGCGCGGACGCGGGTCTTCGTGGTGGAAATAGCCGATGAACATTTCCGCACCTTCACGAGCGCCGCGGCGGGCGTAATAAGCGCCGAAACGACTGCCATAATCGTCGCCGTCCTGTTTTCTCTTGTACGGATTATTCTCGAGTTGGGCGATTCCGCTGCTGAAGCCGGCGCGTAACGAAACCCAAGGAGATAGAAATTTGGACCCGTACCAGCAACTTCTTTGCTGAAAACTAAGCTGCCGGGACAGGGCGAGCTGATCGGCGCGGCACGCCGCAATGGCATTGAGCGGAAACCGGACGGGGATCGAGGCAACCTGAGCAGTCAGGGAACCAACGGCAGCCAGTCCGGCGAAACAAAGCAGTCCGGCACGGTTCATCGCGCCTCCTGAGCCTAATGGACAGAGGGAAGTCCTCTTCAGGAATTACAAGAGTAGTCCTGTTTACGTAGTTTGTCGAGGTGCGACTAGTGAAATTACTTGCGATGATGCTTTTTTCTTTGGCTGGACGCAGTGAGTTGGGGAGCGAGCGCTGAGGAGGCCGACTCATTCGTCGCGCCAGCGCCGATTTTGCTCAAGATGCGGTCATGAATCCAGTGTTCGTCCCACCATTCCTTGGGATCGATCTGTACTCCGTCGACCATCATGCTGAAGTGAACGTGATCGCCGAAAGCCATGCCTGTAGCGCCGCTGACGCCTATCTGCTGTTCTCTCCCGACCATGTCACCGACCTTTACCAGAAGCTTGCTCATGTGGCCGTAGAGGCTCTGAAGCGAATAACCGTGGTCGAGGATCACGCAGTTGCCGTATAGGCCGAGGCGACCGGCATAGATGACCTTGCCTGCATTGGCGGCCTTGACCGGTGAATTCATGGTTTGGGCCAAGTCATAGCCAAGATGCACCTGTTCGTCGATTTTGCGACCGTTGTAGAGGTAGGTTCGGCGGTCAGCAAAGAAGGATTCACGAGCGCCTTTGACGGGGATGAATGGGCCGGACCAGAGGATTTTGTGTTCGGTGTGAGTGCGTAGATCGTAGATAGTTTGCGTGTTGGCTTTGCGCATGTCGCGATTGAGTTTGACGAAGCGATCGACCAGACTGCCGGTACCGTCGGGATCGAGTTCGCCGACGACTTTTTGCAAATTGCGATCGCTGACGTTGATGGTACTTTCGCGAAATTTCTTGGGAAAGACTTTCACCCAGAACGAGGTGGTGACTTCGGTGCCGGCGATGTTGCGTGCGAACGCGAGCGGAACAGTATCGGGCGAGAGATCCCAAGGATAAGGAAACAGAGAGAAACGGTGCGGACTTGCATCGGGTTGGCCGGGCAGGGCAAAAGAACCGGCCGAGTATTGGGCGACATGAACGCCGGCTTCGGTCCAGCTTCCGCCGAGATCGAGTTTGACGAGTTCAGCGCCACCTTGATTGATGTAATGTTGAAATCCATCGGCCACGATGGTTGGGGGGCGGAGGACGACCTGCACGTCTTGAGTCAATTCGGTGGTTGAACCGCGAAGATCGTTCGATGTGGCTTTGATGATGAGGCGGGCGGGGCCTTCTTTTAGAAACGAAGCCTGCTTCTGGCCGGCATAGAAAGTGTACGCGCCAACGCGCTGTTTGGTGTGGGTGTGGTCCTGATAGATGTTTTGAGACTGTCCGTTTTGTTCGAGCGTGGCGGAAAAAGCCTTGACGCCATGAGGGGCGTCGGCTTCGACCAGGATGGAGGTGGCAGGTCCAATCGAGGCGACAGGCTTCGCCAGTTTCAAGGTGGTCTCAGCGCCGGAGAACCAGATGAAAAGAAATAGGACCAGGAGGAGGGCGGCGAGAACGACGCCCAGGCGTTTCAGGATGGGGTTGAATTCCATTTAGTTTTCAAGTACACGCCGGCCTTCGATGCGATAGTTGCCGGCGATGATCCAGGCGATGGCTTCCGAATAAATACGATGTTCTTCGATCAGGATGCGGGCTGAAAGCGAGTCGACGGTGTCGTTATCGAGCACCGGGACGGGAGCTTGCAGGAGAATAGGTCCGCTGTCGAGATTTTCGTCGACCAGATGGACGGTGCAGCCGGTGGTTTTGACGCCGTGGGTGAGCGCCTGGTATTGCGCATCCAGCCCGGGAAAGGCCGGGAGGAGCGACGGATGAATATTGAGGATGCGCTCGGGGAAGTGGCGGACGAACTCGCCGGTGAGCAGGCGCATATAGCCGGCCAGGCAAACCAGATCGACATGATGCTCTTTGAGGAGACCGGCGACTTCGCGATCGAAGGCGGCCCGGTCGACGCCGCGCGAGGGAATGGAATCAGTCTTGTAGCCGAGTTCGCGGGCGAGCGCCAATCCGGGCGCATCGGCCCTGTTTGAAAAAACGAAGCCAATCTCACACGGGAGGACTTTGTTCTGGACGTTGCGAGCAATGGCTTCAAAATTGGAACCGCGGCCGGATAGAAGAATGCCGAGCTTCACTGGTACTGGACTTTCGGGCTTTTGCGGGACTTCTGGGCCACGACCAGGCCGATCTCGAAGAAAGGCTCACCGAGCTTTTCGAGAATTTTCGAAACGAAGCCAAATTTCTTCGGCGAGACGGCCAGGACCATGCCGATGCCCAGATTAAAGGTGCGGCGGAAATCGTCTTCCGGAACATTGCCGATTTTGCGGAGGAGATCGAAGATGGGCTGAGGCGGCCAGAAGCCGATTTTTATTTCGGCGGCGCAGCCTTCGGGGAGAATACGGGGTAGATTGTCGGTGAGGCCGCCGCCCGTGATGTGCGCCGCGCCTTTCAGGAGGTCTTCTTTATGCAGGGCCTGGATGGCTTTGAGATAGGACTTGTGGACTTTGAGAAGTTCATCGGCGAGCGAACCCGCGAGGGCTGGGATTTTGGCCGCGGGGGTGTGGCCGGCGGCTTCGAGCAGGGTGCGCGCGAGCGAGTAGCCGTTGGTGTGAAGACCTTGCGACGGTAGCCCGACGAGAAGATGGCCGGGCTTGATGCCTTCGCCGGTAATCATGCGGCGGCGTTCCACCGCGCCGACAATGAAGCCGGCCAAATCGTATTCGCCGGGTTGATACATACCGGGCATCTCAGCGGTTTCGCCGCCAATCAAAGCGCAGCCATTCCGCTGGCAGCCCCTGGCGATACCGGCCACGACCGCACCGCAAACAGCTGCGTTTAATTTGCCGACTGAAAAATAGTCGAGGAAGAAGAGCGGCTGAGCGCCCTGCACAGCGATGTCGTTCACGCAGTGATTGACGAGATCTTCGCCGATGGTATCGTGACGCCCGGTCGCAAAGGCAATTTTGAGCTTGGTGCCAACGCCGTCGGCCGAACTAACGAGTACAGGGTCTTTCCAACCCTTCATGTGGAAGCCTGCGCCGAAGCTGCCGATCGAAGTGAGAACGTTTTTGGTGAGGGTCTTGGCCGCTTCACGTTTGATGAGAGATACGGCGCGATCGGCCTCGTCGATGTTGACACCGGCGCTGCGATAAGTAGTTTTTTTGGCCACTGCTCGAAGGTTCAGTTTAGCGAACGCGGTGACTTCGCGAAGGCCAAGGAATGCGAAAACTAAGCGCTTGCGGCTTTCGCGCGCTTAATTTGCACGTACTCAATTTGCGCGAGCTTTTCTCTCATCCTTTTCGCACCTCCGCTGTGAGCGGCAAAGGCAATCGTGATATCGGCGCGCTTGAGAAGGTCATCTTTGAAGCAGAGACGGCAATCCGTGCAAAGCGGAACGCGTCCTGTTTCCTGCGGACACGGTACGATCTTTACGCCTCCGCGATGATATGCTTTCGTCTCTTCGAAGTGGTCTACGACTAAGGCCGTCGCGTAACCGTTTGCTTTTGCCTGACTGACCTGTGCGAGGCTGTCGCAAGACGCTAATACACTGATCCTGCCCCAAGCCTTCCGGTCGACATCCCTCCAGGCGTGGGTATACGTCCAGACAGGCTGATCGTGTTTTGCGCGGTAGCGCTCGGCGGCTTTGGCGATGATCTTGGTCGATCTCTCGTCTTTGCAGTCGCCAACCACATGCAGCCGTAATGGACGCGACCCAGACAAAGATCGTATGGCTGCCGCCTCTTGCTGGGCCGCATTCAAGTGATCGCCTTTCGCCGCGTTCAACTTGGTGGTACTCCAGCCTAAGAAGCCATTGTTCGCATAGCAGGGCGAACCCTGTTTCCCATCGTCATACCAGGGGCATTCGCCGGGGCAGGAGACTTGGCTAACGGACGTGGTGGCGACCGGACCGAGCTTTCGATTCGAGCTGACTTCTATTGCTTTGGCTAGCAAACCTTATTCCTCTCGGTTGTAGGATAAGGTGCGCTGCCATCCTTGGCAATATCCCTATGTGTCGGAAGGTATTACTAGCGGTCTGTTGCAAAGGAACCATTACGGATGTTTCGAGGGCTCCGAGCCAAAAGGCTAAGGCCGTTTGAACGCGCTCCTTTAACACGGTAGAGGCCGGGACGGCTCCTGCCATGGCCACCAAGATTTAAAGATGAGTTGGTGATTGATGCGGAGTGAAGTGTTAACGTAAGCGTGTGGTTTGACTTAAAGACTGCTGAGCGTATCGCTCGCCGGTACCTGTGGCCGACCGTCGTTGTGATCCTCGTGTTTTCTGCTGCGTTCTCGGCTGCATTCCTCTATGTCTGGCAATGGGAACGGGATCTGAACGATAGAGAACAGCAGTTAAACCACGATCTAAATGAAAGAGAGAGACTACTCAATTCCAGGGAAGTTGACCAGGAAAAACGGGAACTGACGATTGCGGAACAAGAAAACCTAGTCAAGCAAAGAGAAACAAATCTGGCCGAGCAAGCAGCCGCAAATGCAAGAAGCAAGGCTGACGGTTCGAAAGTACTTCTTCTTTTACGGGCACAAGAAGCGAAGCTGTCCGAGGCGGCTCAGATCGCCAAAACGGACGATCAAATCCACCAACTCATAAGGGAATTTGCCGCGACTGGAGTCGATTTGAAGAACCCACCACCATGCAGTGATACTGCTGCTGTAAGCCGATTCGACCACGCAACAGCGATACGCGACGCAATCTCCGGGCTGGCCTCTACGAATGACAAATTGTCAGTGAAGTATGGGTCCTTTATAGGTGCAACTCATAGGGCCCTGAATCCCGAGGACGACTGCGTATCTAAGCTTCAGTGAAAGCGCCGTTTGTCAATCTGCCTATTGCGATGGTGGCGAGAATGGAGAGTTTGGATGCCGGTAACCCGGCTCTAATTTCAAGCTTGCTCAGGCTGCTGAATCGTTCGGCTCGCCACAACAGGCTTTTCGCCCCAGCCTTTTCGGAGTTCTGCCGCTACCTCAAGCCGGTTCAACACCGTCGAGCATTGGTCCCAACCGGAATCGTCCGTAGAGTCGTTATAGCGAGTATCGAACGGGTGCTTCTTCGGTTGAGCGTCAATGAGTTCGCGAGCGGATTCGATCTCTCCTAGCGCTGTATCGACCCAAACATCTTCCAGATGGTCTGGAATTGTTCCGAACACCTCGCGCACCTGCTGCAGCCGCTCGGAAAGTCTTCTGTGAACATCGTCTTCGACCGAATCTTTGTAGCGAAGATTCAAAAGATAGATCGTGTCCGCCATTTGACCGATACGGTCGATGCGTCCTTTCCGCTGCTCAAGCCGCGCCGGATTCCATGGCAGATCGAGGTTGATCAGCGTCTGAAGGCGCTGCAGGTTCAGCCCCTCGCTCGCCGCATCGGTCGCCACCAGCAGCTTGATCCGCCGTTCCTGCACGTAGCGCTTCAAATCTTCCCGCGTTGCCGGCTGCTCTACGCCGGCTCGCAAAAGAAACGATTTTGCGCCACCGGCATATACTCCGACTTCGAGTTCCGGAAAAAGTTGTGAGATATGCTTCGCAAACCACCAGACCGTATCGAAATACTGGCTGAAGATAATGCAGCCCTTTTCGGCCCAGCCATGTTCGCGAAGATAGCGGACCGCCACCTCGAGTTTTGGATCGTTATCACCCGCGGCACGCATGGCGTCGATCGACGATGTGAGCATCTTTTGCTCATCGGCAGTCAGGTCCACCGTGCTCTCCTTAGTTTTCTCGTCGTCTTCTTCGTCCCACAACGAGTCGTCCACGCCGCGCAATTTCTGCGCAGTGGCCAGGCCGGAATATAAGCTCGATCCGATGCGCCGGAGCAGCAAGGTTTTCAAAATACCGGCGCCCGGTTTGCGCTTCGCGAGCAAACGGCAAAATTCCCTGGCGTTCTGGTACGCTTCCGCCATTTTGGGAGGCATTTCGAGCGCGTCTTTATCGCCATCGCACTCCAGAATCACTTGCACTTTCTTGAAGTAGGGATCACGCCCGTTGCGCGGTTCGGTCAACATATGCCGGGTACGCTTCACCACGTGCCGGATAAATGGATTGTGCTGCGCGATCAGGTTCGGGAATTCATCGCGCAGAGCGGAGCTGAGCTTCCGCGAAAACTTCTGCACAATCCCGGGAGGTGCTTGCCAGCGGCTGTCTTTCAAGCCTTCGATCTCGCGCAATTCACCCCACAGCCTCTCAACAACATGCCAGCGGTCCTTTTCCCAGGCTGGAGGAAGCGGGTTGGCGAGCCAGCGCCAACACTCGTCTATAGAGTCGAACGCGGGAACCGCGCCCGAAATCATATCAAGAGCCCGCTCGCGATCGCGCCAGCAGCTTCCCGGCGCTCCCCGCACGCGGTCATGCCCCGTGCTCAACAGTTCCACTAAATCGTACAGCTCGCCACGGTCCAACTGGATAGGTGTAGCAGAGCCTAAAAGCATGGTCGCAGTACGCCTTGCCAGCTTCGTCATGAAGGCCATCAGATTATTAGGCTCGCCTTTGTTCGATTGCCCGTTGGCCCGGCGCGCTCGATGTGCTTCGTCCAGCACCACGCAACTGTAATCTTTGGTCAACAGCGCCTCGACCCCAGCTACCTTTGCGGTGATCAAGCTGGTGGATACGATACCGATTTTACGTGGACATTCCGTGAGCGGCTCCGGATGTTCTACACCCGCTTCCGTGATCCAGCCGCGGCCCGACCACCGCGCGGAAGGAAGCTGCAGCATCTTGAGCAATTCGTCCTGCCACTGCGGCGTCAGGTTCTTCGGGCAAAGCACCAGCACGGGACGCCAGTCGCTTAGCGCTAGCAAAGCCGCCGCCATGCCCATCTGGATCGTTTTGCCGAGACCGACTTCGTCCGCCAGCAGGAACCGCGCCGCGCCGAAGGTTTTGACTTCACGCAGAACGGTAGAGACGAAGTATTTCTGATGGGGCAGCAGGCCCGGTCCGTCGCGTTCAGCGGGGGCTTCCTTGAATGGCGACGCCGCCTCCGCCTCTTTGCGCCAGGCCGACACCGAAACTACTTTGCGCCGGAGAATGTATTGAACATCTTCGACGATGGCATCCGCCAGGTTTTGGGCGGCGGCGTGCTTCCAGAGCGCATCGAACTCCTCTTGCACCCAGTGCACGCTTTCGGGCGAGTCATCTTCCCAAAGGAGCTCATAGTGGCGGCACCAAGCTTCCTGGGTTTCATTGATAGATCCTAGAAAGGAGGTGGCGCTGCCGTCCCTGAACCGGACGACGCCCGCTTTCCCATGAATGAGCCCGAAGTGTTGATCGGGCAGCACGCGAATCTTGACTTGCTCCTCGCGCAGCAGCGCGGCGAGCCGTTCATAGCGTTTGCGCCCGAACTGGCGCATTTCCTGCGGTTGGGCGGCGTTCCACTCTTGCCGCATAGCGAGTTTCGCCGCTTGCGCGGTGCGCACATCTTCCGGATCCAAACCCGAATTGCAAACGATTCGCACGGGTCCCGTCACCGCCTCAAACCCCTCGCCGGCGATCTCGAAAATCGAGCTGCGGAAATAGCCGGCAATCCGGTCGTAGGCACGCGCCTGCGCCAAACGCTCGTTGAGAAACGACTCGTTTAAGGCGATACGCCTGGAAGAAAAGCGCCCAAGCATGGTGGAGGACTAACTGCCGTGGTTCAGGACGGCGCCGGCCAGATCGCGCGCCCAGCGTGCTTCTTCCTGCCGCCAAGGAGCACTGGCGGTGGCCAGAAACTCGAGAATTCCGAGCAGCCGCTTCCGGCGGTCCCAATACTCGGGCATAAATTTTTCGAACCACGTAATGGCGGCGCGGAGATCTTGTTTTTCCATGGCCAGATAAATGCCATAGAGCGCGTGGCGGACGACGGAAGAGCCGAAGTCGTCGGTATTTGAAACCGAGTCCCCGCGGTCGAGAATATGACTGCCTTTCCACTCTTTAGCGGTCTTCAGGCGAGCGTTGTTGGCCTGTACCGCGGGCATATGGAACTTGTATTCGTCGATGCCGAATCCGCGGGCAGTTTCTTGAAATGCTCCTACGCGAAGCTCGCCGGCATTTTCCAATTCGACGCCTTTCAAGAAAAATCGCTCTTCGGGCGCGCAGTCCGCCCAGATCTCTTTGCCGCTTAGACCCCCGGCGGCTGCGACACGCTCGACGAGATCGAGCTTTCTCGGAACGAGAAATTCCGAAGCGAAGCGTCTTGCGTCTTCCAGCAAACTCTCGATGGTTTTTCTGATTTGACTGTCATCTCTGAAGATTTCAGAAGCTATATCCTGGTTATCCAGAGTCTTGTGCTGCGTTAGTACTTCCAGGGCTGCGGCATAGGCAGAATGAAGATAATCAGCGTCACAGAAGTTCGGCTCTTCTCCCTTCTCGATGCGCATCATGAATTCAATCGTGTTTTCGACGGCACCCCGGATTCGTTTTTTCATCTTGTGAGACCAGGCGTTGTCGTCACCGGTGCGCCTGCGGAGAATCATCAGAGCAGTGCCTTGGACGAAATTTCCCTGTTTTAGGTCACTCGAAGTTTCCGTGCGCACATTCCAAACCCCCGTCACTTGTAGGCCCGCTGCCCAAAGAATGAGCGTAACTCCGGCCCACACCGATGGATCGTTGTGCGTGAACATAACGACCTGCATACCATTCGGTGACATGTGTTCTGTCAGAGCAGAGTAAGTCTCAACCATGCTCTTTGTAAAATCAATGCCGTTGCCTCTTACCGCTAGCGCTCTCCGACTGTCCCAGGTCCACTGCGCGAACTTGGTTGGCGGTCTTCTTCGCATCCAAGCTATAAAGAATTCTGTGATCTCGTGATAATTGACTGCATCGCCATATGGAGGATCAGTGATGAAGAAATCGTCACCCGTGCGGTGCAACCCGGCAGTGCAGACTGCGACCTCATGTGCCGATGACCAAACCATCTCGCTCGGCATCGACGTCATCGACAAGTTCTCAAGGTAAGCGATGCCTCGAACGCTGTAGTTGTTAAAAGTATTGAACGCCTGATTGTAAAAGGTATGAGAGGCTTGGTCCCGACTGGAATCCCAATGCGACAGTCGGCTGCACCAGTCTATAACTCTGCAGAAAACAAGCCCCATCGCCCCCTGCAACACCGTATCCTCAATCCGGTCGATCTCCCACTTGTAGAGGGCCAGCGTTAGCAATTGACGCGGGTGGAACAAGTGGTGCCAGTGGGTCCAGCCACGCGTGCGCATTGGCTCGTCGGTCTTATCGCCAGACTCAATAGTTGAATCAGGAATTAATCCTGCGTTCTGCCATTCCGAGAGATTCCGGCTCACCTCTTCCAGCACCAGCCGCTCCCGTCTCAGATCACCCTTCTCGACCGAACGGAATTCGGTTTCGGTTACGTCACGGCCAAGCTCCTGGTCATAACGCGTCCTAGTCCATTGAATGCAATAGAGCCGCTCCTGGTAAATATCATCCGCATGCGGAACCACATCCGATTTGGTCCACAATCGAAGAGAATTTCCCCAGCAGTTGGCGTTCGGCTGTCCGTCGCCGCGTATCGTGCGGAGCGGAGTCTGTTCCTTTGGGAAGAGCGGATGACAGACCAAGCCGTCGCGGACGGTCCCTTGCCTTGCCTGTTCCAGCCGCGTCTTCGACACCCCGCTGATGATCTCGATCTCGAACCGCTTATGCTTTTCGTCGGGCACCAACTCGGCAATGACACTGTGGGTTTCGCTAATAACCCAGCTTGGTGCAAGCGGAATCAGCCAGCCGGTGCGCGGGCACTTGACTTCGAGGCAATAGAGATAAACCTTGCCCCGCCATCCCGCCGTTCCTTCCTCCACTCCCAAGTCGTCGATGGTTCGTCGTACTTTGGCGGCGACGGATTTCTGGACCTTAGCCAGGCGCTCGGTGACATCGTCCTTGGCGCCAATAACATTTAGCGCGCCCCAGGTAAGCATGGCCGCAATCGGGTTCAAATCCGAGGCGTGAACATCGCAGCCCATCCGGGCGGCTTCGAACGGGATACTGCCGCCTCCACAAAAGGTATCGGCTACGCGAGGGCGGTGTCCAAAACAGCGTTTTCCCAGTTCTTCGATCAGTTCAGGCAGCGACGAAACGCTGGTTTTCAAGCGGCGGTTCACAGTGGGCCAGACGTCTTTCCAGGCATCCTCGGCCATCTCTTCCGGCCGCAAGCAGTATTCCAGCTTCTCGTCGTAGCTCATGCGCTTGAAAGCGCGTGCCTGCAAAGCTTTTCTGATCTCGAGCGAGACGCCGCTCCTCCATTTCGATCCCACGATGTCGTCACCGCAGACTGCAGTCCCGAGCCTTTCCAGCACGACCTTTGCCGGAATGCTTTTCTGCCATCGCTTCTTCAAGCCAGCCTCATCCATCAGCATGATCTGCAGGAAAAGTTCGCGATCGCCTTTGGGGTCGCCGGTTGCCGGCAGCAAGCAGCCAAGGATGCAAGCTCGAACAAGTATGAGCGGTTTGCGGCCTTTCCAGTAGCTACCCAATGCCGTTAATGTCTGGCCGGCCCCGGCTTTCCGTTCCTTGTAGCACTCCTTCGAGAGCAGCGAAACCGGGAACTGCGTTTCGATGAACGTCTTCGCGACTAATTCGCTGGTCTCCGCGGACGATTCCGCAGCGTTGACCTCGAGGATTTCGGGTGCTGTCTCGGTCACAGGGATACGGCTCCGCCCGCCAGGGCCAGCTTTCTCCGCCAGAGTGTGTTCTGTTGGGAATCTGCTCGCGGCCGCTTGAGCATGCCTTTGCGCTCGGGCGCGGCGGTCGCCAGGCCCGTCGCAGTGACAGGGTTTTCACATAACGCGAACTGCAAAGCACGACGCCAACCTCGCTCACGTCCTCGCCAGGCATGCCCGGTCTGGGCCGCGGTCATGGTGTAGAGCCACCAGCGTTCTTCGGGTGCCAGACCCTGCCAGTTCGCGAGCGCGCTCGCAGCCTGTTCCGGCTCCGCCATTTCGATCGCCCAGGCAAGCAGCACGAGTTCCTTACCAAGAAGACGGCTGACGGGATTCAAACCTGTTTTCCAGCGTTGTGTACGGATCCGCTGGTCACGCAGGCGGCGGTTGAACTCGTCGGCGACGAATGCATCGATCCGTATCCATCGA
This sequence comes from Bryobacteraceae bacterium, assembly GCA_965277435.1. Lineage (GTDB taxonomy): Bacteria > Acidobacteriota > Terriglobia > Bryobacterales > Bryobacteraceae > Bog-105. The sequence goes on along the minus strand of OZ255821.1, from coordinate 6,016,132 downwards.
TCCCAGGTGAGTACGCAGCGAAGATTTGCGCCGTCCAGTTGTGGTCCGCTTTCGTTTTCATGAAACACTTCGTGGATCTGTACATCGGAACCCGCGCGGCCCACCGACACCACAAAATGATGCTGTTCCCGTTCGGGCGCATGTCCGAACCCCAGAATCTTAGTCATTTCTGGACCACCTCTTCTTTCCGAACTTCCTCGCCCAAGGCTTTCGCCAATTGCAGCAGTTGCTCGCCCGTCGTAAACTCCAGACGTCCAAGCTTCAGCGAGGCGTCCAATCGTTGCGTATCATCCGAAGCTGGCAACTGAGCGTCGGTGCCGGATACCAGCGCTTCCAGTTCCTCCGGTCCAAACTTCATGCGGCCTCCGGCGCTCACTTCAAGCCACCGGTCGTGATCCTCGTCAGTATTAAACTGCCAGTTGAAGCCGAGTATGTGCGCGTTGTACTTCTTGAGTAAGGCAATGGCCTCGAACGAACTTCTGCGGTCGTTCCGCTTTAATCGGCGATTCCAGGTGGCCGGCTTGGTCGGATCAATGTCATCGTCTTTGTCGATAATCACTTTTTTCCCAGGAGGCGGCGGCTTGACCTCGGTCTTGTTCGACCAGATGTCATCCCGCTCGGCGATGGCTTGAATTAGCGCGGCGTCCGCCGGGATGGCGACCGGTCCGCTGTAAGCCTGACCGTACTTGGGATCGGAACCGTCAAACGTGAAGCGCATGCCTGCCGGGGGCGCTGATTCGAGTTCCAGAACATTGGCGCCATCCCGCGAACTGATCTTGTATCGAAGTTGGATCGTATTTTTCCAGGCAGATGGCGCGCCGGATTCATGTTGGCCGGTCGAATCGATGGCCAGGAAGCTGATGGCCATTTCCGAGGTTTCGAGACGCCCTCCCTCGACCATCGGCGATGCGCTGGTTACTCCAGCGGATCCTGCCTGATAGTGAACCCGGTCGCCGTGGCGGGCCTCCACGTTCAGAACGGCTTTCCCGGTTTTGTCGTCGCGCGAAATCAACGAGATTTTGACAGTGGCTTTCTCTTTAGGGAAAGGTCCCTTGCGAACGTAGCCATTGTCTTCATCTCGCCAGATACCTTTCAAAAGACATTGCTGTTTCAGCGTTTCGATGGCGCCCGGTGGCGTCCAGTACCAGTCCGGGCGGCGGCCCATGGTCGAGAGAATGTCTTTCCATGGCATGGTTTGCTGCGCAAAAATGACTTCCTCGAATTCCTGGCGGAAGGACTCCTGTTTGGCGTCGGCACGGAATTTCTGTTCGTCACGGAGTGAATCCAGGATGGTCTCTTCGCCTACATATTTATTGGCCGCGAATTCGAACTTCAAGCTGGCCGGAGTCAGCCCGTCCTCGCTCGGGAAGAGCAGCTTGGTGAAACACTCCCGCAGCGCCGAACGCAGGTTCTTGCTCGCTCGTTCAAAGGCATCTTTAGCTTGCTTCACTTCCGGACCGCGGTCATCACGGCCTTCAGAACGAAATTCAGCGATCAGGTCGTCCGCGGCTTTCACGTAAGCTGCGTTTTCTTTTGCGGCCGCGAATCCGTCGGTTCCGGTAAGAAAAAGAACGCGGTTTTTCCACGGCTCCTGGTGCCAGAAGTGCCGCAGATCGGGATGAAGTCCGTCTTCGCGCGACTCATTGAGTGGCGAGGGCTCGCTGATTACCAGTGTCACCTCGGTACTGTCGAGCTTGATATCATCGATCGCCGGGAACACGAGCGAGCGTTGATAAGCTGGCTTGGTTCCGTTGCTGGCTTGACCTGGCTTGAATTGTTTCTCGAGATGCTCTTTAACCTGCTTACGCCGCAGGTCTTCGGTCATGACACTCGCGTCCTGCTTGATCCTCGAGTTGACGTTCTTTACTTCGCGGTAATGCCAGCGATCATCGGTACGCCGGTGCAGATACCAGCTTTCATCTTCTAGCGCGGTTAAAAGACCCGGTCCGAATTGGGCTACGTCGCGATCCGGTGCGCAGAGGTAAGCGGCAACCTCCTCCGCCGTCAGGCCCTGCAGGGCGTTTGTAGCGGTTGAAAGCGAGGAGAAATAGACCAGCTTGGCGGCGTCCAGAGGCGCCTCGTTGCCCATACGTTTCGCAAGATCTTCGGCTGCGCCTGATCCCCGCTGCACGATGTCATGGCTTCTTGCATTTGCCAGCCCCGCATGGATCGTGTCGAGCATCGTTTCCAGCTCGGCGTCGTTAAAGTCGAGCTCATGAGGATGAATGAGCTGCACGTCTCTTTGGCGATCCCATACCTGCGCGGTCATCTTTTGGGTCAGCCGGAGTACTTCGCGGGTCTGCTGAAAACCGGGGTTTTCCCGGAAACGAGCAATGAGGTCGTCAAGGCCAGGATGGAATGGATACGTCTCGGCGATCCGGCCAGCCCATTTGGTGTAAGATTCCGGAATCGCTCTTTGTTGGACGGCGGTCGAGTAAGCCTTGTGGTAAGCTTCCGCAACCAGTTGGACCGCTTCGGGATCGGGCAACTTCGCGAACAGGCGCTTCCGTAGGATGCCGTAAAGCTCAGCATTATCGAGCCGAACTGGGAGAATGTCGAAACAGACTCGGGCAGTTTCGTCCTTGAGGTTTTTGCATGCGGTCTCGATGGCGGCGTTGATCTTCGCGCTGCCTTTCTCCCAGGCCGAAACCAGGTCGGACAGAATTAGGCAGCAATTTGGAAGCAGGTTCCGGGCAATCGCCGTCATGAGATTGGCGAGCGCCTGCGTAAGTCGGTCAGCCTCACTTTGGTCAAAATTCACCTTTTTCATCGCAAGGCTCTCGAGATAAGGCGGCAGTTCGTCGAGCACAATCAAACAGGGATCCTTGCCGATCCATTCCGCCCAGGTGTCCGGACCGGGTATGTCATCCTTGCTGCCGGCGGCTTTTTGCTGACGATCCAGTTGCCGCAGAAGCTCAATCCAGACGTGGTGCTTGCAGTCGGTGTTTCGCCCGTCGAAGACAGCCACCCGCACCGGCACGCCCGAGACGTTCCTGCCAAGTTCTGAGAAAAATTTCTTGCGGGCCGCCGGATTTTGTGCGAGAAGGCATGCCGCAATCAGGTTGTGAGTCTTACCGCCGCCCATGGCTTCTTTGAGGCGAAAAACGCCCTGCTGGCTGGCTTCCAGCAAGCGGTCGAATACCTGTTCCAGTAGGCTTTTCATGCCCGTAGTGACATAGTTGCCGGCGAAAAACTCTTCCGGTTTGATCCTGCCGGGAATGGCGACGTCGCCGATATTCGCTACGGTCTCGGCCTTGCTTTTAGAAAAAATCGATTCGTGCGGCTGGCACAGGTCTCGGACATTTTGCATACTTTCCAGAAGTGTTCCCTGGAGTGTAAGTAGAGGAATAGGCACCCTCGCTCTCAAAGAATCTGTAGGCCAGCTTTCGTGGCGGGATAATGCTTTCGGAAGGAAGACCGGGCAGAGGGCTATGCTGGAGATCGATTTCTAAATCGAGAGCGGCGAGCATGCGCCGAAGGTTTATTTTCGCCGATCCGGGGAGTCTGGTAGGGCGTCGTCCGGCACGGTCAAAACCTCAGTCGTGTTTTGCGGCGTCGAGCCAACAAGCACTATCGCCCCAAAAATCAGCAGCGCACCGAGCCAGCGCACCAGGCTGACGTCTTCGTGGAGAAAGACCTTGCCGAGAAAGACCGAGACAACGTAACCAATAGCGGTCATCGGCAGAATAAATGACAAATCGGCCACGCTCAAGAGGGCCAGGCGCGTCAGCAATGACAGCATCAGCATCGCGATGCCGCCTGCTATATAAGGATTCAGCATGGCGCGCAAATAGCCGGCCGGATGGAACGATAAGCTTTCCGAAAAGTGTTTCGTGCCCCAGGCCAGCGCAAGATTCCCGAAAGCACGGAGCGCGATGAAACTAAGGAGAATCAGGTAGGTACGAACAGAGTGCCGGGTCGGTGGTGCGGCTGGACTGAACTTAACGGCAGACGTCAACCTACTGCAAAGTCTCCCGTTGGAAGTAACTTGCGGCGCTTGAAAACACTCTTCCTACTGGTAGGGATAGGGTCAAACTCTAAGTCTACCGCCATTGGCGAAGTTGAGCACATTGTAGAGTCATAGTCAGGAGCGGGTTAGCGAATGAAAATCTGTGTTTTGGGCGGGGACGGTTATTGCGGCTGGGCGACAGCTTTGTACTTATCTTCCAAGGGTCATACGGTCAGCATTGTTGATAATTTTGCTCGAAGACTTTGGGACAACCAACTGGGTGTACAGACGCTGACGCCAATCCATTGCATGACGGAAAGGCTGAAGGCCTGGCGAGATTTATCGGGACGAGAGATCGAAGTGTTCGTGGGGGATTTGACGGACCACGATTTCGTCGAATCGTTTATCCAAGAATTTGAGCCGGAAGCATTAGTTCATTTCGCGGAACAACGTGCAGCTCCTTACTCGATGATCGATCGCAAGCATGCGGTTTTCACGCAGGTAAACAACGTTGTCGGTACTTTAAATGTGCTGTTTGCGATGCGAGAATTCTCTCCGGACTGCCACCTGGTAAAGCTGGGCACGATGGGCGAGTACGGCACGCCGAACATTGATATCGAAGAAGGCTATATCGAGATCGAGCACAATGGGCGAAAGGACGTGCTGCCGTTTCCCAAGCAGCCTGGATCGTTTTATCACCTGTCGAAGGTGCATGACAGCCATAACATCATGTTTGCCTGCCGGATATGGGGCATTCGGGCCACCGATCTGAACCAGGGCGTGGTGTACGGGACGGTAACAGACGAAACCTTGCTCGACGAAACACTCATCAATCGTTTCGACTACGACGAAGTTTTCGGTACGGTACTGAACCGGTTTTGTGTGCAGGCGGCGGTGGGACATCCCTTAACCGTTTATGGAGAAGGCGGGCAGACACGCGGGTACCTGGATATTCGCGATACCGTGCGCTGTGTCGAACTGGCCTGCCTGCATCCGGCCGCGCGTGGGGAATGCCGCGTGTTCAATCAATTTACCGAGCAGTTAAAGGTAAACGAGATTGCCATGCTGGTGCAATCGGCGGCCCGGAAACTTGGTCGGAAAGTAGAGATTCAGCATGTGCCAACACCTCGGGTCGAAGCCCAGGAGCATTACTTCAATGCCAAACATTCGAAGCTGATCGATTTGGGGCTAAAGCCGCACTTGCTTTCGGAATCGTTGCTCGATTCTTTGATGAACATAGCGATCCGCTACCAGGATCGAATCGACACGGGTGTATTTATGCCGCAGGTAAACTGGCGCAATGCGCGTAACGACCGGCGGCGAGTGGTGCAGAGCACGGCGGAGTTACTAGCGGGGCAGGGCGTCACAGAACGGCAGTAAAGACCGATAGTTTTAGGCCGGGTTGAGGCATTTGCCCAACCATTGACCGAAGACAGAATGATGGATTCAGGTTACTCTGCATCTACTCACATTCTGTTTTTATGCGTATCTTTCTATGCTGGATTCCTTTGCTGGGGGTGTGTGCATTCCATCTCGCAGCCCAAGACCCAACGGGAACTTTGCAGGGGCAGGTCACTGACCCATCAGAGGCGCTCGTCCCGGACGCAACCATCACCGTTCGAAATGCGGCGACTGGACTCAGCCTTACGCAGCAGTCGAGCAGCGTCGGAACTTTTCGCTTCTCGTCGTTACCGGTTGGCGAGTATGACTTGGACACTTCGGCTCATGGCTTTTCGGAACTGAATGCGCGGCATATCAAGGTTGACGTAGACCGGGTTGTGGAACTGCCTATCCGGCTGCAAGTCGCAGCGCGCGGCGAGACCATCGACGTGGACGATGAAGCCGCCACAGTGGACCAGAGCCCGACGCTCGGCAATGTAGTGTCGGCACGCGAGGCGGTAGAGCTGCCCCTGAACGGACGCAACCTGACACAGTTAGGATTGCTGCAGCCCGGGGTGGCGCCCTTGACGTTTGGAGTTTTGCAGGCCGGGGGGATCAAGCGGCAGGGTCAGGCGTTTGCGGTGAACGGCGAACCGCCCGAGGCCAACCGCTACTTCCTGGATGGCGTTACGAATGTCGACAGCGTGAACGGCGGATTCGCGTTGCGCACACCACCGGACGCCGTTTCAGAGTTTCGAATTCTGACATCGAATGCGCCGGCTGAATATGGCGGTACGAGCGGTGCGACCACGACGGTGGTGACTAAATCGGGCACAAACGCATTCCATGGCGCGCTATATGATTTCTTGCGGAACGATGCTCTGGACGCGCGGAACTTTTTCGCAGCAAGCACGGAACCGCTGCACCAGAACCAGTTCGGAGTGACCGCCGGCGGTCCTGTTCGCAAGAACAAAGACTTCTTTTTTATTTTTTACGAAGGGCAGCGGGATTCGCAAGGTGAAACGCGGACGGCGATCGTGCCTACCGCGGCCGAGCGAAGCGGAGATTTTTCGAGGGCACAGAAGCCGCTGATCAACGAATTTACAGGCCAGCGATTTCAAGATGAGAACGGACAACTCGATCGCATCCCATCGTTTTTACTAAATCCGATTGCACTGCAGGCACAGAAGCTGATTCCGCTCGGCAACCTGTCGCCGTCGTTATTCTCTTCAACGCAAATTCTAACGAACAACTACGACCAGGGCGGTTTCCGGCTGGATCACTACTTCAGCAACGCCGACCAGGTCTTTCTGCGTTACGCCACGTCGTCGCAACAGGGCGTCGATCCGCTGCCGATCAACGGTTCGGGTGTGCCGGGCTTCCCAACAGCGGGCGACATACGAACCCATTCGGCAACGCTTTCCTGGGTTCACTTGTTTTCGTCACAGACTGTGCAAACCGGGCGGGTGGCTTTCTTCCGAAATGCCGCGCTGATCGATGCGGCACAAAATCATGCGCCTGCGAGTAACTTGGGCTTCAACTATCAACCTACGCTCGGCTCGGTACAGGGATCGCCTTATCTGGAGATCAGCGGTTACAGTAATGTGGGCAACCCGATTACCGGGCCGCAGGATACGCATCAAAACGACTACCAGGGTTACTACTCCTGGGCGACGACGCGCGGCGCCCACAACGTGAAGCTAGGGGCGGAGGTAAACCGGCAACAGATCAACGTGCTGCTGGGCATTGCGACGAATGGCTTCTTCGTATTTGCGCCGTTTCCGGCCAGCGATTCGTATGCGAGCTTTCTGCTGGGTCAGCCCGTGCTTTTCTTCCAGGGCGGCGGCGACTTCAATCGAGGATTGCGCAAGTGGGTCGGTGCCGGCTATGCGCAGGATGAATGGCGCATCTCGCCGCATCTGACGTTGAATTACGGAGTGCGCTACGAAATCAATACGCCTTATACAGACGTGCGGAACCGCTTGAATGCCTGGGCCCCAGGCAAGCAGTCCACAGTCCGACCGGATGCGCCGGCGGGATTGCTGTTCCCGGGCGATCCGGCAGTCCCCGATGGGATCGCGCCGGTGAGTTACCGCGAGGTCATGCCGCGAATCGGTTTTGCCTGGGATCCGACGGGCAAGGCGGCGACGACGATTCGCGCAGACTACGGCATTTTTTATGACAGCTACACAAATGGAGTGGGCGGTCCGCTGCAAGCTTCTGTGAGTGCGCTGCCTTGGACAGAAGCCTATCAGCTACCAGGGCCCGGCTTGAATTTCTCGAATCCATACAACGGCACGACGCCGCCCTTTGTGACGCAAAATTTCGTGCGGCCGGCGACCGTGCTGACCGTGCAATCGGGGATGCTGCCGCCGTACTCACAGCATTGGAACTTTTCGATTGAGCATCGCTTCGCGCAAGCCTATCTTCTGGATGTTCGCTATGTAGGAAATAAGGGAACGCATCTGCCGCGCTTTGTTGAAGCGAATCCGGCGATCTACGGACCGGGCGCGACAGCAATCAATGCCGATCAACGCAGGCCGTATGCGGATTGTTCGGCGACTCTCGGCTCGTGCGCCTTTGCTTCCGTTGGTTTGATTGCCGATAACAACAGTTCGACGTATCACGCGCTGCAGGCGGCGTTTTCCAGGCAATATACGAACGGGCTCTCCTTCCTGGCCTCCTACACTTGGTCAAAGAACCTGGATTATGTGTCGTCGCTCAATCTGGCGGGCTCCGCGCCGACGCTGGTGGCCGGAGAGAATGATCTCGCGCAGAATCCCCTCGACTTGCGCGCGGAGCATGGTCCCTCGTTGTTCGATGCAACGCAACGATTCGTATTGAGCGGCACGTATGCACTGCCGCGAGCGAACGGTCTGCCGGGTGCGTTGAAAGCAGTGGCGAACGGCTGGCAGTTGAATCTGATCGCGACCTTTTCAACGGGAACACCGTTCACGGTGTATGACAGCGAAAATGCACCGCTGCAGGGCCAGGCGCCGGAAATTACCGGGTTCTACTCGAGCCGGCCCAACGTCGTATCGGATCCCAACAACGGTCCGCATACGCCGAATCAATGGGTGAGTGCAAGCGCGTTTCAGGCGCTCACGCAGGCTAACAATCCCGGACAGTTCGGGAACGAAGGCAGGAATCTGATTCGCGGGCCGGGCCTGGCAAATGTCGATGTTTCCCTGTTCAAGAATTTCGCGATCAGCGAATCGGCACGGCTGCAGTTTCGGGCCGAGTCGTTCAATCTGCTGAATCATGCAAACTTTGCGCTGCCCGAGAATGATCTGAGCTCGGCGGCGTTCGGACAAATTCTGCAGGCAGGTTCACCGCGATTGCTGCAGTTGGCTTTGAAGTTTCTTTTCTGATATGGAGACTCTGCTTGAGGAAGCGGTAAAGCCAGCAGTGGCGCGCGGGCGAGTGCTGGCAACAGCATGCTGTGGAGTGTTTGCCGGATTCGGCTCCCTGTTCATTTACACGTTCGGCATTTTCCTGAAGCCGCTGGCCGGCGAATTTGGCTGGTCACGGGCGCAAGTCTCGCTGGGTTTCATGGGCGCGGTGCTGGCGGTAGCGATCTGCTCGCCTTTCCTGGGACGGCTTCTCGACAGGTATCCCGCACGACGCATCGTGCTGCCTTGCACGTTGATCTACGGAATCGCCTTCGCATCTCTAGGTCTTTTGACGGATCACCTAGCGCATTTCTTAGGTGTGCTGATTCTTATGGGCATCGTGGGAAACGGCACGACGCAGCTGGGCTATGCGCGCGTGGTGAGTGCGTGGTTCGACCGGTCCAGGGGACGCGCACTGGCGGCGGTGATGGCTGGCTCTGGTTTGGGATCGATGGTGTTTCCGCCCCTGGCGCAGTGGCTGATCACAAACTATGGATGGCGGCTTGCCTACGGAATGTTGGGCGGCATCGCTCTACTGGTGGCACTCCCGTTCGCGGCGTTGTATCTGTATGAACCCGCTCCCAGCGCAGGAGCAACAAGAAAAGCAGAGAGCGCGAAGAAGGGTGTCCTGCAGGATGTACTAACATTCCGCTTCCTCGGAATTGCGTTGGCGTTGCTCTTGTTTTCGCTGGCCACGAATGGCTTGAACACACATTGGGCGGCTCTGTTGACAGACCAGGGACACTCGGGCGCCATCGCGGCGGCAGTCTTGTCAACGGCCGGCTTCGCCACGCTCGCAAGCAAGCTATCGACTGGCTACCTGCTGGACCGCTTCTACGGGAATCACGCAGTGGCCGGACTCTTCGTGATGTGTGCCCTGGGGATTTTGATGACTCTCCACGGAGGAGCGACCTGGATCGCGTTTGCCGCCGCGGCGCTCGTAGGCATTGGCATGGGCGCGGAGTCGGACGCCGTTCCTTATCTGCTCACACGCTATTTCGGATTGGAGAGATTTAGCGAATTGTACGGGTACACCTGGTCGGTGTACGCGGTGGCGGGTGGATTAGGGCCGTTACTGGCAGGCGCGGTTTTCGATGCGACGCATTCCTACCGGGTAGCGTTGTCTGGATTCTTCTTACTGGTGTTGATCGCAGCCGGATTATTTGCGGGATTGCCGAAGTATCGGAAAATTCAACGATTCTCCTGCTCACCAGTATGAGGAGCGTCCGAGGTTGCGCTTGAAGAAATTTTCGGCTGCGTACTCAGAATAATTGCCGTCCAATAGCGCAGCTCCGGGATCCGGATCTCTTCGGTGCCGTCTTCGTTGTGCTTCACCGCAGTGTTGTGCCACTTGCCATTTTCAAAATCGGGTGAGGCCCAACCGGAAACGACGATTTGCGCCGCTAGCTTCACTCGCACAGACAGATTGTGAAGCAGCGGTGCCGGTGGATAATCGAGACCGTCGTCGACCCAATCCGTTTTCTTGAGAGCAGTCAAGTTGATCAGGTGAACGACGGCCAGATTGGACTTTTGGCGGACAATGGTCCAAACACCCCCGGCTTCGCCGCTGCGCGTTTGGAGTGCACCGGATAAGTCGACCGGAAACGAAGCGCCCTCCATCCCGTCACGCAGATAATTCTCGTAGCTGACCAGGAAGTCATAATAGGAACGCAAATCCTGAATCAATTCCGGCGTCATGGTGATCGCCGTATCGCCGGATAGTACGGATTTGAGAGCATCCGCAGGCCATCGCCGAGTTCCATATGGGCCGCCCCCGCCGAAAAGATGATTGCATCCGACAGCAATGCGGCCGGCAAATCGAAGTGAGCGCCGCCTTTTTTCCCATCCTTCAACTCATCTGACAATTTCCGGTGCAGATAGGCGGCAAAGACAACGGCTTTCTGCCGGTTGGCGGCATGGATCTCATCGGCCGCCTGCAAGATACTCGCGTAAGTATCGTGATCGCCCGGCCACAGCTCGGAATGGACGAAATCGGCTGCCGAATGCGCCATTCCAATCTCACCGTGACCGCCGACGGTGTTCAACAGAATGCGGCAATTCAAAGCCGCGCGCGCGTTATCGGCGAACTCGGGAAAACCGCCGACGTAATCGATGGGAGAACGGTCATAGGCGTACGCTTTCGCATCGCCGTAGGTGTCGATGTGCCATCCATCAAACGGAAACTCTGTCAGCAACTCCGCCATCTTCGAAAAGATGTAGCGCTGCCACCCGGCGTCATTCTGGTTTATATATATCAGCTTCGGGGTCGCCCAGTTCGGCGGCAGCCGGAATGCTTTAATAGGCGCTTCGTTGCGCGGCGCGCCGGCATTGTCCCAGGCTGCCCATTGCAGCTGAACGCCGCTGCCATCGCGGAATGCGTTTGCATAGGCAGCGTAGCTGGCGTTATACGCCATGTTGACCATGTTGTATTTCTTAGCGGCGAGCAGGAACGCCTGTAGCGTTTTGCGCGACGAGTTGCGGTTTGCAATGTCGTGCCACACATCCAAGGGCGGTTGTAAGGCGACATACGGCAGGTGGTGCTTGTACTGAAAGTCGTAATACTGCAGCCCATCTATGTGGAAGCGGTTCAGCTGGTACAGCCACTGCTCTACTGGGATCGTTTCGTCGAAGTGCGCGAGGTAACCGTAGCGCGGGAAGTGCGTCCACTGCGACGAAACATCCAGCGCGGTTGCGCTCTCGGTCAGTTTAACGCCGTTCGCGTCTCGAAGTTGCACCGCGACACGGTATCCGTGGTAATCCGCCCCCGGAGGCGCCAGCGGAAATGTAATTACTTGTTCTGCTTGTGAGTCAATCGCCACTGGAAGCTCGCTTGTCGCAATAGAACGGCCGCAGTCCTCTAGTGTCGCGGTCAGCTTGCCGTGCAGTGTTTCCGCCGCCGGGTTTTCGATGTGAACAAATAGCCGAACAGCTTCGCCCGGAGCATAACGCGCTTTATCTGTAACGATGTCGCTGATACGAAGCTGGGACGTTGCCCACGCGAGATCGGCGGCCACACTCATGGCGAATAGAATCACAAAGTAACGCATCAGGGCACTAGTGGAGTGTCGCAACCATTTCGTTTGATACTGAGGTAAAGAACTCCAATCGCTTCGCTTATAGTTGATTTGTCTTTGGTTGTGCGCGGAGCGGTTATTCACAGTGGTCGGCGCTGCTGTCCGGTGGAAATCGGGCTGTGTTTGGCTAAAGAAGAGCAGGCGCCCCGCCGGTACGAATTTCGCTTCGCTGACGTGCGACGTCTTCGCGAGAGACTCGACCGGACGGGGACCTGGTTTTCCCAGACGAATCCTCAGATGTCGTCTGATCGCTTCAGACTTCACTATAAGCCCTTCGTGCGGAAACCAGAAGACCGGCTCGATCCTGAGTTGATAAAAGGAGAGTAAACAGGTTGATGTTCGAGAGCAGGAAGTGTGAGGCAGCCGAGCCGGATTGGGCGGCCTTCATCGCCATCGATTGGGCCGACGCGAAGCACGATTGGGCCATGGAAGTTCCAGGCCAGAAGAAGCGTGAACGCGGTCAGATCGCACACACGCCGGAGGCGATTGATGCCTGGGTAAATCAGTTGAGGCAACGTTTTGGCGACCGGCCGATGGCCATTTGCCTGGAGCAGACACGAGGCGCTCTGTTGTTTAGTCTCAGCAAGTATGGGCAGTTCGTGCTTTACCCGCTGCATCCTGCGACGGCCAGTCACTTTCGCAAGACCATTTACCCCTCCGGCAGCAAGAACGATCCGCTGGATGCGGATGTGCAGCTCGATCTGTTGGTGAAGCATCGAGAGCGGTTGCAGGTCTGGAACCCGGACACAGAACAGACCCGGTTATTGCAGTTTTTAGTGGAAGACCGGCGCAGACAAGTGAACCACAAGACAGCCCTGTTGAATCAGCTGACGAATCGTTTGAAGCTGTACTTTCCGCAGATACTGAGTTGGTTCGGGTCAGCCGATTCGATGCTGGTGTGGCGCTGTCTTGAGCAATGGCCGGAGCTAAAGGCCTTGCAAAAGGTAGCGCGGCGCCGGCTGAAAGTGTTTCTGACCAAGGATGGCCGTTCCTGTCCTGCTGATGTGGATCAGGTGATCGAGCAGATCCGCCAGGCTATCCCGGCGACCGAGGACCGGGCGGTGGTGGAGAGTGGAACGTTGTTCGTGCAAGACGTGATAGGGCAACTCCGATTGCTGCTGAAGGCGATTCAGCAGTATGACGAGCGGATTGAAGCCCTTGTCGAGCAGCATCCTGATTTTTCGATTGTGAGTTCGTTTCCTGGCGCCGGGAAAGCTCTGGCGCCGCGGCTCATTGCTGCACTCGGCACGCAGCGCGACCGCTTTCCAGATGCTGGCAGTATTCAGAGCTACAGCGGGATTGCGCCGGTTCGCGAAGCCAGCGGCAAACGCCAATGGGTCCATACCCGCTGGGCTTGTCCGAAGTTCGTCAAACAGACCTTTCAAGAGTGGGCGCAACACTCGCTGCCTCGCTGTGCTTGGGCGCGTGCGCATTATGAGGCACAACGAGCACGCGGCAAGGGACATCGGGCGGCGGTTCGAAGCGTTGCGTTTAAGTGGATCCGCATTCTGTTCCGATGCTGGAAAGACCGCACGCCCTACGACGATCTCCGCTATTCCGACCGCCTTCAGGCGCGTCACTCGGCGTCCGATCACGGCCTGGAAATCTTGTGGGAAAAAACTGCCGGTTTCTCTCAACCGGTCGCCTTTTCCGCTTGACTTACCAACTCAGATGTCTCATGGCTCCGATCAAAGAATACGCTGCCTCAGGGCCGCGAGCGGAGCGACCGGAGTTGCATCGCGTGGTAACGTTTTCATCGCGACACTCCACTGGCTCTCCGTCAGAAGTAGAGTTTCAAGGCAAACTGAATTTGCCGCGGATCCCCTACCGTGCCGTACACCTTGCCGAAAGAGCCGGGGTTCGAGATGTTGGCGGACGGTGCGGCGAAGTTGGCGTGATTCAGCGAATTAAAAAATTCGGCACGAAACTCGACGTGCATGCTTTCGGTCACGACGAAGTTCTTGAACAGGCTCAGATCCAGGTTTTGCAAGCCCGGCCCGTGCACGCTATACGGCGCGCAGCTACCAAAATGGCCGAAAGCCGGGATGCTGAACGACGCCGGGTTGATAAAGAAGCCGCTGCCGGTGGAAACGTAATCGCGCGGATTACTCGAAGCGCCTGCAAATGGATTGGCATCGCAGTTGGCGCGCGAATCGTGATTGCTGCCCGTATCACTCTCGTTGGGAGCCTCAATCGTAAACGGATTGCCGGTTTGCAGCGTGAAGATGCCGTTCAACTGCCATCCTCCCAACACCTGCGAAGCCGGCCCGTGATTCAACAGGGCGTGCCCTTTGCCGACCGGCAGCACCCATAACGCGTTACTCACAAAGCGACGGCGCACGTCGAGCGTGGAGTCGCTCCGCTCCGCTGCCAGATCGTAAGCGTTCTGCGGCGTATAATTGCCGTTGATCGGCACGTTGAAATCGGAGATGTTGTGACTCCAGGTGTAACTGATGCCAAAGGACAGATCATTGGTGAAACGGCGCTTCAAGGAAACGTCGAGCCCGTTGTAACTCGTGTTACCGTCGTTGCTCAGATACTCCAAAAATGCATGCTGCCCTGCTGCGTTGTCGTTTAGATTGGCGTAGGGATAAACTACCTGCGGATTGCCGCTGCCGTCATAGCCGGTAATAACGCCCTGATTGTAATTACGAAGGCGTGAAAGGCGGTGGCCGAAGTTTCCCACGTAATCGGTGGAGAACACCGTATTGCTGCTAAGTTGAAACTCCGTTCCGAGACTCGCCTGCTCAACGTAGCTGGTCCGCTGGTTTGGATCCTGCGCGCGAATCTGAAGCTGGGATAAGTTGACAGTCTGAGAGTTCAAGAGGTCAATCGGAAAACCGTTACTCAGGATGAATTGCGGTGTGGTGCTGCCCTGCTGTTGCGAGACATTGCTGTTCAGTTCGAAGGGCGGATTCAGGTTCATCACGGCTTCCGATCCGAAGCGGTTACCGTGCTGGTAGAACATGCCGAAACCGCCGCGCATCACCCAGCGATCCGCCAGCTGATAGGCCAGACCGAAGCGCGGCGCGAAGTCCAGACGATCCGGCTTGAGGAGCGAACGCGCTTCCCAGCTGGATGCGTTCGGATCGGGTTTGAAGAATGGGCGAGACGGCGTCGACCGTGACCACGTGTTGCACGGAACCGACTGACAGCCGAAAGTCAATCGCCGGGCGCGACTGTACGTCAATCCGAATATTGTCGTAGTTCTGGGCCCCCATACCGGGCGCTTCGGCTTTCACAAGGTACGTCCCCGGGATGAGCGCTGCTACCTGATACTGGCCCTGTGCGTTGGTGGTGGCGGCAACGGCAACCGCCGTGGCTTTGTTGGTGACCGTAATCCTGACGTCCGGAATCACCGCGCCTGTTTGATCCGTTACCGTTCCGACGATCGCGCCGGTATCGATCTGCGCCAAAACGACAGTCGGCAGCAGGAAATAAAGAAACAGAAGAAAGCGAAGGTGCGACATGATCCTTGAACATCAACCCCTTAAAATCATCATCCGGCGGCAATCGCCGTTGCTACGTAGGATCAACGGTAGCGGGGCACCCGGTAAGTTTCAATCCTCATTGCTTCAGTTGCGGATCATTTAAAAATCACCGATTAAGTCTTTCAAATGAAAGGAGAAAAGGTACTCAATCGCCCGGGCGAACTGGTGACGCGTGAGCAGCTTCAGGCTCAGATTTGGGGAACGGACACGGTTGTCGATTTCGATCACAGCCTGGGAAGCGCGATCGCCAAGCTGCGGGAAGTGCTCGGCGACTCGTCCACCCGACCGCGCTTTATCGAGACGCTGTCGCGCCGCGGATACCGATTCATCGCGCCAGTCGAAACGGTTTGCGATCCGGTAATTCGTACGACGTCTCCTGCGGCAATGCCTGCGATGGTAGAACCGCTGCCAGTGACGCCCGATATCGTGGCAACACCGATTCTGGTTGATCAGCCTGCCCTCGCGAAAGATCGCGGGCCTGGCTATGCGCGGGGAATCGCCGTAGCTGGTCTTTCGTTCGCCTTAACCGTTGTCGTTCTGTTCCTACCTGAGAAACAAGGAAGAACAGCCGCGCCTGGTGGACGCCACGCAAATTACCTGGACCGGACGAGTGTATCCCGGCGACATTGGGCTGGAGAGCTTTGCGGGCGTAGCCACCGACGGGGCTCGTATTTACTTCCAAGCGATGCGGGACGGAAAGGTCACGTTGGCGAATGCTGTCGGGGGGAGACGGCGAGAGCTTTTCCTTGTTGACGCCCGGAGAGATTACTCGGCCTGCGCTGGCAGACATTTCACCCGACGGATCGAAACTGCTAGTCGAGGATCACTCGTCGTCACAGGTTGAGCGGCCGTTGTGGATTGTGCCGTCATCGGGAGGCGCTGCGCAGCTCGTAACGAATGTGCTGGCCCATGATGCGGCGTGGATGCCCGACGGGCAATCCATCCTATACGCGAGTGGGCGCGAGTTATGGGTCTTACGCGATGACGGTCAGACCGCGGCGAAATTCGCCAGCGTTCCGGGACGGGCATTTTGGATGCGGTGGTCGCCGGACGGCACGCGTTTACGATTTACTCTGCTGGAACCCGCTACGCGGACCACTTCGATTTGGGAACTCTCGGTCGACGGAAGGAACCTGAAGCCGATCTTGAGCGGATGGAACAAGCCGCCCGCGGAATGCTGCGGCTCCTGGATGCCCGATGGCCGCTCGTACGTTTTTCAGGCTGGCAGCGAAGGCGCAAGCAACATCTGGATGCTTCCCCAGCGGCGCTCGTGGTGGGATCCGCGGAGCCTAAAGCCCATTCAATTGACAGCTGGCCCGCTGAAATATCTTGCTCCAGTTCCCGCGCGTCATGGAAATCGTTTGTTTGTTATCGGTGCGCGGACGCAGAGGCAACTCTGCCGTTTCGACGCCCAGTCGCATCGATTTGTCCGTTTTCTGCCTGAATTGAGCACTGCAGGGCGCACAACCTTTTCAGCCGATGGCACGCGTGTGGCCTGGGTGAGCTTGAAAGACGGCTCGCTGTGGCAGAGCCGGATCGATGGCAGCCAACGTTTGCGGCTCACTTCCGGGCAAATGCAGGTGTTCATGATGAGTTGGTCGCCCGATGGCAAGCAGTTGGCGTTAATGGGCAAAAAGCCGGGCGCGCCTTGGAAGACTTTTCTGCTACCGACCGAGGGCGGCGATTTGCAAACGCTGATCAAGGATGGGCACAGCGAGGCGGACCCTGGCTGGTCGCCCGACGGAAATTCGCTGGTGTTCGGACGGTCGCCCGAGTACATGAAGATTCGGCACGGAAAGCAATTTACACCATTGACTTGCGACGCCGAAGCGTTACGACGTTACCCTGCTCGGAAGGGATGTTCAGCCCGCGGTGGTCGCCGGATGGACGCTACATCGCGGCGATGCCCCTGGATCAACGCAAACTGATGCTGTTCGACCGGACAACGAAGAAATGGACGGAACTGGCGGCGCGCAGCGTGGATAATTCGCAGTGGTCGAAAGACGCAAAATACATTATTTCCATGCCTTCATGGAAGACAAGCAGCCGATTTACCGGGTGCGGGTGGCGGACAAAGCGCCGGAGCGAGTTGCCGATCTCGATAACGTGCCACAGGCAGACGCCGTGATTACACGTTCCCGGGCTTGAGCACCGACAGTGTTCCGCTCATTTCGGTGAACTTATGGTCAGCGGATCTCTTCGCGCTCGAATGGAAAAATCCGTAAGGCATCACAGAAACGGTTCAACGCCACGGGTGGAGCGGGCCTCCTGGCCTGCCATGCCGCCATTCCTGGCGGCATTTCCTTTTTCTTGCCGCAACCGCGCCTCGCATAGAAGTAAGTGACAGTGGGCTTAATGGTCCGTGGCAGGCCGGTCAAGGATCTGGTAGACGAACTTTGTCGTTTCCAGTTCGCGCCGGTCGCGTTCGGCGCGAGCGTGGCGGTTCAGTTCGGCTTCACGATGGGCGGCTTGGTCGAGTCCGAGACGTTGGTAAACACGTCCGAGCCGGTAATGATCTTCTCCGGAATCGGGCAGAAGGCGCACGCAGCTCTCAAGGGGCGCGCGTGCCGCACTCCAAGCCTCGGTCCAAACCAACGCGCGGCCCAGTTCACAGTTGGCTACTGCATCGGCAGGCTGGAGTTTCTGGGCGGCGCGTAAATAGTTCAGGCTGCGCGAGGCCCCCGCCTTTTCACCAGCATGATAGGCCTGGCGATAAAGCATGGATCCGCACCATAAATTGGCAGCAGCATCACCTGGATTGGCGTCGCTGCGCGTGCACACCGCGGCAACCGCACCCGGCAGCGGACCCTGCGGGATACGCACCTGTGTCATGCCAAGATAGCGAACGCCAATGCCGGAGCCGCCGTCGAGCTTTTCGGCCTTAAGAAAAGAAGCCGCGCTCGGTTCAAACCGGTTGAGAAAAAACTGCGCGAGGCCAAGCCCAATTTGGATTCGGGCGGAAGCCGGAAACAGGTTTGCTCCCTGTTCAAAGACGGCAAGAGCAGCATCGAAACTCTGGTGCCGGATGAGCTCGAGGCCGAGTGAGACCCGATATCTTTCTTCACCGGGCGCGAGCGCTACGGCTGACTGGTAGCTGTGAACGGCTTCTAGAAAGTTGTGTTGCTGCTCTTCGATATCGCCCGAGAGATCTGCGGCATCCGCATTATCCTGCTGGCCACGAAGTTTGGCGATACTGGCGAGCGCGCCGTCAAGTTGCCCGGCCCGAAACTGTTCGAGAGCGAGATTGTAAAGAACGTCAAGACGCTCCGGCGCGAGAGCGAAAGCGTGAGCGAGATGGGTTGCCGCTTCCGCATGCCTGTTGGCGTTCGATTCGGCCAGGGCGGCGGCGAGCAGCAAATTGACGTCATTGGGCGCGACATGCACGACCTGCTCCATATCGGCGGCCGCGTCGCGCGCATCACCGGAACCCGCGTGAATGGAGGCAGCGACACGGAAATATCGGGCGCGTGCTTCCGGTGCTCTGGGCGGGGGAACGTCACGGATGCAAACAGCCGCGCGCGCGTATTCGTGCTGTTGCGCCAGTGCTAAGGCTAGTTGGAGCCTGACCTCATTGACAGCGGGAGATTTACTCGCAACGCCGCTCAGCAAACGCTCGGCGCCGGTAAGATCACCGGACCGGAGCTGAGCGGTCGCATGCTGCGCAGCTTGATCATCCGCGGGCGACTGCGCTATGGATGTCAACGGCGCGAGGAAGAATAAAACGGCAGCATGTAGCAAAGGGCGAGTCGATGAACAAGAAAACATAAGAGGCGAAAAATTTAGCAATTCTCCTGTTCGGCCTTAGGTGGATCGTCATTCGGTTTGTAATAGAACGCTGCACATTCCTGCGCCAGGACGCCGCCTTCAAGCGTGAGATCGCTTTGGAAAGCGTCCGCGATCAGCTGCGACGCATTGATGTGGCGTGTATCGAAGTACATGGAATGAACGTCACTGCGCGCCGCGCCAAAAACGATGCGGCTGATCTGCGCCCAAACACAGGCAGCGGCGCACATGCTGCAAGGCTGAAGCGTGACGTAAAGAGTGTAGCCGGCAAAATCAGTAGCCGCGATTGCCTGACCTAGCCGTCTAAGCGTGACAATTTCGGCGTGAGCAGTAGGGTCATTGTAGAGATGCACTTCGTTGTGGCCGCGCGCAACGATTTGCCCGTCGTGAACAATAACGCATCCAACTTCGCCGGCCCCTGGCGTTCGATCACCTAGCCGCGCTTCTTCAATGGCAGCGCGCATGAACTGCTCATCGAGAGAAGATGCCATCCAGTTAGGTCAGGTCAGTCAAGCCGGATCGATCAAGCCAGATCGGCCGGAACAATAGGCAGGCGTCGAACGCGTTTGCCGGTAGCGGCAAAGATCGCGCCGGCCAGTGCTGGGGCAATGGGCGGTAGAGCGGGCTCTCCAATCCCGGTCGGCGCAAGATCGCTCGGAACCATGTGCACTTCGATGGCGGGAGTCTCTTTCATCGAGAGCGTCGTGAATTTGTTGAAATTGGTTTCTACCGCGCTCCCATTCTGAATAGTGATCTGGCTCTTAAGAGCAGCCGTCAGGCCGTAGACGATGGCGCTTTCAACTTGCGCGGTGACACCTGCGGGATTCACAATCGTTCCGATATCGACAGCCGATACCACGCGTAATACAAGAACAGCTTTGCCGGTGACGGCGACTTCAACCACCGCCGCGGCATAACTGTTGAAAGAAAAATGGCAGGCGATGCCGCGACCCTGGCCCTGTGGCATCGGCTGATCCCAGCCGGCCTTGGTGGCGGCCAATTGAAGAACGGCCTTCAGACGCGCGGTATCGAGCGGCACGTCTTTTGGATTGAGCGGGCTTTTGACTAAACGCGCATTGCCAAGTTTCTGCAGGCGGAACTGATATGGATCAACACCTGCGGCATGCGCGAGCTCATCCATGTAACTCTCCATCACAAAGCCGATCGACGATGCTTCGACCGACCGCCACCAGGCTCGCGGCACGCCTGATGCAGCGGGCAAATACTCGAGCTTATAATTCGGAGTGAGATAGGGCATCTGCAACGTGCAACCCAATTCGGAGGACTCGGGCGGCGCCTTCTGCTGCCACCATTCCGCGATAGAGGTCGATGTGCTCTTATGCTGCCAGGAAACGATGTTGCCCTGCTCGTCGATACCTCCGGTGATGCGGTGATAGGATGCCGGGCGATAAAAATCGTGCGTCATGTCGTCTTCCCGAGACCACACGAGTTGCACGGGCTTTCCGACTTTCTTGGCCACTTGAGCGGCTTCCATGGCGAAATCGGCCTGATAACGGCGACCGAAGCCGCCTCCCATTTGCGTGGTGTGAACCTTGATTTTTTCGGGCGGCAGACCGCTCACTTGCGCAATCACGGATTGCGCCCAATCGGGACCCTGCGACGGCGCCCAGGCTTCCGCTGAATCGGATTGTATGTGAACCGTGCAGTTCATCGGCTCCATAGTCGCGTGCGCCTGAAACGGAAGTTCGTAATCGGCTTCGACCTTTTTAGCGGCGGGCAGCTTTTCCATAGCTGCCTGCGTGTCTCCCACGTTAAGCACGACTTTCATCTGGGAGTCAACCAGTCGGCGGAACTGGCGGCGCAGCGTGTCGCTCGATTCGGCGGCGTGCGGACCGTTGTCCCATTCAATCTGCAGCTGCTTGCGGGCTTGCAGAGCGGTGTAAGTCGAGTCCGCCACGAAAGCAACGCCGCCGCAAGCGTGAACGCCCTCGGGAACCGCCGGGATTTCGAAGACGTCATGCACGCCTTTCATCGCTTTGATTTTGGAGGCGTCGAAGGATTTCGGTTTGCCGCCAAAGACCGGGCAGCGTGCGACCACGGCATACAACATGCCAGGCACACGCACATCGAGGCCGAAAACAGCGCTGCCGTCCGTCTTAGACGGAATGTCTTTGCGGGTAACGGGCTTGCCGATCAGCTGGTATTCAGCCGGCTTCTTGAGAGGGACTTTGGAGAAGTCAGGGATGGGAAGTTTCGCGGCGTCTGCGACTAGGTCGCCGTACGCGACAGACTGGCTGCCATGGTGAACCGCCCCGCCTAAAACGGTGCAAGTCTCCGGCGCGACTTGCCAGCGTTGTGCGGCGGCGGAAACGAGCATGATGCGCGCGGCCGCCCCGGCTTGGCGCAGAGGCATCCACATGCCCGCCACGCTGCCGCTGCCACCGGTCCCTTGATCTCCGAAAACAGCGGCGTTCGTAAGCGCTTGTTCGACGCGCACGTTCTTCCACTCAACGCCGAGCTCATCGGCCAAAATCATCGGGAGGGCCGTCGAAATGCCCTGGCCCATTTCGGATTTCGAACAAGCCAGCGTAACGATGCCGTTAGCATCGAGCCGTATCCAAGCTTGAAACGGATTGACGGCCTTGGTTTCGGGAGCCGCTTTAGCAACAGCAGGAACTTCAAACCCAATGATGAGCGCGGCAGTGGCGGCGCCGGCGGCCTGCGCGGATTGTTTAAGGAGGGTGCGGCGGCTTAACGCGTTGACCGTAGTGCTCACAGTTCACCCCCGGCAGTCTGGGTCGTAGCAGCTCGCAGGACGGCGCGGCGGATGCGCAGAGCGGTGCCGCAACGGCAAATGTTATTGGACATGGCTTCGTCGACATCGGCCGCAGACGGGTGCGGGTGTTTTTTCAGAAATGCGACAGCGGTCATGATCTGGCCGGATTGACAGTACCCGCATTGCGGGACCTGCTCGGCGATCCAGGCTTGCTGGATAGGATGAGAGCGATTTTGCGAAAGACCCTCGATGGTGGTGATCTTCTTGCCGGCGACCGCTGAGACCGGATACACGCAGGAGCGGGCGGGCTCGCCGTCGATATGCACCGTGCAAGCTCCACAAGCCGCAATACCGCAGCCGTATTTGGTGCCGGTAAGATTGAGCGTGTCGCGCAACACCCACAACAGAGGGGTTTGCGCATCCACGTCGACAGACTTGGTCTGCCCATTAAGTTCGAACGAGGTCGCCATGTGGGCACCGTCCTTTCTAGTCAAGCTGAATACTACAAAGATAACCGAAGTCCAGGCAAGGCGCGGCGATCAGAGATCGGGGCAACAGGGAGTTAAACGCTCACAGGGTGGGTTTCTTGAGCGCTTGAAATAGATTGTTGTAGTCATCTGTCCAGACACGCACTCCACGCTCCTCGTTGATTGGCCTCGAATGGATCCGTATGGCGGCATTCTCCAGCACCTCCGGATTGTTTGTCACCAATACCCAGTCGGCCGGCAAAATCGCCCCGTCGTCATCCCGGTGATTATGCACCATCACGGACCGGTATCCGGCATCGTTCGCGAGCTGCGCCACCACTGGCCCCAGATCGAGAAAATCGTTCGACACGTGGAACGCGATTGCGCCATCACTCTTCAAACGCCGCCGGTATGAATTCATCGCTTCCCTAGTCAACAGATGGACTGGTATTGCATCGCCCGAAAAAGCATCGAGTACCAGGACGTCGTAGGGCGGCCCGGTTTCGCGCTCGAGCGCCAGTCGCCCGTCTCCGATGGTGATGTTCACGTGCGCCGGTGTATCTCGCAAATAGAAGAACAGCGCGTTCGCTAAGTCCGAGACTTGCGGATTAATTTCGAAGTAGTGGATCTCATCACCCGCGCGTCCGTAAGCGGCAAGGGTACCGGTGCCGAGACCGACCACTCCTATGCGCTTCGGTCCGCTATAACACTCGCGCAGCAAGATCCCGATACCCGAGTCAGGTCCGTAGTAAGTTGTTGGCCGGCTCTGTCTGGGCGGCAGGACAAACTCGGAGCCATGTTCGATGGTTCCGTGATACAGGATTCTTTCCTGATCGAGTCCGGCGTGCGGGGTCTGGGTCACACGCAGCGATCCATAGAAACTGCGCCGGAGCGAGAGCGCATTCGCGTGATAGGCCTGAACGTTCGTCACCGCAACGACGACCATGCAAGCCGTAACACCGCCCCACAGCAACCGGAGCGCCCAGATACGCTCGCGCCAGATCAGCAGCCAGGCGAGCAAAGCTGTAAAGACGAGCGCCAACGGCAGCTCGTAAACACCATCGAATACGAGGGGCGCCAGTAGCCCAATGAAGATTGCTCCAGCTGCTCCGCCTGCCGCGATAAACAGATAGAAACTCGTCAACTCCCGGGGCGGAGGCCGAAGCCGGTTCAACTCGCCGTGGCAAAACAAACAGCACACGAACAATCCCGCGAGAAAAATCGGTAAGCTCACCTGGATCGCTTCCACCGAGTTGATGTTGTAAATCGCATAGCCCAGAGTGCCCAGAGTGAAGGCCAGCAGCCGGGTCCACAACGAACGCCGGTAGATATTCCACGATCCGAAAGTCAGGACAAAACTCAACAGATAAATAGCCAGCGGAAGGACCCAAAGAAAGGGAACCGCAGCCACATTTTCGTCTATGTGGTTGGTGATCGCGAGCAGCAGCATCGACCCGTAAGCGGCCAGCGCGAACCATTCTGCCTTTCGCAAGTTGGCGGTTCGTCCTGATTCATCTTGATCCTCTGCAACGTCTCGGTTGCTGCGCCTGCTCCACCAGGCCACCCACCCGCAGAGCAAAGCAAACACCGCAAAGACCACGGACCAGGCCACGCTCTGCCAGCGAGTTCCAAGCCATGGTTCCACGATTGTCGGGTACACCAGCAGCGCCGCGAGCGAAGCAAAATTCGATACCGCAAACATCCGGTACGGGGTGCGCGATCCGCTACGCGCCAGCCAGGCCTGCAGCAAAGGGCTGGTGGCCGATAGTGTTAGAAACGGCAGACCGATGGTGGCCGCTAACATCCAGATGATCAGCAACGCCGGATGGTCAACCGCAAATGGTTTCCAGCGATTCCCCGGACCGATGGGAAGCAGCACTAGCGATGCCGTCAGCAGGCTAAGGTGCGCATAGGCTTGCCATCGGTAAGACAAATAACGCGTCAACAGCCGTGCATAGAGATAGCCCGCCAGCAGCGCCGTCTGATAAAAAACCAGGCAGATAGACCATACCGCCGACGATCCGCCAAACCATGGCAGGATGCGCCGGGCTACCAGCGGCTCTAGAGCAAAAAGCAGAAACGCGCTCAAAAAAATAACCACGGATATGAGCGCTGCCGGCGCTGGCTGGCGGGAGTTATTCATATCAAGAGGGGTAGTTTGCTACTTTTGTCTCCGGGCAGGAATTCATACAATACATGAGCGTGATCACCAAAGAGGCATGGGGAAAACTCCCGTCGGGCAAACCCGTCGACCTATATACACTGCGCAACCAGCATGGCATCGAAGCTAAAATAACCACTTATGGTGGACGCCTTATCAGCCTCAAAACTCCCGATCGGCTGGGACAATTCGCGGACATCGTGCTGGGCTTCGAAACACTCGATGAGTATCTCCACAAGAACCCGTTTTTTGGAGCGCTAGTAGGCCGTTATGCGAACCGGATCGCCCACGCTCAGTTCAGTCTCGACGGGCAGACTTATACGCTTGCGCGCAACAATGGCGAGAACTCTCTGCATGGCGGAACCCGGGGTTTCGACAAGGTATTGTGGCGCGCGCACGAAGTTTCGGGTGACGAGCCCGCGCTGGAACTCGAATATCTGAGTGCCGATGGCGAGGAGGGCTATCCGGGCAATTTGCAGGTCAAAGTCCGCTACACCTTAACTCCTGACGATGAATTACACCTCGATTATCAAGCCGCCACCGATAAAGCGACCGTTCTAAATCTAACCAACCACTCGTACTTCGATCTGCGCGGCGCTGGTTCCCACAAAATTCTGGACAGCGTCGTGACAATACACGCCGACCAGTTCACGCCAGTCAACGCCCATCTCATTCCGACCGGGGAACTGCGATCGGTTGACAATACGCCTTTCGACTTTCGCCAGCCGACCGTGATTGGCAGCCGCATCAACGAGCCGGACGAGCAGCTGAAGCTAGGCGCGGGCTACGATCATAACTATGTTTTGAATCGCAACGGCGACGCCCCCGTTCTGGCTGCGCGAGCGCTCGATCCAGAATCAGGGCGCGTTCTCGATGTTCTCACCACGCAACCCGGCATGCAGTTCTACACCGGCAATCATCTCGATGGTTCAGTAGAAGGAAAAGGCTCCGTATACGGCTTCCGCACCGGCATGTGCTTTGAGACGCAGCACTTTCCCGATTCACCCAATCAACCGCAATTCCCGTCGACCCAACTAGAGCCCGGTCAGCAGTTTCGCGCTACCACCATATTCCGCCTGCGCACCGATTGAAACAGGATGCCCGATCCGCACTTCTAAGAAACTCGCGCGCACAACTGACTCGCCCTCTCGTGAAATCGCGCACGACGCCCCAAACCGGCTGTGCGCTAGGCCCAAGTCCGCCGAAGTTCCTCTTTCGTCTGGTGGCGCGGCATCGCGGCCTGTGCTTGCTTTTGAGGAGCACGCGCACAACGGGCCCGGATCAAGCGCCCCGCCCGAAAGGCAGGTGAGTTCCTTTGCTGAATGGCGGCGCGCAGCCGTGCCCTGTGCGACTCTACAGGTATGAGCGATCCGAAGAACAAAGACAGTCAGCCGGATAAAGATCTGGCGGACGAAGAAAGGCCTGTGCCTTCTCAGGCCGAAGGCGACCGTGAAACTGTCGAAGAAGACCTAAAAGAGAAAGAAGATCAGAAGAAGTAAGTGTAGGAAGTCGCCCCCGCTATTCACCCGTTTCGCGTATTTAAGATCTCCATCTCTCGCAGCACTAATTCAATCACAGCGTCATCCCCGATGATCGAGTTGATCATCAGGTGATATAGGTCGCGCTGCGGCCACACCTTGTTGTAGTAGCGTTTTACAAAAGCGGCGCGGTCGCTGTCCATGCGTTCCAGTTGCTCCTCGGCCTCCTGGACGGTTTTCCCGGCAGCCTGCAGGCGGCGCATTTTCTCTTCATGCGGCGCATAAATGAACAGTCCCATATTGTTGGTATGCTCCCGCAAAAACCATGGCGCAGCCCGCCCGACAATGACACAAGGTCCCCGGTCTCCCAGGTCTTTAATAACGGCCTCGAACAGGTTCGAAAGACTCTCCGAATCGAGCATCTCGGTTCCAGTCCCGGCGAAACGCTCCTCGTAACTGCCTCGCATGAAGACCTTCATTAACCGGTAAAAAGTCGAATCGGGCTTCTCTTCCCGTTGTTCTACGCTTTTCACATCGCACTTCAGTCGCTTGGCGATTTCCTGGGTAATCTTCTGGTCCCAGAGCTCCCACCCTAATTGATCCGCCAATTTTTTCGCGATTACCGCCGCACCGCTTCCGTACTCGCGCTCGATCGTAATAATCTTAATCACTCGCCGCTCCGTCGCCGAATATTGTACGCGAAATCGGTCGGGCCCCAAAATACGGTTATGCTAGCTATCGAAATTTCTTCTTTCGGCGGACCAGAGGTACTCAAACTGGTCGAACGCCCGCGGCCCGCGCCGCAGCCGGGCGAAATCGTCATTCGCGTGAAAGCGGCCGGCGTTGCCCGCGCGGATACTCAACAGCGGCAGGGCAAATATCCACCGCCTCCGGGAGCTTCCGAAATCCCGGGTCTCGATGTGGCGGGGATCGTCGATTCGGTAGCCGGCGATGTCACTTCGTTCGAGCCCGGCCAGCGCGTCTGCGCTATTTTGTCAGGCGGCGGCTATGCCGAATATTGCGCAGTACCGGCACTGCAGGTTCTCCCGGTTCCAGAAACTGGAGCGTTATTGAGGCGGCCACCCTGCCCGAAAACATGTTCACCGTATACGACAATCTCATTACACGTGCTGCGCTACAGGCTGGCGAAACGGTGCTTGTACACGGTGGCACGAGCGGTATCGGCAGCATCGCCGTTATGGTGGCAAACGCCTGGCATGCACAGGCTATCGCCACTGCCGGCAGCCCGGAGAAATGCACCGCCTGTCTTCGCTTCGGCGCAGCGCATGCGATTAACTATCGCGAGAGTGACTTTGTCGCCCAAACCAAAGCCTTCACAAAGCAGCGCGGCGTAGACGTTGTCCTCGATCTAGTCGGCGGCCCTTACCTGGCCCGCAATCTCGACGCTCTGGCGTCTGACGGGCGTATCACGATCGTCTCGACACAGGGAGGCGCCCTTACCGAACTGAATCTCAGTCACCTGATGCGGAAACGCGCGCGCATTATGGCGTCCACGATGCGCGTCCGCACTCCGCAACAGAAGGGAGAGGTGGCCAAACGTCTTCTCACCGACGTGTGGCCGCTTCTTCCGCCAAAGAACATCATTCGGCCGATCGTCGATACCACTTTCCCGTTGGAGGACTCAGCCCGCGCTCACGCCCGCATGGAAAGCGGCGAGAATATCGGCAAAATTATTTTGCAGGTCGGCTAATCATTGCAAGAGCCACGCTTGATTACTGTTCCCCAAAGGGCGCCACAGCTGCATTCCAGTCCAAGGTTGAAAGCTCCAGTTGGTGTCGTCTATCACCAGCCCGCTCGCCTTGTTCCGGATGACGTAACCAGAACCCGAAACCGTTAGCGACCACAACTGCGCATCCGTGCCATCTGCCGTTTCCTGCAACAGGGGCGCGCCCGGTCCCATCGAACCGCCTGGATAGGCCAGCAACAGTCCGTTGGCCGTATTGGTAATCGTGTAAAAGCCGCTTCCGTTCGAGGTGAATGTCCACTCCTGGTTCGCCCCGTAATTTAACAGAAACTCGATTACCAGCGTCCCGTATGCGGTTTCAAACGCCGGGTCATCAAGCACCAAGTTACTAAGCTGGTTGATCACCAGGTACTGGCCATTTGGCAGCACCGGTTTCGGAAGAATGGAAAACGCAGTTACGCCGGTAGTCGTACCTACGAAGACCTGGCCTCCCGCGATCGTGGGCGTGATGTACTTGTTGCCCGGGCCAAACTGATCGCGCGCCGAAGCCGCTTGCGAGCTGTTGTAATACTCCACGCCTAAGTCGGTGGCATCGTAAGCGTGCAGGACCGCCGGATTACTGTTCTCGACAGCCCACAGAATTCCGTTGATAGTCCCCTGCGCCGAGATGCTGGGCGTTGCGCCCGGATAACCGAAGAGATTGCCGGTGGCCGAAACCATGCTGAGCTTCGCGCTACTAATCTGGAAGTCGTAGATCGCACTGCCAACTGGGCCAAAGTACACGTTGCCGTTGAAATACGCCGGATTAGAAAAGATCCCGCCCGGCAGCGCGCCGCTCAACTGCTGGTAAATCGTGGCATTCGCTGTCGGATCATATTTGCCCATGTTGTCCCGGTCAATGACGTAAAGGTTCGAATCTTTACCTGCCCCGACAGCCAGGTGCCGCACAGTTCCGCTGCTGTCTGTTTCATCCGGCAACAGCACTACGCTTCCCGAACCCAGATCCGTGTCGCTGGCCGATTCGGTGTTCGAGTTCGACATGGTCCAATAATCGGCCGGGCTCAAGCTCCCATTTTGCGGCGTTAATTTCACGAAAGCATTGCCGTAGTCGCCGCTTGACGGAAATCCTTGCGCGGTCAGCACGGTATCGAAGGTCCCGTTGGCCACCGCCGCAAAGATGTTTCCCTGCGCATCGGCGGCCGGCCCACCGCCGCTGTTCCACAAAGCTCCTTCAGTTCCATTGGGATCAAAATTGAAGACGCTCGTCTGCCGCAGAGTACCCTCGTCGTAACCGATAATCCAGCCGGTATACGGTTGGATATCGCAATGCGAACCCCAGCTGGTGTACACCACGCCGTTGAGCAACAACAATCCCGCCCGGTCTTTGTATTGCTTCGCGTCGAAAATCACCTGCCCGTTGCTGCTGTTCGCGCCAGAGCCGGGATAGCTGGCCTGCACGGTCGTGGGTCCGTTGAACTCCTCAGTACCCGTCGTAATGTCGAGCGCATGGAGTCGCTGATAGTAGTTGCCGCCCAAATCCTTGCTCATGGCTACCAGGTAAATCGTGCCGTGCGGACCCGCGCTCAAATCGATCACCGGTGTTGCTGTCACGCCGATCTCCGGAGCCACCTGGCCGCAGTTCCGGATGTCTGACGTGGTCTCGCCCGCGCCCAATAGCGAGACCTGCCAGAACGGCTTGCCGCTATTAGCATCGAACGCATACACGCTGTCATGCTCGCTCGCCGCGTACACCACGTTGTATGTTCCTTGTCCCGGAATCACGACGCCCGAAACATACAAAGGCTGCGCATCTACTTTCCCGTCCATGGGAAAACTAAACAGCTTGCCAAAGCCTGTCGCATTCACGGTGGCGGGCGTCAAAATGGTCTCCGCCACATTCTGCCCCGTACGGGCGTTGTCATTGTGATAGGTAAGTACATTTACCTGACCGAAACAGAGCACCGCGCTGGCTGCCCCTAACACCAAAACGGATCTAGATTCACGACCAAACATTGCGTCTCCCTAAACTGTAATACTTAGCTGCTGGATCAAAGGCTTCGGGTGCATTCAGAACAGTGATATAAGTCAGACAAAATGTCGTCCAAAGAAATTTTGCCGGGGCCATCGCCAGTGTTTGTTCCAGCAGGCCATTACTACTCGCCTATCGTTGATGTGAATGATCCATGCGTTCAAAAAATAATTAGCGGGTTTTCCACCACTGAAATACCTCATCGATCGGATCTGGTTCTCGATGACAAAGCCATGCTTCAATGGCTGACTGCTATGTCGCCCTTCGCTGGGGAAGTACCGTATGGAGACGATAAAACACCAGGTCTTCGTTATTACCTGCATAATGATTTCTTCGAACACGGCGATGGCGGGGTGCTATTTTGCTTCTTGCGCGTGCTCCGTCCCAAGCGCTTTATCGAAGTCGGCTCCGGGTTTTCATCTTGCCTCGCGATGGACGTAAACGATCATTTTTTTGATCGGCAGATGGACTTGCAAATCATCGATCCTTTTCCTGAACGACTACTATCGATGCTTGCTGAAGACGATCCTTACCGAGTCAAGATCTTGGCGAAACGGGTCCAGGAAGTTCCGACGGAGGTCTTCCGGCAACTTCGGGAGAACGATGTTTTATTTATCGATTCCTCCCATGTGGCAAAGACGGGAAGCGATGTAACAGATTATCTTTTTCGGATTCTGCCCGAGTTGAATCCGGGCGTGGTGATTCACATTCATGATGTCTTTTACCCGTTCGAGTATCCACCTGCATGGCTGAGGGAGAATCGCTCGTTTAACGAAATTTATCTATTGCGAGCGTTCTTGCAATACAATTCAAACTTCCGAATTTTATACTTCAACAACTACATGGCCCACCGCTTCAATTCGACGCTGAGAGAGAAGATGCCATTAGCCCTTCGCAACCCGGGCGGAAGCATTTGGCTTCAAAAAGTAGCGATGTGAGTGCGCCGATGGCGGAAGCGCGTTGAACGACTAGACTTGTAGGATGTTAAGTCCGGGGCGGCGTTTTGCGGCTTGTTTATTCTGTCTGTGTGTCACGGTTGCTGTTCTTCCCCGTCAGACAGCGGTTGTAGCGACGCAGCTGCAGGTGAAGGGTTTGAAAGAACCGGTTGAGGTCATACGCGACCACTGGGGCGTCCCGCACATTTATGCCAGGAACTCGGACGACCTGTTTTTTGCACAGGGCTACATTACTGCCCAGGACCGGCTCTTTCAAATCGATTTATGGAGACGGATTGGCACGGGCAAGCTGGCTGAAGTATTAGGGCCGAAGTATCTGAAACGCGATCGCCTGGCGCGATTGTTTCGCTATCGAGGCGATTGGGATCAGGAGTGGCGTAGCTACGCACCCGACGCGAAGTCCATTGCTAGGGCGTTTACCAGCGGCATTAACGCCTACATTCGCTCCCTCAACGGACAGCGTTCCCTGGAGTTTCGGATGGCGGGCTTCGATCCGGGACTGTGGGCGTCGGAGGATGTGACGGCGCGCATAGCGGGGCTGCTGATGACCGGAAACATGCTGGCCGAAGTGACCCGAACGCTGGATGTGGAAAAGATGGGACTGGCGACCGACGATCGGCTCTTCCCGCCCGAGCCGCATATCCCGCTGATCGTACCCAAGGGACTCGATCTGGCCGATATTACGCCGGCGATCGTGAAAGATTACGTGGCCGCGATTGGCGCTATCCATTTTCCCGGAGAGCAGGGAAGCAATAACTGGGTAGTGGACGGCACGATGACGCGCACAGGCAAGCCTATTCTGGCCAATGACCCGCACCGTGGGATCGAACTGCCATCGCTGCGAAAGACCGTACACCTGGTCGCGCCTGGATGGGACGTGATCGGGGCAGGCGAGCCGGCGCTGCCGGGGATTGCGCTCGGGCACAACGAGAACATCGCTTGGGGATTCACGATTGTGGGCATCGATCAGCAGGATTTGTATGTGGAGAAAGTGAATCCGGCGGACCCAACGCAGTATTTGTATCGAGGCATCTGGAAGAAGTTTGAAGTGGAACAGCAGCCGGTGGATGTAAAGGGCGAAGGCAGGCGCGAAGTTGAGCTGAAGTACACGCTGCATGGTCCGGTGATTTATGAAGATGACGGACGCCAGCGCGCGTACGCGTTGCGCTGGGTAGGGACGGCGGCAGGCGGCGCAGGTTATTTGCCGGCATTGCAACTGGCCCGCGCGGAGAACTGGCCGGAATTTCGCCGAGCGGTTGCCAGCTATAAAATCCCCTCAGAGAACCTGGTTTACGCGGACCGGCAAGGCAACATCGGATGGATTGCAGCAGGCCAGGCGCCGGTCCGGCATGGATGGGCAGGTTTGTTTCCGGTACCCGGTGATTCGGGTGACTACGAATGGTCGGGCTTTCTGCCGGTAACGGAAAATCCAACCGCGTACAACCCGTCCCGGCATTTTGTGGCCACTGCGAATCACGACATCCTCCCGCCGGGTTATCCACATGCTCTTGGGTATGCGTGGGCGTCACCAACAAGATACAACCGCATTGTCGAGATGCTGACGAGCGGACGAAAGTTCGATGTGGATGATTTTGCGCGCATGCAGCAGGATACGGTTTCGCTGCCGGCGCGTGATTTCCTGGCTCTGCTGAAGGACTGGCATCCGGCGCCAGGGAGTGAAGCGGAGCAAATGCGTTCCGAGTTGCTGAGTTGGAACTGCAACGTGAGTATGGACTCGCGTCCCGCACTTGTTTACGAAGTTTGGATTGAGCATCTGCACCGCGCGCTGCTTCCAAAGGGAATAGCTTCGGTTCGGCTGGCGCCGGATGTTTTGCTCAACGAGTTGAAGGCGAGTAGTGAGAAAGATGCGCTGTTGGGGAAGACGCTGGAGGCGAGTTTGCGTGAGATTCACGAACGTCTCGGGGCTGATGAGACGGAATGGAAGTGGGGCAATCTGCACAAAGCGTACTTCCGGCATCCGTTGGGCGTGGCAAGTTTAAATTTGCCGGCGCATGCGCGGCCGGGTGACGGATACACGGTAAATGCGACGGGCGGCCCAAATTATTCGCAAACGCATGGCGCGTCCTACCGTGAGGTGCTGGATGTGAGCGACTGGGACCGTTCCGTGATGACGAATGTGCCAGGGGAATCGGCTGTTCTCGGAGACCGGCACTATGGCGACCTGGTCGAGGGCTGGGCGGATGGCCATTACCACCCGATGCCCTATTCGCGGAAAGCGGTTGAAGCCGCGGCGGAGGAACGCCTAACGCTGTTGCCTGCGGTGACGCGTTAACGGCCATGCAAAGACGTTTGTTTCTTTCGATTGCGAGCTCGGTCTCTGCTGCGCCGGCTTTACTCCGTGCTCAGAGAAAGGCAGCCACTCCACTCGCTTTGCTGCGGGAGAACATCGAACGGATTACGAAGTCGGTAAATGCGAAATGGGGCATTTACCTGAAGTGCCTCGAGACGGGCGAGGAGATCTCGATCAACGCTGACGAGCAGATGGACACCATGAGCGTCATCAAGATCCCGCTGATGGTGGAGGCGTTCCGGCAGATTGAGGCGGGAAAGTTTAA
Organism: Bryobacteraceae bacterium; assembly: GCA_965277435.1. Classification (GTDB taxonomy): domain Bacteria; phylum Acidobacteriota; class Terriglobia; order Bryobacterales; family Bryobacteraceae; genus Bog-105. Next base: position 5,982,954 of record OZ255821.1, on the reverse strand, counting down.
GTTGACCGATCGCGTGACGTTGCGCAACCAGGACAAGCGGCCGGGAACAGGCATTATTCGCTCGCTGGACGAAGGAGTTCCGCTTACGATCCACGATCTGCTAACGCTGATGATTATCGTGAGCGATAACACGGCAACCGATCTGCTGTTTCGGCAAGTGGGCGGCATTGAGGCGGTGAACGCGCTGGCAAGAGACTACGGGCTCACGCGAACGCGTGCCACTGCTCCCGCGAAAGCCTGGTTCGACGCATTGCGGGCAGCTCCGAGCGCAGAAGACTTTTATCGCAAAGGCGAGCATCCGTTCGGGTTGTCTTCACCAATGGATATTGGCAAGCTCTTGGAGCGTATCAAAACCGGCCACGCAGTGAGCAAACAGGCCAGCGAGCAGATGCTGGCCATCATGCGCGGTCAGGTTTACCGGACACGGCTCCCGAAGTATGTAGATAACTTTGTGATTCCGCACAAGACGGGCGATTTTCTGCCCTACATCGGAAACGATGTGGGAATTTTCGAAAGCCGGTCGCGCAACATTGTGGTAAGCGTATTCACCGCCAATCATTTCGGCGAAGGAGCCACCCTGGAAGATGCGATTGGCAGAATCGGGGAACAGATCGCTAAGTACTTCAGCTATCGAGCGTGATTTTTTTTTGGCTAATCGGTAAGGAACGCGGTGGTTTTAATGCCTGAAACTTCGAAGGTGCGGCGGCACGCTTTGCAAGCCACCTTGTCGTCCAGCAAGACCATGTAGCTGGCGGCTTTGCTGAATTTGGCGCGGTCGCGTTCATCGGCGTTGCGAGGGAGGCTGGCGACTTTGCGGCGGACCAGCCAGCGGAGTTCATACGAGTTGCTGGCTCGGCAGAAAGTGCAATTCAAATTAGCCGGTTTGACGGCCTGCTGCTCACGGTAGAAAGCGCGTTCATCCACGTTGATGAGTCCTCATGATTATTGGGCGAAATGGAAGTTAGCGACAGCGACTTCGTCGTTGCCTGGAACATAGAAGCCCACCTTGTCCTGGGTGAAATCGCGTCCGGTGCTGGAGGCGGTACCGATTTCGCTCCAGCCTTCGCCCGGCGACTTTACACTGGCGGTGATGCTGCCGGGTTTGACGGACATATTGACCTGGACCCATTCACCGGAAGCAACGACAAAGGGGATGCGATTCACCTCGTACGATTTGCCATCGCGCATTTCACGCAAACTGGCGTGTTTGCCGTCGAGCGAGAACATGATGTAATTCTCGCTGTTTTGATAACCGGCATACCACTGTAATTTGTCGTGTTTCAGGAATCCGCCGATTTTGCTGTGGGCGGTGAAGGAGTAGCGGCCAGTGGTTTTGGGAACGTTGTAATGGACGAATCCGCCGCCGCGGCGAACTTGTTCACCAGGGAGAGCGGCGGGCTGCACAGGCGGGGCAGTCTTCGCTTCGCCGGCAGTTTCTTTGGCGGCAATCTGATCGGCGGCCTTCGACTCAGGCGCGACTTTTTGGAGAGTGGTATCGGGAGCCGCCAGAGCAACGATCGAGCCGCCGGCGAAATCGCGCTCAAATTTTTTGGGCGTGAAGCCTTCCTGCCGCAGCTCGACCGTGTGTTCCCCTTCTTTGACATTCTTCACAGTGGCGACGCCGGCCTCATCAGCAATTGCAACCTGCGATTGATCGACAAAAACGGTTGTACCGGGTGCAGCGCCCTGGACTTCGAGCGAAGCCAGATTGGGAACGGGAAGCAGATCGAAGGAGAGTTCGCCCTCCTGGCCTTTAACAACGTCTATGTTTTGTGGCGGCGGATCAACAAAGCCATCTTTGTGAACGCGAACGGTGTAGCTGCCCACTTTGAGCAGAAGGCGGAGCTGGCCATGATCGGTTTTGCGGCGATAGAGTCTGTCGCCAACGAACACACTGACGTCGTCCTGCTGGGTACTGACCGTCACGACGCCGGCATTGGCGTCCGATTTGATGTAGACGGTGAGAACGGGGGCGGGCGTGTAGGTCATCACAAAGCGCTGACGGTCACTTGCTTGTGCGACCTGCAACTCGTGGTCAGTGTTGCCTAGATTGTCCAAAGCAAGGCCGTCGGCGCTGGCCTGCCCAACCGATTTGCCATCGATGGAGACGTCCGGCTGGGAAAGACTAGTGAGGATGCGCCCTTTGCCATCCTGGGCGGAGATCAGAACCGCCATCGCGTTATTAGCGGTAAGCGGCGCCACCACTTGCGGGGCCGTTTTATCGGAGACATCGAAGCTGAAGGCGGCGTTGCCGCTCCGACCCGCAACCTTGATGGAATGACGCCCCGGTTCGAGATGGTCGAGAATCAACTCGCCATCTTTCAGGTCTTGCGGTTCGCCATCGTCTACTGAGACTGTGCCAGGAATCAGGTCCGTGTAGAGGCGCACGGTGGGGGCGGTGGATACGGCGGGCTCCCCGGCGTTCGTGTTCGTGACGGGAACCTTGCTGGATGCGCTATTGGGTGCATTGCTGGCCTGCGGGGCAGACGAAGCTGCCGGCGTTGGCGAAAAGTTGATGCGGCGCGCCATTTGAATGAGATAGAAGAACCCCACGCACACGACGGCCAGCAGAACGAGGGCGAGATAGGTTGCACGACGCCAGGTTTTTCGATCCAGCGGACCGTGGTCGTCGGAGTGTTCCTCCTCGGGATTGATTTCGGTGCCGGCGCCACTAGGAACACGCGGGGCTTCACCAGGCGATGGGAAAAGAACGCCGTCGGAGGGCTGCGCGCCGGGCCGGCTGCGCAAATCGCGCGCGCGCTGTATGATTTCTTCCTGTGCTTCAGCAACGATCAGCTGTACATCGAAATTGCCGGCATGAATGCGGCGAAGTTCCTGCACGCGCTCGAAGTACGAACGAAGCTGAGTGAGCGATTGAGAGGCACGAGCGCCGCTCTGGATCTGCTTCAACTCATCCAAAGAAGTTGCCGAATGCCCCAAGCGATCCACTGATAGCTGCAGTTCTCCAGTTGAATTATAACTAGACTACAACAGCTATTCTGACCGATTGGCGTAATTTAGCTCATAGAAGTGGAGATATTCGCCGCTCTTAATGCGATTAATCCAGGCTTGATTTGTGCGATACCACTCGACGGTGGCAGCTAGACCACGGTCGAAGTCGGTGAGTGGCGTCCAACCCGTTTCGCGGGTCAGTTTGTCGTTGGTAAGTGCGTATCGGCGATCGTGACCGGGACGGTCGGCGACGCGCGTGATGAGGGATGCGGGTCTCCAGGTGGCGTTCAGAATCCGGTGAACGACATCGAGGTTGGGCAGGGAGCAATTGCCGCCGACGTTATAAATTTCACCGGGACGGCCCTTTTCGAGAACGGCATGGAGGGCGCGACAATGATCTTCGACATATAGCCAGTCGCGAATCTGCTGGCCATCGCCGTACACGGGCAAGGGCTTATCTTCGAGAGCGTTCGAAATCATCAAAGGGATTAGCTTCTCGGGAAATTGATACGGTCCATAATTATTAGAGGCGCGAGTTACGGACACATTCAACTTGTAAGTCGTGAAATACGAGAGAGCGAGTAGGTCGGAGGCGGCCTTGGACGCCGAATACGGGCTGCTGGCGCGCAGAGGATAGTTCTCATCGGCGTCGTGGGGCGGCTCAATGCTCCCATACACCTCGTCGGTCGAAACGTGAACAAACCGTGCTAGTTTGTGACGCCGGGCCGCTTCCAGCAGAGTAAAGGTGCCGTTGAAATTGGTCTGGATGACAGGCGCGGGGGAATGAATACTGCGATCGACGTGTGATTCGGCCGCAAAGTGAATGACGGCGTCTGGAGCTTCGGATTCGAAGATGCGATCAATGGTCCCAGCATCGGCGATATCGGCCTGGACGAACGAATAGCCAGGATGTTGAGCGATGGGGAAGAGATTTTCAGGATTGCCCGCGTAGGTCAATTTATCGAGATTGACGACCTGGTCGGCCCAACCTTCCCGCAGCGCCATGCGGACAAAAGAAGAGCCAATAAAGCCGGCCCCTCCCGTTACGAGTAACTTCATTTATATTGCAATTCCCAGTCGTAGGCGATCGACGAATCGTTGTGCGCGATGCGGCCTTCATCCTTAGGGTCGTAAGTGCGGTTCGTGATGTAGACGAGAACTGAAGGCTGATCGCCGATCACTTTGTAACCATGGGCGACACCGGGAGGAATGAGCAATTGCCAGGGCCGCAGATTCCCCAGATAAAGAGTATTTTTCGCAGCGTAGGTTTTGGAGCCGCGGCGGAGATCGACGAGAGCCACCTGCAGAAGGCCGGCTGCGGGCACCCAGTAGTCGGTTTGAAAACGGTGGAAATGAAACGCTTTGATGATGCCCGGATAATTGAGGGCGGCGGAAACCTGTGAAGTAGGAGGAAAGCCGGCGACTAAGCCCTGCCCAAGGCGCGCAATTTCCAGGAAATAGCCGCGATCGTCGGGCCACAGCGGGAAAGGTTCAATCTGCACACCGGCAATCAGGTCGGGGCTGGAAGGAGAGAGGATAACTTTGCCGATACCTGGGTCCGCGACGGGCACTTCAATTTCGACGCCGGATTCGAGGGCGCCGAGCGCGGCCGCGCTCACCGTTGGCCCGCTCCGACCGGTACCGCCTGCGGAGTTGTTTGTGTATCGTGAACGAGTTTGCTGGCACGGAGCAGGGAATCGAAGGTGCCGGCATCGGTCCACCAGCCCTCGAGAAAGTCGAAGGTCATCGTGCCTTCCTGAATATAGGCATTATTGACGTCGGTAATCTCGAGTTCGCCGCGTCGCGAAGGTTTCAGCGTGCGCGTTTTGTCGAACACCGTTTCGTCGTACATATAGATCCCTGTGACGGCGTAGCGAGTTTTCGGGTAGGTGGGCTTCTCTTCAATCGAAATGATGCGGTTTCCATCGATTTCGGCCACGCCGAAGCGATCGGCATCGGGCACTTCCTTCAGGAGGACCTGTGCGCCGCGGGTTTGACGTTGAAAGTTTTCGACGGCGTGCGTGATGTTGCCTTCGATAATGTTATCTCCGAGAACCACGCAGATTTTGCTGCCTTCCGCGAAGTGTTCGGCAAGAGCGAGAGCCTCGGCGATGCCGCCTTCGCCTTCCTGATAGGCGTAGTTGATGTGCTTGAGGCCGAATTCCTTGCCGTTACCGAGAAGCCGCAGAAAATCGCCTGCATTGCGGCCGCCGGTGACGACGAGAAGGTCGCGAATACCAGCCTGCACAAGCGTTTCGATCGGGTAGTAGATCATGGGCTTGTTGTAAATCGGCAGGAGGTGTTTGTTGGTGATCTTGGTGAGGGGTAAGAGGCGGCTACCCGTGCCTCCGGCGAGCACAATACCTTTCATAAAACATTATCGTAACAGGGCGTGGGAGCCCTATTGCAAATAGCGGGCTCAAGCTTATTCCAGCACTTAGTCGAGATTCAGCTTCGATTGCGGGTCTGGTTGAGCCGCAGCCGAGGCGCGACCGCGGAGACGGCGACCGACTTGGCGGATGACAAGCAACAGGATGGCGGCGGCGATCGCGCCTTTCTTGTAGAACTCCGATGGGGCGGAGGTGCTGAGCCCGAGGATGAGCAGAATGACAACGACCAGTGCTGCGGCGGCGCTCCATAGAGTCGTCGAAGAGCGAATCGTCGCCTGGCGTTCCCTGCCGGCCGGTTGTTGATAGCGATTCATGAGGACAGCCTTTCCTTCAACTTCTCACATTATGACGTTCGCTATGACGTTCGCTTGGTGAGGAGTACCTACGGCCCGGCGGCCCGCAGGATCGGATGAAAGTCACACTCGCCATTTTGAATCTCGCCCCTAACCGCAAAATGCCAGTGTGCCTCTCGTGGAACAGGCGCTTTCGCCTGTCACCGTAGCGCTGCTCTGCCCAGGGGTGAGCGCAAGATCCGAAAACACCCCCTGGATTCCACAACCGTGACTTTCAACGGAGGGAATTCAGCGGCAATTCATCGAGCCGTAACACAATCGTAATAGGCGGTCGGTTACTCTTTGTGTGAGGAATGTGAATGAGAAAAATTGCGTTAATCGAGGATGATGCGGATTTATATGCCCTGGTGAAGTACAACCTGGAGAAGGATGGCTTCACCGTAGTGGGGGCGCAGAGCGGACGAGGCGTAATCGATCTGTGCCGGCGCGAGCGGCCGGACTTGATTTTGCTGGATATCATGCTTCCGGATTCGGACGGCCTGGACATCTGCAAGGGTATAAGGCAGCATTCTGAACTGGCGCATATTCCGGTCATCTTTTTAACAGCGCGGGCATCGGAAACGGATCGGATCGTGGGGCTCGAATTAGGCGCGAACGACTACATCGTGAAACCGTTTTTCATACGCGAATTGATTGCGCGAGTGAAGATTCAGTTTCGCGGGCAGGCCACCGCTAGCCGTGTATTGAAAGCGGCCTCACTCGAATTGGACCGCAGCAGCTGTGAAGTGCGTTTGGATGGAGGGCTGCTGACGCTCACCGCGACGGAATTTCGGCTGCTGGAGTTTCTGATGAGCCGGCCGGGCGTGGTGTTCAGCCGGGAGCAGTTGCTGGATGCGGTGTGGGGACATGACCGGGCAGTGACGGACCGGACAGTGGACGTTTACATATTGCGCCTGCGGCAGAAAATCGAATCGGATCCGGCCAACCCGTCGTTAATCCGGTCGGTGCGTGGATTCGGCTATAGCTTTAATAACAGTGTGCAACCGCAGGAAGAACTGGAGCATGTGCGCACCGCAGCCGTGTAGCGTAGCGGCGTATTTCTAAATCATCGCGGAACTGCGGCGTTTCCGCTCAATCCCTGACTTACCACCTCCGATACCCGGGCGATCAGTAACTCCCCCGGATTATCGGGAGACCAATCCGATTGCGGGATATCGTCAACCGTCACGGCCATTGCTACCGGTCCACCCGGAGAATAGATGATTCCCACATCGCTCCGTAGATGATCGAGCGCACCGCTTTTGTTGGCCACCGTGACGTCCTTCATATTTCGTCCGAGACCATCATGGTCGCGCTGTTTTTTCAAAATGCCCAACATCTCCGCCGAAACCGCTTTACTCACCAGCTCGCCCTTATAAATCTTTTCGAGCAGCGTCACCATTTCAAACGGGCTGCTGCGCCCGATGCCCCACATCTTGTTCTCCGGCTTGGCGCCTTCTTCCGTAATCCCGCTCGGGAACGGCTTCAAATCGTTGCGATCTCCCAGGATCTTACGCATCACCCGCGTCTGTTCTAAGCCTAGTTTGGCCATTTGCGCATTCACCGCGTTGCCCCCGATCCGGTTCAAAATGAGGTTGGTCGCGGTGTTATCGCTCAATACAATCATCAGCGTCATCACGTCGCGCAACGGAAATTCATCGTTGTCCGACATATCCTGCAAGATGCCGCTACCGGAAACCTTCTCTTCGTGCGTTACCTTGATCCGCTGATTGAAATCGAGCGTGCCGTCATTGGCCTCGGCAAAACACTCCGTCATGATGGCGAGCTTGATCGTACTGGCGGTTCGCACAGGGTCGGTTGCTTTCAAGCTGTAACTCTGCCCTGTCTCGAGATTCTTGGCGTAAAGGCTTACAGCGCCTTTGAAACCGGTGAGCTTAGCCCTTACCTCCTGATCCAGCTTGCTGCCAGCCGGCTTTTGTCCCAGTAAGCTCGCGCAGAACATAGCCCCAATTACACAAACGCGAAAAGTCATTGCCGTCATTCTAACTGTCGCGGTACGAGTTACACTGAACCCGATGCGGCGTCTGGTTCAGGCAGTTCGTCATGCGCTCCCCGGGCCCGCCCTTCGCTTTATAAATAAAATTCGCTTCCGGGAATATCGCCGCCGTTTCGGCGCGCTGAATCGACGCGACACTTTCAGTACCATCTATCGCGATCGTATCTTCGGTGAAGCTCCCGGCGAGGCATTTTACTCGGGTGACGGTTCCACCGGCCGCTTTGCCGACGCCTATTGCGAGATGGTGGCAGATCTCGTTCAGCAGCACGCGATTCATTCAATCGTCGATCTAGGCTGCGGCGATTTCCGCATCGGCGCTCGATTGGCGCCATTGGTCCCGCGATACCGCGGTGTCGACATCGTGCCTGAACTAATTGCCCATCATCAGCTCGAACATGCTTCGGCAAGCATCTCGTTCGACTGGCTGGATATCGTCGAAGATCCGCTGCCGGAAGGCGATTTGTGTCTCATCCGCCAGGTATTTCAGCACCTCGACAATGCCGAAATCAGCGCCGTGCTCGCGAAATGCAAGCAGTACCAATTCGTCCTAATTACCGAGAACGTCACGGCCGGTCCAATCCGGTTTCCAAACGTGGATCATGTGCATGGCCCCAAAACACGCCTGGTAGAAGGCTCCGGGGTGTTCGTCACCGAGCCGCCCTTCTCCCGCACAGCTCTGCGGCGTTGGGAGCTGCCCTACGACGAGACGAGCATTCTGCTGACGGTCCTGCTTAAGCCATAACTTATCTGGTGGCCGCGGTGTAACCGCCGTCAACGATCATCGAGTGACCTGTCACGTAAGAAGCTGCTTCGGAGCAGAGCCAGAGAACCGCTGCGGCCGCTTCTTCGGGCCGGCCAATCCGTCCGAAGGCGACCATATCCTCATACCGCTTCACGACGGCCTCCTTCATTTCCGGATTCCCGCCGCTCACTCGCTCCACCACGCCTTCGAACATTGGCGTTTGAAAGCCTCCGGCCACCAAAGCATTTACCCGGACGCTGTGCCGCGCATACTCCAGCGCCGCCGATTTCGTCAGTGCCAGCACGCCGGCTTTAGCTGCCGCATACAAGGACGCCTGCGGTACGCCGCCGAGTCCATTGACCGAGGACGTGTTCACCACAGCACCCCCCGACGGCTGCTGAGCCAGCATTTGGCGAATCTCTTCTTTCATACACAGCCAAACGCTTTTGAGATTGAGAGCGATTGATCTGTCGAACTGTTCCTCGCTGAAGTCGGCCGTCATGGCGAACGGTTCTTCTATCGAGGCAGCGTTGTTGAAAGCGCAGTCCAATCTCCCGTACTGCTCCACGGTTCTTTCGATCAGCGCCCGCACCTGCTCGCTGCGGGACACGTCGGTGCAAAAAAATGTCGCGGTTCCCCCGGCAGCTTCGATCTCGCGCACTACTTGATTTCCCCGCTCTACGCCCCTTGAGGCCAGGATCACGCGAGCGCCCGCTCGCGCAAACGCCAATGCCGTTGCCCGCGCCCAATGCCGGAGCTTCCACCTGTCACTAGAGCCACCTTGCCGCGCAGTTGTTCCATATCGTGCCTCCGTTACCAGCAAAAACGAGCTCGTGGCTCCATATGTATTCTCCCTGGTGAGCACGCAGACGCTTAGACGAACAGCCGCTTTACTAGAAGTGCTCGGAGTCTATCTTTACAGAACTCAGCACGGGCCCGTGATCCGTGAAGCCGGTAGATGGCAGTAATCCTGCAACGGAGTGGCACGGTCTCCTCAGTGTTGACGAAACGCAGCCTTTACTGAACCCGACAAGCGGTTGGCTTTACAACTCCAACAACTGGCCATGGTCGGGCGGCTGGGCCGAGCAGTCCGCACAAGGAAGATTATCCCGCCTATGTGCAAACCGGTGCCGAATCGGCGCGCGGGTTGCACGCCATCAGAGTCCTGCACGACAAACAGGATTTCACTCTCGATTCGCTGATCGCTGCGGCTTATGACAGTTATCTACCCTGGTTCGACAAAACCATTCCGGCGCTGATCAAAGCCTGGAACGAAGCTCCCGAGACTAATCCGTTGAAAGCCAGAGTTGCTGAGCAAGTCAGCCTGCTGCGCACCTGGGATCACCGCTGGAATGTGACTTCCGTGCCTACCTCGCTGGCGGTGTTCTGGGGCGAAGAGATCCGGCGTGGCGTTTTAAGTGCTGCGAAGAAGAAGAATATTTCTGCCGAAGACTACATAGCGAGCGAAGTGCCAGGCGAACAGTTGCTCCAGTCACTTGCAGTTGCTTCCGATAAGCTTGCGGCCGATTTTGGCAGTTGGAAAACGGCCTGAGGAAACATAAACAGATTTCAACGGCTGACCGGAGACATTGTCCAGCCCTTTAACGACTCCAAACCGAGCATCCCTGTCGGCTTCACGTCTTCTGTATGGGGCTCCCTTGCTTCCTTCGGAGCGCGTGCCTATCCGGGAACCAAAAAATGGTACGGCACGAGCGGAAACAGCTTCGTCGCGGCTGTGGAGTTCGGGAGTAAGGTGCGCGCCAAAGCCGTCACAGCCGGGGAGAAAGCGGCAACCCGCAAATTCCCCACTTCGACGACCAGGCCAAACGCTACGCGACAGGTAATTTGCGAGACGTCTACTTCTACCGCCCCGACCTTAGAGGACACACCAAACGGGAGTATCATCCGGGCAGCTGAGTTTAAATGCCCCGTTTAGGGCCACGCCGCCCTGGTAGCTGTTAGTCGTTCTTGCCCTCAATCGCCTGCTTCATATGTTTCGCACAAGCCTCTGCAGCTGTCTGGCGACCATGAAGGGAGTTCTTCTTGTTGACCGCGTAAGCAAACACAACTTCGGACGTTTTCATGTTGATCAACTTGACGCTTGCCTGCTCGTCCGAATGAATGGACCCGGTGAAGGCAATCTTCGCCCAACCCGGCTTCTGATGATCTGACACGCCTGTCAACTCATAGTCAGCTTGCGCCTTCTCGGTAACCACAGTCACAGGGACCTTCTTTTTTTGCAATGCCGCTGTCAGATAGGTGTCAAACCCATCAGCCGCTTCGATGTACACCTTAGACCCCTCAGGCAGACTTGCTGTCGCCGCAAAAACACTTCCTGAAAGCGCCAGACCAGCGAGTATGCAGGTTGCCAGCAATCTGTTCACGATCATTCTGTTTGACTTCCTCAAGAGCCTTATCGGCAATAATCTAAGAGTCTTAGAGTGAAAGTGGAATTTTTTCTGCTACCACGGAAATCGCCAAGCGTTGTACCGCGTTAGATTCCGGAGCGCGTGACGCCTCTCAGTCGAAATTAATCCTTTATTGCAATGAGCCCCGCAATTCCGGCTGGCTCGCGTCTCGCTTCACCCATGCATACGCCTTCACCGAATTCTTCCAAAAGAATTTTTCGATTGCGGCCGGATCCTTCGCCCTGATGAACTCCTCAGCCAGCTGAAAAACTTCCGAGTAATTCGCCCACTGCTCACTGTTAGGCCAATCGCTCCCGTAGAGCAGGCGGTCGGGCCCAAAGGTTTCCCAGATCAGGTCCAATCGATCTCGATAAAAACCGAGTTCCAGCGGCACGCGACCATCCACATTCCGCACGATGCCGGAAACTTTCGCGAACACCTGAGGTCGCTGCCCGAGCCGCTGTAGATCTTCGTTGCAGGCTTGGCGTGCAGCAGAATTCTCAGGTGGCGTCAACTCAGGCAAGTGGTCAACAACGACTCTTAGATCGGGGATACTGTCAGTCAACCGCACCACAGCATGGATGAGTGACGGGTCAGGGTTCGCGGTATCCAGAACCAGCCCTGACGCCATTAGCAATTTCAAATCATTCACAAATCCGGGCTTAACTAACTCATTACTCAAGTCGCGCCTCCACAAATTTCCGTAGCGGATTCCCCGAAACAATGGATTCCTGTGCAAGCGCTCCAAGTGTTTGCCGAAATCTGGCGCGCCAGGCTCCAGGTCACCAATCGTGCCAACAATGATGCGATCTTTTGCAGCGACATCCAGAACCCACTGATTGTCATCCAGCCAGGGGCTGCACTCTATCTCGATTGCGCCAACGACACCATGCGGGGCGGCTGCCTTCCGGAAATTGGCTGGCAGCGCGCTCTTGTATATGAAGCTATCTTTCGGCGGCCATGGCACGCCTTGAGGACGCGAGACGTCGAACAGATGAATGTGCGTGTCGATAATCGGAACGTTTCTCGCTGGTTCAGCAAACATCTTAGAGGCATGGACAAGCGCAGCCGTAAAGGCGTCACACAGGAAACTCCTACGCTTCACGCGAGCATTATATAAACGGTCGGCTCGGGACCTCAGCTCTTGGTGCGATATTGCTCGCCGGTCACTTACTTCTCTTCTGCAGCAAACACCTGGTCCAGCAACACCGCAAAATCCCGGCTCTTATGCAACACCGAATCGCGCAGCGTGCTCAACTCCCGTTCCGCCGTACGTAGCCGGTCCGCGAGATGTAAACACGCCAGTACAGCCGTTCGCGTGGAGTCCAGATTGCCTGCACGTCGCGCGATCGCCAGCATCAACTCGTCGATCTCACGCGCCAGTTCCTCTGTATCGCTTGGATCGCCCGCCGCGGAAACCGAGTAGGTTTGATTGAAAATAGTCACCCGGACAGTTTGTTTGGGCGTGTCCGGTGCTTCCATGAAATGCGTGTTCAGGTTCGGAGAGTAAGTAGCTTCACGAGCTAACTGGCGCTGAGCAAATCCAGTTGATTCAACAGCTTTTCGATGCGCGTCTTCACCTGTTTGCGCTCGCCTTTCATCATCTCCAGTTCCTGCGAGAGATGATTGACTTTCTGCGACAATTCACCGTTCTCGTTCTGAAACTCGACCGACATCGCCTGAGTCTCTTCCAGTTCCGTCTTCGCCGAATGAGCCTGCTCTTCAGCCGCCTTCAACCTTTCGTGCAACTGGCTGTTCTCGTTGCGCAGACTGGAGATAGCCTGCACCGCGCGCGTGATTCGCTCTTCCAGGCTGGCTAAAGTATCGAGACCTTCTTGTACCGCTTCCATGCTGTTTTGATAATACCGGCTACTGCACGCGCGCTTGATGAGCAGTTTTCGCTCTATCCACCAGCGTCGCGAATCCAGCCGAATCATTTACGGCAATATCAGCCAGAACCTTGCGATTCAGCTCAATACCCGCTCGCTTCAGGCCATGAATGAACTTGCTGTAAGAGATCTGCGCGCCGCGGCAAGCCGCATTGATCCGCACAATCCACAATGAACGAAAATCACGTTTCTTCAGCCGCCGTCCAACATAGCCATACTTAAGAGCCTTCTCAACGGCTTCCTGCGCGGCACGATTCAGCTTCGACTTAGTAAGGAAGAATCCCTTCGCTCGTTTTAGGGTCTTGTGGCGATAGTCCCGCCGGTGGGTTCCTCTTTTTACTCTTGGCACGTTTTCTCCTTTTTTGTTGTAAGCCTCATACGAGCAAGCCTCATACGAGGGCTATGAGAGAACACAGGCACGTGCAGCGCGCTGCTTCTACTCAAAATGTCTAAAAAACTAATACGGCAGCATCACGTGCAGCTTCGCCTGATCGGTTTCGTCTGCAACAACGCTGTGTCCTAACTTCCGCTTGCGTGAACGGGACTTCGAAGTCAAAATGTGCCGTGCAAAAGCATGCCGGCGTGTGATTTTACCGGTGCCGGTCTTCTTAAAGCGTTTGTGCGCACCCTTATGTGTCTTCAACTTGGGCATAATCTAACCTGATTTTTGAGTGGTTGGCGCTAGCGGCCAATTTGTGAATCGCGAGAACTACTCAACGTAGAGTAACATACGCGCCTCGGGCGACCCCGTCCCGTAATGGGCCGTCTAGGCGAACAGTACTGCAGACAAACAACTTCTCACTCGCTATCCTGGAATTCTTCGACCCATGCCATCTGAATCGCTTCGAGCTTGCCTTCGGTAGAAGCCGCCGGGTCATCCTTGAAATTCGGTAACTCAGTAATCCACTTATGCAAATCCGTGTACCGGATGTGTGTCGGATCGGTGTCGGGATGCGCTTCGAAGAGGCTCAACGCGATGTCTTCCGTGTGCTCCCAGGTAAGGCCAGCCATGCCTTATTGTAGGCGAACACCGCTGTGGCCTATCCTAGCTGTTTTCGTCTTGACCCTCTGCGCGGCGCACGCCAGTTCCCAAACCGCCACCAACAGCCCCATCCAACTCGCCTCCGGCACCGTTCTCGAATTGCGCCTGACTCACTCTCTCGCCTCCTACTCGTCGAAGCCTGGCAACCCGGTCGATGCCGTTCTAATTGCGCCCGCTTTTGCCAATCGTCAACTCCTGATTCCCGCAGGCGCCACGATCGCCGGTACCATTCGCAGCGTGCACCGCGTCGGTCTCGGTTTGTTCCACGAAACGGCGCGACTCCAGATCGAGTTCACTCATCTCACGCTACCCTCCGGCCTCTCCGTCCAGATTCAAACCCAGGTTTCGGAAATCGATAATGCGCGCGAAACCGTCGACCCGCAAGGTCGCGTTCGCGGCATTCGCTCAACCGCAACCCTCGGTTATCGAGCTAATAACCTGATTGCCGGCTTTGCCATGGTCGATCCCATCGCTTACATCTATGTCAATGCGGCGTCCGCCCGTATGCTCCGCTTCTCCGAACCCGAGATCTGGTTTCCGGCCGGCACCGAACTGGCCATCAAACTGACGCGCCCAGTAACGTTACCTCCGCTGCCGGCCGCTCCTTTTCCCGCCATTCAAGCGGAGGCCGCGCAAGCACTCGCACTCCGAAATGTTGTTCGTTCGCTGCCGTATCGTACTGCTACCGAGTTCTCAAACAAACCATCCGACTTGACAAATCTCGTCTTCCTCGGTTCGCCGGCTACTCTCGAACGCGCTTTTCGCGCTGCCGGCTGGGTTCAGTCCGATCGACTCAACGGAGAAAGCAGCTTTCTCACGGTCCGCTCCATCGCCGAAAATCAGCGCTATCAAAACGCTCCTATGTCTACTCTGCTGCTCGACGAACAGCGCCCCCTCGCCACTTACTCCAAGTCACTCGACACCTTTTCCAAACGCCACCACGTGCGCATCTGGCTCCGCTCCGAAACCTGGAATGGCGCATCCGTTCTCACCGCTTCCTCCACGCAGGACGTTGGCATCCAGTTCTCCCGCAAAAACAAAACCTTCATCCATGTCATCGATACCAACATCGACCACGAGCGCTTCAAAATCGTCAACGATCTCCTCTTTACGGGCTGTGTCACCGGGGCCCAACTGTTGCCGCGCCCCTGGATCCAGCCTGGCGCACGCAACGCCACCGGCGAGGACCTCAGAACCGATAGACGCGTCGCCGTCCTTCAGCTCAACGATTGCGAGCATCCGCACGATCCCATCGATCTGCAAGCGGCTCCCGATCGTCCAGCCACCGGCAACGCAGTCGAGCGCGGCTTCCGCCAGGGCTTTCTCATCACCCGCAACGATGTCTATCGCGGCAATCTGATTTACCAGGGCTTCGAGGGCGCCAAATTCGGTGTTCATTACCTCAAACACAAGGGCGATACGACGCGAGATTCCGCTGCCCAAGCGCTGGACGATCAGGCGATTGAAGAGTCCATCCCGCTCGCGTCCGATACACCCAGCAGCCAAGCCGGCACTCCCGATACCTTGCGCCCCGGCAGCCAAGCGAACAGGCGTGCCCCTCCGCCTCCCGAGCCGTTGCCCGTCGATCTGCTCGCCACGCGCGGACCTTTATTCGAAATCGGTGTTGAAGGTGGCTGGCTACGTTTTGGAAGTACGCTCGATAGCGTGAATCTGGCTCTGCAATCGCATACGCCCGACATCCCGTCCTTCAACCTGTTCCTGCAAAATCGCCTCGGCAGCGGCTGGGCTATCGGCACTTTCGTCACGCTCAACTCGTGGCGCTATTTCTCCAACGAATTTTCCTTCGACTATCAGCGCGGCTCGTATCGTCTCGGCGCATCCTTCAGCGGATATCCCGGACAGCCACCTCTCGGTTACCAGGAAGAAACCACCGGCCTGCTTACCAATCAGTTCGGCTATGCCTTCGTCGCCAATTTACGTCCTCGCGAAAAACGCTTTCGACCCTACGTCGCCGTCGGCCCGGCTTTCCAGCTGCTTCACATCACCGATACGCCCTTTAAATCTTCCGCGGGCATTTTCAAAGTCGGTCTTCGCAACGTGGGTTTGATTCTGGCCGCCTACAACTTCGCTAACAATCCGCCTCTCGATGGAGGAGGAGTTTTTCAATTTGGGCTGCAATACGGTGGCGGTGTCAAATACCGTTTTGCACGCCATTGGACCGGACGCCTCGATTATCGTGAAACGCTCAGCCCACAGCCTGACTTCATTGAGCGTTCAATCCACCTGGATGACCCATCCGCTTCCGATGAGTACACCGTAGTACGGGAAAGCGTTCGCCCGCGTGGCCCGTTGCGCGAGCAGCGGGCCGTAGCAGGCCTCAGTTTTGTGTTCTGAAAAACCAGCTCAATCGATTTTAGTTCCGCGCAGCGCCCCGCGCACTGCCGTGTTCATCATGTCTTCGGCTAAATTTTGCGTAGCCTGATTCAGCACTTCCAGCTGCGCGTTGATCGCATGATGATCGTTCCCGTGATACACACCCTGCAGATGGCGGATTGCCGCTTCGATCGTCCCACGTTCCGCGGGGTCGAGCGCTCCCCACGCATCGCTTTGTTGCGCCTTCTTCACCGCTGCCAGCACGTTATCCGCTTCCACCCGCGCCTCGCGTACCTGCCGTTCCCGCATATCGCTCTCGGCATTATCGTAAGATTCCTGGATCATCGCGCCGACCTGCTGTTCCGATAATCCATACGAAGGTTTCACTTCCACACTCTGCTCGATCCCGGTCCGCCCATCTCGCGCCGTGACATTCAATATGCCGTTCGCATCAATCAGAAAACGCACTTCGATCCGTGCAAAGCCGGCCGGCATCGGAGCCACATCCTTCAAGTCAAACCGCGCCAGGCTGCGGCAATCCTTTACCAGTTCGCGCTCTCCCTGCAGAACATGGATCAAGACGTTCCGTTGCCCGTCCACCGCCGTCGTGAAGCTCTCCGAAGCGCTCGCCGGAATCGTCGAATTCCGATGAATCAGTTTCGACACCACTCCACCCATCGTCTCGATCCCCAGCGAGAGCGGGGTCACATCCAGCAGTAACTGGTCTTCTACATCGCCCGCCAGGATACCCGCTTGCACCGCTGCGCCCAGGGCTACCACTTCATCCGGATTCAATTCCGTATGCGGTTTCGATTTGAACAGCCGCTCGACCGCTAACCGCACCAGCGGAATGCGCGTCGATCCGCCTACCAGTACTACCTCGTCGATTTGTTCGGCCGTCAACTTAGCGTCTGCCAGACAAGCCCGGCAAGGCTCTAGCGTCCTCTCCACCACCGGCGCAATCAACTTCTCAAACAACGCTTGATCGATTGCCCGTGCGTATTGCTTGCCTGCATAATGGAGCTCGATCTTCGTGTCCGGCACAAACGATAATTCTTCTTTGGCCCGCACCACCGCCCGCCGCAGACGCTGTACTCCCTCTGCATCGGTCGAAAGATCCATGCCCCACTCCGACTGCAGATCCTCCAGCGCCACGCGCAACAGAAGATTGTCTATGTCGTCGCCGCCCAGATGCGTATCCCCATTCGTTGCGAGAACTTCGAAAATCCCATCGTGCAACCGCAAAATCGA
This sequence comes from Bryobacteraceae bacterium, assembly GCA_965277435.1. GTDB lineage: Bacteria > Acidobacteriota > Terriglobia > Bryobacterales > Bryobacteraceae > Bog-105. The sequence goes on along the minus strand of OZ255821.1, from coordinate 5,965,597 downwards.
AACATCGAACGTGCCGCCGCCAAAATCATAAACCGCAATCACGCCCTGTTTGCGTTTGTCGAGTCCATACGCGAGCGACGCTGCCGTTGGCTCGTTCACCAGCCGCAGCACATCCAGTCCCGCCAGTCTTCCGGCATCTTTCGTCGCCTGCCGCTGGGCATCGTTGAAATAAGCCGGAACCGTAATCACTGCTTCGGTCACCGAAGCACCCAGTTCTGCTTCCGCATTCTCCTTCAACTGCCGCAGCACTGCCGCCGAAATTTCCGGCGGGGTAAACGTGCGGTTCCCAAGCTCCAGCTGGATGACCGACTCGCTATCACCGGCAATACGAAACGGAAACAATTTCAGCTCGTTCTGAACGTCGCCGACCCCGCGTCCCATCAGCCGCTTCACCGAGTACACTGTTCGCTCAGGGTGCGTCAACAGCAACTCGCGCGCGGTCTCGCCCACCACCAGCCGGTTCTCAGCCGTCAGTGAAACCACGCTAGGCACAATCTTCCGGCCTTCGACGTCTTCCACGATGCGGGGCCCAGTCAATTCCATGTACGCGACCAGGCTATTGGTCGTACCAAGGTCGATCCCGACAATCTTAGATGTACGGCTCTCACCGAAGTCAATTTGAAATGTACTCATTAGGTCTTTCCTGCCACCCGGCAACTACAGCTGATCCTCAACCGCCTCTGCCACTGGATTCAAAGCCCGATCCACATCACGCAGTAAATTTTCGATATATCGCCGCCGGTTCAGCACCCCGCGAATCTCATGCAAAGCCTGCTTCGCCGTCTCGCTCTGTACTTCGGCAGAATCATACGTGGAAAAAAGCATCTTGAGTTCATGATCCACTTGCCCGCGCAGAGACCCAAAAGTTTCCTTGGCGGCTTCCAGTTGTGGCCTCGCCATTTCATCCCCGCTCTTCATCTCTTCGAGCGCCATGTTCAATTCGAAGACTTCCTCTAGCAACTCCGGCGGCACATCTTTGGAACGCTGTTCGCCGATCGGAAATCCCTCTTCGGTCAACAAGTACTCTGCTCGTTTCACCGGATCGCGCAGCGTGCGATACCCATCGTTGAGCAGGGAAGTCGCCTCAAGCGATTGTGCCTGTTCTTCCGCTCCTTTGCGTGTAAAGCGATCTGGATGCCACTGCCGGCTCAACTCATAGAAGCGTTTCTGCAAATACTCTTCGTCGACAACTAACTTACGATCCAGCTCGAAGAAATCAAAATAGTTAGAGGGAAGGGAAGAAGACATACCGAGAAAGGGAGAGGCGCGGGACGTTTTCCACATCCCGCCAGGGAGGAGTTGCTTACGCTGAGAAGGAAGTGCCGCATCCGCAGCTCTTGGTTGCGTGCGGATTTTCGAATACGAAGCCAGACTGCATCAATGAATCCTTCCAGTCAAGCGTCATACCATCCAAAAACAAAATACTTTTCGGATCTACGAAGACGCGAACGTCACCGAACTCAAAAACATGATCGCGCGGTCGCGGCTCCGGGGAAAACTTGAATTGATAGCTTAATCCAGAACAACCGCCGCCGAGTACGCCCAGTCGCAGACCACCCGAGACGCCCTCCCGCTGGAAAGCGTCGCGAATTTTCTGCACTGCTTTCGGAGTAACAAAGACCTGTTTTGGACCTTGGGTCTCCGCCGCTGGCTGGCTTTGCTCTGGCGAGCTAAGCTGTGTCAACTCACCCATGACTGCTAAGCCGTTACTGTCTCGGCTACTTTGGGAGCTACACTTTGTTTTGCTTTGTAGTCGCCAATCGCAGCCTTGATAGCATCTTCCGCCAGAACCGAGCAGTGAATCTTCACTGGAGGCAACGCCAGTTCGCTCACGATATCTGTGTTTTTAATCTCCAGAGCTTGGTCGACCGTCTTCCCGCGCAACCACTCCGTCGCCAGCGAGGAACTCGCAATGGCGCTCCCGCAGCCGAAAGTCTTGAACTTCGCGTCTTCAATCACGCCAGTCTCCGGGTTTACTTTAACTTGCAGCTTCATCACGTCACCGCATTCCGGCGCGCCCACCATGCCGGTGCCCACGTCCTTGCTGCTCTTGTCGAGCGAGCCCACGTTCCGCGGATTCGAATAATGATCTAGAACCTTGTCTGAGTAAGCCATTTACTTCCCCTTTCTTTAGTCTAGTGCGCTTTCAAATTTCCTGCACAACTGCTTTAGTGAGCCGTCCAGGACACCTTGCTCAAGTCCACGCCCTCTTTCGCCATCTCGTACAACGGTGAAAGTTCACGCAGCTTTTGCACCACATCCACTACCTTATCGCCCACGTAATCCACTTCCGCTTCCGTATTGAACCGGCCCAGCCCGAAACGGATCGACGAGTGTGCAATGTCATCCCCCGCGCCTAATGCCTTCAGCACGTAGCTGGGTTCAAGCGTTGCCGACGTGCACGCCGATCCGCTCGAAACCGCGATGTCGTTAATTCCCATCAGCAGGCTTTCACCTTCCACGTACGCGAAACTGATGTTCAGGTTGTTCGGCAGATGGTGCTCCATCGTACCGTTCACATAAACCTCATCAAGATCCAGCATCAAACGATCTTTCAGCTTGTCTCGCAGAAAGCTCATGCGCTTCGATTCTTCGGTCATCTCTTTGCGCGCCAGCTCGCAAGCCAAACCTAGGCCGACGATGCCCGGGACGTTCAAAGTGCCCGATCGCATTCCACGCTCGTGTCCGCCGCCATCCATCTGCGCCGTAATCTGCACGCGCGGGTTGCGTCGCCGCACATATAACGCGCCCACACCCTTCGGTCCATAAATTTTGTGTCCGGTCAGCGACATCACATCGATCCCGTCCGCCATCACGTTCACCGGAATCTTGCCGACTGCCTGCACTGCATCGCTATGGAACAACACACCACGTTCTTTTGCGATCTTGCCGATCTCCGCCATGGGCTGCACCACGCCGATTTCGTTGTTGGCATACATGATCGAAATCAGAATGGTTTTGTCCGTGATCGCGTCCCGCAGTTGATCAAGATCGATCAGCCCGTTCGTCTGAACCGGCAGGTAGGTCACGCGGACGCCTTCCTTCTCGAGCCGCTTGCACGTATCGAGCACCGCTTTGTGCTCCGTCGCCTGCGTGATGATGTGATTGCCGCGTTCCGAATACATCTCGGCAATGCCCTTCAACGCCAGGTTGTTCGATTCCGTCGCGCCGCTAGTAAAGACGATCTCTTTCGGCGTCGCACCGATCAGTTCGGCGATCTGCTTACGGGCATTGTCAACCCCCTCTTCCGCTTTCCAACCGAACTCATGATTTCTGGATGCCGCATTACCGAATGCTTCCAGGAAGAAAGGCTTCATTGCATCGAACACCCGTGGGTCCAGCTGGGTGGTCGCGTGATTATCCATGTAGATCGGCAATTTCATATCTGTTGTTTCCTAACGGGATTTTGCGTCTCAAGTCCCTTCGGCGCGCTTCCCAGCGTCACCAACGAGCCTGAAAATGTTTCTTTTCGCTCGTCGTCGGAGTCCTGCAGCATATCTTGGATGCTGACTCCTTCGAGAAGTCTCAGGATCCCGTCGTGTATCTTCCTCAATGGGCGCTTCACCGTGCAGCGACTGGCGTGTCCGCAGTAGGCATCTTCCGTAAAGCAATTTGCCAGCACAATCGGTCCATCGATGGCGCGAATTACTTCGAGCGCCGAGATGCGCCTCGGGTCGCGTGACAATCGGTAGCCGCCATTCGTCCCGTATTCCGAAAGCAGGAAGCCGCTCTTGCCCAACTTCTGTAACAGCTTCGATAACACCGGCAGGGGAATCCCACACGAGTCCGAGACCTCTTTCGCGCTGACCGATCCACCTGTCTCAGAAGCGCGCATGGCGAAATGCCGCAGAGCGATCAAACTATAATCGGCTTTCTTCGTGAGGCGGAGCATGAGAACTTGCGAAGGAAGACCCAGAACAGAATCTGCACCGTTCTGATCCTATATCTCTTTATAACATGCGGGGGCTACGACCAATCACTTTGATCCTCCTGCAGAATCAATAATTTGTGACAATGGTCTCGCTTCTCACATTCAGACATTACTTCGCTCGATTGTTCCAGTATCCTGGAAACTTGCGTGATTAACTCAAACTCCAAACCTAGACCCAAGATTTTCGCGTGATTCGTCTTTTTCGCGTATTTATTCCGGCGAGTGTAGTGGCGCTCCTGGTCTCCGAAGTCATCCTCATCCTGGCCTGCTATGTGCTTGCCCTACTGATACTTGGCCTCGATCCGGGCTTCTATCTGTTCGAGGAAAACAATTACTGGAAGCTGCTGGTTGTCACCGGCTTGGTTATTTTATTTCTTTACTTCCAGGACTTATATACCAGTCTTCGCGTCACCTCACGGGTGGTTCTTGTCCAGCAGGTTTGCCTCGCCGTTGGCTGTGCACTCCTTCTTATGGCATTCGTCGGCTACCTCAAACCCGACGTCCTTCTGGGCCGCTGGCTCATGGTTCTCGGCAGCTTCGCGGTTGTCATAGCGTTGCCCCTGTGGCGTATCATCTTCTGGCGCTACATCGTTGCCGGCCTAAGCTCCGAGCGCGTAATCCTGATGGGCTCATCCAGCATCCTGCAGGAAGTGATCGCCCAGATTCAGGACCGTCCCGAGTTCGGCTACTCCATCCTCGGTTACCTGGCTGAAGAAGAGGGTCCGTCCGATTTCGCTGTTCCCTGCCTGGGTCGGGTTGACGAAGTCCGCCAGGTCTGCGCCGATCACAAGCCCACCCGCATTGTCGTCGGCATGGCCGAGCGCCGCAACCGCCTGCCTGTGCAAGACCTGCTGGAAATCCGCTTTGGCGGCGTGCGCATCGAAGACGCCGCCGACACTTACGAAATGGCCCTGCATCGCGTCTGCAGCCGCAAGATCCAGCCGTCCCAGCTGATCTTTTCTTCCATGCTCGGCCCACGCTCGCAGGCCATTGCGTTCCAACAGTTCTACTCGCTCATCCTCGGCGTAGTCGGCGCAATTCTCACTTCGCCCTTTATGCTGCTGGCCGCCCTCGCCGTGCGTCTGACATCCACCGGGCCCATCTTTTACCGCCAGCGCCGCGTCGGTCTCGACGGCCGCACTTTCACCCTCTACAAATTTCGTTCCATGTACGTCGATGCCGAGGCCCGCACCGGCGCTGTCTGGGCCAAAAAAGACGACCCCCGGATCACCTCTATCGGCAAATGGCTTCGCAAGCTGCGCCTCGACGAACTGCCTCAGTTCTGGAACGTCGTTAAAGGCGACATGACCATCGTCGGCCCGCGTCCCGAACGACCCGAATTCGTCGAACTGCTCGCCCAGCAGATTCCGTATTACCGCCAGCGCCTGGCCGTCAAACCCGGCATTACCGGGTGGGCCCAGATCAACCACAAGTATGGCGACACGCAACTCGACGCCATGATCAAACTCGAATACGACCTCTACTACATCAAGCACATCGCCCCGGCGCTCGATTTCTATATCATTTTTCACACCATCAAAGTGATGCTGCTGAGTCGCGGCGCGCAGTAACGCGCTATCTCTCGCCGGGACGGCGCTGATCGCCCTCTATGAGCGAACGCAGCGCCTCCGGATACTGAGACTTCAGTGCCGGATACGCCTCCGCCAGCCGGATCAATCGAGTTCGTCCTTCGTTCTTTTGCTCAGCCGCCGCTGCGGATCGAGGTAAGCCCAAAGCTTTCCCTGCGTCACATCCTCCAGCGAGGCCACGTTCACTTGGACCCCCAACACCTCCGCCCTAATCGCCCGCGCCAGGAACGCCTGGTATCTGGGATCCGTTGTGAACTGAATGCGAAGCGTGCTCTCCGGCGTCGCCGCATTTAAATACTGCGTTAACTGCGCATCAGCCCCAAACTCCGCCGCTAGGTCCGCATCAAGCGTATAGACCGGCTCCACGTAACAATTCACCGCCAGGCCACCGATCAGGCAATACGATCCGAACGACTCACACACTTCGATCAAGCGAGCGAAGTCCGTAGCGCCTCCCCGCGTCGTCAACTCGTAAGCCTCTGCTGCTGTCACGATAGTCTTCCTGCCAATCTCACCAGATGCGTCTTACGCCGTACCCGTCAAATAGCTTTTCGTTACTAACGATCGGCATATTCTCCCCTTGCGCTTGTGCGATCAGCATGCGGTCAAAGGGATCTTTGTGCAGTCCGGGGAGCAGTCCGGCCCGAATCGCGTGCTCTCCGGAAATTGCTAGAACCTGAAAGCCTTCGCGCTCAAGATGACCACTGAAATCGGCCGCCAGGTCAGCTGCTGTGGGTAATTTGCCGAGCCTGACCTTCGTCGCAATCTCCCAGGCGGATGCCGCGCTAACAAACAAAACGTTCCTGGTTTCGGCGATGACTTTCCGGGCGCGAGGTGCTAACGCCGGATCGTCGGAAAGCCACCAAAGCAACGCGTGCGTGTCGAGCAGCACATCCACGAACGCTTACTCCCAGGCGGCAAGTTCATCGGCCGGTAACTCGTCGAAGAATTCAGGCCCAACTACCAACGTTCCCTTCAATGATCCCGGTTGACGCTTCCCTTTTACCTCCCCAAACGACACCAGCCTTGCAACCGGTCTATTCCCGCGCGCTATGATTATCTCTTCTCCGCCCGAAGCTTTCTGTATCAAACGGGAGAGGTTTGTTTTTGCCTGATGAATCGTTACTACGCTCATATTGTCACCTTAGCTAAATTATCTTAGCTGATGCAATCGTCTTACGCAATCCGCTGACAACTGCCCAACGTAGATGATGAATCAAACGCGGCGATTAATTTTCGGCCGCCGGATGACGGCTTGGTTCCTAAACGTTCTGTGCGTCCGCGAGTTGCCGTCCCAGCCTGGAACTCCGGTGTTACTATCGCCCTAAGGACCAGCCATGAGCGCGCTTTTCAATCAGCCAATTTCTATTGAGCCAGGCGGTCAGGTGGAATTGATTGACGGCCGTGAGATCCCGAAGCCCTGGCCCAAGAAACTGCACGCTTTCACTCAGGCTTTTCTAATTCGCTGGCTCGGCAACAATTTGCCGCAGGCTTACTTCGCCGCCTCTGAATTAAATGTTTTAACGGGCGTGCGAACTCAAGAGGGCAGGCTGGAGTACGTCATTCCGGATGTCACCGTCGTTCGTCGCGACGCCAATTACCTGGATGGAGATTTGGCGGAACCCCCTATATTCGCCGTCGAAATTCTGTCGCCTCGGCAAACCATCTCCTACCTGTTTCTTCGGTCTGAACGCGTGCTGCAGCTTGGCTCGCCACTTACTTGGGTCATCTGGCCCGAACGGCGAAGAGCCTGGAGCCATAGCCGCGATGATTTACGCGAAGCCTCGGACTCGCTCGCTGCTCCCCTGTCCGATGATGTATTGTTGGCCGTCAATCTAGCGGACCTTTGGGCTGTGCTCGAGTAACCCCTCACCCTACTTACTCCACACGTGATCATTCTCGAATCCGAGAGGCTCCTCTTCCGGCCCCCACGAACCCGCGGATCTCGAAGCTTACTGCACTATGGAGAGCGATCCTGAGGTGCGCCGCTACGTCGGCGGTGCTCCCCGCACCCGCACCGATGCCGAACGCAAGTTCCAAGAGGTGATTCGCGAACAATCTCCAAGCCTAGACGTCTGGGCAACGGTGCTCAAGCAAAACTCGAACTATATCGGCCGCAGCGGTCTATATCATCGCCTAAAGCCCGACGGCGGCTTCGTCCCAGGCGAAGCCAATTTGTCTTTCTATCTCGCCCGCGAGTTTTGGGGACAAGGTCTAGCCAGCGAAGCCGCCCGTGCCCACATTCATTTCGGCTTCGAGCAGCTAGCCCTCGCCCGCATTGTGGCAAACGTACAAGTGGGCAATGAGGCTTCCGTTCACATTCTGAAAAAGCTCGGCTTCACTTTAACAGCGACCGAGCAAGGCGTTCGCTCCTTCTTCCACTTTGCTCTCCTTAATCCATCCCACTGAGCTTTTGAATTACGCCCGCCGCGCCAACCGCCCATACCCGACCACTCGCTTCCGCCGCCACGGCATTCAAATTCGTCACTGGCATCGGCTGCCACGTCAACCCGCCGTCTTCCGATATGTCCGATCCACTCGGACCCACCGCCAGAAAGCCGCCTCGCCTCCCCGGCAACTTGATCACCGCCGATCGATAGCCGCCGAGCCTTCCCAGCGCTGGAACCCGCCACGTCACCCCGCCATCGTCCGTCATAGCCAGGCTCCCGTTCGCTTGGTCCGCCTGCTTGTAATTTCCACCCACCGCCACGCCATGCCGCTTGTCCGCAAATGCCAGTGAGAAAACTCCAGCCGATGCAATCCCGGCGTTGAGAGGCGTCGTCGAAACTATCCACGTGCTGCCCCGGTCCACCGAATGAAACACCCGAGCTGTCTCGCCTCCGCCAGTCCCAAACCAAACATCGTGCGAGCCGGAGGCGAACAGACAAGTCCCGCTCGCGGCAAATGCTCCCTCCTTATCAAGCGCGCTCGGTCCTTCTCGCCGCTGCCACGTCTCCCCTCCATTAGTCGTTACAAAAATCACGAAATGGCCGCCTACTGGATCGCCCAGCAAAATGCCGTTTTCACGATCCCAAAAAGCAAAGGCATCGAAAAATCCATCCTTATCCGGATTTGTGAAGAGCAGACGCCAGTGTTGTCCGCCATCTGTCGTGCCATATACCCGCGACTTTTCCCCCGTCCCGCTGCCCATCAGCAAGGCATCCCGCTCGCTCCAGGCCTGCACATCCCGGAAATCCAGATCCGCCGCTCCGCTTACCGTTCCCGCCTGCCAGTGCGCGCCGCCATCCGTCGTGCGCAGCCACGTCCCCTTAGTGCCGCTCGCCCAAACCACTTTCTCTGAAACAGCGCACACTCCCCGCAGACCCGCATCGGTAACACTCGCCTGCGGCGTCCAAGCTAACGTCAACAGCAGCCAAATCAGCATCCCGCCAATTTATCCCCTTAACCCGCTGTCGTCCACCATTCCCCATCGTCATTCGCCGGTTCTTACACGCTATTCGCCGATTCCTCCGTGACCGAAACCCCCCAAACTCCTACCATCGACTTGAGGTTGAACATGCCGCAAAACAACTCAGACACTTCGACAAAGAACTGGCTTCGAAATTTCGAGAGCCTCGCTTTGCCCGTCATCCTCCTGCTTACCGGCCTGATACTTGTGGGAGGCGATCGCGTCGGTCTTCTCTCGTTGGATCGCATCCAGAATCTCTGGCCCGTCGCCCTGATTCTGGTAGGTTTAAGCGATTTGTTAACTGTCAACAGCGACGAGTCGCCAGCACCGCTACATTCTTCCAGGAACGAAACCCGTCGTGTCTGAACGCCCCGGCTCCGATCCGAACGATTGGCTGAGCTACACGAAGCTGAACAAACAACAGCGACGCTGTCTGCGCCGGCAAAAGCGCCCGGACGGTGCGCCGTTTCCGCTAGCCATTGTTCTCATCGGAGCCGGGGTCCTGCTTTTTCTGGGCAACCTTGGTGTCTTGCCCGTGCGTGATATCTGGAGCTATTGGCCTCTCTTTCTTATCGCCATCGGTATAGGAAATATCGCAAGCGCGCGTCACACCGGAGCCATACTGAGTGGTCTTTTCATTCTCCTTTTCGGCGCTTATTTCCTGCTCTCGAATCTCGGCTGGGTTCACCTGCGCTTCGGCGACGGAAGCGGACCCGTCGCCTTTTTGCTCATCGCGTCGGGCCTGATCACCCTTTTCAAAATGCTTGAGTTTCCGCGGACTCCTCGGCCGGACACCCCGCCGCTGGACGCCTCAGCCCAGTTCAGCCCTCCGTCATTTACTATGCAAGGCGACCAGCGCAACGCGGTCAACGATTTCGTGCTTCTCGGAGCCTTGAAGCGCCGGCTCGAAACACTTACCTTTAACGGCGGTCAGATGATCTGCGTCCTGGGCAACATCGAAATGGATCTGCGCCGTGCCGTCATGGCCGCAGACACGCGCACCGCAGTTCTCAACACTACCGCCGTCTTCGGAGCGATCAAGCTCCGCGTTCCGCAACACTGGCGCATCCATGTGAGTGGCATCAGCATCCTCGGAAACTTCGAAGATAAGACCATCCCACCCAGCTTGGCGCTCGACGCCTCCACTCTGGTCATAACCGGCCTCTCGCTCTTCAGTTCGGTCGAGATCGAAGACTGAGCTTCTGAAGCTTGAGCAGCTATGCATCCCATCTTTCAAAACAAGCGTGTGTTGAAAGGCTATCTTGCGGGCTGGTTGCCTATCGCGGTCATGCTCGGCTTCGTGCTGCGCGTCTCCTCGACGCTGCCCTGGCTCGAAGTGCTTGCGATCATGCTGCCTCTCACGGTCGTGCTCGCCTTCATCTGCCTGTCCGCCTACTACGTTTGCCGCGCCCTCGATCTGCGCTCGACACCCGATTGGAAGCTCATCATCACTTTTCTTATTGCCGCCATGTGCGGCAGCACCGCCGTCATGATCGTCGGCCATCTCTGGGTCTGGACCTTAGGTCATCTCTCACCAGGCATCGAACACCGGTTCGGGGTCGCTATTCCGGTTCTGTCCGGCATGTTCGCCCTCGTCTACCTGTTATCCATCGTTTTGCATTACCTGATCCTGGCGCTCGAATCCTCCCAGAAGGCCGAGATCCTCTCGCGCGAAGCCGAGCTCAAAGCTCTAAAGGCTCAGGTCAATCCCCATTTCTTGTTCAACAGTCTCAACTCCATCAGTGCGCTCACCAGCATCGATCCCGCCCGAGCGCGTCAGATGTGCATCGCCCTGTCCGATTTCCTGCGCAACTCGCTGCGTCTCGGCGAACGCGCCAGCATCCCGCTCGGCGAGGAACTGGCCTTAACCAAAAGTTATCTCGAGGTCGAAAGCGTCCGGTTCGGCCAGAAGCTCCGTATCCGCCAGCAAGTGGGCGATGGGTGCGCCGCCTGCGACGTGCCTCCGCTCTTAGTCCAGCCCTTAATCGAAAACGCCATCAAGCACGGCATCGCCACTCTCTCCGACGGCGGCGAGATCATCTTGACAAGCGAAAAATGGCAGGATCAACTTCGCGTTACGGTCGAAAATCCCTTCGATCCCGAGGCGCCGCCCGCCCAGAAAACCGGCTTCGGACTGCTCGGGGTGCGCAATCGCATTCGCGCTCGCTACGGTACTCTCGGCCGCCTGGAAATTGATGTGCAGCCCGCGCATTACCGCGTTGTCGTCTCGTTGCCCTGGTTGTGCAACGAGCTTTTTGATGAGCCATCCGAAGGAGCAGAATGAGCATCCGCGCCATCATCGTTGACGATGAAGAACTCGCGCGCCAGATCCTGCGTGAATACCTCTCGCACGAACCGGATGTCGAAATTGTTGCCGAATGCGCCAACGGCTTCGATGCCGTCAAACGAGTCTCCGAACTTCGCCCGGATCTCTTGTTCTTAGACGTACAGATGCCCAAGCTCGATGGCTTCGAAGTTCTCGAACTGACCGATAAAGAGGTAGCAGTTGTCTTCGTCACCGCCTATGACCAGTACGCGACCAAAGCCTTCGATGCCTCGGCCGTCGATTACCTCCTCAAACCCTTCGATGCCGTTCGCTTCCACGCTGCGCTCGATCGCGTCCGGCAACGCATTGCAAGTAAATCGCCCGCCGTCTGGAGCGCCGCGGAACTCCGCCAGGCCGCCGCAGTGCCCGGTCAATATACCCAGCGCGTAGTAGTGCGCGACGGTCCCAGCCTCCATGTCATTCCAGTCGCTCACCTGGACTTTGCCGAGGCCCAGGATGACTATGTGGCCCTGCACGCGCGCGGCAAAACACATTTGAAACAACTCGCCATCTCACACCTCGAAACGCTGCTCGATCCGCAAAAATTCGTGCGCGTACATCGCTCGTTCGTCGTCAACCTGGAACGCATCTCGAAGGTCGAGCCATACACCAAAGACACCCGCATCGCCGTGCTCTCGGATGGCAGCAAAGTTCCCGTCAGCCGCAGCGGCTACCTGCGTCTTCGCGAACTGATGGAACTTTAGCTGCTTGGAGCACTACCCCATAAGCGTTAACTTAAGGCTCCGGCGGCACCGTTGATTCCGGCCTTCTTGGGCAACGAGCGCTTTTTGAGTGCATTTGAGTCTCTTGCACGAGCCACTTCTCCGACTCGGCGACAAGAACGAAGCCGCTGGGCAGCGGGCGCTACGCGCTGGCGATGAACGGTAATTAGAGAACGATACAGTAGCGGGTCACAAGGAGGTCTTGTGACCCAACTCAGACATAAAATGCTGGAAGAACTCCAGCGACGTAATTACTCTGATCGTACAGCGCACTCCTACGTGCGGATAGTAGCGGCTTTCGCGAAGCATTTTGGACGGTCGCCAGATGAGCTCGGACCCGACGAACTTCGCAGCTATCAAGCGTATTTGCTGCAGGAGCGGAAGCTGGCCGTGAATACAGTCATTGCTCGCGTTGCGGCGCTTCGGTTCTTCTTTGTTCGAACACTGAAGCGCCACGATTTTCGGGAAGAACTACCGTATCCCAAGAAGCATCGCCGACTGCCCACCGTTCTCAGTTTGGACGAAGTGGGCCGACTCATTGATGCCGCCGGCAACCTTCTGCAGCGCGCGGGAATGCGGAGAACCGAGGTCTCTCAGCTCAAAGTGAGTGCCATTGATAGTGGGCGAATGGTCATCCGCGTAGAACAGGGCAAGGGCGGCCACGACCGTGACTTACCTTTGAGCCCCGCGTTGCTTGAAACACTTCGTGAATACTTTCGGTGGAGGAGGCCGCGGATTTATCTATTCCCAAGTAGTGACGGCCACCGAGGCATAGATCAACCGATGTCGGACAAAAGCGTATGGTACGCCTGCACAGAAGCGGCGCGTCATGCTGGCCTAAAGAAACGCGTCACTCCGCATACTCTGCGACATAGCTGGGCTACCCACTTACTCGAGGCAGGAACAGACCTGCGCACGATTCAGATGCTGCTTGGACATGGAGATTTGGAGACCACGGCTAAATATCTTCACTTATCTCAGAAGCATCTGCAGGCTGTCGCTAATCCACTGGACCAACTGCAGATCTCCAGGGTTCAGGAAACGAATCGCGAGTATCACCGCAAAAAGAGATGAGCAGTCCTGTCGTGGAGGTGGCCGACATCCTCCGCGCACAAGGCAGCCGCTTCCTCGGCAAGTACCAATCGAGTTTCGGGTACCAGAAACTCAAAGCATTTCGTGCTATCCAGAACTGCCGCACAGCAGCGCTGGGCGGCCATCTCGATGCTTGTTCGAAGTGCGGCCAACAGGCCACTCGTGCCGTAACCGGCATTGCCCCAAGTGCCAGGCGCAAGCGCGTCAACGCTGGGTTGCCGCTCGCGAACGGGAAGTGTTGCCGACCCACTACTTTCATGTGGTCTTCAGCGTCCCGCATGAACTGAATGTATTCGCGCTCGAAAACCCGCGTGCTTTCTATGACCTGTTATTTACCGCAAGTGCCGCATCGGCACTGGAGATGGCAGCGAACCCCGAACGACTCGGCGCCGAGATCGGTATGATCGCCATCCTACACACGTGGGGTCAGAACCTGTTGCTCCATCCGCATATTCACTGTGTGGTTCCTGCCGGAGGGCTCTCGCCGGATCATCAACACTGGGTGAGCTCTCGCTATCGGTTCTTTCTACCGGTCAAAGCTTTAAGACGTGTCTTCCGTGGCAAGTTTATTGCTGGACTGAAACGTCTCTATCGGCGGAAGAAGCTCGGGCACGTCGGACCCGCTGCCGTATTCAGCGAACGCAAGCAGTTTGCTAAGCTGGTGGGCCGTTTGCGCCGTCAGCACTGGGTTGTCTACGCCAAGCCTGCCTTCGGCGGCCCTCTGCAGGTACTGCGGTATCTTGGCCGCTACACGCACCGCGTCGCCATCTCGAATCATCGCTTGTTGGCCCTCGATGGAGAGCGTGTCACCTTCCGCTGGCGGGATTATGCGCATGGCAACCAGTCACGCGTGATGACGCTCGATGCGGTCGAGTTCCTCCGCCGCTTCTTCCTGCACATCCTCCCCAAAGGCTTCGTCCGCATCCGGCATTTCGGATTCCTGGCTAACTGTTTTCGAACACAGCGGCTCTCACTTTGCCGTCAACTCCTCAGTGTTGTTCCTCCTGAACCGATTCCACTTGCGCCGTCAGACTCCCCTTCCACGCGGCACTGTCCGCGTTGTGGCGCGTTGATTATCGTCCTCAAGCGCCTGACACCGCGGGAACTCTCTTCTCGATGTACACCTTTCGACTCTTCCTGATCCGGCCACTTAGTTGCGGCTCTCGACGTGCTGCTCGCACGCCCGCGCCGTCGTGTATTCTCGTGCGCGTAGAAGAACTTTCAGCCTACATTCGACCTCTTAATTTCGATGCCCACACACCTCCGAGCCTCCGCTTCCAAACTGTGCCGGAGAATCAACGGCATCCTTGCTCGGGGCGCCCGAGCGCAGAATAGGCTTCTATCTCCATAGGCCGCGCCCGCCGCAACCACCAGCGCCTTCCTTCAAGTCTCCTTATCGAAAATGTCCGGCGATTCACACTATCACTGCGTCCAGGCATTCCTCTGCCGCGACATTTCCGATCAAGGCTTACGACTAGACGGCAACATGAGTGCCGACGGCTGGATTTCTGTGGATCAGCTTTTGCATGGACATTGAACCCGCTTTCTCCGAGTAGCGCGTCATCCATGACTCAAGGATGAGTTCGGGGTAATCTCTCAACTCGCCATGCGAGAATACCGGAATGAAAGTGTTGATCGCCGGAGCCACTGGCGCGATTGGTAAGCCTTTGCTGAGTTGCTTATGCGACGCGGGCCACAAGCTTTTCGCACTGGTTCGCTCGCCCAAAGCCACTGGCGCGCTCGAGGCGAAAAGCGCGGATGAGGTAATGGCGGACGCCCTCGATGCCGGATCTGTGTTGGAGGCGGTCCGGCACATCAAGCCTGACGTAATTATTAACGAACTCACATCGCTCCCGAAACATTACACGCCGGAGGAGATGAAGGCGGCCGCTGCGCGGGACAAAGAAGTGCGCGTGAAGGGCAATGCAAACCTGTTGGCGGCCGCGCGCGCCACGAATTGCCGCCGTTACGTTCTGCAATCTTCCGCCTTCTGGTACGCGCCCGGGCCAGGACTGGCCGATGAAACCGCCTCGTTTGCGTTTGATGCTTCGCCCGGCATCGCTGCCGGATGCAGGACCTATGATGATTTGGAAGCGGCGGCGCAAGAATCCGGGCTGCAGGCCGTGTTGCTACGGTACGGATTCTTCTACGGACCTGGAACTTGGTTCACCCGAGAAGGAGACGTCGGCGAACAAGTTCGCCGACGCGAGGTGCCGCTGATCGGCAAGGGTGAAGGCATCTGGAACTGGGTGCATATTGACGATGCGGCCGCCGCGACGTGTGCCGCGCTTAGCGCAGCCGCCGGCGTGTATAACGTGGTTGACGATCAGCCGGTTGCACAATCCGTGTGGCTTCCCGCCTTTGCAAAATTCGTTGGAGCGCCGGATCCGCCAACCGTCTCGGAAGAGCAGGCGCTGCGGAATGCCGGGCCGGATACCGTTTACTACGCCACCAAGCTGCGCGGAGCTTCGAACCAGAAAGCAAAACGGCAGCTGGCATTCCGTCCGCGACTGCTCGAATGGCTCGGCGTGCAAGCAAGCGCAGCGGTCTGAAGAGCAAGAGCACCATTTCTGAGCGAGCGCCGCATTCGCGCCGCACTCGTCAAACGCCAGCCGGGACCCGAACGCCTTCGAGGACGAAGGTAAAAGATCGGCGTTAATCTGAGCCGGGTACGTGGTGGGCATACCGTGTGGAAGGCCCTGGAAGCTCTTCAGCGTTTTGTGCGTAGAAGCTCATAGAAAACCGAGGAGCCGGTTGGCATTGCTTCAGAGTTCTTTCCGAGCGGTCAGCAATTCGGACCTTGGCCGGAAAAAACGGCACTGAGCCTCAGCCTTCGATTCAAATGCCTGGAACGTCAGATTGCCAGAGTGTCGGCCAACGGGCTGATTTAAGTCTTTTGCGCGTCCTGGAGGTCTCGCAATCGTCGCTTGTTTGCCATCATCTCCTCCGTCTTGGTCCCGCAATCACCCAAGAAGATGGGTCTGAGCGGCGATAAGCAGCTCCACATCTGTGCCCATGTCGGAAGATGCCCGGCCATAAGCCTTAACCGAATGCCTCTTACGTCAAAAACGAAATTTAGGCATCCTTCCTCTATAAAGTCTGGAGGAACGGTCCACCCTCTTCGAGATACGACATCCTTGCAGATCATGACTATGACGGCCATGTTCTGCGGGAATGGGATTTGCCGAAGAAGATAGCGCCGCATGTCCTCAGCGAATTGTCCGAGTTCCCATTTTGGCAGGCCGCGGTGCCACTCATGAATCGCGCGACGCCAAATGATGCTGACAGTAAAATAGGCGAATTTTTCGGTATCGATATCAAAATCCGGGGCATAGAACCGTGGGGCACTCGGATCTTTATCGCGCGGATAGGGCCACTTTCATCAACTCAGCCCGGGGAAGTTTTTTCAAGACAAGTTTTGGCTTCACTTGCCTCAACACTTCATCCTCGCCGTAAATACTAAAGCGATGTTCACACTCACGGCAGAGCAGCGGAGCCACAAGTTCTCCGGGGCGGACTTCCGATCCTAGTGGCGTGACGAACTCCAGCGTATTCTTACCGGAATAGTAAAGCTTCTTAGATTGAAAATGGCTTTCTAAAAGTTCTTGATCTCTCAGACACAACTTACAGTTGCCGAAAATTGGCATGCCTAAGGCGGTTCCACTTTCCTTCTGGGGCTACGCGCATTCGGGACGCCTTGCGAGACTCATTGTACGGCTTAAATTGCGAAGACCACTTCCTTTCCGTGCGGACGCCTTGCGAATAGACTGGCAATAATTCAAGAGACATCATGGTCCCCGTGAAACCCTTTCGACGATCTAGCTTCAGGAACCGTCGATCCCCCAACGTTGCGACCAGTGCGTGAGTCCGGCGCCTAACTCAAAACGTTTGTGTATCCACTTCAGAGAGATTCGCTCAAGCTTCTGAATCTTAGGCTTGCTTCTTCTTCCAGCAATCCTCCAGAGGCTTGCACTTGCTCAAGATGCCGGCTTGATTCCAATTCTGTCGTTTACCGCGGCAGCAATTCGCTGGACACATCCGAGGTATCGTTCTGTCGTTTGCACCGGGACATGGCCGAGAGGAACTGAATCTGCTCAAGTTCCCCTCCCGCTGCCCGGCATAAGCGAGCGCACGTGCGGCGCAAGTCGTGAGGCGCGAGCTTATCATTGCCGATTCGCTTGGCGAATTCTTTAACGACGTGCCAAACCAGCTTTTCAGTGACTCCCTCGCCCCAGGGTTTGTCGGCGCTACTCACCTTTCGGAACAGCTTCCCAGTCTTGATGCCCGCCGCTTGCATCCAGTCGTTCGACGCGCTGTAAACCCAATCCGGCACTGGGATGGTCCGAATGTGACCGCCCTTCCCGGCCAAGTCAACGATCGCCCAATGCCCCTCGCGCTGCTGCAGGTGATCGACCGTCAGTGCGGCGACCTCGTGCCGCCGAAGACCACACGCCACAAGAATTGAGAGCAAGGAGCGGTCACGTTTTTCTAGCAGTTGGTTGGGGTTCGGTGCCTGCCAAAGAGACTTTGCTTGCTCGGGTGTTAACCAGTTGCCTAGCCTGACCCCAAGCTTCTTAACGCCTTTGACGCGTCGTATTACGGCCGCCAAATCGGCGCTGAGAAGACCACAGTCGGCTGCCTCGTATGCAAGGCGACGCACTGCGCCGAGGCGAAGGTTGATTGACTCCAAGTGCATTCGGTATCGGACCACCACGGTCTTACCGAACGATAACCGCGGCTCGGAGCAGTACCATTCAACGAATTCATCGATTGCATGGCGACAGCCGCGTTGGGCATCGGGGCACAAAAGGCTGTTGGTCACGGCGTCTTTCGCAATTTCAAGATCAGGCAGTCGTAGGATCGATTTCGCATGGGTGCTCCTTCTTTTGGACTGTGTTTTCTTCTTCATGGCCGTGGCCTCCCAAGCCACAGGCCAATCATTTAACCGAATGCGTCCGAGTGGCGCGTTATTCGAACAGAGCATCAGGAAGCCAGATGTACGACGTGGCGACTATACGTCTCTAGTGGCTCTGCTTCGGACGGACACCATCGAGCTTCTGCGGTCAGCTATTCAGCTATAGTGATTGCGATATCTATGCGGCTATCCGCCATCTGCCGGAGGATCATCGCCACGGATACTGGCGTGCTCGTTCTATCTGCAATGGCGTTGGTCGCGCTGCACACCGCGACCAACGGCCAATACGGATTCCACCGCGACGAGCTGGCCACAATCGACGACGCTCGGTTCCTCAGCTGGGGGTACGTGGTATACCCGCCGATTACTCCCTTCCTTTCGCGAGTGTCAATGACGCTTTTTGGCGCCTCGATGATTGGTCAAACCATCACGTATTGACCCTCGAACTGTCCGCATTTATCGAAAACGGGAAGTGCAGCTTGGCATAAAGTAGCAAGCTAACTGCGCCGGGCAAGGACCAGCGTGATGTCGTCCGCTGGCGGGTTTGATTGCGAGAAAGATTGTAGCTCGACTTTTATTTTTTCAATCAGGCGAGCCGCGGACGCTCCTGGCTCCCGCTGAACTAGCGAGATAAGCCGGTCCTCGCCGAATTCGTTGTCCCCATCCGGCCCACACGCTTCGGTAACACCGTCGCTGAATAAAACTAGAACATCGTCCTGCCCAAGGCAACATCCTCATATTCGGCATCTTTAGAGATACCCAGGGGTATTCCAGTCGTCTCGAGCGTGTTGACGGTCCCATCTCGATTGATCAGCAAGGGCGGGTTGTGTCCCGCGTTGCAGTACGAAAAGTTGCCGTTTTCTGGATTGAGTAACCCAGCGAAAAGAGTAATGAAACAGTTAGTGAGACAGTTCGTCGCCACACTCCGGTTCAACCGCGATAGCTGCGTGGGAAGGTCTTCAGGGTTCTCAAAGAATACTTGAACGCGTGCTTGTAGGCTGGACATGAGAAGGGCTGCGGCAAACCCCTTCCCCGAGACATCGGCAATCACAACTGCTAATCGCTTGTCGGCACAAGTCAAGAAATCGTAGTAATCCCCGCCGACTGTGCGACAAGGTTTGTTGTACCCAGCCAAATCAAAGCCCGGTATCTCCGGCGCTCGAGCAGGAAGCCATCGCCTCTGGATTTCGGCCGCTCGCTCGAGATCCCGATCAAAAAGCTTCCTTGCTTCTTCCGCTCTTATAAGTCGCGCGTGCTCAATACGAATGGCAGCGATATTCGCCATTACGGTAATTAGGTTTAGATCCTCTGCGGTAAAGTCTCTGACAAAGTTTGGCGAATCTAAATACAAGAGTCCGATCACACGATCATCCGTTTGCAATGGAACGGCCAGAATGCTTTTCACCTCTTGCGCTACGATGCTGGTTCTCAAGGCGAGGTCCTCAGAAGATCTCACATCATGCACGAGAAGGGACCGTCCCTGCTTCATGACCATGTCACGTACTGTGTTACTAATTCGGAACTTGTCTCCTCGGACGGCGCGAATGACGAGTTCACTTCCACTTTCTTCCGTCATCACAACGCCTCGAGAAGCCTTCACAGCGTCCAGCGAAGAGTTAAGAACAGTCTCAAATAGACGATCCAGTGCGCCTTGCCCCCCAAGTCGCGAACAGCTCGTACTAGCGCCCCTAAATGAGAATTTTGCATGCTTGGTGCGACCGGAGCATGCATGTGCTCAGCGAGGGCCGATTTAAGATCCGAAGAGATTGTATGCTTACCGGTTGTAAGCTCCTGGCTGACGAATTGAACATCTGTCAATGTAGCCTCCGCGAACTCACCGCGTGCGTCATAACGCAGGACAAGGTGGCCAGCCGCAAGTCGATCGCCATGCAGGAGACATGTCGGCTCAGTGATGCGTTGACCATTCACAAGTGTTCCGTTACGGCTTTTCAGGTCTTTTATGATCCACGACCCATCACATCTATCGAGTACGAAATTTTCGCGTGAAAGCTTTTGATCTGCGGGAAATGCCAATTCATTGCCTGGGGCACGGCCAAGCCGATATTGCTGTTTCTCGAGATGAATGCGGACCGTCTCGGTATTCGGCGCGATTATGAGAAGGTATTCAGAAGTCGGTCCGGCTGCGGCGCTAGCCATTCTTCAAGCGTATCCGAATCGCAGAACTCCGAAACTTGCCGAAGTCGCCGTTATTGTAGTTTGTTTCGTGCGCATCGGGCTAAAGCGATTTAAGGCCGGCCGGCGTTAACGCATAGACCCGGGCCCCCGGCCCTTTTCTGTCAGCTTCCAGGTGCCTGAAAACCAGCTTCTCGATGGCCATCCGGTGCAGCGCCGGATAACTTGAGCCTTCTTCACACGCTAGTGATAGGACTCGAGCAGCCTCAGAATAGTTCGCCATACCCGATCGAGTGTATTCAGCTCCGGGCGTCTATTCAGTTCAGATCCGGACTGCCAAGATGCCAATCTACGAAGTCGAGTTTCCAGGCGCACTGAGCCTGAATTTAACATCAACGGAAGTGCTCGATCATCAGAAGCTCCTGACTGTTGTGTTCTATTTCTGGGTAACAGAGGTATCGGCCTTCCGCAGAAATCGTAAGGTTTGGCACAGCCGGTGTCGAGGCCTGCAATATCAATCTGTTTTCATGAGATTGTAGGTTGATGAAGCGCAACTCTGGGCGAAGCCGGCCGGCCCAGTAGTACACGCCCTGATCTGTCGGAACATACCCGGCTACATCACTCATCCTATCCACCACACGGGTGATCTCGCCTCCCGCGGTCGGCATACGCCAAAGACTCGGTATCGAGACCCAGTCCGCGAAATACAGCCATCGTCCATCGGGAGATTCTTGCGCGCTTGTAACACTTCGCGAGACAAGTAGCCTGGTCGGACCGCCCGCAGTAGGCATCTTGTATAGATTAAGTTGCCCAGAACGATCGGATGAAAAGTAAATAGAAGTGCCATCCCGCGAATATTTGGGGAAGAGGTCATCCGCATCGTCGTGGGTCAGACGTCTGGCTTGTCTCGGGTCAACGGAAATCTCATAAACCTGGAAGTGTCCGCTTGGGGCGTGTTTCTGAAAAACAAGAGAGAACTGCCGTCTCTCGCCCAATCGCCAAGGGCAAACGCTGCGTCAACTGAGGTTATTAGCGCGGTAGTAGCCGAATTGCTAACGTTGACCGTCCAAATACCGGCTTCTCCAAAACGTTCGGAGGGGAACGCAATCGATTTACCGTCAAACGAATAGATTGGAAGAAAATCGGATCCACTGGTGGAGGTAAGCCGTTGCGGCGCCCCGGAGACTCGTCCCGACTTATCCAAAGGCAAGCGCAAGAGATTGTCAAAGTCCAGTCTAGATGGGTAGATCAGGCGGCCGCTCTTTGGACTGAGCGCGATTCCTCCAGCGTAACTCCAGCTATTGGCGCAGGGGAGGCCCTCGAGCTGCGTGAAACTCTGTACAAACGCATCGCCGCCATCTGGCCCGCGCTTAACAGAAGTTGTCCTTCATTGATCCAGGAAGGCGAGAAGTTGACCAACGCCGGGGTTTGTATCTCAGTAGCTGGCCCGACCGGCTCGTAGCCTTTGTCCAACCGCAACCAGAACACCCTGCTTTCGTAAAATTTTCCCGCTGCTCTGACAAAGGCGAACTGACCGCCATCGGGTGAGAAAGCCGGATCCACGTCTCCATTCCCGGTTTTCTCTCCAGGGGTCATGGTTGTCAACACTCGCCGTTCTGGTGCATCAAGCGAGACGATGGAAAACTTGGGGCCGCTTGAGTCGCCGCTCTCAAATCCGGAATCGCCAAGTAGTGTCCGCCGGGCGTCCAGGCAAGTAGCGAATGCCCCGACGGTGACGGCCCATCCGCGCATGCGATATCCGTAACCTTCCGTTCGCCTCCGCCCAGGGGCGAAATTGTCAGCACCGCACACTTGTAATTCCTCAAATCGCGCACGAATGCTATCCGGTTTCCGTCGGGCGACCACGCGGGCGAGCCTTCATCGGAAGAATCATTCGTCAGCCGCAACAGTTCGTTGAACCCGATAATCTTGACATACAGGTTAAATGCCTCCTGCTCAGGGCCAATCCATGCAAAAACCACTTGCGAGCCGTCCGGTGAAAAGTTCGGATTCTGGACGATTCCGCCATTCGTAGTAACGGGAACAGGCACGACACTTTTGGCGGCGATGTTACTCCTCCTGCCCATCCAGTAGGAACCTACCGCGAGCCCGGCAAGCACGATCCCCGCGACAATGGTTTTCGGCCAAATTCTTTGCGAGATCGAAGGTTTCAGCAACGGCGTCTCAGTCCCGCTTGAAATCTCAGAAAGATGGTCTCGCAGGGAATTCAGGTCATTGTAAAGATCCCTGGTGCTCTCAAATCGACCGGAGGGCTCCTTGGCGAGACAACGTAGAATGAGCCATCGAAGCGGTGCAGGAAGGGTCTTTGGCAGAGGTTCGGGATCCGCTTCGATCACTGCAGCCATCGTTTGCGGAGCCGTTTCTCGCTCGAAGGGCCGCTCACCCCCAGCGAGTTCGTACAGTACTACGCCGAAGGAAAACTGATCCGACCGCGCATCGAGCGGCAAGCCGCGAACCTGCTCCGGGCTCATGTAGGAAACCGTATCCATGATGGTCCCGGGATCCGTGTCGCCATCCATTTGCGTTAGCTCGGAATCGGCAATCGTAGGATCGGCATGCTTTGCTAAACCGAAGTCGAGGATCTTCACTCTGCCTTCGCGCGTAACCAGAACGTTAGCCGGCTTGAGATCTCGGTGGATGATGCCGACCGCGTGTGCTGCCGAGAGTCCGTCGGCTATCTGTACAACAAGGTCCAGCAATTTACGGGTACTGTGGGGAGCGGCCACCGGTACACCGTCGATCCATTCCATAACAAGGTAGTCTGGCCCGATGTCGAAAAGGGAGCAGATGTTCGGATGGTTCAGAGCGGCGATGGCCCGCGCTTCGCGTTCGAAGCGATTTGCGAAGTGCCGTTGCAACGCCTTAACGGCGACTTGTCTGCCGACTCGAATGTCACGAGCCTTCCAAATTTCACCCATGCCACCGGCACCGGAAAGGGAAATAAGTTCATAAGGGCCGAGGCGTATCCCGGGCGCCAACTTGCACATTGCTCCTCAGATTGTACGCTCTCGAATCGCCTTTCAGTTTCGATGTTATTGCTGAACGTTAAGATGACCGGGTTGAAAGGAAAACGAATGGCGTCGGACTCTTCCATTTTCCCCCAACAGTGTTCATTCAATCTGCGTTGTCCGAGGTGGTCATGCTTCTGTTTCAATTCGTGGCAGTCCTTGCGGCAACGCTTTTTACTGGTGCAGCAATTTACATCAACGTCGCAGAGCACCCTGAGCGAATGGGATGCGTCACGGCAGTGGCAGCCAGGGTAGTGGGCCCAAGCTATCGGCAGGCCACGACAATGCAAGCCGTGCTGGCCGTGATTTCCACCGTCATTGCTATCGGCGCGCCTACTTCACCGGCGCTGTCGTGGCGTGGCTCATCAGGCGCTGTTTTTATATTTGCCGTTGTCCGGTTCACGTTGCTGGTGATTATGCCAACAAACAAATAGCTCCTCGATCCGGCAATTGACCATTCTTCTGATCCCGTTTCACCGTCTGCTGCAACCCTGGGGAGAACTTAAGGCTGTTCGCAGCGTTCTCGATATGGCGTTCCCGATCGTTTTCCTAGCTTTACTAGTGTTGTCGACAGCAAAACCGTACGAGAGGCGACCGAAACCACCGCACAGAAGCTGCGAGGTCCGGGACGCTTCAACTTGCCGTATAACGTGCAAACCGGAGAGGTGGTGAGGACGGCGATCAGTGTCCGCGGTCACCAGGTCCGATCATGCGGGGTTGGCAGATGCCGGGGCGAATTTCGCCTGGCCGCCTATATCCCCGCGGCAGAGCCGCCAGAATCGATCCATGGAAGCATTGCGAGCCGAATAGTAAGTTCCAGAACTTCAAATTCAGGCTAGGGCAGCGCAGAATCCGGGAAAAGGCCAGGCATCCTGCTAGACGCCAAAGCGGCAGGAAAAGCTAGGCGCAAGGGAGCCCGGGGGCTATCCGATACCAGCACTTCGCGATCAAGCAATGCAGCGGTGATTCTGCGAGCCTGGCGCACACCAGGCCAAGAACAGAATCGGACTGCCCTCTCGGAAGCTCCCCGCGATAGAGCACCGCCTCAAGGAGGCTCGCCGCCTTCGCGGGCAAAGCGCCTATGCGGGTCTCTGTTTCGGCCCACTGCAGAATGCGTGCGCGCAGCCTTTCGGGCTGCACCAGGCTATCCATGAACTCAACCTGATCGATGCAGATCTTGAGGAAGAATTGCGTAAACTCCGCAAGCGCCTCCTCACTCAGCGCGCCTCTGCCATCAAGATCGTTGCAGCGGGGCAGGTCGCAGTTGGCAAGCAGGATCTTGTAGCGCTGAACGTTTCGAGCGAGTCCCCAGGCGACCGACCATATGGAACTTGTATCCAGCAGCTCGAGGAACATCGCGTGCGACATCGGTCGCGCAACACGTCCGTTCCCATCGAGAAACGGATGCATCCACAGCAGGCGATGGTGAGCCGCTGCGTTTGCAATCATTGATTCCGCCTTGCCCAGCTGGGTATAGACCTGTTGGAACCGGCCGAGAAAACGCGGCAGCGCCCCGGGACTCACCGCTATGTGCTCCCCGACCCTGACGTTCTGCCGGCGCAGTTCGCCCGGCGCCAGGCGTACCCGTTCCTTGGTAGATGGTTCCTCGACCCAAAGGAGATCCTCCGGCAGTGCTTCGCAAAATCGGCGATGCACTTCGCACAGCCCTTCTGTGGTAGAAGCACGGCCGTCCTTAAGACCGCCGCGATCAATCCAGTGCTGCACGTCGATGTGCGCTTTTGCCTCGATCTGCAGATCGCGCTTCTTCCGGTCCTAGCTGTAGTCGTTTTTCATGGCCCGTTCGATATCCACAGGATGCGTGTCATGCCCCTCGATCAGATTCGAGTAGTAACAGTTCATCGCGCGGACGAGCTCGGCGAGCGAAGAGAGCATAGCGGGCGGCAGGCTGCGGCAAAAACCGGCGGACTTGGCCGTGAGATCGAGCGCGAGATCGAAGAGGCCTTCGCGGTTCTTGGAAGTGTCGCTCAGGAGCAGGGGCTCCATAAGCGAGATCCGCTCCCCTTTGTCCTGCAAAATGCCCGCTCCTATGTCCGCACTGTTCTTATGCATAAAATCGATCATTATCTATTATTTAAGCAGCATGGGGGCGATGAGATGTCCGCTAAAATGTCCGCTTCGCTGTCCATGAATTCTGCCATGGTCAACCATTGCTCTAATAATCTACCTCGCGTTTATCTTATGAATCGTTGTAACTCTCGGAAACCGCCGTCTAAGGTTGCCAGACCGGAGCCAGCGCCCGCCCGCATTGTCTAGAATAAGGGCAGTTTTGAGCGGAACTAACTTACTTTCCGCGGACGTCCTGCAAGAGCTGCTGGAGCGGGTACAAGACCGCCGCATCGGTGATGGCATCGCGCTGCTCGAAGACAAACGCGCGGAGTTTGCCGGCATACGAGCGCGCGACGGCCATGCCGGACTGGCGCTTGGCTGCCTCGCCCAATGGGTCGATCTCGGGTTCGAAGACGCGGGCGCGCTGCCTACCGTCTTGGAACAATTCGACGCTCGCGTGCGGCAGAGCCTGCCGCTGGGCGAGTACATACACGTGCGTATGGCTGAAGCCCTAGTAGCCATGCGCGCCGAAGAGCCGTCCAACGCTCTCCGTCATCTGGATGCCGCCATGGCCTTGAGCGCCGAGTCGGGCGATCGCAGAAACACACTCATCGCCACTCTCTGGAAAGCTCGCTGTCTGCGCAAGGCCGGCGAATACCGCCAGGCCCTCGATGTGACTCGCACCGGCAAGCAACTCGCCGCCGATCTCGCGCTCTGGCCTATGAAGGCCGTCATGCAGACGCTCGAAAGCTGGATCGTCTTTCAAAACGGCGAGCCCCAGGAAGCCACCCGCCTGCTGCAGGAAGCCGAAGCGGTGTTGCGCGATACCGACGACTTCATCACGCTAGGGAATATCCAGTCTGCCTACGGCCGCATTGCGCTCCGCGAAGGCCGCTACGATCACGCGATGCAATATTTCGAAGCGTCGGTCGAGTATTTCAAACGCCGCGAGTCGTTGCTCGGTTATCGCGCTCGTTCGCTGACCAACATGGCGCAAGCGAAACGTTTGCTCGCCCTGCAACTGCGGCACAGCATGGACGCGCGCTGGGAACGCCAGCGCCGCACCGGCGCAACCGGCGAACGCGTCGATGCAAAACGCAAAGCGGCGCAGCTCGAAAGAATGTACGATCTTCTCGCCAGCGCTCAAGTCGATCTGTGCGAGGCCGACCGCATTTATAAAGCCTCCCAGAATCATCACGGCGCGGGCAATGCCGATGTCAGTCTGGCGCAGATTTACCTCGATCTCGGCAATCTGGAGCAAGCCGGGCAGCGCGCGAACGAAGCCTTTGAACTGGGCAGCACCAAAGCCGATTATTTGTTGATGTGCCGGGCCCGCATGGTGCAAGCTGCGGTTGCCAACGCCCGTTATGAAGACGAAATGGGAGAAGGCGACGACCCTAGCCGCTTTGCGCAACTGGCCCACGACTGCTCGAAAGAGGCGATCGCGTACGGCGAGCGCACGCAAAACCGGCGACTCCTCGCCCAGGCGCATGTCGCTCATGGTTTATCGCTGATCAACGGATTCTTCCAGGAGAGCGAAGCGGCAAGAACCTGCTGTGACCGCGCTGAATCCTATTTAGGGCACGACCGCCAGGATGCCCTATGGCAGGAAGTCGAAGTCTTGCGCGAGCGCATTCTGCACGGCGGCGTCGAAGATCCAAATTTGCGAGCGTGGTCGCAGGGCGCCGTCGGCGATAAATCCCTGCAGCAGGTCGTCGTGCAATTTGAAGAGTTACTGATCCGCAAGGTTTGGGAACACGAAGGGCGCAAAGTGTCTCGCGTGGCGCGGCGTCTTGCGGTATCGCCCAAGAAAGTGCGGCGCGTGTTGCGCCACCTGGGGCTGTTAGCCGAACAGGCCTGAACCTTCCCTGCGACCCCGCAATGGCCTTTGCCGATTCAGCTCACTCAGAAGTTCCTGGCTCAGACTCTACCGACTCGATCAGACGTTTCGCCGATTTACCCCTCGGACTGTTCATCCAGTTATCGAGTTGGTCGTCGTTCGAAGACCAACCCGGCAAGGGCAAAAGCAGATGATCTGCTAAACCACTTAAGAACGGTTCGTAAGTATCGCGAAACGCAGCCAGTTTTTCTTCTGCTTCTGCTTCGTCGACAAAGCGCAGGCCGGCAGCGGCAAGTCTGTCCCTGATGTCCGCAAATACGCGTGACGATAAACGTTCCTCCTCAAAAGCAAGCACAGGCCGCGATCCTCCGCCACCAGACGAAAGAGGAGCTTCAGCGGACTTGGGCGCGGATCGCGAGTCCGTTGTGCGCGCGAGTTTTTTAGAAGCGCGCGGTCCCGCTTCGAGTACCCGTCCCATTTCAATGACCGCCAGTCTGGCCGTGGCAAACGTCATTTGAGCTTGCAGGGTCCGAACGCCTTCCAGGCCAACCATAATGAGGACTGAGGCATCCATGATGACGGTTAGAGCTGCCAGCCACGACTGATTATCATGCTGCGACCGGTAGTAGGTCAGCATGGGATAAGAGAGCTGACTTTCGAGCAGCTCGGCTGCCCATTGCTGCCAGCGTAAAAGGAAGCCATCGAGCGCATCGAGCCCGTGACCGTCCGCGTAACGGCACAGCATCGTCGTTGCGTCCGGCGGCGATCCCGCTATCGAATCGAGCATAATCACCTGTGTCTCGCGTCGGGAGAACAGTTGATACAGCACCGGCAAATAGCCGATGACCATGGCTATAAAGCCGAGACCAGTACCCGCTTCGAACACCGCCAGCACTTTGCTCCAGGCGGCGTGCGGCACGATATCTCCATACCCCAGTGTGAAGAACGTCACTCCGCTGAAGTACGTATGATTCAGCCATTGGTGAGAACCGAATTGCGCCGGATTCAGCGACCAGAAAATGCCTCCGAACCCGCCGATGATTCCTACCGCCCACACCACTAATAGCAGCACCAGCGAGAGCGGTCCGTAGAGCCCTAGAAAGCTATGGCGTCTGTCTTCCGAGGCTATTCTTCTCCCCACTCCGGACCAAAATCGCCAGGTGCCCTTAAAGAAGTAGCGGACGATGCGCGTTTTACTTTTCACGCGCCGGGGCAAAAGGATTACTTCAAAGGCGTCATGCAAAATCGCGACAATAAGACTCGCGCAAATCAGCGCTGTCACAACTCGCATCGGCACTCCCAGCTCTACCATGCGTTAGTTGCCAAGAAACTCTCCAATCGAGGCAAGAGGTTCGATATGATCGCAAAAAATTTTGAACATTGCCAGCATCGGGACGGCTAGAAGCGCGCCCGGGATTCCCCAGAGCCAGCCCCAGAAACTCAGTCCCAGAAAGATCACCACCGGGTTGAGAGTGAGTCTTCGCCCCATAATGAGCGGACTGACAAACGTACCCACGGCCATCGTCAAGGACAGAAAGGCCGCCGGTACCACGGCGGCATGGGCCAGCGAATCGAAGGTCGTAATTGAAATCAGCGCCATCAGGATCGCGACGCTGACCGCGCCCACTGTAGGGATGAAATTCAGCAGCCCTGCCACTAAGCCCCACACAGCCGGGTCAGGCAATCCAAACGCCCAGAATAAACATCCGCTTGCGACACCGATACCAGCGTTTATAAAGGTAATCGTAAACAGGTACCGGGAGATGTTACTCTCCACTTCATTGGCAATCCTGACGGCTTTCTTTTTGTCCGATAAGGTGGGCAATACGTGTACGAGTTTTGCCAGAAAGAGATCACCCGACGCAAGCAGAAAGAACAGAAGCACGATCACCACCAGCAAGCTGAACACAAATTTCGAGGTGCCGCTGAACAAAGTATCGAGCAAGCTCGTTTTCTTCAGCTCTACCTGTTGCGGTGCTCTTTTATCAGGAGACTTTGTCGCTGTCAGCTTCTCGATTTCCTCACTCGTGCTGGAAATTTTTTCGAACATCTTTCTGATCGGCTGAGTTTTGGTTTGCAGCTTTGCGCCCGTTTCGGGAATTTTGGCGAGCCACTGCTCTACCGGACCTGCCAGTTCGAACGCGAGCAGCCCGAAAAGTAGCGCTACGGCTAGGATTACCATTGCCGCGCCTATTGCTCCTGGAATGCGAAGGCCTTTGAGCCAGCGGACGAGCGGCGCCAGCAAAAAGTTGAAGACCAGCGCGAGCGTAACCGGAAGGAAGAAGTCTCGGCCAAAATACAGCGTGTAGAAGCAGGCCAGAAAGAACAGTCCGGTCAGCGAGATGGACCGGATTCCCAGCGGGCCTTCGAACAGCCGCGCCGTGTCTCTCAGATTGGGCTTGCTATCCGGATCGGTGCGTTCGGGAGATCTCGGGCCTGGGGAGTTCATCTGTCACCGATTATCCGCGAACGCAAAGGTTTCCAGAAGCTCCCATGGGCCGTCTAAATAGCGCCACAAAGATAAACCCGTTCCCTCAAACGTCCACGGCGCGAACTGCGCCTGCAGCTCGGCAAGTAAGGCGCTAGCCGCGGCCGCAGGCACTTTGTTCTGCACGGTGATGTGCGGCTGGAAGCGCTGCTGGTCTTGTGCCGTGAGCCACTCAGAAAACGAGAGAACCAGTTGCTTGTGAAGATTCGAAAGAGCAGAGGATTGTGCCGTGAACGCCACGCCGTGTCCCAGATGCCGGATGCCCGTCACTGCAATCACAGGCCGCGCGCTCCCAACACAAACATCCCGCAGAATCTGTCCGACCTGCCCCGCTTGCTCGCCCGGAAGCTGGTGAAACAAGCTGAGATGTGCCGGTACCAGGTTGCGGGTTGCCGGGAAATGCCGTTCCCGCAGCTCGTTGAAAAAGGCGAACGCCCTCGCTTCCATCTCGAGCGTAACGATCAGTGGTTCACTCAGTTGATTTCCGCGAATAGAACTATACCCTAAGCTGCCCGGCGTTGATTAGTGCTTGTGGTGCAGATGGCGCGCGATGTCGGGCCAGAATTCGAGTAGCACACCGCCAATCGCACCTTCGGCCGTAACCGTGAAGGCGCGTTCCACCGTCAGCGCTCCCCCGCGGTCCGACGATGGATAATACAAATTCGAAATACCCCCGGCAGCAAGGTTGCCAAGTATGTTCGAGAAGTTCGGCTGCCAGCGTCCGCTGTCGCCCTTGGCTCGCACCGTGGTTAGTAGCGAGTAATAGAGGCGGCTCGAAAAGCTGCCGGTACCCTTCCGGAAATAGCGCGGATCCTGGTGCAGCAGGATGGGAAAAATGGCGCCCCCAAAAAATGCTCCATCGAAATTATCCGCATAGGAAGCGCCCCAGCGCTTAAAGTAACCTTGTGCGCCCTGGCCGTAGCCCTTGTAGTCATTCTGCCACTGACTGATCCCCCCATCCGCCGCCGCGATCACAAATTGAATTGGGTCCGTTGCGCTCTTCAACGAAAGCATCACTTTTTGCTTGGGGCTAAGTGCCACGGCATCCGAAATCTGCGATACGTTGAACTGCGGAAAGATACCGAACATGCGTTGATGCTCTTGCGCTTTCAACTGCTGAGCCGCTTTTTGCTCCTTGGTAAGAGCTGGCGTCTCCGGCGTGGCGGGAGGCTTCAGTTCTCCCGGTTGCGGTGGCGGCGGACTGGGCTGCGGCGATTGCAGGGCCAATAAGGGATCGGCGCCGCCGAATGCATCAGCCGCTTGCCCGTATGCGGCGTTGAAGCCGAACAGGACAAAGCAGACAGGAAGAAGAGCAGGCTCTAACAGCCTGACGAGAGTGAATAGGCGCAAAACTGGGGTAAACCGTAAACCTCTAGCTTAACGTGACCACCTGTTTAAAAACCGGGGACACGTAAAGAGACGGTTAATTTTGAATCGACGTTGCACAAGAGATCGTAGTCGTCAGAAAGCGCCCATGACAAATGTAAACTATGCGCTAGTACTCCTGGCTCTGACGATTGCGAGGGCATTCGCCACCGAGACACCCAGCGCGGAGGCCATCATGAAGCAGGTAGCCGCTCATCAGGACGAAGCGCAAAAAGCTCGTACGGAATACCTATATGACCAGCACGTCAGGGTTGTCATACGGCGCACCAACGGCAAGCTGGCGCGCGAAGAAGTCAGCGATCTGACCGTCACGCCGACCGCCAAAGGCGTGCAGCGAAAAGAGCAATCGGTGTCCGGCCGTTACTGGAAGAAAGGCCGCTACCTCGATTTCCACGGAAAACCGATTCCGGATAGCGGCGGTCTGGACGGTAGCTTGGCCGAAACTGTTAAAGATGATTTGTTCGATGAGAATTCAAAGGATGGCTTGGCCAAAGACCTCTTTCCCCTCACTACGGAGAATCAGAAAGACTACCGCTTTGAACTGGCGGGTGAGCAACTGGTGGATGCAAGGCCCGCTTACCGGATAAGGTTCCGCCCGGCGGACTCGAGCGACATTACCTGGGCGGGCGAGGCGCTCATCGATAAACAAGAACTACAGCCGGTTTCGGTTTACACGCGCCTGTCGCGCCGGATTCCTCTCTTTGTGCGTACGCTCCTCGGGACCGATCTCCCCGGCCTTGGCTTCAGCACCCGCTATCAGAGGATCGGCCAGAACCTCTGGTTCCCCGTCAGTTTCGGCACCGAATTCCGGCTGCGCGCCGTGTTCTTCATCAACCGCAACATCAGTGTGTCCATGGACAACCGCAATTTCCAGCGAACCTCGGCCCAAAGCCAAATCCAGTTCGGCGCTGAGGATCCCGCAGCACACCAGTAAGCCTGACTGCGATACAAGTTCGCGAAGGCCCCAATGTTTACTCGACCGATCGACACCCGTACTGAATCCCAAGAGTGCCGCGGATCTCACATCTCCGCTTCGCAGGGAGCTTCAATGAAATTCTTAATTCCGACTTCACGAATCGTTATGACGGCGGTTTGTCTCACTCTTCCTCTCGCATTCTATGCACAAAACTTGAATGTTAGTGATGCCGACCACGATAATGCGGCATCGAATGTCGACGTACTCACCTTTCACAACGACAATTTTCGAACCGGTCAAAACCTGAACGAAAATCGTCTGACTCCGCAAAACGTCAATTCATCCAGCTTTGGAAAACTCTTCTCCGTACCGCTCGACGGGAAAGTAGATGCCCAGCTGCTTTACGTTTCCAACCTTCCGGTCGAGGGGCCGAAACATGTCGTCAGCCGAAACGTGGTTTTCGCAGCCACTGAACACGACAGCGTTTATGCCTTCAATGCCAATAACGGAACTATTTTCTGGAAGAAGTCGATGTTGTCTGCTGGGGAAACGCCCTCTGATCCGTTAGGTTGCACTCAAGTGATTCCTGAAATCGGCGTCACCGCTACCCCGGTGATCGACAGAAATATCGGACCGAACGGAGTCATTTATGTGGTCGCGATGAGTAAGGATCGCGCCGGAAACTATCACCAGCGCATCCACGCCCTCGATTTAGTGACTGGATCGGAAGCTTTAGATGGGCCAGTCGAGGTTCGAGCCGCTTACCCCGGTACCGGCCAGGAATTGACATCGGGCGGCAACGTGGTGTTCGACCCCAGGCAGCACGAAGAGCGTGCGGCGCTATTACTTTCGGACGGCGTCGTTTATACCAGCTGGACTTCGCATTGCGATTACCCGCCATACACGGGTTGGGTGATTGGTTATCAGGCACGGACCTTGCAGCAAGTCAGCGTGTTCAACTTCAATCCAAACGGCAGCGAAGCCTCCATCTGGAACAGCGGCGGCGGCCCGGCGGCGGACGATCAGGGCAATCTGTTTTTCTCGGTTGCCAACGGTGTGTTCGACACAAAATTGAACTCCCAGGGCTTTCCTTCGCGCGGAGATTACGGAAACAGTCTCCTCAAACTTACGCCGCGACCAGGCCTCGCAGTCGATAAAGTGCTGGAGCCGGCAGACTACTGGACCATGTTCAACACGAATCAAGAATCCGGCAAAGATGAGGATCTCGGATCGGGCGGTATCTTACTTCTGCCCGATCTGCGCGATGCAAGCGGAAATCTGCGCCGGCTCGCGGTGGCAGCCGGCAAAGACAGGAACGTGTACGTTGTGCGCCGCCATCAGATGGGGAAGTTCAACGCCGCAAACAACAGCAATATTTACCAGGAACTGCCGGCCGCTTTGGCCGGAAAACAGTACGCTCAAATGGCTTGGTTCAATGGCCGGGTATACTTCGGCGCAGTGGACGATGTGATCAAGTCTTTCGCCGTGACCGACGCACGGCTATCATCCACGCCTGTTTCCAAGTCGGCGGACATCTTTCCTTTTCCAGGCACAAATCCCGTAATCAGTGCGAATGGCAAGACGAACGCGATTCTGTGGGCGTTTGACAACGGTGCTTCCGCGGAAGACGGCGCTATGCCGAAGGTGCCGGCTATTCTGCACGCCTACGATCCGGCCAATCTTGGCATTGAATACTACAACAGCAACCAGGCCGCCGACGGCCGCGATCATTTCGGACCCGGCAACAAGTTCATCACGCCGACTGTCGCAAATGGCCGCGTTTACATCGGTACGACGAGGAGCATTGCCGTTTTTGGCTTGCTTCCCCGGCATTAGGAGTTCGTTATCGGAGCGGTTGCGCCCCGGGCGCAATCGCTCCTCTGAATTACCCCGTTTCCACAATCTCAATAGCGTTCACTTCCGCGTAATTCTTTACCGGCACGAATTCGAGCAGCAGCATCCCCTGTGCGTTCGGCTGCACATTCTCGAACACCTTTTCCACACTGCGATCCGCGCCGCCCGCCGCTTTCGCTATCTCGTAATTCCGCAACAGCGCCACGCCATTGGCATAGACGTCGAATACGCGATGACCAAAAGCGTTTACATGCGATTCCGGCGTGCCAAACCACGTCTCGGCAAAGTGCAGCTTCACCCGGTACCGGCCCGGCGCCACCGGAATCCGGTACGAAAAATTGCCGTACCGCTCGCCCTGATACAGCCCCTCTTCGCCGTTCACCACGACGTTCTTGCGAAACACCGAATTGCCGCCCAGGAAGTATTCGTCCGCAGCCCACAGCCGCCCATCCGAATCGGTCAACGGACTCCCCTGCGCTACGATCCTCACCGGATGCATGCGTCCCGGCGGACTCGGTACCAGCCGGATGGCATTCAAAAACGCTGGCCCCGTTATCGGAGCGAATGCCAGATGCAGCTGGCCGTCCTTGTCTGGACTGATATCCTTCAACACCCGCTCGTACAAGCGGTCGGGCGCGCCGGCTTCGGCTAGCGGATCCAAACCGTCGAGCTTTGGCTGACCATTCACCGACACCTGGAATGTCCGGCTGGACGCATCGCCGCCCTTCGGATTGCCCGGTCCATATTCTGTCTCGATGAGATAAAGATGCAGTTCGTAAGTGCAGGCACGCAGCGGGATGTTGTACTCGAATGCTCCCGAGCGCTGCGCTTTGATGAATTGCGCGTCCGGCTGCGTCTTCGGCAGGTGTTCCGGTCCAACCAATGCCGAGACGCCGCCCTTATAGAACGCATCGGGCATCCATTTCTGTCCTCGATGGTCCACCAATGGCGCGCCGTGATAACCCGCGAGCATCCTGATCTCGCCCGTCAAACCTTCAGCGGCTTGCGACTCGTTCCAGATCTCGGCCAGCGGCTGCGGAAGACCAGGCGTTCTCGCAATAGCAGCGTGGCTTGGACGCCGCAGCAATCCGCCAGCTACTAGCACAGCTCCCACAAATGCCAGCAGCACTGGCCAGAGCCATCTCCACTGGCTTGCCGCCGCGGGCAAAGCGGGAGGCACTTCGACAGGAGTCAGTTCTTTGACCAGCACCGGCTCGAGCACCGGACACTCACGCGCCGCCGGCTGTTCCGTTTTCTGGAGAAACTGCGGCCGGTACTGGCCATTCGGAATCTCAATGTGAACCAAATGCCCGGCGCCGGGGCCGGCATAATATTCGGCCAGCCGTTTCCTGAGCCGGTGCGCTTCCACCCGGACAATCGAATCCTTTTTGGGGTCGAAGTCAGCCGAGCGGCCAAGCGCTTCGAGCGCAATGCTGTATTCCTTTAATTGATCGCTGTCGTCGTCGAAATGACGTTCGCAGACGTAGCGCAAAAACCTCTCGAGCCGCGGTGCTTTAGCAAACAGCCCCGATTGCAGCACCTGCTCCAACTCCGCCCGCTGCAGATCCAGAGGGATCGTCGCTTCCATAACCTTTTTTGAATCAGGAAGAGTATATCAAAGCCTTCAGCCGTTGCGTTAACCCGCTCACCAAGCATGTAACGTGGCTCGAAATAAAGGATTTATTGCGGTAACGTGCGCGTAGCCACCCGGTAACCCGGAGCGGATTGCGCGTAGTTAAAAGCTTCTATATAGTAGGGCCAGCTTCAAGAGGTTTCCACCTTTCGTTTGATGTGTTGCTGCACCTTTGGGGGTTCCATGTTGAGAACGGATGTAAGAAGTTTGGGCAAACTGCTAGTCGTCATGGCCGGCCTTGCCGTCCTTTCCGCCACGTTGTGGTCCCAGGCCATCTTTGCCACGCTGACGGGTGTTGTCACTGATTCCTCCGGCGCAGTCGTTGCCAATGCGAAAGTGACTTTACAGAACGCTGATTCGGGCGATCGGCGCGACACCGTCACCGACAACCAGGGCTATTATGCGTTTGCCTCGGTCGCTGTCGGTACCTACAACCTCACTATTGAGCAGACTGGCTTTGAGACCTCCAAAGTGAATGCCATTGCTTTGGGCGGTGGCGAGAAGCGCAGTGTCAACACATCGCTGCAGATCGGCAACACCAATCAGACCATCGAGGTCTCGGGCGCAGCCGACATCATCACTCCGGTCGATTCGGGCGAGAAATCCTTCCTGCTAACGACCAAGGAGCTCGAAAATTACGTTCAGGTCGGCAGCAACGCGGCGGAATACATCAAGATCGTGCCGGGCTTTGGAGTGCAGAATGGAAGCGCCAACAAGTCGAACTATACCGGTCAAACGATCGGCATCAATGCGAACGGTGATTCCGGTAGCCAGAGTCCGCTGAACAACGCTTTTACATATAACGGTCTGCCCGGCAATACGCTTGACATCGTGGCCGACGGCGCGCACGTCTCCGACCCCGGCTGCAATTGTGATACGCCGGTAAACCCCAACTCCGACTTCTTACAGGAATTCCGGGTTCTCACTTCCAACTTCAGCGCCGAGGACCAGAAGGGTCCCATGGTCATCACGTCGGTCACTAAAGCTGGCGGTGCGAGTTTCCATGGCAATGCCTTCTTCTCGGCCAGAAACTACGTCTTGAACTCGAACGACGCGTATTCAAACGCTCTTGGCCTGGCAAGGCCGCAAGACAAGTACTACTATCCGGGCGGTAGTCTGGGCGGCCCTGTCTTGATCCCCTGGACCCATTTCAACAAAGACCACAACAAGCTCTTTTTCTTTACCGGCTATGAATTCTTTTACCAGGTGCTCGACACGAATCCGCTCACGGCAACTGTTCCCACACCTGGCATGATCAACGGCAACTTCTCGCCTTCCGAGTTGGCCAAACTGGGAACCAAAACAGCTTCCGGCGCAGCTCCGGGAACGGTGCCGGCGTCCTGGCCCGGTGGACAGATGCCGGCCAACTTGATCGATCCCAGCATGCAGGCGCTCATGAGGCTGTATCCAGCGCCCAATGCGGATCCGAATGCCACCGGCGGCTACAACTACGTTCAGACCGAGATCTTCAATCAGAACAACTACCAGTGGACCGTGCGCGGCGACTACAATGTCAGCGATAGCACCAAGGTGTTTGTCCGCTATAACCTGCAGCGCGAGACCCAGCAGTTTCCAGTCGGCCTCTGGTGGCGCAATGCGCAACAGGTGCCGTACCCCACCCCGGTTGAAGGCAAGAATCGTTCGGATTCCGTCACCGGCACCATCACGCACGTATTTAGCCCGACCATGACCAACGAAACAGTCTTTGCTTACACCTTCGTCGGGTTTCCCAACGTATTCGAGAATCCCTCGAAAGTAGATCGTACGAAGGTGGGCTACAACGATCCCACTCTCTTCCATAACGGCGTCGCGCAAATTCCATCGATACTGAATTCATACGGCTCTGCAGAAGGGGCGACGATTTTCATGCCCGGCGGTTTTGAAGCGGGTGGCCCATCGGCCGGTCTCTACGCCAACAAATACATGCCCAGCGTGAGTGACACCCTCACCAAAGTCTGGGGAACGCATACCGCAAAAGCAGGTTTCTTCTATGAGTGGATCCGCAATGCCCAGCCTGCCAGTAACAGCAGCAACGGCGTGATGGGTTTTCAATCTACCGGTAATCCCACCTTCACCTATGGCGACGACTACGCCAACATGCTGGCCGGTAACCTCACCAGCTACCAGGAGCAGAATTTTAACCGAATTAACCAGATTTCCTACCATACCTTTGAGGGGTTCCTCCAGGACTCCTGGAAGGTTACGTCAAGACTGACGGCGGAACTCGGGCTGCGCATGACCCACTTCACGCCCTGGTCTGACGACGAGGGCTACGGCTATTCGATCTTCAATCCGGCGCAGTACAACCCGGCAAATGGCGGGGCTTGCGCCCAAGGTCCCACCTTCTGCGGGTTCAACTGGCATAGCCGGGACGCGGCGATCCCGCTTGGCGGATTCCCCCAGAGAACGCTATTCTTCCAGCCGCGTGTTGGTTTCGCCTACGACGTGTACGGCAAAGGCAAAATGGTTTTGCGTGGGGGCTGGGGACGTTTCTACTTCCATTCCGGCCAGTTCACCTCGGGTCTGGATACCTCTGCCGGTTCGGAAGGCATTACTCTCAACCCGGGCAACATAAATCCCGCGGGTCCACAGCGGCTCTTAGCGAGTCAACTAGGCTCCATCGCTTTCCAGGCTGTGCCAGCTACTCCCGCGGGTGTGGACAGTCGCGACAACAAGCAGCCTTATTCCGACAGCTACAATTTCACCGTGTCGCAAAGAACTCCCTGGTCCGGTCTGCTGGAGTTGGCCTACGTCGGCAATCGCAGCCGCGATTTGCAGAGCAACGGAGGGTATGGCAGTAACATTAACCTGGTTCCTGTCGGGTCCATGTTCTCGGCTGCCAATCCAGGCACGGCGAACTCTAATAACTATCGACCGTATGCAGGCTACGGCGATATCAATCTTGCCACTAACAATCTTTACGCCAATTACAATGCCTTTCAGGTCACGTGGGCACATCAAGCCAGCCGCGCTACGATACAGGCCAACTATACCTATGGCAAAGCCCTCGGCATCATTGGTACTGGCCAAACTTTAGGCGGGTACGGCGCAACGCTCGATCCCTTCAATTTGAGCAACAACTACGGCACGCAGCTCGGCGACCGCCGCCACATTTTCAATGCCGCGTATTCCATCAATCTGCCCAGCCCGGTGCATGGCAATAAGTTCGCCGCGGGCGCCATCAACGGCTGGCAGCTCTCAGGGATCACGCAGCTCGAGAGTGGAGCCAATCTCACCGGCAACTCTACCAACTTGAACTTCAACTGGCAGCTCAACGGCGCTATACTGCCGGGTTCGCAGAATGTCGTGAATGCGGGTGGGACAAACGGTATTCCGATCAATAGCCAGTCGATTCTCGGTACCTCCTCCATTCAGCTCAATCCGGTGCTGACCTGCGATCCCACCAAAAATCTTGGTCCCCATCAGTTCGTAAATGGGAATTGCTTTGCAGTGCCCACGCAAGTCGGCCGGAACGGTCCGAGCATCATGCCGGCTTTTTACGGACCGGCTTTCTTTAACACCGATTTGGGGCTCTTTAAGAATTTCCAGATCAAGGAGTCGATGAAGCTCCAGTTCCGCGTGCAGGCACAGAACTTTGTGAATCATCCGCTGTATTCGTTCCCGAACAACAACAATTTGACGCTGCAGTTCAATCAGGCGTCTCCCGGCAGCGCTAGCATTCCTCAAACCAACACGAACTTCGGTTACACGCAGTTCAAGCAAGGACAACGAATCGTGGAGTTGGTGGTGAAGTTCTACTTCTAGTAGGTGGGTGTGGAGCAACGGCGGCTGGATTCCGACTTTCAATCCGCTCTAATGCAAGTTTCTTACAGGAGATGAACAATGCGGCTGTCAATTTCCCTTGTAGGCATAGCGTTGCTTTCCGCCGCGATGACGCTCGCGCAGCCGCGGGCAGCCGCACCGTCCGGAAGCGCAACACTCAGTCAGGCAACAACACTCAGTTCACTGAGCGCGGCGGCCGATACGCAAGCCGATGCGGACAACAATCCCGGGGACCACGACCGGGACTGTCCGGCGGAAGACAACGACCCGCGGGATAACGAGCACGGAGACCGCGATCACCGAGGACTGTTACCGCCGGGTTATCTTCACACGCGCGGCTCGCAAATTGTGGACTGCCACGGCCATCCGGTGCGCATCGCCGCGGTGGGGTGGGCTTCGTGCCTGGGAAACGGCGTCGTGGGCTGGGTGCCCGACGGATTGAATGATGCGCCGTTGCAGACGATGATGAATAACATCGAAACCATCGGCTTCAACACCATCGGCGTGCATTGGGCAGACCCATCGCTGCGCCCGGCGGTCTTACCATACACCTATGCGTCCGGCAGCACAAATGGGAACAATCCGCAGCTCGAGGGCAAGACCTCGCTTCAGGTGTTCGATGCCTTCGTGGCAGCCGCCGGCAAGGCCGGTTTGAAGGTCATCTTCGATCACAATGCGAACGAATACCAATGCGGCCAGCAAGCCAGTGGACTGTGGTTCGATCGCGGACCAGGCTCCAACAACACTGACGGCGGAGGCACGGCGGGCACTGTAACGGCGCACCAATTTCAGGCCGATACCGTCGCGCTCGCCTCGCGCTATGCCGGCAACTCTACCGTGATCGGCTACGACTTGCATAACGAGCCGCATCCCGACAACAACAACCAGACCAACCAAATGAACTGGAACGGGCGGGTGAACGGTGACACAGCGGACGGCGGCGGCGCTCCCGGAAACCCTACCGATATCGCGGCGATGTATCAAACGGTCGGCAATGCCGTGGAAAGGGTCGCTCCCGACGTCTTGATTATCGCGGAAGGTTTCCAGGATTACGGCGCCGGAGCGCCTTGGGGCGATCTCCGCTATGTTAAGGATCATCCCCTTTCGTTAAATATTCAGAACAAGCTGGTGTACTCCGTACACAATTACCCGTACGCGGTCAGTGGCTGGCAACCAGACTCGGGCCCTTCGGCCGTCGCGGCATGGCAGAGCGTGTACGGTTTCGTACAAACGCAGCGTGTCGCGCCCGT
This sequence comes from Bryobacteraceae bacterium, assembly GCA_965277435.1. Taxonomy (GTDB): domain Bacteria; phylum Acidobacteriota; class Terriglobia; order Bryobacterales; family Bryobacteraceae; genus Bog-105. Next base: position 5,925,234 of record OZ255821.1, on the reverse strand, counting down.
CTGGATCGGTGAGTTGGGCGATTCACTCGACGGACCGGGCCTGAGCAATCCCGAATCGCTCGCCGAGCTTCAGGCATGGGCCACGGACTTGCTGAACTATATGAACGGCAAGCAACCCTATGGGATTGGGCCGAGGTTCTCCGACGATCAGCAGCCGATGAGCGGCGATTGGTGGTCGTTCGGTCTTTACCCGGGCGGCGACACCGACGGCATCCTCCAAAATACCTGGGGCGATCCAACCGTTAAGCCCGGGCAGCAGCATTACTTCAGGAAGCTCTTCTTCAGACCGGCTCACTGAAGTCCAACTCCGGTTCGGGTAAGTCCGTTTCGGAGAGCGCTTTCCGACAACGGAAAGCGCTGGCCCCGGATGCGCGTTTTGCCGAAACGCGCTTCAGGATCGACAGTAATACGCGCGAGAAGCGAATTGTCCAAACCGCCGCTGATCGAATCCCTTTCCTCAATCTAAAATGGAATCAAGCGCCACTCGTCTGTCTGCTGTCCAACCGTCATATAATCGCACTTACCGGATGTACCGAGTTGCTTTAGCTGTGTGGAGCTTAGGCTGTCTCTACGCTCAGAATTTCTCGCCGCAGGACGTCATGAAGGAGGCTCTGGCTGCGCAGCAAGCCGGACACTTCGACGTCGCCGTTCGCGATTACCGGCTGCTGGTGGGGCAATATCCCAACATCTTCGAAATCCGCTCGAATCTCGGCGCTTCGCTGGCCGGTCAAGGACTCTACACCGAGGCAATCGCTGAGTATCAGCACGCTCTCCGGTTAAAGCCGAATCCGCAGGTGCGGCTGAATCTCGCGCTGGCCTATTACAAGGTCGGAAACTTCGACCGCGCCATAGACGCGCTGAAAAAAGTCCACGCCGAATCGCCGGATAATCTGCAAGCAGTCACGCTGCTCTCGGACTGCTATTTGAAGCTCGGCCAGAACAAAGCGGTTGTAGATCTGCTGACGCCCATCCAGCAAGCGCAACCTGATAATCAGACGTTCATCTATCTCCTCGGCACAGCGCTCGTGCGGGACGGCCAAATCGCTAAAGGCCAGGTCATCATCGACAAAATATTGCGTAACGGCGACTCGGCCGAGTCGCGCCTGCTGCTGGGAACGACGAAATTCATGGTGTCCGACTTCGCCGGATCGCGCGACGATTTCCAGAAAGCGATCGATCTGAATCCGAATTTGCCCGAAGCCTTTGCGTATTACGGCATGGCGTTGCTCTCGACGGGCGATCAGGCGGGCGCTCGAAAGGCGTTTGAGCGGGAACTCGGCGCCGACCCGAACAACTTTATTTCCAATCTCCACATGGGCGTGCTGCTGCGCCAGGACGAAGATAATGCGGCCGCTCTCAAGTATCTCGATCATGCGCTTGAGATCCGTCCGGGCGATCCCGGGGTGCGTTTTCAGATCGCCTCGGTGGAACTGGCCCAGGGACGGGTGAATGACGCGCAGCGAGAGTTTGAATCGCTGGTGAAGGACTCGCCCAACTTTATCGAGGCGCACGTCTCGCTCGCTACGGTGTATTTTCGAGAAAAGAGAAAGACGGACGGGGAACGCGAGCGTGCGATCTATGCCAAGCTGAACGCCGCCCGGCAGGCCAAGAACGAAATCGCAGCCAAGCCTGAACCATGAGAGAACCGGCTCTGCTTGTCTTTTTCGTTCTGTCGATTTCAGCGCAGAACGTGAGGCCCTGCGCAACTTGCCACCCGGCGCAAGCCAAACCGCACCCCGCCACCTCGATGGCGCACGCCATGGAACTTCCGGCCACCTGCGCCATCCTGCAAGCTCACCCGCTCCTGACGTTTCAGGAGGGCAATTATTCCTATCGCATCGAGCGCCAGGGCAATGCGAGTGTCTATACCGTCAGCGACGGGATTCAGAACATCACGGTTCCCCTAGGTTGGGCCTTCGGCCTGGGGCAGGCAGGGCAGACTTACGTGTTTGAAAAAGACGGAATGCTTTATGAAAGCCGCGTCAGCTATTACCGCGAACTGGATGGGCTCGATCTCACGATGGGCGCGGCCAATTTTAAGCCTTCGAACCTGCTCGAAGCCGCCGGGAGATCGATTGGCCGCGCGGAAGCAGTACGCTGTTTCGGCTGTCACTCGACCAACGCCCTAAATGGAAACGAAGTCGCACTTGATACCTTGACTCCCGGGGTGCAATGCGAACGCTGCCACGGCGATGCCGAAAAACATGTGAAGGCGCTCAAGACCGGCAATTCCGCAGGCGCGCCGATGAAGGATCTACGAACCATGACATCGGAAGACACCTCGAATTTTTGCGGCCAGTGTCACCGGACATGGGACGAGATCGCCGGCTCGGGAACCCTCGGCATTGCCAATATCCGGTTTCAACCGTATCGCCTGACCAGCAGTAAATGTTACGACTCGGATGACCGGCGCATTCGCTGTACCGCCTGCCACGATGTGCACGACGAACTGGACAGCCACGACAGCGACTACGATGCGAAATGCCAGGCCTGCCACGCCGGCGGCAAAGTGACGGCACGCATCTGCAAGGTAGCGGCCAACAATTGCGTTTCGTGCCACATGCCCAAGCTGCCCATGCCGGGATCGCATCATAAGTTCACCGATCACGAAATTCGGATCGTGAGGGCCAATGCGCCATATCCGAATTAGCTTCTTCGCACTCTGGGCGCTTACGGCATCGCCCATCGCCGCCCAATCCGATACAAGCGCGATCGATGCACGCGTGCAAAACGCCGTCCAGATGCAGCAGGCGGGCGATTACACGGGCGCAGCCGAGGTCTATCGCAGCGTTCTCAAAGACCGCCCTGACGACACCGCTACGCATGTCAATCTCGGTGTCGTGCTCGTTAAGCTCGGGCGCTTCGATGAAGCGATTGCGGAATATCAAGCGGCCGACAAGCTGCTGCCGGGCGATCCGCGCATCGCGCTTAACCTCGCTCTTGCCTACCAGAAGAGCGGCCGAATCCGCGAGGCGCAAGAACGGCTGGCAAAACTTCACACTGCGGTTCCGCAGGAAAATCAAGTCATTCTACTGCTGGCGGATTGCGATTTGCAGCTTGGCCAAGATGAACAAGTTATCGAACTTCTCAGGCCACTCGAAGCGCAGACGCCCGATGACCTGGGACTGGCTTACATGCTGGGAACCGCGCTGTTGCATGAAAAGCGCATCGCCGAAGGGCAGGCGTATCTCGACCGCATTCTGCGCAATGGCGATACGCCCGAAGCGCGTTTTCTGCTGGGCACGCGTATGTTCGAATCGGGCGACTACCCGGCGGCTGTGAAGCAATTCGCGAGCGCAGCTGAGCTGAATCCGCACCTGCAGCGGCTCCAATCGTTCTATGGACAAGCTTTGTTGAATACCGGTGATCCAGACGCAGCGGCGCAAGCCTTCCGCCAGGAATTGACGAAGAACCCGGCGGACTTCGATGCCAATCTGGGGCTGGCGCAAATTCTGACTGCGCGGAAGGATTACCGCAATGCGCTGCCTATCCTGAAACGCACCTTGCCGATGCGGCCCGCCTCACCTGCGGTTCAGCTGGCGCTCTCGGAATGCCTGGCCGGCTCGCAGCAGTTTCGCGAAGCGCGGCCTTACGCGGAAGCGGCTGTCCACGCTTTGCCGAAATCACCGGAAGCTCATCAGAATCTGGCGGTGATCTATAGCGGTTTGCATTTAAACGCTGCTTCGGCGCGCGAGCGGAATGCCGCACAGGCTCTTGCCAGTGCTGCCGATCCCGGACCCCAGGTCGCACAGCTTGCGCCTGATTTCGAACTGGCCGATGCCGTCTCGGGCAAGCCGGTACGGCTCCATGATTTTCGCGGCAAGCGCCCGGTCGTGCTGATTTTCGGAAGCTACACCTGCCCCAATTTCCGGGCTTCCGCGACCGCTCTGCGCAACATGCAGCAACGCTACGGAGCGCAGGCGGCTTTCCTCCTGGTGTATATTCGCGAAGCCCATTCGACCTCTGATTGGCAAAGCACCAGAAACACGCCCGAGACGGCTACTGTCGCGCCTTCGGCTAATTTCACCGAAAAAACCGAGCACGCTTCGATGTGTTCGCGCGAGCTTCACCTGCCTTTTCCGGCGGTGGTCGATGGCTTGAACGACGCCGTCGAAAAAGCGTATAACGGTTGGCCTAGCCGGGCGTTTATCATTGCCCGCGATGGACGCATTGCCTATACAACCCGGCTGACCGAACTCGACTTTCACGCGGAAGACATGGAAAAGGTATTGCGCCAGGTCACCGCCCGGTTCACTTCATGAGATTGACGCGCCGCACACTTTTATCGTTAGCTGCCTGCTGCGGGGCATCGCGCTTGGTGGGGGATAACTCCGCTCCGGCTTTGTTTAGCGAGGTTGAGTCTTCCGCAAGCGGGATCGTCTGGACACATGACAACGCCATGTCGGTGGAACACTACCTGCCCGAAACGCTCGGCCCCGGTTGTGCGTTCTTAGACTTCGATAACGACGGCTGGATGGACATCTACCTGGTGAACAGCGGCCCTTGCGATTTCTGGAAGCCGGGTAAACCGATTCGCAACGCTCTCTACAAGAACAATCGGGATGGTACGTTCACCGATGTCACGGAAAAGGCCAAAGTGTGCGGCGGCACGTTCGGCATGGGGGTGGCCGCGGGCGATTTCGATAACGATGGCTGGCCCGACATGCTGGTCACCGCCTATGGAAAATGCATTCTCTACAAGAACAATCACGACGGCACGTTCAGTGATGTTACGGACCGTTCGGGTTTGGCCACTCCGGGCTGGACGACCAGCGCCGTCTGGTTCGATTACGACAACGACGGCCGTTTAGACCTGTTTTTGTGCAGTTTTGTCGACTACTCGGGCAGTCATAAATTCGAGTGCGGCGATAACAAAATCGGCAAGCACTATTACTGCATTCCGCGCGTGTTCAAAGGAACCGCCAGTTACCTCTATCACAACAACGGCGATGGCACGTTTACTGATGTGACGAAAGGCACGGACATCGCGAAGTCGATTGGCAAGGGATTGGGCGTGGTGGCTACCGACATCAATAACGATGGGCGCATGGATCTGTTTGTGGCGAATGACACGGTGCAGAACTACCTTTACGTCAATCGCGGGCAGGGTCCGAATGGCGGCTGGAAATGGGAAGAGATCGCCATGCAGGCCGAAGTGGCTTTCAGCGAAAACGGCCAGCCCCGTTCCGGCATGGGAGTGGATGCGGCCGATATTAACAACGACGGCTGGCAGGATCTGTTTGTGGCAAACGTCGATCAGGAAATGTTTTCGGTCTATCAGAACAACAAAGACGAGACGTTTCGCGACGTAGCGCACTCGACCGGCGTTGCCCAGGCCACGCGCCTGCTCAGTGGCTGGGGCTTGAAATATTTCGATTACGACAACGATGGTGAAATCGATTTATTCCTGGCTAATGGTCACCCCGACGACATGATCGACAAATACTCACTGCAGGTGCGCTACAAAGAACCGCTGCTGCTGTTTCATCGAGGCGACGATGGCAAATTGCATAACGTGAGCGACGAGGCGGGTCCGGCGTTTCACCAACCGTTCCCGGCGCGCGGTCTGGCGGTCGGCGATTTCGATAATGACGGAGCGGTGGATGTGCTGGTCTGCAACAACGGCGGTGCTCCGCTCTTGTTAAAAAACAATGCGGCCAAAGGCAATCACTGGCTCGGGGTGAAGCTCGAAGGGCTCACCTGCCACCGGGACGCGGTCGGCGCCAAAATTTACTGGACCGCCGCGGGCAAGAAACGTTTTCGCCTGAAGAATAACGGCGGAAGTTATCTCTCGTCGCACGATCCGCGTGAAGTCTTGGGAATCGGAAAGGCCGCCAAGATCGACTTCTTAGAGATCCACTGGCCATTACCAAGCAAACAAGTGGACCGTATCGCGAACCCGCCCGTCGACCGCTACATTCGAGTAGTGGAAGGGAAGGGAATCGCCGGCTAAAGGAGTGAGTGGCGCGCTGTGCGCAACCACCCTTACCGGGTTACGGAACCAACTCTGTCGACGTGCGCCCCGCGTCGAGATACATTTGCACCACAGTCGGATTATTCGCCTGCCAGTAATCGGCGTGCACCATCAGGATGTCGCCTCGCTTTACTGACTCAGTTAGCGCAACGCGATTTTCGGCCAGCTTATTCGGATCGACATCGTTAATCAAATTGGCGCTGAACGCTTTCGGATAGATGTCGTACACCATGGCGGGTGTCCCTAAATCTCCGTGGAAGACAAAGGTTTGGAACGCGGCCACATAGGCATAATAGTTCGGCGTTGCTTCTTCGGGAATAATCAGGGAATCGGGTAGCTGGGCGGCTGCTTGCGCAAAAATGCTCGCCGCCAGATTTGCGCCATTCTGCTCGACATCGGAATCGATGTAGAACAAGGTCGCGCCCCAGCGATTGTGCGCGTATTGCATCTTGCGGATGAGCCCGCCGGCAATCTCCGAATCCGGCAGATATTGCTGGCTTGCTGTGCCATTCGCATTCAAGATGTAGTGCTGCGGCCGCACGCAGACTCCCACTTTGAAACCGGCATCGCGCATGATCTTAAAGTAGGCATCGTCGAGCTTCATCCCCGCATAAGGCGAGCCGCTCACCGCTATGATCGATTCCATTTCCGGCGCTAGTTGTGCAATCTGGTCGGGAGCGCAGGCATAGCTGGTCGGCTGCGGAAACTGTTCGCCCTCTATGTCCCAGGTGATGGCGCCTTGCGCCGCCAACTTCTGCAAATTTTGTACGTTGTTCTCTGCCTGCTGCAGAATGCGTGACTGGAACTGGCTTAGACCAGCTGGATTCCGCACGTCGAAATGGCTCGCGTTGTTGTCGTTGAAATAGCGGCGGGGATTGTTCGGATAGCCTCCCGAAATACTGGGATTACCGGCCGGGGAGGTTGCCAGATAGACGGTGCCGATGATGCGGCGATCGTTCCATTGCAACTTGCTCGGCCAGGTCTGCGCCCAATATTGAAAGGCATCCTGCGCGAGAGAAGCCGCTGGCGTACCGGACGGCGCAAATCGCAGCGAAACGGTATACGAATCTGTTTGTCCCGGAGAGATCGGACGATCATTGCGGGGAAAGAAGGTCGCCATGCCATCGATCGGCGTGCTGCTGATGATCGGGAAATAGCTATTAGGGCTGCCCGCGGGCTGAAACCCGCTGTATAAAGGCTTCGCTGCTTTTGGGTCCACTGCCGCCACTTCGCCAGAGCCATAGTCTGCCAGCGTCACGCTGGGCGCGGTCGTATTGAAGGCCAGTTGCTCATACGACGAGTTTGTGAAGCCGGCGGGTAATTGGGGAAAGTGCAGGGTAAACGGATAAACGGTAGCGCCGTCGAAAATAATGCCGGAGCCCGGCTTGTTGACAGCCGTGGTGTTGATGTTGAGGTTATTGCCGCTTTGCGAAAAGCTCACCGTAATGCTGCCCCAGGGAAAGTTGTAGGTCCACACATGGGTGATCGGGTTCCAACTCTTGCTGGAGGTCGATTCGCCCCAGTTGTATTGACTGCCAGACAGAACGGTCCCCTGCAAGTCCGTCGCTTTCATATGGCCGATGTGGAAGGTGTCGGCCGGATAACGTCCCAGATCTTCCAGCACGACGCCGTTATAGGCGAGGGCTTGAACACCCTGGCCGTTATAAGTTACATTCAGGCCGGCAGCCGCGTTACTCTTCAAAGCGCCGAGCAGCAGCAAAGCAAACAGTACTCTATTTTTCATTCGGTCTCATAGGATGGTAGTTTGTTGTCCTTAAACTGACTCTCGAACTTTTTAGTTTTATACAACAATTAGGGTGTCAGGAGTATGTCAGCTTTGAGTGACTCGCGCTGCCATACCCAGATCAAAGCCAGGGAAATAACAATCAAAGCGATTGTCAAGCCCCACCACAGCCCGTAAATACCCAAGCCATAGTGGAAGCAGAGGGCGTACCCGGCAGGCAATCCGAGGAGCCAGTAGCCGGCCAGGTTGATCAGCATGGCGCTCCTGGTATTTCCAAATCCGCGCAAGGCTCCGGTGGCAACGGTCTGAATACCGTCGAAAAGCTGAAAGAGAGCGGCAATGGCTAACAGGCCGGCACCGGTTGCGAGCAGTGCCGGATCGTGAGTATAAACCCGCAGGATCGGGCCGGGTAAAAGAAGAAAGGCTGCTGCCGCGCAAATCATAAAGGCGCAGGCCAGCCCGATCGAGATCATGCCATTACGGCGCGCCATCTTTCTGTCGCGCCTGCCGATGGCTTGCCCCACGGCAACCGCAGCGGCGGACGAGATCCCGAGCGGCACCATGAACGTCAATGATGCGCAGTTGATAGCAATCTGATGCGCGGCCAGGGCAACGGGCGCTAAACGTCCCGCGAGTATCGCCGCTGCACCGAATGCGCCTACTTCGAGCAGAATCTGCGTTGCGGCTGGGAAACCGAGCCGCAGCAAGATGCCGAGTCTTCGCCAATCGACGGGTTGAAGCAGATTCCGAAACCCAGGAGTGAGGTTGCGCTCGAACCACCAGATAAAGAATGCCAGCATGCCGGCCATATAAATCCTGGCCAAACAAGTGGAGAGCGCTGAACCGGCCACGCCCAACGCCGGAAACCCCCAGTGGCCTTCAATCAGCAGCCAGTTCGCGAACCAGTTGATCAGATTGGCGCTGATCAAAACGAACATGACGGGCCGCACGTGACCCATCGCTTGCAAATACCGGCGGAAGGCAGCATATAGTAACAACGGAAGTGTGCTGAGCCCGAGCGTGCGGATAAACAATCCCGCCAGCGACGCCACTGGTTCGACAATCTTCAACCAGCGGAAAATCGGCGGCATCAGGCTGAACAGGATTGTCAGCGGCACGGTGAGCGCGACGGCGAGATAAAAGCCCTGTGTCAGCGAACGGTGACAGTCACTCCGATTGCCCGCTCCATACGCCTGCGAGACCAGCGTGTCGAGCCCCAGCAGCAGCCCCATGCCGAATATGGCGAACGAATAGAAAGCGCTGCTGCCCACCCCGATCGCGCCGATGGCGGCCGGCCCGAGATTGCCGATCATGATGGTGTCGACAGTCGTCATTGCCATCCAGCCCAGCTCGGCCAGCGCCACCGGAACAGCCAGTTTTAGGACTTGCCGTACATCAGGCCAGAGCGGAGACATCTGAACATCTTGGCACTCGGCCAAAATCGCAAAGGCGTTAAGCCACGATCTGCAAGAGGTTCTTGGCGAATTGTTCTTCGAGAACTTTCATTTTGGCAAGCAATGTCGTGCGTTTGATGCGGAGCAGATCGGCCGCCCTCGCCTTATTGCCGTTCGAAAGCGCCAGCGCCTGGTTGAGCAGAGAGCTCTCAAAACGAGCGACTTCTTTGTCGTAGTCCAAACCGCTTTGTGTCACGGTCACTAGCGGCGCGATGGGCGGCAATTCAGCTGCCTGGGCATTCATGCGGCGTCGCACCTGGAAATCTTCCGCGTGGAGCAACAGCCGGTCGCCGCTGAGGGCGTTCGCCATCTGAACGGCGTGTTCAAGTTGCCGCACGTTCCCGGGCCACTCCAGGGACTGCAAATAGGTAATCGCGTCGTGGCCAACACACTTTAGCGGCGCACTTTCTTCCTGGCTGATCTTCCGCAGAAAATGTTCGAGCAGCAGCGGAATATCTTCACGGCGCTCGCGTAGAGGCGGCATGTGGATCGGAACGACATTGAGCCGGTAATAGAGATCCTCTCGGAACTTGCGTTCGCGCGCGGCGGCCTCCAGATTTACATTCGATGCCGCAATCACCCGCACATCCACGCGCACGGTTTCCGAACTGCCCACGCGCTCGAAGGCGCGTTCCTGGAGAATGCGCAGCAGCTTGGCCTGCGAGTCCATCGGCAGATCGCCGATTTCGTCGAGAAAAATCGTGCCGCGATGCGCTTGTTCAAAACGGCCCATCCGGCTGGCATGCGCCCCGGTAAAGGCGCCTTTGGCGTGACCGAACAGCTCGGCTTCGATCAGATTGGAAGGCAGGGTAGTGCAGTTGACGCAAACCAGCGGCTGTTCGGCCCGGTCACTGGCGGCGTGAATCGCTTTGGCGATTACTTCTTTGCCGGTGCCCGTTTCGCCGCTGATCAAGACGGTGCAGCGTTTAGCCGCGACCAGGTGAATAATGTCGCAGATCTCGAGCATGGGGCTGCTCTGACCAATCAGGAAGCGACGCCAGTTCGGTAGATCGTGTCGATTTAACATTCAGGAACGACCCGGAATGCAGCAGACTGGCAAAACTGCACACTACTCGCTAGCCTGGCTCCGAATCTTCTACTTTCGTAGTGTGCGCGCACAGCCAAAGTTCTTGAGCAGTGGCTTCGATTTCGCGTTCAAATTGCAGATTCCACTCGGTATATCTCTTAGCCCGCAGCTTCGACAGGCATAGCTCTTCCTGTTCCGCCTGGCATAGCCGGCTCCGCTGCAGGGTAATTTGCGATTCGGCGCGAGCGACGGCTTCGCGAATGGTTTTGGCGTGCATCTCCAGCCCGATTGTGAAGGAAGAAAGGGTCCGCAGGTCGCCCCAACCGGCCCCGTGCGCATCCTGTACGAACGTGGAAGCGTCGGAGCGCTGTTCGAGCAATGCGGCGCGGGACCTTTCCAGCCGGTCCCGTTGCGCTATCAACTCCTGTAGCTTCGCTCTTTCGGCTTCGACGCGCAATCCTCGCAGGCGCAGAGCAGATTCGAGCCGGAATTTGAATTTAGTCATGTGCGAGTGCTGCTAGTGGAGTGTCGCAACCATTTCGTTTGATACTGAGGTAAAGAACTCCAATCGCTTCGCTCATGGTTTCCGTGCTTCCAGTTGGAGAGCCACTGACGTGGCTCATGGCTCCGAAGAATACGCTGCTTCAGAGCCGCGAGCGGAGCGACCGGAGTTGCATCGCGGGGTAACGTTTTCATCGCGCGGATCAGCGCGCATAAGACACTTATTTTCGATCGGCGTTTATCCGCATTTATCTGCGGCCAAAAAATGCTACGTGACATTGGGCTAAAGGGCGGCGGCCAGTTTGTCCAGCGAGCTGAGTGTGGCGGGAAGGCTGCTTTTCTCTTGTGAATCCTGGCGCAGGAAGTTCAAGATTTGTTCGCGTGACCGGATACTGGAATCGAGCCTGGTATTGGAACCGGAGACATATGCGCCGAGTTGGATCAGATCCTCCGAACTGCGATAACAGGCGAGCGCTTCGCGGAGTTTTTGCGCGGCTTGCAATTGGGCCTTGGTGGCCACATGAGAGGCAACGCGTGAAACGGAGCTCAGAATGTCGATGGCCGGATAGTGTCCGGCTGCGCCCAGGTCGCGGGACAGCACGATGTGCCCGTCCAGAATTCCCCGCACGGCATCGGCAATGGGTTCGTTTTGGTCATCGCCTTCCACCAGGACCGTGAAAAAGCCGGTGATGCTGCCGGTGCGAAAAGCGCCCGCCCGCTCGAAAATCTTCGGCATGATGGCGAAGACAGAAGGTGTGTAGCCTTTCTGGCTGGGCGGTTCCCCGGCGGCGAGGCCGATCTCACGTTGGGCCATGGCCAGCCGGGTCACGGAGTCCATCACCAGAAGAACGTTCTTCCCCTGATCGCGAAAATATTCAGCAATGGCGAGCGCTACGAAACACGCGCGAATGCGCAGCGGAGCAGGCCGGTCCGACGTAGCAACTACCGTGACGGAACGCGCCATGCCTTCGGGTCCGAGTTCGTGTTCGAGAAAATGTCGAACTTCTCGATTACGTTCGCCGATCAAAGCAATTACCGTCACGTCGGCCGAGTTCTGCCGCGACATGCAGCCGAGCAACGTGCTCTTACCGACGCCGCTGCCCCCAAAAATTCCAATGCGCTGACCCAATCCGCAGGGCAGCATGCTGTCGATAGCTCGGATGCCGGTCGCGAGTAGCTGGTCGATGTGACTGCGCTGCATGGGTCCGGGAGGTTCGGCGAACAAGCCATAGCTCTCGGTGCCGTGAATGGGCGGACCTCCATCCATGGGGCGTCCGAAGCCGTCGAGCACTCTGCCTAAGAGATCGGGTCCAACACGTACCTGCGACTCGCCGGCGCGTGCATAGATTGGATCGCCCGGTTCAAGCCCGTCGATCTCTTCTAACGGAATGGAAAGGATACGCCCGTTACGAAAACCGGCAACCTGCGTGCGGATCGCTTTGCCCCGGCTGGTTTGGATTTCGCAAAAGCTGCCGACCGCCGAAGCCGGTCCTTGCGACTCGATCACCAACCCGGTGATTTGCTTCACCACACCTCGGGAGCGCAGCGGATCGCACGTCTTCAACAGGTCGGCGAAGCGGGATAGGTCCAGTCGCTCTTCGGGGGTTTCAGAAGCAAGCACAGGCCGCGATCCCGCGCCACCAGACGAAAGAGGAACTTCAGCGGACTTGGGCGCGGGTCGCGTGTCCGTTGTGCTGCGAAGTTCCTCAATAGGGGCTAACATGCGATCCCCAGGCGGTCAACGAAGCCCCGTTCGATTTCGTGCAGTTGTGTTTCGATCGATGCATCTAGCTCGCCGAAAGCGGTTTCGAAGATTACGTCGCCGACTCGCATCCTAGGGTCGGGCGAGAGGGAGACAGCCGGTAGTAAGCCCGCCTTATCGAGGGCGGTGCGAACGGACTGCATCGCCTGCGGAGCAACGCGGATCTGAGAGATTTCGCGGTTCTGCAGCTTCTGCAGGCCGGCATAGACCACGCCCTGAATCGAATCGGGATCGGTCTGCAATTCGCGGTGGAGAATGCGCCGCGCCACCGCCAGCGATAACTTGACAACGTCGCATTCCGCCTCATTGCGCATGCGCCGCTTGGCGACCAGCAAGTCTTTCAGGGTGTGTCCCAGCCGGTCATTGACACTCTCCATTTCGAGCGCTAATTGTTCACGGCCTTTCTGCAAGCCTTCTTCAAAAGCAGTTTCACGGCATTTCGCCAGCTCGGCCTGTCGGGAGCGTTCCAGTTCGGCTAGTTGTTCCCCCGATTGGTCATGATGGCTCTGCGTGCCGGCGGACGGGCGCGGTCTGCTTACAGAACTTACAGACGGACCAGCGGAAGGCCAGGTAAGTGCCTGAATAGAAGTCGAATGTTCAGCGATTTTGCAAGACATGGCGGGACCGAAACCGGTTTAACTCGCCTCTTCCGCCATCCAAGCGCGGATGACACCAGCGGCCAGGGCTGGATCGCGCCCGACGGTTTCACGAACGCCCTGACGGAGTGTCTCGACCCGAATGGAAGCGTCGGGCGCCGGCAGCGCGTCTTGCTTATGGCCACTCAGTTCAGCCCGGTCCGCGTGTGCGGCAGACAGTTCTTTTTCAACCGCGTTATTTGCATTTTCACCCGCTGCCAAGGCCGGACGTGCCCCCGATGCACTCGCCGGCGTCTTTTTGCGGCGGCTCAACAGGAACAGCAGCAGCCCAACCAACACCAGAACTCCGACACCACCACCGATCAGCATTTTGGGATCTTTCAACAACTTCTGTAGTGCGGTCCCGGGCGCTTCAGGCTTGACAGTGCCGGCAGGAGACAGCGGCTCGTCCTGTTCTTTTTCAAAGGGCAGGCTCTGTACGATGAGTTGATCGCCGCGTTCCGCCGAAAGTCCGATGATGCCGCCGACGATGTCGTGAATCGTCTTCAGCTTTTCCGGGCTGGGCGCGACGAGTATTCGTTTCGCTTTCGCGCCGGTCCCTTCCCATTTCACTTCGTGGTCGACCAGAATGGAGGCCGAAAGGTGCTTGATGATGCCGCGTGGCACTTTGGTCTGGCGGACGGTGCGCGAAGTCTCGTACGAGACGTTTTCGGTTCTGCGCGAAACGCTTCCGCCGATGCTGCCGACCGGCCTTGAGCTCGGGCGGGGAAGGTTCGACGCCGTTCCCGGTACACCCGCCGATTCCGCGCGTCCGGCCTGATCCTCCGATTTTTGAGAGTTCGTCATGACGGAACGAGTGGGATCGAAGGTCTCGTCAGTCAGTTCGCTGGTGCTGAAATCGCAGTCCGCTGAGACGCCGACCCGGAAATGATCTTCACCCAGCAGGGGTGTCAGCGTGGATTGAATCTTGGCCTGCATGTCGCGCTCGATCTGATGTTTGTATTCGAGCGCTCCATCGGCGCTATCCGCCAGATCGGGATTGGATTTCTTGGGACGGCTCAATAGATTTCCCCGCGCGTCGACCACCGAGACATAATCCGGTCCTAAGCCTTCGACGGCACTAGCTACCAGGTTCGTGATGGCAAGAACGTTCGATTCGCTGAGACGCGCCCCCGGCTTGAGACTGAGCAGCACGCTGGCTTTAGCCGATTCGCGGGCATCGAGAAAAACAGAGTCTTTGGGAAAGCTCAAATGAACACGTGCCTGTTCCACTTCGTTCAGCGACCGTATAGACCGCTCCAGTTCGCCTTCGAGCGCGCGCCGGTAGTTCACGTGTTCGGTGAAATCAGTGAGGCCGATGTTGGTCTTATCGAATAATTCAAAGCCAATGCGGCCCGATCGCGGGAGGCCGGCGCCGGCCATTTCCAATCGCAGTTCATCTACTTTGTCGGTGGGCACCAGCACCGAAGTGCCGTTATCGGTCAAGCGATGCTCGACACCGGATTCCTTGAGTTTTTGCACGATGGCGGCCGCATCCTCGGCGGGCATGCCGGTGAACAGCGGCCGGAAGTCACTCTCGTGATGCCAGCGCACAAAGCTCACCATGCCGGCCACCAGAAGAATGACAGCGAAGGCGATGCCGATCCGTTGAGAGACTGATAACGAACTGAAGATTTTGCGGAATTGATCCATTTTTCGATAGCGAGTCTGAATCAGACCTGCATCTTCATAATTTCTTCGTAGGCCGAAACGACTTTATTTCGCACTTGCATGAACAATTCAAAGTCGAGATCGGCGCTCTGCCCGGCAAGAATAGTTGAATGAAGATCCTGCGTCCCGCCGGAGATGAAGTTCTGCGCTGCCGTGTCCGCAGTGGCGTTAGCTGTTTCGACTTCTTTCACCGTGGACGCCAGCACCTCTCCAAAAGAGGCTTTCGGTGGCCCGTTGAGAATAATTTGCGCCGGGTCGATCAGTACCGGCGCGGCGATAGGTGTGATGGGCAGAGACATCGAATTACCGGAAGAGGTCGATTGACTTCTGAATCATGTCCTTAACGGCCGCAATCGCCGAGACATTGGCCTGGTAGGAATGCGATGCGCCCAGCAGATCGACCATGTCTTCGGCCGGATTCATTTTAGGAAAGGACACGTAGCCATCCTTATCGGCATCGGGGTGCCCGGGCAGATAGCGGCGGTCGGGATCGCTTGTGTCCTCGACGATCTGGCTCACTGCGACGCCATTACTCTCACTGCCGATCTGCGATTCCATAAAAGACGAGAACGGGGAGGAAACATTCTGGCTTTGGAAGACTACATCTCGTCGCTTATACGGGCCGCCGTCAGCGGTGCGCGTGGTATCCGCGTTGGCGATATTTTCGACCAGGATTTCGGCGCGCTGGCGTTCCGCGGACATGCCGGACGCGCTTACCGAGAGAGTGGAGAATAAGCTCATGATGCGGACCCGCTTCCTCCCTCGATCGCCATGCGCAGCTGCTTGAGATTGGAGTGCAGCAAGTTGGAAGCGACGGTAAATCGCAGAGCGTTTTCCGCGAGAAGCCTCGCTTCCCGGTCGAGATCGACATTGTTGCCGTCGTTCTTATTTTTCAACCCGGAAACTTCTGTTGGAACGGGCGTGTTCGTCATCGAGCTTTGCAGCTCGGATTCGAAATTGATGTCTTTGGTCTTGTAACCGGGGGTATCGGCGTTTGCGATGTTAGCGGCGACCAGGCGCTGCCGCGCGCTGACAAGACTAAGATATCGATCTAATTTAGAAGAGGTCGGATCGAGCATGACGGATTGCAAGAAGAGCTATGCAATCCGAAGGCCAGGAGTTTAGCCGCGCACAATCGGGAGATTTGAGCGTGAACTGTTAAATATTTGCCGCGCCGCTGAAACTGGCCCGTCAAAAACTTGACGTTTAGCCACTTCTCTTCGCAGAATTCAAAAACACGCTTGCTGCCAGCAGCTTGCGGAGCCACGACCGTGAGGGAGTTGGTTGGCATTACCATCTTGCGACGAGAAGTAGGGTAGTTACCCGTCCATCCGCCAGGTTTCCGTCGATCCAATGTCGCCATAGGAGAGCAGCCGGGAAGCTTCCAGGCTGCGGGTCGCTAGTTGTGCGCGCATCACGCGGGCCAGGTGCAGCCGGTCTTGAATGACCGACGTAGCCGATGTAATCAGCCTGAGTTTTTCGTCCCGATCCGACGCGGAATTGATGGCGAATCGCAGAGCTTTTCCATAAGCGCTGATGAGCGGCAGAGCCGCCTCGAAATCGCCCGAAGCGATGGCCGTCTGAATGTCAGATCCTATAGCTTCGATCATGATGTTTCAACTAAAGACCGGCGTTCGATAATTGATTGGCTTGCATCTGGGCGAACAAATCAGTCACCTGTGTCAATTGGTCCTGCAGTGACGAAATGGTGGCGTCCGCAGTGGCCATCTGCGCAGTTAAGTTTGTTTGAATTTGCGCCACCTTCTGTTGGTCGGTAGTGATGTTGCTCGCAATCGAGGAGAGCTGCGTCGTGACGCTGCTGGTTGCTTGCGCCAAAATGCCCGTTGTCGGATCGGTAATTGAGGTGATCAAATTCGACGCGGCCTGAAGAAATCCACCGGATGTGGAGTCGCCGATAAAGTTTAGAACGTCTCCAGCCGAAGTAGAGGCGGCACTGGAAAGGGCGCTGGCGTCGAAATTCAGATTACCCGAGGTGTCAAAAGTCAGACCGATACTGGCCAGCGAATTGATCGAACCATTTTGCGGCGTGAAGTTTGCCAGGTTCGTCAACTCATTCTGCAGCTGATAGATAACGCTGTCGCCGGTGAGCGCGCCTCCACTCTGACCGCGATTCTTGTTCAGCTCAGCGGTAATCGAGTTATAGGCGTTCGCAAATGCCGAAAGGCCGCTCGCAATACCGGAAATGCTCTGGCCCACGGTAATGGTTGTGCTGCCGGTCGCCAAAAATTGAACGCTCAAGCCTGTCGAAAGCGTCGCGCTTCTGGTATTCGAGCTGATCGGGGTGCTCGGCTGGCCGTTGACCTGATAGGTGACATTGGTGCCGGTTGAGATGGTGCTCAGAAGATTGCTGTTTGTGCCGTCGCTCAGTTGGATCGCGTCAGGAGCGTAGTTGAGGCTCTGCACGGAGAGACGATAGTCCGGCGAAGATGTCGTTCCTACGTTAACAACGCTGGCCTGGACACTGGCGGAGCTATTGGTGATGGCTTGCGCTAAGCCGCTCAATGTGCCCGCAGGATTCGAGATGTTGTAGTTCGTGCCATTGATCGAAAGCGTGTAGCTCGATGCGGAATCGATATTGGCTGTCGTTGGATCCGTTACGCTATTCAGTCCACTGGGGCTGACCGCATTGGTCTGGGAGCCCAGGCTGATGACGTTCAAGGTGTAATCGCCCGACATAACGCCGGATGAAACTGAGGCACTCGCTACCGTGGTGTTCGAAACGTTCGCCGAAAACGCACCCACACCCGTCGAGCTCTGAATAGTATCAACGGCTTCCTGCAATGCGTTGAAGGTGCTCGAAACGGTCTCCAATTCGGATTGCTGGCCGTTCAGCGTGGTCTGCTGGGACTGGAGTTGTTTCAGGGGAAGGGAAGCGATGTTGACGGCCTGAGTAATAGACTGCTGGAGCTGAGCTGCATACTGGCTGCTGCCCGCGAAGTACGTGGTGGACGAGGGGGAAGTGCTGCTGGTAGCCATACATTTATGAGTCGCGCGGGCTGACTAATTGCATCAACCCACGCGACATTTCTTTACTCAGGACCTTAGGACTATTGGAGGAGCTTCAGGACAGACTGCGGTTCCTGATTGGCCTGGGCCATGGCGGCGACCGATGTCTGCACCAGCACCTGGGACTTGGTCAGGCTGGCAGCGTCAGCGGCCACGTCCGCATCGCGGATCTGGCTCTGAGCGGCCGAGAAGTTGGAGATTTGCGACTGAGCCAGGCTGATGGCGTAGTTCAGTTTGTTTTCGCCCGCACCGACCGAACCCTGTACCAGGCCGAGGCTCTTGATGGCAGCATCGATCGAAGCGATAGCGGCGTCGGCGTTACCGGTTGAAGTTGCGCTTTGCGTTGGGGCAGTAACCGCCTCGTTGGTACCCACCGTAGTGGCGCTACCGCCGAAGAGCGAACCGGCATTTCCTGTTGCGCCGGTGGGAGTACCGAATGACGACTGAGATACCGTGAAGGTCGACCCGCTCTGAAAGCTAATTCCAGCTCCATTCTGAACCGCATACACGCCGCTGCCCTGTAGCTGCGTGTTGAGGGAGGTAATCGCGTGAGCCAGGGTATCCGCGTAATGCGCCGTGTCGGACGTGTTTCCATTCAACGTCAGGTTGTACTGCTGGCCACCCGCGCTGACGCTTAATGTTTGAGACTGGTCCCCGGTTCCGCCGGTACCGTCGGTGAACGCCACGAAAGCGCCCGCGGCAGTCTGATAGTTTGCATTGTTGGAAAGGGTCTCGGTAGAGTTAGCAGTTCCCGCGACTCCCGCCGTTGCGCCTGTATTCGCCACGCTGGCTGAAAGGAGGTTGCTGCCGGAAAGCTGCAGGTTTCCGCTGCTGCCGATCTGAGCGGTAATACCCGTGATCCCCGCAGCGGTAATCGCCTGGTTCAATTTATCCACAAACTGCGCGCCGCTGTATCCACCCGCCTGCGAGCTGATCGTCAGAGCCGAAGAGGTTGTGGCGACACCTTTCGCATTGGCATAGGTGAGCGTGAAAGCTTCGCTGCCGGCGGTCAGGAAACTGGCATTCGGGTCACTTAAGCTGCTGGCCGAAGGATTGCTGAAGGACGTTCCGCCACCGATCACAGATGTGGTATTCAGGTTCAGCGAAGTGGCATCGACGGCGTTGTTCGCGCCGCTCAAATTGATGTTGATGCCCGCGTTGGTTGCGGTGGAAGCGCCGCCGATGTAGACGTTCAGGCTCGAGTTAAAGGAACCACCCGAATTCAGGTTGATGTTGGTCGCCTGACGCGTGATTTCGCTGATCAGACCCTGGTACTCGTTGTTCAGAGTGCTGCGGTCGCCGGTGAAGGTGCCCGAAGCCGACTGTGTGGCCAGCGTCTTCATACGATCGAGGATCGTCGAAATGTTGCTGATGCCACCGTCAATAATCTGCAGCTGGCTGACGCCGTCATTGGCGTTGCTGACGCCCTGCGTCAACTCCGAAATGTTGTTGCGGTAGGTATTGGCAATGGCCAAACCGGCGGCATCGTCGGCGCTGCTGTTAATACGGTAGCCAGAGGTCAACTGCTGAATGGTTTTGCTCTGGAAGTTATGGTTGATGTTTAAGTTGTCTTGCGCTACTAGCGAGTCAACGTTAGTTTGAAGGGAAATCATATAGTGTGTCTTTTTCCTTAGTTTCTATAGCCGTTTTTGCCTCGCGGCATGCATTCGACTTCTGAAGTTCATTTCGACTATTAAATGAGAAAGTCTAGTTTTTTATTGCAAAGTTTGCTGCTGTAATCCAAACAAATTCGTGCCGGTGAAATCCGACCGCAGGTGATGTAACAGTGTCTGCGCGCCGCTTCGTTTTGAGAAAGCCGGTAAGCTGCCCTTGTTCCCGAGACTCTGCAAGTGTTCGGCCACTGTCTGGAGCAGTTGCCGGCGCTCCTGATCCAGCAGGGAAGCGGTTCGCACCCCACTGCAGGAACCCAGTGCGCTATGAAGCGCCGCCCGCATGGAAGGATCGTCTTCCACTTTCCAGGCCTGAAGAATCCGATCCGCATGCTGCGCTATATCCACGTTTTACAAATCTCCTGCCCTCTGTATCGCAAAAAAGGCAGCAGATTCGAAGGGAATCAACCTAAATAACTGAAGAGTGATTTGGTGCTCAGGCTGGCATGGGCTGAGAGCGCTGCTTCGAGCGCCGTTCTGTCCAGCGTGAGCTGCGTAGCGTCGGTCGCAACGTCGCTATCTCGAATGGCCGAGAGCGATTGGGTGATGCCGCTCACCTTATCGGTGGCACTCGATGACGCCTGCTGAATCCAGTTTTGCGTGTTGCCGTAAAACGTGGTCGCCGAGCCCAGCTGAGTGACGCCGGCTTTGACGTCGTCGAGAGCGGCAGCGGCAGCAGCCGGATTGTTACTGAGCAACGCGCTACCTAGATTGAACGCTCCTTGAAAGATATTGGATGTCGGGATCTGCGGCGCCGGGGGTAGCGGCTGCGTAGGGTTCGGTACGTCGAAAATCGCTTGCGCGGTCATGCGCGGAACAATCTCGTTGCCATCGCCATCCCGCACCGTTGCGGTGTTAGACGGCGTCGGCACAACATTGGCAGTAACCCCGCTCGTCGCGCCCCAATTGTAAGTGTAGGGTTGCGAAGCGGTGGCGTCGCCGCCAAAAATGTACCGGCCGCCTACCGAAGTATTGGCGACCGATACAAGCTGCTGTTCAATCTGCTGCACTTGCAACCCAATCGTCTGGCGGTCGGAGGCGGTTGCGGTGCTGCTCGCGCCTTTAGCCCCAAGTGAAACGAGTTGATCCATCAGACTGGCGGCGGTCTGGAGTGCGCCATCGGCAGTTTGCGCCTCAGTCTGCGTGGTGCTGAGGTTGGTCTGCACTTGCGCCAGCTGCGATAGTTCGACCTGGTAAGAAATAATCGGCGCGACGGCGGAAGGATCATCAGAAGCCTGATTTACTCGAAAGCCGGAAGTGATCTGTTTGTTGACATTCGCGATCTGAGTTTCCAGGTTGGAAAGGTCCGCAAGAAAACTTCCGTTATACGAATTGATTCCGGCTATCATGATTCACGCTTTCTTACGTTAAGTGACCGATTGCATCATTTGCATCAGGTACTGGATGGTCTGCTTCACGGTCGCGAGCGCTTGTGAAGCCGCTTGATAACCGGCCTGAAACTGCAGCAGTTTTGCCGCCTGATCGTTCAGGGAAACGCCGGATACCTGCGCTCGCGCGCTTTGCGCCTGTGTGAGCACCTGAGTTTGGGTGGTTTGCGACTGGGCGGCGGCGGATTGCAGCGCGCCGATGTTCGCCGTCATCGAGCTATAAAAATCGGTGTAGTTCGCGCCGTTTACCTGATCGAGAGGATTGGTCGAATTTTGCAGTTGCGACAGCTGATCCGCGATGCCGTTTGCCACAGAGGGAGGTCCCGTTGTGGCCGCGGCCAGTTGAGCGCCTGTGATGGTCGAGCTTACTCCGAGCGAACCGGCGACCGTGGTTGGCGAACCCAAGGGGTAGTTAGTTGTTGGCGAACCCAAGGTGTAGGTAAACAGCGGGATTCCTGCCGTTCCGCTCGCCGTCTGGCCGCTGGTCAGCAAAGTGTTGACGCGATCCGCCAGCGACTGGGCTAATTCATTCAGGCTTCCAGGTTGCGTGTTCGATCCCAGAACGGATGGCATAACGGTGTTCGTGAATTGCAGCAGGCCGCCCAGTTGTCCACCTTGCATGTGCCCGGTAACATCTTCGCCGCTGGTCGTCAAAATCTGCTGTAGCGGCGCGGCGTTTCCTCCGCCTGCATTCGTGGCGGTTTCTTTCAGCACGGTTTGATCCTGGCCGACCACGAGCGGCACTTGCCCGTTCGCCAGCACCGTTACCGTGCCATCGCTCTCGGGATGCCCCGTGATGGACACGTAGTTGGACAGCTGCTCCAGATTGTTGTACAGCTGAGACTGCAGCCCGCTGTCGTTCTGCCCGCCGTTGCGAATCTCTCCATTGATACTGGCAATCTGCGAGGTGAGCTGATTAATCTCGCTGATGGTAGTTTGCGTTTGTCCAACGGCGCTGCTTCTCACGTTCGAAATGCTCGAGGCCAGGCCGTTAAAAGTTTGTGCCACTCCCTGTGCCGCGGAAAGGACCTGCTGTTGTGCGGTCGAGCTGCTGGGTGTGGTGCTCCAGGCCGAAAATGCCGAATAAAGGGTGCTGAGCGCGCCTGGGATGCCGTTGCTGCCGGAAACATCCAGCAAAGACTGCAGCGATTGCAGGGTCGAGGCTTGCTGCGTAGCGGAGCCGACTTGTTGATTGGCGTCCCAAACGCTGGCTTCAGCGAAGTTGTTACGAGAGCTTTGCGTGTTACCGGCCAGTACGCCACCCCAGACATTGGCCGATGGATCGAACAACGCGGCATTCAGCTGGAGAGTTTGTGTCACGTATCCAGGTGTGGACGAATTGCTGACGTTGTTCTGCACAACGCCCATGGCCTGCTCTAAAACGTCGAGAGCGTTACCCGCGGTTCCGAGACTGGCAAACAGGGATGACATGCGATTAGCCGTTCACCACAAGCGATCGTTGTTCGCAGCCGCGATCGGGCGCTCCATCAGCGCAGTACCCCAAGTCGCTGCTAGCATTCGCCGCCAGACGGCCCATAAAAAGTGTGGCCGCCGAATCCATCAAGTGTTCTACCGTCGCCGTTTGCGCTGCCAGGCCCACCAGCCGCTGAGCCAGCGATCGGGTTTTCGATGGATCCCATCCACGCTGGATTTTCTGCAGCACGTCCGCCGCCTGCTGAATCGAGGAGCAGTAATCCCCGCTCCCGTCGCCCAGTGCTAACAGACGATCCATGGCATCGGATAGATGTCCATCGGCGGCATCGAGCAGGGCGCAAGTCTCGGCAGTATTCATAGGTGAGCTTTTATCTCGATCCCGCGATGATGGCCCGGCTTGTGCCGCCCAGATCAGCCCGGTAGGAGCCCGAGCGAACCTGAGCAGTCAACGCCGCGACTCTAGATTGCTTATCGGCCGAATTCAGGTTTTTCGCGAGCGCAATCAGGCTGCTGGCACCCGATAATTTCACCGTATCCGCGGATTTATCCTGGTTTCCATCAACCGGATGTGTTCCCGGCGGGATGGAGCCAATCGAGCCGAAGGAGCCCGTTCCGCCAACACCGCCAATATTCTGATTTTCAATTCGCATGTCTGTGTTAACTTGCATCCCGTGTTTGATTAGCGGGCGGCTGGCAGATTATTGTCCGGCTCCGGATTCCGGGTCAGTTCAAAGACCTTGATAATGAGTTTCACTTCGCCTTGCCCGACGCGCAACGCCGAGGCAATCTCAGGCACCGAGTCGCCCCTCTTATGTAGCCGTAATACCTGGCCGCGGCGGTTTAAATGCAAACTCTCCGCCTGCGAGATCCACTCGTCGTGTTCCTGCCGGTTCTGCGCCGACATGTCCAGGCGATTTTCGAGACCGGTCAGGCGTTCTGTCAGCGCCTCCGCACTCTGCGACACATCATCGTGTGTTGCCATATGAACCACCAGCTTGTGCATCTCCGCCTTCAACCGCAGATAAAACCAGACGGGAAGGGAGACAGCGGGCAGCGTAACGAGGCTGGCCAGCATGGCTGGTGATTGGAGCCAGGCAATCATCTAATAAAGTCCTCTTTCGGTCGGCCACTTGTGCTCCATGAGCGCCCGCAGCCGCAAGATCCCCTGCGCACGCAACTGCGAGATGCGCGTCGTATGGAGATCCATGATTGAGGCGATCTCCCGGAGATTCAATTCTTCCTTGTAATAGAGACTGAGAACGGTGCGTTCATTCTCAGGCATTTTCTTCATGCCGTCGGTAATCACCCGTTCGAGTTCGGACCGTTCGAGAAGCCGGGCTGGTGTTGCGTCTTCGTCGTCGCTAATGAACTGCAGAATATCCACTTCTTCGCCATCGACTACCTGCATGCTGCCGAGCGAAACGCCGCGCAGTTCGAGCATCCACTGTTGATACTCGGTTAAGGAAAGGTTGAGTTCAGCGGCAATATCCTCTTCGGCTGGAGTGCCTTTGAGCTTTCGCTCGGCAGCGCTGATGGCTTGCTGCACCTGCTTCAGGCGTTTGCGTTTGTGTGTCGGGATGCCATCCAAGCCGCGAATGCTATCGAGAATCGCGCCGCGTATCTTGTATTCTGCATAGGTCCGAAGAGTCGTATTCCGGCCGGTATCGAAGTTGTCTACTGCCGCCAGCAGGCCCACTACGCCAGCCGAAATCAAGTCATCCAACTCCACACTCGGCGGCAGCTTTTCGTGGATGCGGGTGGCAATCCAGTTCACCTGCGGCAGGTGCTCCAGGATCAGCTCGTCCCTTTCTTCCGATGTTCTATCGACAGTGGCGTAGGCGTACATAGAAGTTCCGGTTCTAAGCGGCCACGGAAATGGCCTGCTCCCGCGGCAGCAAATGCGCCATTAGTTCTGCCTTGACCGCCTTGCGAATATCTTCTGGAACCTGCGGTCCCGAAGACAGGAACGAAAGCGGCAGTCCAGCCCGCATGGCAAACTCGATCCCGGCGGCATTGCTCTCGACGGCATCGAGGTGGGTCAGGATCATCTTGGCCGGCTCGAAAACCGCAAATCGTTTCCAGATCCGCTGCGCCACGTCCAGGCTCAGGTAAGCGGGCAAAACCAGGTGCACTTCCACCGGAAGCTTGCGAACAGCACGCGCCAGTTCCGCCAGATCCGTTTCGTCGGCCTTTGAAAAACCAGGAGTGTCGATCAGAGTAAGGCCCTTAGCAGGTTGGTCCAGCAGCGTTGCCAGTGCCGTCCAGTCCTGCACCGGTTTGAAGTCGACCGAACCGATGCGAGCGTAGCGGCTGAGTTGTTCCCATCCGCCAATGCGTAAGGTGTCTAGTGATAACAGGCGCAGCGGCCGTTTTTCCTTCAGCCCGAAGCGCAATCCGAGTTTAACGAGGGATGTGGTCTTGCCTGCGCCGGGAGGCCCGACCAGCAGGACAGTGGAACTAGCCTCGCCCTCTTCGCCGAGCGTGGGGGCAACCTCGAAGCGGCTGGACACTTCTTCTTCGAGCACCGCATTGACCAGGTCGCGCGCAAAGAGATCCCGCTGATCGAGAATCATCCGGTGCGAGCGTTCGGTGTGAGGCCGTACCCGCTGCGCCACCGCTTCGGTCAGCTCCTGGGAAAGCTCGGCGGAGAACCCGGCGTCCGTTAGACGATGAAAAATCCGGGCCAATTCCGGCGATAACTGCTCGGTCGCCCGAGTCACCGAAGAGCGGTTCATCGAGCCCCGCAAATCGTCCATTTGTTTACGGAGTTCCGAGAGTTCGCGCAGAACAATGTCGGCGGGAGCCGGCGAGTTCGTGGTCACCGGCGCATCGCCTTGCGTGCCGTTCCCGGCCGGCGCTAATCCGAAGACCACTTCATAGCGCCCCAGTTGACTCAGGTCGTGCTCGGTTGGGCGAGAACTGATCAGCATGGCCTCCTCGCCCAACTCGGTGCGAGCCTGATCGACTGCTTCCTGAACCGAATGAACGAAGTACGATTTCAACCGCATCAGATGACTCCCAGTGACAAGATTTTGACGCCCGGCGGCACTTCGTTATGCGACACCGGGAAAATATTCGGCAGTGACGGCTCCAGAATCTGACGTAAAAAGAAACGTGCGCCCGACGACGTAATAATCAGCGTCGGAGTTTCTCGCTTGTCTAATTTCCGTTCCACCCGGTTCACGACTTCCCGCACCACCTGCGGCGAAAGCACCAGGATGCTGTTCTGCTCGGTGTGTTGAACCGCCGATTCAATCGACTGTTCGATGGCGGATTCGAGGAAGAAACCAGGCAGTTCGCCCTTCGGATTGATATACGGCTTGGTGACCGTGCGGCGAATACACTGCCGGGAAAATTCGGTCAGCAGCACACTGTTTTTCGTCGTGAGCGCGGCTTCACTAAGCGCTTCCAGAATCGATACGCCATCCCGAATCGATACCCGCTCGCGGAGGAGATTTTGCAAAACTTTTTGAACCGTAGAAAGTGAGAGCAGCTTTGGTACCAAATCCTCGATGAGCTTGGCGTGATCCTGCGCGACGCGATCGCAGAAGTTTTTGGCATCCTGCCGCGAGAACATTTCACTCGTGTGCTGCTTGACGAGTTCGGAGAAGTGGGTTCCGATCACATTGACTGTGTCGACGATGGTGTAACCCGAACCGCGCGCCGCATCCACTTTGTCCGCGGGCACCCACAGCGCCGGTAACCCAAAGGCCGGTTCACGTGTCTGCTGTCCCGCGAAATCCTTCTGCGCTTTGGCTGTGGGCACGGCGAGCTCGCTGCCCGAAAGCAGCTCGTACCGCCCGATTTCGCTGCCCTTCAAAAGCACCACGTACTCCCGGGAGCGCAGTGTCAGGTTATCCGTGACACGCACGGGCGGTAGGAGAAATCCTAGATTGGTGACGAAATTTCGACGAATGCCCGCGATGCGTTTCAAGAGCGGCGAAGTCGCTCCGCCAGCCACCAGGTTCGCCAGGCCTAGTCCCACCTCAATCGCCACTGGCTCGACCTTCATGAGTGTTTCGAGCTCTTCCCGAGGTGTCGCTGCCGGAACGGCTGTTTCCTTTGGAACCGCGGTGTCGACTTTTTGACGCTTCATCCAGGCGGCCGTCCCCAAACCGCCTCCCATTAGAAGGAAGGGAATCGTAGGTAAACCAGGGAAGGCCGCCAGTAAAACCAATACTCCGGCAGACAGAAACATCGGCTCCGATTTGGTAAAAAGCTGCTTGTGAAATTCTTCGCTGATGCGGACATCCGAGGTAGCGCGCGTCACAATCAGGCCGCCCGATACCGAAATCATCAGTGCGGGAATGACTGTTACCAGGCCGTCGCCGATTGTGAGGACCGTGTAGGTCTGCAGGGCGCGCTTCAGCTCCATGCCATGCTGCAGCACGCCGATCAGGAATCCGGCGACAATATTGATGCTGGTGATTAAGATACTCGCGATAGCGTCACGCTGGGTAAAGCGCGAAGCGCCGTCCATCGATCCGTAAAACTCGGCTTCGGCGGCGAGCTGCTTGCGGCGTCGGCGTGCTTCCGCTTCGTCGATCAGGCCGGCATTCATCTCCGCGTCGATCGACATCTGCTTGCCGGGCAGCGCATCCAAGGTGAAGCGGGCCGATACCTCCGATATGCGAACCGCGCCATGGTTAATGACTACGTACTGAATGGCAATCAGGATCAGGAAGATGACAGCGCCGATGACGTAATTACCGCCGACCACAAAATTTCCGAAGGCTTCGATTACACTGCCGGCAGCTGCCGTTCCGCCATTGCCGTTCAAAAGAATCAGGCGCGCGGAACTCACGTTCAAGGCCAGCCGGAACAGAGTGAGCAGCAGGAGCGTCGTCGGAAAAACATTGAACTCCGCCGGCTTCAAAATGTACATCGTGACCATCATGACCATCACGGACATCCCGATATCGAGCACGATCAGCACGTCCAGCAGCAGCGCCGGCATGGGCGTGATCAGGGCAATAATGATCGCCAGAACGGCAATAGGAACTCCGATCTCGCTCAGCTTGGGGAGAGGCAAACCACGCAGGCCTTTGCCTGCTGTGCCTTTATTGGCTGTGCTTTTATTTGCTGCTGCTGCGGCGATTGCTTGTGGCTGGGCTGACATGCTTGGCTGATGACTCCTCGATAATTAAGCGGGCATCCGCCGGCCCATGATGCGGTACACATAAGCGAGAATCTCCGCGATGGCTTTATAGAATTCGGGCGAGATGGCGCGGCCGACTTCCACAGCCGCATACAGCGCGCGCGCCAGAGGTGGATTTTCGATAACGGGAATTTGATTTTGCACGGCAATTTGCCGGATGCGCAGTGCCACCCAGTTCTTGCCTTTGGCCACCACCATGGGCGACGACATGCTTTCCACGTCGTAGCGGATCGCTACCGCATAGTGAGTCGGATTAACCACCACGGCCGTCGCTTTCTCAACGTCCTTCATCATCTGGCGGCGCAACAGGTCGCGACGCAGACGCCGGATTCTTCCTTTTAATTGAGGATCGCCTTCGCTGCGCTTGTTTTCTTCCTTTACTTCCTGCTTCGACATGCGCAAGCGGGACATATAGCGCCGTTGTTGGATAAACAAATCGACTGAGCCGAAAACGATAAACAGGGCGGCCGCTTTCCAGAGCAGGGAAGTGATCGAACTGCCGATCTGGGCGGCGGCCGAAGGAATCGATTCAAGAGGGAGGCGCATCATGGCCGCGCCGTGTTCCTGAGCCAGCGAGTTAATCACCGCGCCGAGCGCCACCAGCAAGAGCACTGCTTCGATCACGGACTTAAGATTCTGCGCCGGCAGATCTTTTAACTTGCCCATCGGGCTGAGGCGCGAAAAATTGGGCGTCAAGCGCTGAAAGCTGAAGCCGAACTGCGTTAAGCCCAGGTGCGTAGCGAGGGTAACCAGCAGCAGCGCGCCGCTGAATAGCAGCAATGGCGAGAGATTGGCCGTGAACATGGCGCGCAGCAGCAGAGGCCACTCGCCTTCGCTGATATCGCCGGACATTGCGCGGTCGAGCAGTCGCGGCATCGCGAGATAGAAGGCGTCTCGCCAGCCGACGACCACGCGCCCGAGAAACACGATTGCGACGACGAACTGGACGGCCGTCAGAAATTCGCGTGCTATTAGAAATTGGCCCTGTTCGCGCGCCTTTTTGACGCGCTGCTGAGACGGCTTTTCACTTTTATCGTCTGGCATGGCGAGTTAGTGGAGAAAGCCTTGTCGAATCCCGCCGATTAGCTCGCCCGCATAGCTCTCGTAAAGCTTGGGCGTGACGACCAGAATGGAAGACAACACGATCAGCGTAAGCAGCATTTTCACGGGAAATGCATGGTGGCCCATTTGCAGATGGCCGTTCAACTTGCCGAGCAGCGCCATCGTGATATCGGTCATTAGTAGCAAGCCGACGATGGGCAATGCCAGCCGCAGCCCGAACGAGAAAATTCCCGAAGCCAGACGGATCACTTCCTGCGCGAGTCCCCGGGTTAAAGCAAACGAACCCGGCGGATAACTGGTCAGGCTGTCGGCAAAGATCCG
Organism: Bryobacteraceae bacterium; assembly: GCA_965277435.1. Classification (GTDB taxonomy): domain Bacteria; phylum Acidobacteriota; class Terriglobia; order Bryobacterales; family Bryobacteraceae; genus Bog-105. The sequence goes on along the minus strand of OZ255821.1, from coordinate 5,896,406 downwards.
GATGACCAGCCGGTGAATGCCGGTTGTAAAGAAAAACAGGCCGGCCAGTGTTTGCGCCATCACTCCCAGAACCTGCGAATCGGCCTGCGTCATGGGATCGATCACCGACGCGTATCCATAGCCCGCTTGCAAGGCCAGACATTGTGCGCCCACGGTAAACGACTCGGAGAGGAAACTGACCACTAATCCGATCGCCGCTCCCAGCGCCGCATCCGGCACCAGCAACGCCAGCAGCGAGGCAAGCGTGAGGCCGTTGGCGTTGATCAGCGGCCATCTCGCGTACAGAGCGATGGTGCAGCCGAGCGCCAGAATCGTTCTTGAGATGTTCGGGCCGGCATCTTTGAACGGCATCGGCACAAACACGAATACCCCGATCATGCGCGCCAGCACCAGCAGAAATGAGATCAGCAGAGACGCCGAAACATGCAGCTCAGCGTGCATAGCTGCCTAGATTGCCGAGAATCGAGAAGGCGTAAGACATCGCCTGTTTCAGCATCCAGGGCATCAGGATCAGGAAGCCGACCAGGCACGCGGCCAAACGTGGGATCGTGCTGAAAATCTGGTCCTGCATGGAAGTCGCAATCTGTACCAGGTTGACGATGATGCTCAGCGCAAAGGCAATCAGCAGCAGCGGCGCGCTAATCCATAGCACCGACAACAAGGCCTGCTCGACGACGTGAACCACTAGTTGAGGAGTCATCGGAACTTATTGCAGGAAGCTCTTCATCAACGAGCCGATCACCAGGTTCCAGCCGTCGACCAGCACAAAGAGGAGGATTTTGAACGGCGCGGAAACCATCGCGGGCGGCAGTTGCATCATGCCGATCGAAAGCGTTACGGACGCCACCGCCATGTCGATGACTAAGAAAGGCAGGAACAGCACCGCGCCAATCTGAAAGCCCGCTTTGAGCTCCGAAAGGATGTAAGCGGGTATGAGCACGCGCAGGCTGAGATCCTGGCGGGCGTGCGGCTGCGGCTCTTTGGAGATTTCGAGAAACAACTGAATGTCGCGCTGGCGGGCGAATTTGCACAGAAAATCTTTCAGCGGCGCAGATCCCTGGTTCACAGCCTGTTCGGTTGTGATCTGACCTTTTTCGAGCGGTTGCCAGGCCTTCGTGTAGATGTCGGAAAACATGGGTTGTACGATCAGCATTGAAAGAAAGAGCGACAACCCGATGAGAACCTGGTTCGAGGGCGCGGTCTGCGTGCCAAGCGCCTGCCGCAAAAAATGCAGCACCACGGCGATGCGCAGAAACGGCGTGATGCACATGATCACGGCCGGCAGCATGGTGAGCAGCGTGAGCCCCAGCGCCATTTGCATGGGCAGGCTCAGCGTGACACCGCCTTTACCCGCTGCCGCGGAAATGCCAAAGCTCGAAAACGGATCCGACGCGGCGGCCAGCCACAACACCAGCATGGCCGTCATGGCTGCTGCCCCGCGAGCCCGGTCAGGTTGTCAGCGGGTCCAAACTCGGCGATCTTGTTGCACCCGGACGGAGATATTCCAATCAAGACGATGCTGTTCCGCACGTTCACCAGGTGCAGCGAATGCTGTGCGGTTAGCGGAATCCTTTCCAATACCTGCATCTGCTTCTCCTTGCTGCCGGAACGGGGCAGAGCAGTGGAAAACTGGGCCAGGCCTTTGCGGCGCAGCAGCATGAGCGTAGCCGCCAAAAGCCCTAGAACCAGAAAAATAGCTATAAATTGTTGAAGCATTAGCTTCGCCGTCCGAGCCCCACTAAACTCGTCATAAGACAGTTCAGTGGGGAAGGGAATACTCTCAAGGCGAGGCTGACTATCTCCAGGGAAATCCGGGCCCTTGGCGTACTACACCGGCGCTTGTGCCAGCGCTTAATGAATGATCTGCAGCAGATCCTGCGTCATCTGGTCGGCCGTCGTAATCACTTTCGAGGCCGCCTGATAGCCGCTCTGGTACACGATCAGATCGGTGAACTGGGTCGCCATATCCACGTTAGATGCTTCGAGTGCGCCGCCGTCGATCTGGCCGCGGCCGCCTGTCTGCGGAAGCCCGATGGCGGGCGTCGCCGTCTGGCTGGTCGTGGCATAGTTGTTGTTCCCCACGCTCGACATCGAGTCTGGATTCTGGATGGAGGCGAGTGCCAGTTGTGCTTCCACCCGCTGCTGTCCGTTCGAAAACGAAGCCACCACCTGTCCGCCGGTTTGAATGGCAAAGCCGCTCAATTGTGCCGCCACGGAACCATCACTATTCGAAGCTGAAGACGATTTCTCTGCATATTGTGTAATCAAACCAGCGCCGGTCGAACTATCCGCGGTTGCCCAGCTTATGTTCATGGTGCTGGCGCCATCGGTCAGATTTGGAATCGAGAGCGAAATCGGGGCGCTATTCGAAGCCATATTTCCGTTCGAATTGAACGAAAGCGAGCCCGGAGCGCTCAAAATCGATTGCTGCACGCCGGCCGTACCGCCCGCTACCTCTCCCCCGTCAATGGTTGCGTCGTAACTCCACGTATTGGCTGCCGTCTTGGTGAAGTCAAAGGTCAGTGTGTGCGAGTTCCCCAGGCTGTCCACCGCCTGCACCGGAACCTGTACTGTGGCATCGGCCGAACCGACCGTAGCTGCTGCGTCTACATTCGCTGTGATGGACAGTTTTGTCGTCGGTGTGGGCGCCAGCACTGCGCCGGTCGGCAGAACAATGCTTGACGGCGCTCCCGCCGTGTTAATGCCCGCAGCGCTGGTGCTCCAGCCCTGCACCGTCTCTCCCGTCTGCGTCTTCAACGTGCCGCTCGAATCGAGCGTGAAGTTTCCATCGCGAGTAAAGAGCTGCTGGTTCGACGGGCTGTTCACTACGAAAAAGCCGTTGCCCTGAACCGCCGCCGCGTAAGGCGACGTGCTGGTCTGGATCGCGCCCTGGCTGAAGCTCGTGTCGCTGATCGGCACGCCCACGCCTAGGCCCACCTGAAACGAAGAATTCGCTCCCAGTGTTTCGCCAAAAAGATCCTTAAAGGCGACATCGCTGCCTTTAAATCCGTTGGTATTCAGATTCGCCAGGTTGTTGCCCGTTGTGTTAATCGCCTCGGACTGTGCCTGCAAGGCGGAGAGTGCAATTGAGAATGTGCTGGACATGGTTGTTCCTGATTCCTTCTGTGCCCTTAATTCGATCCCGAGGACGAATCACTCGCCGTGGTCGGAATCGTCAGGCTCGACGTACCCGTGAACTTTGAACTGAGCGTGTCCATGTCCTGCCGCACGGCTAGCGTCTGCTGCAGATCGCTGAACTGTGCCAGCTGCGTGACGAAGGTGGTTCCATCCAGTGGGCTGCTGGGATTCTGGTTCTTCAATTGCGAGACCAGCAAGGTTAAGAATGTCGATTGGTTTGCCAGCGGGTCGGTGGCCGCCGGGGGAGTCTGGGGAGAATTATTGCCTGTCGGATCGGTTCCGGCCGAACCGCTCGTTGCGCTTATTGCTGCCATGTGTAATTTATCCTTTTCTGAAATGCTGAGGGGGTAGTTTCAAATGCTGTGACCCAGCTGGGATCTTGCTGTGGATTCTGTCGTTGATCTTTCTTCGCCTGCTCGCCGTTCGAGCCGCCATCGTTACGACGCTCGCGCGGCTGTTCGCCCGAGCCGTTCCGGTCTTGGCTTTGTTTTTGCGAATTCGGTGTCCAAATGTCCGCCTTGAAGCGATCGGCCGAGAGCTGCCTGCTCAGCTCCGGAGCGTGTTCCTGCAGGGCTTTGGTTAAATTGCTGTCACCCGATCGAACGCTTACCGAAAGCGCACCGCCGCGTTCAAGCAGACGGATATCCACCCGCTGATTATCGCTACCGGTGATCTGCACATGGGCGCTACGCACCGGCTCGGCTTGAGCCTTTAGCTCGGCTTCAAAGCTGCTGGCAAAGGTTGGGTTCGTTTCCTTGGTTTCGGAGGGTCCAGTCTCTTGGGGTGTTGACCTGGCTTCCGTGCCGATGGAGGCTTCGCCCAGCGGCTGTACTACCCCTGGCTCCTGTTTGGCTTGCGTGGCAAGCACTGTGGATGGGGCTATCAGACTGTGCGCCGCGGTCGACGCAACCGGCGTTACTGGCACCGGTTGGCTAGTGCTCAAAACATTGCTGCTGATTTTTGTGGCAAACGCCAGATCGCCTGTGATCGGACTCGAATTAGTGTTTGCGGGAATGGGCTCGTCGATTCCGACGTTACTCTTTGCATTGCCCGGCTCTGTTTTGGCTGGCGTAGCAACTTCCTGCGCTGGGCTTGCTGGGGGTAGGCTCTGTCCGGCTTGTTCTGCCACCAGAGACAAAGTCACTGAATCGTCGATCTGCCGCGGAAGCGGCGGCTCTTTCTCTTGCGGAACTGACTTCTGAACTTGCTTGCCTGCGTTACTCTGGCTCTCTTTGCTCGTCTGGTGTTCCGACGGGGCTGGTGTCTCGTCTTTCAGAACAGGAATCGAAGCAGCGGGCTTCGCCGGAAGATTCGGCTTCGTCACTGTAGTCGCCGGCGCCTTCTCAGGATTCTGAATACCGGGTTGGACCAGGCCTTGGCCAAGCTTCGTTGCGAGCGCTGCCGGAACAGGAATGGCATTTTTCGCCTGATCTTCAGTAGCTGCCGGCTTGGTTTCTTCTTCTTGCGAGTGACCGGCCATCTCAGTCTGCAGGGCATCGGCAAACGAAGGCTGCGGCTCGAATTTGCCCGCTGCTTTGCTCGGAGAAATCCCCTTTATCGACAGCGAACCTGCCAGAGAAACTGGATTTCCGAACGATGCGCCTGGAACGGTCACGTTCCGCTGCATTGCACGAACGTTGCCAACTCAGCAAACGCACGTTTTCGCCGAGCGCCGCGATACACGAGCGTCAAAAAATTGCAGATCGGCAGCCTGCTTCCGTCGAAGTCTTGACGCAGAGCTTCTCGCGCTTCTGGTTGTTACCTCGTTATCGCACGCGTTTCACAGAAAGTAGAGGCTTTTTTCGATTGGCGAGTTGCTTGCATAGAAGCGCGTTGAACATGGACCCTCTCACAACGGCCGCCGCCGGCGGACTCCAGGCCAGCATGGACTCCTTCGACATGCTTTCGAACAATTTGGCCAACGCCTCTAGCAACGGCTTCAAATCCGACCGCGAGTTCTACAGCACCTATCTCGCCCCCGAAGCCGACGATCAGTTTAACCCCAGCGTCGGTGATTCGCCCGTGGTGCAGAAGCAGTGGACCGATTTCGCGCAGGGCACGCTGGTGAACACCGGTGCTTCGAATGATTTCGCGCTATCGGGCACGGGCTTCTTCTCTGTCAATGGCCCGAAAGGCGCGCTGTATACCCGCAACGGCAGCTTTCATTTCACTCCGCAAGGAACTCTGGTCAGTGGCGAAGGATACCCGGTGCGCATGGTGGGAGGCAAACCGCTGCAGAGTCAGTCGACCAGCCCGCTCCAGGTCGGAACCGATGGCCAGGTCCTGCAGGACGGTAATGCTCTGGGCCAACTGGAACTAGCATCTTTTAAAGATCAAACTCAACTGACCCGCGCCGCCGGCACTTACTTTCAAAATACCGATCCGCAGGCCAATCCAGTAACCGCCTCGACCGCTCAGGTGTACCAGGGAAAAACAGAAGCGTCGAACGCCACGCCGCCGGAAGCCGCCGCCAGGATGATTTCGTTGATGCGCCACTTCGAAATGCTGCAGCACGCCATCAAGATCGGTACCGACATGAATAAGTCCGCCATCGAGCAGGTTGCGCGGGTCAGTTAGAAAGCCGCAGAAAAAAGGAACTTCAAAATAATGATACGAGCCTTATACAGCGCAGCCAGCGGCATGACCGCTCAACAGTTGAATGTCGACAACATCGCCAACAATTTGGCCAACGCGAATACCGCTGGCTATAAGATGCGCCGGGCGCAGTTTGAAGACTTGATCTACCAAAGCATGATTCAGCCGGGCGCCGCAGCAGGTCAGCAGACAACCGTACCGGCAGGGTTACAACTCGGGCTCGGAACCCGCGCCGCTTCGAATGAAATCATCTTCACGCAGGGAGCGTTCGCACAAACCAACAATCCGCTCGACATGGTCATTCAAGGCAAAGGGTTCTTTCAGATCCGGCAAGGTAATGGGGAGCTCGCCTATACCCGCGCTGGTTCCTTTCAACTCGACCGGAACGGTAACGTCGTCGATGCGAATGGCAATGCGCTCGAACCGCAAATCACCATCCCGGCGGCCGCTCAAACTATCACCGTGGCGCAGGACGGTACCGTGAGCTTCACGCTTGCCAACCAGACCGCGGCCCAGAAGGCCGGCCAGATCACTCTTGCCAATTTCCAGAATCCAGCCGGCTTAAACAGCATTGGCAATACTCTCTATACCGCAACCGACGCTTCGGGTGATGCCCAGGTAGGCACTCCCGGCGGTACCGATGGGCTCGGCTCTCTGATGCAGGGTTATTCCGAACAATCGAACGTCGACGTGGTCGAAGAGTTCGTCAACCTGATTCAGAGCCAGCGCGCTTACGAGGCCAACTCACGCGTTGTCAAAGCCGCTGATGAAATGTATCAGCAAGTCAATCAAGTGACTCAGTAATGCTCGCGCTGCTTCTGGCATTCCTGCAGCCGCTGGCCTGCCACGCCATTCATTCGGATTGGATTCAAGGGCGGGATCTGGCTAATGCCCTGGCGATTTTTTCGGCGCTCGATCCGGATCTAAAGCTGGGTCTCGCGCCCTATCCCGGCCAGCAGCGGCTCTACCGTGCCCGGGAACTTAAGCACATCGCGCTCGCTCAACATATCGAAGGTGAATTCACCGAGGACATCTGTTTCGCCTGGGATCTCTCTGTTCCTGCCAAAGATCAGATTCTCGCTGCCATGCGCCAATCCTTGAAGGGCCGTCAGGCGACGATCGATATCGTCGAAAGTAGTCTGATGTCAGCGCCGAGTGGCGAGATGGTCTTCCCACTAGCCGGCTTAAGTATCGGTTCTGATAAACCTTCTCTCTGGCGCGGCTACGTTCGCTACTCCGGTTCCAGACAATTTCCCATCTGGGCTCGAGTCGTCGTCAAAGTCAGAGAACAGCACGTCGTTACATCAACTGATTTGCATTACGGAGACACCGTCGCGCTCGATCAGGTAAAGGTCGCCTCGTACGAAGGGCCCCTCCAGCGGGAGAAATTTGTGCTCGATGCCTCTCGAGTGGCCGGCTTTCTGCTGAAACGTCCGGTCTCCGCCGGAACTGCTTTAACGGAAGACATGCTCGAAGCGCCGCGTGAGGTCAATCAGGGCGAAGTTGTCACCGCCATCATTCAGACCGGCGCCGCGCTGCTCGAAGTCAAAGGCATAGCAGAGGTCAATGGCCGCAAAGGACAAATCATTTCCGTGAAGAATCCGCGCAGCGGACGCACCTTTCATGCCCGCGTCGAAGACAAAGGAACTGTAGTCGTCGTGCCCGGCGGACAGTTCGGACTCGTTGTAGAACCCAGGAAATCATGAATCGACTCCTTTGTTTGTTTCTGTGCCTTTCGGTTGCGCCGCTCGTGCATGCACAGAAAAAAAAGAAAATCGTCACACCCCCTGATTCGGCGCTCGACAAGTACGTCGAGGCGGCGCACCGCCGCGCTGCTTCAGCCGTCTCGGAAAGTCCCGGCTCGCTCTTCGTTGGGTCGACCCCCCTGGCCGATACGGCCGCCGACCTGCGAGCCCGCAGCGTCGACGACATCGTCACTATCATCGTGAATGAGCAAGCCTCCGCCGTGGCCACCGGAGAAACAAAGACCTCGCGCGCCACCAACGCCAATGCCGCCATTAGCTCCGCCGCCGGGCAACTCTCGGCCGCCGGCCGTTTCGCCAACTTGCTCAACATGAACTCCACGCAGGCTCTCACCGGGGACGGCACAACATCTCGCCAAAGCACTCTCACCGCCATGCTTACGGCGCGCGTGATAGATGTGCTGCCTAACGGCTACCTGGTTATCGAAGGCAACAAAACCACGCTCGTGAACTCCGAAAATCAGGTGATTACGGTGCGCGGCGTCGTGCGTCCCGCCGATCTGTCCAATGCCAACACCGTGCAATCCGGCAGCATTGCCCAACTCGAATTGAAGATCAACGGCAAAGGCGTCGTGAACGACGTCATTCACCGGCCGAACATCTTGTATCGAATCCTACTAGGAATCCTTCCCTTCTAATGCTCCTTTTACAGCGCTTCACCGTAGTCTTTTTGAGCGTCACCACACTGGCCGCGGCTGGGCAGCAGCTTTCGCTGCCTTATCAGCCAATTCGGTCGACTGGCCTGCCACGAACCATCGAAGTAAACGAGCCCGCGGCCGAACAACAGACCGGTGTCAGACTCAAAGACCTCGTCACTATCGAAGGCGTTCGCACCAATCAACTCGTTGGCTACGGCCTGGTCGTGGGTTTGAACGGCACCGGCGACCGGCAGCAAACGCTCTTTTCCGCCCAAAGTCTCACCAATTTGTTGCAGCGCATGGGCGTCAGCGTTTCGCCTACCTTGATTACTGTGAAGAACACAGCTGCCGTGATTGTGACCGCCACCCTACCGCCCTTCGCTCAGCCCGGCACCAGTATCGACGCTACCGTCGCGGCCATCGGAGACGCCACCAATCTGCAAGGCGGACTCCTGGTGCTTACCACCTTGCGCGGAGTCAATGGCCAGGTCTACGCCACCACCCAGGGCCCCATCATTACGGGAGGGTTCATCGCCGGCCGCTCGTCCGCCAATGCGCAAACCGTCAATCATCCCACCGTGGGCCGCATTCCAAATGGAGTTTCGGTCGAACGGGTTGCGCCTTCCGTGCCCCTGGGGAACACTGTCAAACTGCAGCTCAAAGAAGCCGACTTCACGACCTCAGCCCGTATTTCCGCGGTGGTCAACCATCGCTTTAGCTCCAGCGGGCAGGTAGCGCATGCCGAAAACTCCGATCTCGTGACTGTTGTTCTGCCGCCTTCATTCGCCAACCGGCCCATCGAATTCATCGCGGAACTCGAGCGTCTCAGTGTCGAGCCAGACCGCATGGCCAAGGTCGTCATCAATGAACGAACCGGCACCGTCATACTCGGTAACGAAGTACGGATCGCCCCAGTGGCCATCATGCATGGCAATTTAACTGTTCAAATCCAAACCCATTTGCTGGCCGTGCCGACCGGGCCTTTCTCTTCGGCTAACGGATCGGTCGCGCCCGATGTGACCGTAGGCGCCAGGGACGAAAAGTCACGGAATGTGCTCCTCAAAGAAGGCGCTACTGTCGAAGAGCTTGTGAAGTCGCTGGCGGCTATCGGATCGACCACTCGTGACGTGATCGCGATTCTCGAAAGCTTGCGGGCGGCCGGCGCGCTCGATGCCCAACTGGAAGTGATCTAATCTTTATGTCTCTCTCTCTGAACACTCTCGCTTTCCCGGCCACGCCGTCCGATCCTGTCGCCGGCGATGATAAATCCGCCAAAATCCACAAAGCATCTCAGCAATTTGAGTCACTGCTCATCGGCGAAATGCTGAAATCAGCTCGTGAAGAAGGCTCCGAGGGCTGGCTAGGAAGCGGCGGCAGTACCGGCGACGATTCCGCCATGGGCATGGCTGAGTCGCAACTGGCCAATGCACTTTCGCAGAACGGCGGTCTGGGGCTATCTAAAGAGATCGAACGTTCGCTTTCGCGCGCCACATCTCAGAACATCGCGCCCAAGTCCGCCGAACTCCCTCTTTCGTCCCTTAACTGAGCCGCGAGCGTGAGCGACCGGTGGCTCTTTCATCTGGTGGCGCGGCCTCGCGGCCTGTGCTTGCTTCTCAGAACATCGCGGACACACCGGCGCAGGCATACTCGTTAACCTCTTCGGCAAAGAATCCGTAGGCCGTCTCTGCCGGCTCTTCCCGGGGAGTTTCCTCGTGTCCGTGCTTCGCATCCGACATCTTCCACTCGGCCGTGAGCTTCTCCGCTGCCCCGTTCCAACCTTCTAACATGGTCTTCAGGAGGCGTTCCGCTTCCATCAGCGGTTCTTTCTTTTGTTGAGTATGAGCGTCGATCAACCGGCACTGCACGTAGCTGTAAAGCCGCTGCAGGTTCGAGCTGATCTCGCCGCCTTTTTCGTGGTCGAGTGAGACCAATAGTTCGGTCAAGACAGCCAGCGCCTTATTGATAGCCTTCGACCGCGCCAGAATGTCGCCCGACTCCAGAAACAGTTTCGCCTGCTCAATCGACTCAATGGCCTTTTCGTACAGGGCAATAACCAGCTGTAATGGGCCACCGCTGGTCAGGGTTCCTTCGACGTACGCCCCGTATGGATCTGTGAAGCTCAAGCCACTACCTCCAACTTCTTATCGGCTGAATACTGGAGCTTTTTAGCAAATCACAGAAATCTTTCGGCCAACCCTAAAGAGCTGCCCGGCGGCTGCCGATAGAACTTTCGAGGATAGAACTGAGACATGATTTCGATCGTTGGCATTCTCGCGGTAATTGGCGCCATCCTGGGCGGCTACATGATGGAACACGGGAATCTGAAGGTTTTAATTCAGCCTTCCGAGCTCATCATTATTGGAGGCGCGGCCATCGGAACGCTCTTGATTGCCAATCCGCTCCCCGTCATCATAAAGATCTTCAAGGCTTTGTTGGGCGTTATGTCGTCCGACAAATACAGCAAGAAGCGCTATCTGAGTACTTTGAAAATGCTGAACGACATCTTTAAGAAGGGCCGCAAGGGCGGCGTCTCGGCGCTCGAACCCGACATCGAAGAGCCGCAGAACAGCGAGTTGTTTAAGAATTTTCCGGAAGTGCTGAAGGATCACCATGTCCTCCACTTCATTTGCGATACGGTGCGAACCGGCATGAGCGGAACGGTTTCCCATTACGATCTCGACCAGATGATCGAGTTAGACCTGGAAGTCCACCATAAAGAGGTAAGCGTTCCCGTGAATGCGCTCTCGTCTGTAGCGGATGCGCTGCCCGGCCTGGGCATTGTCGCCGCGGTGCTGGGCGTGGTCATCACCATGAGCGCCCTCGGTGGTCCACCGGAAGAGATCGGTAAGAAAGTAGCGGCGGCGCTGGTCGGAACCTTCCTGGGTATTTTGATGTGTTACGGCTTCCTGTCTCCGTTGGCGGCCAGCATTTCCAAATCGAATGACTCGGAATCGCAGTATTATCACTCGCTGCGCAGCGGCCTGATCGCCTTTTTCCGGGGCGCGGCGCCGATCCTGGCAGTCGAATTTTGCCGGCGCTCGATTCCGGCCGCTGTTCGCCCGTCTTTCAAAGAGATGGAAGAATCGTTCCAGGCCCCGGCGGCGTAAATCAGCCCTGAGATCTTGGCCTGCCTGGCCTGACTATCTTCCAAGATCTCGTGAAATATTGCTCTCTCTTCCTTGTGTTCGGATGCGCTGTTCTGATGGGCGGTCCCACCGATACCAAGAACCCCAAACTGAGCGGCCTGGATTTGCAACGGGAATCGCTCCGCAAGCAGCGCGATTCTCTGCGCAAGCAGCTGGGAGTGAAAGTCGAAGCCACCAATTCGGATTTCGAATTCCTGCTGCCTCCTACCCTCGTCCCGGATATTGATTGCCCGGCGCTCGACCGCGATGAAGCCGAATCGCTGATCGCCTCGGCCGCCAAAAAGCACTCACTGGAACCGAATCTGGTCCGCGCCGTGATGCGGCAGGAATCGGGATTTAAGCCATGCGCCGTTTCTGTCAAAGGGGCCCAAGGCTTGATGCAGCTGATGCCGGCGACCGCTACGAAGTTTCGCGTCGCGGATCCCTTCGAGCCTTCACAAAACGTCCAGGCGGGTGCCGCCTTCCTGCAAGAACTGATTAAGAAATACAACGGTGACTTGCGGTTGGCGCTGGTGGCCTATAACGCCGGCGCGCTGCGAGCAGACCAGCTCGACCCGTCGCAATATCCGCTCGAAACTCAAACCTACTTAGCAAACATCTTTGCCGAAATTGGCAATCCTGAACCCGCCAAACCGAAAGAAGACGTGGTCAGCAACGACCCGCTGCCGGTTCCTTAATGAAAACAGTCAAATTCGTGGAGGGCTGGTTGCTGCTGGCCGCGCTGGCGATTGGCGTTCTGGTAGCGGCCGAGACAAAGTCCGATGCCTTCCGCTTCGCCATCATTGGCGACCGGACCGGCGAAACGGTTCCTGGTGTTTATGAAGAATGCTGGCGCGAGGCGGCTGCTGAACAGCCCGACTTCGTGCTGACGGTTGGCGATACCATCCAGGGCGGAAACGAAAACACCGTTGATGCAGAGTGGCAACAGGCGTGGCGGGCTCTTGCCCCTTACCGGACTTTGCGGATCTTCTTTACGCCGGGCAATCATGATGTCTGGTCAATCGCATCCGCGGCCGTGTATGAAAAATATACGAAACGGCCATTGCACTATAGCTTCGATTACGAACAGGCTCACTTCGTGGTGCTGGATAACAGCCGTAGCGATTCGTTGCCGGCCGGAGAAATTGATTTTCTAAAGCGCGATCTGGAACTGCATCGCACGCAGCCGCTAAAATTCGTCATCTCGCACCGGCCTTCCTGGATCTTGCCGGTGATGCTAGGCGACCCGCAGTTCCCTTTGCATCGATTGTGCAAAAAGTATGGAGTGCAGTTCGTGATCGCGGGGCACGTTCACGAGATGTTGAGCTTCGATCTCGAAAGCATTCGCTACTTGTCAATGGCGAGTTCCGGCGGCCATCTTCGCGCCTCCAAACAATATGAAGACGGCTGGTTTTTCGGTCACACGCTGGCGGTCGTGAAAGGCCAAAGGGTCGATCTGCAAATCAAAGAATTGAATGCGCCGTTCGGGCGCGGGCGAATCACCCGGCCCGATGATTGGAATTCAGCCGGCCTAACGCAGTAAGTCTTCCAGCTGGATCTTTGTTTCGGTGCGGGAATCGCGGTACTTCACAATCACTGGCGTATAAAGCGAAATGCCCCAATCTTTGCCAATACCCGACTGCACCTGGCGCGACCCTGCCACCACCACTGCCTCTTCCGGGATGATGAGCGGCGTTTCGTCCGTGGCGCGGTGAACGATCTTTTTGACCAGATCGTAAACCGGAGTCGATTTGTTCAAAATGGTGCCGCTGCCTAGAACCGCTCGTCGCTTTACCACTGTTCCTTCGTAGACTCCGCAGTTGCCGCCAACCAGCACGTCGTCTTCAATGATGACGGGCAAGGCTCCGACCGGTTCCAGAACACCGCCAATTTGCGACGCGGCGGAGATATGGCAGTTCTTTCCGATCTGGGCGCAACTTCCAACGAGCGCGTGCGAATCGATCATCGTGCCTGCGTCCACGTAAGCTCCCACATTGATATACATCGGCGGCATGCAGGTCACACCTGGCGCCACATAACAGCCGTCACGTATGCTGGAGCCGCCGGGCACTACGCGCACTCGCTCGTCCGCGGTAATCCTGCGCAGCGGATACGTCGATTTGTCGAAAAACTGGGGACTGCCCGCGTCAGGCATCGGAACGATGTTGCCCAGGCGAAAGCCAGCCAGGATGCCTTCCTTCACGACGGTGTTTACCTTCCAGCCGGAGAGTTGAGAGGCATCTGGCTCCGCTGCGCGAATGCTGCCTTCGTTGAGTTGCTTGAGGAACGCCTGAAATTCCGGTCCCGTCAAGCCCGCACTCCGGAGAGCAGCCCGACGCTTTCCAGTACCGCTTCGATTTTCTCTTGCGAAGACTTCAGCGGAGCAACCAGCGGCAGACGCCAGACCGGCTCGAGCAGGCCCATACACGACATCGCGAACTTCACCGGACCGGGGCTGGTTTCCACAAAATTCACTTCCAGCAGCGGCTGAAACCGCCGCTGAATCTGGCGGGCTGTCGCGAAATCTCCGTTCAACGCAGCGCGCGCGAGCCTCGCGAATTCACCCGGAATCTCATTGCTCACTACCGAGATGACGCCGCTTCCTCCGAGCGCGATCAGCGGAATGGTCACCGCATCGTCGCCCGAGAGAACCAGAAACGATTCGGGCACGCGCGTGGTGATATTAGCCATCTGGGCAATGCTGCCCGAAGCTTCTTTCACGCCTACGATATTGGGGATCTCGGCAAGGCGAACAATCGTCGCCGGCTCAACGTTAACGGACGTGCGGCCCTGTACGCTATATACAACGATAGGCAGGTCAGTCGATCCCGCGATCGCGCGGTAGTGCTGATAGAGACCTTCCTGGGTTGGCTTGTTGTAGTACGGCGTCACCGAGAGCAGGCCCGAGACGCCAACTGCTTTCAGTTCGGCGGCGAGCTCGATAACCGAGCGAGTGTTGTACCCGCCGGCCCCCGCCAGGACCGGCACGCGTCCCTTAGCTTCTTCGACCGTAATAGCCACGACGCGCACATGTTCTTCGTGACTAAGCGTGGGACTTTCGCCCGTCGTGCCGCAAGGGCAGAGAAAATCGATCCCAGCATCAATCTGCCGCCGAATAAGCAAACGTAAGGTGAGTTCGTCGAGTTCGCCATCCGTTCGAAAAGGTGTTACAAGCGCTGTGCCACAACCGGTAAACATACTTCTTCCAGTTTAGGCGTCGCACTCCCGGTGTGATTGATCGCCTCTTACACAATTGCCTCCCGACACCTCGGGATCGAGTGCCTTCGAATGTTAAACTGATTTTGTTCCGAAACCCGCTCCTACCAGCAATTGTGTCCTCAGGAGAGATGGCCGAGTGGTTGAAGGCGCACGCTTGGAAAGCGTGTTTAGGGGAAACTCTAACGTGGGTTCGAATCCCACTCTCTCCGCCATAATAGAGACAGAAGCTTGAAGAAAGACCAGGCCGAACTTTTCGGGCAGTACGTGATTTCGCGAGCGGACGCCTATCTTTAAAGATGCTTACCATCTTCGCTGGACCAAGGGCCCGGCCTAGCTCGGATCAGGAAACCGCAGAATGTTTGCGCCGCGCTGCTTGACAAGTTCGGGAGAACGCCGGCTCGAGAGACACGCGACGACAACCGACCGATCAGACATCACTTCGAACCACAAGGCGAAATCTCTGAATTTCCGAAGGGTGCAGCGCCTCAACTCACGAAACACGTTGCGATAGCCCTCCGGGTTTTCGCCAATCCTGCTAACAGCGTCGTCAATCTGTTCGTAGAATTCTTCGCCAAGGCCTTCCTTGCGGCCTTCGTAAAAGCGCGCAGCTTTGTCTACGTCCTGTAACGCCAGACTCGTGAAGCGAACCCTTTTCAACGGGGGGCAGGTTTTTTGAGTTGTTCGATCCGCCGCTGTTTCAGCTCGGGCGTCCAGTCTTCACCGTTCCGCTCATCGCGCTCGCGCGTTTTGAGGCGCTCCTCCAGCAGGTCCTGGATTTCCTGATCGATTTCCCGTTTCGCGCCGGAATGCGCGGGGATACTGCCCACGATTCTATCCTAGCTGTATTCCAGAAACCACGCAGCGCACACCTTCACGTCAGCCCGAGCATCTTAGTAATAGCAGCGGCTATCAGCGCAGAAATCACGCCCAGCAAGATAATACCCGCTGGAAGCACCCACCAATTCTTATCCACATCCGGCTGATTGATCATTTTATTGATCTGCTGGATGATGTGAATGATGTTTCCGCTTCCTGCCTGCAATCCTTGCATCTTGACGATGGTGTCTAGGCTCAGCCAAGTGGGCTCGTTGCGGTAAGAATGTCATCATCCTTTTCAGCTCGGGCCTCCAATTTGTCGGCTTTCTCCAGAGCTCGTTTCCCGAGCCAGATCAATCCTCCAAATACTAGTCCCCATCCGCCGAGCCAAATGCCGAATCCCAAATGACCGCCCCGTGGATCGATAGGGAGGGTCGGAGGCCCAATCATATACAGCAAGCCCCAAACTATAGGATGCGGTTCCACAATGACGTTTTCCACTCGAGTCACCCTCGGGCCCCCTAGCATCGGATCCTTTTCGGCGCTCACCAGCAAGACTGCGAAGGCAGAAAACACTCCAACGATCAGCGCCAAAATTAGGGCCGGCCACCTGATAATGCGACCCCATCGCCGTAACTTCTTAGCCCGAGATCGGTCATCCTTTATCTTCGTTTCCAGATCTTCTATGTGGGCTTGAACGCTTTCCAAAACACGGAAAGTGTATCAGACGTTGCATAGCGCCTAATCCCGGCGGTGACGATGGCAATTACGGTCATCTTGGTGATCGTGGCAACAGCATTTCTTTAAGTGACTGAGTCTGCCAGGATAGGGTTCGAATCTCACTCTCTCCGCAGACGCGACCCGCTCAATCCCGGAACACCTTCCGTCTAACGCGCATCACGGAGAGTATACTGTTTCTAACTCGCGCATGAACAGCCGCAGAGACGCCCTACGAATTCTCGCTGTCGCGTCAGCGTCCATCCCGACGATCACCCACGCCCAGGAAACCAAAGAGGTCACTGACCAGCCCGGGCACCTGCACTCCGGTCCATCGATCCAGGTCCGCGTTCCATCCAAACCATCGTTCTTCCAACCGCGCGAGTTTCAGACGGTCGAAGCCTTGAGCGAGTGCATCATTCCCCGCTCGGATACCGGCGGCGCAAAGGACGCTGGGGTCGCGCTTCTGATCGATAAGGCAATCGTTGCTGACCCGTCACTCGAGCTCTCGTACCGGGCCGGCATCGCCGATGTGAACGCGCTCGCCAACAATAGCTTCGGGAAAGAGTTCACTTCGCTCACAGCAGAGCAGCAGGTGGTTCTGCTGACCCCGTTAAGTCTGGAGACGAACTCCTCGCTCGGTAAATTCTTCGCCCTGGTCAAAAGTATGACTATCGATGCGTATTACAAGACGGAGATTGGCCTGAAAACCGAGCTCGGCTGGCATGGCAACACCTATCTGGCCGACTTCCCCGGCTGCGATCATCCCGAGCACCACAGTTAGTCATGCAAACTCCCGCGGTTCACGACGTTCTCATCATCGGCACCGGGGCGGCCGGTGGCATGGCGGCCTGGAATCTGACGCGGCAAGGCGTAAACGTGACAATGCTCGATGCCGGCCGCAAGTTCAGCCGCAGCGAGTTCTGGACCCATGTGAAGCCTTGGGAATGGCAGCAGCGCCTCGATGCCGGCCAGAAGCCCACACCGATCGTTCTTGATGCCACCGACCAGCCTTACATCACTCCTCTCGGTCAGAACTTTTCCCTTACGCGTGTCTGGGGACGCGGCGGCAAAACAAACATCTGGGGTCGCGTGAGTTTGCGTTACTCCGATCTCGATTTTACCGGACCCGAACGTGACGGTTGGGAGATCCCCTGGCCGATTCGCTATAAGGACATCGCTCCTTATTACGATCAGGTGGATCAGTTGATCGGCGTGTGCGGCGGAGACGACGACCAGGATTCGTTGCCGGGAAGCCGCTACTTTCTGCCGCCACCGCCGCTCCGCTGTGGCGAACACATCATGAAGAAGGCCGCCAACAGCCTGGGAATCGGCATTGTCCCCATTCGCCGCGCAGTGCTCACGCGCGACCATAATGGCCACACCAAATGCCACTATTGCGGCGCCTGCGGCACCGGCTGCGATGTGGGCGCTTTCTTCAATGCCTCCGACTATCTCATCGAACCTGCCCTTAAAACCGGACGCCTCAATGTCATCAACGATGCTGTTGTCGCCCGTATCTTAGTCGATGATCAAGGCCTTGCCAACGGCGTGCAGTACTTCGATCGTTATACCCGGGAGGAGCATCGCATTTCCGGCAAGCGCGTTATCGTCGCCGCCTCATGTGTGGATTCCACTCGAATTCTTCTGAATTCTACTTCGCCCCGCTTCCCGAACGGCATCGGTAACTCGTCCGATGTAGTCGGGCGCTATCTCTCCGAACAAATTGTTTTCACCATCCGCGCCTTTGCACCGGAGTTAATGGGCGGCAAAATCTATAACGACGACGGTATCGGGGGAGCGCACATGTACATGCCCCGCTTTAATCATCGCGACGGCCGCAAGCGCGATTACATCCGGGGTTTCGGCTGCCAGTTCTGGTACACCGGCGCGCAAACCGACCTCTCTTATGCCAAAAGCATTCCCGGGTTTGGTTTGGACTTCAAGCGAGCCGTGAAGCAGCGCTACCCGGCTCTGCTGGCTCTTCATCCCTTCGGTGAAACGATTCCGAAAAGAGAAAATCGCATTACGGTGAACGGCTCTCCGCTCGACAAATATGGAGTGCCGGTATCGCGCATTGCCTACGCAACCGGGGAGAACGAGCGTCTTATGGCGAATGACATGTACAACACGGCGCTTGAAATTCTGCATGCCGCCAAAGCCGAAATTGTTCCTTTCGAACGAGGCCACCTGGAGCCGAATGGCAGCGCTATCCACGAGCACGGCACCTGCCGTATGGGAACTGACCCGAAACGCTCTGCGCTGAACGGCTTCTGCCAAATGCACGATGTGAAGAACGTGTTTGTCGTCGATGGCTCTGCTTTTACGACCGCGTCGGAAAAAAATCCCACGCTCACGATTCTTGCTCTTACCTGGCGCGCCACCGACTATCTGGCCGGCGAAATGAAACGCGGCAATGTTTGAACCAGCAATGTTTGAAGCAATGAAGACGCGATGAAACTCGGCCTCTCCGCCGGCCTGGTCCTCTTCACGAGTTCATACCTCCACGCCGATACTTACGCCGATCTGTTTCGGCAGGCAGCCGTTTACACGCAGCAGGGCAAGTACGATCAGGCGATCGGTGCTTACAAAGCCGCGCTAGCCATTCATCCCGGCGCGCCGGAAGCGCTGAACAATCTTTCGGTCATGTACTACGAATTGGGAAAGTTTCCGGAGGCTTTCGACATCGCATCGAAAATTTGGGCTGGCCACCCGGAGCTTAAGTCCGCGGCGCTCATCGCCGGTTTATCGGCGGTTCAATGCAGCCGGCCCAAAGACGCCATCGCGCCGATCGAGCAGCTGCTGTCCGCGGATCCTGCAAACCACGATGCCTTATTAGGCTTAGCCGGCGCCCGCGTCGCATTAAACCAATTTCCCGAGGCCGCCCAAATCTACGAACGTGCGACCGCACATAAGCCAGACGACCCCAAAGCCTGGTACGGTCGCGCCATCTGCTATGAACAAATGGCCGAGAGTGCTTCCAAAGAGTTATCGCGGACTCCCGGCGGAGCGGCATATTCCAAACGCCTGCTTGCCGAGTACCTCCAGAGTGCCGGCGACGCCGCTCTCGCTGGTGAAGCTTTCG
Source organism: Bryobacteraceae bacterium (assembly GCA_965277435.1). Lineage (GTDB taxonomy): Bacteria > Acidobacteriota > Terriglobia > Bryobacterales > Bryobacteraceae > Bog-105. Next base: position 5,877,310 of record OZ255821.1, on the reverse strand, counting down.
GGGCGTCCGAGACCATGGCTTCAAATTCGTCTCAGCAGGCAATCAAACAATACGAAACCGCCCGCGATTTGGCACAACAATCTCGCGCTGCCTTCGAGCGCTTCGTAAGTCTTGCGCCTGAATCCTGGCAGACATCCGTGTTCCTCGGCGATGTGGACCGGCAGCACGGAAATCTAGTTTCAGCGCTCGCTCGTTACAGCAAGGCTGCCGGTGAACAGCCAAACAATCCAGCACCGTTACTCGGATTGGGCACAACTTATTGGGAGATGGGTAGCTTCGAACAGGCCACCTCATATCTAAAGAAAACGCTCGCTATCAATCCCCATGCAAGGCAAGCGCTTTTCGAACTGGCGAATATAGCCGTGCGCCGCCATGCCGAAGCTGAAGCAATTCCGCTGCTTGAACAGTACCTGGCCACGCAACCAGACGCCCTCGCCGCACACGCTGATCTCGGGCGCGCCTATCTTCATTCAGGGCAGTATGAGAAAGCGGTGGCCGAACTCACCCAGGCCGGTGAAGCTGACGAACGGGGAGAAGTTCATTATCAGCTTTCCATCGCTCTTAGAAAGCTGGGACGCACAGCGGAAGCCGAGTCAGCCGTAAGAAAGTCCACCGAAATGCGCGAAGCGCAATCAAGGCGTGAGCAACATCTGCGCTCGAACAATTGATTCATTGGCGCCGCGAGCCTGGGCGGCCAGATCTGGCGAGCAGAGGGAGCCTTCCCAACCTAGCTGACTCCTATCCGTAACTCTGGGTAGGATCAAAGCTATCGATTTCAATTCCCCGGTACACCGCAGCCAAAGACGTTTCCTCGGTTGAGGCAGAAAACTCCACCGCGCTCTTTAAAGAACGAAGTTCGCGGTGGTTCCATACTCCTCCATCGGAAGTGATGAACGAGACCAGATCCGGCTCAATGGCGAATTAATCCTCGAAAGACGGAATGTCTTTGTACATTTCAAACTTCAGACCTAGATCATAGTCGCGAGTGGAGTAAGTGGAAGTAAGACTTGCGAGTACATTTCGATTGACACGGTTATATTTGAGAGAAGCCCCGGCCATGGCATACATCTGGCCGAATATGTATTGACTTCTGAACTTGGCGATCGTTCCCGCTCCAGGTATTCCGCCTGACTGATGTTGGGAAGCGGATAAGAGGCCAGGCTTTAAGCATGGGACGGCTGCGAGGGCATGACTCGGCTGGCCCCGGGTGAGTAGTGCCACGGAATCTTCGGTCTGTGCTTGCCTGTGAGCCCTACTGCTTTCCCGCGCTGTATCGCAATTGCTGAAACTCCGCCATCGCCTTGTTCGCGGCATGTTCGTCACCCGCTTGCCGGTAGGCTCGATAGAGCAGAAAATGATAACTACCATCCGGATCCGCCGCGATAACTTTCTGCAGTTCACTAACAGCCAGCTTTGGCTGCTGTTTCGCAAGGTAGATCCGGGCCAGAACCACGCGCGTCTGAATGAGATGCGGATTTCCGTCTAACGCTGTTTCGGCATAGCGCTCGGCCCTGCCATACTCGCCATTGTGTTCTGAAATGTCTGCCATCATGGCGTTGGTCTCCGCATCCTTGGGTGCCTTCAGAAGCAAATGCTTAAGTAACGGAAGAGCCTGGTCGAATTGACGCTGCTTCCAATATTCGGATGCGAGTCCCAGATAGGCAGCGTCGAGTCCGGGATCAAGCTTCATTGCCGCCCGATACTCCGGAACTGCTTCCACCGCTTTCCCGGCCTCCGACAGAGACTCCGCTATAAGTAAATGGTTGTGTGCGGAATTCGGATCGAGCTCGGTAGCGCGAGTCAAAGCTTGCATAGCGTCGTTGAGCAATCTTTGCACCTGCTGTTTCGTCGCGCTCTCTTTGGCAGTACCGGCGCGCGCTGCCCGGTTCATGATCTCCTCCGCTAAACTACGATCGGTCACTCCCAGGCCGTACCACGCTTCCGCCAGATTAGCGTCCAGAGATGTTGCCTTCGCATACAGCTCATTGGCGCGACCGTAATCCCGCTTCGCAACATACACTTTTCCGAGCGCCAGCAGCGGGGCTGGCCCCGCCGGATCCAGTTTCTCTGCCTTATTGAGATACGGCAAAGCGGCGTCAAACTCGCCTAGCTCAAATTTCGACACACCCGCAAACAAATTCGCGCCTGCCAGATCCGGGTTTTGGCGCAGCGCAATTCGAAACTGCTGCAACGCTTCGCGGTTCCTCCCCGCCAGATGTAGCATCACGCCGTAGTTACTTCGAATTTCAGCGCTATCGGTCCCAGTTGAAATCAACTTCAGGTAAAGTTTTGCCGCTTCCGCATAATTGCCGGCGGCTTGCGCAACACGAATCTCGTTACCGAGCGAATCCTCTGAATACAGGTTTGCTGTGGCGGCCAGCAGCTTCAGCCCCAGCAGCCACAATGCCGCTCTCGACCACTTCACCAGTACAATTTCATTCCAAATTGTATTGACCTGGCGGCCAGCGCTCCAGGAATGACTCCGAAGCTCGAGTTTCCAAACGTTGTCCCGGGCGCAAAAAACTGCGTACGATTGAACAAGTTGTAGAATTCAGCACGGAACTGTAGCTTAGACGTCTCGTTCCAGAGACGCCAATATTTCTGTAAAGTCAGGTCGCTATTAAGCGTGCCTTGCGATCTCAAATAAGGCAAAGTGCGCGGCGCATTTCCAAAAGTAAAGGGTGCCGGTTGTTGAAACGCGGCCGTGTTGAAATACTGATAGATGCTCTTTTTGCTTAAATTAGGATCGGCCACGACGTTGGGCCGTTGATTGCCGCCAAAAGAATTTGAGTTGTTAGTAGCGTTGGTGATAGCCAGTGGAAAGCCATCTTTAAAATTCGAGATTCCAGCAACCTGCCATCCTCCGATGATATTCTCCACGATCTTGTTGGACGGAGCGAACTTCTTGCCTGTTCCAACCGGCAATTCATACACATAACTTGCCACTAAGCTGCGCGGAATGTCATCCGACTCGACGGATTTCTCGAGCGCCGTGTTGTACCAGTTCTGCACCGATTGAGCCTGCCCGTTGGTCCAACCCTCAGGACCTTCGCTGTTTGTCAGATATTTCGACCACGTGTACGAGACTAGGAATTGAATCCCGTTCGAGAAACGATGGTTGGCCGAAACTGCAAATGCATTGTAACTGCTCGTGGCCGAAGGGGGTTGCACGTTTTCAACTCCCGTGTATTCGGGAAAGGGGCGCAAGAGCTGACCGTAAGGGATGGTAGCACCAGATAGCGCTCCGCTTGTGATAATTCCCTGGAATGGATTAGCCACTGGCTGTAGCAGTTGATTTCCCAGCGCCAGATCAGCTGGGGGCAGTTGGTTCAGCTCGAACGTAGTGTTGAACAGCAGCTTAACGCCGTGATTGCCGATATAGGCGGCCTGTAACACTGTGTTGCCAAGTTGGTATTGTACATTCGCGGTCCACTGCTGCACATATGGACTGGCGCGATTCCGCAGTACGGCGTCGATCGATTGGCCCACATTCGTCGCACCTCCCTTCGCTTGTCCCACCGGCGCCAGCAGTCCAGTGGGGAAGGGATTACTCAACAGGTTTTGCGGCGTGACTCCGTCCAGCGTACCAACGAAAGGTGTGGTTTGTGAATACCCATTCAGGGAAAGTCCCTGATAGTCGCCGAATTCCATGGCCGGCGTATAGAAAATGCCGTAACCGGCCCGGAACACAAAACGCGATGTAGGTGAATAAGCAAGGCCCACGCGCGGAGCAAAATCCTTGTAGTTCGTGTTATAAACGCCACGCTGATTCCCGTTGACGTATTGTAAATTGCCCGGCAAATTAAGTCCCGGCACCTGGCTGCTAATCGGATTCGGAGCAAAGGTGAAATAGGACAGCCGGTTGAAGCGGTCAGTAGGCGCAGTCTGAATGTCGTACCGAAGACCGAGATTCAGCGTTAACTTCTTGCTCACTTTCCAATCATCATTGAAGTACATGCCGAAGTCGTTTTTGGTGTAAGCCGCCTGGGCGCTATTTGAAACACCTGCGCTGCTGTTGTCCCCTGTGCCCAACAGGAACGAAGCTACTGACGATCCGCTGTCCGAGGTAGCAGCGGTCGGAAAGGGTCCCTGCGTAAAGTCAGGCGCAAAGTTGAAGGAAGACTGCGCGGAGTTAAAAGTATTTAGCGCAAAGTTGATTCCCATGAAACCCATCGAGAGGGCATGCGAGCCCAGGTTCTTTGTGAAGTCTGCCGCGTAAGTGCGCGCCTCGCGGGGAGTCGCATTGAGCACGCCGGATCCTAAAGCCTGATAGCCCGAAATATTGATAGAAGGAAAAGCGCCCGGTCCGTTATAACTGTTCAGACTGGCTGGAAGCCCAACCGTAGTAACATCAAACGGAACGCCTTGTGGCGTGCGGCCTTCAACCCACCGTCCCCATCCGAAATTCAACGACATGACGAACGTGGGCGTGAAAACATATGTATAACCAACCCCGCCCTCAAAACGATTATCAGGCGCGAGCGTCCCCATGCCTCCCGGGTCATTTGCGCCGAAAAACTCACCTGTCAGCTGCTTAAACTGTCGCTTCTGCGACCAGCGTGCGAAGAAATTCTGTTTCTCGCTGATGTTCTCATCGACTTTTATCGTGTACTGATCGCTGTTGGTGGGTAATCCGGCTGTTCCCACGTAATTATTCTGACCCGTGATAGCATTGCCGGGTCGATTCGGTTGCGGGTAGTAATTCAGCAGCTTCAACGCTACGGGATTCAGCATCGACGGTTGTATAACATTGCCCGGGAACATCGTCCGCACATATTGGCCATTCACCAATTGCGTGCCAAACGGGTTGAAAATCGTCGAAAGCGTCCCGTCCTGATTAAACGTTTGCGAGAAATTACCCTGCCGTTGTAAAGCGGTCGGCACTGTCGTTAGCAAAGTGGTCGGCGTCTGTTGCCTCAGTCCCTCGTAAGTTCCAAAGATAAAGGTCTTGTCTCGCTGTTTATAAAAATGCGGTATGTATACCGGACCGCCCGCTGTAAATCCGAACTGATTGCGCTTGAATTGCGGACGCGCTAATCCGTTCAGATTGTTGAAGTAATTATTCGCGTCGAGATTGTTGTTCCGCAAGAATTCAAAGGCATCTCCGTGAAAGCCGCGCGTGCCTGACTTCGTGACGGCATTCACCACGTTTCCCGTACTCAGCCCGTACTGCGGTGAAAATGTATTTGTCTGGATACGGAACTCCTGCAGTTCATCCACCGACGGAACGTAAATGACACCGTCCCAGTCACCGGCGCCGTCCCAAGCTCCATCGAGAAGAAAGGCTGTCGTTCCAAAGCGGCCGCCGCCGAAATTGAAGAAGGAAATATCCTGATCCACGTTACCTTGAGATCCTGGCGGATTCAACGCCTGAAACTGCTGGCTGTTGTTCACGCTCGAATCCAATTCCACCAAGCCATAAACGTTCCGGATATTGAGCGGTAGCTCCACCGCCTGCTTGCTGCTCACCTCCGAGCCGAGGTCCGCGCTGCCGGTATTCAGCACTGGTGCTTGCGCGCTTACTTCTACGGTCTGGTTCACGTTTCCTACCTGAAGCTGCGCGTTCAGCGTCGACGATTGACCAACTGCCAAGACGATATTTGACTGCAAAAAAGCATTGAAACCTGCTTTCTCGACTCTCAGTTGATATTTGCCGGGAGGAATCAGGGTGAAGGTATAGAGTCCGTTGTCGCCCGTGGTAGCCTCGCGCGAGAACGCGACGTCAGGATTGGATAGAGTCACCTTCGCGGCAGGTACGGTCGCGCCGTTTTCGTCTTGCACCGTACCATTGAGTTGCGCGCTGACTGCTTCGCTCTGCGACCATGCCGGCAGAGCGACAAGCATCGCCAGCACCGGCACCATAAAACATCTCGACAACATGGTCAACCCTCCTTGTTCTCGATCACAGACGGGGAAATTAGTACGGTGATACTATCACAAACTCGGAGAACCCCTGAAAGCTCCTGGCAAAATGAAGGCGAACGTCCGATTGGCAAAGAGCTTGTCTCTTGCCTTCCTCATCTTTCCCTCCCTGTCTCAGGCGTGGGAAGCATCGCGCTGCGCGGTCTGCCACCCCAAAGAGACCGCTACTTACGCTGTGTCCTCGATGGCCCATTCGCTGCGCTCGCCAGAATCCGTTCCAGCTGGACAGTTGACCGATTCCCGTTCAGGTAGCCGGATACTCACGGCATGGAGAAATGGCCATATGACCCATCGTTTGTCTGAGGACGGACTCAACGCCACTTACGAAATTAAATATCAAATCGGCGCGGGCAAAGTCGGTCACAGCTATGCAATCCAGGTAGGTGATGTCCTGCTTGAATCGCCGGCTTCGTACTACCGCCGCTTCGGATGGGATCTCTCGCCAGGCTTCGCAGGAACGGAACTGCTCGATTTTAATCGTGTGTTGAGCGGGGCTTGCTTGTTTTGCCATTCGAACACGACACAGCTCTTGGAAGCAAGCACAGGCCGCGATGTCACGCCATTAGACGAAAGCGGAACTTCGGCGGACTTGGGCGCGGATCGCGAGTCCGATGTGCGGGCGAGTTCCCCAAAAGGTCACCTGAATACCGGGAAACTGGCGGCAATCAGCTGCGAGAGATGCCATGGTAAAACGAACGAACATCTCTCCCGTCCCTCCGCAGCTAACATTGTCAACCCGGCAAAGTTACCTCTCCGCGCCCGGGATAGTATCTGCGAACAGTGTCATCTGGAGGGAGCGGCGCGTGTACTCAATCCTGGCCAAGCGCTGAATGATTTCCGTCCAGGCGATAACTTGGAATCGACGCTGGCTATCTTTGTCTTAAAGCAATCCGGAAACAGCATCAAGGCAGTTAGTCAGGAAGAGCAGCTGGCCCTCAGTCAGTGCGCCATCAAAAGCAGCGGAAGGTTATGGTGTGGCACTTGCCACAATCCTCACCGAAAAGTAGAAAATCTGAAGAAGCAAGTCAAAGCCACCTGTCTCTCCTGTCACCAGGCCCTGTCACCGTCGACTCACTCTTCAAACCTTCCTGAATGTGTAAGTTGTCACATGCCGCACCGCTCGACTGCTGATGTTGCACATTCTGCCCTGACCGATCACCGCATACGAGTAGTAAGGCCCGGAGACGTGCCGGAAACTCTCGCCGCTCCTCCCGAATTGCGCGCCTGGCGCGAAGCGGCTTCGCAACACGAACAGCGTGATCTTGCGCTAGCCAATCTGCAAGCCTCTGCCAGCCCCGGTCTTGAGTCGCTGGCTGAAAAGGCTGGCGAGCTACTTGCAAGCCTACCGTTCTCCCAGCAAAAAGACGACCCAGCCGTTATGGCCGCCCTGGGCGACTTAAACCTGTCACAAGGCCGCATCGGTGCGGCGTTACCTTTTATGCAGCGCGCCTGTGAACTGGTACCCGCGTCCGCCGAATATGCGATGTACTTGGGAATAACTCTCCAGCGAAGCAACGATCCGCATGGAGCAGCCCGCGAGTTCGAACGCGCGATCAAGCTGGATAAGTCGCTCGAGCGCAGTTACCTCGAACTGTCTGCCCTCTACCAAAAAGAAGGAAACATTCACGAGGCAAAGCGCGTGCTCGATGACTTCCTGAAATGGAATTCGCAAGCGGTTCTGGTTCGCTTAACCAGAAAAGGACTGGAGGAAAATAAATAGTAAGCAAGTTGCTTACTCATCAGCCCGGCAAAGCAAAGTAAAACGTTGCGCCACTTCCTATTTTGCTTTCCGCCCACACACGTCCTCCATAGCGCTCGATAATGCGCTTGCAGATGGCCAGTCCCAGCCCGGTTCCCGGATAGTCGTTCCTGTGTAAACGTTTGAAGAGGCCAAAGATGCTGTCCGCATATTGTTGATCGAAACCAATGCCGTTATCCCGCACCGATATGATCCACTCCGATACCCCCTCACGGACCCCGACATGCACGCGAACCGATTCAGAGCCATCTCTGTACTTCAGAGCGTTAGAAAGCAGATTCTGAAAAACTTGCGCCAGCTGTTCCTCTTCACCGGCAACGGTCGGCAAGGTATCACAGGTGATAATCGCGCTGCTTTCCTCGATAGCTGTATCTAAAGACGCAAGGGCCTGCCGGAAGCTATTTTCAAGATTCGCTACTTTCACATCGCCATCACCCGAGTGGACCGCGCGCGAGTAGGAAAGAACATTGTGGATTAGCATTTCCATTCGCTTCACGCCCTGATCGATGAATGCGGCGTATTCACCGATTACCGGATCGGTAAGGTGGCCAAAACGCTTTACCAATAATTGGCTGAACGTATTCACCATCCGCAGAGGCTCTTGCAAATCGTGGCTCGCCATGAACGCAAACTGCTGCAAATCTTCATTCGAGCGTTGCAATTCCTGATTCAATCGAGCCAGGCCCGCATTCGCTTTAGCCAGGTCGCGTTCCGCGCTACGGAGCCGCAGCAATGCGCGGATTGTCGCTACCAATACCTCGGGATCAGTCGGCTCGGTTAGATAAGCATCAGCGCCGTTGTTCAGAGCCGAGGTCGCACTCGGACCCGTAGTAGCGGTTGCAGAAATCTGCAGAACAATAATGGAAGCACTGACCGGCTCCGCTTTCAACCTGCGACAAACATCCTTTCCATTCTGGTCGGGAAGATGAACGTCCAGAGTCACCAGATCGGGATGATGAGCCGCAATCAGGTCGAACGCCTCTTTCGCCGTGCCGGCTTCGTAGACTAGAAAACCGGCTCGCGTCAGGACCCGCGTCCTGGCATATCGGGCTATTTCGCTATCGTCGACATTGACAATCGTGGTGGGCTTTTCCTGTGAGTCCATATCACCCGTCTCCCTTTGAAAACTCGGGTTCCGCGGCAAAAAGCCCTGGTTCGTCGATAGCCTGCCTGATGGCCAGTAAAGCTTCCTTGCGGTCTGCGCCCCCTTTGGGCAGTATCGCCAGAACGCGATTTGCCAAGGACGCGTGGTCGGTTGCCGAAAGTTTTTGGGACGAGTGAATCACGACCGGAATGTGCGCGGTAGCCGGATCTGCCTTGAATTCTTCGAGAATTTCGAATCCGCTTCGGTCGGGCATAGACAAATCGAGAAAAATCAAAATGGGCCTTTCAAATCGGGCCCGCTCTGAACCCTCAATGCCGTTTTCAGCTTCTATGATTCGATACCGGGTGCCTGCAAACAGCTGTCGCGCAATATACCGGGATGCGTCATCATCATCAATCAACAGAATCGTTCCATCATGGTCGCCGTCGGGGCCGCAGATATCCACCCCCTCCGGCCGCTCAACCGCCGCACCTCGCGAGGCATCGATTGGAACCGTCAACGTGAAGCAGGAGCCCGCACCCGGCACGCTGCCGACTTCCAGTCTGCCACTCAGCAGCGTTGCCAGCTTGCGCGAAAGGCTTAGGCCTAACCCGGTGCCCTTTACCTTTCTTTGCACTGGATTCTCTACCTGCTCGAACTCCTGGAAGATGCGCTCCAAGTCTTCAGGCGCAATCCCAATCCCCGTATCCTTTACGGCAAACGCCACCGCTGTGCCATTATCTGTCAAATGCGCAGACACCGTCACCGAACCAAATTGCGTGAACTTCAGTGCATTTGAAATCAGGTTTCTTAGTATCTGACTGATTTTGCTTTCGTCGCTGAGAATCAACAGCGGCTCGGCGGGCTCCTCAAAAATCAGCTTCGTCGCTGCGTTCGTAGCCAGCGGACGTATCAAAGCACGCACTCCGCCAAGCAGTTGGCTCACAGGTAAGCGCATCCTCCGAATCTCCACTTTTCCGGATTGGACTTTCGCGAGATCGAGCAAATCGTTGACCATTTCGGTTAATTCGGCCGCCGCCTGCCGAATGTAAGTAACTTGCTTTTCCTGTTCGGTAAGTAGCGGTCCATCGGCACGCTCAAGCAGAAGCCGGGCGAGAGCCTCTATCGCATTAAGAGGAGTCCGAAACTCATGGCTGACATGCCATAGGAAACGCGACTTCATTTCGTCGGCTACACGCAGCGCCGCCGCCTTCTCGTCCAGTTCGCCATAAAGAGCGACTACACCGCGATTTGTTTCTGCCAGCTCAATATTCAAACTGGAGAGTTCCTGTTCCCGCTTCTCCAATTCCATCTCTCGCAGCCGCAGCGTCTCCAATGTCTGCAATAAGTCTCGATATTGACGCTGTAATTCGACTACGGCATCGGAGTTTGCCTGCTTCGCAACTTGATGGCAAATTATCCCGACATCGGATCGTCCGATCCTCGGCGCGCTCGCCGGAATGCGCTTGGCAAAGCGAACCGTTGTACTCTTGCCCGCCTCGGATTCCAGCTGAAAACAATCCATCAGGCGTCGTGTGCCGGAGATGCCGACGCCCATGCCGGTCTGTGACTCATATTGACCGTCTAGAATGGCTCGCAGGTTCGACACACCCGGTCCGCTATCGCTGATCGCTATCCAGAACACTTGTGGGTTTGAGCTTAGATCAATCGAAAAGTCGAGCGTGCCTTCTCCCGCATATTGATGAACGTTCCGCGCGATTTCCGATACCGCTGTCGCGATCCGAACCTGATCGAGCCCGGCGAATCCCAGCAAATCCGCTATCTCTCGCGCTCGCTGGCGAGCGTTCACGATGTCCTGTTCTCCAGCCAGTTTCATCGACAAAATGCAAACTGGCAGATACTCACGCTCTTGAGAGTTCATGAGTCGTTTCGGCGCTTGGCCACCATTACACAAACGTCGTCTCGCCCGCGAGTGGCGTCGCGGTAAAGCACGCCCGCAATAACCGCGGGGTCACGAATCAAAAGATCGTTGTAACTATCCAACCGCCAGCTCGAGGTCAATCCATCGGAATGCAGGATGACAGCGGCCGACGAGGGCAGCGGATAGGTAAACTCCTGAAAGCGCCGCGCTTCATAACCAGCCGTTCCCACGTGCGACACCATATGCGATGTCAATTCCGGACTGATTACTCGACCTGCAATGTTGCCAATGCCGCCAAAATGACATATCCCCCGTGCATAATCGACACGGGCTACCGCGATGGCTGCGCCTCGCGTTCCTTTTAAAGCAGTATGGATTTCCTCAAGAATCACTATCGGAGCCGTGTTAAGGCTTGCTTCGAACCTAGCCACGGCTTTACCGGACGCGTCAGCTGCGAGTTGTCCGTGGCCCAAGCCGTCTGCCAGAAACAGCAGCACGCCGTCCGGCGTTGGCCGCAGGCTCCACGCATCGCCCGAGATCGTTTCTTTTGCTACGGCGCAGGATACAACGCCCAGCACTATCGAAGGCACGAAATTGGCTCTTCGCGGACGAGCCTTTAAACGCGCTACAAAAACTGATCCCCGTCCTACTTCTGAGTGGGCGTCGAAAGTCGTCGACAGTCTTACAATCGCTCCCAAACCCGTTCCAGGAGTTCCGGCGCTCGAGTATCCATCCGCCAGGCAGGAGTCCAAATCGCTCATGCCGGGCCCCCGGTCAATCGAAAGGATCTCAACCCCTCGCTGCTCAGGCTCGTTTAGCGAAGAGATTTGGATCTCACCTTGTACTGCGTGCTTCACGAGATTTGTCGAGAGTTCGGTCGCTATGATGGCCAGGTCCGAAACTGCATTATTATCCAGGCCTTCCCGAAGCGCGACTGCTGTAACGTGACGGCGCACTTCCGCAACCCGCGTCACTCCATCGATCGGGAAGATCGTGCTTGACAATACATCAACCTTTCCACCGGATGATCGTGACGCGAGTGCCCACACCAAGCTGGGTTTCGATAGAAAAATCACTTGAGAGGCGTTTCGCTCCGCCCAACCCAAGTCCCAATCCGGAACCAGTCGTAAATCCGTCTCGCAACGCCTCCGCCGTATCCGGAATACCCGGACCTGAATCGATAAAGGCGAGCCTCAATCCTCGACGCCCGCGCTCTTCGACAATCTCGACTGCAGCATGCCCCCCGCCTCCATGGAGTACCGTGTTTCGTGCCAGTTCGCTCGCCGCTGTTACCACTTTCGTCTGCTCAATCAAACTAAAGCCCAGCTCCAGAGCGAAAGAGCGCACTTGCTGCCGGACCGAAACCACATCCTCCTGTTGACGGAGCGGCACTTCAATCCTCTTCTCGGTCAGCATCGCCGGTTTCCTCTATGTCTCGCGAAGAGAGCCGGAGCACTTGCATTCCTCGATCTATATTGAGAGCGGTGCGTATTCCCGATAGCGACAGCCCCAGTTCCACCAGCGTGATTGCGACGGACGGCTGCATGCCCACCACCACCGTTTCCGCATCCAGCACACGCGATACGCCGGCGATTGTTCCCAGCATGCGGCCCACAAAGGAATCCACCACGTCGAGCGCCGATATATCGATCAGAACGCCGCGCGCTTTCTGCCGGACAATAGCGGCTGCCAGGTCGCGTTGCAGCGAGAGCGCTAATTGATCGTGCATGTCGACCTGAATACTTACCAGCAGGAAGTTCTCCAGGCTCAGAATTGGAATGCGTTCCATGTGAACAGCTACAGCTTAACGATAGAGAGCTTCTTCTGTTTTAGAGCGAGCTGAAAGGCCCCGGCCAGCGTCGCTTTCGTTTGCACTTTTCCCAGATCTACGCCAAGATGAACAATCGTCTGCGCAATCTGCGGTCGAATGCCGCTGATGATGCAATCGGCCCCCATTAGGCGAGCCGCCGCTACCGTTTTCAAGAGGTGCTGGGCGACCAGCGTATCGACCGTGGGCACGCCCGTAATGTCGATAATCGCCAGATCGCTATTCGATGTAACAATTGCCTGGAGCAGGTTTTCCATCACGACCTGCGTACGCTGGCTGTCTAGCGTGCCGATCAGAGGTAAAGCCAGTATCCCGTGCCACAGCTCTACCACCGGCGTCGACAGTTCCATCATCTCCTGCTGTTGGCGATCGATCACAGTCTCGCGATTCTTTTGATGGATCTCGGTGGTGTAGAGCCCCAGCTGATCGAGCAGTTCAGTCGCTTCAAGAACCCCTGCAACGAGAGACGTTGTATCGTTCTTAAACTCAGCCTGGATGCGAATCACCAGCGCCTGCTTGAACGAGAAGACAAAGCGAGCAGTATCGCTGGGAGAAAATCCTTCAGCCGCCCGTTGCCGCGAAAGCTCACCTAAAAATTCGCGTACTCGGGCCCACTCGGCTGCGTTTATGTTCGTGCTCCCTTTGCTCGCCAGAGCATCGCGCATGGCGCTGAGAAATTCCTGCGAAGTAGCGCGCACCTGTGCGTCTGGCACACGATGCCGTTCAGACCTAGTGTTTTGCACCTGCAAAGTGAGCCACTCACTGAGAAGCTCGGTCTGAAACCGGTCGATGATATCTGCGAGAATCGTCGCCACAAATTCCTCCAATCAATACAGCAGCATACTGATACCTGGTCTCAGCAGCATGACATGCTGAACGGGCGGAATGTGCGTTAGCCTTCACTCCTGCATTCCGCCATTGTACAGAAGTTGGTCGGGAGATCTGCCAAAACTGTTCGTCCCAAATCTGCCAAACTGATTGACATGGAATGGACCCCGGGCGGATCTGATCGCGACATTGAAGACCGGCGAGACCAAAGCGGCGGCGGCGGCTTCGGCGGCGGTGGGGGTGGCTTCGGAGTCGGGGGGCTCGGCATCGGCGGCGTCATCATTGTCGGTATTCTCAGCCTGATTTTCCAGAAGAATCTCTTCACTCTTTTCTCCGGCGCAGGGCCTTCGCAGCAAACTGCGGTGCGCGCCGTGCCCGACCGCCAGCGCGATGCCAGAGAGCAGCCGGAAGTGGAGTTTGTGAAGTTCGTTCTCAATGACGTGCAGAACAACTGGGACCGCATATTGCCCGACGAGGGCCATCGCGCCTACCGCCACGCCAAGCTGCTTCTTTTCCGCAACGCTTATCCCTCGGGATGCGGCTTAGCCAAGGACGCGATCGGTCCCTTCTACTGCCCGGAGGATGAAAAAGTGTACCTGGATCTCGGATTCTTCGACGAGTTAAAGAACCGGTTTGGAGCGCCCGGCCAGTTTGCGCAGGCTTATGTCATTGCGCATGAGATTGGGCATCACGTGCAGAAGATTCTGGGCATCGAACCCAAAGTGCGGCGGCTACAGCAGGCCAATCCCGGAGCGCAGAATCCGCTATCGGTGCGGCTCGAACTGCAGGCCGATTGCTTTGCGGGCGTGTGGGCCCACTCGACGGCGCAACGCAACATGATTAACGAAAGCGATGTCCAATCGGCGCTGGGCGGCGCGGCGGCAGTAGGTGACGATCGCATCCAGAGAATGGCGCGCGGCCGGGTCAGTCCGGAGAGCTTCACACACGGGTCTTCCGCACAGCGAACGGGTTGGTTCAAACGCGGCTTAGCAAGTGGCCAGATTTCTTCCTGCGATACCTTCGCGACGCAGTAATCCGACAGCCGCAAGTAGCGCGTTATCCGAAGCAGCGAACCGTGTCTACGAAGCCGTCTGGAACGGCCTGTCTAGTTTTTGCGCCGACCTCCGGCCCGCCGAATGTCCGCGAGTTCCTGGTCCACTGCTTCCGTTTCGCGAGTCGCGATTTGTGGAACGACTCGGTCAAAAGTGCTCAGCATAGCTGTTTTCTCTCGCTCGCTGAGAGGCCCGAGCCGTTGAATTATCCCTGAATCCAAAGTAAAGGTAACCTTCACCACAGCCATATAGGTACGATACCGCCATACCTGCTTAAAAGCGAAGCGAAACTTGTTTTAGTCGAGCGTACACCAACCCTTGCACTTCTATGCATGCTCGCATAGAATATCCATAGAAGTAGGAGGTATTCATGGCGGAGCCGAAGTCGGATCTCCCGCAAGGCACTCTAGACCTGTTAATACTGAAAGCCGTCGCTGTTGACCCTATCCACGGATACGCCATCGCTCAACGGCTCGAACAGGTATCACGTGGCGTAGTCCAAGTCCCAGAGGGTTCGCTGTACCCTGCACTGCACCGGCTAGAATACCGCGGCTTCCTGGCTGCCGGCTGGAAAAAGACCGAGACCGGGCGTGAAGCAAAGTTCTATCGGTTGACCCGAAAAGGCCGAAAGCAACTTGCCACGGAAGCCGCGAGTTGGCAACGATTGATCGAAGGCGTCGGCCTCATTCTCGGTATGCAGGGAGGTTCTTCATGAGCTGGTGGTCTCGTCTAAGGCGTCGAACGCGCATGGAAGAGCAGCTCGAAAAAGAACTGCGCTTCCATTTGGACCAACGTGAAAGTGACCTGATCACCCGCGGTCACTCTCCCGCACAAGCGCGGCGTGAAGCCCGGATAGCCCTCGGTGGTCCGGAGCAAGTGAAGGAAGAATGCCGCGATGCTCGTGGCACCCGCTGGGCCGAGGAACTGCTGCAGGACACCAGCTACACACTCCGCACCTTCCGTCAAAAGCCCGGTTTCGTCGCGATCACTCTGCTGATCCTGGCGCTCGGAATCGGCGCGACGACCGTCATGTTTGCGGTAATCAACAGTGTCCTCCTCCGGCCTCTTTCTTTCCCGGAGCCAGACCGGTTGGTAACCCTGCACGGATATACAAAAGATTTTGGAGGATTCTGGGGCTTCTCATATCCCGATTTCGCGGACCTCCATCACGAGATCCGCTCTGTCAGAGTCGCGGGCTGGGCATACAGCAGCGGCACTGTCAGCGCTCCAGGCAATCCCGAGCACGTGGACAGCCGCCAGATCTCGGCAGAACTCTTTCCTGTTCTGGGCGTCATTCCCTCCTGTGGGCGCGCTTTCCACCCCAATGAAGATCGGCCGGGCGCATCGCCTGTTGCCATCATTAGCTACGGCCTTTGGCAACGCCGGTTCGCGTCTGATCGCGCCGCAGTCGGAAAGGAGCTTATCTTCGACAGCAAAACATACCAGGTCGTCGCGGTAGCGCCTCGGGCTTTTCAACTGTCGGGAGAAGCGGATGTCTACACACCACTCGGCCAAAGTACTGACCCGCGAATGCAGAACCGCGAAGCGCGATTCAATCAGGTCATCGGTCGTCTGGCGCCCGGCGTTACTCTGAATCAGGCACAATCCGAAGTCACGCTCATCAACCGTCGGTTATCCGAAGAATATCCCAAATCGAACGCCGGCCTCAGCATGCGCATCCATCCACTTTTGCAGCAGTTGGTAAGCGACGTACGTGGCACGCTTTGGCTGCTGCTGGCCGCGATAGGACTGGTACTGCTGATTGCCTGCGTCAACATCGCGAGTTTATTTCTAACTCGCGCCATTTCTCGCGAACGGGAACTCGCGATGCGCGCGGCTCTGGGCGCAAGCCGCGGCCGCCTGGTACGCCAATGCATGACGGAGAGCGCCGTCCTGGGGCTTTGCGGCGGTCTGTTGGGCATCGCCGCAGCAGCGTTCAGCGTGCATCCCTTTGTGGCGCTCTGGCCCGGTAACTTGCCGCGCGTCGAAGAGATTCACATCGATTGGCGCGTACTCTGTTTTGGAGTCGGCACCTCGCTTTTAGTCGGTCTCCTTTTCGGGCTCACTCCGGCCCTGCGCGTTCCCATGCATCGGCTCGAAGAGGCGCTGCGCGCAGGCGGCCGGAGCATTACAGGAAACTCGCGCCGTCTGCACAGTCCATTCGTCATCTCTGAAATCGCGCTTGCCTTTGTGTTGCTGGCCTGCGCGGGAATGCTCGGCCACACTCTGTTGACGCTGTCTTCTCTTAATCCCGGCTTCAATGCACGCCACGTGCTGACCGCCCGGTTTGCACTCTCCCCTAAGTCGCTCGCCAATCCATCCCAGATCCGGTCAGCCTGGCGCGACGTAGTCGATCGCGCTCGGCGCGTGCCCGACGTGGAATTCGTCGCCTTGGCAGACATCATCCCCATGCGTGAAGGGGAAAACGTTATGCCCTATCGCACCACCCCCAATCCACTCCCTCCCAACCAGGAGCCCTTCGCACTCGGCTCCACCGTAACCCCCGACTATCTCAAGGTCATGGGCATCCCGCTGCTTGCAGGCCGCTTCTTCAATGAACAAGATCGAGAGAGCAGTCAGCCGGTGGTAGTCATTGACGAAAGTCTCGCCCGGCATACTTTCGGTCGAACGAATGTGGTTGGCCAACATATCTGGGTTACGGCCATGGGCGTCGCTCCCATCGAGATCGTCGGTGTCGTTGGCCATGTGCGCCACTGGGGCTTGGCAGGCGACGATCAGTCGCGTGTTCGCGACCAGATGTACTACCCATTCGCCCAAGTGCCCGTCCGGCTTCTGCACTTCTTTTCATCGGTCATGTCCATCACGATTCGAACGCGCAGCTCGCCGCTGAACATTGTTCGGGAGTTGCAAGAGGAACTACGCGGCGCCTCTGGCGATCAGAGCCTGTACGAAGTCCGCACCATGGAGCAGCTGGTGGGTGCATCCCTCGCCCATCAGCGTTTCCTTTCACTGCTATTCGGAATATTCGCTGGACTCGCCTTGCTGCTTGCGAGCATTGGTGTTTACGGAGTGCTGGCCTATCTGACTGGACAGCGAACATCTGAAATCGGCGTGCGCATGGCGGTGGGAGCAAGTATTCACGACATAATGCGGCTGGTGTTATGGCAGGGTTTGAAGATGACTATCGCCGGCGTAAGCGTCGGTGCGGTCGCCGCGCTGGCCGCGGGACGGGCCTTGCAGCATCTTGTGGAAGGAATGCAGCCCCTTGATGGAGCAACTTTCGCGATCATGATTCCGCTCCTGGCGTTCGCCGCGCTTCTCGCCAGCTTTCTTCCGGCGCGCCGCGCCAGCAGGATCGATCCCGTGAAAGCGTTGCGCCAGGAATAATAACCTCGATCAACGTACCGTAGGTGTTTCTACTGCGATTCCCAGGCCATCCAACAGACTCCAGGTCGCCCGCTGGTAATCGATGAACGCTTGCTGATAAGTTACGTACGCGGCCAGCAGCGCGCTTTCTGAACTGGCCAGGCGGGTCTGCGAATCGAGCACTTCAAAAGCAGTGATCGTGCCCAATTGATATTTCTGCTGTTCCGCCGCGACGTTCTTCTGCGCCAGATCGCGCGCGTGGCCGCCGGCTTCGATGGAAGCGGCCGCCAGATCAATCGAGTTCAGCGCCTGGTGCACGTCAAAAATAATCTGCTGTTCGGTCTGGCGCTGTGTGTACTGGTCGCGGGCGCGGCTCACCAGGGCATTCGACAACCCGGCGCGCGCCGTGCTGTTGCGGAAGGGAAAATTTAATTGAAGCCCGAAGCCGTAGCTCGGATAGTTAAACGCGAGCACCTGGCCGAGCGTCCCGCTGAGTCCTGGATAAGGGTTGGCTGCCGACCCGGCCACCTGATTAAAACCGGGCCCCGTGCCGCCGCCTTGCACCGATAGATCCAATTGGGGCAGCAAACTGTCATGCGAGATGCGCGCGTTCAGCGTGTCGACCTCCGTCTGCTGGCGAGCCGCCAGATTCTCCGGACGCGCCTGCTCGGCTTTTGCCAGCGCCTGCTCAAACGGCAGAATCGACTCTTTCGGCGGCAGCGCCGCGGGATCATCTTCGAGCACGAGCTCGGTTTCACGAAGCGCGGACGTCAGATCGGCGCCAATGAAGCGCCGCAGTGTGTCCAGCGAAGCTTTGTATTGATAGCGCGCCGAGATTAGATCGCGATTGCGCTCGGCCACCTGCGTTTCCGATTGATAGATGTCCAGTCGCGCCAGTGCTCCCAGATCGAGCGCCTGCTTATCGTGATCGTACGACTTGCGTGCCAGATTCACATTCTGCTCCTGGACGCGGATGTTGTCGCGCAATTGAATCGCCGCCCAGTATTGGCGTGCCGCCAGCGCGATTGAATCGGCAATCGTCGCCTGACTTCGTTCCGAAGTGATGAGCAGTTCGTTGCGGGCTACCTGAATCGGTCCTTTGGCCTGCAGATTAGTGCGATTCTGCAGCAGGTGTTGAGTCAACGTGACGTTGAGAGATCCGAAAAGTGCGGGATAAAGATAGCCATCCCCGGAACTGCGGTTGGCCGAAAATTGCGCCTGAACGTTTTGCCCGGTGGGTAGCAGTTGGGTGAACGTAGCGTTAGAATTTTGCGACAGGCTGCTGATGGTTTGCGGCAGGATCACCTGGTTACCGGCACTGCCGAGTCCACCGGAATTCCCGGCCCCCGTTTGGCCCGGCGTCGTTGGATTCGTGATCACACCACCGCCGCCCCCGAATGAGCCTGTCCCGCCCAAAGTAAGAAACGAAAGGGGCGACACGCTGCGCAGTGTATTAAAGCCCAACTGAAGCACTGGATCGAAGGGAGCTTGATTGGCGACGACGTTATTGGCCGATGTATAGACGTCCAGGCGAGTCAGCTGAATATCTGTCGAGTTCTTCAATGCGAGCTCGAGAAAGTCGCGCAGATGCAAGTGCAGTTTTCCATCGACAATCCTCTGCGGCAGGCCTTCGATATTCTTGATCCGCATCGACGGCGGATGATAGCGCCACTCTACATAATTCGTGAAGGGATCGGTGGCGGTGGCTTTACGCAGGAAGAATGTAAGAAGTAATAAAATCGCAGCCGCGAAGCGACTATTCATAGCGGAGAGCCTCAATGGGATCTACCCGCGACGCCTTTCGCGCCGGGTAGATACCGAAAACAATGCCAACGGTAACCGAAACTCCAAAGGCAATGAAAAGAGATGCGGGTGAAACAATCGTTTTCCATTCAGCCGTGACAGCGATCAGCCAGGCGAGAAAATAGCCGAACGCGATCCCCACTAGGCCGCCGCCCATCGAGATCAACACCGATTCGATGAGAAACTGTCGCACGATATCGTTACGGCGAGCACCTGTGGCGCGGCGAATGCCAATCTCGCGGGTGCGCTCCAACACGGTGGCGAGAACAATGTTCATGATGCCGATGCCGCCAACCAGCAGGCTGATAGCGGCAATCGCCACCATCACGTACGTGAAAATAGCCTGCGAACGCTGCTGCTCGGCGAGCAGTTCGGCGGGGATGGTGATCGAGAAGTCGGACGTGTTGTGGTGCGTGGAATTGAGAATCGCCCCGACCACACGAGCTGAGATCACGCTATCCGCATGCGGCTTCAGGCGAATGTCGATCCCGTCCAATTCGTCTTTGAAATTGCCGCCTGCATCGAAGAACCGGTATTGAAACGTGTTCAGCGGGATATAGATGACCTGATTGGGATCCTGCGCTTGAGCGCCGCTTCCGGAACTCACCTGCGGCTTCAGCACGCCCACCACCCGCAGCCACGTATCGTTGATCTTGACGAACTTGCCCAGCCCGGGCGCATAACCAAGCAGCGCGACTTTAGCGCTCTCTCCCAACACCGCGACGGCGAGGCTGCCCTGGTCGTCAACATTGTCGAAAGCGTGCCCTTCCGCAAATTTCCAGTTGTGAATCTCGGCATATGATGGCTTCACGCCGTAGAGTTCCGGCAGATCCTGCGGCGGTTTGGGAAAGACGCGCATCGGGTGCATACTGCGGCGCGCCGAAATCAGGTCGAGCGTATTCACGTTGCTCTCGAGTATCCGTACGTCGCGCTCCGTGAGCCCGGGCGACGAGCGGCGGCGCTGTTGCAATTCCTGCTCACTCGCCGCCGGTTTTGATTCAATCAGCAAATTGCGTACGCCAAGTTGTTCGATGAAACGAAGAGATTCTTCGCGTGCGCCCGCCCCAATCGCCAGCATGCCAATCACCGCGCCGACTCCAAAGATAATCCCCAGCGCGGTCAATACCGTGCGGGTCTTCTGGTCCCAAAGGTTCTTCGCGGCCAAAGCGATATCGGATGGGTAGCGCGCAAAAATCATGCCGTAAATTACCGCGGAAGACCGGCTGGCGCTCCGGCTTTGCCCGCGGGCTTCTTGCTCACCTCGAGCGGATTGGCCAACGCGACCGTCTCCCCTTTTTTCAGCCCTGTAATTACCACGCGCGTTTCATTCCGCCGCACCAGCTTGACGTCTTTCGGCGCGAAGGTGCGTCCGGTACGCAGATAGACGAACGAGCGGCCGTTTTCTTCGAAGAGCGCCTGTGCGGGCAGCCACAACACGTTGCGCAAACGATCGGTCGTGATGGTGAGTTGCGCGCTCATGCCGGGACGGAGTTCTGAGGAAGTCCGATCGAGCGTCAGCTTGCACGTGAATCGGCGATTCCAGGGCGGCCCCGACGTCCCGCCCACTTCTTTCACGCGACCGGTGAAGCTCTCCGTGGGCACCGCGATAATCTCCACCGCCACCGTGTCGCCCACCGCAATATGGCCGCGATCCAACTCGCCGATATTGGCTTCGATTTCCCAATTTTTGAGGTCGGGAATTTCGGCTACCGCCATGCCAGGGCGCACCGCGTCGCCGGTCTGGAAAAGGGGCAGCGTCATCCCGTAGAAAAAGAATTCGCCGTTCGAATTCTGATCCACCGAAACGTACCCGTCGCGTTGCGCTCGCAGCGTCATCGCTTCAATGTTCTGCCGTGCCGTGGTGGCTTGTGCTTCGGCTTTGGCACGACCCGCTTGCTGGATGGCGGTCGCGGCGGTATCGGTGGCCAGACGGTTCGCTAGATTCTTCTCCAGCTGCGCCAGATGATCGCGCGCGCCGGCAACGGCCAGTTCATTTTGCCGTACCGCGATAGGAGCGAGTAGCGGATCTTTGCGTACATCCAGTTCCGCCAGCGTCACGTCTGTATGCGCTTTCTGCAGCGCATAGTGATCTTCCTCCGCTTGCGCATCCTGTTGTGCCTGCGCTTGCAATATGTGCTGTTGAGCCTCCGCCAGATCGGCCTCGGCCTCTTTCAATTTGTACTCTTGCTCGGTCGTATCGAACTGCACGACAACACTTCCTTTTTTGACTGGCGTGCCAGCCTTCGCCAGCATCGTGATGTGCAGCTCAGTGCCGCCGATCATCGGTGCCGTGAGCACTTCGGGATTCTGGCCGCGCAACTCGCCGCGCGCATTAATCGTCAGGTTGAGATCGCCTTGCGTCACCTGCACGATGGGAACCGCGGCCGCGGTGGTCTGGCTGCGCAGCGCGCGATAACCACGCACCAGGTAGAATGCCGCAAAGCCCAGCGCCAGTAGGACCACGCCGGCAACAGCCAGCTTGTGCATCCAAATGGGTCTGTGTGGGGGCCATCTGCTTGGTGGGGCAGGCTGCGGCTCGACAACCGGCAGCGGAGTGATGGTCTGGCTCACGTTTTGCCCGCTGCGGGTTCGGCTAAGGCGACGGCTGTTCCCGCCGCGATGCCCTCGATGGCCATTTCGTCCGGATTGCGCGCACGCACTGTTACTTCCTGCGCCACGTACTGCCCGTCCTTCTGAATATAAACGGCGGGTTTGCCTCTTACGGTGAAGAGCGCTTTGGCCGGAATGCTGATCGCGTTGGCGAGTTTCTCTTCGATGACATCGGCGCCCGCGTTCATACCGGGGCGCATCGCGGGATCCGGATGTTCCAGCGCGGCATAAGCGCGAAAGCTCCTTGTCGGCGGCCACTCGTTAAAGCTCTGCTCGGTCAGCAGCGAGATGGACGCCAGCTTAGCCGAGACCACGCGTTCCGGAAACGCATCCACGTGCACCCGCACCGCATCGCCTGGCGCGATCCGGCCGCGGTCTACTTCCTCCACCTTGCTTTCCATCTCGAGAGTGGACAGATCAGGAATCTCTGCCAGAACTGTGCCCCCAACCGCGTGATCGCCCACTTTGAAAGGCTGCGCGTTCATCCAGTTTTGCGCGCGATTCGCCTGATAAGTAATTACACCGTTGAGCGGACTCTTCATGTCCATCAGCGTGAGGCGAAATTGGATCAATTTGACTTCAGCTTGTGCCGCATCGCGCAAGCGTTTGAGCGAAGCAACCTTGGCTTCATCGGATTTCTGATGGAGCGATTGCGTTGCCTGCTGTAGCTTTACCTTTTCCCCGGCGAGACCGAGATCGATGGCGCTCTTCTGTCCCTCCATCGAGCTCACAATCGCCTGTTTCGACGCTTCAAGCTGGGCTTTCTCACGAGCGTACGAGGCGGTCGATAAATCGAGTTGATCCTGGTCGCCCGTGATGCGCGCCTGTGCCACCGCTTGATCCAGAGTCGCTTGCGCCTGCTCCAGCGCAGCTTTTTTCTCTTTCAAATCCTGCTGCGACTTGCTAGGGTCGAAGCGGATAACTACTTGTCCCTCCTTCACAGCCGAACCGGGCGGAGCGAGAAACACGATTTGCAGGTCCGGCACGTCGAGCGGCGCGCTGAGTTGAACCGAGCGGCGCGCCGTGAGTTCCCCGCGCGAGCGAACCAGCACAAGAAAGTCACCCTGCCGGGCAGCGGCGGTCGGTAAATCAAGGGGCGTAGCGGAACGACGCCACTGGCGCACTCCCCAAACCGAGCCGGCGATCAGAATCAGGACCAATACAGAACGAAACAAGACTTTCCGCATCACTTCTTCGGCGCCTCTATATCCAGCGACGCGGAGAGGTCCGGCAGTAGATGCGGATCCGTCTGGTCGAGCACGAAACGCGCCGCAAACGATTTCACCGAACTGCCCAGCGAAGCGGACGCGACCGGGCTGGCGGCATCGAAGTGAGCGCTGAACGTCAGTCCCGGGTAAGCGTCCAGATGGACAATCGCTTTGGCTCCCGGCACCAGCACCCGGCCATCGGGTTCGTCGACCAGAACTTCGAGTTCCATCACGCTCGGATCGAACAGCCGCATCAGCGGACTTCCCGGCCAGAGCTGATCGCCTTCCTGCGCATGGCCCATGGAATTGTTCCGATAGACATTCTGCAGGGCGATCATCCCCGAGATCGGCGCGCGCAGAGCAAGTTTGTCCGCATTGCTCTGCTGGCGTGCTACCACAAATTTCTGCCGATCGCGCTGCAGTTCGAGAATGTGGAGCTCAGCCGCTTCGGCCATTTCGTGAAAGTGGTCCGATTTGTGCAGACTCGCGACGTGCAACTCGGCATTATCGAGCTCGACCTTGTTTTTCTGCTGATCGATCTCGCTCAGCACGGGTCCTTTGCGGATTTCGATCGCTGCCTTTTGCAGATCCGCTTCGGCTTGCAGCAGTTCGGAACTTCGCTTCTCGGCATTGCTGTGCTGCTCGGCCCGTTTCTGCTCCACTTGATGCGTGAAGTCGTCAAACTTGGCAGCGGCTTCGCGGGCCAGCTTCAATTGATCGGTGCGGTCAAATTCGGCCAGCAGGGCGCCGGCATGTACCGCCGTGCCATTCGCGATCAGCTTGGCGAGAGTCAGGTTTCCGCCTTGGCCGGCAATCGAAGGAACCTGCACTGTCACGGAACGGAGAGCGGCAATAGTACCGCTGACCCGAACGCCAGCGCTTGGCGCATTTGCGGAATCAAGAGAATGCGCGGTTAGAAAAAACAGGAAAATGAGACCCCGCAACGCGAGTCTTGTCAGCCACAACGGGGTCGGCATCCTTCCGTGTGTCACGATTTGCCATTGTATGACGAAGCAAACGTGAGATGCGTTGCCGTTCGAGCGGCCGAAAGTTTTACAAAACCGGATCGCGTTACAACTTGTTTAAATGCTGGTCGACCATGCTGTGGCTGACCTGCTGAGCGTCCGGCTGGTAACTGCCGCTCTGCACACGCTGTCGTAACTCAGCAACGCGCGATTGCCGCGCTTGCGCCGCACTGGCGGCCACACCGCCCACAGAATCGCTTTCGGGCTGGCTGGTGCTTGCCTTCACTACCTCCCGCGCCGGAGCGGGGACGGCTGCCCGAGAACTGATCTGGCTCATATACGGGTAACTATCGCTTATCTTCACCGATACTCCTTTCGCCTAAAAACATATCGGTCTCTCCTGCCTGAGATTTTAGTTTACTTCTGTCCTTAAGTTTTGGCGAAGAAATGCCGAAGGACTGGCTAGGTGCCGCTGCCATTGACGCAACGGCGAAAGCGAGGTCTTTATGGTTGCTTGCCGGGCAGAAGAGCCGCAGGCGCGGCCGGTCACACAGTCGCGAGAGGATTTGATCCTGGAGCATATGCCTCAGGTAAAGCTGATTGCGCGCCGCATTCACAAGGGGCTACCGCCGTCGGTCGCTTTGGACGATTTGATTTCGGCGGGGGTGATTGGTTTGATCGCAGCCATTGACCGCTATGAAAGTCATCTGGCAGTAAAACTGAAAACGTACGCGGAATATAAAATCCGCGGCGCCATTCTCGACAGTTTGCGCATGCTCGATTGGGCGCCTCGTCAACACCGCCGCCGAGCACGCCAGATTGAAACGACCGTGTTCGAATTAGAACAGCACTTGGGACGGCCGCCCCGCGACGAAGAAATCGCGCAGCGTCTCGGAGTCGCTCTCGACGAGTATCACGACTGGGTCACCGCCAGCCAGGGCTTGACCGTGGCCAGCCTCGAGACGCCCAGATGCAATGACGAAGGTAAGGTCTTCGCCACATTGGTTTCTGCCGCTGGCGAACAGTGGCCGTCCGAGATTTTTGAGCGCGCCGAACTGGGCCGCTTGTTGAACGAGGCCATCGGCCGCATCCCCCGTCTGGAAGCCACCGTGGTCAGCCTGTATTTCTACGAAGGCATGACCCTGCGAGAAATCTCCAGGATGGTCAACCTCCACGAATCACGTATCTCGCAATTGAAGGGACAAGCGATGTTGCGCCTGCGAACCGCCATCCAAACTTCCTGGCCGCTTTAGCCTCAGACCAGGCGGATGTAGCAGTTCTACAACCGCTCTTGCTCTAGTTTATCTAGGAAGCGTTGTCCTTAGAGACCACATCCAGCACCCAGACGACGCCGAACTTGTCCTGCAACATGCCATACATCGGTGCCCAAGGTGCGGGCCCAAGTTCATGCCGGATGCTTGCGCCGCTTGTCAGCTTTTCCCAACAGGTTTTCGCTTCCTCGTTGGTATCGAAGCGCGCGGCGACGTAGAAGGCGTTCTGGCCCTTCTCGAACGGCAGTTTCGCGCTCGCATCGAACGCCATGACTTTGAAGCCGCTGTTCGCAGCAACCTGTCCCCACATCACCAGTTTCGCGTCTCCGGGCGCCTGAACATTTCCAAGATCCTCGTAAGTGACAATGACCAAATTGCCGCCAAAAACGCTCTGGTAGAACTCGAGTGCCATACGGGCCTCGCCGCGAAAGTTGAGGTGTGGAACGATATTTACGCTCATTGTTTTCTCCGGTCCCAGGTTGGGTACAAGAGAAGGCTACAACCTATTCCCGACAGAACATGTCGTAGATTGTTGAAAGATGCGAGATCCAGTCATGCGCGTCCTCACCGCCCGGGAGATCCTCCAGGCGCGGAATCGTGTTACAGGAGCGGAGCTGGCAGAACGTTTAGAGGTGGATCTGCGCACGGTGCAGTGCTATATCGTCCGGCTGCGAGAACTGAACATTCCCGTGGAGGCTTCACCCGGGGTGGGAGGGTCCTATCTGCTGCGTCCAGGCACCCGACTACCGCCACTGATGTTTACCAATGAAGAAGCATTTGCACTCTCATTGGGTTTGCGAGCGCTGCGCCAGATCGGCCTTGAGGCTTTCGCCCCCGCAACGGAGGGCGCCCTCTCCAAACTTGGAAGGGTGCTGCCTGTGGCATTACGCGAAAGCCTCCGAACTGTGGAAGAGTTTGTAGCATTCGAGCCGAGTTCGTGGATGGTACCTACGCCGGCGGCGAGTCTGATCACCACAGCCTCCGCCATTCGCACCAGCCACAGAGTGCGTTTTGCGTACTTGTCTCACCACAACACGACCTCACAACGGGACATTGAGCCGTATGCGGTCTGCACACAGATGATCGTTGGTACCTGATTGGCCATTGCCTTGACCGCCAGGCGACGCGAACGTTCCGGTTGGATCGCGTTACACAACTCCAACTCGCCACAGCAACGTTTCAGAAGCCGGAGAGCTTCGACGCGCGCCAATACCTGGCGGATCGTCTACCGTTCTTACAATCCTTCTACCAGATCGACCTCTGGATCGATCTGCCGATCGAGGAGGCGCGGCGCTCCTTCGCCCTTTGGCGCGTGTCCATGAAGAAGCAAGATCATGGCACGCGCTTGCGATGCGGCCGCGACAACCTGGACTTCTTCGCCGCCACACTCCTCAGCACCAGGCGGCGTATTGTGGTACACAATCCTGTCGAGTTGCGAGACACCTTTCGGGCGTTAGCCCTGCAAGCAATGCAGGCAGCAACCACGCCTTCTTGACAGACGTACAAAGCGAGGCGCAGCCAGCGGCCGGTCGTCGATATTCGTCATGACATCGCCGGCCCGCAGCCCGGCCCGATCGGCGTCAAAACCTTTTCCGTGCGGCGGATCAAGATTCCGCTGCGCACGCCAAAGAATTGAGCCAGTTGTGAATCCAGAGGTTCGCATTGAATGCTGAGAGCCACGCTTTCCCACAACATCATCATGCGGGACACGTCCGGCACACTCCCATCTGCAAGCTCGAAAACGACGTGGCCGGTTCCGGACTTCTACTCTCGGCGGATGTCAGGGTCACAATCACCGATTTGCAAGCGACTGTTGTCAGCCTTTATCTCTACGAAGGCATGACCGCGCGGGAAATTTCCCAGAAATGATCAACTCGCACGTATCACACATCTCGAAATTGAAGGGTCACGCGATGTCGCGCCTGCGGACCGCCATCCAAAGCTCCTGGCCGCTTTAGCCCCATACCAAGCCGACGGTACATCCAAATGGGTTCCAGACGTGAACGGCGTTGTCGTTCCTAACCATTCGCCCGGATACAGACAGTTGGCTCTCGCAATTGCGAAAGCCGCCCTTCACTTTCTGCCTTCTAGACGTTTGCGTCGGTTGAGTGACCAGGCAGGAGCAAGAGCTTGCCATGAGCCCTCTTGCTCATACTCATCTCAGCCGCCTCGCGCCAGTCTTCCAGGCCGAATGTGCGCGCCACGGGAATGGAGAAGCGTCCTTCGGCAGCAAGCTGTGCACATGGACCAAGCGCATCATAGCGATGAACGCCGCCCTTCTCCCGCCCCGTGGTGCGGACGCCGATCCCATCTTCGTCAAAATCGGAAAAACTCATCACACGGCGGGGATCACCGTCCACGATCTTGACGAGATCGGGCAGCACGCCCTTCACTTGGGCGGTGTGCAGAGCGAAATCGGGCGCTACACCCGCGATCTCGCGGACCCGTTCAACCATTCCATCGCCGTAGGGCGTCACCTTCGCACCAAGTCCGCTCAACCGGCCGGCGAACGTTTCGCCTGTGGTTGCGATCACGTGCGCGCCGCGCAGCAATGCGATTTGAACGGCTGCGAATCCCGTCATTGTTCCGCCACCGTTGACGAGAATAGTTTGTCCTGCGGTCAACCCGAGAAGGTCGATACTACGCGTCGCCGTCTCGACCGCCATCGGCAGCGCGGCCGCCTCGATGAGATTCAAACCCTTCGGAACCGGCACAAAGATTTTCATGATGGCGTAGTCCGCTGCACCGGCCGTGGGTTGGCCCATGTAGTCGGGCACACCAAAGACGAGGCCGCCAATCCTAACGTTGGTGACGCCCTCGCCGACGACATCAACGGTTCCGGACACGTCGAACCCAATACCACGCGGGGGAGGAACCGGTAAGAAGCCCCGGCATACAGCCCAGTCGGCTGGGTTCAGTGCGCATGCTTTGACCCGCACACGGACCTGACCCGGCCCTGGGCTTGGAATTGCGGCTTCCTCTAGATGAAGCACGTCCATTGGTTCGCCATAGCTTTGGAGGCAAAGGGCTTTCATTGTTGTGGGTTTAAGATTGCTCAAGTCTTCTCCGTTCGTTCGTGTTTGTTGTGGCGCAATAGGGTTTAACAAGCGCCAAATGCGGGCCATCGCTAAAATCAGTCAGTGACGGGAGTCATGGGAAAAGTCAGTGACTGACTAAATCCTATCACGTATCGTCAGTCACTGACAATAAGGTATCCGATCCATGCCAAGAAATGGGAAGGAAGTACGTCGGCGTCTTCAACTGGCCGCGTTGGAGCTATACCGGGACTGTGGGTATGAGCAGACCACAGCCGCCGAAATCGCCGCGAAGGCAGGCGTCACAGAACGTACCTTCTTCCGTCACTTTCCGGATAAGCGGGAGGTATTATTCGACGGCGATGCTGAATTTAGTCATGCCTTGACGAGTGCAGTGCGTCTCGCCCCTCCAGCACTGGACGTCTGGAATACCTTGTTCTTCGCCTTTCGATCAGTGGAGCAGATGTTTGTTGAAAACCGCCAATTCTCTGCGCCTCGTCAACGCGTGATCGCCGGTAGCCCCGCACTACAGGAACGCGCGATGGCTAAAACCCGATCGTTGATCGCGGCATTGGCTTCGACGCTTCAGGAGCGCGGCGTTCCTTATCGTGAGGCAAATCTGGCTGCACAGATCAGCATGGCTACACTCAGCCATGCCGTCGCGAAATGGTTCGATGACGATTCGAGCGATCTGGGAGACCATCTCCTCCTGGCCTTCCACGAGGTGCGCGATCTCTCCTCTTCCAGCTTGGAGCCAACACAGGGTAAGAAGGCAAACCGCCAGCGTCCAAAAAAAGCACGGTCTACCTCCCGTTGA
This sequence comes from Bryobacteraceae bacterium, assembly GCA_965277435.1. Lineage (GTDB taxonomy): Bacteria > Acidobacteriota > Terriglobia > Bryobacterales > Bryobacteraceae > Bog-105. Next base: position 5,847,919 of record OZ255821.1, on the reverse strand, counting down.
ACACCGCGCCGAGTCGCCATTCATTCTGACCTCGTCGAGATAAGTTCTGTAAGGCGGCCTCGATTCGCCGATCTGCGGCACCGCGTCCAAGTTGACGGATAACGCGCAAACCGCCTCCCCACCAGCCTCGCGATTTTTCCCGCTACTCGTTAAGATTAACGCTGTACGAATGAGGTTTGTGATCGCGGGTAATGGCGATCACGATCGCTTTTCCCGGCTGGTGTTCGGTACGGAGATAAGAGATTAAATCGCGAGGCGCAGCCAGCGGCCGGTCGTCGATATCGGTCATGACATCGCCCGCGCGCAAACCGGCCCGGTCGGCTGCAAAGCCTTTTTCGGTACGCCGGATTAAGATTCCGCTGCGCACGCCGAAGAATTGGGCCAGTTGTGAATCCAGAGGTTCGCATTCAATGCCGAGTGCCACATCCTCCCACAGCATCAGCATGCGAGGGATCACCGGAACGCTGCCCATCTGCAGGCTGGTGAAAGACGTGGGAGGCTCGGGCGTGTGGGTCTCAGTAGATGTCAGGAGCACGATTACCGATTTCGTTTTGCCCTGCCGCCAGTATTGGACTTTGACTTTTCTGCCGGGTGGGGTTTCAAGCACCAGGCGTCCGAGTTGGGGCGCGCTTAGAATTTCTTCACTGTTGTAACTCAGGAGCACATCGCCCGGAGCGATGCCGGCCTGGTCAGCCGGACTCTCCGGCTGGACACTGCGTACTTCGACGCCGCGTGGCTCACCCAGTTTCAGGGCGCTGGCGCGATCGGAATCGATGTCGGTTAGCCCCACCCCTAGATGACCTCCCGGCAAATAGTTCGAAGCCGATTGGCCGAACAGCGTTCCCGCAAGCCACAGGAGACCGGCTAAGAACAGGGGCCTTTGGGCCCAGGCACTGGACTTAATAAACATCGACGGCAGAATGGATCGAGTGCAGCAGTTCGAGACAGCGTCCACGAACATAATCATCATGTTCGGAACGTGACAGAGTTTCTAACGTAGCCGCCAGTTCTGGAGTGAGTTGGAGCCGCTGATTGGCCGGGGCGAGAACGTCGATCGCCTCCGAGCGAACGGCCGGGTCGGAGTCGCGCTCCAATACGTTGCGCAGCACCGCGCGAGTAGCCGGGTCAGCGGAAAAGCTGCGCACCGATTCCAGTGCCTTCAGGCGAACCGCCGCGTTCGGATCATGCTCAACCCGCTTCAGAAGCGCATCGCGCACATCGGCGCCTGTCTGCTGGCTCAACATCTCGACCGAGTCCACCCGAATGCCCGGGTCCGACGGATCTTGCACGGCGACCAGCAGCAACTGCCGGATATTGGCGTCATCGGCACTGCCCACCACTTCTCGATGGTTCACCTGATCCATCAGAATGCGCACCCGCCCGGAGCCATTCGATTGAATATCTCGTATGCGGGAGGTCGGCGGCCCGAGCAGACCCGCCTGGTCAAAAGCCACACGCCCGGACTGGCCGGTATCGCCGCCCGTCAAAACACCGGCGCGATCCAGCAGCCGCGAACCGGAGAAACCCAGAAACACGAGGAACGAACCCATTGCCAACTGATACGACCACCGGTTAGGAGCGATCTTCAACGCACCGAACCAGCTCGACCAGGGTTTGACAGCTCGCCGGAGCTCGGGTCCATTCGTCAGCACTTTACGCAGGTCTTGCCGGCACTGCGACAAAAGATCCAGCGGCACATCCCGGTACTCGGAAGTCGCAGCAGCGTGCCAGGTCTTCTCGCGGCTGAATGCCTGCTGGCAAAACGCACACGATGCCAGATGCTCCTCAACGGCCTCTTCGGCAGCAAAATCGAGTTCGCCATAGAGGTACAGCGAAAGCTGGAGTTGGACAACGTGGCAAGTCATACAAAATCACCTAACGCGGCGCGCATCTTCTGGGTAGCGCGGAACAGACAATTTTTGGCCGCTTCTTCCGTGATACCGAGAGACTCACCGATCGCCCGCAAACGCATTCCCTGGTAATGGCGCATCTCAAATACCAGCCGTTCGCGCGGCGTAATGGATCCCAAAACTTCCTGAATCCGGCTCTTGACCTCCGCACTCATCAATTGGCGCTGCGGGTCGACATCGGCCCGCTGCTCAGCAATGAATTGTAGACGGTCCACTTCGCCCGAGGCTGTTTCGATGGCGGCAGATTCTTCTTTGCGGACTTTGCGCTTACGCAGTTGATCCAGGCAGAGGTTGGCCACGATCCGGTACAGCCACGTGGAGAACGCGCAATCGAAACGAAAATCCGGCAGTTTGCGATACACCCGCAGAAAGGCTTCCTGATAGATGTCTCGTGCGTCCTCTTCCGAGTGGAGGAGGTTATTAGCCATCCGCAGGACGTTCGAATCGTACGACCGGACGAGTTGCTCGAACGCGGCTGCATCGCCGCGCTGCGCGGCACGGATCAGAGATCGCTCGTCGGTTCGCTCCGTCGCGGCGCCCACGGCTAAAGTTCCAATTGCTTCGGCTCGGATATCCACCGCATTTATGGACGTACAACCATCAGTTTGGTCTTGTGGAACAGGCGTTTTCGCCTGTCACTGTAGTGGTGCTCTGCCCCGGGTAACCGCAATGACGCGATGTTCAAGTCCCGAAAACTAACTGCCACTGGACTCAAGCCTGCCCTCCGCCTAACTCGCTAACTCAAGCTCAATCAAGCGTTTAGACGCATCCAGGCTGGCGATGCGGAAGGAGCGAACCTCACCAGGGCGGGCGCTTGGCTTCGTATTTTCGACTTCGCCCGTGCCTTGTTTCCACCGCTGGGCGAGCATGGCGCTCAAAGAGCTGACGTCGGAAGCGGCAGACTTAGCAGCGATCTTCGGAGTTTCTTCGGCCTGTTTCCAGCGGCAATTAGCGATCACGCCTTCGCCCAGCTCAACCCGGGCGCGGTCGCCGCGGATTTCGACTAAACGCCCGCTGACCGTCTCCCCCGCCTGGTGCTCCGAGATGTAATGATCGACCGTCGTCGGCTCAAGCTGCTTCATGCCAAGCCGCAGACGGCGCTTTTCCCGATCCACCTCCAGAACTACCGCTCGCACCGTTTGATTTTTGGCCAGTTTGTCTTTCGGATGGTCGAGCCGCCTTTCGTTCGTGATATCGGAGATATGAATCATTCCCTCGATCCCGTCGCCTAGCTCGATAAATGCGCCAAACTGAGTGAGGTTCGAAACTGGCCCTTCCACGTTCGACCCGACCGGATATTTTTCGCTGACCTTATCCCAGGGATCGCCGAGCGCCTGCTTATAGCCGAGACCGATGCGCCGTTCGGCTGGATTGACCTGGAGAATGACGGCTTCCACCCGCTCCCCCACCTTGAGTAGATCACCAGGTTTCCGCACCCGTTTATCCCAGGACAGTTCGGAAATATGAATCAGGCCATCGACCCCGGGCAGGAGCTCCACGAAAGCACCGAAGTCGGCCAGACGCGAGACATTCCCCGCTACCCGGTCGCCCACATGGAAGGTACGCGCGGCCAGGCTCCACGGATCCTCCTGCAGCTGTTTCAGACCAAGCGAAACTTTCCTGGTGGCAGGATCGATTTTAAGGATTTTCACCTCGAGTTCGTCGCCGGCTTTAACCACATCGCCGGCTTTCGCCACGCGATGGAACGCCATGTCGGTCACGTGCAGGAGGCCGTCCACCCCACCTAGATCGACGAAAGCCCCGAAATCCATAATGCTGCGCACACGGCCCCGCACCACCGACCCTTCAGCCAGTTCGGAGAAGGCCTGCTGGCGGCGTTTCGATTGCTCTTCTTCGAGCACGACACGCCGGTCTACCACCACATCTTCTTTATCGACGTCGAGCTTGGTGATGCGGCACTGGATCTCCTGGCCAACGAGATTCCCCATTTCGCTCATTTCACGAACGCCGCTGCGCGAGGCGGGCATGAATGCGCGGATGCCGATATCGACGCGAAAGCCGCCTTTGACCAGCTCAGCGACCATACCCGCGATATTCTGTTTTTCGGCAAAGGCAGTCTGCAAAGCGCTCCAGTCTTTCGGGCGCTCGACTTTGAGCGTGGACAGCTCGTAATATCCCTCTTCATTGCGCGGCCCGATGTTGACCGTGATCTGGGACCCGGGCTGCGGATCGCCTTCCTGAGTCTCGAGCCACTTGGCAAGCGCCAGTACGCCCTCGGTTTTCCTGCCGATGTCGACGTAAATCCCGGCAGCGCTCACCGATACGATGGCGCCGATAACGGTTTGGCCACTAGCCGCGTCAGGATGTTGTGACTCGAAACTGGAAAGGATGTCGCCAAAGCTCGTCTCCTCCGCGGAAGAGGTTTCTTCAATGGGAAGAGAAGGATCAAACTCTTGGTTACTCATGACTGCGGGAATCCCCTTATTCTGGCATAGCACTTGTTGTTGGGAAGAAGATGAAATGGGCCGCTGTGAATACAGAAATGACGAATACAACTAAGGCACTGCAAGTAGTGAAACGCGAGCCCCGCGTGTGGCCGCGCCTATGGCGATTCCAGGCGCAGGATTTTGCTTGGTTGTTATTCGTGGCGGTGTTGATCGAGACGATCCCGGAAACGAATTACAACTACACCATTCTGGTGGTCATCATCGGAGCGTTTCAGATCGTCGAGCCCCGGTTGACACTCTTCTCTTCACAGCGTGGACAGATTGCGGCGGTCGCTTTGAAGCTGGTACTCAGTTATCTGCTGGTGGGCTGGACACACGGCATTCAAAGCTTTTACTATTCGGTGTTTCTGATTCCAGTAGTATCGGCTGCCACATTGTTCGAGCTGCCCGGAGTGATTCTAGTCACGGCGATTGCCTGCGGAGGCTACTTCTCGTTTCTGCTGCCGATATTCATCAGCGAAGCAACTCGCGCTGAGTTGCCGCCCGATTACATCAGCGTGATGAGCCTGCACGCCGCCTTTTATGCCATCGTAGGCTTCCTCGTCTACCAGCAGGCCCGAGCGAAGAGAGAAGAGATGCAGCGTACCCAGGCGGCAGTCGTTGATCTGGCCAAAGCGAATGCCGATCTGCAGGAAGTGCAGGCGTCTTTGCGGCGAAGCGAGCGCTTGGCGGCGCTAGGACAACTAACGGCTGGTCTGGCTCATGAGCTGCGCAATCCACTGGGCACGATCCGCGCTTCGGCGGAGATGTTAAGCAAGCCGTCCGCTAAAGGCAAACCGGAGCTGATGGATGAGATGGCCGGCTACATCCGTAGTGAAGTAGACCGGATGAACGGGCTGGTATCGAGTTTTCTGGATTTTGCCAGGCCGCTCGAGATTCATCCGGCGGAAGCGGACTTGAGCGATGTGCTGCAGCAGGTGGTCCGGGAGCAGGAGGAACTCGCCAGGGCGGCGGGAGTGACGGTGGTGGTGAGGAGCGCGGACCCGCTTCGATTCCGGTTTGACCGCGACTTATTGCGGCTGGCGCTCTCGAATCTTTTGCAGAACGGCATCCAGGCGAGCGCCGCTGGGAAAGATGTGGAGATGCGGACGCACGTGAATTCTCACGAGGTCACGATCCTGATTATGGATCACGGAGAAGGCATTTTGCCGGAGCATTTAGAAAACATTTTCAATCCCTTCTTTACGACTAAGCCGAAAGGCGTGGGATTGGGCCTGGCATTAGTCGCGAAGATCATCGACGAGCATGGCGGCCGGGTCAACGTATGGAGCGAGCGGATGCGCGGCACAAAATTTGAAATTCACCTTCCTAAGAATTAGGGTCTGCGCGCATCAGGTCTTGAGAATAAACGCGGCCGATGCGGACACTATCTGTAAACCCTTCGGAAAGGCAGTCCGCGTACGCTCATGATTTCTCCTCGACATTCCTCCGTAGGCCGGAGCACTCTCCACCGGCCGTGAAATTCCACATAAGGGACCTCGACGTCTCGAGCATTGCAGGGTTGCTCGTCGGCGCATCCTGCGTGGCGGGCGGCTTGCTGCTCGAAGGCGGCAAACTCAGTGACATCCTGCAACTCACGGCGGCACTGATCGTTCTCGGTGGAACAGCAGGCGCCGTGCTGATCACGACCCCTTTTCCGCTGGTCCTCGCCGCGAGCAAACAATTTCGAAGTATCTTCTGGCATCCGCCTGTGTCGCTTGACGCCGCCATTACGCAACTCCTGTCGCTGGCTACGAAAGCACGCCGGAGCGGAATCGTATCGCTCGAATCGCAGCTGAAACTCCTTCCTGACCCATTCCTGCGGAAAGCGCTCACACTCGCGGTGGATGGTGCGGACAGCAAGACAGTCCGCGAAATTATGCAATTGGAAATTCAGGGCGCTGAGAATCAGTCCGATGCGGAAGCCAGAGTGTTCGAATGTGCTGGCGGTTATGCGCCCACCATCGGAATCATTGGCGCAGTGCTCGGATTGATTCAGGTGATGAAGCATCTCGGCGACATGGAAGCCGTGGGCCATGGCATCGCCGTGGCGTTTGTTGCCACGATCTACGGTGTGTCGATCTCCAATCTGTTTCTCCTGCCTGCTGCCAGCAAATTGCGGGCCCGTAGCGCCGCTCTCATACAACACAAGGAACTGGTGCTGGAAGGAATTTTGGCCATGCTCGAAGGGCTTCACCCCTTCTTAATCGAGAGCAAACTCGAAGCCTTCCAACAGACTCGAAACACGTCCATTCCTGCTAAGACGCGGCGTTCCATCCCGCCGGTCCAGAGTAAGGCAGCGCGCGGTCTTGCCGGATGAGATCCACCGTCAAGCGATACCCCTTGCCCAGCAGCGATCGATGGTTTGTTTCTTACGCAGATTTCATCACGCTACTCTTTGCCCTGTTCGTCGTTCTCTTTGCGGCCAGCCAAACGGACCAGAATCACGCCAAGCTACTTTCGCGCTCGATGGCCCGAGCCTTTGATGGCGGCAAACCGGCACCTCTGCCAAAGCAACCGGCGCAAGCGCTAGTCCCCATTAAGCCCTTGTTGCCACCCCCACCAGTCCATTCCAATCTAGGCGATTCGCTAGAAATCCTAAAAACCACACTCGCCGAGGAACTGCGAAACGGGAGCGTCGATCTCAGGTTGGAACAGCGCGGATTGGTGGTGAGTTTGGATTCTGCTGCCTTTTTCCCTAGCGGCGAGAGCACCATAAACGGTTCCGCAATACCCATCATCGGCAAGGTAGCTGCAGTTCTAAATAATCTGCCAAACCCGCTCCGTCTGGAAGGGCACACTGACTCAATTCCGATTCAGACGGCGCGCTTTCGCAGTAACTGGGAGTTGTCCGCGGCGCGCAGCATTTCAATGCTAGAAATCCTCAATTCGCAATTCGGAGTTGTGCGCGAGCGCATGGCCATCGTTGGTTACGCCGATACCGGCAGCCGCGAATCAAACCAGACAGAGGAAGGCAGAAGCCGTAACCGGCGAGTAGATATCGTGATCCTGAGTGAATAAATAAAGCAAGTACAAGCCGCAATCTGAGGTCACCGATGTGTGCGGGACTTATCTCGACAGTCGCTCAAAAACTGCATCTCCCCTACCCGAAGCCGAGGCGTGCGCAAGGCCAATCTTTATTGACGTTCCTGATTCTTAGTGGGGCAGTTCCGCGAACTGCTCCGGCCTGGTAGGCCGGGGCTCCTCAATACTTAAGACTTAAGTAAGTGACATTAGGCGTCTTCACCTGCTATTCCACCATTCGTGGAGGGATCCTGCGCGATCGGACGAAGAAACTTCGGTAGACCTGTGTGCGCGTCGTGAGCCCCTTGTGAGCAAGGTTCTTAGAAACGGACAACGGCCCGCCCCATTCACCAAAGAAACTCCCGATCATTCGGTCGTGGCTTTCTCCGAGCCGCACGTCAGCAAGCGAGTCTGGATAACGGGTGTTCCGTGAACAAAGCACACCCGTTATCCCTCTACTTCTTCTCAAGCCGAAGCAGCCGAACTCCGCTGTTTCGCTCGCCTCTCTCGAAGTTCCCGCTCGGCCTGGTGCCAGTCCTCTTCTGCTGAGCCGTGTGGACGGCCGCGATCATGCCACATGTTGTAAGCATGATTGGCCACTTCGTCATAATCCAATGCGTCCATCTCGCCGGCGCGAGAAGACGACTCGCTCATCGTACTTCTTTGCTTGATAGCGCCATCCGCCAGCGGAGTAGTGCCAGACCCGCTCGGACCGGGCTGCATCTGGACGGAAGGTGATTCACCCGCTTCTGCCGGACTTAGGTGCGTACCACCGGCCCCGGCGCCTGCTCCTGACCGGGTGCCTGAAACGTCTACGCCCCGCGATCCGACCGACAGATTGGCATCTGCCGCCACCGTGTCATTAATACTTAAGCCCGCCCGCGGCTTGCTCACCCGCGCAGCTTCGCTTGCGGCCACTGGATCGGCCTCAGCCAACCCTTTTGCGCCACCCTTGGTTTTGTCTGTTAGTTCATTTAGCTTGGGATCGATCATGCCATTCGCTCCACTTTATGGATGAGAGGCAAGGCGATTTATTAACGAAAAGAAATATCTTAGTACCAAAAAAATACCGGGAGAGACGAAACTCCCCTGGTATCGATAAAAATCCCAGCCAACTCAGTTATTCGACTCGGCCCCAACCTTCAGCTTTTCCCGCTGTTCCTTCAGGATCGCCTTGCGGCTGAGCTTGATCTTGTTGCCTTCCAGCGCCAGCACCTTCACCAGGATCTGATCGCCCTCGTTGAGCTCGTCCCGCACGTTCTTAATCCGGCTCTCCGAAATCTCGCTGATATGCAGCAAGCCATCGGTTCCCGGGAATATCTCGACAAAGGCCCCGAAGTCGGCAATCCGAACCACTTTGCCCAGATACGTCTTGTTCACTTCCGCCACCGCCGCGATATCGCTCACCATTTGCAACGCGCGGTTTGCTGCCGTACCGCTTGAGGCAAAGATATTCACCGTGCCGTCGTCCGAGACGTCGATTTTCACACCGGTTTGATCGATGATGCCCTTGATCACCTTACCGCCCGGCCCGATCAATTCACGAATTTTGTCTGTCGGGATCTTGGTCGTATAAATACGCGGCGCATATTGCGATAGCTCAGCACGAGGTTTATCGATGGCCGCTACCATCGTTTCCAGAATATGCAGCCGGCCCCTGCGCGCCTGCTCCAAAGCCTCCGCCATGATCTTGGTGGTCACATTAGGAACTTTGATGTCCATCTGGAGCGCCGTAATTCCCTCGCGCGTTCCCGCCACCTTAAAATCCATGTCGCCGTAATGGTCTTCAGCGCCCGCAATGTCTGTCAAAATCGCGTAATCTTCGCCTTCGAGCACCAGACCCATGGCAATCCCCGCCACAGGTTTGATCAACGCCACGCCCGCATCCATCAGCGACAGCGTGCCGCCACAGACGCTGGCCATGGAGCTAGAACCGTTCGATTCCAGAATGTCGCTGACCAACCGCACCGTGTAGGGAAACGCTTTCTCATCCGGAATCATCGGACTTAGCGCCCGTTCCGCCAGCGCGCCGTGGCCGATCTCACGCCGCCCCGGTCCACGCATAAATCCAACCTCGCCCACACTAAATGGAGGGAAGTTGTAGTGAAGCATGAAGCGCTTCGAAGTCTCGGTGAGATCGAACATCTCAATCCGCTGCTCATCATCCTTGGTGCCCAGCGTCGTCGTGACCAGCGCCTGCGTTTCGCCACGTGTAAAAATTGCCGAGCCATGCGTCCGCGGCAAAACACCCACTTCGCAGGTAATTTTCCGAATTTGATCGAAGGCGCGGCCATCCGGACGGCGGTGGTCCTTCAACATCTCATCGCGAAAGATACGCTCCTTCAAATGATCGAAGGTCTTGCCGGCGTCCGCCACATCGGCTTCCTCGGTAAACAGCGTTGCTGCCTTAGCCTTCGCCTGATCGATGCGGTTGTAGCTCTCGATTTTCGGATACTTTTCCGTATTCATCGCGTCGCTCAACTCGGCACGCAATGAGCTCGATATCTTGTCGAAGACCGGCTGGTTGAGCGCCGGCGAAGTAAACAGTCGCTTCGGTTTACCGACCGCTTTCACCATGTCGCGAACACCTGCCGCGATTTTCTTGCAGCAGTCATGACCGAACTCAATCGCGCCGACAACTTCGCTCTCCGATGCTTCGTGTGATCCGGCTTCGACCATCACGATGCCGTTCTCGGTTCCCGCGACTACAATATTCAGCTTCGAATCTTTGGTTTTCTCGTAAGTGGCGTTCGCGACATAGGCACCGTTCGCCATACCAACACGCACACCTGCTAGCACGTGCTCAAACGGAATATCCGAAATCGCCAGCGCAGCTCCGGCGCCCACGATCGCCAGCACGCTCGGATCGAACTCCGGGTCAGCCGAAAGTACCATCGCGATGATCTGCGTTTCGTGGCTATATCCTTCCGGAAAGAGCGGCCGTATCGGACGGTCGATCAGGCGGCTGGTCAAAACCTCCTTCTCAGAGAGGCGTCCTTCTCGCTTAATGAATCCGCCCGGAAACTTGCCCGCGGCGTAGGTGTACTCACGGTAATCCACCGTGAGCGGAAAGAACGATGCGCCCGGCTTGGGCTTCCCGGCGGAACACGCCGTAACTAAAACAACGGAGTCTCCCGAACGGACCACCACCGCGCCGTCCGCCTGCTTTGCAATCTTACCCGTCTCGAGTGAGATCTTCGACCCGTTCAGGTCAATTTCAACTGTATGCGACATTTATTTTTTCCCGATGCGTTGCATGCCTTCCTTCTATGAAAGGACATGCGGAATCAACTTCGGGATTAAGTGGGGACTTAGAGCAAAAAGCGGGGGAACTACTTACCAAAGTAGTGTTGCGCGTCTACCAGCCACGCGCCTGCTCGGGATCGATGACTAGCGGCGAATGCCGAGACTCTGAATCAGAATCTTGTAGCGTTCCGGACTGCGATCCTTCAGATACTTGAGCAGCTTGCGACGCCTGGATACCATCGTCAGCAAACCACGCCGCGAGTGATGATCTTTCTGATGCGTTTTAAAATGCTCAGTGAGCTGGAGAATGCGAGTACTCAGAAGCGCAACCTGTACCTCTGGCGAACCCGAGTCCGACTTATGAACTCGATACTTATCGATTACCTGTGACTTCTCTTCAACCGCCAGGGCCATGCTAGAAAACGATACTCCTCGTCTTTACCTTAATCTCGATTTTATTCTTCATCAGGTTAACACACCCTAGGCTGGGGCACCGGATTGCCTTGCTCTAGCATAGCTTCGATGTGCAACCCGATGGCTTCTGCAATCAATCGCTCCACTTCCTTCTTGTTCGCTGCCACGGCGATACATCTCGGCAAGTCCGGCACATAGGTCCCATAGCTGGTTTCGCCCTTTTCAATCACCACCGCATACTTCTCATTCATGCTAATCAACTTATTTAGTTCCTATCGGCGTTCATCAGCGTTTATCTGCGGCCTAAACTTCTTTTCCTATTCTGTCTAGCAACTTCAACTTACGGTTCATCGGCCGACAACGCCACACCCGGCTTCTCCAGATACGGAATCCCATGCATCATCCACTCCGGTTCCGGCGCGTTCTTCAGATAATAGTCAAAATACTGCTGCAGCCTCAGGAAGTAATCCTTCTGGTTCACGCGCCGCCGCAAGTTGTGCGGCTCACCGTTATAACTAAACAAGTACACTTCTTTGTTCAAGCGCCGCAGCGCCAGGTAATACTCAATGCCCTGATACCACGGCACAGCATCGTCCGCGTCATTATGAATCATCAGCAGCGGGGTCTTCACCCGGTCTGCCGAAAAGATCGGCGAATTTTCGATGTACCGTAGCGGATACTCCCAGACACTTCCGCCAATGCGGCTCTGCGTGCGCTCGTATTGAAATTGCCGCGGAATACCCGGCCCCCACCGGATGCTGTCATAGGCGCTGATCATGTCGGCCACCGGCGCTCCCGCGGCTGCGGCTTTAAATCGGTTGGTCCGCGTGATCATATACGCAATCTGGTAGCCGCCCCAACTGTGCCCCTGGATTCCAATCGCCGACTCATTCACAAAGCCCTGGTTCACCACCGCCTGCACCGCCGGCAAAACACAGTTCAGCGCGCTCTGTCCGGGATACCCGACACGGTACGCAATGTCCGGCTCGAGCACCAGGTACCCGTTGCTCGCGTAATAACTCGGACTGATCGAGTTATACGGCCGCGGCTCAATGAAGTTATTCACGTTCTGCGTCAGCCGCTCATAGATATAAACCACCAGCGGATATTTCTTCGTCGGATCGAAGTCTGCAGGCTTATACAGAATCGATTCCAACGGCACTCCATCCAGGTTGTTGTAATGAACCAGCTCCGCCGACCCCCACAGCAATCCCGCCATCTGCGGATCGGCGTCCGTCACCCGGCGCAGTTCCCGGAAAGAAGCATCGCTCACCAGCAAGTTCGGATATTCGTTGAAAGTAGAAGCCGCCGTCAGATACACATCCGCATCCCGCGCCTTGATCGGAGGCGCAAAATTTTTGCTCGCGAAGATCAGCCTCTTCGGTTCTGTTTCAGCCTTGAGCGTGGTCGCAAAAAATCCTGTCCCGCGCGTTTGGTCGTTTTCCGCCCGCAGCAGCAGCGGCTTCGCCGGATCGATCCAACGCGAGGCCGGATCCTCAGCCTCGAGCCGCACGATGCGGAACTGCAGATGGTTTCTTCGACCGGCCCCTTGCGTAATATCCACCGCCGAAGACCCGTCGGCCGCACACCGCCAGATATCGTAGCGGTCATACAACAGCACCGATTGACCGTCACGCGTCCAGCCCGCCAGGCGATAGGAATCGGCAAACCCAGGCGTGTCGTTCTGCTCATTGGCGAACGACACAGGCAGCTTACCGGTCAAATTAATCGAGCGAGTATCGGTGGTCGAGACCGAGATCCAATCCTTGCCATTAAAGTAGATCGCGTATTTCGAAGTAGGCGACCAGGTCAGGCGGTTGACATGCTTCTTCACGATCAGCCGCCGCTGACCAGTGGCCGTATCCACTACATAAGAGTCTGTGTAGTTCCCGTCATAATCTTCCATCCGGCGATAGGCCCGGTCGTCACTGCCGATGGCGTAGCGCCCGTCATCACTGGGCAGCACATCGTTCATGGTCTGGTCCGACAGCTGAACAAATCGTCTTTGCGCCACTTCGTACACAGCCCGATACGACCGGTATTCTTCGCTGGCCGCCCGGATCTTCTGCATCGGCTGAATAAAATCGTCTTTCCAAGACCATAAATCCACCGAGACACGTTCATCGTCCGGCACGTTCCTATCGAACGCCCGGAAATGGCGCTGCGGCGCAATGCCAAAGAAAATTCTTTCGCCGCCCTTCGAAATCATTACGGAAGCCCGGTTCGAAACCGCCCATCCCGCCGGGAAATCCCGCGTGGCGCTCGACACCGCTTCCTCGGCCTCGGCCGACTGGCGGTCCCAGGTGTACAGATTGTAGTCGGGTCTCTTCGAACCGGGCTTCGGCTGAGCATTCCCGCGGGTCGCCGCGGCTGCTCGCTCGTCGTGATTACTCAGGAAGGCAAGCCGCGTCTGGTCTTCGTCCCACGCCAGCTTGTTATAAGCCCCCACGCCCGAAACCAGTGCAACCGGTGCTGCCGAACTCCCCGGCGTGACCGCAAACACCCCGTTTGTCTCCCCATCGCCCGAAACCGCATACACTAGCGTCTTGCCATCCTTAGTAAACAGATACTCCGATGCCTGCGTAAAACGGCGCTCCGTTCCCGCCGCTAGATTTCGCAATACCAGATCACCCGCTTCGAGCTTCCTGGGACGTGGGACCGGCTGTATGGCTGGCCGGTGCGTGTTATCGTTTGGCTGCTGCCTCGGTTGCGTGTCAACGCTGCTCGGCTTATCCGGCACGTCCAGATAGGCCACGAAATCACCGGCCTCCGACGGCAACTGGAAATCACGCGCACCCTTGTCGCGAAACACCGACCGATTCGCCAGCTGAATGATCACCACATCGCCCTTCGGCATGTCTTCCGGTTTTCGTCTCTCGCGCTTGGCCTGCTCGACCGCGGCCCTGGCCGGGAACGCCGAACACACCACAAACCGGCTGTCCGGCGTAAATTTCAGCGCCACTCCCGGCGGCGCAGGCGGCGCCTCTTCTCTTTGCGGAGCCGAATAGTCAGGCGGCGGTGGCGGCGGCAGTTCGCCGATCGGCTCACGCATTTCCCGGCCTGTCTTTAAATCACGCACCACCAGTTCGCCATCACCCTGCTGCGGAAACAGCCCATACGCCAGGTAATGTCCATCGTTGGAAAGAGTCTGATTCTGAATATGCCGCCATCCATCGAAATCATCCTGCGTGAGCGGACGCTTCTCCGCTACCAGCGGAGTCACCAGGACAAGGAGAGCGAGACTCTGAAAGAAACGGCGCATCAGGCGTTAAGTAGCGCAGGCACAAATTCGGTCCCTGCCATTCGTGAAGCGGGCCTCTGGCCTGCTATGCCGCCATTCCTGGCGGCATTTTCCGGCCCCCAACCGCGCCTTGGGCCCGGTGTGCGCGCGTCCCTCATTAACCGACCCGGTCCTCTATAGGAAACGCCGCATCCGACTGGCTGCTTGACACCAAGTTCTTTACGTTCTCCAGTTCTTTCTTCAGGCGCGAGTTACGCCGGGCCAGGCTAACCACATAGGCGAGCACGATCAGCCAGCAGGCGAGAAACCCATAAAACATGAAAGTAAAATTACGAGCGTCCATAAATCCTTTATTAAACTGCGTGGGCCAAACGGCGCAGCGAATCGATCTCCCGCGCCATCGACTCCTGCCTGCTGCGAATTAATACAAGTGCCACAGCAATAAGCAGCAGCGGCACGATGTTCTGGAAAAGCATATGCTCCATCGCCGGGTCGATGTTGCCACCGCCCGTACGCATGCTCAATACCGGCGCAGGATGCTGGGTGCGAAACCAGTCGATCGATTTATAAACGATTACGACATCCACGCAGCCAAAGACGCACAGTGCTGCCGAGAGGCGCGCCCGCTGCGTCGGCTCGTCGATCGCCCGTCGCATCATCAGATATCCGGCAAAAATCAACACGCAGACCAGCGCCGACGTTAAACGCGCATCCCAGGTCCACCAGATGCCCCAGATCACGCGTGCCCAAATGCTCCCCGTAACAATGTTGGCGATCGAGAATACAATCGCCACTTCCACCACGGAGGCCGCTAACGAGTCATAGCGAAAGTTTCCGGACGCCAGATACAACGCGCTCAGCGTGAGCGCAGCAAAATACCCAATCATTCCGACAAAAGCTGCCGGAACGTGGAAGTACAGGATGCGATAAATAGGCCCCTGCATGGCATCGTCCGGCAACACGAGGAAGATCTGGTACAGGTTGTAGGCCAGCAGCAAACCGGCCACGGCAACAACGGCAATAACGATTTTTTCTCGCATAAGCGTTCCTACTATTCTGGCTCAATTCACCAGGATCGTGTCGGCCAGCAGCACGGCGAGCGCGGTATACACGATATCGAACACAAGCAGAACCCTTCCCCAGAGTAATAGGGAAGGATCGAGTGAGTCACTAAGGAACAGCCCGTTTGTTAATTCGATGGCCGCTATTAACAAAGGAATCAGCAACGGATAGATAATCACCGGCAGCATCAATTCGCGTAACCGCAAATTCACCGTCAGCGCGCCGAACACCGCGCCCAATGTCGCCACGCCCCAAGTTGCCAGGCCAAACGCCGCCGCCAGCGCCCACGGATGTAACCACCAGCGCATGTTATAGAAAATACCGAACACCAGCAGCGAAATGAACTCGACCGCCAGCAAAGTCACAAAATTGGCCATCGCCTTCCCAATCAGCAGACTGGCCGCCGACAATGGCGATGACAACAGCGCATCCAGGCAATCGTTCGGCAACTCGCGCGCGAATCCGCGCGTAAACACCAGCGCCCCCGCAAACGCGAACACAATCCAAAGCAATCCGCCGGAGGAAGCTCGCGTCTCCTCCGCTCCCACGTCGAACGAAAAACTCAGCAGCAGCAGAATCGCAATCGCAAACGCCGCCGCCGCATTCAGCGACTCTTTCGTCCGCAATTCCACCGCCAGGTCTTTGCCGGCAATCAGCAGCGCCTGCCTGATCAATCGACGCCTAGCTCCGTGTGCATCCGGTAAAGTAGTGCGGGATCGTCCAGCATCGCCTGCGTGCGCTCGCCCGAGTAGCGCAACCGCCCGTTCTCCACCAGTGCCACATGCGACGCAATCGCCAGCGCCTCCCGCAACTGGTGTGTCGAGAGCAGAATAGTAGCTCCGCCCCTCCGCGCTTCGGTCAACAACTCGCTTAGCATGGCAATCGCGCGATCATCAAGCGAAGTGAATGGTTCATCCAGCAACAGCAGTTTGGGCGCGTGCAAAAAGGTACGGGCCAGCGCCAGTCGCTGCCGCATCCCGCGTGAGAACTGCCGCACCGGCATCCCTGCCACGCGCTGCAAACCGACGCGCTCCAGCCACTTGTCCGCCGCCGTCGAAGCAGCCGGCAGCTCCGCCACCCGCGCAAAAAATTTCAAATTCTCACGAGCTGACAGGTCTTCGTAAACGCCAATTCCATGTCCCAGAAACCCAATTTGCCGCCTCGCGCCTTCACTCCGCGGCGATTCTCCAAACAGCGCAATCCGACCCCGTTGAAAAGGCGACAACCCGGCTAAGATCCGCAGCAGGGTCGTCTTTCCTGCTCCGTTTCTCCCCAAAAGGGCACAGCAGGAGCCTTCATCCACAGACAAGGTGTAGTCACGCAGCGCCGCATAGTCGCCATAGAACTTCCAGACATGCTCCAGCTCGACTTGGCGGCTAGCTCCGAGACCTTCGCCCATTCACTTACTGGAAGGCAAACGAGTCGGCGACGCGAGATAGAGCAACACCAGTCCCACCGCCAGAATGGAAAACACCAAACCCACCAGCCAGTAGAGATGCTGATACACGCGCGGAAGGCCTTGCGTCACCGGAGGCTCATCCGAGGTGTCCACAGCCTGATCGGAAGCCTGCCGCAAAGAACCCGTCCCGGTAATATCAGCGGAAAAGTCCTTGGCCGCCGTGACCGTGTAAATCGTCGCCTGCGTTTTCGGCTCCGTGCCCACTTTCTGCAAATCGGTTCCCGCCAGAGTCACACCCGGAGGAGCAATCAAACGCAGCGGACCCGATGGCATGCCCTTCACGCCTTCTACCCGGCCGCGAAACGTGAAAGGCGATCCCGCCGGCAAGTTATAACTAACTTCGAACTGTGTCTGTCCCGGCTTCACCGGAAAATTCACCTGATAGACGTTCGCTTCCGTAGTCTTTTCCGCCGCGCGCGGCAGCGGCATCCCTTGCGGACCCTGCACATTCACCCGCGACTGCCCGTTCGCCGCCGGCGGCAGAAAAAATCGCAGGCCCCCTAACGTGTCGTTGTTGTACGTGGTGCTGCTTTTGTTGTCCACCACCACCGTTTCACTCACCGCAATCTGGCTGGTCGAAGGCTCGATCAGCAGCATGCGCTGCGCGATGTTGGCCACGGCCGGCGATTTGGTCGCCTCGTACACTTCCAGCTGCACGTTCGACGTCGGGACATTCGGCGTCATCAGCTTGTTGTAGTGCACGCCTTTGTAGTCCGCTTGCAAGAGCTGCGGACCGCCACCCGGTTGATCCTTCTCGAAAACAAAATGTCCTGCACCATCGGTCTTAGTTGTGCCGATGGTCTGCATCCCGTTCTGTCCCGGCTTCACCAGCGTGACCGTAACACCTGTCTCGGGTTTGCCTGTTGTCCGATTGACCACCGTGCCGTCCATGGCGGCAAACAGCACTGGAGTCGAAATCGCCAGCAAGGCGCTCACGCAAAACAAGCGGTTCATGCCATCGCCTTTCCGCATTGACCGCAAAATTTGAGCGGGTCTGCGAACTTCGCGCCGCAGTGCGGGCATACCGTGCTTTTGGCGCTCTTCTTCGGAGCCGCCGCCGGCGCGCGTCCCATCACCAGACCCAACCGCTTGCTCGTCTCGTCCATTTCGGCCAGCACCACTGCCAGTTCCCGCTGCAGCGCCAGCTTGTTCTGCTTATAATCGTCGTCCGACAGCTTGCCCAACCGGTACTCAAACTGCAAGTCGCGCAAATTGTCGTAAATTGCCTGCTTGCGATCTTCCAGATGCTGCACCGGCGACACCTGAATAGCCTCTGGAAGATCTTTCTCACGAATTCCGAGCGTGAAATAGAGGGCCGCCAAGACGATGGCGACTGCCGCCACCGTGATCATCTTGTTTTGCCAGGCCTCGGCTCGTCGTCCAACTCTTGATCCATTTGTCCGCGATACCGTTCAATCAACGCCTCATCTGTGGCGCTAATCGGAACGGGCGTCTTCCGGTTCCTCCGTACGAACGCCGTATACACAAAAAACCCAAGAACCAGCACCAGTCCCGGCATCACCCAGGTAATAATCGGCCCCAAACCATTCGAGGGCGGGGATGCGAGCGCCACAATCCCTTCTTCCCGCACCACCGCGTTCACAATGGCGTCGTCCGTCATGCCTTTCTGTTTCGATTCAAAAATACGATGCCGCAGCGGATCGGCCGAACTGCAACGCAGCATCGGACAATCGCCCACCGTGTTCCGGCACCCGCCGCAGCGACAGGCTAAACGACCGCCCACACGTTGCACATCCGCCGTCAGATACGATGTCGAATCCTGCGCAAACACCGCCGCCAGCACGATAAAGAAAGCGACGAGAAGCTTAGGACTGAACTGATTCAACTGTTCGAGGCGCACTCGCGTAACCCACAACTTCCGTGCGCACATACTGCAAACGCACCTTCCCGGGACTCAGGCAGATGATCGTGCCACCCAGCACCACCAGGTAGCCAATCCAAATCCACGACACCAGCGGGAACACATACATCTGAAAAATCGCATTGGTGTTGTCCGGCGAAATGCCCGAGAAATTTACATACAGATCTTCGTTCAACCGCCGCCGGATACCCACGTTCGAGGCCTGCTCCTGGCTCGATTTGTAAAGCCGGATCTCCGGGTTAAGCTGGTCGATCACTTTTCCGTTCTGCGATACATTGATCGCCGCGTGACTGAACTCGTAGTTCGGCGTCTCGCCATTATTCACGTTTAGCAATCTGAGGTCGTAATGCCCGAAGCGCATCTCCTGGTTTAGACCCAGGCTGCGAGTCTGATGGATATCGAACGCCCGACCCGTGAAGCCGATGAAAATCAGCACGATGCCCATGTGTACCAGGTAGCCGCCGTATCGCCGGGTGTTGCGCCACGTCAACTCAAAAGCAGCACGCGGTAACCCCACACGATCCTTCAACTGAATTGCCCGCGACCCCTTCCAGAATTCACTCAGAATGGTCGCTGCCACAAATGCGCAAAGCGCGAACGAAATCAGCGGAGCAATCTCGCGCATCCCTTCAACAGCCAGGAAGATTGCCACCAGCACGCCCACCAGAGCCGGCATCCGGAACGCCCGCATTAAACTGCTCATCGAACTTTTGCGCCACGCAATCAGCGGACCCACGCCTGTCAAAAACAGCAGGAACAAACCGATCGGCACATTGACGCGCGTGTAATAAGGAGCATCAATCGTCTCCTTTTCACCAATCAACGCTTCCATCAACACCGGAAACAGCGTGCCCCACAAAACCGCAAAGCAGCTCGCCAGCAGAATCAGATTATTGAACAGGAAACTTGATTCGCGCGAAACCACGCTTTCCAGCTTCACTTCGCTCTTGAGATACGGCAGGTTCTTGACGATCGCGATCGCCACCAGCGCCGTAGCGCTCAACACAAATGTCGTAAAGTACGGCTTCACCGGCGACTGCGCAAAGGCGTGCACCGAGGCAACGAGTCCCGTGCGCGTCAACGTCGTGCCCAGAATACTCAGCAGGAACGTGGCCGAAACAAGCACCATGTTCCAGACCTTCATCATGCCCTTCTTTTCCTGCATCATCACCGAATGCAGAAACGCCGTGCCCGCGATCCAAGGCATCAAGGCCGCGTTCTCCACCGGGTCCCATCCCCAGTAACCGCCCCACCCCAAAACTGTATACGCCCAGCCCATCCCGAGCATCACACCAGTGCTCTGGAACAGCCACGCCACCAGCGCCCAGCGCCGCGTCGTATGGATCCAGCCCTCGCCCGGCTGTTTCGTAATCAACGAAGCCATGGCGAACGCAAACGGCACCGTAAATCCGACATAGCCGAGATACAGCATCGGCGGATGTATCGCCATCGTCCACCACTGCAGCAGCGGACTCAATCCGTTTCCATCACCCACATCGATAACGCCCCGCCCCGCCATCAACACCTGGAACGGACTTGCGACGAACGAAATCATGCCGACGAAAAACGCCAGAGTGGCCATCAGAATAGCCACCACAATCGGCATCATGTCGCGAAACTTGCGCCGGTTCGTCCAGACCACTACCGCCGAATACGACGACAAAATCCAGCTCCAGAACAGCAGCGAACCTTCCTGGCCGCCCCACCAGGCCGTGAACTTATATATGGGCGACATCGCCTTATTGCTATGCGCAGCTACATATGCAAGTCGATAGTCGCCATTGATCAGCGAAATCACCAGCATCGCGGAAGCCAGCGTCAACAGCAGCCAGATCGCGTACACGCCGCGTTCCGCGCTGACCACTAGAAAGGGCCGCCGCGCATACTTGCCAGTTACAGCAGCCACGACGGAAAAGATCGCCAGGCAAAAGGCAATCAGGATCGAAAGAGCGCCGATATTCTCCATGTTTTTTTACGAACGAGCCCGCTGTTCAAGCGCGCTTAATACTTTGGATGTCGAACCGCAAATAACTGATCTTTGAAGACGGCGTGCTTGTTTCGTGCGACAACCCGCGCTGGCTCGGTTTCGCCGCATACTTCGAAGCGCACTTTGCTTGAATTTTATTCGCCTCGAACACCCCGTCCGGTCCCAAACGCCCGTCGGCGATCGCCTGCGCATTGTCCTTGAAAGTGTCAGGTAGTGGATCGGTGCCCATGTACTTCACATTCAGGGTCTGCGCGCCCTGATGCAATACAAACGACACCGCCATCCCGCTCTTCACAATCGAACCCGGCTGTACGTCTCCGGCCACCATCACCCGGTGCAGCTTTGCCATCGAGTTCATCTGCGCGAGTTCCGGAATGGTCTTGTAATAGGCCTTCGTATCCTTCACGCCACCCACAGCCAGCCACACCAGCGAGCCGATAATCAGGGCCATCAGAGTCCCGAACTTGACGTAGGTCTTCATATATGCAAAGGCTGAAGTTTCAGTATAGCCTCAATTTCGCGAACACATCCTCGACCGGGATTGTTCCGGCCGGCAAAGGTGTGGGCAGCGCGATCTCCTCTCCCACACTGAAGATCCGCAAACCCTTTGCATCGTGCACTTCGATCGTCCGCGACTTCGGCCGAACCACCCAAACAGCGCTAGCGCCGCCTGCCAGGTACAAGCCAGGCTTGAGCCGAAATTCTTTCGTCACATTCGATGGCGAAAACACTTCAATCGCCAACTGCGGGCTGGCCACCGGATACTTGTCCGCAGATTCTGCTGCTTCCCACCTCTCGGCATCCATCACGAACACGTCGGGCCGGGGCATACTTACGCTTTCCTCCAACCGCATGCTTACATCCAGCCGGACCACGAACTCACTTCCCGGCAGCCGTTCTCGCAGCAGATCGTAAAGCCTTGTACAAACACTGGCATGGCGAGGTGAGGCAGATGGCGACAAAACAATTACTCCCTGTATCAATTCATCATCCATGCCCTCAGGCGCCTGGTAGTCCAAATACTCTTCAATCGTCACGCCGGTCGCAGCTCCTCCACTCATAATGACGCACTTTCGCGCTCTCCAAGTAAACTACAGGTTCGGGACCTTTCTTGGCTTCAGAACCAAAACCGCTACCGCACGAAATCGCCCGCCTTTCCCCGGCCTACCGGGGCATCGCGCAATTGGCCGAAGTCCCGGCCCTCTTCGATGCCCAGCGCTGGTTCATCCGCGAACGCGCCTGGCTCAACGAATTGCACCTGCAGTTATGCCGCATTCCCGCGCCGACTTTCTTTGAACAACCCCGCGCCGAATGGTTCCGCCAGCAGCTCACCGGTCTCGGCTGGAACGCTCGCCTCGACCGCGCCGGCAACGTGCTCGCCAGCTTTGCCGGCCGGGAATCTGCCCCCACCCTCGTCGTCTCCGCCCACCTCGATACCGTTTTCGCCCCGCAACGTCCGGACGAAGTCTACTTCGCTCCCGATGGGCGACTCATCGGCCCAGGCGTCTCCGACAATGGCGCCGGTCTTTCCGCCTTGCTGGCCCTCGCCCGCCTGCTCGCCTCCAACACCGACCTGCGCGAGATGGCAGCGTCGCTCCTCCTGGTTGCCAACGTCGGTGAAGAAGGCGAAGGCAACCTCAACGGCATGCGCTATCTCTGCCGTCAGACTCTCGATCTAGCCCACGTCGCCGCCTTTGTCGTGCTCGACGGTCCCTCCACCGATCACGTCACCGCCCAGGCCCTGGCTAGCCGCCGTCTCGAGATCAGCTTCCATGGTCCGGGCGGGCACAGCTGGAACGACAACGGCATTCCCAATCCCGTCCACGCCGCCGGCGACCTTGTCAGCCACTTCGTGCAAGCCGCCCAACTCCGCCTCTCCGGTGAGCGAAAAATTCGCTGCTCCTACAACTTCGGAGTGATCGAAGGAGGCGCCAGCATCAACGCCATTCCCTCCAGCGCCCGGGCCAAACTCGATCTGCGCTCCGAGGATCCCGCCATCCTCGACGAGCTCGCCGCTCTCGCCACCACCGCCGTCGAACGAGCCCTGGAACGCGAAAATAGAGCCTCCCGCAACGCCCGCCTGACCGCCAAAATCAAAGAACTCGGCGCGCGCCCTGGCGGCAAACTGCCCGACAACTCTCCCCTCCTTCAAACCATACGTTCGGTCGACGCCTATCTCAACATCCGCTCCCGCATCGGCTGCGCCTCTACCGACGCCAACGTCCCGCTCTCGATGGGTCTGCCCGCCATCTCAATCGGCGCCGGCGGCCAGGGCGGCGGCGCTCACACGCCCGGCGAATGGTACCAGTCCGACGGCCGCGAACTCGGCCTCCGCCGCATCCTGCTCCTGCTCGCCGGGATTCATTCCGACCAAACGGCCGACACCACCTTACATGGATGAGCCGGCCCGCCACTTTGCGACCCTGCCTTGGTCCGCTCTCTGAGCCTGTGTAGCAAGTGCGGTATGTCAGCCCGAGAACTGCACGACGAGCTTGTCGATTGCGTGTCGATGTCTAACTCCACCTGGGTGCTCGTCATTCAGCACATAGGAAATCTTTACTAAGGCGCTCCAGCCGGAGCACAGGTCAAACAACTCACCTTGTTTAGACTCGGCAAGAAGGCGAGCCCATTGAGCCCCTGGGCGAAAGCGTGGATGGGCCGCGACTTCCACCCCGATGAAGGACTAGCCTGGCAAGGATCATCGGTGATCGTTTTGGGATCGCACTCTATGGTTCCCTGGCTGCAATTGCCCTGATCTTAGCCGCGGTGGAAATCCACGGCGTGTTGGCGTTCACAGTCGCCCAGAGCACATCGGAAATCGGACTGCGTATGGCGTTGGGAGCGACTGCCAATGCTGTACTGCTTCGCGTTCTAAAACAAGGATTAGCCATGGCCGGCACAGGATTGGCATTGGGCATTGTCGGAGCATATTTCATAACCCGCGCCATGCAAAGCACGCTCTACGGAATAGATTCCCTCGATTGGGGTTCGATTATTGCCGGGGCAGCCATCTTGTTGCTTGCGGCGTTCCTCGCCTGTTACGTGCCGGCACGCAAGGCGAGTGCTATTGACCCGATGGTCGCGCTCCGTCAAGGGTAGCTGCCTTGATGACCTGTGTGCGCGCTTCCAGGATGGGATGAAACCAACTCATTCGATTATCCGACCGAGTTGCAGTGCCATCCTCCGAGCTGGCTCATAAGGCGGAAGAGTGGATGCCGGCCTTTGCTCTGCGCCCCCGCCTAATCGAGGGACAAATACTTGTTTCGAAGCCACCTTACCTCTGGAGCAGCTCTATGCCACCATGACTACTGATTCGCCTGCCAACGAGGAACAAAATTCCGCTCCGCGCTAATACTCGGGTACCAAAGCCTCTTCGATTAGTCGCAGGAATGCTCACTTGGAGAAAGAACTCCGCCTCCATCCTGCCTTTAGCGTTGGTCGCCTGCTTAACCGGCGCGCTCACCGGCCTGTTAGTAACGTTGTTTCGCCTGTTACTCAAGAGCGCTGATCACATTCGCGGCGATCTCATCATGCGCGCCCATGCGCGGCCGTTGCCAGGTTTTCTGCTGACCGTGGGAATTGTGGCAGCGGCTGCCTTCGCGGCTGCCTGGTTGGTCAGACGCTTCTCGCCTTACGCCGCCGGGAGCGGCATTCCCCACGTCGAAGCCGTCGCCAAAGGTGAATTACCCCCGGCGCCTTTCAGCCTCATTCTGGTGAAATTCGTTGGCGGATTACTGGCCATCGGCGGCGGTTTCGTGCTTGGCCGCGAAGGCCCTAGCGTGCAAATGGGAGCCGATATCGGCGCCTTCGTCGGCAAAAGATTCCAGCTCTCTGAAGCGGATTGCACGGCGCTGCTAGCGTCGTGCGGCGGCGCTGGCATCGCCACCGCCTTCAATGCTCCTATCGCCGGGTCCGTTTTCGTATTGGAGGAACTCATCCGCCGCTTCGACACTCGCGTTGCCATTGCCGCGCTCGGTTCCTCCTGTTGTGCCATTGCGGTGGCACGCTTATTTCTCGGCCGCAGCCCGGATTTCCAAGTCCCACCCCTGCCGTATACCGGTCTTGGAAGCGGCCTTCTCTTCCTAGCACTAGGTGCCCTCGCGGGACTACTGGGGATGGGCTACAACTGGGCCATCCTCGCCGGTATCTCAGTGGCCGACCGAATCAACTGGCCGATCGAACTTCGCGCCGCAGCGATTGGAGCTGTGGTGGGAACCGTCGCCTGGTTCGCTCCAGGTCTGGTCGGAGGCGGCGATAACATCACGCGGCGCTTGCTGTCGTCGGGAGAAAGTATCACGCTGCTTCCTTTTATCTTTGCTTTGCGCTTTGTGCTGGGCCCTTTGTCTTATGCGGCTGGAACGCCAGGCGGCCTATTTGCGCCCATGCTCGTTCTAGGAGCACAAATCGGGCTGCTGTTCTCGGCACTCTGCGGCTTGGCGTTCCTCCACGTTGTGGTACCTCCGACCACCTTCGCAATTGTCGCCATGGCTGCGTTCTTTACCGCTGTAGTAAGAGCTCCCGTTACTGGAATCATTCTTGTGATCGAGCTAACCGCCAGCTTCACCCAGCTCATGCCCATGTTGTGGGCATGCTTCGGCGCAATGGTAGTTCCTACGCTCCTGGGCTCGCGCCCGATCTACGAGAGCCTGAGCCGGCCCGCCGTTCAGGACGAAAGAGGCGGAGAGCGGTAACTCGAGTCAAGTCACCGGGTCCAAACCTTCCCTGGGGTCGCATACGCCAAATACTGCCGAAACTTCCATGCCAACAAAGTCTGAAATTGACAATCGCCCTCCTCGCTGGCAAGCTGACCTGGCGCTTGCGCTGGTCGCCCTGGTCTGGGGCACCACCTTTGTCGTTGTCAAGAGCGCGCTCAACGACATCTCGACGCTTTACTTTCTCGCCCTGCGCTTCTCTCTCGCCTCACTTTGCCTGTTGCTGATCTTCTGGCGCCCTTTCTCGCAGGTACCAAGAAGAACGGTCTGGGCCGGAGTCCGTGGCGGAGCGATCGCCGGTCTCTTCCTCTGGCTCGGCTACCTGCTCCAAACCGTCGGCCTCAAATACACCACTGCCGGAAATTCCGGCTTCCTCACCGGCTTGTATATCGTCCTGGTGCCGCTCATCAGCGCCGCCATCTATCGCCGCTGGCCGAACCCGCGAGAATTCGGCGGCATTCTCGTCGCCTCGGCCGGCATGCTCCTCCTCACCTTACCCGCCGCGCGCGGCGGCCCTTTTCGCATCAATTATGGAGACCTGCTCACGGTCGGTTGCGCCGTCGTCTTCGCGTTTCATCTTTTGCTGGTCGGCTACTACTCCCAGCGCGAAATGTTCCAGGCCGTCGCCCTCGGCCAAATCGCTTGCGCCGCGCTCTTATCTACTATTTCCCTGGCCATCGAGCCACCCATCGCTCGTTGGCGCCCCAGCCTGCTCTTTGCCATCCTGCTCACCGCCGTCTTCGCCACCGCCATCGCCTTCGCCCTCCAAACCTGGGGCCAGCAGCACACCACACCCACCCGCACGGCACTGATTTTTGCGCTCGAACCTGTCTTCGCCTTGGCAACCGCCGTTTTGGTCGGCCGGGAACGTCTCACCTGGGCCGCCCTCGCCGGAGGAGCCCTCATTCTTACCGGCATCCTCGCCGTTGAAGTGAAACCCGGTGCTAGAACCTGACATCGGAGAAGAAAGAACGACAATTTTCTCTATACTGAGAGTGTCAGCTGACGAAAAGGTCCAGGGAATGCGGTTTTTACAACTCGTGAAGCAGCCTAAAGTACTCAGCTTCGTCCTCCTGCTGTTCACGCTGGTTACGGGAATAGTGATCGGCACCGTGATCAACACCGGCGTAAAGGCCGATCATCAGAATGGGCCGCCACCCGCCGCTGCCGACGCGACGCCGCTCAGCATTCCGCAAGCCGTACCGATCGCCAACGAATTCACCAAGCTCACCAAGCGCGTTGAGCCGTCGGTCGTCTACATCGAATCCGATTACCTGCCAAAACCCGGCAAGCAGGGCGCTAAGCATCACGACGATACCGAGGAAGACAACGGTGGCGACGATGCAACCCCGGCACCCAAGGGTCACGACCCTTCCGACATGTTCAAGCGCTTTTTCGGCAACAGCGAACCGCGCTCTTTTCGCACGGAAGGTTCCGGCACCGGCTTCATCGTCGATAAAAAAGGCTACATCCTCACCAATTTTCACGTCGTCGAGAATGCCGACCGCATCAAGGTCAAGCTGGCGGGCGGAGATTACGAATATCACGGGCGTTTGGTCGGCTATGACAATGAGACGGACGTGGCGATTCTCAAAATTCAGCCACGCGAGACGCTGACACCAGTCGAAATCGGCAACTCGGACAGCGTGCAGGTCGGAGATTGGGTAATCGCCATCGGTTCGCCATTCGGCCTGCAGGCCACCGTCACGGCCGGCATCATCAGCGCGCAAAGAACCAGCCGCGATCTGCCGGGCGCCAAGCAATTCCAGAACTTTCTCCAAACCGACGCGGCCATCAATCCCGGTAACAGCGGTGGACCGCTTTTGAATACGCGCGGCGAAGTCATCGGGGTGAACACCATGATTGCCACCCGCAGCGGCTCCTACGAGGGAATCGGCTTTGCCCTGCCGTCGAACCAGGCCGTGAAGGTGTACAACGACATCATTCGTTCAGGCCGGGTGGTCCGCGGCTCGTTCGGCATCAAATGGACGCCTAACGGCAGCCAGTCCGATACCTTACAAGCCTTCGGTCTCGATCACGGTGTCATTGTCGATAGCGTGAAACCAGACGGTCCCGCCGGCAAGGCTGGTGTCAAACCAGACGACATCATCATCGCCATGAATAAAGTCCCGGTCAAGAATGGCGAGGAACTGGTCACCAAAGTAGCCGACATGCCCATCGGCTCAGACGTGGAGTTGACCCTCGACCGGAACGGCAAACGCCTGGATGTGCAAGTAGGCGTGGTGGATCGGTCCGTGATTTGGGCCGATGATCCGCAAATGGCAGCCGATCGACCGGAGTCTGTTGCGCCGCCCGTCCTCACCAAATCGCTGACGCCCGTTAAGTTCGGTATCACGATCATGCGGTTGACCGAGAAGGAGCGCAAAGATCTGCAAATCGCCGATCGCAGCGGCGTCAAAGTAGTCTCAGTCGACCCCGGATCCTTTGCCGACGATATCGGCATGGCGCAAGGCGATACCATCCTCTCGATCAACCGCCAGGCGATGTCCTCTCCCGACGAGGTCATCAAGATGCAAGCCAGCATCAAAGCGGGCCAGCCCATTGCCGTACACGTCGTCCGCGCCCAAACCGGCGGCCAGCATACTGACCCTCAGCGCCTTTATCTCTCCGGCCGCCTCCCCGAAGATTAGCCCCTTACTTTTCCCAGAGTCGATTGCTGCCATTTGTGGAGGGGAATTCTGGCCTGCCATGCCGCCTTTCGTGGAGGTATTTTCCGGCTCCAAACCACACGAGCCTCTATCAAAAACTCAATGACATTGGTGCCTCTTATAAAGCACAAGCCAAGATGCTCCCGGATAGGGAGGTGTGATACCGGCGTCGACCGAAGTCCCTTCCAGATCTCCGACATCCAGATGGATTCCAGACGCAAAGGGCGTTCATGGAGTAATCTCCTGGACTTATGCTCGTGCCATTGCGAAATCACGGTGTGACTGTCCCGGAACTCCCATGCTTCCAAGGATGAGAATCATTCTCGGAGTAGTGATTGAAGTCGCCAGGTGCATATGTTCGACGCGAAGCAAAGGACCTCAGGTCTGCGGTAACTTCGCCTCCTCCTTTCCCGTTATTTGTGCGTGCCCTGGCATAGAAATGTGGCCTTCGTAACGCACCATATACAATAGTTTCCCGTCAGCCGGTTTAGTTTAGTACTGAACCGGCCATTGGAGTCGGGGTTCACTGCAATTTGTCGATCACTAAGCAGCACAGACAGGAAAGCCTCTGCGTTGCAAATATTTACGCCCTGGCTGGGTCAGCAGGACTTAACTACGGCATCAAGTACGAGTACGACTATGGAGTAGACGGCCACTTTCAACTGGTCGCGTGGATTCCTGACTCGAGTAAACCGAGCGGTTTCAGGCTCTCGAACGCAGGGTTCCCACTAGATTTTCAGGTTAAGGCCTCTTACGATTGGGAGCTAAATGACGGCCACATTATCTACGATCTCGAAGGCAAGAACTACAATGACATTGTTCAGCGTGAGCCGGGTGCGGCGACCCTCGTACTGATACTGCTATGCCTACCCAAAGCGTATGATACGTGGCATCAAATTGAAGAGGGTGCCACAACGTTCCGAAACTGTTGCTATTGGCACGCTTTTTCGGGCGAGCCCGTGAAGAGCGATTCAAAAAAAGGATTAAGATCCCGGTGAACCAACGTCTGACGCCAGAGGTTCTTAAGGGTCTCGTTGAGAAGGAGAGAGCGCGCCGGCGAGCCCAATTCGCATGACCGAAGAGCTTACAGTTCCGCTAGGTCTGCTCCGGCGCTATCTGGAATTCAACGGATGGAGGCCGGAGGCGGCCGCTGTGGCGGCCGACCAGCCTCTGCACGGTGACTCCTACGCCGATCAATTTTTTCGCGGCCGCGCATCCGGCAAGAGGAATGTCCAGCTTTACGTGAGTTCGGCTCCTGGACTCGAGAACGTCGAGTTAGTGGTTCCGACTTCGGTTGAAACAAGCGAGACCGTAAAGCGCCTGGATGGCGCACTGGAAACCTTATCGCAGGTTGAGGGGCGGGATCGCATCGAGGTCATAACGGCCGTCCGGTCGATCGGTTTCGATGTCGTCAAATCGCGCGTTCCCGACGAGCAGGTCTACGGAGACACGATTAACTTGAAGCAGGCATCGAGCTATACGGCGAGGATGCGCGAGCTGCTGGCCGGCGGTGCGACGACGGAGATAATGCCGGGCGCCTATTTCTGGCGCGTAAAAAAGAAAGGGTCCGAGTATGCCGAAAACTGCAGGTTCGGGCATACTTTCAAGGGAAGCTTCGGCTTCACAATCGAATCGCCTGTCCTTCAAAATACGCATCTCGTGTTACCGGGAATGGAGGAATTTCAGGAACCTCCTTTCGAGCGCCGAGTCATTCAGCGGCTGGCCCGAGGCATCCGCGTGCTGCAAGAGGCCGCATCTATCGAGGATCCTGGCGTGGTTGTCAAAGCTTACGAAACTGGTTTAAGCGCGAACATGTGTGAGTACCTGGCCGATCTTGTCGAACAGACCTCGCCTAGCGGGCTTGGCTTCTCCTTTACCTTCAGCCCTGAATGGCCGACCGAGCCATTTCGGGAGGCTTTCATCGGGCCGCGACACATCCAGGTTGCCCGGATAGCCGCCAAGGCCATGCGCGAGCAACTGCCGCCGAGACCGGAGACCGTTAACGGTAGGGTCATACGGCTACAAAACGAAGCTGATCCGACTGATCTGTCTGATGTGACTCTTGCCCGCGAAGTGGTGATCCATTGGGAAAGCGAGGACGGTGATCTCAACGTGAAGGTCGCCTTGAGCCCGAGCGACTATTTGGCTGCCGCCGAGGCTCATCCGCGCGGCCAGTCGGTCGAAGTTAAAGGGGCGCTGGAGCGTCGTGGCTGGCGCTGGATAATTGTAAGTCCGACAGATTTCCGAATTCTTTAGAGCCGTCGAAAGTTGCGGCATTGGAATACTCCGCCGCCAGTTGTCCAAAGGGAACGCGTGGTACACATAAAACGAAGCCGACCCATACGTCTGCCACCGACACTCACTGTCCTGCGCCATCGTACCCACGAGATATTTTGATGTGCAAGGGATCGGCTCACAAAAGAGACGTTTTGTCGAATCTGTAGTAAACGGGTTCTCGGCTTAGAGACGGCATACTGTTGCGGGCAACAAAGCCGTCCGACTTCTCCAGCTCACGCCCCTTACCAGAACATAGACGGTGGATTGGATCTGGAAGTTGGCCCAGATTGGGACTGGGAAGTCGGCGTTCATCCTGCAATTCCTCGGCAGCGGTTACCAGCCCGGATGTGCGTTTAGCAGGATAAATCAATGGCGTTGTGGTTGACGCTCGCACTGTGATTCTCCAGGTGGCTAAGCTATCGATATACTTCTTCACAACCCATCATGAAGCGCCACGTCCTCATCTTCGGCCTCGTCGGCGGCCTCCTCATCGCCACCCTCCAATACACCGAATACCGCTTCGTCATCATCGAGCATTCCATAGAGCTCTACAGCGCGCTCATCGCCATCCTCTTCGCGACCTTCGGCATCTGGCTCGGCCTCCGCATCACGCGCAGTCGCGAAACCATCCGCGAAACGGTTGTGGTGAGGGAAGTGCTTGTCCCCGCCGAAGCCCCCGCCCTCCAACCCTTCGCTCCCAACACGGTCCACCAGCAGACCCTCGGCATCACGCCACGCGAACTCGAGATCCTCACCCTGATTGCCCGCGGCTTCAGCAATCGCGAGATCGCCGCGCAGCTTTTCATTTCCGAAAACACCGTCAAGACACACTGTGCCCGCGCCTTCGACAAGCTTGGAGCCACCCGCCGCACCCAGGCCGTCCGGCGCGGCAAAGAACTATGTCTCCTGCCCTGACCGCGTCACCCGAAAGCACGATTTCCGCCCCATTCTTGTAAAATCACCCGAAAGGATGACGACATCCGGCCCTGTTACACCGCATCGTGGTTCCATCCTTACGCGCACCAGGAGCTTCGCATGAAGAAAACCGTCCTCACGTTCGGCCTTATCTCCGGCCTCATCATCTCCGTCCTGATGGGCGGCTCGCTTCTCCTCGCCGGCAAGATCGGCTCCGGCCACAGCATGGCTCTCGGCTACACCATCATGGTGGCGTCGTTCCTGCTAATCTACTTCGGCATCCGCAGCTACCGCGACAACACCCTCGCCGGCCAAATCTCCTTCGGCCGCGCCTTCGCCTGCGGCATCCTGATCACCCTCATCACCACCGTCTGCTACGTCGCCATGTGGGAGGTCCTCTACTTCAACTTCCTGCCCCACTTCATGGACAGCTACTTCGCCGCGCAGATTCACAATGTCCAGGCCTCCGGACTCGACCCCGCTGCCACCGCCGCACAGGTCGCTGCCATCCAGCGCTCTCAGCAGCTCTACCAGAATCCCTTCGTCAACATGGCCTACACCTTCCTGGAGCCCCTGCCCGTCGGTCTTGTCATTACTCTCATCTCCGCTGCCCTCCTCCGCCGCAAAGCCCCTGTCGAATCCACCGCCGCTCCCGCAGCCACGACCACATATAATCAGGAAGCCGGGGCCTAAACCCCACACCTTCCATCTTCTGAACTTTTAAACGGTTCTCATAGGAGGCTGCATGGCTTCAATCACTGGCTTCGGCGGTATATTTTTGCGAGCGGACGATCCAAAAGCTCTGTATCAGTGGTACGAGCGGCATCTCGGTCTGGTGAAGTCCGACGGATCATTCGCGTTTCCTG
Organism: Bryobacteraceae bacterium; assembly: GCA_965277435.1. Lineage (GTDB taxonomy): Bacteria > Acidobacteriota > Terriglobia > Bryobacterales > Bryobacteraceae > Bog-105. The sequence goes on along the minus strand of OZ255821.1, from coordinate 5,815,808 downwards.
CCCCGACGCAATACCCCCAAATCGTCTTCTCCGTTTTCAAACAAGACAATGCGTACTTCCCTCCGGCGCAGAAGGCGATGATCAATCTCCAGGTGGACGACCTGGACGGTGTGCTGGATCGTCTGATTGAAGAAGGTGTCACCGTCGATCCAAAACGCGAAAGCTATGACTTCGGAAAGTTTGGCTGGATCACCGATCCGGAAGGAAATCGTGTCGAGCTTTGGCAGCCTGTCGCAACTGAATGATGCCGAGGCCGCCCCAGATCGTCTCCAGAAGCCTTAGGTCAGTATCTGGAGCGATTCAGCACGATACAGCCAAGGGAGTAGCCATTGCCCGATGGGCCGCGGAATCACATGAAAGTCACACTCGCCATTTTGAATCTCGCCTCTAACCGCAAAATACCAGTGTGCCTCTTGTGGAACAGGCGCTTTCGCCTGTAACGGTAGCGCTGTTTTGCCCCGGAGTGACCGCCGAGATCCCAAAACACCTCTGGATTCCACAATCGTGACTTTCAACGGAGCTTCATCGCGTCTGCTTATACGTAATCACTGGTTAACTGACCAACGAATAAGCTCGCCGCATCTTTTGCGCTCGCCATGGCCTTGCACAAATCTTCGCGCGTTAAATCCAAAACGCGCCTCGTGCCTTTGACCTCGGCAACGAATTCAATTCGTCGGTAAGCCTTTGCATGTGCTTCCGCGTATAGTGCTAGACCTTGGCAGCTTGGGCAGCGCATCAGCCAGATAGAGGCCATGCGGGTGTTCGATCTCCGCGACCACCTTTCCCTCATCCAGCGTGAAGAAAAAGATGAAGTCTGGCCGGACGATTTTGTATTGCTCGCCATGAAGATAAGCCCAGCAGTTCGCCACCCGCTTTGATTCCGAGGGCTTCGCGTGCTTCACATGGAATCACGATCTGGTTTTTCGCCGAAAGAATGGACGCCTTCATCGCTTTACGTTTTAACAAAAAGTAAAGCAGCTTTGGATTAGACAAGACTGGCGTCAATTGGCAGACTCCGCATGCGGCCGTCTCTAGAATGGTGCTTGACCCAATGACGCCAGATGTCTCCATTTCAGCGCAAGACTTACAGTACGGCTTACGCATGGGGCTGCCGTTTGTAGCGGTTGCCAGCATCGTTATGGTTGTAGGTATCGTCTCAATCGTTCTCTCCAAGCTGCGATCGCGAGACCGGCTGCTGGTTTGGCTCGGCGTGCTGGCAATCGTGTATGCGGCGCGTTTGCTGTTTGACAACGATCTGGTTCGTTTGGCATGCGGAGCAAACCAAGACGCGTTCGGGATGGCGCGGAGTGTCCTAACCTACCTGATTGCCATTCCGTATGCGTGTTTCGCGCGAGAGTTACTCGGATCCGGTTGGAGACATTCCCTTTCTATCTGGCTCTGGATCGAGGCCGGCTTTGCCGTACTGGCAATTCCGCTGACGCTCTTCGCTCATCAGGGACATCGGACTGAGCAGATCAACAACAGCCTTATTATCGGCGGCACGTTGCTGGTGTTACTAAATAGCTTTCTGCAGAAACGTCCGGATGCAGTCCGAACGAGCCTCAGAGTGCCGCTAATCGTTTTTGGGGTGATGGTTTTACTGAATAACCTTGGTCTAAGGCCGAAGGGATTTCAGATAGAACCTTTTGGCTTTCTTGTTCTGTTATCTGGTTTGATCTATGCAGCCTTACGACGCGTGGTGAAGAGAGAAACCAAGCTGACGGAAGTGGAACAGGAACTGGCTACTGCGAGACGGATTCAGATGTCGATTCTGCCGCGGACTTTACCGGCGTTACACAATCTTTCACTCGCGAGCCGCTATGAGCCGATGACTTCCGTGGCGGGTGATTTCTATGATTTCATCGAGAGTGGCGAACATTCGCTCACGATTTTGGTGGCGGATGTATCGGGGCACGGAGTTCCTGCGGCTTTAGTGGCTTCCATGCTGAAGATGTGTTTTCTGGCGCAACGAGAGCAGGCGAAAGATCCGGCCCGGGTACTCGCCGGATTCAACGTCATGCTGCGCGATGTCTTGGTAGGCCAGTATGTGACAGCCGCTTGCGCGGCAATCGATCTCTCACTGCGGACGGTGACTTACGCGGGTGCGGGCCATCCACCTGCTCTGCTACTCCGGGAGAATGGCGAGTTAGTCAAGCTGGAAGAGAACGGTCTCTTCATCGGTCCATTTCCTCAGGCGACTTACACGAGTGTCTCGGTTCCTTTCGGATGCGGAGATAAGTTACTGCTGTATACTGACGGTATCGTGGAAGCTACGGTTGCTGACGGCGAGCAGTTTGGTCAGGGAAGGCTCATCGAGTTTCTGCGAGCGGGTAAGAATCTTGCGCCACGGCATTTTGTGGACGAGTTGTTCACGAAAGTATCAGGAGGCCTGCCGGAGGACGACTTGACGGCAGTGCTGGCCAAGTTCGAGTAGGCCGCTGCGTGGAGCTATTGACACCGCCACTCAGCTGGGCTTGCGCACTAATTCATGAATAGCGGTCTTGCAGGTGCGTTGTAAATAATCCTTGCCGGCCATTAATTGGACCGCCAGTCCTTCGTGAACCGAGGAGACCGCCTTCATCAGCTTCCATTTCGCACTGGTCTTGGCCTGCGATCGCAAACCCGACCGGAAGTTATCGATACGCGTACACTTAAAGCCGGTCGCGAAAAGATGTCTTCTCACAGCCGGAAAAGTCGTGTAGGTCACCGCTTCCAGTAGGAACTGCGGATCGCGCCCGAGACGCCGGAGATAGGCTGCGCCCAGCGGTTTCGGCAACAGGGGCAGCCAGCGAACCCGGTAATGCGGTTCGTAGAAAGACAAATAATTTTCGTAAGCAAAGAAGAAATGGCCGCCCGGTTTAAGCACGCGATAAGCCTCTTCGATCACCCGCTGCGGAGACTGTACATGCTCCAGCACCTGCAGACTTACAATCAAGTCGATCGAATTCGACGCAACCGGTAACGCTTCCCCAACGCCTCCGAGCACAACGCCGTTCCCGGCTTTTGCTAGTCGCCCCGCTGCGACACTTCGCCACGCGGCTCCAGGTTCAATCGAGACCACCGTCGCTCCGCGCCTGGCCACTTCCGCCGATAACCCGCCTAATCCGGCGCCGAGATCGAGCACCAGCTTGTCCTCAAATGTCAGACCGAGTTCTTCGCACTGATCACAGAATCCCTTGACGAGCTTGCCGGTGACTTCGGAAGTCGCACGCTCCTGCGCCACAGACTCGGCCAGTCCCAGATCCTTCCGCAGATACGAATACATGGCGCGATACACATGATCGTCCGTCGAAGTAAACGAATCCTCGCCGACCCCGATTTCGTAAGCGGTCTGTAACTTTCTAACTACCTTGGTCATCTCCGACTAACCTGACTTTAGCATGTAGTTTAAATGGCATTTCCAGTATTGCGGGGACCCTTTAACACCGATTAAACTTTGCTTTTCCTGCGTGAAAAGGATCCGCGAAAGGCTTGCGTCGCCCGACTGTAATCGATCGGGCGCGGCATGCTTTGCACCTGTTCGGTAAAAGGTCCGACTTTGCCGGCCAGCGTTTCGCCGGAAGATCGTCAGGGTCGATATCGTACTCGCTTCTGTCGAAGGGGTTGTCCATTTCCTGCAAAATGCAGGTGGCATTCGTGGTCACCATCTGAGAGTAAGCCCGTGGAGTAGGATGTCTCACATGAGGTTGGCCCTCTTCGTGATCGCGCTGCTTAGCCTGCTCAGCGTTTCTTCTGCCCAAGAGCAGCAGACAACCCGCTGGTATGACCATGCCGTAGTTTACGAAATTTATCCACGCAGCTTTCAGGATTCAAACGGTGACGGCGTCGGTGATTTGAACGGCATCACCTCCCGCCTGGATTACCTCAAGCAGCTGGGAATCGACGCGATTTGGCTCACTCCCTTTTTTCCATCACCCAATCTCGATTTCGGCTACGACATTTCTGATTACGTGAGCGTGGCTCCCGAATACGGAACGCTCGCCGATTGGGACAAACTCGTATCGGAAGCCAACAAGCGCGGCATACGGATACTCGTCGACTTTGTGCTGAATCACACCTCCGATCAGCACCCCTGGTTTAAAGAGTCGCGATCCTCCCGCACCAATCCAAAGCGCGACTGGTATCTGTGGCGAAGCGGTGGAGGCGCGGCGCAGCCGCCTACTCACTGGACATCGATCTTTGGCGGTTACACCTGGACTTGGGACCCTCCGACGAAGCAATGGTATTACCACGTTTTCCTGCCACAACAGCCAGACGTGAACTGGAATAACCCGCAGCTGCGCAAAGCCATGTACGATGTGGTGCGCTTCTGGCTCGATCACGGCGCCAGCGGTTTCCGGCTGGATGCCACTCCCTATTTATTCGAAGATCCCGCGTTTCCCGAAGATCCGCATCCCCCCGCGCCCGGCGGCCCCGCGGCCTTGCAGCCCTATAATTCAGGACGCCCGGAGAACCACGAAGTTTTGCGCGAGATGCGAAAGATCTTGAATGGCTACTCGGGCGACCGTGTGCTCCTCGGCGAATCGTCCACCGCCACGATTCAAGACCTCGCCAGAGTCTATGGAAAGAACCACGACGAGATCCAGCTGCCGATGGACTTTCTTTTCGGCGGGATGCACACTCTCGACGCGCGGCTTTTCAAAAAGCAGGTGGATGCGGCCCAACTCGAACTCGGCGGCCAGACACCCGTCTTCTTCTTGAGCAGCCATGATCACCAGCGGCAGTGGAGCGTCTTCGGCGATGGCGAACATAACGACCAGATCGCTAAACTGACGGCGGCATTGACACTCACCCAGCGCGGCTGCGTCCTCATGTATTACGGTGAAGAAATCGGCATGGGAAACATGGCGGCCGCACAATTGAAAAACGTGCCGACCGGTCCGAAACGGCCGCGCGCCGATGATCGCGATGGAGAACGAACACCCATGCAGTGGGACCTCGCGCGTAACGCGGGCTTTAGTAAGGGTTCGCCCTGGCTGCCCGTCGAGTCAAGCGCTCAGCACTATAACGTAAAAACCGAACAGTCCGACCCCGACTCTATTTACGCGTGGTATTCCAAGCTGCTCGCGCTGCGACACGACAGCGCCGCCTTTCGGGATGGCGTCTATCTTCCGCTCGAATCCGGCAATCCGCATGTCTTCGCCTTTGGCCGCAAGGCGGGGGAGAAGAGCACCGCTTTAGTTGTCCTGAATACCAGTCCAAACGAGCAGCAAGTAACCATTACCGGCATGCCCGGCGAATGGCCTGGTTTATCCAGCCTGCTGCTGGCTAGTCCGCCGGGCAGCGCTCCTCGATCGCCTGCATTCAACATTGCTCCTTTTGGGATTTTGATCGCCGGCACGGATTGAGACTTACGCGGACAGCCGGAGTTGGCCGCTTAGATGAACCCTCGGAACGCCGGCAACCTGTGCTTTAATAGGGGACGCTATTTCCTGTGAAGGGGTCCACATGCCCACAGTCACCACGAACGACAGCACAGAGATCTTTTACAAGGACTGGGGTTCGGGTACTCCCATTGTGTTCAGCCATGGCTGGCCGCTGTCCGCCGACGATTGGGACGCGCAGTTGTTGTTCTTTTTGCGTCATGGTTACCGTGTGGTCGCCCATGACCGCCGTGGCCATGGCCGATCCACCCAGACGTCGGAAGGCCACGACATGGATCATTACGCCGATGATCTGGCGGTTCTCACGTCGCATCTCGACCTGAAGAACGCGATCCATGTCGGCCATTCCACCGGCGGCGGAGAGGTGACGCGCTATCTGAGCCGGCATGGCGAAGACCGCGTGACTAAGGCAGCGCTGATCAGCGCCGTGCCTCCGCTCATGCTGAAGACAGCGGCCAATCCGCTCGGGCTTGCCAAGGAAGTGTTCGATAATCTGCAGGCGCAACTCGCCGCGAATCGCTCGCAGTTCTATCGCGACCTCCCAGCCGGGCCCTTTTACGGATTCAACCGGCCGGGTGCGAAAGCCTCGGAGGCAATCATCCAAAATTGGTGGCGGCAGGGGATGATGGGGGGCGCCAAGGCCCATTATGACGGCATCGTGGCCTTTTCTCAGACCGACTTCACGGAAGACCTCAAGAAAATCACCGTTCCGGTACTGGTGATGCACAGCGAGGAAGACCAGATTGTTCCCTATGTTGCCTCCGGCCCGCTGTCCGCAAAACTGCTGAAAAACGGAACCCTGAAAACCTACAAGGACTTCCCGCACGGCATGCCCACTACCCACGCGGACACCATCAATTCAGACCTGTTGGCGTTTCTCGAAATGAAGTAGAATGCTATATAGTATGAGCGAATCAACGAAGTTATCGCACACCGCCGCCCTGATCCTGCAGACCGTTGACCAGGGCAGTAACTATGGATTCGACATCATGGATGCAACAGGCCTCCCCAGCGGAACGGTTTATCCGGCGCTGCGGCGCATGGAAGCAGACGGATTGATTGGGTCGCAGTGGGAGGCGGAGAAAAAGGCATTAGCCGAGCAGCGCCCTGCCCGCAAGTATTACAAGATCACGCGCGGCGGTTCCGAAGTTCTGGAGCAGGCGCAAAAACGGTATCCGTTGCTCAGCCGGCTGGTGGCAAAGCCGCGCCGCTAGACAGGAGAAGAATCAGATGGAACCACGGCGTCCAATTGCGCTCGTGATTTGCGGGGCGCTGATCCAATGCGCTGCCTGGCTGGTTCCCGCGCCACAGCGCCTCGATTGGAAGAACGAATGGCAAGCCGAGATTTGGCATCGCTGGCAATTTCTCCTCCACGCCCAAAGTTGGACCAAAAAAGAGGCCCTGCTGCTGATTCGCCGCTGCCTGGGCGCGCTGCCGGACGCCTTCTGGCATTTGACCGGGCAGGATGTCGTGCAGAGTCGAATGCGGGAGGTGCTGCGTTCCCCGTGGACCTGCCTGGGTGGATTAGCAGGCGCGCTTCTCCTCCTGTTAGCCTGCACGTTGGGGCTGCCCGCTACGCGCAACATTCTCGTTACCGGAACGGATGCAGGCTCAGCCCGGCTGGTTTATATCTGGTTCCACCCAAGTGTGGGGGGCGCAGACGAAGGATTACCGCCCGATGTCATTCCCGCTTGGGCGAGTCGCAGCAAGACGCTCGAAAGCATCGCCCCATTTGTAGTGAGTCATCAGGCAGTGCGAACCGGACGCGGCCAAGTGACCCAGCCACTGGTTGTTAGAACTAATGCCGCTTTGTTCCGCACGCTGAACGCTGTACCTTTGTTCGGCAAATTCCCGGAGCGTAGCGGCGTAGTCTTAACCAACTCCTTATGGCGTACTTTATTCCACGCCAATCCGCGCGCGGTCGGTTCGAAGATCCAAATGGGCCACGACTGGCATACAGTCGCCGCTGTTTTGCCGCCTTCATTTCACTTCCTATCCAGACAGACCGCCGTCTATCTGGTGCAGCCATATGTGCCCGATGCACAAGCCATGGTGGTGGCGCGCATCCGGCCCGGCATCACCGAAAAAGAGCTCGATAGCGAACTGGTCCATATCGCCGAAACAGCCTGCTATGACTTCTTCCGCTCTGAGCTTCGGTACTCGTTCGTAAAGCAGGCTGCCTGGATTCCTCTGGGCGTGTTTGCGATATCGGCGCTGGCATCGGGGCTGCTCGTATTGGCGGTCTCGCGCGCGCCCTTGCGAAGATTACGCACGCTGCTGAACGCCACCGACCGTCGCGCAATGGTTCCTCGCGTTGCGTTCTTCGTCAGCAAGGTATCGCTTGCATTTCTGCTGGTGTTTGTGGCGGCGCTTGAATGGAGCCGCTCCAGTTCGGCTATCTTATACGGTTCGCACGATCCGGCGGCCGGCCCGTTCCTGCTGTGGCTCTACACGCTCGGCACCATGGGCGTGCTGTTCTGGGCCGTGGCCGATCAACGGGCGCGCTGCCGCGTCTGTCTGCGGCTGCTTTGTTTCCCGGTGCGTGTTGGGTGCCCGGGATGTCTCTTGTTGAACTGGTCCGGCACCGAGTTACTGTGCTCCGAAGGCCATGGCATGTTGCATGTGCCGCATCTGGCGCCAAGCTGGGACGAAGAAGTCAAGCGCTGGATTTCGCTTGATGAATCGTGGAAAGATTTGTTCGCCGAGACTAAGTGACTCGATTGCCTAGCTGGTGACAACATTCTCTGTCGCAACCAGGAACTCGCAGGCGTGCAGGTCCAAAAAGCTCGCCTCATAAGGCCTTATCAGTTCTAAATATGGTTTCGATTCGAAAACCCCGGCCAGGCCGGCCAGGTCATCGAACCACAGCTCGGTAGTTCCGTCGATATTAGACGGGAGCAAACCTGGCAGTTGATCCCCTGTTGCATGACATTGGACGTAACGCCGCACATGCTGCTTGACCTCAGGCAGCGACGTAAATAGGGGCGCATGCACGTTGCGATGATGCTCGACAAACTGCTCGTGGCTTAACTCTGGCTTACGGCGAAGAATGATGGTGAACTTAATCATGTATAAATGGCAGAAGCTCAACTAAACACGTGAGGCGTCGGATTTTCGCGCCGCAGCATCCCTTCGAACCGCGCCCGGATCATATCATCGAAGTCATCGTGGGTTAGGATCCAGAACTGCTCGTCACGTACCGCTGCAAAGACCCGCTCAGCAATGGTTTCCGGCAGCATGCCGGTCGTGACCTTGTTCCGCATGGCGTCGGGATACCGGCCCGCATCAACTGTCGCCGGCTGATTACGCGTGCTGTCGGGCAGTTGCGTCTTCACGAAAGCCGGGCACAAAACCGAGGCACTTACCTTCGCCCGCGCGAGTTGCAGATCGAAGTGCAGCGATTCGGACAAAGCGACCACCGCATGTTTGGAAGCGTGATAGGGGGCAAGAAGCGGTCCGGTTCTAAGTCCGGCCGCCGAGGCCGTGTTAACGAGGTGACCCTCTTCTCCAGCAGCCAACATGCGCGGTACAAAAGCATGCACACCATGAATGACGCCCCACAGATTCACTTTGAGAACCCAATCCCACGTGGCGAGTGATTGTTCCCAGACGGGCGCACCGCCGCCTGCCACCCCGGCATTATTGCAAAGCACATGTACCGCGCCGAATTTCGAGTAAGCTTCCTCTGCAAGCGCTTCAACGGCCGCCGCATCCGATACGTCTACCATTACCGGCAGCACAACCGCCCCCGTCTCCTGCATAGCCCGTGCTGCCTCGTGTAACGCTGGCTCCTCCACGTCAACTAGCACAATGCGCATGCCGGCCGCGGCAAAACGTTCGGCCAACGCGCGGCCAATCCCGCTGGCGCCTCCCGTGATTACGGCAACTCGGTTTGCAAACACCTTCATAGCAATCAGTCAGAGTATCAGGGAAGGACAAACATGAGAAAAACACGCAAAGACCTGGAACTCGAACTGGCTTCCTTGGGCGAACCCGAGCGCGCGAAAAGTTCCGCCTGGTTCTTCAAGACCGGCAAAGGGCAGTACGGCGAGGGCGATCAATTTCTCGGGGTGCGCGTTCCGTTCCAGCGAAAGGTGGCGCACTGCTATCTGCACCTATCTCGCAAAGACATTGCACGTCTGCTGCACTCTCCTATCCACGAGCATCGCTTCACAGCCGCCGAGATTCTTGTAGCGCAATACGAGCGGGCCGGTGACGGCGAGGCGCAAGAAATCTTCGACTTCTATCTAACTCACGCGCGGCGCTTCAACAACTGGGATCTCGTCGATACTTCTGCTCCCTACATTGTGGGTCACTATCTGAAGACACGTCCGCGCGATAACTTGTATCGCCTCGCAAAATCCGGCAACCTTTGGGAGCGGCGGATTGCAATTGTTTCCACGTTGACCTTTGTCAAACAGCAGGAGATTGAAGACGTGTTTGGCATAGCGGCCATGCTGTTGTCGGACCAACATGACTTGATTCACAAGGCAGTTGGCTGGGCGCTTCGGGAAGCAGGGCGAGTGTCGCGCCCAAGCCTGCTCGCATTTTTGCGAGAACACTATCAGTCCCTGCCGCGAACAACATTACGTTACGCGATTGAACATTTGCCACCTGCGCAGCGTAAAAGCGTTTTGGCAGGCATGTTTTCCCCCACACTTGATTCCTAGTGGAGTGTCGCGATGAAAACGTTACCACGCGATGCAACTCCGGTCGCTCCGCTCGCGGCTCTGAAGCAGCGTATTCTTCGGAGCCATGAGCCACGTGAGTGGCTCTCCAACCGGAAGCACGGAAACCATGAGCGAAGCGATTGGAGTTCTTTACCTCAGTATTAAACGAAATGGTTGCGACACCCCACTAGCCACCAACTCAAAACGTTTTTTATTCATCGCAAAACAATCAAAAACTGTTATAGTTCCTGGAATGTCAGTTAGGCGTCGACTGTTGCTGTTCGGCGCTTGGGCGGCCGCATCGCTCTGCGCAAACCCTTGCGAGGCGCTGAAAACGGTTTCACTCGTTAAGGCGAGCGTAACCTCCGCGCAGATCCTGGCTGCCGGCGCTTTCAGACCACCTGATCGAAAGCCGGGCGCACCGGAACTGAATCTCTACAAGAAGCTGCCGGAATTCTGCCGCGTACAGATCGAAGCCACGCCAAGCAGCGATTCCGACATCCAGATTGAAGTGTGGTTGCCTGCTGTGAAATGGAACCATAAGCTGCGCGGATTAGGGAACGGAGGTTACGCGGGGGCGCTCGATTTTCGCGGCCTTGCGGGAGCGGTGCTCGCCGGGTACGCAGGCGTGGCCACCGATGCCGGACACACCGGTGAGGCCACCGATTCGAGCTGGGCTTTAGGACACCCTGAAAAGGTTATCGACTTCGGCTACCGTGCCGTCCATGAGATGACGGAAACTGCCAAGATCATCACCAAGGCATTCTACCGAGCTTCCACTCAGCGGGCCTACTTCGATTCCTGTTCCGATGGCGGCCGCGAGGCCCTGATGGAGGCGCAGCGCTATCCGCAAGATTACGATGGCATCCTTGCCGGTGCTCCTGCCAACAACTGGACCCATATGCTCGCCGCCGGACTTCAATCGGTGCAAGTAGGCACGGCCAGCCCCGCAAATTTCATCCCGCCCGATAAATTGCCGCTGATCACAGATGCCGTGTTGAAGGCGTGTGACGCCAACGACCAAGTACGCGATGGCATCTTGACCGATCCTACCCGCTGCCATTTCAACCCCGAAAGTCTGTCCTGCCAGGCAGCTGGAGAAGCAATGGACTGCCTGACCGCCCCACAGCTCCAAACGCTGAAAAAGATCTACGCCGGCGGCGGCTACCCAAATGGAAAACAATTCTTCCCTGGCATTATGCCAAGCAGTGAGGCGGGCGAGAATGGCTGGAAAGACTGGGTGACTGGACCGGCCTTCGAGCAATCATCGGGTATGAAATATGCAACCGGCTTTTTTCAAAACATGGTCTACGAAGATGCCGGTTGGAACTTTCGAACCGCCGACGTGGAGCAGGCCATGAAAGCGGCCGATCAGAAGCTGGCCTCAGTGCTGAATTCAACCGACCCGAATCTGAGCCGTTTTGCCGCGCGCGGTGGCAAATTAATTCTCTACCACGGCTGGATCGATCCGGCCATCGCGCCCCAAAATACGATTTCCTACTACCAGAGTGTCGTCTCCGCGATGGGACAAAACGCGGCGCATCAGTTTGTCCGTCTCTACATGGTTCCTGGAATGCAGCACTGCGCGGGTGGTCTGGGGCCGTACATCTTCGGTCAACTGCAGATTTCGCATAGTCACGATGCGGGGCAAAACCTTTTCACTGCGCTCGAGCAATGGGTAGAGTACGGCCAGGCGCCTGACGCGATCGTCGCTACTAAGCTGATAGACGACAAGAATCCGGCAGCAGGAGTCAAAATGACGCGACCCTTGTGCCCGTATCCGCAGAGCGCGCATTACAAAGGTTCGGGGAGTACCGACGAGGCGGTGAACTTTGCCTGTAGATAAGCCAACTAGGATATCCAGTCCTGCGGCTCAAGTTGCATCGCGAGACATTTATAGCATACGGAAGCCTGAAAATTTCTGTCAGACAAGAAGTATTACATTGAACATAGAAAGCTAATCGGCGGAATGGGACATCAGATGGTTGTGAACGCTTTGATTGTGCTTCTCCTGCAAGCGCAAACCCCGGGATTGCCGGAGCATCGCATCGCGAATATCTTCAAGCCGATGGCATCCCCGGCAACGGCTGAAAGAAACATCGCCTATTTAACTTTCGGTATCACGGCGGCCATTTTCTTGGTGGTGGGCGGCTTGATCGCCTACACGATTTTAAAGTTCCGGCGCAAGCATGACGATCATTCGCAGCAAGAGCCGGCCCAGGTGTATGGAAGCAACCAGATCGAAGTGGCCTGGACAGTCATTCCAATTCTGATCGTGTTTGTCTTAGCCGGCGTCACGGCACGCGTGATCGCACAAGTGCAAAATCAGAGTCCCCCGAAGAATGCCCTCAAGGTGCGTATCATCGGACACCAGTGGTGGTGGCAGGTGGAGTACCCCGATTACCATATCGTCACTGCCAACGAAATTCACGTGCCCGTAGCGTCCGCCAACCGCGAAAATGCAACTTATCTTCAACTGGAGAGCCTCGACGTCATTCACAGCTTTTGGGTGCCGCAGTTATCCGGCAAAACAGATGTCATTCCAAATCGCATTAACTACATGTGGATCGATCCACAGCAACCCGGCATCTACCTGGGCAACTGCGCCGAATATTGCGGAACACAGCACGCCAACATGTTGCTGCGCGTCATCGCCCAGCCGAAAGAGGAGTTTGACAAGTGGGCGCAGGCCGAGCAGCGTAGCCAGTCAGAAGCCGCGGAAGCGGCGCAAGTCAGCCAGGGCCGGCAGACTTTTGAATCGCTCTCCTGTATCAACTGTCATGCCGTGCAAGGGACCGCCGCGCAGGGCAAGTTTGGACCGGATCTCACTCACCTGATGAGCCGGCAAACGATCGGTGCCGGCGTACTCACCAACACCACAGAACATTTGCGCGCCTGGATAGACGACCCGCAGACGATCAAGCCAGGCGCACAGATGCCCAGCATGAAATTGACAGACCCGGAATTGAATCAGGTAGTCTCCTACCTGCAGTCCCTGAATTAGGCGGAAGCATTTATGGCATCGATAGATTACCCGGTCCTGCACCCGAAAGTTGAAAGGGAAACCGAATTTTCGTTCTCCGAAGTCTTCTACAAATGGGTCGCGACAGTCGATCACAAGCGGCTCGGATTGATGTACATCGCATCGGCGCTGCTGTTTTTCGTGATAGCGGGTTTGATGGCGGTGGCGATCCGCGCGCAGTTGATGTTCGCGGACAATCACCTGATCGACCCGGCCACTTATAACCGTCTCTTCACCATGCATGGAACCACTATGGTGTTTCTGGTGGGCATGCCGTTAGTTGCGGGTTTTTCGAATTACTTAATTCCGCTGATGCTCGGTGCCCGGGATATGGCCTTCCCGCGTCTGAACGCCTTCGGCTTATGGATTTTTGTGTTCGGCGGGCTGCTGCTCTACTTCAGCTACATTGGCGGCGGTGGTTTGGGCGGCGCCGGCTCCGCGCCGGATGTAGGCTGGTTCGCCTACTCGCCGCTAACCGGCAGAGCCTTCTCGCGCGGGGCCGCCACCGATTACTGGATTTTGGGTATCTTGGTCTCCGGTTTGGGGAGTATCGCCTCCGCTATTAACGTCATTGCCACCGTGGCTTCCATGCGCTGTCCGGGAATGACGCTGAGCAAGATGCCCATGTTTGTGTGGGTAATGGTCGTGGACGCGTGGTTGATTCTGATCGCGCTGCCCCCGCTTACCGCCGCGCAAATCATGCTCCTCTACGACCGGTTTCTAGGCGCAAATTTCTTTGACACGCAGGCCGGCGGCTCGGCCGTGCTCTGGCAACATTTCTTTTGGATTTTCGGGCATCCGGAAGTCTACATCCTGATCTTCCCGGCCTTCGCCATCCTGAGCGAAATCATTCCGGTTTTCTCCCGCAAGCCTCTATTCGGGCGGCCCGCGATGGTAGGCGCGGTCGTGGCCATCGGCTTTATCAGTCTCGGCGTATGGGCGCATCACATGTTCGCCGTGGGCATGACTTCCTGGTCCAATACCTTCTTTACCGCGTCCACCATGCTCATCGCGGTGCCGACCGGCATCAAGCTTTTCAATTGGACGGCCACCATGTATGGCGGCAAGTTGAAACTCGATACGCCCATGCTTTTCTGTTGCGGGTTTCTCCTGCAATTCCTGGTAGCCGGATTGACAGGAATCATGCTGTCCGTTGCGCCATTCGACTGGCAATTAACAGACTCGTATTTTGTGGTGGGACATTTCCACTACACGCTCGCCGGTGGCCTGGTGATGGGCATCTTTGCGGGCATCTATTACTGGTTCCCTAAAGCTATCGGCAAGATGTATAACGAGAGGCAAGGCAAGTGGCACTTCTGGCTCTGGACGTTTGGTTTCAACATGACGTTCCTCCCGATGCATTTCCTGGGCATTCTCGGCATGCCGCGTCGCATTTACACCTACGCCCCAGGACGCGGTTGGGAATTCTGGAACATGGTGGCCTCAGCGGGCGTTATCTTCCAGGCTGCCGCTACCTTGTTCTTCGCTTGGAACATGATCCACTCGGCGCGCCATGGCGAACCGGCGGGCGACGATCCGTGGGATGGCTGGACGCTCGAGTGGGCCACCAGTTCTCCGCCGCCTGAGTACAACTTCGAAAAACTGCCGGTGGTGCGCAGCAGCCGGCCACTTTGGGATCTGAAACATCCACAGGATCCGGATTGGAAGTACGAATAACTACATGGCGGCTCAACAAGAAACTTTGCCTTTAGATGCGCTCACCATGGAGCGCGAGTGGAAACTCCCTGATCGCGGCACAGTCGGCATCATCTTTCTCATCCTCACCGAAACATCGCTCTTCACCATCTTCGTAGTCGCCTATCTGGTGTACATCGGAAAGAGTCTGACAGGCCCTTATCCAAGGGACGTTCTCGAGATCCCCATCCTCGCCTCTATCTGTTTGCTCTCGAGCAGTCTGACGGTCGTTCTCGCGGAGCATGCGCTTAAGCATAGCCAGCTAGGGCGCTTTAAACTCTGGTGGGTGCTGACGATCGCACTCGGCCTGGAGTTTCTCGTCTCGACCGGTTTGGAATGGAAGAAGCTGATCTTCGAAGACCATCTCACCATGCAGACCAATCTGTTTGGCACAACATACTACGCCCTCGTTGGCCTGCACGCAAGTCACGTCATCGTCGGATTATGTTTCCTCACGCTGGTGTTGCTCGCTACGCTCCGCGGATTTCCGATTCAAACGCAAGAGCGACGCGTTAAATTTCTTTCCTGGTATTGGCACTTCGTCGACGCTGTGTGGGTAGTAGTGTTCACGGTGGTGTACATCATCGGCAGATAAGGAAAAGGCATGTCTTACGAAACACATCACGGCGAAGCTTCCGAGCAGACTGAACACACATCGATCGTCTTGCCTGCGCCGACCTTTTGGCCGATCGTCTTTGCCTTTGGGTTAACTCTGCTGTTCGCCGGACTCGTCACGCAATGGGTCGTGAGCGCGATCGGAGTGATCATCGCGGCTCGCGGAGTGTTCGGCTGGTGGAAAAATGTGATCCCGCATGAGGAGCACGAAGAGGTGCCCATTAATCCGGAACTACGCCCCGCGCCCGTGATGATTGAATCTCGCTCGGTAGTGCGTCTGGAGTTGGGCGAAGCCGGACACCGCGTCCGCATTCCAGAGACGGTTCACCCCTATTCGGCAGGCTTGTGGGGTGGTCTCGCGGGTGGCGCGGCCATGGCGGCCTTAGCGGCACTTTACGGGTTGATTGCGCAGCATAGCATCTGGTATCCGGTCAACCTGCTGGCGGGCGTTGTCATCCCGCATCTAGGCGATGCTTCGCTCGAACAGTTGCGCGCCTTTAATGGCGTGGCGTTTGTGGCCGCGTTGCTGGGGCACATCGTCATCTCCTGCCTGGTGGGCGTTGTGTACGCCGTGATGCTGCCGATGTTTCCAAAGTACGCGGTGTTTTGGGCCGGAATTTTAATGCCACTTTTCTGGAGCGGCCTCGTCGCTACCACTCTCAACATTCTGAATCCGGCTCTAAACGACCGAATCAGCTGGCCCTGGTTCGTGGTCGCACAACTCGGATTTGGATTAGTGGGCGGATTCTTCATTGCACGCAGCACCAGCATCAGCACCATGCAGTCGTGGCCGATTGCCGAACGAGCATTTCTCCATGCTCCGGGCATGATACCTCCGCGCGAGGACGAGAAGTGATTTGGCCCGAAGTGATCTGGCCCGAAGTGATCTGGAGCCGAGCACTCGTTATTGCTGTGAGCGCGGCCTTTTTGCTGCTGTCCGCGTGTGATCCTCCTGGCAAACCGCGCCTTACCGAGGATCCGCAGGCGCAGTCCATGGACTTCAAAATTCTCTATTCGCAAAACTGCACCGGCTGTCATGGCGTCGATGGTAAGAACGGGCCGGGGCGGATCCTCAACGACAGTTTGTACCTGGCGATTCTGCCACACGAAAACCTCCGGCAGATCCTGATTCATGGAAGAGCAGGTACCGCCATGCCCGCTTGGGCCAAGAGTGATGGTGGTCCGCTCTCTTCGCAACAGATCGACGTCCTGGTGAACGGCATCTATCAAAACTGGGCGAAACCGGTCAGCTTGCCGGACCCACCGGCTTACAGCGTGGGCGACGACAAAGGCGATGCTGATGCCGGCCGCAAATTGTTCACGCGGAACTGCTACATGTGCCATGGTCCGGGAGCCCGGGTGGGCTTGGTTACCGATCCTGCCTACCTTTCTCTGGTGAGCAATCAAATGCTCCGAACCTCGATCATGGTGGGCAGGCCGGATATGGGCATGCCCGACTATCGAAATCTGAAAGCAGGCAAGGCCTTGAGTAACCAGGATGTCACCGACCTGGTTGCTTTCCTCGCCTCGAAGCGTCCCGCCTCCGCCGCGCGAGCCCAAAGCGCCGAAGCGATGGAAGGCAGCGGCGCGCATGCCATTGATACAGGCTCAGGCGGCAATGGCCCCGTCACTAAAGGCAACGAGGGGAGCGGGAACGGTCCAGGCAGTCCGCAAACGAAAACAGGCGAAGGAAACAAAACACGCGGCAGCAGCCAGCAAGGAATCAAATGAGTGCAGTGACGCAAACCGCAACAGACCGGGAAGTTGAACAGGCCAAAGAAAACACCACCAATCCGACCCGGCGAAACTGGTTGTTCATCGGAGGTGTCGGGCTCAATGTGGCGGCGGCCCTTCTATTGACCATTCCGTTGGTGGGCTTCGTCTTTTCCAGTTTTGTCGAAAAGAAAGATCCGCGTGATTGGATTTCCCTCGGTGCGATTGAAAATTTCCCCGAGAAGGCCACGCGCATCGCTACGTATCGCAATCCCTTCACTCGTCCCTGGGACGGCCAGACGGCGGACATTCCTTGCTGGGTGAGACGCTTGGCCGGCAATCAGTTCCAGGTCTTTGCGATTAACTGCACGCATCTCGGATGCCCGGTGCGATGGTTCCAGGAGTCCGGTCTCTTTTTATGTCCTTGTCATGGCGGCGCATATTACGAGGACGGCTCGCGCGCTGCAGGACCGCCTCCGCAAGGTTTATTCCAGTACGACTACAAGGTCGAGAAGGGTCAGTTGTGGGTAAAAGGCGGCGAGATGCCGACACTTTCGAACCCGGTCTAGCTATCTAGGAAAAAAAATGAAGACACTGCGAGAAGTGGCCGTTTGGCTTGACGACCGGCTACATCTAACTGCTCTATACTCTTCGACAGCAGGCCACGAAGTTCCGGCCAGCGCCGGCAGCTGGTTCTACGTCTTCGGCAGTGCGACTCTGCTGTGTTTCATAATCCAGATCATCACCGGGGCATGCCTGGCGTTTGTCTACGTGCCCTCAACCAGTCAAGCGTTTTCGAGTCTCGAATACTTAAATCACGCGCAGTTCTGGGGTTGGTACTTGCGAGCTGTCCACCAGTGGGGTTCCAACTTCATGGTGTTCATCATGACGCTCCACATGATCCAGGTTTTCCTCTTTGGCGCTTACAAATATCCGCGTGAGCTTACCTGGGTCACGGGCGTACTTCTTTTGCTTTCCACACTGGGTATGGCATTCACCGGCCAAATCATGCGCTTCGATCAGGATGCTTACTGGGGCCTTACTATTGGCGCTTCGATCACCGGGCGTGTTCCGCTGATAGGTGGCCAACTCGTCCACGTACTTCTGGCGGGGCCCATCATAGCCGGCGAAACACTCTCGCGTTTTTTTAGTCTCCACGTATTCATCATTCCCGGATTGATCATCGCCGTCGTCAGTATGCATCTGCGTCTGGTGCTGACAAAAGGAATTAACGAGTATCCCAAGCCCGGACACCCGGTGCATAAAGCTACCTACGATGCCGAATATGCCGATATCATTCGGAAAGAGGGTGTGCCTTTCGCGCCGGATGCCATCGGCAAGGATTTGATCTTTTCCGCCCTGGTGATCGTCGGCATACTCGCGGCCGCCTTTTTCTTCGGACCAAAAGGACCGACCGGCATTGCCAATCCAACGCTAGTCGATACCAATCCGCGACCGGATTTTTACTTCCTCTCGATTTTTGCCGCACTGGCGCTCCTGCCCGACTGGATGGAAGTGCTCATTTTGTTCGTTGCGCCTGCACTCGCCATAGGCGGTCTGTTTATTCTTCCATTTATCGCGGGAACGGGCGAGAAAAGCGCTAGCCGTAGACCGGTGGCGGTCCTTTCCGTGATCTTCATCATGCTTGTGATTGGTGTCTTGACTTATATGGGCGATACTTCGCCGTGGTCCCCCAAAATGGAGGCCTGGAGCAACGACGCTGTCCCAGTCCAGTACGTGCGTCAGCGAACGCCACTCGAAATGCACGGCGCACTCGTATTCCAGAACAAGCAATGCCGGAACTGTCACGCCCTGGGCGGCGAAGGTGGTCAGCGTGGGCCGGCCTTAGATGCTGTTGCAACGCGACTGACAAAGGATCAGATGGTACGCCAGGTCATTCAAGGCGGCGGCAACATGCCGGCCTATGGCAAGAAACTGAGCCCGCCTGAAGTTGAGGCGCTGGTATCGTTTCTTGCCACGCTCACTCCAAAACACATACCTCCCGTGCGGAACTCGGCGCCACCGCAGAATAAACTGCCGCGTAACATTGCCGTGATCGGCAGCCCTCTCAGCCCGGCTAAGCCGTAGTGGATCCGCTGGTTGATGAAGCGTTGGAATCGTGGGCGCTGAACCCGTCCGCGATTTCTCTGTTGCTGGCGATTGCGTTCCTTTACGCTCGAGGGTGGCAACGTGCACGTCGCTTCTCCCGAGGTGACCAGGACATACCACAACTCTGCTTGTTCCTAGCCGGACTGCTGACCGTTTTTCTCGCTACCGAATCGCCGCTCGACGCCTTCGATAGTCTGTTTCTTTCCGCGCACATGACCCAGCACTTGCTGCTCATGATGATTGCGCCGCCCCTGATTCTCTTAGGCAATCCTCTATTGCCGCTCTTGCGCGGACTGCCGAAGCGATTCCTGAAAGAAGGCCTAGCTCCATTCCTGACGTGGCCCTTGTTGAAGAGTCTCGGAGGGTGGCTCGTCTCACCTCTTGTTGCCTGGACCGCTTTTGCGTTCAGCACTATCTTCTGGCACCTACCTGCGTTCTACGAACTGGCATTGCGCTCACCCGGCTGGCACGGCGTGCAGCATGCCAGCTTCTTTTGGACCGGAATCCTATTCTGGTGGCCCGTCATTCAACCAGGGCCGGCTAAACCGCGACTCCAACTCTGGGCCAAGATTCCCTACTTGCTGGCCGGCGATCTCGTCAACACCGCACTGTCAGCCTTCTTCGTTTTCTCCGGCCGGCTGCTCTATCCGAGTTACGGCTTGATTCGCGCCAGCAGCTTCACGGCGCTCGACGACCAAACCGTTGCGGGCCTGATCATGTGGGTACCCGGATCCATCGTGTATCTAGTGCCGGCCTTCGTTATCGTGATCCGGCTTTTCTCGCGAGCAGAGACAGCGCCGCAGCGAACTCCACTCCGGAAACCTCTAAAACAACAGGCTGCGCGCACACCACAATGGCAGCGTCCTCTTTTCTGGAGGCGTCCTGCGCAAGTAATCATGCTGCTCATAGCGATCGCGGTAGTCGCGGACGGCTGGTTCGGGCCCCCAGTAGCGCCCTTGAATTTCGCTGGTGTTCTGCCCTGGATCCACTGGCGTGCGCTCTCGGTATTCGCCCTGCTGGTTGTAGGCAACCTATTCTGTTTCTCGTGCCCATTCATGCTCGTGCGGGATTTCGGACGCAAAATCCTCCCGGCCAGACTGCGTTGGCCTAGACAGCTTAGGAACAAGTGGCTTCCCGCGGTTTTGCTGGTGCTCTACTTCACCTGCTACGAAGTCTTTGGCTTATGGGACCGGCCTTTCACCACGGCCTCCATTATCGTTGGATACTTTGCGGCGGCACTCCTCATCGATGGTGCGTTTCGCGGCGCAAGCTTTTGCAAGTATGTATGCCCCATCGGCCAGTTCCACTTCGTTAGTTCTTTGATCTCCCCCCGAGAGGTAAAGGTCAAAAGCGCCGAAACTTGTCAAAGCTGCCGCACCCACGATTGCATCCGCGGCAACGAACAGGCAAGAGGCTGCGAGCTCTATCTCTTCCAACCGAAGAAAGAAAGTAGTCTCGATTGCACATTTTGCCTCGACTGCGTTAAGGCCTGCCCGCACGACAACGTCGCGCTGCTGCCTGTACTCCCGGCGAAGACGCTGCTCGATAATTCCTATCGCTCTTCCATTGGCAGATTATCGAAGCGAACCGATTTCGCGGCCCTCGCCTTAGTCTTCGTGTCCGGCGCATTTGCCAATGCAGCGGCCATGGTAACGCCCGTAATGATGTGGGAACACGGATGGCACGCTCGTCTCGGTGCTCACGCCATGCCATTCGTAGTAGCCGCCTTCATGTTTGCAACCGTAGTGCTCGTGCCTGGTCTGGCGATCTCGCTCTGCAACCGGCTTAACCGCTCTCTTGGCGAAAGCGCTGAACCGGCAAACGATCTCACACGTCGGTTGACCTTTACCTTAGTGCCCCTAGGCCTCGCCATGTGGGCTGCTCACCTGCTCTTTCATTTCGCCACCGGCTGGAGTGAACTATGGCCACTCGTACAGCAAAGATTTCTGAACGTGCCGGTGCAACTTGGCATGCCGGCAGTACCGGATTGGCTCACAGCGGCTCAAATCCTTTTGTTGAACGCAGGACTGCTTCTCACGCTCTATATAAGCTGGCGCATCGCACAACAGGCCGGCAAGACCCTGAAGTCTTCCATTCAATTGCTGACTCCTTGGGCCACACTAGCTGTTGCACTTTACTGCGCGGGCGCATGGATTCTGTTTCAACCCATGCAAATGCGTGGCATGATGCATTGAGGATGAGTACTGTTCCGCGCTCGTGGCTGTTGGGCCTGTTAATCACCTGTCCCGTTTGGGCCGACGGCGGCAAACTCATCTTGCGCCAGCAAGCCGGCCCACTGACTATCAGCGTCTTCTGCTCACCAGGAAAGGTGCGCGTGGGCGCAGTCGACTTAAGCGTAATGGTCCAGAGGACGCAGGATCAATCCTCCGTGACCGACGCTGACGTGAAATTACGCTTGACGCACTCGACCTCAAGTGGCATTTCGGAAGTGTTCGCCCCGGCCACCCACGCTAAAGCCACCAACAAATTGTTGTACGCAGCGCAGGTGAGTCTGCCCTCGGCAGGTACTTGGAAATTAGCAGCAGACGCGCAGTCCAAAGCAGGCAGCGCCGAGATAGCCGGTGAGCTCGTAGTCTTGCCGCCCGCTTCGCCTCTAGAGTCGTATTGGCCCTTCTTTGCCGTAGTGCCGCTGCTGATCATCTTGTTCATCATCAATCAGCGCTTACGAAAAAAACGCCGGCTCATCCATCCGCGAGCACGCGCATAGCAGCATTCCGCCCGTTTACGGCGATCACACTCCCGCCCGGATGCGTCCCGGCCCCGCACAGATACAAGCCCGGCATAGGAGTTTTCGCTGGAAGACGATGGCGCCACATGTTCGAAGGGAGGCATTCGCCTTGGAAAATATGACCGCCGGTGAGTCCAACTTTCTTCTCAATATCGGGCGGCCCCAGAACCTCTGCGTCAATCACGGCCCCTGGCAAGTTACTGCAGAAACGCCCGATCGAAGCGAGCGCCAGATCCTTAGCGGCCTCGCGCTGCCCATCCCAATCGCCTTCTGCAAAACTGTAAGGCACGTATTGCGAGAAGACGCTCATCGTATGAGTGCCGCGCGGCGCAACAGACGCATCATGCACGCTTTGAAAATAAAGCTCGGTCCAGAGTCGTTCGGGAAGCCGCCCCGCGCGTGCCGCGGCATAGCCGTTCTTCCATTCCTCTTTAGAAAGCGGCGTATTTGCCTGCCCGAAATGGTGCGGCTCGCACGTCCCGGGACGCGCCCGAAAATTCGGCAACTCGCGCAGCCAGACGTTGAGCTTCAACGTGCAACCTTCCATCGGAATCCCTTCTACACGCTGACGCCACGCTTCGTCCACGTGCTGATTGAGCAAGCAAAGCGTAGCGCGCGGATCAGCATTCGAGATCACTGTGCGCGCACTGATCTTTTCTCCGCTGGCGAGCAGCACCCCTTCGCCTGGAATGATCTCGTGCACCGCCACACCCGACGCGATCACTGCGCCTGCTTCCTGCGCTGCATCGGCCAGAAAAAATGAGACCATGCCCATACCGCCGCGCACGTATCCCCACGCGCCCGGCAGACCACCGAGACGTCCCGACGAATGATGAAAGCGTATGGAAGCAGTT
The DNA here is from genome assembly GCA_965277435.1 of Bryobacteraceae bacterium. GTDB lineage: Bacteria > Acidobacteriota > Terriglobia > Bryobacterales > Bryobacteraceae > Bog-105. Next base: position 5,792,997 of record OZ255821.1, on the reverse strand, counting down.
CCTGCATCGAACGGACTCGCATTTGTGCCGATCACTCCCTGGCCAAGATAGGCGATCTGCAGCCGCTCATCATTCAGGTAGCGCTCGACAAACTCCGCCATGGACCATTCAAAGAGCAGGGAACGAGCCTCCGCATCTTTGCCTAGACGATCTTCCATTTGTTCCCGCGAAGGCGCATCGCCCAACCACATGTCTCTTTCATCGCCTGGACGAATCGCCTCTCGAGTCCGCCGGATCACGTCCGACATCGCTCGCCAGCCGCTTACATCGCGCGGAGCAAAGCGCTCGATCTCCGCTTCGCACCGCACATCGTCGTCGTAAAGCTGAATACTCGACCCATCTTCGAACGGAACGAAAAGACCGTTGACAGCCGGAGTCCAATGGAAACCGCGCCGCTCTAGATCGAGCTCCTCGACCACCAGCGGATGAAGCAGACCGGCGAGATACGCGCATGGCGACATTCTCACGCTGGGCCAAGGCTCTTCAATCGTGCAAGCACCGCCAATTCGCTCCCGGCTCTCAAGGACGAGCACCCGTTTACCCGCACGCGCCAGATACGCGGCGCAAGTCAAACCATTGTGCCCCGCGCCGACAATAATGGCGTCCCATTCTTTGCTCGCTAACTCGCTAATGGAAGCCGGCAGACCCAGCAGACCAAGTAACTCAACCGCCGAGCGAGTCATAATAATCCAGCCATCGCAGTTGGCTCACTGCTCGACCCTGGTTGGGTAGGCTTTAGCCTGCCATTTTTCTGCTTTTGCAAGAAGGAACTCGCTCACTGAAAAATACTGCTCGACAAAGCCCGCCCCGGTATCTCCGCATCGAACAACACTTCGGCAATGCAAGTCTGCGGACGCGCATGGTTCTCCGCCGCCTGCCAGCGCTCTTCCAGCAGGCGTACGGAACGCAGCTTGGGTACAGCAATACACCGCCAGTTATCCGCCGATCCGCGCCCTTTTAATCCAGTGGAACTGCCGCCCGCATATTGATAACAGAGTAAGTGAAGGGCATTCTCTTTGTTACGTCCCAGTACATGCGGGCAGAGAGAACGGCGGTAATTATGATAAATCGCCGTAAACGGTTTCTTCAGAAACAGGGATGCTGTTACAAGAACACAGATTTCTTCGAGTGTCTGAATCTCGGCAGCTTGGGGCACAGCCATGCTATGCCCCAGCATACGTTATCACTTACGCAGTTCGCTGCATTTCAGTGTTACCCTGCTCGGAAATGGCCGCCTGCGCCGCTGCCAGACGAGCGATCGGCACGCGATAAGGTGAACACGAAACGTAATTCATCCCCACGCGATAACAGAACTCAACCGAACTCGGCTCGCCGCCATGCTCACCACAAATGCCAACCTCCAAATCGGGTCGCGTTTTGCGTCCGAGCTTCACCGCCGTTTCGATGATTTTCCCCACGCCATCCTGGTCAAGAACAGCGAACGGATCGGCCTTGAAGATTCTCAAATCCTCGTACTGCTTGGAAAACTTCGTGTAGTCGTCGCGCGAAAGCCCCATCGTCGTCTGCGTCAAATCGTTCGTGCCAAAGCTGAAAAATTCGGCCTCGCGCGCCACTTCATCGGCCGTCAACGCAGCCCGCGGAATCTCGATCATGGTGCCAACGTAGTATTTCAAATCCTTCATGCCGGCCGCGTTAAGCACCTCATCGGCCACCCGGACCACGATCGATTTCTGGTGTTCAAGCTCCTTCACGTTCCCGACCAGCGGGATCATGACTTCCGGGATAACCTTCTTGCCCTTCTTGGCCACTGCCACAGCAGCCTCGAAAATGGCGCGAGCCTGCATTTCGGTCACTTCGGGATACGTGATACCGAGACGGCAACCGCGATGCCCCAGCATCGGATTGAACTCATGCAGTTCTTCCACACGATGTAAAAGTTCCGGTAAATGCTTCTTTAACTCTCCTACCGAAACTTTATAAGTCGCAGCCATCTCGCGCTTCTCCTTCGAGTTGGCATGAGGAAGTCGCGCAATATCCACCATCAGCGTTTCGCGCTTCGGAAGAAATTCATGCAGCGGCGGATCGAGCGTGCGGATCACCACCGGAAATCCATCCATAGCCTCGAACAGACCCGCGAAATCTTTCCGCTGCATCGGTAGCAGTTTCTGCAGCGCCTTCTTGCGCACCGTTACATCCCGCGCCAGAATCATCGCCTGCACGTGTTCGATACGGTCTTCGGCAAAGAACATGTGCTCGGTACGGCAGAGGCCGATACCTTCCGCGCCAAACAACCGCGCCTGTTTCGCATCCCGCGGAATGTCCGCGTTCGCCCGCACACCGAAGCTGCCGCGAAACTCGTCCGCCCATTCCATGAACGTAGCAAAATAGTGCGACTTCGGATCGGGCTCATTTGTTTTACACTGCCCGAGATACACCTCGCCGAGCGTTCCATCGAGCGAGATCCAGTCGCCTTCTTTCAAAGTCTGCTTCTTGCCTTCCGACACAATGGTGGCCTGTTTGCGAGCCGAATCGACCGATACAGAAGCCGCGCCAACCACGCACGGACGGCCCATGCCACGAGCCACTACCGCAGCATGGCTGGTGAGCCCGCCCACCGCCGTAAGAATCCCTTTTGAGACATCCATGCCGTGAATGTCGTCGGGAGTGGTCTCTTTGCGAACCAAAATCACCGGACCCGAAGCGGCCAGCTCGACCGCGTCTTCTGACGAGAACGCAGCCCGCCCTACCGCTGCGCCGGGCGAAGCCGGCAGACCCGATGCGATCTTCACCAGCCCCTTGCGCATAGCCGGATCGAGCACGGGATGCAGCAACTGATCGAGCTGGTTCGGGCCGACGCGCTGCACCGCTTCCTTCTTCGAAATAACGCCTTCTTCCACCATGTCGACTGCCACGCGGACAGCTGCTGGTCCGGTCCGCTTACCATTGCGCGTCTGCAGCATGTACAGCTTGCCTTCTTCAATGGTGAACTCGAAATCCTGCACATCGCGGTAGTGCTTTTCCAGACTGCTGGTGATCTCGCGCAGCTGATTGTAAGCCTCTGGCATCACCTGCTCGAGTTCCGCAATCGGCTGCGGCGTGCGGATCCCGGCCACCACATCTTCGCCCTGCGCGTTGACCAGAAATTCGCCATAAAACACGCTTTCGCCCGTCGACGGATTGCGGGTAAATCCCACACCGGTGCCGCTATTGTCACCCATGTTGCCAAACACCATGGCCTGTACATTCGCAGCCGTACCAATTGAATCAGGAATCTTTTCCATGCGCCGGTAGTAGATCGCTTTCGGCGTATTCCAGGAATGAAACACTGCATCGCGAGACATCATTAACTGCTGCAGCGCATCCTGCGGGAAATCTTTGCCGGTTTCTTTCTTCACCAGCTTTCTGTATTCCCCGATGATGAACTTCAAATCGTCGGCGCTCAAATCCGTGTCGAGTTTGGCTTTGATTTTCGCCTTGCGCGAATCGAATATATAGTCGAACTTCTCCATGTCGATATGCAGCGCCACTTCGCCGAACATCTGGATGAAACGGCGATAGCAATCGTAGGCAAACCGCGCATTCCCGGTTTTCTTCGCCAAACCTTCCGTGGTCTTATCGTTTAAACCGAGATTCAAAATGGTGTTCATCATGCCTGGCATGGAGAACTTCGCACCCGAGCGAACGCTCAGCAGAAGCGGATCATCAACACCGCCAAGCTTCTTGCCCATTTCGTCTTCGAGTTTTTGCAAAGCCTTATGAATCTGCGTATCGACATCTTTAGGCACCTTGTTGGCATTCTCGAAAAACAAGTTGCAAACTTCCGTCGAAATGGTGAAGCCGGGAGGCACCGGCACACCGGCCTTGCTCATTTCCGCCAGGCCCGAACCCTTGCCACCAAGGACGTCGCGCATCTTGCCATCGCCGTCTGCCGTGCCTCCACCAAACGAGTAAACGTATTTGTTCATTTCCGGTCTTTTCTCCTAAATTCGGATAGCGTGTAAAATCTTGCGGGCTGGTTACAAGCCGCCCTGTGTCACGATTTCGGAAAAATCAGCAATGTTGGAAAATTGCGTCAACAGGCTGTGTAGCAAAGCCAGCCGATTTCCCCGAATCGCAGGATCTGGATCGTTCACCAGAATTTTATCGAAGAAGCGATCCACTTGCGGGCGCAGCGAAGCCATCAGCTCCAGTTTCACGCGGTAGTCCGTCGTGGATTCGGCCTTTTCCCGGCTCGCCAGAAAACAGTCGAAAAGGTCTTTCTCCGGCCCACGCGTCAGCAGTTCGGGATTTATGTGCGGCGCGTGCTCTATCTGCGCCTGCTTCAAGATATTCTGAATTCGTTTAAAACTCCCCGCCACCGGTTCGAAATCTTCCGTTGACCGAATCCCATGGATCGCCGCTACCCGGTCCGCCAGATCGGCCAGCGTAGTCACCCCCGCGGCGATCGCGGCATTTACTTCGTCATAGGCATAGCCGCGCGCCTCGCGTAGATAAAAACTAATCCGTTCCCGAAGAAAGCCGGGCAGTTCGGCGACATCTTCTACCATGCTCAACAGTTCGAGCGGAAGCCGCGCTTCAAACAGAATGCGGACGATCCCCTGTGCCGCACGCCGCAAGGCAAATGGATCTTTAGAACCAGTGGGAATCAAACCGATTCGAAAGCACTCCCGCATCGTGTCGAGTTTATCGGCCAGCGCAACCACCTGGCCCTCGACCGTGCTGGGAATCGAGTCCTCCATGCTGACCGGTTTGTAATGCTCGTAGATGGCGCGCGACACGGCTTCGCTCTCGCCTTGCGCTCTGGCATACAGTCCGCCAACCACGCCCTGTAGTTCGGTTAATTCCTTCACCATGTCGGTGGTCAGATCGCATTTCAGGAGCAGTGCTGCGCGCGTTACAGCGCTCGCATCAGCATCCAAAACGACAGCCAGCCGCGAAGCCAGCTCCACTACGCGTGTCGTCTTATCGTGATAACTCCCCAGCTTCGCCTGGAACGTGATCTTCCCTAATTCATCGACCCTGTCAACCAGCTTTTTTCGCTGATCCGCTTCCCAGAAGAAGCGCGCATCATTGAAACGCGCACGCAAAACGCGTTCATTCCCTTGCCGGATCAAACCGTTGGGATCACCATCCGTGTTGGTCACCGCGACAAACTCGGGCAGCAATGAACCGTCCTCTTTCACCATCGAAAAGTAGCGCTGGTGATGACGCATCACGGTCGAAAGAATCTCCTTGGGCAGCGCGAGATAAGCCGGATCAAAGCTGCCGCGTACGACGGAAGGGAACTCAGTCAGATACACCAGCGTAGTCAGTAGTTCCTCGTCATGATGTACCTGCGGTGGCAATTCCGATTGAATCCGCTGCCTACGCGCCTCGGCCCGAAGGATCACTCCATTGCTGCCCAGTTCTCTCTCATAGCTCTCTAGGGTAACGGCGATCGGTTGCCCAGAACCCAGGACACGATGGCCCCGTGTCGTATTATTTGACCGCAATCCAATCAGAGAAAACTCAACCACCGCATCATTTAGCAATGCCAGAATCCAGCGAATCGGCCGTATAAACCGTACGCCATCGCTTCCAGGCCACGTCATCGCCTTCGGAAACGGAATTGCCGCGATAAGATCTGGCAGCTTCTTCGCCAGTGCTGTCCCCAGATTCTGACCTTGGATCACTTGCCGGAAAACATAGCGCTCCCCTTTGACATCCTGCGCTTTCTTGAGGTCGTCCAGCGAAACCGAGTACTTGCGGGCGAATCCCTCAGCCGCTTTCGGACCCGCCGAGAGATACGGACCTGGCACGAGACTTTGCACGTCCGGCGCCTGCACGTTAAGTCCTTCGGCCCGCAGCACTAGCCGCCGCGGCGTCGCATTTGTCTCGATAGACGAACCCCCGAACGCAGAAAAAGCCGCTTCGAACTTGTCTCGCAAATCCAGCAGTGCCGGTTCTATCATCCAGTCCGGAATCTCCTCCGTCCCGATTTCCAGAAGAAACTCGGCCATCTAACGCGCAACCTCCGCGCCATTCATCCCAACGCTTTGTTGTTCCACCCACGCGTGTGCCGCGCCCACCGCCAGCTTTCGCACTCGTGCAATAATCCCCACCCGCTCGGTCACACTTATCGCCCCACGCGCATCCAGCAGGTTGAACAGGTTCGAACATTTCAGCACCTGTTCGTAGGCAGCCAGCACTGGAAACCGCCGCTTGTCTTCCTGTCGTGTAAAGAGCTGCAACAAACGTTCCGCCTCGCGTTCGTGAATTTCGAACTCCTGCCAGAGCGCCGCCACATCCGCTAGTTCAAAGTTGTAAACAGAAAACTGTTCCTCATCCGCCAGGCGCACCTCGGAGTACTTGAAGCCGGGCGCCCATTCGATCTCGTACACGCTCTCCACATTCTGCAGAAACGCCACAATGCGCTCGAGACCGTAAGTAATTTCAGCGGGAACCACCGCCAGATCCATGCCGCCGCACTGCTGAAAATAAGTAAACTGCGTGATCTCCAAACCGTCGAGCATCACCTGCCAGCCAATGCCCCAAGCCCCTAGCGTCGGCGCCTCCCAATTGTCTTCCTCGAACTTGATGTCGTGTTTCCGAAGGTCGATGCCGATCGCTGCCAAGCTGCCCAGGTATTGCTCGATAACATCTGCCGGCGTCGGCTTCAAAATGATCTGCAGCTGCTGGTGCTTGTAAAGACGGTTCGGATTCTCGCCGTAGCGTCCATCTGCTGGCCGCCGGCTGGGCTGCACATAAGCCACCCGATACGGCTTAGGGCCAAGCACGCGTAGATAGGTTTCAGGAGCCATCGTCCCCGCCCCTACTTCCAGATCGTAAGGTTCCTGAATGATCGCGCCTCGATCGGCCCAATAGTGTTTCAGCTTGAAGATCGTGTCTTGAAAAGAATCCATGGCCACCGCCTCAGAGCGCCTCGAGCATGGTGGGCGTATGGAAGCGTCGCTCTACATGCCCCTCCATTTGGCCAATCAATAATCGCCGCAGGTCGAGAGCCGTATTTTTGTTCCAGTTGCGCGGCGCAAGAGCACTGATCGGAGTACAGAGCATCTCGGCCGCTAGTTCACGCGTCGCCGAAGAGAGGCGATGGTCTCCGTCGAGATCCGGAAGGAATCCTGAAAGCCGTGTGGCCCAGAGCGTAAAGTATGTGACCGCCGTCCAAATGGCGCCCGGGGCGTGCTCATGCATGAAGTCGAGCACGGTGGCAAGCAGCCGGAAGTAGCGCTCATTCGGTTCGTTCGGAGGCAACAAATGATCACTTACTTCGGCCAGGTAATCGAGCGCCACGCTCGCATCGAAGTCCGTGATCAAATCGAATTGCGACTGCACCAGTTCGCAGCCGTTCAGCGACGCCAGTTCCCGGTTTTCTTTTTGCGAGTAAGACAACTTTACAAGCGACAATCGTTCCAGGCCGGAGCCGAAATTACTCTTCGGTTTACGTGCGCGATAAGCCACACCGCGCAGTTTCCCAAAGTCACGAGTAAAGAAGCTGACGATGAGATCGGATTCACGAAAAGGATAGGTGCGCAGAACGTAGGTTTCACTTACCCGGACCGGCATGGGTCGTTGACTTCTCGCCGCAGCCGGAGCGGCGGGCCGCCGGTGAAACTAACAGCGTAGCAGAGGCATGAGGTACAAGTGAAGACGAGCGTCTAGTGAAACTACTTGTCAGCCTTTTCCTCGCCTGCCTGGTTGCCTCCGCCGCAGCGCAAGCGCAGGAAACGCCCCACATTCCCAGCCTGCTGTTGACCCCGAAACTCTTGCGCCGCCTGCAGCGCGACCGCGAACGTCAGACCGTACGCTGGCAGAATTTCGAGCAGCGCGTGCAAAGCGGTATCGACTCTTCAGAACGCGGCTTTGAATTGGCTTTATACTACGCAATTACGCACGATCGGCAGCGGGGCGAAGAAGCGATCGCCTGGGCAGTAGTCCACAAATGTGAACGCCGTGAGACGGCACTGGTGCTTGACTGGATCGGCGACGCAATTTCGCCTCAACAGCGAAAAGCGCTGGAAGAACCAGGCTGCAAAATCGTTACCCGGATGTTTGTAACTGACCAGGCCAGAAACAACGTTTTCCTCGCGATTGCCAAGGATCAGGACCCCCAACCAGCTATCTCATCGGGTTGGCCGGCCTTTCGCCAGGACGTGCACAATACCAGGCTCTTAGCCCCGAAGACCCTCTACCAAATGTGCGAATTTCTACTCGCTGCCCGTAGCAGTACCCGCAACGATCTCCGAACCGACGAGCCGCAATTCTTTTCGCACCTGCCCAAGGAATTCCTGCTCAGTTTAAAACCCGACCAGGTCGAACATCCCGACTGGATGGCGCACATCGCGGCCCTAGCCCTGGTCTCAATCGATCCCAATATGGAGAACTCACAGTTTCTACAGGGCTGGGCCATGGAGGAAAGTCAAATGCTGCGCGACGGACCCGGCGTAGCCTATGAATTTCTTTGGGCCGACCCGTACTTGCCCGGCATCGCCTACCAGAATATGGACCCATGGACCTACGATCCGGCAGGCATTTTGTTCGCGCGCGACAACTGGGACGCGAAGTCCTGCTGGACGGCCATCTCACCCGTTGGAACTCAGAAAATCAATTGCGAAACTTCGCCCGCGCAGGCTCGCCAGTTCGGCACACTAAAGTTGCTTGCCATCGCGAGCCCCTGCCTTAACGTTCCGGCTCGCATCAATAATCAATCCGTAATCGTCTCGAGTTTAAAGCCCAAAGCGCCCGTCACTTTCGAGCGAAACAAGCAGCGGACTACCGAACAGGCCGATCCCGGAGGCATGTGGCCAGTGCCGAACGACACCGCCGGGAAAGTCTGTGTGGCCTCGCAAAACAGGCGTTAGCAACTCGTAGGGTAGGCTTCAGCCTGCCATCTCCTTGTTAGACTGGATGTTAATTTTCATGATTGCATCCACTCAATTGCGTCCCGGAATGGTGGTCAAGTTCAACAACGAACTGCATTCCGTATTCAGCATGGTTCATCGGACGCCTGGCAATTTGCGCGGCTTCGTGCAAGCAAAAATGCGCAATCTGCGCTCCGGTTCGATGATCGAACACCGCTTCTCTTCGGAAGACAAAGTAGAGCGAGTTTCGCTCGACGAGCAGGAAATGGAATACCTCTACGACGACGGCGAATCGTTTCACTTCATGAATACCGAAACCTTCGAGCAGATGCATCTCACCAAAGACACCCTGGGCGATGGAGTGCTCTACCTGATCCCAAATCTGAAAGTGAATATCGAGTTCTACGAAGGCCGGCCCATCAGCGTGGAACTCCCGCCCAGCGTCGAAATGACCGTACTCGAGACCGAGCCCGGCCTGAAAGGCGCAACAGTTTCTAACGTCACCAAACCTGCTAAGTTCGAGACCGGCCTGGTTGTGCAGGTTCCACCTTTCATCAACGAAGGAGAGAAGATCCGCGTGAGTACCTCAGACGGTAGCTATCTCGAGCGCGCTTAATCAATGTCAATGGCGCGGCGGCCGCCCCGCCAGCGCATCTGAGAGCGATTGTGCCGCATGCACCAGCGATAAATGCGAAAATGCTTGCGGAAAATTTCCGAGTTGCCGTTGCTCTTTCACGTCATATTCTTCAGATAACAATCCAACATCGTTCCGCAACGCCAGCAGCCTCTCAAACAGCGCCTTCGCCTCGTCCAGCCGTCCCTGCAAAACATAATTGTCCACCATCCAGAAACTACAAGCCAAAAACGCGCCTTCGCTGCCGCCGAGCCCGTCCACCTTGCTGGAAGTGTTATAGCGCGCCACCAGCCCACCGTGCATCAGGTCCTTCTCGATTGCAGCCACCGTGCCTTTGATGCGCTCGTCGTCCGCCGGCAGAAAACCGCTGATTGGCATAAGGAGCAAGCTCGCATCCAATTCCGTGCTTCCGTAATACTGCACGAAAGCCTGCTTGGATTGGCTGTAGCCGAGTAGTAGAATTTCTGCTTTGATCTCCGCGCGCACTTTGCGCCACCGGTCCACCGGACCTTTTTCACCAAACTCCTCCACGGTTTTTATAGCCCGGTCGAACGCTACCCACGCCATTACTTTCGAAAACACGAAATGTCTCCGAGGTCCGCGTATCTCCCAGATGCCGTCGTCCGGGCCCGACCAGATCCTTTCCAGGTGAGCCATCAACGCCCGCTGTAAACCCCAGTTCTCCTGCGACAAAGGCAAACCCACCTTGCGCGAGATATACAGCGACGACATCACCTCGCCATACACATCCAGTTGCAGTTGCTCCGACGCCGCATTGCCTATACGCACCGGCGAAGACGCTTCATAGCCGGGCAGCTCTGGCAAATCAAATTCCGTGAGCCGGCGCTCCCCGCTCAATCCGTACATAATCTGCAAATGCTTCGGATCTCCAGCCACCGCCCGCATCAGCCAGTCCCGCCATTCCTTCGCCTCATCTGTAAAGCCCGATCCGAGCAACGTCAGCAGCGTGAACGTCGAATCGCGCAACCAGCAATAGCGGTAATCCCAATTCCTCTCGCCGCCTATCTCTTCGGGCAGGGAAGTCGTCGGGGCCGCTACAATGCCGCCCGTCGCGTGATGCGTCAGCGCCTTCAGCGTAATCAGCGAGCGAAGTAGCGGCTCTACGTAAGGACCATCCTCGCTCTGTTTACCCGACCATTGCTTCCATCCTTCCGTCACGTTTTCAATCACAGTCCCCGCGTCCACCTGCGGCGGTTCATGTGTAAACGAGTTTGACCACGTCAATGTGAACGGCACCTCTTGTCCCGCTTCCACGCGAAAGTCGGAGAGGGTCATCAGGTCTTCGCCGCATAGTGGCGCGGTGGTTGCCAGCGTCACCCGGTCCGGTCCCGCAATCGCTTGCACCCGTCCATCTTTCAGCCGCCGCACCCATGGCACCACTTGCCCGTAATCGAACCGCAGCACGAGTTCCATGTACATCGCCACGCTGCCGCGCACGCCCCGCACCAGCCGGATGACGTCCTGATTATGCCCGCGCCGGTCCATGCAGTCGATCACCACCACCGTTCCTTCGGGCGTCGTGAATTCTGTCTCTAGCACCAGCGTGCCGTCTCGGTATCGCCGCTTCACCTGCGTCTCGTCCGCAGTCGGCGCTATAATCCAGCGCCCGTTATAACGCGATCCCAGCAGTGCCGCAAAACAAGCCTCCGAGTCGAATCGCGGAAAGCTGAGCCAGTCGATCGATCCGTTGCGTCCTACCAGTGCCGCCGTCGTATTATTGCCGATCAGCGCGTAATCTTCAATCCGCTGTGCCATCTACTTGGCTTCAAAATCAATCACGACTTTAATGTCGTCCGGCTGTCGCTCCAGTGCATCGGCAAACTTCCCGATATGCACCCGCCGCGAAATCAGCCGCGACAGCCATTTTCGGTCTGCCTGCAAAAGCGCCTGTTCCGCCAGCTCATAATGTCGCTTGTTGGCGTTCACCGTGCCGAACACCACCGCATTCTCGAGCACCATCGTCCGGTTGATCGTCCCCAGATCGATTGTTTGATTCTGGTGACTCGATGAAACGCCCGTCAGGCACAGGATGCCGTCATTGCCCATGTGCGCCATGGCTTCGGCCACCAGCGCTGCCACGCCCGTGCATTCGATCATCACGTCCGGCGCAAACCCGACCTGGTTCACCGGACCCGTATGATACGTCCCCCCTAAATCGCGCACCAGGTCCGGCTTGAGCCCCTGCTGCACGCGATCCAGCACATGTACTTCCATGCCGCGCTGTTTCCCCATCATTGCCGCCATCAACCCGATTGTCCCCGCACCCGTTACCAGCAGCGTCTTCGGCTTCCATTTCGCGCGCTCGCCTATCCGCGTAATGTGATCCCACGCTTTCGCCAGGATCGTCGCCGGCTCCATCAGTACGCCTACGTCCCGCAGACTCGCATCCAGCTTCACCGCAAAATCCGGCTCAATCCGCCATCGCTCCGATCCAAAACCGTTGCGCTCTTTGATCCCGCGTTCCGTATATTGCCCATTGCGACACATGTCAAATTCGCCCGCTGCGCAAGCCACGCAAGGCACCGGATCCGGCCGCCGCACAATCCCCACCACCAGATCGCCTTTTGCAAAACCACTGCCGGCAGGCGCTTCCTCCACCAGTCCCAGCGATTCATGTCCCAAAATCAAATAGTCATAACCCGGCGCCGAAAATCCATACTCTGCCGAGATCAGTTCATAGTCGGTGCCGCAAATCCCCAACTCCAGCGCCCGCACTAAAATCGATCCGTCGCTCGTGGGCGGTTCCGCCACCTCCCGCACCGACGCCGAATTCGCTTTGCCAGGGACGATCGTAATAGCTTTCATAGTTTAGATAGACGCTGCAATTATAAGAAACGGTGACACCCGGGCACACTCGTAGGGTAGAGTTTAGCCTGCTATCCAAAATTTTCCGCAGACTCCGTACCATAAAACTAAATGACAAATTTCTCTGACGGGCGCGTTCGCCCGTGAAGGCACTCGTCAAAAGCAAGCGTGAACCTGGCCTCTGGTTAGAAGATGTACCCGAACCCGCTATCGGCATCAACGACGTCCTCATTCGCGTTAGTCACACCGGCATCTGCGGCACCGATTTACACATCTACCAGTGGGACGATTGGGCCCAATCGACCATTCCCGTGCCCATGCCCATCGGACATGAATTCGTTGGTGAAATCGTCTCTGTCGGATCGAACGTCAGCGATTTTCATCCCGGCGAACTGGTCAGCGGCGAAGGCCACGTGGTGTGCGGCCGCTGTCGCAACTGCCTTGCCGGACGCCGTCATCTTTGCGCCCACACGAAGGGCGTCGGCGTCAATCGCCCCGGAGCTTTCGCTGAACTTATAGCACTGCCCATGACCAACATCTGGCGTCACAAAGACAACATGAATCGCGAGATCGCCGCCATCTTCGATCCTTTCGGCAACGCCGTTCATACCGCTCTTTCTTTTGCCGTACTCGGTGAAGACGTGCTCATCACCGGCGCCGGACCGATCGGTCTCATGGCGATTCCCGTCGTCAAGCACGCCGGCGCGCGCTTCATTGTGGTCACCGATTTGAATCCCACGCGCCTCGAAATCGCCCGCCGGCTCGGCGCAACTCTCGCCGTCGATCCTCGCGAGACACCGCTCGAAGACGTGCAAAAAAAACTCGGCATGCAGGAAGGTTTCGATGTCGGTCTCGAAATGTCCGGCAATCCCTCTGCCTTCCGCCAGCTGATCGCCAACATGAGTCACGGCGCCAAAATCGCCATGCTCGGCATCCCCGATGGGCAGATGGCCATCAACTGGCGCGACGTCATCTTCAACATGCTCACCATCAAGGGCATCTACGGCCGCGAAATGTACGAAACCTGGTACAAGATGACCGTCATGCTCGAATCCGGCCTCAACCTCGATCCCGTCATCACCCATCGCCTCGACTACCGCGACTTCGAACAAGGTTTCGCCGCTATGCGCTCCGGCCAATCCGGCAAAGTCATTCTCACCTGGCCCGGCGCGCACGCCTGAGCCCTTGCACGTCGATGGACCGTACTACACCCGCCAAAGCAGAAATGCTTAAACTGAGCCGTGAGCGTGAGCGAACTTTGATCTTCAAAAGAAAATTGTTTGCGTTAGCCCGCGTCTCGCAGATGATAACCACAGCGTATGCTCAATCCTGCCGCAAAGCAATCACCGGATCGATGCGCGCAGCTCGCCACGCCGGAAACGATACCGCCACCAACGCAATAAGTAACATCGCGCTCACCGCCGCCAGCAAAGTCGCTGGATCACCCGGCGAAACGCCGAACAGTTGACTTGATATGAGACGAGCCCCGCCAATCGCCAAAACTGACCCGCTGCCCACTCCGATCGCAACCAGCCACAATGCCTCGCGAAGCACCATCCAAAGGACGCCTCCCGTCTGCGAACCAAGCGCCATTCTTAAGCCGATCTCGCGCCTGCGCTGCGTCACCGAGTAAGTAAACACGCCATACAGCCCCACTCCCGCCAAACCCAATTCCAGCAATCCAAAAACCGCCGATAAATCCGAGATCATGCGCTCGCGCGACAGCGCGTCTTCGATCCGGTCTTCCATTGTTCTTACATTGAAAACCGGAAAGCTCTTGTCCAGCCTGTCGAACTCGCGCCGGATCGCCGGAATGTACGCCGCCGCGTTCCCGGCCGCTACCCGCACGTGCAACGTCGGCATATAAGGCGGGTCATTCTGAAATGCAAAAAACGCCGCCGGCCCTTTCTGCCGCGGATTGTAATAATGAGAATCGCCCACTACTCCGATGACCTGAAAAAATTGTGAGCCGCGCGGCGAAGGCATCTCGACCATGCGGCCTAGCGCATTCTGGCGCTCAAACAAGGCCGTAGCCAGGCTTTGATTGATCACCATCACTTTCGGCGATCCAGCTTTATCGGCGGATGTAAAGTCGCGGCCTGCCAGCAAGGGCAGCCGGAGCGTATGGAAGAAGCCGGGCCACACCGAATCGTCGGAAGCTTCCACCCGGTTGCGCCCTGCTTCCTGCAGCTGAGCGGTGTCTTGCCGGCTCGCAAACGGACCGTTCTCCGCCAGCGACACAGCTTCAATCCCAGGCAGCGCCGACACCCGCCGGATCAACTCCGCCATAAGAGAACGGATCCGCTCAGGCGAGTAAACTTCTTCTTGCGGCTTCATCGTGAAGACCAAAATCCGCCCTGGATCGGCAAAGTCCTGGTGCGGCCGCAGGTTGAACACCGTGCGGATAAACAATCCCGCCACCATCAGCAGCGCTAACGAAAAGGCAATCTGTCCGGCCACTAGAAATTTTTTCAATGCGTATGTCTCTGTTCCCCCTAGCGAACCGCTGGAATCGGACTTCAGACCGGCGACCAGATCTCCCCGCGTACTCTGGTGTGCGACGATCAGGCCGAAGAACAAAGCCGCCGCCATTGAAATCACCACAGTGAATACCAGCGCATCCGCTCCAGGGTTTAGATCGAGCACTAAGCGCATGTTGCCCTGCGGTAAAAAATGAAGCAGGAATTGAGAGACCAGCCGAGACACTTGCCAGCCCGCCAAGCCGGCTAAGCCGGCAAGCAGCAGACTCTCCGTGATGGTCTGCTGGATCAGCCGCCCACGCCCCGCTCCCAACGAGCTACGTACAGCGATCTCCCGCCGCCGCGCACCCGCTCGCGCCAACGACATGTTCGCTACGTTCACACAGGCAATCAACAGAACTAAAAAAACCAGCAGGAACAAAACCGTGAGCGGAGTCCTGAACTCACCCGCCAACTCCGGCCAGCCCCGATCACCCCGAAAGAGTCGCAACTGCCGGTGCTCCATCCGCCCTCCTCGCGAATTTGAACGCGTCCACTCGCGTTGCTGCGCGCTTGCCGCCGCCTGTGCTTGTGCGCGACTCACGCCTGGCCCGAGCCTCGCCATGAAATCTAATTCCTGCTCCGGGTCCAGAATATTCAGTTGTTGCAACTTGCGTCCCGGCGGAAGCAAAGCAATGCGCAACTCAGGATCTTCCCCTCGGAGCAAGTCATGAAAGTTGGCAGCCGACACGCCGGTCACGACAAACGGATAAGTATTCAGCCGGATGACCCGTCCAATGATGCTCGGATTGCCACCAAACCGGCTTTTCCAAAACCCATACGAAAGCACCGCCTCGGCCGCCCATTTCCCCATCGCGTACATCGCGGCTGAATCCCTTTCCAAGAACCGTCGAAACACCCAGCGCTGGAAAGAAATTGGGCGTCACTGCCTCGCCCATAATCCGTTCGGCGCGATCGCCTGCCTCGAAACTCAACCCGTCGCCCATCACGCCGATCACATCTGCAAAAGCGTTCGACGATCGGAGCAACCGGCCGAAGCTTGCCGGGAATGCACTCGTGATTCGGCCCCGCGCATCGGTCGCCGAAAACGTGACGAGCGCAGCCGGATCATGTACCGCCAGAGGCTGCAAAAAGATCGCCGAGACCGCCGCAAAATTAGCGCTGTTGGCGCCAATCCCAAGCGCCAGCGACACCAACGCTGTCACCGCAAAAGCAGGGTTCCGCAACAGGCCCCGCCAGGCATAGCGCAAGTCTTGCCCAATCCGGTCGAAGCCCTGCCAGCCCCACATCTCCCTGCTCTCTTCTTTCGCCAGCGTCACGTTCCCCATCCGCATACCATCTCTCAGCAACGAGCGATGCGTCTCCATCTCCTCGGCCAGTTCCCGCTCGAACTGCGCCCGCCGCAAGAATCTCGACAGTTTTCGAAAGCCACGGACAAGATGAAAGCACATAGATGTTTCCTACTCCATCGCGAGAACTTTCTGAATGGCCCCGACCATCAAAGAAAAGTTTTCCCGTTCGACCGCCACTTGTTTCCGCCCGGTCGCGGTCAACGTATAGAAACGGGCCCGCCGGTTGTTCTCCGAAGCGCCCCAAGCCGCCCGCACCCAACCATTCAAAAGCAGCCGCTGGAGCGCCGGATACAGCGAACTCTCTCCCACCTGCAGTACATCCTCTGAAACCTGCTTCAGACGCAGCGCGATCCCATAACCATGCATCGGCCCAGCTGTTAGGCTCCGCAAAACGAGCAGATCCAGCGTCCCTGGGAGCAGCTCGCAAGAACTCGATCGCGCACCCATCGCCTATCGATGGAAGTATGACAGCTTCCCCCGATGCTCGTCAACTGTCCCGTCTCTGCGTGTAAAAAGAAAGAGTGCGCCGCTCTAAACTAGCGCTCTTTACCATTCCCATCGCCGCCCTCATCGCTGCGCAAAACTCCGCCGATCTTCGCCAAATGTGCGACGGCGCAATGCTGCCTGCTGTCGAGGTGGCCACCTTGGAGCACAGCGATTCGTTATTTCCGGTGCGTGTCGTGTCGCGCGGCGCTCGTGTACGACCCCTGCTTCGCACAGGCGCGCCCCTGCAAAACCTCCACTTCGAAGCCAACGGCAAACACTACGATCTCTTCGACTACCTGGCCCTCAATCGCGTGGCCGGATTGCTCGTTCTGAAGAACGGCAAAATTGCCATGGAAGACTACGAACTGGGCGCAACTCCCACCACTCGTTGGGCCTCTTTCTCCATGGCTAAATCCATCGCGTCCACTTTGGTGGGAGCGGCCCTGAAAGACGGCTTTATCGCGAGCCTCGACGACCCGCTCACAAAGTACGTTTCCGCCTTCAAAGATGGCGCCTACGACGGCGTCACCATTCGCAATACTTTGCAAATGGCATCGGGCGTGAAGTGGGACGAGACCTACACCAACCCTCATTCCGACGCCAGAAAGATCCTCGACGTGCAGCTTCTACGCCAACCGGGAACGACGATGCGTTATATGAGCGCGCTCCCGCGAGCCGCGCCACCAGGCTCCGTTTGGAATTACAGCACCGGAGAAACGTATATAGTCGGTGCGCTCCTCGAAGGCGCAACGCGTCTTCCCCTAGCCAGCTATCTCTCGCAGAAAATCTGGTCCCGCGTGGGAATGGAGCACGACGCAATCTGGTGGCTCGAGTCGCCAAACGGCATGGGCTTCGCCGGAACCGGACTCGCGGCTACCTTGCGCGACTACGGGCGTTTCGGCCTGTTTATCCAGCAGGACGGTGTCATCAACGGCCAGCGCATCGTCCCCGAAAACTGGTTTCAAGAAGCCGGCAGCCCGAAAGTAATCGCCGGCAAGCCCGTCAATTACGGCTATCTATGGTGGCCTCTGCCGCAAAACGATCCCATTCACCGGAGCGCGTTTCAGGCCATGGGCATTTTCGGCCAGCACCTCTACATCAACCCGGAACAAAAGCTCGTCATCGTAGTCCTCAGCGCGCGACCGAAACCAACCGGTTCCTCCGTCATCGACGACACGGCCTTTTTTGCGGCGGTCGCGAAAGCTCTGCGATGACCCAGAGCAAACGTCAACTGATCGCGACCGCAATTCCAAACCGAGCCGGAAGCGTTAGCGACCTTAAAGACCAACTTCCGATCTGCACTCGCAGCAGCGTTTTCGAAATCGTTACCCTGAAGAAAGGTCAGTTACTTTCCTCAGATCGCGTCTCCCCCAATGAAAACCAGCGTCTTCGATCTTTTCAAAATCGGCATCGGACCTTCCAGTTCCCACACCGTAGGTCCCATGCGCGCTGCCTTCCAGTTCGCCTCCCTCCTCGCATCGCACTCTTTCCTCGCCAACGTCCATCGCGTTCTCATTGAACTCTACGGCTCGCTCGCCCTCACCGGCATCGGCCATAACACCGACCGTGCCGTGCTCCTCGGCCTTTCCGGCGAAAAGCCTGATACCGTCGAACCCGCTTCCATCGATGATCTACTCAACAAAATCCGCCACCAAAAAACCCTCTGTCTGCTAGGTCGCCACGAACTGCCCTTCGACGAAACCACCGATCTCCTCTTCCACTGCGAACTCGTCCTCCCCGGCCATCCCAACGGCATGCGTTTCTCCGCCTTCGACGAAACCGGTCATCTGCTTCGCACCGACGTTTTCTATTCCATCGGCGGCGGCTTCATCACTCACGAAGGCGAACCCGCACCCAGCGGCCCCGAGAATCTGCTCGGCGTGCCTCATCCCTTTTCGAACGGCGCGCAACTCCTCGGCCAGGCCAAAGCGAAAAGTCTCCCCGTCTGGCAACTCATTCTGGAAAACGAAAGCAGCCTGCACGGCGACGCCGAAGTTCGCCGCCGCCTGGCAAACATCTGGGCCGTCATGGACTCGAGCATCGAACGCGGGCTCCACACCGAAGGCATTCTGCCGGGTGGCTTGAACGTCCGGCGTCGCGCCCCGCGCCTCTATCAAAAACTTGCCGCCGCGAATCCCGCCGATCCCTTCCGCGCCATGGATCAGGTCAACGTCTTTGCCATGGCCGTCAACGAAGAAAACGCCGCGGGTGGACGTGTCGTCACCGCTCCCACCAACGGCGCAGCCGGACTCGTTCCCGCTGTCGGCCGTTACTATCGCCAGTTCCTGCCCGGCGCTTCCGACGAAGGCCTACTCCGCTATCTCCTGACCGCTGGCGCTATCGGCATTCTATATAAAGAGAACGCTTCCATCTCCGGGGCTGAAGTCGGCTGTCAGGGCGAAGTCGGCGTGGCCTGCTCCATGGCCGCTGCCGGCCTCGTCGGCGCTCTCGACGGCACTCACGAACAAGTCGAACACGCTGCCGAAATCGGCATGGAGCATCACCTCGGACTCACCTGCGACCCCATCGGCGGCCTCGTCCAGATCCCCTGCATCGAGCGCAACGCCATCGGCGCAGTCAAAGCCATCAATGCTTGCCGCATGGCCATGCAAGGTTCCGGCGACCATAAAGTATCGTTAGATCAGGTCATTCAAACCATGTACCAAACTGGCCTCGATATGCAGTCCCGCTACAAAGAAACCGCCCTCGCCGGACTCGCCGTCAACGTCAAAGACTGCTAACCAGACCCAACCTCTACTTATGTACGCCAACGTCGAACCCGTCCTCCGCGAAAAAATCAGCGGCATCGAACAAGCCGGCCTCTTCAAAAAAGAGCGCACCATCGAAACGCCGCAAGGCCCCGAAGTCAACGTCAACGGCCGCGAAGTTCTCATCCTCTGCGCCAACAATTACCTCGGACTCGCCAATCATCCTGCTGTCCTGGAAGCAGCTCGTCACGCTCTCGACGAGTGGGGCTATGGCCTGGCCAGCGTCCGTTTCATCTGTGGCACACAAACCATACACAAACGCCTCGAAGCCGCCATTAGCCAGTTTCTCGGCACCGAAGACACCATCCTCTACAGCTCCTGCTTCGACGCCAATGGCGGCCTTTTCGAAACCCTCATGGAAGCCGAAGACGCCATCATCTCCGATGAGTTGAATCACGCCAGCATCATCGATGGCATCCGCCTTTCCAAAGCCGCCCGCTTTCGTTATAAAAACGGCGATATGGCCGACCTCGAAGCCAAACTCAAAGAAGCCAGCGGCGCTCGCCATCGCCTCATTGCCACCGATGGCGTCTTCTCCATGGATGGCTACATCGCCAACCTGCCCGCCATCTGCGATCTCGCCGATAAGTATCAAGCCATGGTCATGGTCGACGATTCGCACGCCGTCGGCTTCATGGGAAAACATGGCCGCGGCACTCCTGAACATTTCGGTGTCTCCGACCGCGTCGATATCATCACCGGCACCCTCGGCAAAGCGCTCGGCGGCGCCAGCGGCGGCTACACCAGCGCCCGCAAAGAAATCATCGAACTGCTGCGCCAGCGCTCCCGCCCTTATCTCTTCTCAAACACCCTCGCCCCGCCCATCGCCGCCGCTTCCCTCAAAGTCCTCGAACTACTCACCGCCTCAACTGAATTGCGTGAACGCCTGTTCCAAAACACCCAACTCTTTCGCGACCGCATGTCCACTCTCGGCTTCGACCTCCTGCCCGGCGAACACCCCATCGTCCCCGTCATGTTCGGCGACGCTGCCCTTGCCACCCGCATGGCCGACGCTCTTCTCAAACGCGGCGTCTACGTCATCGGCTTCTCATTCCCTGTCGTCCCCCAGGGCAAAGCCCGCATCCGCGTGCAAATCTCCGCCGCTCACAAACCCGAGGAACTCGAATTCGCGGCCGCTCAATTCGCCGCCTGCAAACAGGAATTAGGAATCTAAATTCGTGAAATTCTGCTTCCTGCTCTTATTCCTATCCCAGCTTTTCCAAGCCCAAACCCCCGACCACCCCGTTATCCCTCTCTGGCCCACCACCGCCCCGGGCGCACAAGGTTCCGCCCCCGAAGACATCCCGAGCCTCACCATCTACCCGCTGCCCCAGAACAAATCCAAGTCCGGCGTCATCGTTTTCCCCGGCGGCGGCTACGTCCATCTCGCCTTCGATTACGAAGGCACCCAGGTTGCCGAATGGCTCAACGCTCACGGCATGGCCGCCTTCGTTCTCAAGTACCGCCTCGGTCCCAAATACCACTACCCTGTCGAACTATGGGACGCCCAGCGCGCCATCCGCTACGTTCGCGCCCACGCCGCCGAATTTGGTATCGAACCCAACCGCCTCGGTGTCTGGGGATTCTCCGCCGGAGGCCATCTCGCCGCCACTGCCGGCACCCATTTCGATAACGGCGATATCCACACGTCCGACCCTATCGATCGCCAAAGCTCCCGTCCCGATTTCCTCATCCTTGCCTATCCGGTCATCACGCTCGAAGCGCCCTACGTCCACCTCGGTTCCCTCCACGCCCTACTCGGCGACAAGCCCGATCCGGTACTGGTCCGATCCCTCTCCAATGAAAGCCAGGTCTCCAGCCGCACGCCGCCCACCTTTCTTTTTCACACCAGTGAAGATCAGGTCGTGCCCGTTGAGAATAGCGTCCAGTTTTATTTAGCTCTGCGAAAAGCGGGTGTGCCCGCCGAAATGCATATCTATCTCAAAGGCCGCCACGGTGTCGGTCTCGCCCAAAACGACCCAGTACTCCGCACTTGGCCCGACCTCCTCGCCGCTTGGCTCCACAGCTTACCGTAGGGTAGGCTTTAGCCTGCCTTCTTCACACTCAGAAAATTCTGGTAGAGAATGTCTTGAATCTCAACCCCATCTCCGCCTAGTATCGAGTTACGTACGCTCCAGGGTAATTCCTAAAAGTACTAACTCAAAGAAGTCTGTCTTATCACTCATCGGAGGACCATATGAAAACTGCGCTTATATTACTGTCCCTTACGTGCTCATCGGCACTGCTCCAGGCACAGCCCCAAAACTCAGGCCAAAACGCACCCGGCTTTTCCCGCTTCGTCGTCGTCGGCGACTCTCTGTCCGCCGGTGTTCAAAATTTTTCTCTGCTCGATTCCCAGGTGTCCAACGGCTATGCCGCCGTGATCGCCAAACAAGCCGGCTGGCCGCTCACCTTGCCACTCGTTCCGTTTCCCGGCATTCCTAACGTCTTGCAACTGGTCAGCGTTGGACCGCCCACCGTCATCCTCCCCGCCCCCGGATCAGTGCCCGCCCCGCGCGACAACCCGGGTATCCAACCGACCAACATTGCCGTCCCCGGCCTCACCGTGCCTTCCGCTCTCACCCTGCGCCCGGATCCAACCTCCACCAACCCCGAAACCCTGTGGGCTACCGTCGTTCTCGGATTTCCTTCTCTGCTGCAGGGTAAAGCGCCCACCGAAATGGAACTCGCCACATCGCTGCGGCCGAACATCTTGATCGATTGGCTCGGCAACAACGACGCCCTGGTGCCCGCCCTTGTCGGCCAGTTGAGCGCGCTCACCCCACTCGACCAGTTCGCTATCGATTACAACCAGGAACTCGACATCCTCAGCAGAACCGGCGCTAAACTCATTACCGCCACCGTGCCCGACGTCACCGAAATCGCGTTCTTCACGTCCACGGTCGATGTCGCGAAACAAGCCGGTCTCCCCCTCGACACCGTCACGTCCATGCTCGGCATCGGCCCCAACGACTTCGTCCGCTCCGGCTCGCAGACACTGATCGATCAAATCCTGACCGGCCAGAAGCCCGGCCCGCTCCCTGCCCTGTGCCCGGCCCCACTGCCCGACTTAGGCGTCCCCGCTTTGCCCTGCGTTCTGACCGCCTCCGACGCCGCCAAAGTAAGCGCCACCGTTAATTTCTACAACCTGATCATCGCGGCCGATACCCTCGCCCACGGCGGTGTCGTCGTCGACATCCACCGCCTGGTCGACGACATCCATAAACACGGTTACGCAATCGACAGCCAGACCACGCTGACCACCGGCTTCTTCGGCGGCCTCTTCTCACTCGACGGCATTCACCCCACCAACACCGGCTACGGCGTCATCGCTAACGAATTCATCCGCGTGATGAACGGCTATCTCGGGACGAACATCCCGCCGGCCAACCTCCAAACCATCTTCGCGAATGACCCGTTATCCAAATACGTAAAGTAGCGCGGGCACTCGCGCCCCATGTCACTTACTTTCTCCAGAAGCGTTCACTGCCGTGCGTGGAGCGGGCCTCTTGGCCTGCTATGCCGCCATTCGTGGCGGCATTCTTTCGGCTCAAAGCCACTACCAGCCGCACTATCTTTCCCCACCCTAACTGGGTCTGTATCAAAACTAAGTGACATTGGGCACTCGCGTCTGCCGCGGCGGGACTCGTCCGCCGCCTTTCTGTAGCCTATGAAAAAAATACTGGTCATCGGAGCGTCCGGCTTTCTCGGAAGGAAAGTCACCCAAGCGCTACTTGCAGACCAATACGCAGTCCACTGTTTGGCTCGTAACCCGTCTCGAGTACAAGATTTGGCAAAGAGTGGCTGCGAGATCGTCCAGGGTGACATTTCAGATCTCGCCTCGATGCAGCATGCGCTCGAATCCGTCCAGGCGGCCTACATTTCCGTTCATACGCTCTCACCTCAGAAGGCCAATACGGCGGGTCAGGGCTTTATGGAAATAGAGATGAATGGATTGCAGAACATCGTAAAGGCTTGCCAGGAGCGTGGGGTGAAAAGGCTCATCTACGTTA
Organism: Bryobacteraceae bacterium; assembly: GCA_965277435.1. Classification (GTDB taxonomy): domain Bacteria; phylum Acidobacteriota; class Terriglobia; order Bryobacterales; family Bryobacteraceae; genus Bog-105. The sequence goes on along the minus strand of OZ255821.1, from coordinate 5,769,616 downwards.
CCTCTCTGGGGATCGCGCCTGATGCCTCGAACACGTGGGTACGCGAGCGCTGGAAGACCGAACAGTTTTTGTTGCATAGCGGCCTGGATGTGACCGTCATCCGGCCGGGCCAGATAGTTGGGGTGGGCGGACGCGGTTTCGACATGATGGTGAGCCAGGCCAAAAAGCCGGTAAGCATGAACTTATTCGGCAGCGGCCGTCAAAAGATGCGGAACATCGCCGTAGACGACCTCGTGTACTACCTCGTGGGCGTGCTCAACGATCCGCGCACGTTTGGTCAGTATTACGACGTGGGTTGTGATGATCTGCTGACAAATAACCAGATGATCGATGTGACGGCAGAGATCCTGGGACGGCGTCATCCCCTTAAATTGGATGTCCCGCGGTCGCTCCTACTGGCGCTCGCGCCCCTCATCGAACGCGCCGGCAAGTTGCCGAAAGGTTCGATCAAAGGCGTGCTGGATGGCTCTGTTACCGACCTGAATGGCGATCCACTACCGATCCGCGCGATTCTGCCTCGGCCGCCGCTGCCTTATCGCCAGGCCGTGAAACGCGCCCTGACTTGAGAGAGCCGATCTGTACTAACTACTTTCAGTCACTCCCAGCTCAAACCCGAGCTTCTCGCGTTCCTTAACCTGCTTCAGCTGCTCGTACGCTTGCTGCGCCGCCGCTTCCCCTCGTATCACAAACTCCGCCCCGTCCTGCAGGCGCACGATCAGCGAATCTTCCGGCACACGCAAATCCTGGAAATCTCCCGACGCTACACTCACTACCTTCGAACTGATCTTCGCTCCACGGCGCTCAAGCTGGGCCGTCGCAATCTGCGCTGGCTCCACTTCAATATCCTGGCTCAGTTGTATCGTGCTCACAATATCCTCACCCAGTAACTTACCATCGGCCGGGCTAACATGAGCTCATGTCCGATGTCTCGCTCGCTGCCATCGCCTCGCCCGATGTCCTCGCCCGCGCCCGCAAAATCAAGCTCTTCCTCATGGATGTCGATGGCACCCTCACCGACGGTGGCGTATGCCTCATCTCCTCCCTCTCCGCCGATGATTCCGCTCCGGTGGTTGTTTCCGAAATGAAGATCTTCAACGCACAAGACGGGCAGGGCCTTTCGCTCGCTCACACCATGGGCATACAGACCGGCTTCATCACTGGCCGCCGCTCGCCCGCCGTCGCCCAACGCGCCAAAGAACTCAAAGTCACTTTCGTCTACTTAGGCCAGGCGAAAAAAACGCAGGCCTTCGAAGAATGCCTCGAAAAAGCCCGCGTGACGCCCGAAGAAGTAGCCTACCTGGGCGACGATCTACCCGACATCCCGCTCGCCCAACGCGCCGGACTCGGCGTGTGCGTCGCCGACGGCGCACCCGAATTGAAAGCCGCCTGCCACTACACCACCCGGCGTCTCGCCGGCCACGGCGCCGCCCGCGAAGTCATCGAACTCATCTTGAAAGCTCAGGGGCGCTGGGAGGAAGCTGTCCCGCAAGCCCGCGCCTGACCATGGCCTCGACTTTTCCGCTCCGCTGGACGTGCTTAACCTATCTTTCTATATTTAGCCCAATGAGCCTGCCTGCGACCCTCGATAAAGTCTCGCAGGACTTCAGGAATCTGCGCGCGCTGACCACCTGGCAGGTGTCGGAACCGCGACAGAACAACACGCCTGATCAGGTTTGCAACATCGCGAATATGGATCGTTACGACCCAATCCGGATGCAGCATGACGTCGGTTCCAATATCGACGACCGAAGTGCTACGCAGCAGATTCAGCGATTGGACCGCAAGGTGGTCGATTACTTGCGCGAGCGACGTTGGTCAACGATGAACGTAGGTCCGAACCGGGGCGAGATACCGAACGTGGAGCGTTGTTATCAGAAGCAAGGAACCATCGTGCAGATCTATCAAACTACCGGCCGCTGCTCAATGAACACCCGGTGCCGGGCCTACGACGGATTCGCCATCACTTTCTACCTGCCTCGAACTCACTGACCTCAGGCCGCAAAGTCCCCGACGGGTCCCAGGAGAGCTTTGTGGGGCGGGCCCTCGGCCTGCGTCGGCCTCCCAGGCCGACTTCTTCAGCCATCAAAGGTTCATCTTGAACACTCACTCCATCCGCAACGCCCGCGACGGCTCAATGCGCGACGCCCGCCGCGCCGGAATAAACGCCGCCACCGTCGTCACAATGAGCAACACCGGCAAAATAAGAAGATACGCGCGCACATCGATTCCTGCCGTCTGGAACACCGAGTTCAAGCCTCGTTCCATCGCCAGGCCCAGCAAAAGACCAACACATATTCCGCTCGCCACCAGCAGCAGCGCCTGCCGCAGAACCATCTTCAAAACCGATGTCGCGTCGGCGCCTACCGCCATCCGAATGCCAATCTCGCGCGTCCTCCGCTCGGCCGCGTAACTCACCAGTCCATATAACCCGCCCAGCGCCAGCGCCAACCCGATTAACCCCATCACACACACCGTTTCCACAATCATCACCGGAGCACCCATCACCCGCTGCGCGTAAAACTGCTCAATCGTCCTCACGTTGAAAAGCGGCTGTCCCGGATACAGACTTCGCACCAGTTCGCGCACCGGCTCTGCCAAAGCCGCCGAGGGGCCATCCGTTGCCAGCAGCAGAGTCAGCTCGCTCCGCGCATGTTGCGTCCACGGCAGATAAACAAACTCCGTCGCAGGCTCGCCCATCCATTCATATTTGGCCGTCTTCGCGAGCCCCACAACTTGGAACACAGGACCGTTGGCGTCATCAATTCGAAATCGTCTACCGAGCGCTTCTTTTCCCGGCCAATAATGCCTCGCAAACTGCTCGTTCACCACCGCCACTTTCGTTGAGCTCGCCGTGTCGCTCGCCAGGAACCCGCGGCCTTGCACCAGTTGCACATCCAGCGTTTTGAAATAGCCGTCCCCAGCCACCGTCATGTCCACCGGCAGGCTCTCTTTACCTTTCGGCAGTGAATAGCCCTCGGGGATAACGCTCACCCCAAACTGGGGAACCGACATCGGCAGGCCGCCCGTCAGCGCCGCCGATTTCACCCCGGGAAGTAATCGTACCCGCCGGATCAGATCCTCGTAAAACCTCTGCGTGTGTGCTTCCGTATAGCGCACCATATGTGGATCGAAGCTCGCCGTCAGCAAACGCTCCGTCCTGAAACCCGGCCCGCCGCTCCATTTCTTTTCGAACGCGCGTATCATCTGCATCGCCGACGTCAATAACGCCAGCGACGCGGCCACTTGCAAAACCACCAGCGTATTCCGGCCCCACAACCTGCGCCGTCCCGGCACATCGATATCGCCTGCCTTCAAGGCCGTCACCAAATTCGTGCGGCTGGCTTGCAGCGCCGGAGCCAGTCCGCAAAAAATTGCACTGAGCATCGCGACCGCCAGGCTGAACAGAAACACCCGTCTGTCTAGCTCAATAACCAGCCGGATCGGCATGTCCGTGGGAATGTTGAAATTCTGGAAAAATCGAACGCCCCCGTACCCCAGCACAATTCCAACCGCCGCCCCCATCGCCGCCATCAAAAGACCTTCAGCCAGCAGCAGACGAATCAGGCGCCACCGCCCCGCGCCTATCGCCAGGCGCACCGCAATCTCCCGTGAACGTGTCCGCGCCCGCCCCAGCAGCAGACTCGCTACATTCGCGCACGCAATCAGCAGCACCGCTCCGGCCAGCGCCAGCAGCACCATCAGCAATGCCGCATCCGATGTATCGGACTGCAGCCGCAGCTCCAGTTCCGTGCGCACAGCAATCTTCTGATCCTTGTTACTTTTCGGATAAGCCCGCCGTAGCTGTTCCGCAATCACCCCCAATTCCGCCCTGGCTTGCACCACCGAAACACCCGGCTTCAACCGACCCTTCACATTTAAATAGCGGTTTCCCCGATCCTCCAGCGGATTTTTTCCTGCATTCCCCGCCAGCCGCGGCCCCATCATCAGCGGCAGATATAGATCCGGCTGAAAATACTGGTCCAGACCGTTAAACTCTTCTGGCGCCACACCAATCACCGAAAACTCCACTCCGTCGAGCAGCACGCGCCGACCAATCACCGCACGGTCTCCGCCAAATTGTGTGCGCCAAAATCTGTTCCCAAGCACCACTACCGCATTCCGCCCGGCTACCTGGTCTTCTTCCTCGCTAAAGGCTCGTCCCACTTCCGGCTGCACGCCCATTACCCGGAATAGGTTGCCGCTCACCAACAACCCGCCTTTCAGCTGAGGCAACTCGCCGGGCCGCGCCGCAAATCCCAAACTGGTCGCATCCGCAAATGCCGCTAAGCCGGAAAAGCTCTTGTTCTTGTCCCGGTAATCCACGTAATCGCGATACGAAAGCCGACCAGGAAATCCGCTCGCTGAAGTCGTCGTGAAGCTGCTCACCGTCACCACCTCGCTCGGCCGCAGTACCGGCAGCGGCCGCAATAAGAGCGCGTCCGCCAGGCTGAACATCGCGCTGTTCGCTCCAATTCCCAGCCCGAGCGTTAACACCACCAGCGCCGTAAACAGCCTTGTGTGTCCCACCATGCGCAGCGCGTATCGCACATCCGCCGCGAAATCGACCAGCCAGTTCACCCGCCGCATATCCCGCATCTCTTCCTTTCGCTGCTCCACTCCGCCCAGCGCGCGCAACGCCTGATACCGCGCCTCGCGAGCTTCAACTCCACGCGCCCTCTCTTCTTCCTCTTTGCACTCCAAATGAAAACGCAATTCCTCGTCGAGTTCCTGCTCCATGCCCTTGCGCCGCCACACCGACCGCATCCGCAATGGCAAGACATAACGCCACCGTCCCCACTCCATCGCTTACACTTCCTTCAACCGCACCACCCGCGAGATCGCCGACGAAAGCCGGTCCCAGTTCGCCGACTCCGCCTCCAGTTGCTTGCGCCCCGGCCGCGTCAGCGAGTAATACTTCGCCCGCCGGTTATTCTCCGTCTGCTTCCACTCCGCCTTGATCCAACCCTCGTGCTCGAGCTTATGCAGCGCCGGATACAACGACCCCTCGGTTACCTGCAGTACCTCCCCCGACACCTGCCGCAACCGGATACTAATGGCCCACCCATGCAGCGGCTCGAGCGCCAGAATCTTCAACAACAGCAAATCCAGCGTCCCCTGGACCAGATCCGAAGGTTTACTCAAAAATCTCTCTCCTTGGTTACCAAGAGCAGCATACACCAACTCCCCAAGGTAAGCAAGAGCTGCGTAGGGTAGGCTTTAGCCTGCCATCTTCACCCAGTCACAATGAATGTTATTCTCCGAAGAAGTGACCTCCCGAATCACCATCGAGCCGGGCAAAAGATCTGGTCAGCCCTGCATTCGCAATCTCCGGATCACCGTGTGGGACGTTCTCAGCTGGCTTGCGGGTGGGATGACTGAAAGCGAAATCCTCGAAGACTATCCCGAATTAGAGCCAAGCGACTTTCTCGCAGTCTATGAGTACGCCGCAAAAGTCGGCAAACGCGTAGCATTGTGAAGCTGCTGTTCGACGAGAACCTCTCGCGCAAGCTAGCCGCCAACTCGCCGAGTTGTACCCAGGTTCCAAGCACGTCGCCGATGCGAGCCTGCTCCAAAGCTCCGATATGGCAATCTGGCGATACGCCGGATCGAATGGGTTTGTCATCGTAACCGCTGATGCGGATTTCTTCGACCTCGCTGCTAATCTAGGGCCGCCGCCTAAGGTAATTTGGCTTCGCCGCTGGCATCATCCGACCCGCGATGCTGAAGCACTCTTACGTCGCGAAGCTGTTCGTGTCACTGACTTCATCGAGGATTTCGAACTCGGAATCCTCATCCTCGACAAAACGTGACCCAGAGCGGCACGCTTCCTGGAAAGCAAAAAAAATCCCCCTCACCCGAATCTTTCCAACTTCACCCTGGCAACTAGCCTATAGAAATGTCCGATGCTGAGTTCCACGAAGCCTTCCACCAGCACAAGGACAGCATCTATCGCTTCGCCTACCGCATGACCGGCTCGGATCAGGAAGCGCAAGACATCGTACAGGAATGCTTTTTAGCGCTCTGGCGGAAACCGGCCTCCTATAATTCGAACCGCGGAGCGCTGCGGTCTTTTCTCCTCGGTATGGCGCGCCACTCGATATTCCGCCAATGGCGCAAGTCGCGGCTGGAAGAACCTTTAGATGACGAACGCTTTGCCTGCGGACCGCTCGACGTCATCGGCCACGAGCGCGACCAGACCATTGCCAAAGCCGTGCAACTCCTTCCGCCGCTGCAGCGCGAAGCTCTCATACTGGCCGAGTACGAAGAAATGTCACTCGATGAGATCGCCCGAACCGTAGATGCGGAACTGGCCGCTGTAAAATCTCGCCTGCATCGCGCCCGAGAGAATCTGCGCCGCATGCTTGCGCCCCTTCTGAAAGGACAAAACGCCGTATATGGAACTGAACGATGATCCCGAACTGCGAACTCTCTTGCGACAATGGAAAGCTCCTCTAACACCGGAATCACTCGAAGCGCGCGTCCTCCATCAGAGGAGGAAGCGCTCGACTGCCGCGAACCTGCTGCGATCCTCCATCCGTGTGCCGGTTCCCGTGGTGTACTGCGTCCTCGCGCTCCTCGCAGCATTAGCCTGGCGTTCCTTCGAGCGTCCATCTGTAATCCAGCCGCACCCGACGCTCACCTTCCATGAGCTCAGACCCGTCTCCGAATTGCGGCCGAAAATCATCAGGAGCCAAAATGTTCGGAAGAACTAGCATCTACTTGCAGAAATGCGCGTACTGCTTATGCCCGTCCGTACCTCGGCAGAGCCGTGACCGTAAGGGAGCGGGCCGCATACTCTTTCTTCTGCAACTTGGTACTGATTTTCTTTTCCTCTGCGCCTTTGTCGCCGCCGCCCAAACTCAGCCTCAGTTCGGGCCGCCCGGTCAAATCGGCCCACAGAAAGGCTTCTTTCGCCTCTCTGCCAACACCGGACCGCGCGTCCACTTCGACGCCCACGTGGAACCGCCCTTAAGCAACCCCGATGAGCTCAAACTCGGCTGGGGCGTCTTTCAAAGCACCAGCGGCAATCGAGAGGTATGGCACCGCTTTGTCATTGACGAGGTTCACAAGAAATATTTCGGATACGACCTGACCATAACCGCTCTTGCCGGCAAACCGCTCGCCTTCCCGCCCGCGTTCACCTCCTACCAGATCGCGTTTTCTCCACTCACCACTCAGCCGGACCAACTTCCCTCAAGCGATCTCACTCCCGCCCCCTTACCCAAATATCCGGAACCGCAAACCATCACGCCCGGAGACAAAATTTCGCTCGATCTGCTCGTCAGCCCCGACGGCAAACGCAGAATCGTCGACTACATCGACATCGCTCCGCCCGGCCCCATCGATCCTCCCTCTGCTACAAACGCCGCACCGCCCAGAGACTACACCCTCGACGACGGACCCATCCGCTACGATTTCGCCGGTTACGTAGCCATCAAGGGTGAGAAGTTTCAGGGACCCACCTCCTTCTTGCGCAGCCAAGACGGAGGCGCTACTTTATGGTTTTGCTTTCCAGGCCAACCAGGCCGCTACATCCTCTCGCTCGCCCCGCGGAATGGCCTCACCAGAATCGGTACTGTGCGCGATAACGTAGTGCAGTTTCAATCCAGCGGTCAACGCTACGAAATCCGCATGCTAGATCCAATCGCCGGTCGCGGAGCCTGGAACCTCTACGGCCTCTACGATCCTGCCCACGGCGCACCGGAATCATCGACCCCGACGCCCCCCAGCCTCTCATCAAGTTCCGTGGCCGTCATCGGCGGCACCGGCCGCTTAGAGAACTTGCTGCCGAAGTAACGGCCCTATCCATCACCGCAACGCCGCCGCAAAAAACTTAGTCACCTTGCTCTCGTACTCCGCCTTCGCCGCCGTATGCGCCTGCCCGTGCTCGGCCCCCGGCGTCAGCCACAATTCTTTCGGCTCTCGCGCCGCCGCAAAGTTCCGCTCGCTATTCGCCGCCGGCACCACCAGATCGTCCGCCTCATGAATAATCAGCACCGGTCGCGGACTGATCTTCCCAATCACATCCATCGGCCGCACCCGCGTCACGTCAATGCCCGCTCGCAAATCCGCGATCGCCACCGTCACCGGCGCAAACGGAAACGCCGGCAGATGAACGAAATGTTCAAAGCTCGCCGCAATCACCCGCGTCGCATCGCTGAAACCTGAATCGTCCACCACAGCTCGAATGCGCTGGTCTTGCGCCGCCGCCAGAATGGCCGTCGCTCCTCCCATCGAAATGCCCAGCACTCCGATCCGCTTCGCACCCACGTCCTGCCGCCCGGCCAGATACTTCACCAGCGCCAGCATGTCCCGCTGCTCCAGCACGCCCAGCGTCACGTACTTGCCGCCGCTCGTCGCGCGCGCTCGCGGATCGTAAGTCACCACCGCGAATCCCGCCCGATGCAAAAACTCCGCAATCGATAGCATCTGGTCCTGCGTATCGCCATAACCGCTCGCCAGAATTACCAGTGCTGGCTTCTCACCGCGAAACAATCGTCCCTGCAGCCAAACGTCATCCGCACCCCGGAACCGAATCTCTTCCGGGTGCAGATCCGGAAACGTCGCCAGCGTCCATTTATAGCGGTGATAAGCCGGATGCAGCGCCCGCTCCGATCCAATCCAGCCAACCACCCCAAGCACCGCCAGCGACAGTAGAACAACAACCCACAAGCACCAAAAGAAAATTCTTTTCATCACCGGCTCTTGCCGGCGTTCCCTCGCCATCGCGTAATCCCAACCAAACCTATACCCGCCATCAAAAACACCACCAGCAACCCCGCCGAATTCAAAAGCACGCGCCCAAACCCAATGGCACCAACATCCACAAACGGATACGGATACCAGCCGCTGAACTCTCCATGCAGCAGCGTGTAAACCAGGTAAACCGCCGGATAGATCAACCACCACAAAACGCTCTTCCAAGCAAGTCGCGTCGTCGATACAAACAACACCCAATACAACACGTACAATACCGGCAGCAGTTCATGTAACAAAACGTCCGCCACTTTCTGCAGTCCCGCCGGGCTCCATAACTCGCGCAGCACCAGCGCATACACTGCCCCCACCACACCGATGTACAAAGCCAAACCCGTCCGCACACCAGGCCGCCCAAAATACCGTCCCAGCGTGCTTCCCGGCGTCCACAAAGAACAGCTCAGCCCCAGCGCCACCAGAATGTTCGTAAGAATCGTAAAGAAGCTGAAGTAGTTAGTAACCGCCCCAGCTAGCGAAATCCCCCTCACGTGCGCACTCGCCAGGGCCAGCGGAAATTGCAACACCAGCGCAAACCACCCGCTCACCGCCATCACAGCCATATAGATGCGCATGACTAGAAAGTATAAATTCGCCTCACTCGCCCCCCAACTCCTCGCCCATCTTCCAACGCATCCGAATCCGTTGCATGTTTCCGAAATCTTTCAGTGGATCCCCATCCAAAACCAGAAAACTCGCCTCGAAACCGCTTTGCAGCGCGCCAATGTTGCGGTGCGGAAATATCATGCGCGGCGTATCTATGCTCCACATGCGCAGCAGCTCCGCATCCGTAAATACGCCGAGTTGCCGCAAGTGCCTGATCTCCTTAACGGCGTCTCCGGCCATCCCATCGCTCCCGATCAGCACTTCTACACCCGCCTCTTTCAACACGCGCAAATTCGAGCGCTGCAAATCCTGCGCCGCCCCCGGCCGCTCCCCACCCAGCCAGGAAGTAGCCACCACTCCCACGCCCTTTTGCTGCAAGAGAGTCGCATCGCTCTCCAGAATGCGATGCGAATACTTAACATCGATTCCGCCATAACCCGGCATATGCATCAGAAAATCGACCCCTGCATTCGCCGCATTCCGCAAATCCTCGGCAGATTCAACATGCGCTCCCACGCGCAGACCCAACGCATGCGCCCGCGTTACCACTTCTCCCGCCATCTCCGGACTCAGACCGTGGTTCTCTCGCTCCGCCTTCTGCGGGTCCATTCGATACTCCTCCGAATTCAGTAGATAAATCTTTACGAACTCGGGCCGCGTCTTCAGAAAAACCGGCCACCACCGGTCCAGATCTGCTTTCGTGCGAACGCTGTAATACGCATTCCCATTCACCGTGTCAGCCGTCACTCCCGGCAATTTGCCCTGCTGCAATAAGTCACGGTAACTGTCCTCCGGATGCCCTCCCGTCACGCTGAACCCGGCATGCGCGAATGCTTCATCTATCGTCGATGGCGCAGCCAGCCGCCGCAACGGATTTGAAAGCAGCGCCACATCATTCGGATTCAACACATAGAAAATTCCATGCGCCAGGTCCGCGCGGTTCGAGCCGGCCCACGTCCTCTGCGAGTCCGGTAAATGGTTATGCGCATCCGCAAACGGCGGAACGACATAGCCCCCGTTTAGCTGCCTCACTTCATCCACCTGCTTCGGCCGGTCCTCTTCCAGTAACCCGTCTCTCACATACATCGTCCGCTCGACGAATCTCTGTCCGTCGAACCATTCGCCGCCATCGAGTTCAATCACCCGGCGCGGCGCTACCGTCAGCGCATTCGTATTCCGAAACTGCAGCAACCAGCTGTATACCTCCGGCCGCGACCACACGAACTTGCCTATGTCGTGATCTACATCGGGTAATAGGCTTAGTCGCGCCGTGCCCCCGAACTTCTGCAACGCAGCGATCATGCTGCTCGAACGTTCAGGCGGAATCACATCGTCTTTTTGCCCGTGAAAGGCCCATACCGGCAACACCGAAAGCCGCGCCGCCCAGTCTGTCTCGTTCCATCCCGCCAGCGGCATCACCGCCGCGAACCGCTCTGGATGCAGATACGCCATGTGCCATACGCCCCATCCACCCGCGCTCACTCCCGTTAAATAGACACGCGAACGATCCGTCCGGTACTCTGCCAGCACCTGATCCAGCACCGCCAAGACCGCATCCGAATCGCACCAGATGTCAAGATCCGGCGGTAGCTGCGGCGCCACTACAATAAACGGAAAGTGCGCCGTCTTCTCGGCCTCACGCGGCACCCCGGCCCTTTCGACCAGTGAAAGATCATGTCCCCGATCGCCTGTCCCATGCAAGTACAAAATCACCGGCCATTCTTTACCGCTCGACTCATACTCCTTCGGTGCCTCCACCAGATACCGAATTGCCTCCCGCCCCTGACCACCCGGCAAGGTCTTATAGATCGGCCGCGCTTGCCCCTCCAGCTTTCCAATCGCTGCCGCACAAAGCACCGCCAGATACACGCCAGGCCGCCCGCTCATATCTTTCAGCCTAGGTGTTTTGTTTGGCGTCGCCCCTTGGATCGCCGCTTGATGGCCTACACTAACACTTGCGCTCGATAGCAGCACTCGAGCAGCTTTCCAAAAACGGAGTCCCCATCACTATGATGAAATTCAGCGTTGCCGCCTGTAGCAGTGCTGTTTTGTTCTGCGGTCTTCTGCCCGCCCAGCAGCAGACGCAACCGGCAACGGCTTGTCCGCCGGAAGGATTTAGCGGAGGCTTCACTCACGGCTGTCCCCAAAAACAGTTTGCGAATCCGTCGGACATCTCGGCGATGATGGCGGCCGTGCCGGACAAGCCGCCGGCGACGCCCCAGAGCCTGCGCCGTGTTCTCGTACTGTGCACGGCCCGAGGCTGGGTACACACTTCCATCCCCTTAGCTGCCAAGATGGTTGAGTATCTGGGTGACAAGACGGGTGCCTGGATGACCACCATCACCTACGACCCCGCCACGATTACTGCTGAAAATCTCAAGCAATACGACGCGCTTTTTCTCGACAGCACCACCGGTCAGTTTCTGGACGATCCCAATGATACAGCGGCAACCAATGCGCGTCGCCAGGCACTTCTCGACTTCGTCAAAAATGGAAAAGGTTTGGCTGGCATCCACGCCGCAACCGATTCCTACCACACCAGCCCACACCCCGCCTCAGCCGGCGCACCCGTTGCTGCGCCCACCGGCACCTGGCCCGAATTCAATCAAATGATCGGTGGCTTCTTCAAATTTCACTGGTCCTACCCGACTCTGATTCCCGTCAAAATTGACGACCCCAACAGTCCGCTGACTTCCATGTTCCCGTCCCGCGGCTTCGCCGTCGTCGACGAGACATACACCTTTGCCCAAGACTCATTCAGCCGCAAACGCGTTCACGTCTTGACCAGCATCAACTACCAGAAAATGAGCCCGGACGACAAAGCCAAGGAACCGGCCGCCACACGCCGCACCGACGGCGATTACGCCTTAAGTTACATTCAGCACGTAGGCAACGGCCGCGTATTCTACGAAACCCACGGCCACGACGAAAAGATATACTTCTCACGCCCGTTCGTGGCCCACATGCTGGCCGGGATTCAGTACGCCCTCGGCGATCTCAAAGCCGACGATAGCCCAAGCGAGAAATAACCCCTGGGACCGAACACAAATGTCTGAAGGACCATTCAGGCCTCCCGCAAGAATCGGTACGAAGCTTAGAAAATCCCGGCGCTCGCACCACCATTGCTCGGGTGAGACCGCCGAAGCCGTATCGGGTTATCGCCTCTAAATTGGGTGCACCGTGATGGGAAGTCGAATGCCGCCGCCATCGTACGCGAACGTCTCAGGATCGAAGAATTTCAACGTTCCGTGTTGGTAATCCACTTCTGTTACGAGTTTCGACAAGAACTCGCGACCCAGCATGCCGGCGAGCCCACCCTTAGTAAAAGGTCCGCCGCCGATGACAGTCACCTCGGACCGTTGCATGGCCAAATCCCCCAGCTTGATCGAATCTAGAACGGCTGAACCCCGTATTGACGGGACCGCCGAAACTTTGCATTGTGCGATGTCCGCTCACTCTGACGCCAAGCTCGGAAGCGACGTCCAGCGAGATGATGTTCATCGAGCCAGTGTCAAAGACAAAGAGGAATGGTCCCCGATCATTTATCTTGACCTCAATTTCAATGCCCCCTGCTGGCCGCCTTTGAAATCGGCTGACGCCACTGGGTTAGCGCTAAACCCCACAGCGCAAAACAGCAGCACATAAAGACCAGCAACTCGCAGGTACATAAACTTCGCCAGTCAGTTTATCGAGCGGCTGTGATTCACAAAATTACTCCAAAGTATTTTCCGCCCGCAATCAACCACTTACCCTCTCTCTGAACCCCCACCCCGTTCACCCCCGCTGCTACCTTCCGCGCAGGTGAACACCATGTCTGCACCCGAAACATCAGTTCAGAAACCAACCAAAACCCGCGCCGAAATCAATAAAGAAAACGCTCAGCACTCGACTGGCCCCAAGACCGAAGAAGGCAAAGCCAAAAGCTCCCAAAACCGCTTCAAACACGGCGTCTATTCCAAACAAGTTGTCGCTCCCGGCGAAGATCCCGCCGAACTCGACGAACTCCGTGCCAAACTACGCGACGAGCATCAACCCGCCAACACCACCGAAGAAATTCTCGTCGACGAACTCGCCCAGCACTACTGGCGCATGCGCCGCATCCGCTGCCAGGAAGTCGGGCCCTGGAGAAAAGGATTTGAAGGACCGCCCGACTACCCCAAAATCGAATTCTTCGCCCGCGCTTTAGCTTCCGCCGAACGCAGCTTCCACAAAACCCTTACCGCTCTCCTGAAACTTCAAAAGGATCGTGGCTTCGTTCCTCAAAAAACGGTGCCGGCCCAACCCGCCGCTACTGTCGCCGCCCCTGCCCCGGAAGACGCCATCAAGCAAGTTCTGGAATGCCTCTTCCCTCCTGATGCGCCGAACGAAAAGCAAACTGGCTCCGTTCCTCAAATTCTCGCCAATCCAAACATCAAAGCCGCCCTCAAACGACTAGCCGCTGAGAAACGCTGCGGCTAAAACGCGTTTTCAATTGCTATACTCATCCCTTCCCAAACTACAGGTGCGTCTATTTGAAACTTCTCTGCGCATTAATTCTCCTAGCTGCCTCGCTTCTGGCCCAAAAATCGACGCACTACGACCTCCGTTTCCCCAACGCCGTTCACCACGAAGCGGAAATCCGCGCCACGTTTACCGGAGTGACCGGCGAGTCCCTAGACATCTATATGAGCCGCTCCTCGCCCGGCCGCTACGCCCTTCACGAGTTCGCCAAGAACGTTTACCACGTCCGCGCCTCCGATGAACAGGGCCATCCGCTCCCGCTCACTCACCCCGATCCCTACAGCTGGCAGGTCTCCGGCCATCACCGAACCGTCGTATTCGAATACACTCTCTTCGGCAATCGCGTCGACGGCACTTATGCCGCCATCGATCTCACCCACGCCCACCTCAACCCGCCCGCCACCCTCGTCTACGCCCGCAATTTCGAATCCTCCCCCTCCACCCTCTCCTTCGAACTGCCCGTCAATTCCCAATGGCAAGTCGCCACCGAGCTCGCCCCCGCACCCAACAACATGTGGTCCGCGCCTGATCTCGAACAGCTCATGGATTCGCCCGTCGAACTCAGCTCTCACGCCCTGCCTGAATGGAAAATCGAAAACGCCACCTTCCGGCTCGCTCTCCATCACCTGGGCACCGATGCTGAGACCCAGGCCTTCGCCGAAATGTGCAAAGCTGTCGTCCTCGAAGAAGAAGGCGTCTTCGGTTCGTTCCCTAAATACGACACCGGCACTTACACCTTCCTGGTCGACTTATTGCCTTGGGCTTCCGGCGACGGCATGGAACATCGCGACTCAACCGTCATCTCCGGTTCGTCCAATCTCAAAACCGGCTCGGCCCGCGAAATCGGCGCAGTCTCTCACGAATTCTTTCATTCCTGGAACGTGCGCCGCATCCGTCCCAAGTCCCTCGAACCGTTCGATTTCAATCGTGCCGATATGTCCGGCGAGCTCTGGTTTGCCGAAGGCTTCACCAATTACTACGGCATCCTCACCCTCGCCCGCGCCAAACTGTCGTCTCTCGACACCTTCGCCGAACAAATGGGAGAAGCCGTTAATGCCGTCCTCACCGACCCCGGCCGCACCGTCCACAACGTCATCGAAATGAGCCAGCTCGCGCCCTTCGTCGACGCCGCCAAATCGATTGACCCAAACAATTTCACCAATACCTTCATCTCTTACTACACCTACGGCCAGGCCCTCGCGCTCGGCCTCGATCTCACCATTCGCCGGCACTTCCCCGGTAAGTCGCTCGACGACTGGATGCGCACCATGTGGCGCGAACACCCCGATATCGACCGTCCCTACACCCTCGCCGATCTCCAGCGCTCACTCGGTGAAACGGTCGGTGATCCCGCTTTCGCCGCCGCCGTCTTCGAAACGCACATTTACGGTAAACAGCCGATCGACTACGCCGCCCTGCTATCACCTGCCGGTCTGCTCCTTCGCAAACAACATCCCGGCAAAGTTTGGCTCGGCGCGAAACAGCTCGACTTCTCCGATAACGCCGTCGAGATTCGCGTCAACACCCTGCGCGATTCTCCGCTCTACAACGCCGGTATCGATATGGGCGATCGCATCGAGCGCTGGGACAACAAGACCCTCAAAAATTCCAATGACCTCGCCGCCTGGCTCGACAAACACCAGCCCGGCGACCATGCTTCCCTCCAGGTAGCATCCCGAGGCACAACCAAAACCGTCGATATTGCCCTAACCGAAGATCCCGCCCTCGAGCTTGTCACCTTCGAAAAGGCTGGTCAGCCTCTCACCCCCGCCATCCAGCAGTTCCGCGATGCTTGGCTTCGTTCCAAAGCTTTGCATCCCTTACCGCAGATTTCACCCATGCCCTGACCAACTAAAATGACAACGAAACCATCTATGCAACGACGTCGCTTTCTTTTCTCTTCCTTAGCCGCTTCCGCACTCGCCGCCGCCGCACCCGCCGCCGGTGGCCGCGAATACTACGAACTCCGCCGCTACCATCTCGTCTCCGGCCCGCAGCAGAAAATGATGAGCGCCTTTCTGGCCGAAGCCTTCATCCCAGCCATGAATCGCCTCAACATGAATCCTGTTGGTGTTTTTGATCTCTATCTCGGTCCCGAAACTCCGGCTGTCTACGTCCTGCTTCCCAGCTCGTCGCTCGATGTGCTGGCTACCGCCGAACTGCATCTCGCTAACGACGACGAATATCAGCGCAAAGGCGAAGCCTTCCTCAAGGCGCCTGCCAAAGAAGCACCCTACGATCGTGTCGAGAGCTCCTTACTGCTGGCATTCGAAGGCTATCCGAAACTCACCGTGCCGCCCGTCACTGCCCAGCACGGCTCACGCGTCTTCCAGTTGCGTACCTACGAGAGCCCCAGCAATCACGACCACCGCGTCAAAGTCGAAATGTTCAACAGCGGCGAATTCGCTGCCTTCAAACGCGCCGGTTTCTGGTCGGTCTTTTACGGCGATACTCTCGTCGGCCCGCGCTTGCCCAACCTCACCTACATGATCAGCTTTCCCGATCTCTCCGAGCTCGACGCCAAATGGAAAGCCTTCTCCGCCGACCCCGGCTGGAAAGCCCTTTCGACTTCTCCCAAATACACCTATGAACCCATCGTCTCGAACATCAGCAACCTGATCCTAAAACCCGCGTCGTTCTCCCAAATCTGATTGCCGAAGAGATGCTTAAGTGACCACCAATAAGTTACCAGCGACGCATGACCTGAGGATACTTGACGAAAGCCGGATCTGCCGTCAACAAGACAAAATTTTCTACAATTGCCTGAGCAGCAATCAGCCGGTCAAAGGGATCTTTATGCTCTTTCAGCACGGGCAATTTAGACAACGCTCGAACGTGTTCGAGCGAAACTGGCAACGTGAGAATTCCAAGTGCTTCCATCTGACCATCCACCACATAATCAGAAGCCGAATCGAGCTTTCCTTTGTGATGTTTCAAAGACAGCTCCCATACGCTGGCAACACTCAGATACAAAATCGAGTCGCTGCTCGCCAATAGTCTGCGGGCCGTGCGGGAAAGCCGTTCTGGTTCGACTGCGGACCATAAAAAAGCATGAGTGTCCAGTAGCAGCGCCTTAGTAGTCGCCACGGTAGAACGCTTCGGCTTCTTCCTCGGTCATCGGTTTCCACCAGTCGGGGTCAACTTCCTTGATTTGGCCACGAAAAAGACCGAGTTCGCGAGTCTTGGGAGGCAGCTTGACGAGCCGTACAACTGGGTGCCCGTGACGGCTCAGAATCACTTCTTCTCCTTGCTCTGCACGTTTGACGAGCTCGGAAAGATTATTCTTGGCCTCGTAGATGCTTACTTCCATCTGAATAGTATAGCCAGAATTTCTGGACAGAAAGAGTTGGTGCGGATGAGAGGACTTGAACCTCCACTCGTGTTACCGAACTAGTACCTGAAACTAGCGCGTCTGCCAATTCCGCCACATCCGCAATTGATGGGTGGGAAAACTGATGACCATTGTAATGCATGACCCACCTCCGTTTCATCCACCTTTTATCTGGATGACGAGCGGAAAGCTAAAATGAAAACGATGCCCGCAACTAGCACGCCCGTGAGCGCCAAGACTGTCGCGAAACCAGCGCCCTTGCGCTCGCCTTGGCTGGTCGTAGCCGCTGCCTGGTTGGTCCCCGGAGCCGGCCACCTCCTGCTCGGCCGCAAGGGTCGCGCCGCCATTATCTTCGGCGTGGTCACCATCGCCTTTGTCGTTGGCGCGCTTGCCCGCGGACCTCTCTTCCAGCCCTCATCCGCTGGCGACGTCCTTTCGCGCCTCATCCAACTGGCGGGCTTCATCGGCGATCTCGCCACCGGCCTCTTCTACTTCATCGCCGTCGCCCTCGGCTTCTCGCCCCCCGACCAGCCCACTCATACTGCTGACTACGGCTCGAAATTTCTAGTAACCGCCGGGCTCCTCAACATCCTCGCGATGGTCGACGCCTACGAAATCGCCACCCGCCAGAAAGACTGAAGGCTAAACATCGTGCCCGCTATTCACTTAGATCATTTCGAGACCGCTTTATTGCTCGCGCTTCTGTCGAGCGTCATCTTAGGTTTGACCGCCAAACGCACCGACCGCGAACGTTTCCAGTACGGCCTCCGCTGCTTTGGCTGGTTTATGCTCGCCCTCTTCGGCATCGGCTGGTTCATGCGCATTCTCCACGGCTAAAGTATGAAGACCTTCTACATCGAAACTTTCGGCTGCCAGATGAATGCGCACGACTCGGAAAAAGTCGTCGGCACCATGCTCGCCACTGGCTACACGCAAGTCGCTGAGCCGGCCGAAGCCGAACTGGTTCTCTACAACACCTGCAGCATTCGCGATAAGGCCGAGCAGAAAGTGTTCCACCGTCTCGACACCTTTAAGCGCGAGGCCGGGAAGGGAAAACTCTTCGGTGTTCTCGGTTGTGTCGCCCAGCAGGAAGGCGAACGCATCTTCGAGCGCGCGCCCCACGTCAGCCTCGTCGCCGGCTCGGCCAGCTATAACAAATTGCCCGAGATGCTCATTCAACTCGAAGCCGGCGAGCGCCGCGTCACCGGGCTCAGTCTCGACACCGACGAAACCTTCGATACGCCATTCACTCGCCGTGACAATCCGCATCGCGCCTACATCACCATCATCGAAGGCTGCGATAAAGCCTGCGCTTACTGCGTCGTACCCTTCACTCGCGGGCCGGAACGCAGCCGCACCAGTGAAAGCGTCCTGCGCGAAGCTTGCTCGCTCACTGAGAACGGCTACACCGAAGTTCAGTTGCTCGGCCAGAACGTAAACAGTTACCGCGACCCTTCCGCCGCCAGCTTCAACTTCGCTCAACTGCTGGCCGCCGTCGGCCAGATCGATGGCATGAAGCGCGTACGTTTCACCACCTCGCATCCACGCGATTTCGTCAAAGAAATCATCGATGCCATCGATCAAAATCCGTCCCTTTGCAACCACGTTCATCTGCCCGTGCAGTCCGGCTCATCCGACGTCTTGTCCCGCATGCAGCGTCTCTATTCGCGCGATCAGTACATGCGCCGTATCGAGTGGATGAAACAGGCTAAACGCGATATCGCCATCACGACAGACATCATCGTCGGGTTTCCCGGTGAGACCGAAGCCGAGTTTGAACAGACTCTCCGTCTGGCCGATGAAGTGGAGTACGATTCCATGTTCATCTTTAAGTACTCCCGGCGTCCCAATACTCCTGCTCTTCAATACGAAGACCAGATCCCCGAAGAAGAAAAAACACGCCGTTTACAGGTCCTGCAGGAACGTCAGCGCGCCATCCAGATTCGCCGCAACTCCAGATACGTCGGCGTCACCGAAGAAGTGCACGTCGAAGGCTTCAACCTGGCCACACGCCAGTGGATCGGCCGGACCATGCAGAATAAAACACTCAACTTCCTCGATCCGACTCTGCCGGAGCCGGATGGCGAGCGCACTCTGGTCGGCCGGCACCTGGATGTCCTCGTGACCCGTGCCAGCCCGCATAGCCTCGCCGGCGAAACCGTAAATTAAGCAAGAGGGAGGAACCGAACTATGGAAGTAGAAATGAAAATCAGAGGTCTCATGATGGACCCGATGACTAACATGCCGATTGTGGTCTTGAAGGATATTAGTGGCGATTCCGTTCTCCCCATTTGGGTTGGAATCTACGAGGCGAATGCCATTGCGCTTGAAATTGAAAAAGTCACCACCCCGCGTCCCATGACTCACGACTTGATCAAGGTGCTGCTCATGGGCCTCGAGACCTCGGTCAAAAAGGTCGTAGTCAGCGAACTGAAAGACGATACCTTCTACGCGCTAATTTGGCTCGAAAAAGAGGGCCAAGTGATGAGCGTCGATTCACGCCCCAGTGACGCCTTGGCTCTAGCGCTGCGCCACGACTGCCCGATTTTTGTCGATGATCGCGTCCTGCAATCCTCTAAGAACTCGAGCACTGTGTCCGAGAAGGTCAATAACGAAGAACTGCGAAAATGGCTGGAAAATTTGAACGATGAAGATATGGGGCGCTACAAAATGTAGGCCCCATATCTTCTAAACCCTAACGATGGCGACCGTGTCTCGCTGGAGCCGCTGTCTGTACGCCCGGGATTGTCGGATCCCCGAACGTCAGCATGTACGGGTCCTTAGTAAAGCTGTCGGCGACACCCCCGAAGTCTATCTTCTGCCCGACCTTGATCTTGTCCAGTGCCGAAGCCGGTAATGGCTGAGAAAAAGTTAAGGTGGCATCCGGCTTGGCAGGGTCCTCCACCCCGAGGACAACCTTTGTCGGACGATCCGGTGGATCGATCGAAATCACTGTTCCGTTAAACGTCTTCGACGGTACCGAGTCACCGGGAATTTCCAAACCCTTTACCGACTTGTCGAAGAAACCTGGACCTTGATCGCCTACGAGATTCTGCTTAATCGCATACCAGACCTTGAAAGGCGGATCGGAGTTGATCCGATCCTGCAGTTTCTTAGCCTCCGCATCGGCATTTGCTTGCGCGTTCGTCAGGGTCATGCCGTCAGGCGGTACGGCTTGTGTCTTGGCCTGTGTCATCATCTGGTCTGCGCCGTCGTTCGAACCGTGATAGGCCTGGTATTCTTTGGTGAAATAATCCTGGAGCTGCTTACGCGTCGCCTCAGGCACGGCCGGGCCAGGTCCGGTGTATTGCGCCGCGCGCGCATATTCGAAGAGCGCTTCGGGCATCTTCTTGTCATCCGCTAACGCCTTGGCGTAAACCGCCGAAATATTCCCTTGATCCGGGTTGGCCTGCAGGCTCGCCTTGTATTCGCTTTCTGCCGTGGCCTTGTCGCCTTTACTGTTCGCTACGTAAGCAAGCGCGTTGTGCGCCAGCCCTAAGACTTGCGTTTTGGCTTTATCGAAATCCGCCTGCTGAACTGCCGGTGGTTTCTTCGAAGCGTCGAACGCATCCGGCGCATCCGAAATAACTGCCTGCGCCGCCGTCTGTACTTCTGTTTGCACGTCAGGCGACGGACTCGCGCCACCTGCCACCGGACCCCATTGCGACACTAACACCGCCGCCCGGAAGTTTTTCGGATCCTTCTTCAAGAGGTCACTCGCCTTGGTGACCGCCATCTGGCGGCTCGATGGATCTGTCGACGCCAATTGGCCTAAGGTGATAACGAGATATTGGTCACGCAGGTCCGCGTAATCACTCTGCGGATACTTGTCCTGCCACTGGTTCAGGACGTCCAGTTTCGCCTTCGGATCCTGCGTTGTGCTGACCTTCTGCGCAAGGTCGTACTCCGCCCGGTCCTTCCAGTTCTTAGCGCCGGCCGCTGGCTGTTGACCGGCTGCGGGTTGCTGTCCCGGTGCGGGCTGCTGTCCCGCCGGCGGTGTGGCCGGCTGCTGAGCTGCGGGCTGCTGGGCACTCGCCGCAGGCGAACCGGCGTACGTCAGCAATGCTAGGGCGCCGGTGACTATGATCTTCTGACTCGGTCTCAAAAAGCGTGACTCCACTGTGAATCCCTCGAAAGGAAATTTGACTCTTGTTGCTGGAAGCGAAAACTCTTTACATCTGATTGGACGGAAGGGCCGGCCGCACGTAATGAATATCGCATTTTACGCCAGACAATGGCGCAAAGCCGGAGTATAACGAACTGGTCTGGTACCCGCAACACTTTCTTTTACTGTAGATGCCATTGCTCGTATGGTTGTTCCCTAGCTCACGTACTGGCGGTAGCGATAGGCAGTTTGCATGTTATCATCCACGTTTCCATGCGCTTTGCGGATCTTGCTGTCATTGCCGCGTACCTCCTCTTTATTACCTGGTTCGGAGCGCAATTCAAAGAGAAGCAAGCCACTCTCAAGGACTATTTTCTGGGCGGCCGCGGCGCTCCCTGGTGGGCCATCGCCTTCTCCATCGTCTCGGCTGAGACCAGCACATTAACCGTGATCGGCACGCCTGCGCTGTCTTTCGCTGGGAATTTCGGCTTCCTGCAACTGATTTTCGGCTACCTGCTCGGGCGTATAGTGATTGCCGTCCTGTTCCTGCCGCAGTACTTTCGCGGAGAAATGTTCACCGCCTACGAATTGATGCAGCGACGCTTCGGCTCGCGCGTTCGCCGCTTCACCGCCGGCACCTTTCTGCTCTTGCGCGCCCTGGCCGAAGGCGTGCGCGTCTTCGCCATTTCGATCGTCATCTCGATCGTCCTCGGTACCGGCGAAGTCGTCTCCATTTTCGTGATCGTCTGCTTGACCTTGTTCTACACCTTCCAAGGCGGCATGACCGCCGTTATCTGGACCGACGTTGTGCAAATGTTTCTCTACGTCGCCGGCGCCATCCTGAGCTTCTTCGTCATTCTGCACCTCATTCCCGGCGGCTGGCCTCACGTTCTGTCGGTAGCCGGTGCGGCCCACAAATTCCAACTATTCGACTTCCGGTTCTCGCTCTCTTCCGCCTTCTTCCATCGAACCTATAGCTTCTGGGCGGGCCTGCTGGGCGGCTGTTTTCTCACCACCGCCAGTCATGGCACGGAACAGTTGCTGGTACAGCGTCTGCTGGCTGCCAAGTCGGAGCGCGACAGCCGGCTGGCTTTATTTTCCAGTTGGGTCGTCGTGTTCTTCCAGTTCGCCCTGTTCCTGCTAATCGGTGTTCTGCTCTTTGTCTACTATCAGGACGGCGTTCACAAAGCCCCGGCTATTCCGGAACGCACCTATCCTGAATTCATCTGGCAACACTTGCCCGTCGGCATCGCGGGACTCGTCATCGCGGCGATCCTGGCGGCGGCCATGTCAAATTTGAGCGCAGCCTTGAACGCCTTGGCTTCGACCACCATCATGGACTTCGTGCGGCAGCTCCGGCCCGGCTATGCCGAAGCGCGTTATCTCAAAATGGCTCGTTGGGCGACGGTTGTCTGGGGCTGCCTCCTGTTCGCCATTGGATTGCTCGCGCGGCATTGGGGCCGCGTGCTCGAGGCCGGGCTCTCCATTGCTTCCGTTCTCTACGGTGCGCTGCTCGGCGTGTTTCTGCTGGGAGTCTTGACCAAGCGACCCGGCGAGTGGGCCGCTATCGCGGGCATGTGCGCCGGCTTTGCGGCCACCTTCGCGCTGAGCGGCCACGTCGCTTATACCTGGTACGTTCTGATTGGCTCAACGGTCACCTTCGTCACCGGCTATCTGTTATCACTGGCCAGTCCTGCGATCTTTCAAAACGGCGTCAGTCCAGCCGCCCATGCCACAACCACTTCCTGCTAGCGGCGTCAAAACGGTGCAACCCACGCTCGACCGCGCCTTGGGCGTGTGGGGCGCTACCTCCATCGTGATCGGCACGGTGATCGGCAGTGGAGTATTTCTTGTCCCCACCGCCATGATTCGCTCGGTTGGCTCGGTGCGCATGCTCTTCGCCGTTTGGATCATCGCCGGCGTGCTGAGTTTGTTTGGCGCGCTTACCTACGCGGAACTGGCCGCTGCCATGCCCGAAGCGGGCGGTGAATATGTCTATTTGACCGCTGCCTATGGGCCGTTCTGGGGCTTTCTCTACGGCTGGACCCAATTCTGGGTCGCCAAAAGCGGGTCCATCGCTACACTGGCGGCCGGCTTTTACACCTATTTGACGGTCTTCTATCCCAGCCTGGGTCTGGCCCTGGTGACGACGCCCTGGCATATCGGTCCGCACGGCACTCTCCTCGAAATTCACTACGGCCAGCTGGTGGCCATTGCGCTCATCCTGGCGCTGGGCGGTGTGAACTACCTCGGCGTACGGGCCGGTGGCGGCGTACAGGTCTTTGTGACTGGCTTGAAACTGGCCTTGCTGGCGGGCGTAGTTGTGGCTGGGGTCTTTTCCGGCAAAGGTGACTGGAGCCATTTCACTGGCCATGTTCCGGCGCTAGCCGGTATTAGCGGCTTCTTTGCCGCCATGGTCAGCGCTCTCTGGGCTTACGACGGATGGAACAACGTCAGTATGGTGTCTTCCGAAATTCGCGAACCGCAACGCAACTTGCCTCGCTCGCTGATATTCGGCACGCTGGCCGTGGTCGGGATCTATCTGTCGATTAACCTCGCCTACTTTCATGTATTGACCGCATCTCAAGTAGCGGCCAGCAACCGGGTTGCAGCCGACATGATGGCGTCCGTCGGCGGCCGGGTGGCCGTGACCGGTGTTTCGGTCGCGGTGCTTATCTCCATCTTCGCGGCTTTGAATGGATCGATTCTCTCCGGATCGCGCGTCCCGTTTGCCATGGCCCGCGACGGTCTCTTCTTCCGGGCCGCCGCCACAGTGCATCCCCGCTTCCGCTCCCCAGGCCACGCCATGATGATGCTGTGTGGCTGGTCTTCAGTAGTCGTCCTCAGTGGCTGGTTCGACGATCTCTACAATTTCGTCATCTTTGGATCCTGGATTCTGTACTTAATGACCGCAGTTTCGGTGATTGTGCTGCGCCGGACAAAGCCTAAAATGAGCCGTCCGTACCGGGTCATCGGTTACCCAATTGTGCCAGTACTTTTCATCGCTGTGGCCCTTTTACTTCTGTTTAGCACCCTCGGCACCAGGCCGCGCGAATCCTTGATGGGATTAGGAATGATGGGTTTAGGCGTTCCTTTCTATTTCTACTGGAAAACCAAACAAGCTCGCGGCATTTCATAAAAACATCTTTAGTTTTGCGATTGATGAGAAAATCGGATGAAGTACTAGGACTGATAATCGCAGCGTTGTCTCCCTAAGTCTTGAGTTTTGCCGAAACTAACAATTAGAATTCGTCTAAATCGTCCTGATCACAATTCAGTTACGCTGAACCAGGAAATTTGTGGTTGGAAGATGAGAAAACGCGGGTTGAGACTGAAGGAAGGAACTGCAATTTTGGACGTCGATAAAATGCTGGCGGAGTTGAGGCTCGAGCGAGAGCAGATTGAAGAAGCCATTCTCACCCTGGAGCGTCTGGCGCGCGGGCGGGGAAGACGGCGAGGACGCCCTCCATCCTGGCTGAAGGATGCCACCTCGGCGGCGTCGGCGATGGCAGATGGAGAACACGGCGGGACTGGAACCGCCTTGACCGAACCGAAGAGGCGAGGAAGGCCGCCTAAGGTCAAGCAAGTCGCGCACGCTTCTGAAGTTTGATACTGTCACGCGGGCACTCGCTCAGGGATAAAACAGATAGGGCTTTCTTCGTTCGGAGAAGGCCGTCGCCTGCTCGAGTGCGCGCGACCAGATTGCGCCCACATCGCTGCCGCTCTTCATTCTCTTGACCAGATCGATATTTCCGATCAGGTAACGGCATTTCTCCAGATCCAGTTTCCCTGGATAAAGCTGTTGCAGCGCCACGATCAGTTCGATACCCAGGCGCGTACTGTCGAAGGCTTCGCGGTCGGTGATGACAAACCGCACCCCTTCAATCTCTTTCCCGGCAAAGTGCGATTCGCTGGGGCGGAAGCGGGTCGGATACACACGCAGACCTGGAATGAAATGCGAGTTCAATACCTGCGCCAGATTGCTGCCGACCATCCAGTCGGCGCCAATCTGCTCAAAAGGCGAGTCCGTGCCGCGGCCCACCGAATAATTGGTGTCGGCTTCGAGCATGGCCACGCCCGGATATAGCAAGGCTGCATTCAAGCTGCGCATGTTGGGCGATGGATTGACCCAGGTCAAGCCGGTTGAATCGTACCAATCGCCCCGCTGCCAGTTGGTCATTTTGACCACGTGCAGATCCGCGTTCCAGTGTTGTTCGGTGTTGGCCATGGTGGCCAGTTCGCCGAAGGTCATGCCATGCCGCAGCGGAATGTCGAGGCATCCCACAAAAGATTCGAGCGGCTTGTCGAGGACTGGTCCCTCCACGTGCGTGCCGGTAATCGGATCCGGCCGGTCGAGCACATAGAACGGCTTTTTCGCCTGAGCCGAGGATTCCAGGGCGTATAGCATAGTGCACGAGTAGGTGTAGAAGCGCGCGCCGACATCTGCAATGTCGAAGACCACCGCATCGAGGTCGCGCATTTGCTGGCCGCTAATGCGGCGCTGCCTGGGCTCATACAGGCTGATCACAGGTAGGCCGGTCTTGCGGTCCCGGCTGCTCTTTACGGCGGCGTCCTGGGTGCCGCTGAGGCCGTGTTCCGGCGAAAACAGTTTAGTGACGTGCACCCCGGCCGCCAACATCACGTCTACGTTGCGGCTGCCCTGGTGATCGAGCCCGGTGTGATTCGTGATCAATCCGATGCGCTTACCCTTTAACTCGGCGAATCCCTGCTGTTCGAGCACGTCCAAACCTGTCTGCGTCAGGGCATTGCGCGCGATCACCCGATGAACGCCGGCCGAGGTAATTGTTTCGCCGTAGCCCGTGAGCGAAACGCTGTTTGGCATAGTCATGCCATAGCGGGCGGCGACCACCGTGGCGATCCGCGACCGGAACGAAGTGAGCGAGTTGCCGTGTTTCGGATGCACCACGTTGGTCAGAACGATGACGAAGGAATTGGTGGTGGGATCCATCCACAGCGAAGTGCCGGTGTAGCCGGTGTGCCCGAAAGAGCCAATCGGATACAACTCGCCGCGATTGCTGGAAAATGGGGAATCGATATCCCAGCCGAGGCCGCGCAAAATAGGCTGATCGGCGGGACTGGCGGGTTCGGTAAATTTATTGACGGTGGCGGGATCGAAGATGCGAACGCCCTTAAATTGCCCCGCGCCCAGCAGCATGGCTGCATACTTCGCCAGATCATCGGCGGTGGTGAATAGGCCCGCATCTCCGGCGATGCCACCCATATAGCGAGCCGTAGGATCGTCCACAACGCCGCGCATCGGCTGGCGGGTGTCTTCGTCGAGCTCGGTCGGTGCAATGCGGCTGATGAGCGCTGCAGCGGGATGAAAGCCGGTCTCATTCATCTGCAGCGGCCGGTAAATGTGATCGCGCGCAAAGTCGGCGACGCTTTGGCCGGAAACTCGCCGAACAATTTCAGCCATCAAGTTGAAATTAATGTCGCTATAGATAAAACGCGCTCCCGGCAGTGCGATTGGTGTTACAGTGAGCGCCTTCTGGATGCCGGTTTCGTAGCCGCTCCAGCGCGGCACCAGAACCAGATCCGGCGGCAGCCCCGAGAAGTGAGTCATCAACAAACGAATCGTGATGTCGCTTTTGCCCCCTTGAAACTCGGGCAAGTATTTCGTCACCGGATCGTCGATGCGGATCTTTCCTTCTTCGAAGAGTTTCATCACGGACGGCGTGGTGGCAACTACCTTAGTGAGCGAGGCGGCGTCGAAAATCGTGTCGAGCGTCATGGGCTCGCGCGCGGGTATGAGCGCACGTGAACCATACGCCTTGCGGTAGACGATCTCGCCGTTATGCCCGACGATCAGTACCGCGCCGGGAATGAGATTCGTGCGAACGGCATCGTTGACGATTTCATCGATCTGGGGGAACTGTTCGGAAGTCTGTCCAAAAGCAAGGTAGCCGGCACACAGAACGCCTATGAAGGTGGCGCGCGCGGCGCCGCTCACAAGTGATTTCATCGGAAATATCCAGCGTACAAGACGGCCGATCAGTACTGGATCCCTTGAAACCTCAAGGCGCTCATACTTTTTCGGGGCGTGCCGAAAAGAAGTGCCAGAGGATCTTGTGTTGAAGCTTGTGCCCGCGTTTCTCCTGCTGTTGTTCCATGCCTGCTTATTCGCTGATCCGCTGCCACCGGTGGCCGGCGCTTACTATGATCAAACTCAATTCGAAAGTGCTGTTGCCCCTCTCGGGCAGCTCTCGATAGACAACTTCGACCAGGGGCAGATTCACCTGTCGGGCGTGTCGGTCAGTTCCGACGTCCCATACGACGGCGTGGGGGTAACCGCGGGGAACGGTCACTTCATTTCTGGAGCTTATGCTGAAACCACCTCCAAGTACTCGGTGACCACCTGGACTTTTCGCGATCCTGTTTATGCTTTCGGCGGTCTCTGGAATCTTGGCCCGGTCAACGCGGGTCTGCAGATCGTCTCATCGGGCGGAGTGTATTTCCTGCCCGACGGCATTGTGCCGCTGGCGAGCAGTGATCCGCGGAACTGGTCCGGGTTTTGGGGGTTCGTTTCGTATACGCCCATCGACAGCGTTTCGATATCAGCCGGTGATGAAGGAATGCCCGGCCACTTTGGACAAAGTTACTCGCTGACGAACATGGAACTCGTGACTACCACGCCCGAGCCGTCAAGCATCCTGTTACTGGCGCTGGGCCTGTGTGGAGCAATAGCGGCTACTAATGGAGTGTCGCGATGAAAACGTTACCACGCGATGCAACTCCGGTCGCTGAAGCATTGTATTCTTCGGAGCCATGAGCCACGTCAGTGGCTCTCCAACCGGAAGCACGGAAACCATGAGCGAAGCGATTGGAGTTCTTTACCTCAGTATCAAACGAAATGGTTGCGACACCCTACTAGGCGGCGTCAGTGTGGGGCCGGCTGACTCAACTTCTTGAAGTATTCGGCCACGGCTGCCCGATACTTTTCAGAGGATGTCTCAGAGGCTCCGCTGCGAGCTCCCTCGGTTTGCTGCTCACCCAGTTTGCGGCTCAATTCAGCTTCGAGACGCTCCAGGCTGGCCACCGTATCTTGCCCGATGGTGGCCTGCAAAACGCCGGGATCGGCATTCAGATCGCGCAGATAGCCGAGCGTTCCGCCCAGATAATTGCCCAGCGCGCGATCCTGGCCGCTGATCTGTCCGCGCAAAGCGGATAATTGTCCGATGGCCTGCTGCAGGTCGCGCCGGTTGAGGTTGCCACCAGCGCCATTGGCCGAGAGCGTACCTTGTGCGCTGCCATTCCCGGTCCCGCCCTGCTGCGGCTGACCACCCGCCTGCTGACCACCTGCTGCTGAACCGGGCGTGCTTCCACCCGGCTGACCGGCTTGCTGGCCGTTCCCGGACTGCTTGCCCGATTGACTCGAAGCCTGAGCCCTCTCCAGCTTGTCCCGCAACTGCCGAACCTGGTCGAGGGCTTCGGCAGTCGCCTCGGAACCGGCGCCTTTGCCGTCGCCTGGATCGTTGCTCAACGCTTGTGACGCTCCGTGAAGGTCGCGGCTCAACTGCTCGACCCCGGCGGTCACGTTATCTTCCATTCCGAGATTCCGGTCGCCATAGCCCTCGCGAATCCACTGCGCATTTTTCTGCATTCGTAATGCCAGTTCTTTGCCTTCCGCTTCCGACAAGGCACGGCGCAGCTTGCTGGAGGCATCAGGTGATGTCTGCTGCAAGCCCTGCGCCTGCTGTTGCATGCCGCGCTGCAGCTGATCGAGTTGCTGCGCCAACTTCTCTTTGTCGGCAGCCAGCGCGTTCTCGTCTTCAGTAGCGCGATGACTGGGACGCAGGTCCTGCATCCAGTTCCGACGGCGATACCCATAGCCGAAACGCTGATTGTCGGGATCGTTCATCTCCGGCATCTCGCCGCCTCCACCGTCGCCGCCCAGCATGCTCGAAGCCTCACTGCCGTCACGGCTACGGAACCCAGAGCGGCCGTACATCTGCTTCATTCGATTTGCCAGATCGCGCTGGGCACTGGCGATAGAATCGGCCTGCTGCGTAAGATCACCTAGCGAATTGCCGGCGTTCTTATGGAGCGCGCTACTCAGCTGCCGCTGCGCCTGCGCCAGTTGTCCGGCGGCACGCTGCTGGGCTGCTGGATCGCCATTGGTGACGGCTTTCCGCATTTCGCCCTCGGCCTGAGCCAAGGCATTCGAAGCCTGCCGCATCGCTTCCCGGTTCTGTTGATCCTGTTGACCGGCTTGGCCGCTACTAGTCTGCCGTCCGCCGCTTTGTCCAGAAGCACTTTGGCTACCTGACTGGGGGCTGCCCTGTGCGGATTCCGATTGCTGCTGCCCCTGTGAGCCGCCCTGCTGCTGCTGACCGCCTTGCGAATTCTTGGCGAGCTGTTCCATTTGCCGACGAAGTTCCTCGGCCTCGCGCCGCAATTGTTCCTCCTCCCAGCGCTGCTCAGCCGGTTGCTGGCTGCTCTTCTGCTGCGCCAGTTCCTGTTGCCGCCGCGCAAGCATCTGGAGACGTTGGAAGGCATCGTCCAGCGCCTTTTGTTGCTGCGCGGCTGCATCGGCGCCCGGGCGCTGACCCGTTTCGTATTGGTTCTTCGCCGTGTCGAGTTCGAGATCGAACATGCGCGCCAGTTCCCGGTCCGCGCCGCCGCTTCCTCCTCCGCCGTTCTGTTGCTGGCCGAAGGCAACTTGAATATCTCGGAAAATTGCTTCGGCCCGGAGTAGCGATTGCAACGCTTTCTGCTCCGGCACGAGCGCTTCATGCCATTTTCCTGGCGCCAGCTGTCCCACCGCATTCGTCATGTCGTCGGAAGCGGAGGTCATCAACTTCGAGAAATTTTGAAATTCCGCGCTGGCCTGCGAAAGCTCCCGATTGCCCATGCGTTCCGCCAACGTTTTCGCTTGCGCCCCCAGCTTCGACTCCGTGTCCGAGAGGAAATGCGCCTGCTCCTGCAGCGCGGCTTTCGATTTACTGTCGTCGCGCAATTCATTGAAGGTAGCAGCAATAATCTGCTTCTGGCGTTCGGATATTTTGTTATCGGGTCCGCCCCCACCGCTGCCGCCCATCCCTCCCGCCTGTTGCGACTGGCTGAACTTATACTCGAAAGCCTCCGCCTGTGCAAAGATGATGTCGCTGCGCACGGTTTTGTTCGCGTCGCTCGCAGTGGCATACATGCTGACCACATCGCCCGGTGCAAGCTTGAAGTTTTCGAGATACAGC
This sequence comes from Bryobacteraceae bacterium, assembly GCA_965277435.1. GTDB lineage: Bacteria > Acidobacteriota > Terriglobia > Bryobacterales > Bryobacteraceae > Bog-105. Next base: position 5,739,105 of record OZ255821.1, on the reverse strand, counting down.
GTGGTGTGTCCCTGCTCATCCTTGCCGCCTGCTGAATGGAAGCCGGTAACCCGCTCATCTCCGCCATTAACGGAGTAGTGGAATTCCAGCGCCTTCACGCCAAAATCATCGGAAGCCTCAACGGAAATTGGCACCTCTTCGATCGGACTGACGCGCGGATCGTGGCCGGGGCGTTCGATACGAACGGTCGGCAGTTCGTCTTTTTTGGCCTCGATGAAATAGTCGTCGCTCAGCCGGATGGTTTCTCCGCTATCGACAGCGGCAACGTGATACGATCCATCTTTTTTGACCGGGAGCTCCGCGTACAACCAGTTCCCCTCGCCGCGATCAAGCTTTATTTTCTGGCCGTCGTCGAGGACAAGCAAACCGTGCTCGAGCGGTTTGTCGGTCAGCACGGAAATCTCTGCCCGGCTGCCTTCGACGGCGCGAACATCACCGCCCGAGTCGTCGCTGACGTCTTTCAAACCCAAGCCTGACGGGAAATGCAGCAAAACACGCACGCGTTTCACGGTAGGCAGATCCTTCACCGAAATCTTGAAATGCCTGGATCGCGCCCCGTCCGCTTGCACGTAGTACTCCAGCGTGTCGGAAACTGAGGGCAGAAGAAAGTGGTAGTCGTCCCCGGCGGTGCCCGGCTGCATGACGGCTTCTTCCCATTTCTGCGCGACGCCGGAGCGTGCCCGCAAAACAACTTTGCCGGCCGAGAATCCGATCAGCTGCGCTTTAATCAGCTGGTCCGATTTGCGGCGGATCGTTTTGTTGCCCGGTTGCACAGCCAGTTCATACAGCGGCCTCTGACTGGCACGAGCCGAGCCGGTCCAGAGCAGGGAAGCGCCGTAGCCTATATAGCCCGGGCCGGCGGTGATCAACCAGCCGAGCAAGACTGCGGTGATCGCGCCCGCGGCGGCCAAGCCCCAGGCTTTTCGCGCAGAGCCGAGCGCTTCGGGAGGGTGTTCCCGGGCCACGCGCAGAACATCTTCTGCTACCAGCTCGGTAAATGGATTAGCGGGATCAGGGCGCTCGGTAGCGGTTAAGAGACGTTCTTGAAAACCAGGAATCTGGCGTTCGGCAAAACGCGTGACGCGGCGGCGCGTCAGCTTCAATATCGGTATGGAGAGAGCAAAGGCGATCGCGGAAGCGATGGCGACCATCAGCAGGATGCGCAGTGGCAGGACCACATTCCCCGCAAACTGGTAGCGATTTCCGATCCAGGCGAAGACGACCGTCAGCACGAGCGCCAGCCCGGCGGTTAGAGCGAAACCCTGGGAGGCGGCCAGGAGACGAAGCCGCAATTCTAACTGGCGTATGTATCGGTTGACCTGTTCAAGTGCTGTCATTCTGTCTGCCTCTCTCCCTTCAACTGCCGGTCAGCGAAATAGCGGCCGGCAAAAATCGATTCCAGCAACGCCGCCAGCAGCGCCACGGTCAGGATGTAGCGCCAGACACCCCACGGCCGCGTTTGGGTCTGCGACACCGTCGTAACCGGACGCTCGCCCGTCTCTCCAGTATTGCGCCATAATTCGAGCGTCTCCCGGGAGATTGGTTGCAAGTTCGATTCGCGTCGGTCGGCATGCGCGGCGAGCAGCAGGCGGCGGCCATCGGCCCGTGTCACCTCATAAAAACCAGTCCGTGCCAGATCGAAACTGGGCGCCTTCGCCGCTTCCGCCAACTCCAACTGGTGCTTGCCGTCCGGCCCGACCACATCCGCCGATCCGGCTTCATTTTTGCGGCGCAACTCGACGGGAGTGCCGACCACCAGGCTGGATGGATTGTCGTCCTGGCCGGCCAGGTAGCGCGCCGTTTGTACGACAAACGGAACGAAGGAGGCATGCAGCGCGAAGTCATTGGTGGTGTTATCGAGCGTTGAGGCGAACACGAGTTTGCGGCCTTCGCCGGCGTGTTCTTCTACCAGCAGTGGCGAACCGTCTGCGAACCTGGCGATCAAGCGTGCGTTTACTTTTGGCGTGAAGGCGGCTGTTTCCGAGAACTGCACGTTTTCGAATTGGCTTGCCCCGTTGAATGCTGGATAGCCCTTATCTACATATCCGGCAGATTGCTTCTGGCGCTGCTCGTTGAATTGTTCTTTCGAAAGGGGAATGGTGCCGGACGAAGCGGTGTTGGGTCCGATCGCAATGAACACGGAACCGCCTTTGATGACGTAGGCGCAAAGCGCGTCGGAAAGGCCCGGCTTCAACTCGCCCACATCGCTTAAAACAATAAACGCAAAATGGGAAAAGTCCTGAGGCTCAGCCTGATCGACCGGCTGCTGTTGCACAGTGAGGTTCGAGTGCGACCCGGATTCGAGCGCTGTCTTGTAATAGAGGCTGGCATTGCCTGTTCGGGTGCGCGCATAAAGGAACAGAACTTTACGGGCATCCTGCCGTTCGAGCGAAAACGGGAAATTGTCGTCCTGCGGAAGATCATCAGCTGAGTCGATCTGCACTAGCGCGTGATGAAAACCGTAGGGCACTTGAAAGTCGCTGAATTCCGCGGAAGCGTGCCCGTTAGCTGGAACGGCAACGCTCTTACGGGCGATTTCTTTGCCATCGAGGAGCAGCGTGACCGTCTTTGTTGCAGCCGGGGTGTGCCAACCGGCGACCGTGGCGGTTACGCGCGCGGACGTAGCGCTTTCTACGGCGGAAGGCGAATCCACGTTTTCGATGGCCCAATTCGGCTTTTCGCCGCTCGACGCCTGGTGAAGATGCAAAGTGACATCCGGCCCGACCGCCAGCGTGCGAAAATCGGCCGGCATGGACGTGCGCTGCATGTCGCTGATGAACTCTACGTTCAGATGCATGCCACTCGTTTGTTGGAGGGCGCGTATAGCCCGCGTGAATTCTCCGAACGAACTCGCCCGGTCGTTCGGCTCAAGGGAGCGGATGGCCGCCTGCGGGCTCGCGCCCGGCGTGCCAATAGGCGTCAGCGATTCTACGTGCGCATCGACCGCCGCAATCTGTGTGAGCGACTCCGCCGGTAAAGCATTCAATAGCCGTAGAGCTTGCTCTTTGGCACTCTGCATAGTGTTACTGGAACGCATACTGAAGGAGCGGTCGACGGCAATGACATTCAGCGTGCGCCGGCTGGTTGTCAGCGACTTGCGGTTAATAAAAGGATTGGCAAAAGCGAGCACTAGCAAGAGCAGCAGCGCCAGCCGGAGAGCGAGGAGTACCAAATAGCGCAGCCGGCGGTGTTTTACCGAGCTTTGTTCACGGCGCTCGAAAAACATGAGCGAACTGAACGGTTGCGGCGTGCGCTTATATTGGCGCAACAGGTGCAACCATAGCGGCAGACCTAAGGCGAGCGCCCCAAGCAGAAACCAGGGAGAAAGGAAACCCATTTACATCCTCCCCTGGCGCACGGAAAAGTATTCGCGTAAGGCCGCATCAAGCGGCCGGTCCGTACGAATGAGGAAATAGTCGAGTCCGGCTGCCTGGGCCCTTTGCTTCAGATCGCGAATATGGTTGGTGATCTTCAAACGATAGTCGCCGCGCGCGTAATCGGGCGAGGTCTCGATGGCGGCGCCGGTTTCCATGTCGACGAGCAGAGCGGCATCGGAGAGTGACGGTTCAAGCTCGCCCGGGTCGAGCACGTGAAACAAGATCACTTCATTGCCACGGAAACGCAGCGGCTGTACTGTTTCGATGATGGCTTCGGGCCGGTCGAAAAAATCGGAGATGAGGACGGTGACTCCGCGCCTTTTTAAAAACATCTGCAGCTCGAAAAGCGGTTTTTGATAATTAGTCCGCTGACCGAGCGCGGCCGTATCGATGCCATGCAAGAGCCGGATCAACTGGCCCTGGCGCGACGACGGCGGAATGAAATTGCTCAGCTCTTCATGGAAGACGATGAGGCCGGCGCTATCGCGCTGTAGGTGAGCGAGGTAGACAATTGCCGAGGCCAGAAACTTGGCGTACAGGATTTTTGTAACTGCCCCGGAGCCATAGCCCATACTGGCGCTCACATCGAGCAGGACGTGAATGGCTGAATTGGTCTCTCCTCGATAACGCTTCAAATAAGCGCGTTCGGTGCGCGCAAAGACGTTCCAGTCGACGTGCCGCAGATCATCCCCGGGCGTGTACGCGCGGTACTCGGCGAATTCCTGGCTGAATCCAAAGTCGGGTGAGCGATGCAACCCTGCCACAAATCCGTCGACCACAGCCTTCGCTACCAGCTCCATGCTCGAAACTTCCGCAAGGACGGCTGGATCGAGAAAGCGATTGATAGGAGCGGCGTTCGGCAACTTAATCCTTTACGCTCAGTCGCGCGGCGCTTTTTTCCAATCGAGCAGTTGGCGCAAAATTGTATCGGAGGTGAGACGCTCCGATTCCGCATGGAAGTTCAACAGCACGCGATGCCGGAGCACTGGAATCGATAAAGCGCGAATATCGTCGTAAGAAACATGGAAGCGGCCGTGCATCAGGGCCCGGGCTTTGGAAGCCAGAATGATAAACTGCGCGGCGCGCACGCTAGCTCCAAAATTCACGTATTTCTTAATGAAATCGGGCGCTTCGCCAGCTGCCGCAGGGCGTGTTGCTCGAACTAGTTCGACGGCGTAACGAGCTACCGAGTCGGTAACTGGAGTCATCCGCACGAGCTGTTGAAAATCGACAATCTCGTCACCGGTGGTCATCACGGTGACTTGTGCGGTTTGCGTAGACGTGGTGAGATCGACCACTTTTAATTCGTCTTCCGTGGTGAGGTAATCCAGAACGGTGTTGAAGAGAAACCGATCCAGTTGCGCTTCGGGCAGCGGATACGTTCCTTCGAGTTCAATCGGGTTTTGCGTAGCCAGCACGATAAACGGAGGATGGATGGTGTATTGATGTCCGCGCACCGTACACGAGAGTTCCTGCATCGCCTCGAGCAAGGCGGATTGCGTTTTCGGGGGCGTGCGGTTGATTTCATCGGCGAGCAAGACGTTCGAGAAAATCGGGCCTGGAACGAAGGTCCAGGCGCGCTGTCCGGTCGCGCGATCTTCTTCGATGATGTCAGTCCCGGTGATATCGGAGGGCATCAAGTCGGGCGTGAATTGAATGCGGTTGAATTTGAGCCCGAGGATTTGCGCCATGGTACGCACGAGGAGTGTCTTAGCGGTTCCCGGTAGACCTGTTAACAAACAGTGCCCACCCACAAACAGTGAAATCAGCAGATGCTCGATCACTTCGTCCTGTCCAACGATCACTTTGTGGACCTCGCGCTGAATGGCCTGCTGCGCGTCTGAGAATCGATGAATCCGCGATTTCAGCTCCTGCGAGTCGATGTTATTGGAGGTTGCTGGTGTGAGTGTCGACATATTTACTGGCTTAGTTCAAGTAACAGATGCTGGGCCGGTTTGTAGTCCGGCGCGGCTTCCAGCGCGAGCACAACCTGGTCTTTGGCTTCGGGCAGTCGGTGGGCGGCGCGGAGGGCTTGTGCGAGCTGAAAATGCGTTTCTACTACATCGCCCGGCTTCAAAGCGAGCAGGGCTTCGCTTTCCCGAACGGCGGTATCGGTATCTCCCGCAGAGAGGGAGAGTTTCGCGAGCATTCCGTGAATCTCGTCGTTTTCCGGATAAATGAAGTTCAACTTGTTCAAAGTAGTTTCGGCGTCTTTGTTGTGTCCGGAGTCGGCTTCGAGATGTGCCAGCTTCATCAGAAGATCAATCTGCGTTCCACCCTCATCTCGATAGCGCTGAAGCTGGGCCATAGCTGCAGGCAGATCGTGTTTGTTGGTGTAAGCCTGTGCGAGAAGTTCGTAGACGTTTCCTGCGCCGATATATTCTCTATATTGATCGCGTAAGGCCAAGCCTTCCCGGATAGCCTCGTCATTCCTGCCGGCGGAGAGGCTCGCGTGCGCGGTTTTCATGCCGTTTTTCCATTCGTCGAAATGTTTGACTGTTACGCCAGTCTGTGCGTCGAGCCAGGCGGCGAATTCCTTGTCGAAAGCCGCCGGCGATTCATGCAGATTGTCTGCGATGGCGTCGGCCGTCGATTTTCGGTTGGCGTACGAATGGACGATGCCGAGAATGGCCTCATCACCCCATTTTTGCGCGATGAAATCACAAATTTTGCCGGCTTCGAAATACGAAACCAAAACTTGCGATGGAAATTCGGGTCGCACAAAGCCGCGATCGAGCTGCAGCACGGGCAGCAGTTGTTTTTTCTGCAGTGCGACGACGATCTCGGGCGTTAACCGGCTGCCCCAATCGGGCGCGACCGCTCCTTCTTCATGCACAGCAAGGCCTTCGGTAAACCAGCGGGGAACGAGGTGATGCGTCTCGGTCAGGATGTAGACGTGGCTCATTTCATGCCACATGGTGCTGCCCCAGTTGAATTGCCCCGGCGCGCGTGCGGACGGACTATCCATTGTCACTACCAGGCCAAACGTTACGCCGAGCAAGCCTCCTTGTCCCGGCAGGCCAAGCGTACGCACGGTGAAATCGTCGTGATTCGGATACACTTCGACCCGAGCCGGCCCCGGTAGGGCGAACTTGTATTTCTTCTGATAAGTGGCGATGGCGCGCTGCAGTTCCGGTTGCAAATAGGGTCGCAGCAACGCCGCTTCCTTTTTGTTGAGCTGCAGTTCGGAGTTTGCGGTTTTGAAAGTCTGGTAATCGCCCAGCGTATCCAGCAGCCGCAGGGAATTCACCGTTTCAGGGCTTCGATAGTGAGCGGCATAGCAGCGCTGCAATTGCAGCCGGGCTTCTTCCTGCTGGCCCAGTCGCATCAGGTTGACACCTAAATCGGAGCGGGCGGCCCAGAGCTCCGGGTTCAACGCGATCGCCTTCCGCGAGAAGGCTATCGCGTCCTCATAACGATAGTTGATTTCGAGAAAATGCGCGCCCGTCGCATAGGCCTCGCCGTACCTCGGATTAATTTTGAGAATGCGATCCATCCAATCGGATTGAGGCTTGTCGCTCAGCCAGTCGATCGACGCAAGGACCGCCATTCCGTCGAGCGCTTCACTCGAGATATTCAAGGCTTGCTGCGCTTCTTCGGTGGCCAGTTTCCGGTTGTTATCTTCCAACGCGAGATAGGCCATCAGCTCATGCGCCCCGGTGAATTTTGGATCGTGCTTCAAAGCCTCCTGCGCCAGATCGACTGCTCGCTTATCGTACTGTTGCGCGAAGACGCGCGCCATTCCGACGTAAGCGGGCGCGTAGTTCGGATCGGTCTCGAGCGCTTCGGTGAACAATTTGGCGGCATCGCTCGGCTGGTAGTGCTCAAAGAACAAGCGCCCCCACTCCGACTTGACCTGCGCGGAGCCAGGGCGCGCTTTATAGGCGGCGCGGAATTCGCCATTGGCATTGTCGAACTGGCCCAGGCCCAGATAGCCTTCGGCGCGCAAGAAGGAATCGCCACTCCGGGTGAGGTTGGAGTAGCAGGCAGTGGCTTCCGGCTGGCCGTGATGGCGCAGCCCGTTACATCGATCGAGCGCGGATTGCCCCTGGGCCGCGAGAGCACTAACGAGTAGCCAAAGAACCCAGCGAGTCATTTGTCGATCTCCGCTTGCGTGCGCGCCAGGTCGAGCAGCAACGCGAGCAGTTGCTGTTTATATTCGTCCGCCGGCATCCCGGGCTTTTGATATTTCAACCGGTCGATCCTGGCCTCCAGATCTTCTTTCTTCGAAACTAGTCCTTGCTTGCCGGGCACAACTTCTTTGGCGGTTTCGCTCTCAGGCCGCACGATGGGAAAACGCGCGGCGAGCAAACCCTGTCCGTTTTCCGCCTTCGGATCGCGCGCGGCAGCTACCACCCCGGTATCGGTGAGCGTCGGATGCTCCGTCGCTAGCAGTTTCTCCGATTCAAAGTACGCGGCGGTTTTCTGCGCTGTATAGCGATACAGTTCGAGCGTAGAAATGGTTCCGTTCTTATCGATGTCGGCGGCCTGATCGTGCATCCCTTCGATCCAGTAGCGGGCAAATATCGGAGCGTTCTTTTCCGTGCCCGATTTGGTGGCGGTGATGACGATGCGTCCTTTCCGTGCCAGTGCGGGCACGGAAGCGCCACTGCAACTGGTCATATTTACGATCAACTGGTGTGTTGAGGAAATGCGGTTCATCATTGCTGCCAATTCGCCCGCTGTCAAGTCCGGTCCCGGCAGATTGAATTTGTAATCGGTTCCGTCGAAGGTGCCGTGGCCGATCAAAAAAATGGCTACTGAATCCTCCGGCTTGGCCTCCGTGGCGAGGCGCGCGAGTGTTTCTTTTACAGCGGCGAGCGTGGCTTTGTCGCCGGCCAGACTTTGGACTTGCGTGCCGGTCCCATTCTTGTCGAGTTCGTGACGCAGATCGGTGGACCATTTTTGAAATTGCGCCTCATACTCGGGAGCGCCGCCTAAACCGGCCACTGTGACGTAAAACGTAGCAGCGTGCAGCGAAGCAGCCAGGAAGACTACCAGCAGCGCTCTCATACGATGCCCCAGCGACGCCGCAGCAGCCATTCGGACGAGCGCAGCATCAGCAGCAGAAGAAACACCGCGGGCATGTTCCACAAGTCTTTCATCTCGCGCGAAGTGATGCCGGCCTCGGAAAACGAAATTTCGTCCGCCAGGTGATTGGCGTTTTTCGGAGTATAGTAGCGGCCGCCCGTTTCTTCGGAAAGCTTTTCGAGCAGGTCCCGATTCTGTTCGCGATGAAAGTTTTCGGCGATACCGTTCTGCCGGTGGAAGGGAAGCACATCGGCTCCCAATTTTTCCGTTCCGCGATTCGCGCTGATCTCGGCGACGTACGATCCTTCCTGGGCCGCGTTCCACTCGGCCATGTAGACACCGGAAGACATGGGATCGGTACGCAGCGGAATCGCCTGGGACGAACCGTCGGGTTGAATGATATGCACGCTGACCTCGGCGTCTGAGACGGGCAAGTATTTTCTATCGCGCACCTCGGCGCGAATCTGCATCTGGCCATCATCGGCTAAATCGGCGTTGGGCGTCGAAGCAATGATTTGCGTGGGAGTGGGTCCGGCAGTCCAACGAAGCAACTGCTTCCAGAAAGTTTCCTGGCTCTTGTCCTGCACGGGTTGCTGCATGCGCCAGCGCCAAGTGCCGGCGCTCGCCAGGACAGCGGTCCTTCCGCGTCCATAATTTTCCGTAGCGAGCAGCGGCAGACGTTTGCCGCCGGCATCGACGTTCGCCAAAACGAGCGCGCCCGGTTTCGGCGTTCCCGGATCCTGATAGTTGGCCAGGTAGGGCAGGATCTCCCAGTGCTCGATGCTCTTCTGCGAATCTTCTTCGATGCGGCAGATCGGGCTCTGCTTGCCGGCCTCGGTCAGTTCAGCCGCCACAAAGTTGCGCTGGAAGGTGTTCTTGCGCTTCGGCAAGTTTACGGGAAGAAGTTCCGAGAAGGGCGCGACGTTGTAGCCGCCGTCCGCCAGTCCCCAGCGCCCGGCGAGAAACAACAGACCGCCGCCGCGACGATCAACAAAGTCCTTCATCATCTGCTGTTGCGCGCTGGTAAAGAAGGCCGATTCCACGCTGCCGAGGATGAGTCCCTGATAGGCAAACAAATCTTCGGGCTTGGTAGGGAAGCCGCTAGCAAGTTCGTCCGGGTTGGCAATCCCTTGCCGGTAGATTTTGTTCTGCGTAGTGCGCAACATCGAAACGACCTGCAGGGCCGGATCGTCATCGGCGGCGCGACGCAGAAATTTGTACTCCCAGCGCGGCTCGCCCTCTACATAGAGGATGCGCCGTTTGGCGTTGTCGACCGAGAGAATGCGCGTCACGCGATTATTCTCCTGGTTGGTTTCGCCAGGCAGTGGATCGATTTTTACATCGACATTTCTCACACCGGCTTTACCTGCGTTGAACTCGATGGTTTCAACTTGTTCTGGAGTATTGCGCAGAGTGACATCGCGATTTGAAAGAATTGTTCCGCCGGCGTTCAGCACGAGACGTGTGTGCCGGCCGGTGAATCCGTTCTGGCGCAGCGTGACCTGCGCCTGCAGCCGCGAGCCGGGCAAAACCTTTGACGGGATAGAGACCTGGTCGATCTCGACATCGTTCTCAAGTTTCTCTTTCCCGAATCCCACGGTATTTACGGGCAGCCTGCGGCGCTTGAGTTCATTTAGGGTCTCGGCGTCGAGACCGCCCGCATTGTCGGAGCCATCGCTCAGCAGCACTACGGAGCCGATCGGCAGGGTGGCCGCTTCTTCAGCTAACTCCTGCAGTCCGCGGCCAATTTGCGTGGAAGGTTGATTGGCATGAAAGTCACTCAGTTGCCCGGCACGGTCGAGGCCGGCGCCGAGTTTGTAGAGACGCACTTGAAAGCGGTTCCGCAAATTCTGGAGCAGCTTGTTGTTTAACAACTCGGCGGCCTGCTGTTCACGCGATGTGACGCCATCTTTCAAAGCCATGCTGCGGCTGTCGTCGACGACGACCGCCACAATGTTTTGCTGGGGTTTCAATGCGGTCACGCTGACGGCCGGCTCCCAGAGTAAAAGCAGTAACACGGCCAGGGTGGCCCACTGCAATGCTCCAATGACGATGGCCCGGCCGTTTCGCAAGCCGGGCAACATCGTTCGCCAGCGCCAGACGATCGCCGTCGCCAGGGCTAGTCCCGCGAGCAAAATGCATAGGTACAGGATCCAATGCGGCCAAGACCCGAGCAGCACGAACGTTCCCTTCGAAAAAACTCCAGTAGGGTATTTGAAAAGGAACTCAAACATGCTTTGTTCCAGAGATGATTTACGCGGCAGCGAAGAGAGAAAAACCCGGCGGAACGAGTGGTGGGCGCACAGTCGCTCCAGCGCTGCCGAAGAGCGCCACGCCCGGCAAGGTCGCGAAAAGAAGACAACGCAGACACATAGGCTTGAGCTGGCTTGGCGTCAGAATAACACGGCGCGGAGGTTACCTCACCTAAGCGACGAAAACTGCGGCTGGCCCGTTACCGGCATTTCAGTCCTTCGGCAGAACCCAGGCGTAGAGCGAACTGCCGACGGGCGTTAACAGGTACTGCCGCCCATCGAGTTCGTAGGTGGAAGGACCCGATTGCATATGCCCTCCCAGGTTGACGTGCCACAGCGTTTTGCCGGATTTGGGATCGAGCGCCAGTACATTGTCCGAATTGTCAGAGGCAAAGAGCAGATTGCCGGCGGTCGAGAGCATGCCTGCGCTGCCTTCACCATCACCGATCTCGTGCTTCCATCGGACCGAGCCGTCGCGGTAGTCGATTCCCTCGAGAACAGAATTCGCCCACAAATTTCGATCGCGGCCGGCCCAGCCCTCTGGTTTGCCTTCGGCAGTCATGTAAAAAATGCTCCATAAGCGACGCGCACTCACATAGAACAGACCGGCATCCGGATTAAAACTAGGGGCTTGCCAGTTGGTTGCGCCGTCGGAACCGGGCGAAACGAGCGTGCCGTCCGGCTTCGGTTCTTTAGCCGTATTTGGAATCGGCTCGCCGCGGGAATCGATGCCCTTCGCCCAGTTGGTCTTAATGAACGGCGCGGTTACGATGTGTTCACCCGTAGTGCGATCAAGCAGAAAGAAGTAGCCGTTGCGGCTTGCCTGGGCCAGCAGTTTGCGATGAACGCCTTTGTATTCGTCATCTACCAGCACCGGGGTCTGCACAGCGTCCCAGTCGTGGGTGTCGTGTGGCGAGGGTTGAAAGTGCCAGTTCAGTTTGCCGGTGTCTGGGTTGAGCGAAACGATAGAGCATGTGTACAGGTTCTCGCCTTTGCGGATGTCGCCGTTCAGCACCGGATTTGGATTGCCAATGCCCCAGTAAATTTGATTGAGTTCGGCGTCATAGGTGCCGGTCATCCAGGTCATGCCGCCACCATGCGTAATAGCGTCGGTGCCATGGGGCCAGGTGTCCGCTCCGGGTTCGCCGAGGCCGGGCTCGGTGTTCCATTTCCATTCCAGCTTGCCGGTTTCGGGATTGACGGAGGCCAGAAATCCGGGAATGTCGGTCACGTCTCCCGAGACGCCGACGATGACATGATCGCGAACCACCAGCGGCGCCATGGTCGAGAAGTAGCCGAGCTTCGGATCGGCCAGTTCGATGTCCCAGCGAAGCTTGCCATTCTTGGCATCGAGTGAAACCAGATGACAGTCGGGCGTCTCGAAATAGAGCCAGTTGCCGTACATGCCGACTCCGCGCTGCCCGATGTGATCGCCCATCGACTGGCGGACGTAATGCCAGATCATCTGCCCGGTGCGCGCGTCGGCCGCCCATACGTTGTCGGGGGTCGTGAAGTACAGGTAGCCGCCGACTTCGAGCGGCATCGACTTGATGCTGACGGCTTGCGGTTGTAATACCCAGGCGAGCGTCAAGTGTTGTACGTTGCTTTGATTGATTTGCGAGAGTTTGCTGAAGCGGCGTCCGCTGTAATCGCCATTGAAGGTAGGCCAATCCTGCGACAGCGGCTTGCTCAAATCCTGCTGCTTAAGTCCCAAATCGGCTGCGGGCGCTATCGCTAAAAGCTGGCTAATTACAAAGACTGCCGGAAGGAGTTTGAGCATCTACTTCAATGTCTCCAGATACGCGAAGAGATTATGAACATCGGCATCGCTGTACTTTCCCATGAGCTCGCGGTGCGCAGCCAGCGGATCGTGCAGTTCAACGCTGACCTCGCTCTTTGGCCACGAACGATACCAGCCATCCTGCCCGGTGAGAGCAATGTTGAATTCGTCCTCATGCGCCACCTGCCCCTGGTATTTCGTTCCATCAGAGACCGTCACTACGGCGGTCTTCTTCACATGCTCTTTGGAAGGGTACACCATCTCCTGCTGCAGATCGATCGGCGAAAATTTAGCGGCGATGCCCGCCAGGTCGCCTGACGCCGAATGGCAACTGGCGCATCCACCCTCGCCTTGAAAGAACTGTTTGCCGGCTGCCGGGCTGCCCGTCAGGAGCTTGGCCACCGGATAATCTCCCGGGACATGCGCGCTGTGCAGCGCGGCATACGATTGATGATGTAGAAACGCGACGATGTCCGCGACCTGATTGTCTTTTAACGTGGCGAAACTCGGCATGCCCTTGTCCGGCCGTCCATTGCGGATCACTGGACCAAGCGTGTTTCCGTTATCATCTTTCATGGTCACGGGAGACCGCAAAAGATCGGGAGCGCGTGATCCCGTGCCATCGGGACCATGGCAGAAGCCGCAACTCGATTGAAACAGAGCTTTGCCGCGCCCCACTGCGGCCGGATCTTCTATATGCTGTGGATGTTGTGGTGGCGTGGGCTGATGCGCCTGTCCACCATACAATGCTGCACCATACGAGAAAACAGCAACAAAGCACAACAAGGGGCGGAAGCGCATGAATTCCCAGTATTTCAAATCCAATTCAGAAGGTTGGTCCTGCGATCCTGTACTGGTGGAAACCGTTGCTGCTCTTATTGACCACACCCTGCTCAAGCCTGAGGCGACGCACCACGACATTGGCCGGCTGTGCTTGCAAGCGCGCCGGGCAAAGTTTAAATCCGTCTGCGTCAATCCGTGCTGGGTTGCTTTTGCGAGCCGGGAGCTCGCCGGATCGGGCGTGGCGATCTGTAGTGTGATCGGTTTTCCACTCGGCGCAAACAGAACTTCAACCAAGCTGGCGGAGGCGAATGAAGCCCTTTCGCAAGGCGCCACCGAACTCGATGTCGTGCAAAACATCGGCGCATTACGCTCGGGCGACACCCAGCTTGTCGAACGCGAAATTGAGGTACTGGCGGCGCTCGCTCACGGCAGTGGCGCTCTGCTCAAAGTGATTCTTGAGACGTGCCTTTTGAACGACGAAGAGAAGCGGTTGTCTTGCCGAATCGCCGTGGGCGCGCAAGCGGATTTCGTGAAAACATCCACCGGATTTTCCACTGCCGGGGCTACCGCTGCTGATGTCTCTCTCATGCGCGCAGAAGCAAGCACAGGCCGCGATCCCGCGCCACCCAACGAAAGAGGAACTTCGGCGGACTTAGGCGCGGATCGCGAGTCCGTTGTGCGCGCGAGATCCTTAAAAGTGACGGCCGGTGTTGGCGTGAAAGCCTCAGGCGGCATTCGTACGCTGGCGACGCTGCGCGAAATGGTGACAGCCGGGGCAACGCGTATCGGCAGCAGTTCCGGTTTACAGATTTTGCGAGAATTGGAAAGCGAGCAAGGTCCCTCTCCCATGCCAGAGCCAATTCTGAAGGGCGGCCCATCTCCTTACTAATGCCCCCTTCCCAGAAAGAGCACGTACGGTTCCGCGAGCGCGCCGAACTGCTCGACTTCCTGCTCGAAGTGAGCACCATCACAGCCGAGACGCTCGATCTCGACCGCCTGCTCGGCAACGTGGCAGAGATCATTAAGGACGTTGTTCCTTACGAGCTTTTTGCCATCCTGCTCTTTAACGCAAAAGCCAAGTCGCTGCGCATGCGCTATTCGATCGGCCATCGCGACGAGATTGCCAAGAGCCTGAATATCCGCCTGGGGGAGGGAATCACCGGAACGGCGGCTGCCACGCGCCAGCCGATCCTGTTGAACGATGTTCGCAAAGATGCGCGTTACCTCAATGCGCTGGATGCGGTGCGCGCTGAACTGACCGTTCCGATGCAGGTGCGAGGCAAGCTGGTAGGGGTGATTGATCTGCAATCCACGCGGCTCAACGCGTTTTCGGAGCAGGATCGCGCTCTTCTCACGTTGATTGCCACGCGCGTAGCCACCGCCATTGATAATGCATGGTTGTATCGTCAGGTAGAACGGCAGAACCGTACGCTGCGCGTGCTTGCTCATCTCTCGCAGGAGTTCAGTTCCATTCTCGAAATTGACGAACTCCTCGGCAAGATCGCATCGACAGTCCATGCATTAATTAACTTCGACGCGTTCAGTGTGTTTCTCGTCGATCGGGAACGCCACATGTTGCGCTGCCGCTTCAGCCAGCGCTATGACGAACGCACCACCATCGACAACATCGAATTCGGCAAAGGGATTACCGGGCAAGCTGTGGAAACCCGCCAGGTGATTCGTGTTCCCGATGTTACTCTCGATGCGCGCTATATTGCATCGCATCCCGATGTGCGTTCCGAGGTCGCAGTGCCGCTGGTGCTGCACGATCTTGCCATCGGCGTGCTGGATCTGGAAAGCACCCGTCTCAGCTTTTTCACAGACGACCACATTCGTGCTTTGAGCCTGCTCGCTCCTCAGATTGCCACTTCGGTCGAGAACGCCCGGCTCTATGAGGAACTGGTGCAGCGCGAGCACCGCATGGATCAGGACATGCAAGCGGCGTTTAAGCTGCAATCGGTCCTCATCCCGCGTACGTTCCCGGAAATCATTGGAATCGAAGCCGGCGTGAAAACCCGTCCAGCGCGTGCCATCAGCGGCGACTTGTATGATTTTTTCGAACCGACCGATGATTATGCTCTGATCGCATTCGGCGATGTCAGCGGCAAAGGCGCCGCGGCCGCCTTGTACGGGGCGCTGATCTCCGGCCTGCTGCGTACGCTGGTACGCCGCCGCCGCAGTCCTTCCGAATTGATGAAGACGTTGAACGAAGCGCTTCTGGAACGCAAAGTAGACGCTCAGTACGCTACTCTTTCATTGATTTTGTGGGCCGCGCGGACGCGAACTTTTACTTTGGCCAGTGCCGGCACCTTGCCGCCGCTGCTGTTCCGTGGGACTGAGATCATCAGCCCGCGCGTGGCCGGCGTACCGATCGGGTTGCTCGAAAATCAGGAGTACGAGCAGTTTGAAATCGCTGTGCAAACGGGCGATCTGCTCCTGCTCTATTCAGACGGTATGGAAGATCAACTGGGCAAGGATGCCGATAACCTGAGTGAAGAGCAGGTAAGCGCCAGTGATTTGGAATCGTTTGGCCGCAAACGGATTGAACAATCCGTCACCGCGAATCTGCACAAGTCTCCACAGCAGGTTGTTGACCGTCTGTTTGTCGATAATGACGCATTCCGCGGCGCCACGCTCCTCAATGATGACCAGACAGTGATCGCCCTGCGAGTGCTTTAACAACTAATTTTTCAAATGACTCATGACGTTTGGCCCTACCGGGAAGGGCATCTCTTTTGCGAAGGTGTTGACCTGGCGCGCGTCGCATCTTCGCATGGAACTCCGGCATACGTTTATTCCAGAAAGGGCATCGTAGAGAACTTTCGGACCTATCGAGACGCACTGGCCGATGTGCCGCATCGTATTTGCTATTCGGTAAAGGCAAACTCGAATCTCGGGGTGCTGGACGTCCTGGCGCGGGAAGGCGCTGCTTTCGATATCGTCTCCGGCGGGGAATTGTATCGGGTGCTGGCAGCGGGCGGCGAAGCTTCGTCCGTTGTGTTTGCCGGAGTTGGCAAAACGTCCCCTGAGATCCGCTTTGCGCTTGAGAAGGGCATACACAGTTTCAACTGCGAGTCTGACGCGGAGATTGGGCTCGTTTCGCAAGCCGCCATTTCGCTCAACCGCACCGCGTCGATTTCGATCCGGGTAAATCCCGACGTCGATGGCGCTACTCATCCTTATATCTCGACGGGGCTGCGCGAGCACAAGTTTGGAGTGGACATCCACTCGGCGGAAGGTTTGTACCGGCGGGCGGCACAGTTGCCCGGCATTTTGGCCGAAGGCGTGAGCTGCCATATTGGTTCACAAATTCTTTCAGTGGAACCGCTGCTTGAGGCGGCCGATAAAGTTCTCGCCTTGGTCAAGCGTTTGCGCAGCCAGGGCCATCCCATCCGCCACCTTGATCTGGGAGGCGGGCTGGGCGTCGCTTACCGGCCGCAAGAGCATGGACCCACGATCCGGGCCTTTCTCGAAGGATTGAAGACGCGCCTGCAGGGGCTTGACCTGACTCTGCTGCTCGAGCCAGGCCGCTCGATTGTGGCCGACGCGGGTGTTTTGCTGACGCGCGTCCTTCTCATCAAGCAAAATGGGGCAAAGAAGTTCGTGATTGTGGATGCCGGCATGAACGACTTGATTCGGCCGGCGCTCTACCAGGCGCATCACGAAATCACGCCTGTGCAGGAACCAGTGACGTGCCGCGGGATGACCGTCGATGTGGTCGGACCGGTTTGCGAAACCGGCGACTTCTTTGCGCACGATCGCGAGTTGCCCGACTTGAAACCGGGCGATCTGTTGGCGATCCGTACGACCGGCGCTTATGGCTTCGTTCTTTCCTCGAACTACAACTCGCGGCCGCGCGCCTGCGAACTGCTGGTCGACGGCGATCAGTTGCATGTGGTCCGTCATCGGGAAACGTATCAGGACTTGATTTTGAACGAATCGGTCCTTAGCTAACCACCGCTCATCGCGAGATTGTTTCGTTTCGTCCGCCTTTGCATCTTTCTACGCGCCGACTTCGTGCATACTGTTTGAGAACATGCATGCGGCTCAGGCCATCACGGTCGAAGGTTTAACCAAATCGTACGGCGCCGTGGAAGCAGTGCGCGGCATCGATCTCGAAGTGGCTACGGGGGAAGTGTTTGGCCTGCTGGGACCGAACGGCGCGGGGAAAACCACTACCATTGAAATCCTGGAAGGCTTGCGGCCGCGTTCTGGCGGGAAGGTCCAGGTGCTGGGCTTCGATCCGGCGACGGCCAGTCGTGAAATTAAGAATCGCATCGGCGTTTGCCTGCAGGCTACTAACCTCCCCGATAAAATTAAAATTCTCGAAGCGCTTGACCTCTTCGATGCTTTTTACGATCGCCACACCGATCGCCACGCTTTACTGAAACGCCTGCAGCTATGGGATAAAAAGGACGCCTTTTATAAGTCACTTTCCGGTGGTCAAAAGCAGCGGGTGGCATTAGCGCTGGCGCTGCTGAACGAGCCCTCACTACTCTTCCTGGATGAACCGACAACCGGACTCGATCCTCAAGTCCGTCATGAAATCCACAACATCATCCAGGAGTTGAAAGAGAGTGGCAAGACCATTCTGATCACCACGCACTACATTGAAGAGGCCGAACGGCTCTGTGATCGTGTGGCGATTATCGATGGCGGCAAGATCATCGAGCAAGGCACGCCGCGCGAAATACAGGCTCGTGTGCTAGGTCACACGCTGGTCGAAATCGAAGCCAACGAAGCTCTGCCTGCAAACGACGTGCCGGCTGGCTTGCGGGACGAGAAATACACCTTGCAAAACGACGGCCGCACATTTTCCTTACAAACCGACGCGCCCGCCGCTGCGATTGTCGAACTCGTGAAGTGGATCGATGGGCGCGGGCTGAAACTGGTTGACATCCGCCTGAAACGGCCGACGCTGGAAGATGTGTTCATTGAGCTGACCGGGAAAAGGCTGCGCGAAACATGAGACCCTATGTTGCCCAGATAAAAAGCAATCTGCGCCTGATGGGGCGCGACCGGGCAGTGCTGTTCTTCAGTTTTCTGTTCCCGCTGATCTTCTTTTTCGTTTTCGCGCAGTCGTTTCAAGGGGCGGAGAGCGCGGGCGCGATGAGCCAGGTGGTGACTATGGTCGTCATCATCGGCGTGCTCGGCGCAGGATTCTTCGGCGCAGGCATGCGCGCCGTACAGGATCGCGAAACGAACGTTCTGCGCCGCTTTAAAGTGGCTCCGGTGGGTGCTTCGCCCATCATTGTTGCGTCGATGGTATCGGGCCTGGTTGCGTTTCTGCCATTGCTGCTCCTCTTTTTTCTGCTGGCGAATGGCGTTTATCACATGCCCTTGCCGCACAACCTGTTCTCAATTGTGATTTTTGTGTCGATAGCGGTGGTGGCCTTTCGCGCTCTCGGCATGATCATCGCGGCGGTGGTCAATTCCGCTAATGAGGCCAACATTCTCATCCAGATCTTCTACCTGCCGATGCTGCTGCTCAGCGGCGCCACATTTCCCATTGCCATGATGCCGGTGTGGGTGCAGTCTATTGCGCAGTTCTTACCGGCCACTTATCTCTATCAGGGCATGCAGTCGCTCATGATCGGCGGCCAGGGACTCACGGCCAATCTCGTCGCGGTCCTCGCGCTCACCATTACGGCCGCGGCGGCTCTGATTATCGGCACGAAAATATTCCGCTGGGAAAAGGAAGAAAAAATTGCCGGCACGGCCAAGCTTTGGGTACTAGCGGTGCTCGCTCCCTTCGTCCTGATGGGTTTGTATCAGGCCCACACGAAACAAAATATTCAACAGGCCAAAATCCTCAGCCGAGACATCTATCGTCGCCGCTCGATGCTGTTCCAAAACACTCGCATCTTTGTCGGGAACGGTGCCGTGATCGACCACGGAGCAGTCCTTGTTCGCGACGGCAAAATCGCCGAAGTCTTTGGCGCACCACCTCCCAATCCCAAGACATTTCAGGCCGAGATTATCGATGCGGCCGGCAAGACCTTGATGCCTGGCCTGATCGACATGCACGTCCATATTGGCGCGCCGGGCGGCGTCTACGCGGCCGCCAAGAAATACGCTGATCCAAATGCCGGTAAACGCCGCCTCGCAGCTTATTTGTATAGCGGGGTGACTGCGGTCCGCAGCGTGGGAGACTGGCTGCACGCCTCGCTCGAACTGCGTGAACAGGTGAACTCCGGCAGCTATCTGGGCGCTGAATTATTTGCTTTTGGACCTTTATTCACGGCCGAAGGCGGCCATCCGGAAGAGCTGGTCAAACGCCTTCCGGGCGCGATGAAAAATGTGGCGCACTCCGAATTCCTGCGCGAGCCCAAGTCTGCCGCCGAAGCGCGCCAACAGGTGGATGCGTTAAAGAAAGCGGGCGTCGACGGCATCAAAGCTGTGCTGGATGCGGGAGATGCGCGCTGGGGCGTTTTCAATCGACTCGAGACTCCCATTTACGACGCGGTGATTGCGCAAGCAACGCACGATCATCTGCCGTCCGCGACTCACACTGGAAGCGTCGCTGATGTGAAAGACGCTGTAGCAGGGGGGACCAGCAGCATTGAGCACGGCTCGGTAATCGATCGTATTCCCGCGGCTCTGTTCGCAGAGATGAAGCGCCGGCAGATTGCTTACGATCCTACGTTGAGCATTTTCGAAGCCGCCGCAGCCACTACCGAGCAGCAGTTCACTCTGCTGAATCGACCGTTGGTGCAGCAATCGGCGCCGGCCGATCTGGTGGAAGACACGCGTCATGCTTTGCAGACCCTGGTTAAGAAACAATCCACCCCGATTCAAGGCATTCTCGATTGCATGAACGCGAATCTCCAGACTGCCTGGAAGAGCGGCGTGCTTCTCATCACCGGAAGCGATGCCGGTAACATGTTTGTCATTCATGGCCCTACGGTGCAGCATGAACTCGAGCTGTGGGTGAAGGCCGGGATCCCGGCTGCAGTCGCGCTGCAGGCTGCAACCTACAACGCGGCCCAGGTTCTGCGATGCAGCAATCGCATTGGTCTCATCCAGAAAGGCCGGGAAGCCACGTTCATCCTGGTGGACGGCGATCCGGTGCAGGATATTTCGGCCACTGAGCATATCAACGCCGTCTATTTCAAGGGCCAATACATCGACCGGCCCAGCCTGTTCGATCAGGATAGGGAGTGATTCCCGAGCGCACTCTCAAAACTCTTGACCGCGTGCTTTCGAAGGCCGGCGCGGGCTCGCGTAGCGAAGCCCGGCGCTGGATCGGGACGGGACGCGTGCGGGTAAATGGAAAACTGATCCAAACGCCGGATCACTGGGTTGATCCTGTCCGCGACAAAGTCACCCTCGATGGCCAGCCGCTCCAGCAAGCGAAGCTCCGCTACGTTCTGTTGTACAAGCCGAAAGGGTATCTTTCCACGTATCGCGATCCGGAGGGCCGGCCGACGGTTTACGATCTCATAGAAGGTCTCGATCAGTTTGTGGGAACGGTTGGTCGTCTCGACCTTGATACCTCGGGTTTGCTACTGCTCACCAACGATAATGCGCTCGCCGAAGCAATTACCAATCCCTTGCGGCATCTGCCGAAAACGTATCTCATCAAAGCGTCGACTCTGTTATCCGATGACCAGATCCAGAAACTGGCGAGCGGTATCGAATTGAGTGACGGGCTCACCCGCCCGGCCGAAGCGAAGCGTGTCCGCGATTCGAGCAAGTATACGTTCCTTGAGCTCACGATTACGGAAGGCCGAAATCGCCAAGTCCGGCGCATGATCGAAGCGCTTGATAGCAAGGTGTTGAAGCTGGTGCGTGTGAAACTGGGTCCGCTTACGCTGGAAAATCTCTCAATCGGTAAATGGCGCGAGCTGACGGTTCAGGAAGTCGCTGCGCTGCGCAAGCTCACCCGCATTAAACGTACGTCTTGAACTCCATCACGTCGCCATCCTGGACCACGTACTCTTTGCCTTCGGTACGCAGCCTGCCTACTTCGCGGGCCCGCGCAAAAGAACCTGCTTCGACCAGATCCTGATACGAAACTGTTTCGGCGGATATGAACGCCTTTTCAAAGTCAGAGTGAATCACAGCCGCGGCCGCGGGTGCTTTGTCGCCGGCGTGAATGGTCCAGGCTCTTGTCTCTTTTTCGCCGGTTGTTAAATATGTGCGCAATCCCAGCAAATGGTAAGCCTCACGAATCAGTTGGCTGGCCCCGGTGTCGCGAACCCCCAGTTCGGCCAAATATTCGTTGCGTTCTTCGGGCGAGAGCATTACCAGTTCGGATTCGATCTCGGCCGAGACCACCACAGCGCTGGTATAGTGATGTTCTTTCACGTAACTGCGTACCTGCTGTACGAATTTGTTTTCGTCTGCAGTAGCCAGGTCTCCTTCCGCGACATTGCAGGCAAAGAGAGTCGGCTTGGCGGTTAGGAGAAAAAACAGACGCACAGTCTCTTTTTCTTCCGGCGTCAAGTCGAGCGTTACGATCGTTTTGCCCGTGTTCAAATGCGCGTCCAGCTTCTCCAGTAGCGCCAGTTCAGCGATCGCTTTCTTGTCTCCGCTTTTGGCTGCCTTCTGCTGCTTTGCCTTCCTTTTTTCCACGGAATCAAGATCGGCTAAGACCAGCTCGGTATTGATGATCTCGATGTCCCGCACCGGATCCACCGTGTCCATGACGTGTTCGATGTTGCTGTCTTCAAAACATCGCACCACCTGAATCAGCGCGTCCACCTCGCGAATATGGCCGAGAAACTGATTACCCAAGCCTTCTCCCTGGCTCGCTCCTTTCACCAGGCCTGCAATATCCACGAACTCGAAGACGGCCGGGATGATTTTTTGCGACTTGCTTAGGTTTGACAGCACCTCCAAACGCTCATCCGGCACTGTTACGACCCCGGTGTTCGGATCGATGGTACAGAAGCGGTAATTCGCGGCCATCGCCTTTCGAGTCTGTGTGACCGCATTAAACAAAGTGCTCTTCCCGACGTTGGGGAGCCCAACAATTCCAGCTCTTAACATTCCTTTTTATCTTCGCGTACCTATTTCTTTTTCATGACCGAGGCAGGCGGCGGAGCGTTGCGGTTCTTCACCCATTGGACGCTTACGTTTTCGGCGGCTTTGGGCGGCAGATCGCGCACGTCAGGCATGAAGATTTGCAGTCCTGCCTGGGGAGTCATGCGGGTGTAGCCGTTCACCAGTTGTGCCTGGTAGTTCGCCAGATCGAGATCGAACCAGGCGTCCTTAGAAATGTCAACCATGATGAGATCCACCTGATGCATGGTGAGCTTGCCGAATTCAATAGTGCCCCCGCGCAAGCGGAGAAAATTGCGCCATTGTTCCGACTTTTCCAAATCCTCAGTTGCATTTCCATATACTTCTTCGAGGTCTGGATTGGCGACGCGCACGGTAGTAAGTTGTCCGCGAATGTGGGGCGGCGGCAGCAGTGTCTCTGTGTCGAAAAGAATGTCGTTGCTGCTAACTGTAATGCCGGTCATTCCCTTCGCCTTGAAGAGATCCGCGAGTTGAATGTGAAAGTCGCCCAGCAAAGCCTTGAAGGGAATCTTAAGAACATCAATTTTGGTGACACGAAGGCGAATTTTGTTCTCGGGAACGACGGACAGCGTGCCGTCGAGTTCGATGGGCAGCGGGATAACTTTATGCAGCGTACCGGTGAGCTTTACCTGTTCGCCGTCTCCAGTTATGTGAATGTTTTTTAGCGGTGAATCTTTTGGCAGGTCCGTATTGAGGTAGTTGTTGATGTCCCCTATGTTGGCGCGGATAACACCGGTTTTTATATCGAGAAAAAAAGAGTCGGTATCGTCAAACGAGGGATCCTCGTTTTGGTTGGCGCGCGTCATCTGGCCGCGCAGCCAGCGCACGTAAATGCGAAAACTCGGTCCTTTGCGCAGCAAAAGATTGTGAGCGAATAAAAGGGTGGGCGCTCGTTCACTCTTTTTTTCCTGCTGAGTATCCACCTGGGCCGCCGGCATAGCCGGGGTCGGGGTATTTGATGCCGGCGGGCTCGGCTTTGCTTTGGAGCGCCAGAAGGCCAATGCCACTACAACGAGAAGAATAGCTGTCAAGATGACAATGAATAAGCGAGTGCGCATACAGGAACCATGGTAAAGAAGGGCCGCACAAAGCTCCAACCCAAATTGTTTTCATAGATTTTTCAGGAATGAACTTCAAACTGTGCCTGTTGGGCTAACGATGAAATCTTGGCTGGTGCGAGTGAGTTTCATTTTCCTCTTGAGCTGGCAGGCGGGAATCGCACAGACCTCGCCTAGTGTGGATCCGCGTCTCTACGAAGGCCCGCAAGCGCCCAACGGACCGTTTCTCAAGAAGCTCTTTACGAACGTGTTGCGCGATCAGAAAGACATCTGGACCAGTCCGTTTCACATCAACAGTTCGTCTGCCAAGTGGTGGATCTTTGCGGGCATCGGAACAGCAGGATTGCTGGCAGCCGATCATCCCACCTCACAGGCGTTGCCGTTCTCAGGCACCAGCGTCAACTTCGGGACTAATGCCTCGCGTGCCGGGCAATGGTACAGCGTGTTCCCCGTGGCGGGTGCTTTTTATCTTGGGGGCTGGGCGACACACAATGAAAAGTTGCAGGACACGGGTATCGAAAGCTTGCAGGCGCTGATCGATTCCGATATCGTGGTCAACGTCGTGAAAGTGGTCGCGCGGCGGCAAAGGCCCGGCGATGGAGATCATGGCGGCCACTTCGAGAAGGGCGGCAGCTCTTTTTTTTCCGGTCATGCTGTTCAGGCCTGGTCTATTGCGGCCGTTGTAGCGGACGAGTATGGAAATCACAAGTGGGTGCCCTTCGTCAGCTACGGCTACGCCGCATTGATCGATACGTCGCGAATATTAGCGCAGGAACATTTCACCTCCGACGTGTTTGTGGGGAGCGTCGTCGGCTTTTTCATTGGACGGTACGTAGTGCGGACGCAGCAGATTCGCCGGCACGAGGCGAATTCCACGCGGTCGAAATTGTTTACGCCCGCCATCACGCCGGAGTTTACTTCGACTGAGAAGACGATCCGGCTGGCCTGGGCATTGTAGAAACGTTTCCAGACCAGGGCCACTCAGCCAGCCCGCGCGCGCGCCAGAGATAGGCCAGAACACCGAAGGCGACCAGTGCAATTCCGGTGAGTACGTAAACTGCTTCGCCAGTTGCCAGGATGTAGAGCCAGCCGAGTAGCGCCACGATTACGGGAAGCGGATAGAGCGGCATGGAGAAGGGCCGGTGGATGTCTTTGCGGTAGCGGCGA
Organism: Bryobacteraceae bacterium; assembly: GCA_965277435.1. Lineage (GTDB taxonomy): Bacteria > Acidobacteriota > Terriglobia > Bryobacterales > Bryobacteraceae > Bog-105. The sequence continues at coordinate 5,714,630 of OZ255821.1, read as the reverse complement.
ATCAACACGAGAGCGACGCACTGCGCGGCGAACTGCGTGAGGATCTGGACAATGATCATTTCCTTAATCAGCTGCTCCAACGTCAAAAGGCACGCTGCCGCGGAAGCGACGCCCAGGAAGACTACGGAAAACGCGGGAAAGTGTTTGGTCTTATGAACGCGGGCAAATGACGAGAAGAAGCGCCCTTCCGCGGCTGCGGCGAATGGCACGCGCGTGTACCCGAGCAGCACGCAGAAGACCGAAGCGAATGCCACCCAGAGAATCAGTACAGTCATCAACGAAGCGGCGCGCGTGCCGTACAGGCGTTCCATAAATACCGAAACAATCGCGCCCGAATGCGCCGCCTGCTGCCAGGGAACCGTACCGATGATGGACAGACTCATGCCGATATAGAGAATGGCTAGAATACCGATCGAAAGAAGGACGGCGCGCGGAATAGTAGTCGCCGGCTTCTTGATTTCGCCGCCAATCAGGCACACGGTGAAATAGCCGCTGTAATCGTACATGCTGATGAGCGTTGCTGCGCCAAGTCCGGCAAAGAAGGCGCCCGAGAGATGGAATGCGCCAGGCGGGAAATCGAAGGCGAGCTTTGGCTGGAAGTGCCAGGCGCCTGCCCAGATGATGAGGCCGATGGCCAGCATGAGACCGATCCAGAATACGGTCGAGATTTTGCCGATGGAACGGATGTCGCGATAGAGGATAAAGGTGGATGCGGCGCAGACTCCGATGGCCAGCAGCAAGTGTTCCGCGGGGCCCATAGCCGGCCACAGATAGCGCGCATAATCGGCAAACCCGACAGCGCCCGAAGCGGCGGTAAGCGGCGCAACCAGCATGACCTGCCAGAGAAATAGAAAGCCCATGAGTCGGCCGAGCGAGGCTGGTCCGAAACCCTGCTGCAGATATTCATAGGAACCGCCGGTTCCTGGCAAGGCCGCGCCGAGTTCAGACCAGACGAGTCCATCGCAAAGCGCCAGCACTGCGCCGAGTATCCAACCGATCAGCGCCTGCGGACCGTGCATGGTTGAAAGGATGAGCGGGATCGTGAGGAATGGGCCGACTCCGACCATCTGCAGCATGTTGGCAGTGAGGGCAGGGAACAGGCCCATGCCTCGGTCTAAACTTTGTGGCGGAGGGCCTGGTAGTGGAGGGGTCAACGCCGGAGGGCTAGGCGCAGGCAATTATTCGCTCGAAGCGGCGGACTTCAGCGACCTGATCGCAACTTCCTTGAAATAGACCACGTCGTGATCACCGTGGTTCTGCAGTCCAAACCAGCCTTTATCCGGACGGCGGCCGCGATTCGGCTCGAAGCTGAGTTTCTTGGGTGGCACCGGATCGCCTTCGGTATAGTCGGTGACCTTCTGGCCATTCACTTCCACAATCGTGTGCGGCCCATCGAGAGTGATTTGCATGGTGTTCCATTCGGGGCCCGGCTTGCCTGGTTTAGCAAGCGGTTTCGTCAAAGAATACAGTGTTCCGGTAACGTGATACTCATCCTCACCGCCGCGTTCGGGATGGTTGTCGATCTGTACTTCGTAGCCCTTATTGACGGGCATCCAGGGCTCTGTCGGGGCGGTAGGGATGCGGACAAAAACGCCCGAGTTGTCGTTCTCGTCGCGCATGCGGAAAACGACCCGGATCACGCAATTTCCTACGGGTCCGCCCGTCCAATAGAGCAATCCCATGCCGCCGTGGGTATGGATTTCGCCATCGACGACCGTCATACCGCCTGGACCGACGTGCTGCCAGCCGGTGAGATCTTTGCCGTTGAAAAGCTGTTTCCAATCGCCGGAGGCGGGTGCTGCTGAGAGCCGGATGGCGCTGCAAAGAGCGAGCGCGCCTGTCAGACAGCACAGGAGGAGAGACTTACGCATATACGAAGTCTATAGCAGCGTCAGAACGCAAATTTAAGCTGAATATCCAAACGCCGCTGGTTGCTGGCCGTTGATTCGGCGCCGTAGCCGCCGGTGATTCCGGTCGACTCCAGAAAGTAGGGCGAGGTGAGTGCGCCGTTGGGAGTATTGAGATTCTCGTGGTTCAGAATATTGCGCGCATTGATGCCGAGCGTGAGATTGTAGCGGTGTTCGGTGGAGGTGTCGCCGCCGAAACCTCCTCCGCCTCCGCCAAAACCATGGCCGCCACGGCCTCCGCCACCGCCGCCGGATCGCGCACCGCCCGATGGGCCTGAAAATTTCGTAGTGCCGAAGCCCCACGTTTTACTCACGCGCAAATTGAGGCCAAGGAATCCGGGCGCTGTGGCGGCATTCCGCACGATCATGTTGGAAGTTCCGGGGGCCGTAACCAGCGGGATCGGGTTGAGTAGGCCAAACGGTGAATTGATGCCGGAATCGGAGACTATCTCCGGGCGCGCTGTCGGTGTGACGGAACCCTGCTCATACAAATCGGTTCCGGTGGTGACGTTGTAGGGAATGCCGCTATGCGCCACGAGGAAGGGCGAGAAACGAATGCCCCAGCGAGCATTGATGGAGCCACCCAGGAAAAGGCTCTGTTGGATGTTCAATGAGGAGCGGCCCCAATCGGCAGCAAAGTTGTACGGATTCGCCGGCAGCGTCCCGAGGCCGTCCGTATCGCTATGCGCGTTGTTGTAGGAATAGCGGCTGAATAGCGTGATGCGCTTGCCGACCTGGCTGTTCACGCCGACGATCACCTGCGTCTGTTTGAACGTGCCGTCGGACTCGAAATTATAAATGTCGCCGACGTTTCCGTACGGCCGTGGACCGATAGGACCCCCTGCTCCCGGTGGCAGCTGCCCTGGCACGGGAACCGGCGCGTTTATGTCAACCGTTCGTAGCTCATGCGTCCCGCGCGAGTTGACGAAATTTGCGTTCAGCGTGGTGTGAGAAAACAACTGGCGCTCTACCGACACCGCCGTCTGCATCAGACGCGGTGCTTTCAGATTGTTGTCGATCTGATAACGTTGCGCGGCGCTGCTAGCTAAACCAGTCAGGCTGCTTAGTGGCAGCTGCGTATCGAAATTGATGTCGTAGGTCGACGGATTGTTCAGCGTGTAAGCCGTCTGAGCGCCGGCACTTTGGTTATATCGATAGGCCGTCTCGACATTCGTAATCGAGAAACGATCGTAGAAATAACCCCAGCCGCCACGGATCACTGTTTTCGCCTTGCTATTCGGACCACGAGCGTCGGGTGACCAGGCGAAACCGAAACGGGGCGCCCAGTCATTCTTATCGTTGATATTGTTCTGCGATTCCCAACGTAGGCCGAAACTCAGTGTCAGGTTCGGCCGCACTTTCCAATCGTCTTGAACGAACGGGCCAAAATCAAGTTGATAAAAGCTCAGGTACGGATTGCCAACATTGACCTGGTACTTGGAAGGCCCGTAGCCCAAAGCGGTCACTTGCTGGCTTGACAAGCCGCTTTGCAAGAGCCGGACGGTTGTCAAATACTGGTCGATCGACAAAAGCTGCTGAGTCGCGCCACTTGGCTGCAGCGTTGTCGGATCGAGCACGGGAAATGTTCCGCCCAGGAAGGCATAGGAGCCATTGAAATTCTTGGGACTTGAATCGGAAAGATTATCCGCGCGTATGCGGAACCCCAACTTAGTTGTGTGCGTGCCCCAGGTCAGTGAAGTGTAGTTCTGTATTTCGTAGCTGTTCTGAATATCGTAGGTGTTGGGGAATCCAGGAGCGCCATAGCCTGCGCCGCCCGCAGTAAACGATTGACTAACCGAAAGCGAAGGCGCCAGGCTCTGGCTCACTTCTGAGAGATTTTCGCGATCGTAGGAAAAATGCGTTTCGTTGACTGCCTTCGGGCTCAGCACCGCCGTATCGACAACCTGAAAGGTTTGCTCCACCGTCGACGAACCGTAGCCGGCACTCTGGTAATTTAGCGCACCCCCCGGCGAGTTGATCGTCGTCGCCGGCAGTGCGAACGCGCCGATGCCGGTGACAATCTTTTCATTGTCAAGCCAGCCATAACGAAAACTGAGCGTGTTATTCGCACTCAGCTGGTAATCGAAGCGCGGGCTGACAGTGGTGCGGCGCTGCGGAGTTGCAAAGTAATTTTGATAGGACGAGTGGCCGAGCAGGTCGGTGTTCGGAATGCTGGCCGTGATGATCCCGTTGTCGTCGATGTTGCGCCGTTCCACGTCGATGAAGAAGCTCCCCTTCTTCCCGACCGGACCGCTCAGATTACCGCCAAAAAGTTGGGTTCTAAAGGGCGGATTCACTGACAGAAAGGGATTGCGGGAGTTCCAAACATCGTCGCTGATGTTGTAATAACCCTGCCCGTGAAACTTGTCGGAACCAGGTTTGGTAAAGATCTGGATGCGACCATAGCCGAGCTTGTCGTATTCCGCTGAAAATGGATTCGAGTTGATGCGGATCTCGCGAATCGAGGCTTTGGGAGGGAGCCGGCCGCCGGTAAAACCGTCGATGAAAATCTGATTGCCGCCCGGTCCCGCGGATGGTCCGGCGAGCGCGGTCAAATCAGCTTCCAGATCGTCTGGATCGTCGGGCAGCGCATCCAGGTCTTCGGGCTTCAAAACCAGAGCGCTCGCATTATTCGAAGCTTCCGTGCTGATCGTGTTAGTAGTGGAGTCGGTTACCGTGACTTCTTGTTTCTGACTCTGCACGGTCATGGTGATGTTGGCAGTGGCAGATTGGCCGCTGATGGCAGATACGGCGAGAGGCGTTTGTTGCTGTAAGCCGGCGTAAGTGGCCGAGAGACTGTAGGTGCCGGCCGGCACGCCGCGGAAATTGAAGCTGCCATCGGCGCCGGTTGTGACGGTCTGGGTCGCGTCGTCACTGCTCGTTAAAGTGACTTTTGCGCCGGGGATAATGTAGCCCGTGCCGTCCTTTATTGTGCCGCGCACTAGAGCGTTTCCCGCGGGAATCCTCTTCTGGGACTGCGCGCCGGCTGCCGGAACCTGCGGCGTATCAGTTTGCGCGCCCACTACTTCCGCCAGTAACAGTCCAGCGAGCACTATGCCTACACCGCTCGCTTTTGTCCACCTAAATTGCATTGACCCTCTCTTGCCCTGTGTTTAGTTACTGAATTGTGCCTACTGCTGTGGCGGGGCGATTTCACCCAGGCCCCAATCGCCGCCCATGGCGTTCCCGCCACGCTGGCTGGCTGGCGCCGCTTGCAGAATCGGCTCGACCCCGGCCACCACGTGAGTTGCGATCAACTGATCGCCACCGGTGCTCACGCCCGATACGACGACTGCATCTCCGGGCTTCAAGTCAGCCAAAGTAATGGCCGGCAGTCGATCAAGCATTTGAGAAATATCGCCCCCGCGTGGACCATGCATGCCGGGCATTCCGCCGCTGCTAGCAGGGCTGACGCTTGCGTTTGTCCCTGGAGGAGTTGCACCTGGGCCGACGGCCCGTGCTCCGCCGCCCATCCGCAGAGCCAGCCCGGCCGCCATCTCGGGCGGCATCTTACGCACGGTCGAACTCTCGTTAAGGTTCACTTGCATCGGCTTCTTCGAAGCAAGATCTTTGATGGTGAATTGTTTGCTGTCTGCTGCGACTGACACCACGGTGCCGTTCACTGTTCGGAAAGGGGCCGAGTAGATCTTGCGTGCCGTGATGGTTCCATCCGGTCCCGCATCTCCCAGCACCCGCAGCTGATCGCCTGTTTGCACTTTCCCGAGCGTCGAGCTCTGCGGGCTGTCCGGTTTGTCGACCGAGTAGCGGCTGAATTCTGTCTGCGGCGATGTTTGCAAAACCACGCTCTGCGGACCCTCAGGTGTTCGTTCCCGGATGGTAATCTTACCGGTCGCGTCGATTGCGCTTACGCTCCCTGCTTTGCTGTTTTGCCATTCCTGTGCTTGCGCCCGATGTGCTACCTGTAGATCTCGCGCCGACATCAGCACGACGCTGCGAGCGGCTATTTTTGCCGGGTCATCGGGCGCTTTGAAGCCCCGCACATCTACCCGGTCTCCGACTGCGAGTTCGTCGGCGGTGATCCGGCTGGCCGATTTTAAATCTTTCGCGCCAGGCGTCACTTTCAGTAGTGTCTTTGTACCGGCTAGCTCAATGACCTGCTCGCTTCCCGATTTATCATCTTTAAGTGTTACTGTCCGGGCGGCGGTATCCATAACGGTAATGGTGCCGAGCAGATGTTCGGTCGGCTTCTGGGGTGTGGATGCAGCCTCTTGCGCCGAGGCCAGGGTCACGCCAAGCAAAAGCAAGACGAAAACAGAGTAGAACTTGGTCATGGAACTTTCCTCAGCACATGCGCTTCGCAAAATGCTTATTGACGGAGGCGCAGACTCTGAGAGGAAAGTTACGGGGAAGGACGAAGACGCGGGTTAACTGGCGGGCTCAGGAACAATTCGGGCGCAGACGGTAAAGCCTGCGCCCGGCGAAAGTAAATCAGGAGAATGAGAGGTCAGGCAGCGTTTACCAGCAGATCGTCCATAGCGTCTTCGCCTTCTGCCTGCTGACGGTCAGCTTGTTCCTGACATTGAATACAGTAGGGCGCCCAGGGTACCGCAGCCAGACGTTTCGGACTGATTTCTTCTTCACAGTGGAGGCAGGTGCCGAACGAGCCGTCTTCAATCCGGCGAAGCGCCGAGCGCACATTGCGCAGCAGATTGGATTCACGATCCAGATTGCGGATTGCCAGTTCTCGTTCCGAGGCGTGTTGCACCTCATCCAACGCATCGGCGCTTTTCTCGATAGTAATCGCGTCGCGATTGCGCACGAAGTGTTCGAGTTCGTCCTGCTTTTCTAACAGGATCTTTTTAAATTTACCTACTTCTTCAGACGTCATGTTCATTCTCCTTCTTACTAACTAGCTACTCACTTAAAAAGTAGATTCGAAGCAGCCAAGTCTTCCGTTTAGACGTAAGAGTTCTCTAAAAGGTTCACCAACCGTAGCACAAATTCCCGGCTGCATATCAGCAGCTAGATTCCCAGTACTGCACTGCCGGAAGCAGGTGAGGGATAGCTCATTAGCCAAGTTCGGGAGCTCCACGGACCAATTCCGTTGGCTCTTGAACCAGGGCTCTTCTCTCCCGATAAGCTGGCGCTTTTCGAGTCCTCGAATCATAACACGGCTTTCTAGCAATTCGAGAGCCATTTGAAAATTCCTTGCTCGAGGCGATTTCCAAAACTGCGCCATTTAGCCCACTCATCTGCTCGCCATCATTGCCTTCTGTTGTGAGTAGGTTCGAGGAAGCGAAAAAAAATCTCACGCGAATCGGAAAGAAAGTAAGGCTCACCCGGTAAAGTCTGGATGGAGCAGTTTAAAGGAAAGCGTCCAAACGCGCGTCCGAAATAGTGGGACGAGCTAAGTAAAAACAACAGCCGTGTTAGTTCACTCGGACGCGGTGCTTTTCTTTCAGCACGAGTTCATCGAAGATGGCCAGCACTTTTTTGCGGTAGGTGTACATCTGCCTGAGCGAGTCTCTGAAGTTCTCTTCGTATCGCCGGGGATGCAGCCATTTATTCAACAACGGACGGGGGACATCGATGTCGCGGCGTAAATCTTCCGCCGAGTGCCCTCGCAGAAAAAGGCCGTAGAAGATCGCCGCCTCGCGTTGGGGAGCAAGTGGGTCGAAGTCGTCGCGGCCAATCATGCGGTACCGTGCTAATTCCGTATCGTACAACAAAAAGCGGACTCCGAAGAGCCTCCTAAGTCATCAGTCTAACAACGCTGTCAAGTCTCTCAATATTCCTTTCTGGGAGGGAGTTTCGAGGCTTTTTGCAACCTTCAAGGACACCAAGCCTGCCGCCGCTGGTTAAATTGAGGTACGATTTCACCAAAAAGGAATTTGCCTGCCTGGGAGATACGTCGAAGAAATCAGGGCAGGGGACAGGAGCAGGATGGCAGTCGAGCGGCAAAGCCCAGATGGAGCGAGACTCAGCGGCAATATCATAGCCGGCGAACTCCTGCGCAACATGGAAGTAGGCCAGTTCGAAATGGCCTACGCGGTCCTGCTGCCTTGCTTCTTTACTGTCTATTTGAATCCTGCCGATTACGCCAGGTTGCGCGGCGTGTTCAGTTTGGTGAGTGAAGATGCACGTAAAGCGCTACGCTCGCGGGTGACGGCTTGGAATGCAGCGCGTTCTGCGTTAACGAAAAAACGGGCGAGTACGGCGAAGGAGTATAAGATTGCCTGTCGAGAATGGGACATCGAGTTCCTGCCCGATCCCGAGGTGCCGCCGGGCGATGTTGAAATCCACTCGGAATTAAGTGAGACAGTGCAACCCGGATTCCGCGGGGCGAAAACTACTTTGATCGGCCGGGCGCCGTCCGTCACGCAACACCTCGACGAGCGACGCCGCAGCAGCACAGACGATGTGGTTTACGGCGCGCTGCATTACCAGGAGGGCGCGAGCCCGCAAATTTACCTGATCACCCGCAATCAGATTCGGGTGGGGCGCGGTGGCGACGAGCAGCCGGTTGATCTGGTGCTGAGCGGCAGTGACGAGATTTCCCGGGAGCATCTGGTCATCCGGCGTGATCCGGCGACAGGTGTTTTCACCATCGTCGATGCCAGTACAAACGGCACCTGGGTGAACGGTAAGCGCCTGCGCAAAGGCGCAGAAGATCTGCTGCCGGGACGTGCGCAAATCGTGGTGGGCGAAGTGCTGACGCTGGCCTTCGAGATGCGTACATGACAAAAGCAATCGCAGCACCGTGGCAATGCGGTTCGGCCAGCGACTCCGGGCTGCAGCGCGGAACCAACGAAGATCGCGTGCTGGCAGATCCCGGACGTGGGATTTTTATGGTCGTCGATGGGATGGGCGGCCGCGCGGCCGGGGCAGTCGCGGCAGAAGCGGCGCGCGACACCATCGAACGAAGCCTGAACGAGCCCTGGAGCGATCCGGCCCAGGCGATCCGACGAGCCATCGCGCAGGCTAATAACCAAATCGTCGCCCTCGCCGAAGCTCATCCCGAGTGGCGAGGAATGGCCTGCGTTCTCACCGTGGCGATTGCGCACGAAGACCGTCTCACGTGGGGACACGTTGGGGATTCTCGTCTTTACTGTCTGATGGGCGGCTTCCTGCGCAAGCTTACGCTCGATCACTCGCCAGTCGGCGAACAGGAGGACAGCGGAGAACTTGACGAACTCGCCGCCATGCGCCATCCCCGCCGTAATCAGGTGTTTCGCGATGTTGGTTCTGTTCGCCGCACTGCCGCCGATCCAGATTTTGTCGATACCGGCAGTGTCGCCTTCCCCCCATCCGCTGCCTTCCTGTTGTGTACCGATGGTTTGAGCGACGCCCTTACCTCGCAGGAAATCGCGTCGATCCTGGGACGCTTTGACACCGATGCTGAAGCAACGGCCCGTCGACTGGTGAACGCCGCCAACCAGCGCGGCGGCGCCGATAACGTGAGTGTCATCTTCGTGCCGGGTCCTGAGTTTCAGGCTGCCCGGATCGAGGAACAACATGCCGCCACTCGGGTCCGTCTCCCCAAGCCACGGAAATTCTTCCGAACTAGAAATTTGGTTTGGCTGCTTCTGGGAGTGATGCTGGGACTCTTATTGGCGTTTGGGTGGGAACGTCCACATGACTTGCGTATAGCTGCCACGTCGGTGTTCAGGATGATGCCATGATTCTCGAAATCGATTCCGTCGTCAGCCAGCAACGATTCGGCAAATACGAGATCGTTCGCAAGCTCGGCCGCGGTATGGCGGACGTTTATCTCGCCTATGATCCCGAACGCAATCGCCAGGTTGTCCTCAAGATCATCACTCGTTCCAACAGTCAAAGCAACCGGCTCGCCATCGAAGCCGAAGCGCGCGGTTCGCGACTGCAGCAGGAACTCCATAGAAGAGATTCGCGCATTCTGGCCCTGTATGAAGCCGGCGAAGAGAGTGGTTGCTTTTTCGTGTCGATGGAATATTTCGCGGGGCGGACGCTGGCTAAGCTCATCGCGACGGAACGTTCGCTCGAGGCTACCCGCGCTGCCTGCTATGCCGCCGAAATTTGCGATCAGCTGCGCCTGCTGCACGAGTTTGTTTCCGATGAGAGCGTGAAAACCGCCGTTGTCCATGGCGACATCAAGCCATCGAACATTCAGATCGGAGCCGCCGATCAGGTTCGCCTACTCGATTTCGGCATCGCCAAGTGTATTAGTCCGGGACACGATCTCACACAGCACGCCTTGGGCAGCCCCAGCTACTGTTCGCCGGAACGGCTGCGCGAATCGCGCGTCAGCCTGCACTCGGACCTCTGGGCGGTGGGCGTCACCTTGTATGAAATGCTGGCCGGCACACCCCCTTTTCAAGCGCAAAGCACGCGCAAACTGGAGATGCTGATCCAGTCGCGCAATCCGCCGCTTCCGCTGCCGGAGACCTGCCCGTCTGGGCTAAAAGCAATCGTGTTGAAAGCGCTGGCGCACGACGCTTCGCGACGGTACCCTTCGGCACGCGCCATGGAAGACGATCTGCGCGCCTTTCTCGCTGGAAAACCGGTACAAGCGGAGCTCGAAGGCCCCCCGGCGCGTAAGGCCGGCACGACCATCTTTCGATTCCGTTTCAAAAGCGCGCGGACCCAACCAGCACGTAAGCTAGATTCGGCACGGCCCAAATTCAAAAAAAACGATCGCGCCAATATGGTGATTGCGCTGCTGGCCGGCGTTCTGGCTGGGCTGCTTTTGTTTATTCCGCTCACCTATTATTTCAGGCTGCGCGCACTTAGCGAGACGCTGACTGCGCGTAAGGACTACGTGCAAGCCGATCCTGCCGTTCTGACCTCCGATTGGCAGTTGTATCAGCTGTTCAAGCACGGGCACTCCTGGTGGAGCAGCTTTCTCTCCACCTCTGAGCTGGAAGATAACCTTCACTCGAATTTATTTGTCTCCGCTGATAATCTCATCAGCCGCTTCCGGCGCAGCTCGATCCAGGATGTAAAGGAAACCGAGTGGGCGCAGGCTCGCCTCTGTTTGCTGCGTGCTCTGGCGCTCGAGCCAGAAGATGCCAAAGCTCGCGGCGAACTCCGTCTGTGCGATGGCTATTTGAATTTATCGCGTCACCCGCAGGCCAACAGAGTAGCGGCCAGCTTGCAGTCGTTCCATCAGGCCGCGGTTTTCCTGCCACGCTCCCCTGACCCGCACTTGGCCCTTGCGCGTGCCTATATTTACGGTTTGCATAACGTAGGCGCGGCGCTGGCAGAATTCCAAATCGCGCAGCAGCTCGGCTATCGCATTGGTCCACGGGAACTCGAGCAGGAAGGAGATGGCTACTTCTTCCGCGGGCATGGCGACCTGCTTCATGCCCAAGCTGCCCCGGACGAACAAGCTAGATGGCTGCGCCTGGCACACTCCGACCTAGATCGCTCGCGGGCAATTTACGAACCCATCAGCGGCTTTGATCGCGTCGATGCCAGCCTGAGCAAAGTGGAAGCCGACTTATCGGAGACCGGTAAGTTGCAGCTAGCCCTATCTCACCCTCAACCGCACATATCCGCCCGCTTCACGATCTTTCTGAAGACGCGCAACTCTCATCATGCGTCGCCGTCGCGCTGGGTAACTCGCAAACATAGTAACGGCTGACCATGGCGGTAACCAGGCGAGGAGAAGGCGATCTGGCGTTGCGGTTGGAAATGCGCCAGCGCTTTCAGCCGAACGAGAGACGGATTGAAGCGCGCTGGCTGCTGCTTGCGAGCCTGTTGGCGGCGTGCGGTCTAGCTTTCGTCTTCTTTGCCAAAACGCAAGACTTTAACCGTACAAACGAGCGGCTCCGATCGGGCGAATTGCTGAATGTGAATGCCGCGCCCACTGCCGAGGCTCTTACGGCGGCGCTGGCGAACAGCATTGCTAACCAGGGGACGCGCGAAGCGGCCGGCGCACAGCTTTATGGATCCCTGCAACAGCACAGGCCATTGCCGAACGTGGGAGCTCTAGCGCGTGTGCCTTGGGTCTCATTGGGAATTCCGCGCGGCGAAGTCTCCCGGCTTAAACCTGTGTTAACGGTACGCACGCCTCGTGAGTTCACTCGTGTTTTCCTCCTTTGGGCTGCGCTGTATCTCGGCGTTTTCTGGGCAGTGCATTTTGCCTGGCGTGCGCGCCGATTCCGCGGCGACCCTTCAATCCTGCCCACGCTACAACTGCTGACCGCACTCGGATTGATTCTCATGGTCAGCCTGCGTGACCCATTACGAGATACGCTCGAATTCCGCAAATTTACCTGGGGCGTGATCGGTGGTTGTCTCCTGCTGCTGCTTCCATTGTTCAAAGCCTTTCAAGCCCGAAACTTTGCGCGCTGGACTTACACTCCCCTTTTTTTCGCGCTGTTCCTTTTCGGTGCGCTGTTCGTCTTTGGCTCCGGCCCGACGGGTACGGACGCCCGCGTGAATTTGGGGCCGTTCCAACCCGTCGAGCTCATTAAGATCGCGCTGGTGTTTTTTCTGGCCGGCTATTTTGCAGAAAACTGGGAACGCCTGCGCGATTTGCGAGAGAACCGCTTCGTTCCTGGCAGTCTACGCTCGCTAGATCTACCGCGACTGCAGCATGTTCTACCCGTGATGGTGGCAGTCGCCTGTTCGCTCGTGATGTTTTTCGTTCTCAAAGACATGGGGCCGGCGTTGGTAGTGGGCATGCTCTTTCTGGTCTTGTTTGGTGTCGCGCGCAAGCGGCCCGGCTTAGCGCTCTTTGGCATCGCCATACTCGTTGGCGGCGTTGCCATAGGCAACCATTTCGGAACGCCTCACACCGTTGTCGATCGCGTTTCGATGTGGCTCTCGCCCTGGAACAACGACGTGCGTGGCGGTGATCAGCTGGCGCATTCGCTTTGGGCCTTCGCCACAGGCGGCACATGGGGATCCGGTCCTGGCTGGGGCGATCCAGGAATCATTCCAGCTGGGCACACCGACCTGGTCCTTCCCGCCATCGCCGAAGAGTGGGGCTTGCCCGGTGTGCTCGCCATCGCTTCGCTGTTCACCTTGCTGGTCGCACGATCGTTCCGTATCGCCGTTCGAGCACGCGATGAGTACAGCGTGTTTCTCTCGGCCGGCCTCGGCATTCTGCTCGCGCTCGAAATGCTCCTCATCTCGGGCGGCGTGCTGGGCGCTATTCCGCTCTCCGGTGTCGTCTCGCCTTTTCTAAGCTCCGGCAACACCGCCATGCTTGCGAATTTTCTGATCTGCGCGATCCTGCTCGGAGTTTCCAACCAAAGCACCCGCAGCGGGACCGAGTTCGCAGATGAGTCCGCACCCGCCGCTCCACGTTTCGCATCCTTATTCGGTAAACCTCTACGGATCACTGCCTGGATTTTCGGGCTCTCTGCCGCCGGTTTGCTTGTGCGGGCCGCTTACCTGGAGTTCTTCCAGAGCAGCGAACTCCTGGCCAAAGATGCTCTCGTTTATACGGCTGACGGCGTGAAACGGCCGGAGCATAACCCGCGTCTCAATCTGCTCGCCGCTATGATTACACGCGGAGACATTTACGATCGCAACGGCATCCTTCTGGCAACGAGCCAGCGCACCAAGCTTAAACAGAATCGCGCCGTTTACGAGAAACTCGGTGTCTCTATCGACCAGGCCGGCTCACCTACCGCCTCGCGCTTCTATCCATTCGGTGCTGCGACCATTCACTTGCTCGGCGATCTCCGCACCGGCGAGCGCTTTCATGCGACCAATGCCTCCCTGATCGAGCACGATTCGAATCGCACGCTGCAGGGCTACCTGGATTACGGCGACCTGGCGGCAGTCGTTCGCTATCGCCACCATCCTGATAACCCTCAGCTGCAGGCCTTGCTTCGGCGCAATCGCGATGTTCACAGTTCGCTCGATATTCGATTGCAGTTGAAAGCTGTCCAGATCGTGGGCAATCATCTGAGCAAGCTGCATAAGAAGGGTGCGGCCATCATGCTCGATGCGGCTTCGGGCGACGTGCTCGCGCTGGTGAGTTGGCCTGCTCCATCGAGCGATGAACCGGAGAACGATGAGCTTTTCGATCGTGCACGTTACGGTGAGTATCCGCCGGGCTCTACTTTCAAACTCGTTACGGCCATGGCCGCCCTACGGGTGAACGCGGACGCCGCCAATCAAACCTTTACATGTCGACGGCTTAACGATGGCCGCGCCGGAACTGTTATACCCGGTTGGCGTCGTCCGATTCGCGACGATATCGGCGACCGCGTGCACGGCGCATTGCAGATGCGGCAAGCCATCGCGGTCTCCTGCAATGCGTACTTTGCGCAAGTGGGAGTCTTTGCAGTCGGAGCCAGGTCGCTGTTCGAAACAGCACAGGCTTTAGGGATAAATGCGGGCAGCGAGAGACAAGTGAAGGAGATGCTGCCGTTTGCTGCTTATGGACAAGGGCCCATAGTGGCGACACCACTGCAAATGGCGCGCGTAGCGGCCACCATTGCCGAAGACGGTAAGATGCCGCAGGGCCGCTGGGTGACTGACGATAGCGATGGGCGACATGCACCGCCTCAGCAGATTATTTCACCGGCGGCTGCGGCGTTCTTGTCTCAGGCCATGCGGGATGTAGTAAACGGCGGCACAGCCCGGCAAGCCATGTCAGGTTTGGCATTGGAGGTTGCCGGGAAAACGGGTACCGCGCAGCTCGATCATGGTGAACCTCACTCCTGGTTTGCCGGCTTCGCCCCCTACGACGCTCCCGCGGCCAAGCGCATCGCGGTGGCGGTGATTGTCGAGCACGGCGGATACGGCGCCAAATTTGCCGCGCCAATTGCCCGTGATTTATTGGAAGCTGCTACTGGTAAGTAGATACTCATGGCTTTATCAAATCTGTTCGAGCGCCTGGGACGAGCCGTCTTCGAATCGCCATTCGGCGCGAACCAGCTGGCGAAGGAGGCTCCCGAGCTGGCCGAAATTCGTTTGCTCGCCATGGATGCGATCAAAGAGAAAAGCCATCGGGTAGGCGAGTCGAACGTTTTCGCTTTCGACCTGATCCGCATCCACTTGCTCGGCATTCCCGAGGAGCAGGCTGCTCCGTTTCAAAGCGAATTTCTAGCGCGTTATTTCACTGACGAGTTGAAGCAGGGATTGACCAGGTCCAGCTATCGATTCCCCTCCCACTTCACCGTCGAATTCACGACCTCACCCAAGCTGCCGGAGGGGGGCGAATCCTGGGTCTCGGTCGACACCGCGATGGCGCAGCCGGAACCGCTGGTGCCTGTCGATCGTTCTCAAATGCCTGCCATATTACAGGTCGCGACCGGATCGGCCAACCAAAGTGAGTTTCGCCTGGATAAATCGCGCACCAATATTGGCCGCGGCACTGACGTATATCGCGATGCAGGTCCGTCGCGCCGCAACGATCTCGCCTTTATTGGTGACAGTGAAGCGGATCGAACCGTATCGCGTGAACACGCCCATATTGTCCGCGCTGAACGAACCAATCAATACCGTATCTTCAACGACCGGGTCTACCGGGGGGACGAGAACTGCGGTCTTTGGATCGTCCGTGATGGACTCAGCCAACCCGTGCACCACAACCTGCGCGGAACCCTCCTCGAAGACGGAGATGAACTTCATATCGGCCGTGCAGTCGTCTTCTTTCGCCTCGCTCGGGACGGCGATCCCTCTTCCTGACTACTCTTGGCTCTCCAGTTCTCGCAGTCGCCGCAGGATCTGCTCTACGAACCCGCTCGCACAGTAATCCGCCAGCGCACCGCCATGAAAGTGTTCCGAGCGGACGAGTGCCGTCAGCAGTTTGCGCAGCGTCAGCACATCGGCTTGCGCGACATCGTCGAATGTCATTTTGCGCCCTTCATCCCAGCGCGCCCAGTCGAAAGGAAACACAAAGCCGCTCTGGTAAACCGCTTGTCCAAACTGGTCTAGCAGCGGAGGATTGCGCCCGCCGGCTAAATAAATGTTGGTGGCGTCCCGAAAATTTCCCTGCTCGAAAGCGGGAAGAAACTGCAGCAGCTGTCCGATGCTGTCGCGCGTAAACGGAGGGTAGGGTTCCATTACACTTCTGTACCATCGTTGGGCGAGCGGTTTATCCTGCTAGTTACAGATATGACGAAGCAGCCCATCGCACAACATGGTCTTTCGATCTCACGGCGCGGTCTGTTGCGCAAAATAGGAGCCCTGAGCACGGTTGCCGTGGCAGCTCAATCCAAAGAAGATCGCGCGCCACTTCCCACGTCTATTGCGGCACTCTCTTCCATGCGCCAGGAAGCCACGCCGATCAGCGTCAGTGAACGGCAGTCGCGAATTGCAAGAGCGCAGCAACTTCTGGCCGAACATCGGATCGATGCACTGATGCTAGCCGGAGGAACGTCCCTCAGTTATTTCACAGGCATGCGCTGGGGAAATAGCGAGCGCCTCTTTGCCGCCGTTATCCCGGCGAAAGGAAAGGCCTTCGTGGTTTGCCCTTCGTTTGAGGAAGAGCGTGCCCGCGAGCAGATTAATACCGGCCCTCTCGAAGCTGCGCAGGTCTTGACCTGGCACGAAGACGAAAGTCCGTATCGCCAGATTGCCGCGGGCCTGCGTTCCCTGGGGCAATCCACTGGCACCCTTGGCATCGAAGAACACACCCCCTGGGTATTTAGCGATGAGATTGCCAAAGCATCACCCGGACTTCACCTGGTTTCGGCGACTCCCGTCACGGCTGGTTGCCGCATGATCAAGAGCCAGCACGAACTCGCCTTGATGCGCACGGCCAATCAGGCGACGCTCAAAGTATATGAAGCCGTCTATCGCGCGCTGGCGCCAGGCATGACCCAAACCGATGCAGCTAATCTCATCACGGCCGCCTATGCGCGTGTTGGTTTTCGCGGCGAGGCAAGTGTCGAAGTGGGCCAATATAGCGCTTTGCCGCACGGCTCGACCACGCCACAGCAGATCCGTGAAAATACCATCGTGATGATCGACGATGGCTGTCTGGTCGAAGGCTATCAATCGGATATCACTCGCACTTTCGTCCTGGGTAAAGCGAGCGATCGCATGAAGCGGGTCTTCGATGTTGTTCATCAGGCGCAGCAGGCGGCCCTCGCTGCCGCTCATCCTGGAGCTGCGTGTCAGGCTGTCGATGCCGCTGCTCGCCAGGTCATCACGAACGCGGGCTTCGGTCCCGATTACAAATATTTCAGTCATCGCGTCGGCCATGGCATCGGTATGGACGGCCACGAATGGCCTTACCTGGTGCGCGGCAATACCCTCCCGCTCGCGCCCAATATGACGTTCAGCGACGAACCGGGTATCTACCTGCCTGGCGAATTTGGCGTGCGGCTTGAGGACGATATGTATCTCACCACCGACGGCGCTAGATTATTTACGCCGCCCAGCCCTTCTCTCGAACATCCTTTCGGCTGATTCGAAACCGCCCTGCTCAAACTGAATCCAATCTGTTTGGGGAGAAACATGAACCGAAAAGTGCTGGGCGTGATCGTGTCGGGCATCGCTTGCCTGGGTTGGGATTTGTATCAGAGACTGTCGGTGCGCAAAAATCGCGGGCTGGCCAAAGGTAAGCGCTTTCTAATTCTCGGCGGCGGGTTTGCCGGCGTTGAAGCCTGCCGCGAACTCGAACATCTGCTGCCGGGCGACGACAATGGCGAGATCGTTCTCGTGAATCGGACTGAATATCTTCTTTTTACGCCTATGCTCACCGAGGCAGTAGGCGCCGACGTCGAACCGCACCACATCATCGTGCCTCTTCATTCGTACACAAGACGAACGAAGGTGATAGTCGGAGATGTGGAAGCTATCGATCTGAAAACCCGCACTGTCACCGTCTGCGTGCCGTCCGAAGAAAAAATATCGGCTGATCATCTAGTGATCGCGCTCGGTGCAACGACCAACTTTCACCACGCTCCGGGCGTGGAGAAAAGTGCGATCCCGATGAAGACCCTGGAAGATGCCTGGCGCGTGAAACAGGGCGCCTTGTCTCTCGTAAAGGCTGCCGCCCGCGAACACGATCCCGCTGAACGCGCCGCCATGTTGACCTTTGTTGTTGCCGGAGGCGGCTATACCGGTGTGGAAACTATCGCCTCGCTCAACGAAATGGTTCGTGACGCCGCGGCCGAGTGCGACAAGTCTCTTGTCTCGCAGATTCGTATGCTGCTCGCTGAACCAGCCGAGCGCCTGATGGCCGAAGTAACCAAAGATCTCGCCGATTATTCGCAGCAGCAGCTCGAAAAATCGGGCATTGAGGTCAAGCTGAAAACCGGCATCAAGAGCGCCAAGGGCGACATGATTGAGCTTGCCGATGGAGAAAAAATCCGTGCGCGGACCTTTATCTGGACGGCCGGCGTGGAAGCCAATCGGGTCGTCGCTCAACTCGATGCGCCGAAAGGTAAAGGGCAAGCGCTGCAAGTCAGCGGTGATCTCGCGCTTACTCAATTCCAAGGTGTCTGGGCTCTAGGTGATTGCGCCGAAGTGCCGAAACCGAATCACCAGGGCTCTTATGCTCCCATTGCGCAAAACGCTCTTCGGGAGGGTACGCTTGTCGCGCAAAACATTGTCCGGCAGATGCGCGGCGAACCCTTAAAACCATTTACTTACACTCCGATCGGTGAACTTGCTCTAGTAGGCCGCCACCGCGGGGTGGCGCGCATTTACAACTTCAACATCTCCGGCTTTATCGCGTACGCCATGTGGCGCTTCGTCTATTTCGCCAAGCTTCCTTCCATGAGTCAGCGCCTGCGCGTTCTTTCCGATTGGGTGCTCGACGCTCTTTTAGGACCTGTTTCTAAATACCACTACATCGCAGCCACGCCTGATGCCGCCAAACTAACGGCGCCCGATGTGAATACGGCTTCGGCCTGAACCCGATTCGCGCGCCGCGGCTGCGCTTGCTTCAGCCGAAACATCCCGTCTACTACACTGCAAGAATGTACTCATCGCGCTCGAAGCGTGAGCTTTTAGCGGCCCTGATTCTCTTCTCTTTTAGTTTCTCCGGATGTTTAGTCAGACGGCGTGTTGTGGTCCCGCAAGGGCAGCGCATTCCGCGACCTGCCTTGACGGCCACGAAAGAAGAACTCATCCAGCGCATCCATCTGGTCTCCGACCCGATTCAGTCCTTCACGATGAAAACCGATATGTCCCCTTCGATCGGAATGCTCTACGGCGGTCGTGTCACCGATTACCCCACCATCAGCGGATTCATTCTTTTTCTCAAACCGAGGAACATTCGCGTAGTCGGACTCGATCCGGTTATTCACTCGACTGCGTTCGACATGGCTTCTACCGGAGAGGAGTTCCGCGTCTCCATCCCGAGCAAGAACACCTTCATCGAGAGCCGCAACGATGCTCCCGCCAACTCCACTAATAAGCTGGAGAATTTGCGCCCCGCGGCTTTCCTCGATGCTCTGCTTATCAACGCTCCCGATCCGCAAAACGACATCACCTTCATGGAAGACGACACCAACGAAACGAAAGCCATTTACATACTGATGATGATCCGTCGCCAGGGCGTCAGGTATTACCCGGTGCGAAACGTCTATTTCGATAGATACACTTTGCAGATCAACCGCCAGAAAACGTTCGACCGCGATGGCAACATTCTGAGCGAGACCCGCTACTCCGACTGGAGCACTCACAACGGCGTGTTATTCCCGGAATCGATCGACATCCAGCGCCCTAAAGACGGCTATGAGGTAGTTCTGAAAGTCACCGACTTGAAGATGAACGATCCGGCGGTTACCGCGCAGAAATTTGTCTTAAATCCACCGCCCTCAGCGCAAATCAAGCGGCTCCAGTAGCGCCGCCGATACTAGGGTAGGCCTCAGCCTGCCATCTTTTCTGGTCCTGCCCCCCTCGAAAGCTTTCTGACATTGGCATCTGCGAAAAAGTAGGTGACATTGGCGTCCCATCCCTGCAAACTTCCGAGTAGCGTCTTACTTGACACTCGCTGCTCAATCGCATAACGTCTGAGTAATAGTACGTTTGGTGAATGCCGGTTCACACATCCGGCCGAATAAGGGGTTCTAATGTTCTTTCCGTCCATGAAGACACGCGCGCATTTCGCGCATACTGCACTCGTCGTCCTCCTCTTCTCGTTTCTCACGGCTCACTCTCTCGAAGCCCAATACCGCGGCAGCTTTCAAGGCACCATTACGGACGCTACGGGCGCGGTTGTCCCCGGCGCCAAAGTGACGCTCACCAGTGCGGAAACCAACATCTCTCACGAAGTCACCACCAGCGAAGGCGGCACCTACTCTTTTCCCGCTCTCGCCCCGGGCCGCTATAACTTCAAGGTGGAAAAAACCGGCTTCAATGCCCAGGTCCTAAACGACGTGGTTCTACGCTCCGAACAAGCGCAAGGTCAGGACATTCAACTTGCAGTGGGCCAGCAGACTACCCAGACCGTGACCGTCAGCGCCAGCGGTGGCCAGGCGCTCGATACCGAGAACGCCAATGTCGCTGCTACCTTTTCGAACCAGACCGTGCAGGCACTCCCCACGTTCGGCCGCGATACGTATCAAGTGGCTGCTCTTGCGCCCGGCGCTTTCGGCGATAACGCGCGCGGCGCGAGCGGTTCCAGTTCCCAAAATCTCCCAGGGACGACCGGTCCTGGCGGATCGAGCGGCTCCCAGAGCATATTTCAAACTGAGAATCAGGTCCAGGTCGTCGCCAATGGAACCCGCAACAGTTCGAATAATTTTCAAGTGGATGGCGTCTCCACCAACAGCCTGGCTTGGGGCGGGGCGGCGGTGATCACTCCTAATAAGGAATCCGTCAAAGAGGTTACGGTTGAATCTAACTCCTACACCGCTGAAACTGGCCGCAACAGTGGCGCACAGGTACTTCTCGTCTCGCAAAACGGCACCAATCAATTTCACGGCAGCGCTCTGATGAAGTTTGATCGACCTGGGCTAAACGCGTTCCAGCGCTGGAACGGCCCCGATCAAGCCACGCCCCAA
This sequence comes from Bryobacteraceae bacterium, assembly GCA_965277435.1. Lineage (GTDB taxonomy): Bacteria > Acidobacteriota > Terriglobia > Bryobacterales > Bryobacteraceae > Bog-105. The sequence goes on along the minus strand of OZ255821.1, from coordinate 5,693,854 downwards.
AAAGATACCGACCGCTTCAATCAATGGGCCGGCAGCTTAGGCGGACCCATCATCAAAAACCATCTCTTCTTTTTCTTCTCTTACGAAACATTGCGCAACGCTTCTACTTCCACCTCTCTTGGCTGGTACGAAACGCCTCAATATCTGGCTGGCGCGGCGGCACCCGGCAGCATCGCTTCCAAGATACTCAGCTATCCCGGAGAGGGCGCATCTTTTAACGCCGTCATTCCCCGTACCTGCTCCGATGCCGGCTTCGCGCCAGGCGCTTGCAACGCCATCTTCCAAAATGGCAAGTACGCGGGACTCGATATCGGCTCGCCCTTAAAACTTGGCCTCGGCCAGCCCGATCCCAGCTATTCAAGTTCTGCTTCACCCGGAGTGGGCGGGGGTCTCGACGGCATCCCGGATTTGCAGTTCGTCCAGAGCACCAGCCCGGTTAATTTAGTCTCGCAGCAGTACAACGGTCGCATGGACTATCAGGCCACTAACAAGGATCTGATTGTCTTCAGTACTTACTGGGTTCCGGTGACCAGCAGTTTTTATAACGGTCCTATCCGCGCCGCCAATAACTGGAATAGTGATCGCCTGAACTACAGCGCTGCTGCTGTCTGGAACCACACCTTCGCCGCCAACTGGCTGAATGAGGCGCGCGTGAACGTCACCCGCTGGTATTTCAATGAAGTCCAGAGTAACTCGCAGGAACCGTTCGGTCTGCCTCAGGCCAACATCGACACTTTAGGAACGTCGTCATTTAATTTCTTCGGCGCGCCCGGTCCCGGAATTTTCTACCAGACTACTTATAACGTGCGCGATACTGTCAGCACAGTGCAAGGCAACCACTCGTTGAAAGCCGGCGTCGATATATACAAAGAGCAAGATAACGATACGCAAGCCGGAAGCGCACGTCCTACTTACACCTTCCATAGTCTCTGGGACTTCGCCAACGATGCTCCCTACCAGGAGGAAGGTAACTTCGATCCCCGTACCGGTGAGCCCTCTTCAGTTACCCATTACATCCGCTCGGCCATTTACGCCGGCTTCATTCAAGACGACTGGAAACCCCGCTCGAACCTTACTCTAAATTTAGGGATCCGTTGGGAATACTTCACGCCTGTCAGCGAAAAATACGGGAACATCAGTAACTTTCTTCTCGGCCCCGGACAAAGCGCCTTAACCGATCTTCATTTGCGCGTCGGCGGCGATCTTTATCAGGCGAGCAAGAATAACTGGAGCCCGCAACTTGGTTTCGCCTGGCGTCCCAATCCCTCGAGTGAACGCTTTGTTCTGCGTGGCGGCTTCGGCATTGGTTACAACCGTATGCAGGAAGCTATTACGCTGAATGGCCGCAGTAATCCTCCGCTAGCCAGCAGCTTTACCTTTGGTACTCCTCAGATCCTTTACCAGGTTCCCAATAATGTCCACCAGTTCAACAACTGGCCGATCAATCCGAACGCCATTCTTCAGTTCAATCCCGCGACCGGTTTGCCGCTCACCGGCTCAGGGCTTGATCTTTACGGCGTACAGGATCAACTGCCGACGCCCTTGACCTATCGATATTCTTTGGGCAGCCAGTATGACCTCGGCGGGAACTTCGTTGCGAAAATCGGGTATCAGGGCAGTCTTAGCCGCCACTTAACACGCACGCAAAATTTAAATCTCAATTTCTTTCCCGACGTCAATCCCCAAGTTGCGCACGCTGTGTTCTATTCGAACGATGCTAATTCCAGTTACAATGCTTTGCTCGCTGAAGTAGAGCACCGCTTTTCGCGCGACTTTCAGGTAGACTTCCAGTACCGCTGGAGCCACACCATCGACGATGGTTCGACCGATTTCTTCACCGGTGAGTATCCGTACGGTCAGCAATACTCCAAGGGTTCAGCCGATTTTGATGTCCGCCATAACGTCAAATTGTACGGCGTCTACAGTCCGACCATCTTTAAGGGAAATGGCTGGAAGAACAAGATCCTGGGAGGTTGGCAACTCAGCGGTATTCTCAACTGGCATACCGGATACCCATGGACGCCGGTTTATAACGCCATCCCCGGCGGCAACCTTGTCTATCCGAACAGCCACTACATCGACCTGCGGCCTGCCGGCTCAACAGGCACCTATGGAAATAGTTCGAGCAACAGCACTTTCCAGCAGTTCAACGGGAATTTCCCAAATGGCGCGCTCAGCTACTTCACGCAACCCACATTCCCCCTCAGCGCCGCCGGCGTTCCTGATGGCACTCCGCCGCCGCCTGGCGTAGGCCGCAACACTCTGCGCGGCCCCACCTATTTCGATACCGATCTGACATTGCAAAAATCCTTTACTCTTCCGAAGCTGCCGATCTTCGGCGAAAACGCCCGCTTCGAATTTCGCGGTGACCTTTACAACATCTTCAACAAGTTAAATCTTTCACCGCTCGGCACTCTTAGCAATTTTCAGAACGCTCCCCTGGCGAGCCAGGTAATCGGCAGCGGAACCAACTCTAACCCTTCGTTCGGCCAAGCTCAGAGCGCCTTGGCAGGCCGCACGGTGGAATTGCAAATGCGCTTCAGCTTCTGAACCGCTTCGATTGTGCTCAACCGATCTACACATCGCGAGTCGCCCCGGATTTACCGGGCGCGCGATTACCTCGCCGCCTATTTTGACCAACGCCTGCCTTTGCACGATCTAGCCTCCGTGGCCGGTCTCTCGCCCTTTCATTTGCAGCGGGTATTCGCTAAAACATTCGGCGAAACACCACACGAGTTCGCCGTCCGGCTGCGCATCAATCGCGCCAAAGAACTCCTGCTGGCGGACAATCACACCATAACCGAAATCTGTTTCGCACTCGGTTACCAGAGTCTTGGCTCATTCAGTGGACGGTTTCGCCAAACCACCGGGATTTCGCCCAGCCAATTCCGAAAAGAGGCGCGCCGAATGTTTGCGGGGTCACCTGATGCCTGGAAACTCTATTACATCCCCGCTTGTTTTAAGCACTTCTTTTTGTAAGCCAAAGCGCAAGATTTAAGAAGCACCCGCCCCGGCTCTTCGGCTATCGTCAAGGCATGATCACCCGGCTTTCTCACGCCACCTTCTACGTTCTCGACCAAAATGCCGCGCTCGACTTTTATGTCGGCAAGCTCGGTTTTGAAGTTCGCATGGATAACAAAATGGACAACGGTTTCCGCTGGCTTACCGTCGGGCCGAAAACACAACCGGACCTGAACATCATCCTGATGAAAGTGGATGGCTCCAACATGAAACCCGAAATTGCGGCCGCTTTGAAGGGGATTCTGGCCGAGGGCAAACTAGGCGCCGGCGTCCTGGAAGTGGACGATTGCCACAAGACGTATGAGGAGTTGATCGCCAAAGGAGTCGAATTCATTCAACCGCCGATGGAACGCTTCTACGGCGTCGAAGCTCTCATGAAAGATAACTCGGGAAACTGGTTTAGCATGACCCAGCGCAAAATCGCTTAGTCGCCCTGAACGTTACCGACGACAAAATCTACTGCGTGTACCTGGCTCCGGATGAAGCCCCCATGCAAACACACGCCAAAAGGTTGGACTCCCTGCCAGTCGCATCTCGGCGGTCGGGAGGATGATCGATCCGGCGCAGTATTCCTAATCGATTTCACCGAAAGCGTACATCGACCTGAGCGGTGTTCATAGCGTGGCCAGCCGTCCAGACTTCTGAATTTTGCGGTCCGGCTAACTGCGATGCGGTTGTTTACGCGACCATCGCCCCGGAACATGAGGTTTTCCGGTTTGACGTCGCGATGCGTGATGCCGAGCGCCATGAGCGGCGCTCAATGCACGCGCCATTTGACTACCCAATCCAACAAGCGGTTCGAGTAGCGGACCCTGCTTTACATGTCGCGCAGAGTAGGGCCAGCGACATACTCCATGACGATGAAGCGCCCTGCGCCGGCTACACCTATGTCATAGATGGAGGCGATATTTGGATGATTAAGGGCAGAGGCCGTCCGAGCCTCCCGTTCGAAACGAGAATCATGTTGTGGATCGCCATTAACAGAGTGAAGGAGCTTGGGCGCGACTTTTCTCTCCAGTCGCGTGTCACGCAATACACAGTTCCCACGCCGCCAGCGCCAATCTGCCGGGGGATAGAAGAACTTCCTCGAAGACTTGTTGAATGAATCCGCGTGGCCCGCAGCCGTAGTTTGCTGAACTGCTACCGCCGGACGACTGCCTGAATGAATCATTTAAGTTTCCGGACCTTACGCCATGGCAACCGGGCAACCATGCAGGCAAATATCCAGGTCCATCGAAGCGGAGGAACATCCAATGCGCTTCGACCGCTTTTTACCAGGGCAATCTTTCGCCCATGTGAAAGAAGCCGCCGCTTGGTCCGTTTTCATCTAGCAAAGCGAGAGCAACCCCGGTTTTGCCACCTTCCGGGATTTCCATCGGTGCCGCATCGGTTCCCATGTCCGTCTTCACCCAGCCCGGATGCGCCGAGTTGACTTTGATCTTTGTGTCTTTCAGTTCGTATGCCAGGTGGATGGTGAAGGAATTCAGTGCAGCCTTGGAAGCGTCGTACGACAAAGCCTTGAAATCATAGATGGGACTGCCTGCCTCCGCGTGCAGCGTTTGCGAGCCGAGAATACTTGACATATTCACAATCCTCCCGGCTTCGCTCTTTTTAAGTAGCGGCAGCAAAACCTGCGTTAAAGCAATTGGAGCAAAAAAGTTCGTTTCGAACGTGCGTTGCAATGATTGTTCGGTGGTTGCACTCACACTGGTTCCCGCAAGCCCATCCGCAGAGACACCAGCGTTGTTTATGAGTATGTCTAATCTACCGAATTTTTGTTCCAGGAATGCGGCCGCTTTCGTGCAATCTTCCTTCTTTGTAACGTCGAGCTCAAGAAACTGAACGTCCAGCCCTTCCTGCTTGAGTTTTTGAGCGGCGGCTTCACCCTTCACCTGATCGCGCGCAGCCAGCACAACAGTAACTCCGGATTGCGCTAGCTGCCGCGCCATCTCATATCCCAAGCCCTTGTTGGCGCCCGTGATCAGAGCAACCTTTTTCGCGTTCGTCATAACGTTATAGATCTGCAAATGCGGCGGCAAGATTCAGCCAATCCGCCTGGTACTCAATGCTTTCCTGAGGCCTTGTCTTGAATTCAGCGCTGCGATTTGCTTCCTGCAGCTATTGTGCGCTTCTCGATCATGCAGCCCTCGTGCCGGTAAAAGACCCGACAGGTACCTGAGCTTGGCGGCGATGCAACCGGAAATTCAAGTCCTGAATAACAGGATGGAGAACTGGCGCGAACTCATATTCCCTCCGCCGGCACGTTCAATATTTGCGAGATGCCGGCAACGGAGTGGTTTCTGTAAGCAGCCCCAAGTCGCATAGCGCTCGCATCAAGGCTGTATCGAAATGTTCCATGTCGTCACAACGGACCGAATTAAAAAAAACAAGAGCTATGGGAAGCACAGACTCTGTTCGGCGAGATTGGCCCGAAAGGCCTGACCCGGCCTGCTGTGACTGAGAGAGCCTGTATGGGCTGAAACGTGTCGATAATTTGCAAGTTGGTGGACGGCATGGGGTTCGAACCCACGACCCCCACGTTGCGAACGTGGTGCTCTCCCAACTGAGCTAGCCGCCCACAATCACTTCGCTGACCCTCAATATAACATTCGCTAGCGTCCCGACGATCCGAAGCCGCCCGTGCCGCGCACCGATTCGCGTAACTCGTCCTCGTCCCACTCGACTGCCTCATACCGCGCCACAATCATTTGCGCGATGCGATCCCCTGCGTGTACCTGGTACGCCTCTTTCCCCAAATTCAACAGAATGACTTTCAACTCGCCGCGATATCCGGGATCGATCGTGGCCGGTGCATTCGGCAGCGTAATGCCATGCTTCAGTGCCAGCCCACTGCGAGGGCGGATCTGCACTTCATAGCCACTCGGAATCTCCAGCGCCAGCCCCGTTGCCAGGCATTGCGGCACATGCGGCTCGAGCAGTCCTCCTGCAATGCAACGCAAGTCCATGCCGGCATCCTCCAGCGGACCGTGAGCGTACTCCGGCAAGTGTGCGTCTGGATGCAGCTTCTGAATTCGAATTCGCATGGCCGAATCCGCTATCATAACTGTCCCGTGGCTCCGGGTTCGCACATGCTAGCATGACGGTTCACCTGCCCGCTATGGTCCTCTCCGACGTTGACATTCGCCGCTACCTGGAATCGGAAAAAATTCGCATCTCTCCCGCCCTTCCTGCCGAACAGTTCGGGAGCTGTTCGGTCGATTTCCGTCTCGGCTCCGAGTTCAGCGTCTTCGAGCATAGCCGCCACGCCTTCATCGACGTGCGCGATAGGAGCGCCATTCAGGACATCATGCGCACCATCCACGTCAAGCCCGGCGAGCCGTTCATTCTGCAGCCTCGCGAGTTCGCGCTTGCCATTACAGAAGAAACTCTCGAGCTCGATGACGACGTGCTCGGCCGTCTCGAAGGCCGGTCGAGCCTCGGGCGCATCGGTATCATCGTCCACGGCACCGCTGGCCTCTTCGATCCCGGCTGGCGTGGCAAAGCCACCCTGGAACTCAGCAATCTCGGTATTATGCCCGTCGCCCTCTACCCCGGTATGCGCATTTGTTCGTTCACCTTTGAACAGCTGTCGTCTCCTGTATCCGTTCCTTATTACAAAAAAGTCGGCAACAAATACGCCGGGCAGACCCAGCCCTTGGCCAGCAAGTTAACATCGGAAACGAAGTCGAGTTGAACTTTTCGAGAAGGAAAACAGCATGACCCCAACCCATGCCGCTGGAACGTTTGAAGTGAAGCTTACTCCGCAAGCCGGGGCCGGCGAGCCCGTTGGCAGAATGATCATCGACAAGCAATTCCACGGTGATCTCGAAGCTTCCAGCCAGGGCGAAATGCTGACCGCTATCACCGGCGTCAAGGGTTCAGCGGGGTACGTCGCTATCGAAAAAGTGCGTGGAAAGCTGCACGGACGCAGTGGCGCTTTTTACCTGCAGCACACTGGGACCATGACGCGCAGTTCGCCGCAGCTCAGCGTGACCGTTGTTCCGGATTCAGGCACCGGCGAATTGACCGGGCTCGCCGGCCACATGACTATCGAGATCGAGAGCGGAAAGCACTCCTACGGTTTCGACTACACGCTCGCAGAGACGCTGTGACTCCACAGCCCGCTTCCGCCAAACGTGTCCTTACGGTGGCGCCGATGCCGCCCGAAAAAATCGCCTACGCGCTTGCCCGTTACAGCCGCTCACCCGATTCCGTGCGCGATTCACTCGAATGGGTCCGCACCCACGATTCCACTAAATTTCTCGAAAGCTTTTACTTCCAGTACGGCCACGCCTCCATAGCCGATCTTGGCCACGTCACCATCTGTTTCGAAGGCATCTCGGAACTGGCCGCCACCGAAATTCAGGACGAACAGCTTTGGGATGGCCAGGCCCGCAGTTCGCGCTACCAGGATTTTTCCAAGTCGGGCGTCATCGTTCCGCCTGAATTCACGGCCGATGAGCAGTCGCTCTACAATCGCGCCGCGGAAAAGTTGTTGAGCGCTTATCGTTTGGTGCAGGATCAGGCTCTTCAATACTTGCAGGATCAGCTTCCCCGGCCTGACGACATGAAGCCCGATGCTTACCGCCGCAATCTTACGGCGCGCGCTTTCGATGTCGCGCGTTATCTGCTGCCGTTCGGCATTCCCACCGGCGTCGGGCAGGTCACCAGTATTCGCACGCTTGAAAAGCAGATGAGGCGCTTCCGTGGCTCCGAATATCAGGAACTGCGCGAGATCGGCGACGAAATCACGCAGGCCTGTGCTGCACCTGCCGCCTGCTTTTGGGAAAAGGAATCCACCGCTGAACCGATTGCGCCCACCCTCGCCCGTCATGCCCAGGCCGATGATTCGCCCCGCCGTCTCCGCGCCGATGTCGCAGAATGGGCCGCTCATCACCTGCCGAAATCGCCCGCGCTTTCAACAACCTCTGTCGATTTGCTGGAACCAACCGACCACCTGGCGGATATCTGCGCCACGCTACTCTATCCGGTCACTCAGCTGTCTTATCGAGAGCTCTATGAAACCGCGCTGGGCTGGTCCACCGAACGTCGGCGCGAACTGCTCGACCTGGCGCTTGGAGCTCACAATAAGCGCGAGGAACTGCCGCGTCATTTCCGCAGCGCGCCCTATGTATTCGATTTCGTGATGGATATCGGCGCTTATCGCGATTTTCATCGCCATCGCCGCTGCCAACAATTTCGCCAGCAATACTCGAACACGTTCGGTTACGATCTACCGCCCATTGCTGCTGCGTGTGGAGTCGATACAACTTTCACAAAGGTTTTTCAGGAAAATGATGAAGTGTTTAGCCAACTTCCACAGCCGGCTGCCCAATACCTGTTGCCATTCGCGACCCGTTCACGATTTCTCTTCAAAATGGATTTCGCTGAACTCGATTACATCGCACGTCTTCGCAGCGGTGTGAAGGGGCACTTTTCCTATCGGAAAATTGCATGGGAAATGAAGCAGGCCATGGACCGCCTCGATCCATCTTTAGGACGCCTCGTCGAAGCCACTCCGCCCTGGATCGAAGATCCCTTGAAAAGGTGACCTAAGCCAGGTTCAGTGTCTTACGCATCGTGCCGCGCTCCGCCTGAATCTTTTCCTGCAGCATCATGATGGCGTAAATCAATTGTTCCGGCCGCGGCGGACATCCCGGCACAAATACATCCACTGGGATTACCTGATTCACCGGGACCAACGCATAGTTGCTAAACACGCCGGTCGAGGTTGCACAGGCACCCATCGAAATCACCCATTTCGGCTCGGGCATTTGCTGATACAAACGCCGTATCACCGGGGCCATCTTGTTCGACACCCGCCCCGCGATAAACATCAGGTCCGACTGTCTCGGCGAGCCGCGCATCACCTCCGCGCCGAACCGCGATATGTCGTAGCGTGAAGCCATCATCGACATCATCTCGATCGCGCAGCACGCCAGACCAAAACTCATAGGCCAAATCGAATTCTTGCGAGCCCAGTTCAGCGCATTGTCGAGAGTCGTCGTGACGATGCTTTCCTTGATGAGGGGATCGTCTCCCTCCTGATCGATACGCGCAAATAACTCAGCCGGTTGGCTTATGTCGAATGTTTCAGAGTCGCCCACGCTTCAAGTATCCCACCGCCCTGTGGAGTAGGCTTTAGCCTGCCAGCGTTTTTCAGAAATTAAACTTCAACGATAGTTGCAACTGCCGCGCCAGATCCGATTTTCCCGTCACTTCGCCAAACTGCGCGGAAGTCGGATTGAAATTCGGTGCTGACCAGTTCGGGTGATTGATAAAGTCAAACGCTTCTGCCCGGAACTGTATATTCATCCCTTCGCGAAAGCCGAGCGGAAATGTCTTAAATAGTCCAACATTCCAGTCCTGGAATCCCGGCCCATAAACCGAGTCGCGCACTCCCGGTTGCAAGTTGATCGTCCCCTGCACAGGCTGGGTGGCTGCCGCCGTGAAATACTTCTGGTTTCCTTTGGGTCCCGCAAAATTTCCCACCACGTTTGGCGTACCGCTCAGATTCCAGAATTGCCCTTGATAGCTCGCGCAGCCGAAGCTCCCATATTCCCCAATCCCTGCATAATCGTTGTTGGAAGCAATACCGCAAGGCGTTCCCGTCTGGAATTGCGCCAGAGCATTGATCTCCCACCCGCCCAGCAGCTTGCCTACCAGCGATCGCTGATCACGTAAGAACGGCAAGTCATACGTTACTGTAATAGTTGCCGAGTGCCGGGAATCGTATTCCGCCGGCGCCCAAAGATTACTGGTGTTGTAAGTGTACGGAACAATGTCCCGGTAGTTAGATGCGTTGTCCCACGTCTTTGACAGCGTGTACGAGAAGTTATACCCCAATCCGTTTGCCAGGTTCCTGGCCAGGTTCAGCTGGAACGCGTTGTAAGTCGAGTTGACGTTGCTCTCCTCTTCCTGGATTGCGGCGAATCCCTTATAGGGCCGCAGATAGTTTGTATTCACGCCCGGGTTCGCCGTCAGCGCGCCAACGGTCGGCTGGTTGATGTCATACACCTGCCAGGCATGCAGTCCGCGGTGTCCCACATAGGCCGCCGAAAGCACAGTCTTGAAGCCCATCTCGTGCTCCACCGTAAAATTCCAGTTCCACGCTTCTGGTGGTTTCAGGTTTGGATTCAAGGTAGTAATGGTCAAAGGCGCTCCAATTCCGGTTGTGAGCGAAGCTCCGGGATTGTCTACCTTCACGTTGTTCACCGTAACGAATGGCTGGAACGGCGAATTCCCGCCCGGAAAGATGTTGTCGAGCAGCCCCATGCGCGTCAGAAAACGGCCGCCGCCCGCTCGCACCACCGTCTTGTCGTCGTATTGATACGCAATACCGGCCCGCGGTTGAAACTGGTTCGTTACCGCCTCGTACCACTTCGAAATCGATGGATTGAACAGCGTCGAGCAATTCGTTCCGGCGCACAAGGTGTTCGTTGGATCGGCCGCTCCGACTCGCCCATTTGCCGAACTCGGAAATTTGCTCAAGCCAGGAATGACCACGCCGTTATAGGCGTCGCCGGTTCCTAGAATCACGTTTCCGGTCGTCGGACTCACAGTCACCGCATTCGCGGGATTGTAGAGCTTGCCGTCGAAGTAATCGGCATTCCCCCAAAGCGGATAAAACGGGACGTTCGTGGTCTCCCGCACGCCGTAAGTCAGCGTCAATCTCGGATTGACCTTCCAGGAGTCTTGCGCAAATGCCTCGTAGAGATTGCCGCGCCAGATCGTATATGCGCGCGGTCCGATTTCCGTATAGCTGTCGGCATAACCTAGCGCCAGGTTGGCCAATGCCACGCCCGAGGTTGCTCCCAAGCCAGAATCCGTGAAGACGAACGAGCCGTTCTGGTTGTTGGCGCCGCCCGGCACGGTCGCTACGTTGATCTGGTCATAATCGTTCTCGCCCGAGCGCAGGAAGTAAAAACCGAATTTCAAAGTGTGGTTTCCGATCACTTTCGTCAAACTATCGGATGCTGTATACACCGGACCCGACGAATGCGACGGGTACGGTCCGCCCTGCAACCCATAAAAATTCGATCCTACGCTCACCGACGGAATCTTGCCGCTGATATCCTTCCCGTTCGGCAGTATGTACGGGTAGTCGATGCCCAGCGTGCTGCGATTGAATCCTGCCAGTGCATTGTTCACCGGGATGTATACATCGTCCACGCTCACCGTGACACGCGCCTCGTTAATCGTCGTCGGATTGATGGTCCAGGTCCAAGCCAGGGAGTTGGTCTGATTCGGCCGGTCAAAAAATTTACCGGTCAAGCCCGATCCTTGATCGAATGGCTGGTATTCGCTGTACGAAAGATCGGTGCGCCGCCACTCGATGCGGTGCCGGTCTGTGGGCAGAATGTCCCCATTGAGTGTGCCCTTGCGTTGATTGATCGGATGCGCCGCTTGCGCGATCCAGTTATTAGCCCCTTGTTGAAAACCAGGCGTTGGCCCCGGGTACGCGTTTGAAATCGCCAGACCGTTTTTGCTGAGTGCCGTTGATGGAATAACGTTCCCGGGGTAGGGCGTGCAGCTGGAACTCACTTTCGGGCAGCTCGCAGGATCGTAAATCTGCTTCGGGCTCCCGTAGAACGGATTGCTACCCAATAATTCACTAAAGTTGCCCTGCCGCATCAGCGTGGTCGGCACCGCTTGCGTCTGCGTGTCGGTATACCGGTAACGTTGCCAATCCTCCGCGACAAAGAAAAAGAATTTGTTGCGCAGTGTCTCCCACTTTCCTGGGATGGCGACCGGGCCGCCAATCGCAAAGCCAAAATCGTTGTAGCGAAATGGATTCGCGAAATCTGTTGCCGTATTTAAATTGCGTGTCCAGGTGTTGGCGTTCATCGCCGAATTTCGAAAATACTCCGAAGCCGAACCATGAAAGGAACTCGATCCGCCCGTCGTTACAATGCGGATCTGTCCGCCTGAAGCGCCGCCATACTCGGCTGCGTAGTCGGCCGTCAACACCTGAATCTCCTGCGTCGCATCGTTGTTCGGCACGCCGATGCTCGTGCCGTTGCCCCGCGTCCGTACCGCGGGCGCGCCATCCATCGTAATCGCCGTATCGTTCGAGCGCGCGCCATTGATCGCATAGCCGCCGTTCGTCAGACTGAAATTGAAATCGCCCAACGTGGAGCCGCTGCGCACCCCTGGCAATAGCGAACTCATGTACAGCGGATTTCGCCCGTTCAACTCCTGCGATTGAATCTGCTGTGATGTCACGTTGTGCTGCACCGCTGCCGATTCGCTCTGCAGCACCGAGGCCGTTGCCGATACCTCGATCGTCTCGGTAGTTGCGCCCAAGGCTAGTTGCCCATCCAGGCTGATCGTCGAGTTGGCATTGAGCCGGTTCTGGCTGCTCTCGAATTTCTTAAACCCGGGCGCGGTGGCCGTCATCAGGTACGAGCCTGGCTGCAGATTCGTGATCGCATAATGGCCGTTGGTATCGGTGGCCACTGTATGCTCCTCGTTTGTTCCTTCGTTTTTGATCGTCACCTGGGAGTTAGCAACAATCGCTCCGGTCTGATCGCGAACAAAACCGGTAATCGTACCCACGTCCGATTGTCCAAAGACCAACCCGGCGCACAACACTGCCATCGAGAGTGCGCAATAAAACCAGCGCATACCAACTGAAAACGTTTGCATTTGACCCACCTCGGCTTGGAGTTACTGAGAACAGAGTATATCGAATCTTCAGCTTTGTGAATCAGTCTTTGGTTAGAGTTCCGTGAATAGTTCTTTGCCCTCCCTCCACCTACACTCGAAAGAGCATGTCCACGCCCGAAATCCGTTTTGAACCGGCCGTCAATTATGACGACTCTCTGTGGCGCGCCGCCGCCGAAGCGGGGGTCGACAGCAGCTACTACGACATCTTCGGCCACCAGCATCACGCCAGCCGTGAAGCCTTGCAGGCACTGCTGCGAGCTTTAGGCTGGGATACCTCGAACGCAGAGTCACTCGAAGCCGCGCGCCGCTGCCGCTTTTCCGAATCGGTGCAAGCCGGCTTGCCCTCCACTGCGGTCGTCAGTGAGCACGATAAGACGATTCCGTTCTCTACCGGAAGCGGCCACGACGCGTCTGTCGGCTACCAGATTGAACTCGAAGGTGGTGGCATACTCAGCGGGACACTCGATCTCGGTCAGCTTCCTCTTCTCGAAACCAGAACACTCGATGATGAGCACTGGTTCACCCGACTCCTCACTTTGCCCGCTGAACTGCCGCTCGGCTACCATCTGCTTCGCACCACCATCGACGGCCACACTGCCGGCGAATCGCGGTTGATTGTCTGCCCCGATCGCGCTTACCTCCCTCCTGAGCTCGCGAACGGCGGACGCACCGCCGGCTTCAACGTCTCCCTCTACGGTTTGCGCTCTCGCCGCAACTGGGGCGTCGGTGATTTCACCGATCTTCGCGCCCTGATCGATTGGGCCCATCACGAAGTCGGCTTCAGCTTCATCGGCCTCAATCCTTTGCACGCTCTCCACAACCGCACGCCCTACAATGCCAGCCCTTATCTGCCGCTGTCGATGTATTACAAGAACCTGCTCTATATCGACATCGAAGCCGTTCCCGAATTCTCACAGTCGGCCTGCGCTCAACAGCTTCTTAAGTCCCCAAAAATCCAGGATCAGATCGCAAGACTCCGCAATGCCGAGTTCGTCCAATACGCCGAAGTAGCGCGCCTCAAACGCCGCTTTCTAAAAGTTCTTTATCGCGAGTTCCGGCAACCGGCCACTTCGAATGAACGCCGGCAAGCCTTCGCCACCTATCGCGAAAAAGAAGGGGACCTGCTCGCGAAATTCGCCCTCTATTCCGCTCTCGATGAACTGCTGCACAAGCAGAACCGCAATCTTTGGACCTGGCGCGATTGGCCCGCCGAATACCACTCGCCCGAGTCCTCCGCCTCGCAAGCCTTCGCACGCGACCATCCCCGTTCCATCGAGTTCTACCAGTACATTCAATTCGTTCTCGAAGAACAGCTGGCTGCCGTGCAAAAGTACGCTCGCGATGTCGGGATGCCCATCGGTCTTTATCACGATCTCGCGGTCGCCACCGATAACTTCGGCTCCGATCTCTGGATCGCTCCCGATCATTACGTCACCGGCGCACGCGTCGGCGCGCCACCCGACGATTTCTCACCCGATGGCCAGGATTGGGGCTTTCCCCCACCAAACAAAGAAACTCATCGCGCGCAAGGTTATCGGCTCTTTCGCGAGAGTATTCGCAAAATCGTGTGCCACGGCGGCGCGCTCCGTATCGACCACGTCATGCGCCTCTATCGCCTTTTTTGGGTTCCACCTGGCCTGCCCCCCGCCGCCGGCGCATACGTGCGTGATTACGCCACCGACCTCATGCACGTCCTCGCCCTCGAAAGCGTCCGTAACCACAACATCATCGTCGGCGAAGATCTTGGCACTGTCACCGACGAAATGCGCGAGCTCTTCACCCGCTTCGGCATCCTGAGTTACCGTCTTTTCCCCTTCGAACGGAACTACCAGACCGGCGCATTCAAGCAAAGTTCCACCTATCCGCGCCAGGCTCTGGTCTCCTCCAGCACTCACGACCTGCCGACCCTCGCCGGCTTCTGGCAGCCTGCCCAGACCGAATCGCGCCGCATTGAAAAGCAGCGCATGCTCGACGTTCTACACACCGAACATCTGCTCCCCGACAGTTATCCCCGCGACGCCTCCCAGATCACCAGTCTGGACGGCGACCTGCACAACTCCATCGTCGCTTTCCTGGCGCAGGTGCCCTCGCTAATCCTGCTCCTCAACCAGGAAGACTTCACCAAAGAAACCGAACAGCAGAACCTGCCCGGCACTACTTCCGAATACCCCAACTGGCAGCGCAAGATGCGAGTAATTGTCGAAGATCTTACTGGCCCCGAATCGAATCCCTACACGCAAATGATCAAGCATCACCTGATGCGCACCGGACGGGCGCTGTCACCTCGTTAAAGCACTGAGCCACAAACTACGAAACGGCGATTGTGAAATCGGTTTCTAGTGGGGAGTGTCGCAACCATTTCGTTTGCTAGTGAAGTAGAGAACTCCAATCGCTTCGCTTATAGCTCTGATCAAAGAATGCGTGCTTCAGAGCCGCGAGCGGAGCGACCGGAGTTGTATCGCGTGGGAACGTTTTCAATCTGACACTCCACTACTTCCGCTTTGTGGCTGATCGCACTCTGTTAAGGGATTCGTCTTCAAGCGCTCTGTCCAACAGGACTTTAATCACCGCTTGCCTGCTAACGTTTAGCCGGGCCGCGCGCCCGTCCAGTTCCCGCAACATCCCTTCGGTCAAATCGACGTTCACCCGGCGAACAGGCTTAACCAGAGTGAACTTGTTGGTGAAGTACGCGGAGACATCTTCGCCGCGAGAGGCCTTCTCGGCAATTGCATCAGCAGACAGCCTGGTGCTAGACGTTTTCGGCATATGTTTGCTCTTCCTCTTGAGGAACACGCGCACAACGATGCTCGGATCGAGGCCCCGCCCGAAGGACAGACGGGCGAATCGGACACCGGAACCCCTCATCCCAGCATAGGAGGAAGGCGCTGACACGTCATAGGTGCGCTACCCAGAAGCAGTAGCGGCTGACTTCAGCCCCTCGGTTGCACTAGTCGGCTCAAGCTGCTCAGCGCCAGCGGACGGTCACTCACCAGGGCCTCTCCATGATGCACACCGATGAGAGAACCGAAAAATCGGTCACGCGATTCCAGGCCATACAGATAATCGCTCATACCCTGCGGCACCAGCCCAAACTCGGTAGCCGTCCTGGAAAACTGCGACTCGTGCAGCAGCATTAGTTCCAGCTTCTGCTCATACACTTCCGATATATCGACCACCAGCGATGGTTGCCGGAAGTTGTGCAGTAAATAGAAAAGAAATGCTGCCGGCTTATGCGGAGCGTTTTCGGTATCGGCTTTGCGCATCGTGCAGTAAAGCGCCGCATTTTTCACCATGAGTCCTGCCGCCGCATGATCCGGGTGCCGGTCCTCCCAATACGGCGCCAACACCAGTGATGGCCGGTGCTTTCGTATCTCGCGCGCGATTCTCATCCGCGTTTGTGGAGTATCTTCTAACCCGCCATCCGGCATCGCCAGATTCTCTCGTTCCGCCGCACCCAGAAAAGCAGCCGCTTGCTCAGCCTCAACTTCTCGTTCTGCCGGCGTGCCGCGCGAACCCATCTCGCCCTTCGTCAAATCGACGATCGCAAACGAAACGCGCTCTCGTTTCAGTAGCAGTGCGATTCCTCCTGCGCCCCACTCCACATCATCGGGGTGCGCCCCGATGAGTAAAACCTCCACTGGCATGGCCTCATCATAACGGTGCTCGCCACGCCACGGCATACTGAAAGTTGCATTCAGGAAACAAACTGCTCTGCTTCGTTTTGGCTTTTACTGTGGGTGCGTTTGCGGCGTCCCAGCCGCCATCCGCCGTGCAGATCAATGCGGAGGCGGGCCGAGCCATCGAACAGGGTCACCTCACGGCAGCCATCGCTCAACTCGAACCGGCCGCGCATCGCTTCCCGAACGACTTGGCCATTCAGTTCAATCTCGGCTTGGCTCTTGTGCGCGCGGGCCATCTGCAGCGAGCCATCACTCCGCTCCAAAAAGCCGCTCAGGATCCAGCGTTTGCCCAGCAGGCGGGCTTTTTATTAGGAGTCGACTATTTTCAAACCAAACAGTTCCCCAAAGCCATTGCCCAATTGCGTGGCTTGCCCGGCTCGAACTCCGCCGAGCGCCGGCTTTATATGCTTGAAGAAAGTTACCGGCTGACCGGCCAAATGCAAGACGCTGAAGCGACCTTCCATGATCTGATCACTTCCTATCCCGATTCCGCCTGGACCCACTACCTTATGGGAACGGCCTACGAGAATCAGCAACAGCCCGAGAAAGCTCAGGCCGAGTACCGGCAGGCACTTGAAAAAGATGCCACGATGCCCAATGTCAATTTTGCCATTGGGTACGTTTACTATCGTCAAGGTGACTTGGAAAATGCGCGCGTTTGGTTAACCCGGGAAGCCGCCCGCGGATGCCACTCTCTTGCCAACTTCTATCTCGGTGAAATCGCCCGCGCCGATAAGGATTCGTCCCACGCCCAGTCCTTCTATCGAAAATCTTTAACCTGCGATCCGGCAAACAGCGATGCCCATCTGCGCCTCGGCATGTTGTTCGAAACATACAAGCGCTACCCCGAAGCCGTCGCTCAATTGCGCGATGCAATACGCCTGAAACCGGCTGCCGCGCCCGCGCACTACCATTTAGCTTCCGTCTATCGAGCCATGGATCGCCCGGCTGCGGCCCAGGCCGAGTTTGCCAAGGTCAAACAAATCCAGGCGAACGGAAACAACTAGTGAAAGGGCACATCCTAGTGCTGTTTCTCGCTTGTAACGCATTGCGCGCCGCCACGTATGTCGGTCCGCAAGCCTGCGCCACTTGCCACCCGGCTGAAAGCGCGAAGCAATCCGCCACGCATCACGCTCAAGCTCTGCGTCACGTTGACGGCAGTGTAGTAGGAGGCATGCTGCTGCAGCAAGCCCAATCGCCCGACGGCTTGTTGCATTACGCCGCGCAGGGCAGCGATGTGTCCGTGACCGGCATTGCCGGAGCCAGTACGGCCATCATTGAGTGGGCTTTTGGAGCGGGCGTTCAGGGCAGCACTCCCGTCGGGCATTTCGAAGATCAATACCTGGAGCATCGCTTCTCGTATTACACACGCGTGAAGAAACTAGCCCCCACATTTGGCCATCCGCGCCGCGCCACTTCGCCGATTGGGGAACTCGGCATGTTGCAAGATGGCCGCACCATCAGCAGTTGCTTTAACTGTCACGCCACTGGCGTCCAAAGCGGTGACAACGGCCCCGATCTGAGCACCATGACCCCCGGCGTTACATGCGAACGCTGCCACGGTCCGGGCAGCTCTCATGTCGCATCGAGGAAGCGCGAAGATATCGTCAATCCCGGCCGCTTCCCCGCCAAAGCGCAGATTGAAATCTGCGGTCAGTGCCACCGCCTCCCGACCCCGGATATGGGCGCTGAACCCGAGATGGAAAATCCCGTGACCGTGCGCTTCGCACCCGTCGGCCTGTTAACCAGCCGTTGTTTTCAGGCGAGCCAAGGCAAACTATCCTGCCTGACCTGCCACAATCCACACGAAGACGCGCTACCGCGCGCTTCCGCTTTGTATGTCGAAAAATGTCTCGCCTGTCACGCCGCCGACCACAAACCAGTAAAGCTCTGCCGTCGCGAGCAAAAAGAAAATTGTCTCGGCTGCCACATGCAGCAAGCCTCATTCGGCCCCTACCTCCGCTTCACCGACCACCGCATACGCGTTTATTTACCGGCTTCCTAGTTTGGCCTTCTGCTCGAACCTACGTCGTCTTAATGACGTACCAGTGATCAATGATTTTTTCGAGGTAGATCACCGTGTCCGGCTCAATGCGTGGCGGCGTGATTCCGGAAGGGACGTAAAGGTAGCCCACCGTGTTGTCGAGTATTCCGCCAATTGTCAGCCGGATAAAGCCGGCAGGATCCGTGCGAGCGGAATTCAGGAATAGCTTTCTGGCAGAGGTTGCGGTCGCTTCCTTCGTGCCGTTTCGAACTACTTCAACCAGAGCCTCGAACTCCGAAAGGTGCGCGTTGAGAAATTTCTTGAGATTGGCGTCGCTGGTCAGAGTCAATTCTGCATCTTTAAGTCGCCAGTCCTCTTCGGTAGTCCTTTGCGCCTTGTCGCGAAGGTCTTTTTACTAAGAGTGCGATAAGGCCAGTCTGGGCGAGAGTCCGAACGGCTTCGAGTCGCCATGCTCCGTCCGATTTCGCCAGAAAGGCATACCAATCCTGAGTCATTCCTGGCGATTTCACCGCAATCGCATATCTGGCGGCTGAATCCGAGCGAAACAGTAATCGATATTCCTTGTCCACGCCGACGCCGAGGTACTGTCCCATGGTGCGTTCGTTAAGGAAGTGCAGCATTTCACCCGTGTATACGGCCTTTTTGTCCTGAATGCCGTCGACTGAGAAGAACGCCTCCACAATAGCCTGGGGAGTCAATTCCACCGCGTTACAACACGGGGAGAGAAGAGCGAAAAAGACCGCCAGCATTGCAAGTCGCATGGAAACTCTAAGCACAGTGGGGGCAAGAGCGAAAATTGATCATCCGCAAACCTGGAATATTTCCTAGAACGCCTTCCTGCCTTGCTACCATCATTTGCGTGTCCAGTACTCCCTCGAACTCCGCAGTGGCCCAGCATAGCCTGAAGTCACTTATCCGGGAAGTTCCCGATTTTCCCAAACCGGGCATTCAGTTTTACGACATCACCACCCTGCTCAAAGACAAACACGGCTTCCGCGAAACGGTCGACGCTCTCGGCGATCATTACCAGGGCAAGCAGGTCGATATCGTTGTTGGTATTGAAGCGCGCGGTTACTTCTTCGCGCCGGCTATGGCCCTGGCTCTCGGCGCCGGCTTCGTCCCAGTTCGCAAGCCGAAAAAACTCCCTCACACCACCCGCAGCGTGGAATACGACCTCGAATATGGCTCCGATCGGTTGGAAGTTCACGCCGACTCGATCGAGCCCGGCCAGAGCGTACTGATTATCGACGATGTCCTCGCCACCGGTGGCACAGCGTCCGCCGTCGCCCGCCTCGTCCGCCAGCTCGAAGGCAAAGTGGTCGGTCTCGGCTTTGTCATCGAACTCGCTTTCCTGAATGGCCGCGACAAGCTGTCCGGATACGACGTCTTCTCCCTACTCCAGTACTGACCGTGAAGGTGACCGTCCCGTCCCTCGCTAAGCTCAACCTCGACCTGCGCGTTCTATCTAAGAGAGCCGACGGCTACCACGACCTGCGTACGATCTTTCAAACCATCAGCCTTTCCGACAAGCTGGTCATCGAGTTCGATTTGAAAAAACGAACCCAAATTGACCTAAGTAGTTCGATCGACATAGCAGACAATCTAGTTCTCCGTGCTGCCAATCTCGTCCTAGAATCGCTCAAAATAAATGCTTGGGTTCGTTTTTCACTTTCCAAACAGATCCCCATGGGCGCCGGTCTCGGCGGTGGTTCCAGCAACGCCGCTGCGGTTCTGATCGCTCTTCCGGCGCTGGCCGGGAAAACGATGCCGCTGCCGGAACTGGTCCGTTTGGCCGAGACGTTGGGTAGCGACGTCGCCTTCTTCCTTTACGGCGGTACTGCGTTGGCCCTGGGCCGGGGCACGGAACTCTATCCGCTGCCCGACCAGCCGGCCCGCTCGGTCCTGGTAGTTTCGACCGGCGTTCACGTCTCGACCCCTGACGCGTACCGTACCCTCGCCCGAGATGTTACGAATGCGTTGACTTCAAAGGCCGAGTCCCCTATCCTGAGAGAGTTTCAGACGATCGCCTGGACCTTAGCCGAGCACGATTTGGAACACTTTCCGCTGAAAAATGACTTTGAAGAAGCTGTGTTTCGGCAGCATCCGGAACTGTCTCGGACCGTGCGCAAGTTGAAGCGCCTAGGCGCTAAACCGGCTTTAATGACCGGCAGCGGGTCGGCTGTGTTCGGCGTTTTCGAAGACGAAGAGTCCACCGCTGCCGCAGCTAACAGTTTTCCGGTCGGAACCGCGTTCCCGGTTCGCTTCGTTCCGCGCGCACGTTACCGCCAGCTATGGCGACGTGCCCTGGGCGTCGCAGCCCCGAACTGCTGCTTTGCTTAAAGGTCAGAGAGAGACGAGGATGTCTGCCCCCAAACCCGCGCGCGCCTTGTTCACCGACTTTAAAGTCTTCAGCGGCACCGCCAACCGGCCTTTGACGGAAGAGATCTGCGAGGCGCTCGATTGTCCGATCGGCGCAGCCATGATCAAGCGTTTTGCCGACGGCGAAACGCATCTGCAAATCCAGGAAAATGTTCGTGGCGCAGACGTCTTTGTGGTTCAACCCACATGTACGCCGGTCGATCACCACCTGATGGAGCTGCTGCTCATCATCGACGCTTTGAAGCGGGCAAGCGCCGAACGCATCACGCCAGTGTTACCCTATTATGGGTATGCAAGGCAGGACCGCAAGGACCGGCCGCGCATGCCGATTTCCGCCAAGCTGGTCGCCAGTTTGATCGAGCGGGCGGGAGCGAGCCGGGTGCTAGCGCTCGATCTGCACGCCGCGCAAATTCAGGGTTTCTTCGATATTCCTGTCGATCACTTGTTTTCCGCGCCCGTGATGGTCAACGATTTTGCCAACCGGTTTGAGCGCGGTGAAATGATCGTGGTTTCGCCGGATGCGGGCGGCGTGGAGCGGGCCAGATCGTTCGCTAAGAACTTAAATGCGCCGCTGGCGATTATAGATAAACGCCGCACGGATGCTAATGTCGCCGAGGTGATGAATATCATCGGCGAGGTCCGCGGCAGGCATTGTTTGATTGTGGATGATTTGGTCGACACGGCCGGAACGCTGGTAAAGGGTGTCGAGGCATTGTTGAGCCAGGGCGCTAAGAGTGTCACGGCCTGTGCTACTCACGCGGTGCTATCGGGCCCGGCGGTGGAGAGAATTGAAGGGTCTGAGCTGGTCGAGTTAGTGGTTACAAACTCGATTCCGCTTACGGAAGAGGCCGCGAACTGTCCGAAAATTCGGGCGCTTTCGATCGGCCCGCTGCTGGCCAGGGCGATTCAATCGATACACGAAGGTGGATCGGTAAGTACCCTGTTTATTTAGCTTTTTGCAAGTGCCCGGTCGGAGAATCTGAGCGGGCGAATCGTAACCGGGGTCCGGCTCCTTTCGAGCCGTTCCGGTGAAGAGGTGAAGGATGAGAAAAGATATTACGGTTGCCGCCGAGGCGCGCGAATCTCGTGGCAAGAATGAAGCGCGGCGTTTGCGAGCGAAGGGTTCCATGCCGGCGGTGGTGTACGGCGGCGCATCCGGAGCGACAGCAGTAGCGGTCAATCCCAAAGAACTGACCCGGATTCTGAACAGCAAGACTGGTCATAACACGATTTTCAATTTAGGCTTGAGCGGCGAAAATACTCCCGTCATGGTCATCGACTGGCAGTACGATCCCATCCGCGATTCGCTGCTGCACGTCGATCTCAAGCGCATCGATCTGTCGCAGCGCATCACCGTCAAGGTTCCCGTTCTCACGCAGGGCGATCCCAAGGGCGTCAAGCTGCAGGGCGGTATCCAGGACATCGTCACTCGCGAAATCGAAATCGAGTGCCTGCCCGACGATATTCCCGAACAGTTCATCGTCAATGTGTCTGAACTGTTAATCGGACAGAGCATCCGTGCCGCCGACATCCCGCTGGAAGGCTCTATGAAGCTGCTGAGCGTACCGGATGCGGTGATTACCCATATCATCTCGATCAAGGCGGAAGAAGAACCTGCGGCCGAGGTTGGCGCTGTTCCGGCAGCGGGATCTGAACCCGAAGTCATCAAGAAGGGCAAGAAGGAAGAAGAGGGCGCCGAAGCGCCCAAGAAGAAGTAGGACGTTTTCCGGTCTGTGGGGGAAGATAGTCCTGACGATACTTTTCGGGAAAGGCCGTTCTGCGTTGCAGGCTTGGGCAATCCCGGCAGCCGGTATGAAGCTACCCCCCACAACATCGGTTTTCTGGTCGTTGATGAGCTCGCTCGGCGTTATCAGATCCGGGTGGGCAAAAGCGATGGTGCTGCTTTAACCGGCAGCGGGCAGATCCAAAATCAAAGCGTGGTTCTGGTGAAGCCGCAAACTTTTATGAATTTGTCAGGCACGGCCATTGGCCCGGTGCTGAGCTACCGTAATCTGACGAACCGCGATTTAATCGTGGTGTATGACGAACTCGACCTGCCTTGGACCGCGCTGCGGATCAAGAAGAACGGTTCGGCGGCTGGGCACAACGGTGTCAAGTCGATTTTGGCTGTATTGAAAACGGATGCTTTCATCCGGGTTCGGGTCGGTATACGCCCGGATCACCCGATCTATGCAGCTGAATATGTTCTCGCTCCCTGGGAGCGGGAATTGCGGAATGACGTGGATGAGGTGCTGTCGTATACCGCGGACGCCGTCGAATCCATCGTTGCTGAAGGCGCCGATAAGGCCATGGCGATTTACAATCGCCGCGCTCGAGGCATACAAGAAGAGGAAGAATGAGAATTTACGAGGAGCTGTTCATTGTCCGGCCGGACGCCACCGATGAAGAAGTGGATCCGCTGATCGAACAGCTGAAAAACGTGATCACCCAGAAGGGTGGAACACTGGAGAAAACCGAAAGGTGGGGGGTTCGCAAGCTCGCCTATCGGGTTATGAAACACACCGAGGGGCAGTATATTCTGCTGCACTTCAACGCGGGCCCTGAGGTAGTGCGCGAGGTCGAGCGGCGTTTGCGTGTCGCCGATCTGGTCTTGAAATTTCTCACGGTACGCACCGACGAGAAGATGAAGCGGATTGAAAAGCGCCGCAAAGCCCGTGAAAAACGAGCCGCGCGGAAACCGGTGACGCCGCCCATGCCCGTTGCGGTTACTTCGCCTTCCTTGCCGCAGGACGCTCCCGCTCCCATGCCCGGTGCACCTGGACCGACAGCCCCGGTACCTGCTGCGCCCACTGTTGTGTCCCCTGCAGACCCGGAGTCGCCTGCTTCTGAGTAGGAGGAAAGGATAATTACATGCCAGAACAAAGAGGCGGCCGCCCGATTGCGGCCTCACAACGCCCTACCGGCGGCGATAAAGCCATCGCGACAGGTAAGAAACAGTATTTCCGGCGGAAGAAGGTCTGCCGTTTTTGCGTCGATAAAGTCGACGATATCAACTACAAGGACGCCAAGCTGCTCGCCAGCTTCGTTTCCGAGCGCGGCAAGATCACGCCGCGCCGCATCTCCGGTGTTTGCACACCCCATCAAAAGCGGCTCAGTCAAGCGATCAAACAGGCGCGCAACATTGCCTTGCTGGCCTTCGCTTCGCGCGTCTGAATAGGAGCTTAGATCATCATGGAAGTCATTCTCAGAGAAGATGTAGACAACGTCGGATCGCGCGGCGCAATCGTGAAAGTCGCGAACGGGTATGCGCGGAATTTCCTGCTGCCCAAACGGCTCGCCGTCGCCGCCACCGCCTCCAACAAGAAGATCGTCGAGCAAGAACGCGAAGGCTATCTTCGCCGTGAGGCGAAGGTGAAGAACGACGCGGAAGATCTGGCCAAACTGATGGCTAACGTCGCTGTCACACTGCGCCGGCGTGTTGGCGAAAACGACCATCTGTTCGGCTCAGTCACCGCGTCCGATATCGCCGATGCGCTCGAAGCCCAAAACTTTCATATCGAGCGCCGCAAGATTCAGCTCGATGAACCCATTCGCACGGTCGGCGAACACAAGGTGCCCTTGCGCCTCTATCGCGATGTTTCCGTCGACGTCAACGTGATCGTGGAACCGGAATAATTACTTTTGTTCCTCGATCCCGACAAACTGCACGAAGTTAGTCCAGCCGAGATTCTCGATTCCGCCTCGCGCGGCCATCTCGGCCTGGACCACCGTTTTTTACACGCCTTGCTCGACCGGCCGGAAGAGTCGTTGCCGGCCATACGCGCCGCGGCCGAACGCGATCGCAGCAACGACACGGTCGATCTGGCGCCGGAGCTGCTGTCGATTCTACGTCACTGGAAAGCTCCCGGCTCCGTGCCGTTTCTTATTTCCTACCTCAAGGAAGATCCGGAAAATGTGCCGGACGAACTCGTCGAGACACTGGTCGGCCTGGGCAAACAGGCGCTCGAACCCCTGCTTGCTCTTTATGCCGAACTCGAAGAAGAGCAGTCGGGCGAAGTCGCCTTTATTCTGGCCAACTTGAAGGTACGCGACGAGCGCATCATGCGCATCCTGGTTGACCGTCTCGAGTACGATCTGTCCGATACGCTCCTGCTGCTGGGCATCTACGGCGACCCGGTCACCATCCCCGTGCTCGAAGCCGTCTCGCGGAATCTTGGCCTGGGTGACGAACTCGTCAAGAAGGAGGTCGTCGATATTCTCGAAACGTTGCGCAAGGAACAGCCCTGGCAGCAGGACGAGGCGCCGGAAGAGTTCGATATATGGTCCCTGTATCCGGAAACCGACGAACTCCCGATGGACCTGCTCGACGAAGACGAGCGTGTCGAACTCCTCACCCACCCCGTTGCCGAAGTGCGCGCCGCCGCCGCGCATTCCTTTTTCAACACCGATCTTGCGCCCGACCAGCGCAAGCAGATCTTGTCTCTGGCCCAGCACGATGAGTCACCCGCAGTGCGGGCGCGCTCGTGGGAAGCGCTCATCAATTCCACCGAAGAGATCGCCGTGGTAGACGCTATGCTTGCGGCGCTCCGGTCTCCTGATCTGCCTGTTGAAGAGCGCAGCGGCCTCATCGTCGGACTTGCTCCTGAAGCGGATCGTAACGAAGTACGCGACGCCATTATCGCCACCTATGAACAGCCGGCCGCGCGCGCTAAAGCACTTGAAGCCATGTGGCGTTCAATGCATCCGGCCTTCCAAAATTACTTCGCCGGGAATCTCGATTCAACCGATTTAGAAGTGCAGCGCGGCGCTATCTGGGGCGTTGGCTACTACAGCCTACGCGGTGAGCTCGACCAGCTTCGCAAGTTCTTTCCGAACGACGAACTGCGCCCGGATGCCCTTTTCGCCTATGCGCTCGCCATGCCTGCTGAAGTCTCGCGCGGCCGCATGAAAGGCCTTCTCAGCCGCATCGAGAAGGACGCCAAGGGTCTCTCCGAAATGGAAGAAGAGCTGGTAAAAGCCGCGCTTGACGAACGCCTCATGCTCGCCGGCAAAGAGCCTGTGTTCCGGCAAATGGACGATTAGTTCTCAGCTATTTTTACTCGCGGCGCAGGGCCGCCATGGGATCCAGTTTGGACGCTCTTCTCGCAGGCAAGTAAGCCGAGATAAACGCCACGATTAGTAACAGCATGGTTGCTAGCCTGACCTTCTCACCAGAGGGCCATGCTAGCGATGATAAGGGCTGGTGTGGCACGGAACGCGGGGAAGTGGCAACGAAGAGCGCGTAGGAGAGCAAGGCAGGCGCACGGGCTTGAAGGGCGCTCGCAAAGGTAAAGAAAGAATTGTCAAAGAACCAAACCACTGTCAGAGTCAACACTGGAGTTGCTGAAAGACGCGGGCGAACAGAAGCTGGTCCGGGTAGCCGCTGGAGAATGCAACCCAGACTTTCCGTACGGTGACGCGCACCAGCGCGCCAATTTTGAGCAGTTTGAGACGGATGGTTTGGCACTGTGCCTTCGCCATCTGAGTCCCTTTGAGACCCAGCCGCCGGAAGCCTTCGAGCAACAGGTAAGCCATCGAAGAGAGATACAGTCGCAGTTGGTTGGAACGCAGATAGGCGGTGCTGGTGCGGTCGCTGAACAGGGAAAACTGTTCTTTGATGCGGTTCTCCATTTCGCCGCGTGCACAATACAGTTGCTCGTACAGCGACTGCGCCGGCCAGCTGAGGGCATCGAGCGAAGTGACGAGAAAGCGTGGATTCTCGCCCTTGACCAACTGCTCGGCTTTCGCCACGACGCGACGGCTGCATTGCCAGGAGTCATGCGTTCGATAGGCGAACTCGGTGAAGACGCGGGCGGCCTGTTGGGTTTGCTGGTGTAATCGGTGCGCTTCGATCATCGCGGCGTCGATCGTCTTACGGAGTCGCGGATTCCGCGCCAGACCGAATACATAGTGAACTTGGTGGGCTTCACACCAGCTCATCAACTCGTCCCGGCAGAAGCCGGAGTCGGCGCGCAGAACGATCCGCACCACCGGCCAGCGAGCCCGAATCTGTTTTACGATGCGCTCGACTTCTTCCTGGCTGCCCGCCGAGGCATCGATATTGGAAGGCCGCAGCCGCGCGCACAACAGATGTTCGCCCGCGAAGATGTACAACGGCAGATAGCAGTAGTGGCCGTAATAGCCGTGGAAGAAGCGGCCTTCCTGTTGGCCGTAGAGCGGATTATCGGTGGCATCCAGGTCGAGCACAATCTCTTCTGGCGGCGTGGCGTAGGCTTCCAAAAACACTTCCACTAGCAGCCGGTCGATCGCCTCGGTATCCATGACGATCTTGGCGTAGCGCTCCCCCTCGGCGGGCTCAGCGCGCGTCAACTCCCAACGATTCAGCGTGCTCTTGCCCGCCAGTGCTTTGCCGCGATCGCGCTCCTGTTTGCGGTCGTGGCCTTCCGGGTCGCGCTTGCCGGCCAACACCGCCAGCAACGGATCGGCGCGCAGCTGATCATGATCGTTCAGGTCTTCATAACCCAGCGCTAGCCCATAAATCCGTTGCGCCACCAATTCCGCCACGCTGTGCTCAATCCGATCCACCGCGCGGTGATCGCTGAAGCAACCGGCGAAGCGTTCCAGGATGCGTGCGCGCCGCTCCACTTCGCGCAGCAGCAACCCTCCGCCGTCGGAGGTGATCTGGCCGCCATCGAATCGCCCGATGACTTCTCTGGAAAATAATGCCTGAAACTCAAAACCCGCTTGGCTACACTCTGTCATAGGCTAGGGCCGTTTCTCTCTGCTCTAAACATTTGGTGGTTCTTATGTTTATCTCAGATTGAACGGCTCCTGGCTATCTATACTCGTGAGAAATTGCGGCTAGCGCCAACGTGAGCGGATCTTGCGGGGCAATGCCGTAGAGCCGGTTCATAATCAAGCGCGAAGCAGCGTAGGCGAGGCCCGCGCCCGCTGCCATGCCCGCGATCACGAGCCAGCTGGTTTCGCGGAGGATCATCGCGATAACTCGGCGAGGTCGAGCCCCCAGAGCGATGCGGACCGCGATTTCACCTGAGCGGCGGGCGATTCCATAAGAGAGCACGCCGTACAGACCGGTGGCGGCAAGCAGAAGAGCCACGCTCCCGAAGACGACGGCGAGTTGCGCGGTAGTTCGGTCCTGCGCCGTTAAAGGGGCCATCTGCTCTTCAATTGAATTTGCGGATTCAATGGGTAGCGTAGGGTCCACGCGCCGAAACGCCTGCCGCACGGCGGCCAATACCGGCGCGGTTCCAGTAACCGTACGGATCAAGAATTTTGGACTGGCGGCTGAGGAAAGATCCTGCTGTTGCGCTATAAAATAGCGAGGCTCGACCTCGCCGCGCAGAGTCTGGGTACGCGCGTTATGGGCGACACCGATCACTCGATAGGCGGTCCGCTCCGTGGTCGTGCCCTTGGTGGCGATTTGCATCCCGATGGGATTTCGTCCAGCGAAGAAGCGCTCGGCAAAGGCCTGATTGATTACGCAGACTTTCGGTGCGCCGTCACGGTCGCGCTCGAGGATTTCGCGCCCTAGAACAAGCGGAACGCCCAAAGCCGAAAGTAGCCAGCTCCGACGCGATCCATGGCCGATGAGCGATCACTATCGTTCTTGGGCGCGAAACCTTCTATCTCGATCGACGAGTTAGATTCGCTGCCGCTGAAGACGCCGAGTTCCGAAAAGCTCGCTGCCTGTACACCGGGGATGCGCTTGAATTGCGCGGGCAACTCACGAAGTAGCCGGCCGCGGTGTGCGTTGCCGTAAGCGGGCTCAGGTAAATCAATGCGCACGAGCAGCAGATGCCGGGCCGGATAGCCGAGGTCCAGATGCTGCAGATTGTAAAAAGTCCGCGCGAATAATCCAGCGCCGACCAGTAGCGGCACAGAGAGCGCCAGTTGCAGGCTCACCAGGGAGCGGCCAAAGCGCTGGCGACCGATGCCGCTGGTGGCGCTCCGGCTGTGTTCCTTGAGGCCAGTTCCGGCGTCAGTTTTCGCGGCTTGCCAGGCGGGCAGCAGGCCAAACAGCAAAGCGGCCGCCAGCGTTACTGCCAGAGTGAAGACCAGTATGAGCGGGTCGAGCGTGAAACTCATCTGGAAGTCGTCATCCGCTTGAATTATCATCCGCACGAGGACGCTGTGAAGAAGAAAGGCAACGGCGAGACCGGCAGCGCCGCCAAGAGAAGCTAGCAGCAAACTCTCCGTGACCAACTGTCGGATGAGCCGACCGCGGGTTGCGCCGAGCGAGAGCCGTAATGCCATCTCCGGCTTTCGTGCGGCGCCTCGCGCCATTTGCAGGTTGGCCAGATTCGCGCAGGCGATCAAGAGCAGCAAACCAACGGCCGCCAGCAGAGCGGTGAGGGAAGTGGAAAAATCAGCGCGTGTTTCTGAAGCTCCGCGCGCCCCTGGCTGAACGTTAAGACTTTGATCGAGCAGCTCGCGGCGGCGTTCGGGGGACGTGACCGAGCCATAGAATGTCTCAAACCCCCTTTTGAAAATGGCGTTGGCCTCGGCGCCCGCCCGCGCGAGCGTTACTCCCGGTTTCAAACGTGCAAAGACGTGGAGCCACATGATCTTTTCCGGAGGTTTTTCGTGAAGCCAATCCACGCTGGGCACGATGGCGGGCTGCATCCGCAGAGGGATCCACAGATCCGGCTGCTGTCCGGCGGTTTCACCGATGAAGCCGCGCGGTGCGACGCCAATGATGGTTAGCGATGTTTTGGGCACGATGGAAGGCGCGGAAAACGCCGGGATGGTCGCGATGCTGAGCGTTTTCCCCAACACATCCGCGCTGCCGCCGAAACGGCGCTGCCAATAGCTGTAGCTGATGACCGCATGAGGCAGCACGGCGCGGTCGTCCTCTGCCGTGAATACGCGGTCGATGGCCGGACTGACGCCGAGCACTTGAAAATAACCGCCCGAAACCAGACGCTCGCGAGCCTGTTCCCATTGACCTCCTTCTGGAAGCCGAACCTGCCAGTTAGCGAGTCCGCTTTGTGACGCAATGACTCCCGAGAAGCTGTGGGCATGGTCGCGCAATTGTTCGAACTCGGCATACGTGAGCCAATTTCTAACGCCGGTGACGCTGCCGTGCCATCCGCCCGCCCTGCCCGGATTCGACAGGATTGCCAGCTCTTCCGGATGACGAACCACCGGCAGCGAGGCGTGCAATACGCCGTTCCAGAGACTAAAAATCGCGGCGTTGGCGCCGATGCCGAGCGCCAGCGAGAGAACGGCGACAATTGCAAAGCTTGGCTTGGCAGCCATGGTGCGCAGCGCGTAACGCAGGTCTTGATGAATCACGTGGCAATGCTCCTTCGGTGCAATCGTGAATGTGTCGAAAGTGGCTTGCGCCCATAGCTTGGCTTGTTTAGGCAGACCCCCGTTGCGCCGGGCTTCGTCGATTTGGTCGGAGAACATGAGGCGCATCTGGCTGCCGTACTCATCCCGGAACGCGGCCGGATAAAGGCGTAGGAACGCTCCGTAGATGGCTTGGGCGCGCGTCATTTCGGGACATTGGGCACCAAGCCCGTGGCTCGCGCCTGTTGTAGAAGTGTATCCAGGCGGTCTACTTCGGCTGCCGCCACTTTCTTTCCAAAACGCGTCAAGCGATAGTAGCGACGCCGGTCGTCCGTACTTTCCGGGTCCGGGCTGTCCGCTAATTCTGCGATCAGTCCCTGCTCAAGCATGCGCCGGATTGAGCTATAAAGAGTCCCGGCGCTCAACTGCACCTTGCCGCCGGTTCTCGTTGCGACGTCCTGCATGATCGAGTAGCCATGGCGGTCGCGATCCGCCAGCGCGATCAAGATATGGAAGACGGCGGCCGGGAGCGGCAGGAACGAATCTGGCTTTGGATCGTGCGTCAAACTCTACCGGCTTCGACTATACCGCAAACGAGTATAGTTGTCTACGACAGAGTTAACGACCCGCCGTCACCTGTTTGCCGCCGTGAAAAATCATGTCGATCTTTTCCGTGTTCTGAATGTTTTCGGTGGGGTCCGCATTCAGCACCAGCACATCGGCCTGCTTGCCTTTCTCGATTGTGCCGGTCTTCGCCTCAATCCCTAGCATGGCAGCGTTCATACCGGTAGCACTGTGAATTGCCTGTAGCGGAGTCAGACCCGCGTCCACCAGCAACTGCAGTTCGCGATGTTCGGCAAAGCCTTGCAACCGGTAAGGATTTGCGCCGGAATCCGTTCCGAATGCCACCAGCGCTCCCGCGTCAGCCAGCTTCTTGACATTCACCATCGCTGTCTTCATGGCTTGGCGGTGCACCGGTGTGGACTTATCGTTCTTGATCTTGGCCTGGTACTCGGGTGAGGCGAGTTCTTTCGCCAGCTCTGGACTGAGCGCGTCCTTGAAGAATGCTATATCCATCCAGGCGGGATGATCGGCGTATCCATAGAAGGACTCTTCCAGCTGCAGCGTCGGAATGTAATAGACCCGTTTGTCTCGAATCGTCTGAATCGTTTCGCGATCCAGTTCGCTGTCGCGAATGCTATGCGCCATGATGTCAAGGCCGTCCGCTAAAAGCTGTTTGGCATCGGACTGATAATACAGATGTGCGGCGATGTGCAGGCCTTGCTTATGCGTCTCGTCTACCGCGGCCGCATCCACGTCTGGCTTCTGCTTGGGCAGCTTCCCTAAATTGTCATCGATCCAAATCTTGATCAGATTTGGATGGCGCGCCGCCATTTCATCGACATCTTTACGCACCTCTTCCGGCGTAGGTGGCCGGTACAGCTGATCGTCTCCTACCTTCACCGGAGGCATGCCATTCGGTGTTCCAATTCCCCGATCTGCAGTCAGAATGGTTGCGCCTCCCAGTTTTCCCTGCGCCTGTTCGCTGCGCAGCTCATACAGCAAATCTTTATTCATGCCGAGCGAAATCATGGTTGTTACCCCATACCGCTCGTACTGCGCCAGTTGCTGCACGACGTTCTCGCGCGTGTAATTGGCGGGACTGACCGACGTTCCCTTCACCAGTCCCAGATGGCCATGACCGTTGATGAGTCCCGGCATCACCGTCTTGCCCGTTGAGTTGAGTACCTTGGCATTCGGCGGGAAGGCAATACGCAGCAAAGCCGAACGCACTTCGGTAATCTGTCCGTCGGTGATCGTAACCTGCATGTGATCCCGCGGCGCACTTCCGGTCCCATCAATGAGCCGTACATCTTGCAGAACAATAGGTTGTGAGGCGGTTTGCGCGAGCGCCATCACACCTGCTAGTCCAAGAACCGCGAGTAGTTTCACGAAACTCATCATGCCAAATTCAATTCGTAGGTGAAAACGCCGAAAAAGTATTGGCCGCAGATGAACGCGGATTAGAATTTCTGAGCTTATCTGCGTTGATCTGTGTTCATCCGCGGCCTGGTCCGCCGTTTTTTCAGCCTACCGCAGCGGTGCTGCGCTGGCCGGACGATCGACTGCGGCCACATTCAGCCGGCTGTGCGAGCGGCTGTAAGAGAAATACACCACCAGGCCGATCAGCATCCAGGCGAGCGCGGTGAGTTGCGTGCGACGATCCAGCGACACGATCATGCCGCCGCAGATCACCATGCCCAGAATGGGAAACAACGGAACAAACGGCGTGCGAAACGGGCGCTTTGCCTCAGGATTCGAGTGACGCATGATCCAGACACCCAGCGACACCACTACAAAAGCGAACAGCGTTCCAATAGAGGTGAGATCGCCGGCCAGGGACTCCGGAATGAAAGCCGCAAAGGCAGCTACGAATACAAACAGCACGGCGTTCGATTTGTAAGGCGTGCGGAACTTGGGGTGAATGGTCGAGAACAGCTTGGGCAGCAACCCGTCGTTCGCCATCGAATAAAACACGCGGCTCTGGCCGAGCAGCATCACTAAAATGACCGAGGAGAACCCGGCGAGAATCGCAACCGTGACCGCCGTAGCCAGCCATCCGAATCCCGGCATGTAGTGTTGGATGGCATAAGCAACCGAGGCTTCTTTTCCGGCGACTGCAAACTCGCGCCAATTACAGATGCCCGTCAGCACGTACCCGAACGAGATGTAGAGAACCGTGCAAATCGCCAGCGAACCGAGCATGCCGATGGGCATATCGCGCCCCGGATCTTTGGCTTCCTGCGCGGCAGTCGATACCGCATCGAAACCAATGAACGCAAAGAAAACAATTCCAGCCCCGCCCAGCACGCCGCCCCAGCCGTGCTTAAAAACGCCTCCATGTCCAGGGATATTGGCGGGGATCGTGTACGGTGTGTGATTGGCCGGGTTAATAAAGTGCCAGCCCAGAAAAATCACGGCAATTACAATCGCCAGTTTCACCGTCACGATAACGGTGTTCACCATGGCCGATTCCTGCGTGCCCTTGATCAGGATCAACGATAAGACGAGGAGGATGAGCACGGCCGGCAAGTTGATCATTCCGTGTACGCCGGCAGCTGACGTCTCCATCGGCGAGTGACACCACTCAAACGGAATCCTCCCGCCGAACAGATTATTCAGGTACTCGCTCCAGCCGATCGATACTGTGGCTGCTCCCAGCGCATACTCGAGCACCAGCGCCCAACCGATAATCCAAGCCACGAATTCACCCATGGTGGCGTACGCATAGGTGTAAGCACTGCCCGCGATGGGAATCATCGATGCGAACTCGGCATAGCAGAAACCCGCAAACGCACAACCTACTGCCGCGATGATGAAGGATGCCGTCACGCCCGGACCGGCCGCTTCGGCCGCCGCCGCTGCCGTCCGCACAAAAATACCCGCGCCAATCAGTGCGCCGATTCCCAATGCAATCAGGCTCGTCGCAGTCAGAGTCCGCTTAAGGTGCGTCTCCTTCGCTTGTTCCAGCAGCAGGCTGAGCGGCTTCGTCCGGAAAAGGCTCATCAATAATTGGTTAGCCTAGCATAAAGATCGTGTTTCGACGCACTTTTACTCTAATTGCCTCCATCAGCTGTCTTCTCGCCGCCGCAGCTCCGCCCCCTATTGCTCCGCTTCCCGCCAGCGTAAAGTCGGTTCTCGATACCATCTCTGCCGCACAACTCAGGGGCGATCTTTCCTTTCTCGCGTCAGATGCGCTCCAGGGCCGCTTTACGCCATCTCCCGGCTTGGAAGTCGCCGCTGAATTTATCGCTTCCAAGTTCCGTGCCGCCGGACTCGAACCGGGTGGCACAGAGGATTACTTTCAAATTGCCCACATGGTCGAGCGGCGCATGCCCAAGCCAAATGGCGCGCTTACCATCACTTTGCAGACCAACGATAAGCCCAGCGCCGTGGTGGCCGGTACGATGGCCGGTGTTCAAATTCCGGCCAGTTCTTACGTCATTTCGCAAAGCGCAAAAGGCGCGGACGTTTCCGGGGCTTTCGTGGTTTTGTTCTCCTCTCCCGACCTCGACGCCCTCAAGAAAATGGAGCTCACCGGCAAAGCGATTCTGATCGAAGAGCCCGACTTTCACGCGCTGCCGCAGGACAAAGCGATAGCGGCATACGGGCAGATGCGTGCCTTCAATCAGGCGGCAGCCGCATCCAAAGCCGCTCTCGAAATTGTGGTCCGGCGATCGAAATCGCGCCCCTCCCCGCCCTCGCGGCTCATCTCAGCCGAAGAAGCGGAACGCGCTTCCGTGCCCATGGTGATCGTTACCGGCAGCGAAATTCTTCCGATACTCAAAGAACCGAAACCTGCTTTTGCGTCTATAAATATTCCCGCGCCGGAGGATCAGAAAGTCACCGTCAAAAACGTGACCGGCATTTTGCGCGGCAGCGATCCGCAGCTGAAAAGCACCTGCGTTCTTCTTACCGCGCACTACGACCACATCGGCACCCTCGACACTGCCAAAGGCTTGTCGAGTCCGTCCACCAAGGCCACCGATGACCATATTTACAACGGAGCGAACGACGATGGTAGCGGTACTGTTTCCGTCCTTGAAATCGCCCAGGCACTGGCACGTCTGAAAGTTCATCCGAAACGCTCGCTTGTCTTTATGACTTTTTTCGGCGAGGAGCGTGGCGAACTCGGTTCCAAATTCTATGGCGAGCATCCCGTCTTTCCCATCGACAAAACGGTCGCCGACATCAACCTCGAGCAGGTCGGCCGGACCGATTCGACTACCGGCAAACAAATCAACACTGCCAGCCTGACTGGTTACGACTACTCCAGCGTGACGAAGTTTCTGGAGGAGGCCGGCCGCGAAACCGGCATCAAGGTCTACAAAGATCCAGAGGCCAGCGATGCTTATTTTACTCGCAGCGATAACGATGCCCTTGCCGAGCAAGGCGTGCCCGCCCACAGCCTGACCGTCGCCTTCGACTATCCCGACTACCACGGCCTCGGCGATGAGTGGAATAAGGTCGATTACGACAATATGGCTCGCGTGGATCGCATGATCGGATTAGGACTGCTGCATATCGCCAATAGCGCCAGAGCACCTGAGTGGAATGCCGCTAATCCTAAAACCCAGCCTTTTCGCGACGCACAGAAAAGATCGTTCCAGAGCCACTCAACTCCTTGAAACAGTGATCCGATTGCCGGAACCTGCGCGCCCCGGCTTGCGTATCCCATTAGGAATTGCCAATGATGACCTTTCTGCTGTGGTGCCTTCTTTTTGTGCTGTGCTGGCCGCTGGCTCTGGGCGCGCTGGTGCTCTATCCCATCGTCTGGCTGCTTCTGCTGCCTTTCCGTTTTGTAGGCATTGCCGTTGGCGGCGCTCTCGCGCTGGTGTCTGCGATTATTTTTCTGCCGGTACGCGTCCTGCGTCATGTCTGAACGCTCGATACACTAGTTGGCATATGCCGCTGCCTCCTGGCGATGAGTTTTACCGCATTCAAAAAATTCCGCCCTATGTTTTTGCCGTCATCAACGAACTGCGCGACCAAATGCGCGCTACCGGTATCGACGTTATCGACATGGGCATGGGCAATCCGGATGGCGCTACGCCTACGGCCGCCGTTGAAACGCTGATCGAGGCTGCGCCTGATCCGCTGAACCATCGATACTCGGTTTCGCGCGGTATCAAAGATCTGCGGTTGGCTATCGTCAACCGCTACCGCCAGCAGTATTCCGTTACGCTCGATCCGGAAAACGAAGCCATCGTCACGATGGGTGCCAAAGACGCCCTGGCCCACTTGCTCTATGCCATGCTGCGACCGGGCGATGCCGTGGTATCCGCCAACCCCGCGTATCCGCTCCATCAATTCGGCGTAGTGCTCGCCGAAGGAGATGCGCAGATGCTTGCCATGCCCGATACCGCTACCTTCCTAGATAATCTAAAGGAGCACTTCCGCACCGTTGCTAACAAACCCAAAGTCATCCTGATCTCTTTCCCGCACAACCCGACCACCCTCTGCGTCGATTTGAACTTCATGCGCGAGATTATTGCGCTCGCCCGCATTTATGGCTGCTATGTGATTCACGATTTCGCGTATGCCGAACTGGGTTTCGATGGTTACCGCCCGCCCAGCATTCTCGAAGTCGAAGGCGCGAAAGATTACGCCGTGGAAATCTACTCGATGACCAAGAGCTTCAACATGGCAGGCTGGCGGGTTGGTTTTTGCCTGGGAAATCGCCACCTTGTCTCCGCTCTCACCCGCATCAAAAGCTATCTCGACTACGGCATGTTCCAGCCGATCCAACTGGCTGCCGTCACGGCGCTGCTCGAGTGCCAAGACGCTCCGGCAAGGATTCGTAACTTGTATCAGCAGCGCCGCAACTGGCTGGTGGACGGTCTCGAACAAGCCGGCTGGCCGGTACAACCGCCGAAAGCCACTATGTTTCTCTGGGCGCGTTTGCCGGAACCGTTCCGCGCAATGGGCTCGCTCGAATTCGTTAAGCTTCTGATGCGCGAGGCACATGTCGCTCTTTCGCCCGGCATGGGTTTCGGTCCCATGGGTGAAGGCTTTGTGCGCTTCAGCCTGATCGAAAATGAAGCTCGCACCCGCGAAGCCACCCGGCGTATCGGACGCCTCCTCCAAACCCGCGCAAATGTAGCAAGCTCGACGCTGGCCGAAGTAAACGTATAATTCGGAGATGTCGGCGAGCCCACAGGTTCGATCCCCGGACGTTGTGGAGTTGCCGACGTTGACGGCCTCCGATATCGATCCCTTGTTTCAGGAAGAGATTGAACTTTGGGAGAGCCGTTTCCGCTGGGACTTTCGCCCGTCGGCAGAATTGCTGCGCCGCTTTGTTCAGCTTCGTTCTCTGTACGGCTACGCACTGGTGGCGGGCAGGGAAGTGGTTGGCTATGCCTATCACGTCTGCGAAGGCCGCAAAGGGCTGATCGGCGATTTCTTCATTAAAGACCGCTACGCCAGTTCCGCCAACGAGATGATGCTGCTGGGCGCAACGGTGCAGGGCATCATGCTGATTTCCGGCATCCGCCGCATCGAGTCGCAGCTGATGCTGCTGCATTCACCCGCCTCGCAGCCGCTGCCGTTTCACAAACAGCTGTCCCGATTCGAGCGCTGCTTCATGGAGATTGGCCGGCCCGCGGTCCTTCGTCTGCAAAGCCAGTCGCCCGAGATCAACGTATCGTTTGTGCCGTGGTCGGAACGGCTCGCTGAAGAGGTCGCTCACCTGGTGTCGGCGTCCTATCGCGGCCATGTCGATAGCGAAATCAACGATCAGTACCGCACCATACCGGGCGCACGCCACTTCCTCATGAACATTGTGAAGTATCCCGGCTGCGGGACCTTTTCGCCGGAGTGTTCGACAGTCGCGGTGGACGAGCGCAGCGGTCGGGTGTGCGGCGTCTGTCTGGCCAGCATGGTATCGGCACAAGCGGGCCACATTACGCAGCTCTGCACCTTGCCCGCTGTGCGGAACGCCCGCTTGGGCTATGAACTGCTGCGCCAGTCGCTTGTCAGAATTGTCGACTCGGGCCGCACGTCCGTGAGCCTGACCGTTACCTCGTCGAATATCAGCGCCATCCGTCTATATGAATCGGTAGGCTTTCGCGCGCAATCCAGTTTCCCGGCGCTGGTGTGGGAAGGGTTTTGAACCCGGAAACACGGTCGACATTGTTCCCCTTGCACTTCGACAAAAGTTGATGCACAATCTCTTGTAGAGGTACGAGGGGTACACATGTCAGAACACGGTCTGGATCTTCCACAAGGGACTGTTGATCTTCTCATTCTGCGCACTCTCGCTCTTGGATCTCAGCATGGCTGGGGCATTTCCGAACGCATTCAACAAACCTCCGGCGACCAGCTGTGCATTCAGCAAGGTTCGTTGTATCCCGCTTTACATAGGCTGGAACGCCGCGGATGGATTAAAGCGCTCTGGGGCACATCGGACAACAACCGGCGCGCTAAATACTACGAACTCACAAAAACCGGCCATCGGCAGCTTGATTTACAAACGGAGAGTTGGAACCAACTGGCGGCCGCCATGGCTCAAGTACTCGGGACGGTTTAAGAGGACGCGCCATGCTCCACGATATTGTTTTTCGTCTCCGCTCCGTGTTCCAAAGAAATGTTGCGGAGGCGGATCTGGAGGAGGAGCTGCGGTTTCATCTCCAGCAGCAAATCGAAAAGTACCGGATGGCGGGTCTGACAGAAGCGGACGCTCTAAGGGAGGCAAAGATGAATTTGGGGGTGGACCGGCTGAAGGAGGAATGCCGTGATGCCTGGGGAGTACGTTTATTCGAAACTCTCGTGCACGATCTTCGGTACGGATGGCGCGTGCTCCGTAAGTCACCGGGATTTACAGTGGCCGCACTACTCACCCTCGCTCTCGGCATTGGTGCAAACACGGCGATATTTTCCGTACTCTATGGCATTTTGCTCCGGCCGCTGCCTTACAACGATGCCGCGCGCCTGATCGTACTTAACGAGACGACACCCAAGGTCGGTCTAGTGAGCGTTTCGTATCCCAACTTCGGAGATTGGCAGGCGCAGAACAAAGTTTTTTCCCAGATGGCGGCGGTAAGCAGCGTGGGATTTAGCCTCTCCGGCATTAACCAGCCGGAAAACGTGAAGGCGCAAGCTGTGTCTACAAACTTCCTTTCGATGCTAGGCCTGCGTCCTTTTCTGGGACGAGACTTCGACGTATCAGAGGAGAAGGCCGTCGCGGCGGCGGTGGTGCTGCTGAGCTATCCGCTTTGGCAATCGCATTTTGGCGGCGACCGCAAAGTCATCGGACGAAGCATAGCGCTCGATGGCCGCAGTTTTAACATCGTCGGCGTGCTGCCTCCGGAGTTCCGGTGGACTGAAAAAACCGACTTGCTGGAACCGGTCGGCGTGTGGCTGACTCATAATTCCTCCGCCAGTGAGCGCGGCGATCGCGGTGAGATGATCGTGCTGGGGCGGTTACTCCCACGCATCACCTTTGAGCAGGCACGAGCGGAAATGGAAGGCATTGCGGCTCGACTGGCAAGAGCTTATCCGGGCTCTAACGACCAGTTCGGAGTGGCCTTGCAGCCCCTGCGCGACGTGTTCGTCAGTGAGATACGTCCGGCGGTTATCGTCCTTTTTGCTGCCGTCACTTTTGTACTTCTAATTGCTTGCGCGAACGTTGGCAACTTGTTTCTGATGCATAACGCGGGGCGCAACAGGGAAATTGCGCTGCGCATGGCCGTTGGCGCGAGCCGTGGCCGGGTCGTTGCGCAGATGCTCGCGGAGAGTCTCATTGTGACGTCCCTGGGCGGCTTGGCAGGGCTGGCGCTGGCGGTTGCCGTAATCCGCGGACTGGTAGGACTGATTCCCGAGGGTATGCTAGCGGGCGCGAATGTCGAGCTGAATGGACCGGCTCTTCTTTTTACCGCGGGCGTGGTGGCTTTGTCCGCATTCGTCTTTGGACTGGTGCCCGCTCTGCACTCCACCAGGGCGGATCTGCAACTGGAATTAAAAGACGGGGGGCGGACTACCGGCACGGGCCCAGCGCAAAGTCGCTGGCGCGGCATTCTCGCCGTAGCGGAGGTTTCCCTTGCGCTGGTTCTGCTGATTGGCGCAGGACTGATGATGCAGAGCCTCTTTCGCCTGCTGTCCGTGAATGCGGGAATTCGAACCGCGCACGTGCTCACGATGCGCATCGATTTGCGGACTTCTCAATACGATAAAGATCCCGCGATTCTCAATTTTTGGGATAGGTTACTCAGCCGCACGCGCGAATTGCCGGGGATCCAGGCGGCTGCGCTCGGAACAGGCGTGCCGCTGGCGAACGACCATGGGCGGACTGATATCACCATTGACGGCATCACGCTCCCGAAGCCAGGGAGTTTCCCGCATCCCGACGTTCACGTGATTAGCCCTGCTTACGTCAACACGCTAGGCGTCCGGCTCCTACGGGGCCGAACGTTCACCGAGATGGATAACGAGAAGGGCGCGCGCGTGGCCATGATTAACTCGCTGCTAGCCAAACAGTTTTTTGCGGGGCGAAATCCGATCGGCAGCCGCTTCCTGCTGGGCCACCCGTCTTCGAAAGATCTGCCGCAGTGGCTCACGGTTGTCGGAGTGGTGGGTGAAACCAAAATGTACGGGCTGGCGAATCCCGCTCGTTTCGAAATATATCTTCCGCTCCATCAGGCCGTCACGGGTTCCATGACGCTGCTCGTGAAATCGGCCGGCGAACCGGCGCTGTTAACCTCAGAGATCCGAAGCGCCGTTGCTTCGATTGACAAGGACCAGCCCGTCTTTGCGATCGCCACGATGGAGCAATACGTTCGCGATTCGGTCTCGACGCGCCACGTTACCTTCGTCGTCCTCGGCTGCTTCAGCGCCCTGGCGCTGGCCTTGGCAGCTGTCGGTATTTATGGCGTTATCTCATACTCCGTCGCCCAGCGGACGCAGGAAATCGGGATTCGCATGGCATTGGGAGCTCAGTCTGGAGATGTGCTGCGAATAGTGCTTGCGCAGGGGGCGAAGATCGCGGCGGTGGGAATTCTCACTGGCCTGACCGCTTCCTTTTGCTTGACCCGATTGATGGCGAATCTTCTTTTCTCCGTTAGCTCCGCTGATCCGGTCACTTTTATGGCGGTAGCTGTTGCCATCTTTTTTATCGCTTTACTTGCATCCTACTTGCCTGCCCGCCGCGCGTTGAGCGTCGATCCGATTAGCGCATTGCGTTGCGAATAGTCAAGCAGCGATTCGAGCTAACCGGCCCGGGCGGCTTCCCCGCGATATTTGAAGGGGAAGCCGGAGCTCGGAATCTGTTCTTGCCAGTTCAGACGCCCTTTGATCACTCGGCGGCAAACGTTGTTCTTTACCTTGCTGAATACAACCGAAGGATTGCTCGATATATTCTTTGCACGGCCCTACGCCTCCCTCTCTTTCAAACGCATACTCGCTTGTCCCGCGAATTGTCCTTCTGTCAAAACCGCTCTATCAGCCCATCCTGTCAT
The DNA here is from genome assembly GCA_965277435.1 of Bryobacteraceae bacterium. Classification (GTDB taxonomy): domain Bacteria; phylum Acidobacteriota; class Terriglobia; order Bryobacterales; family Bryobacteraceae; genus Bog-105. Next base: position 5,652,815 of record OZ255821.1, on the reverse strand, counting down.
CCGCCGGATATCTTGCAGCACCGCATATCCATGCCTGGGCTGATCGGCCAAGCTGGTCAAAATCAGGAAAACAGGTTCGGTAAGTGGTTTGCGTTCGATAGCCTCATTGCTCACCACGACATGTCGCATGACGACATAACAGTGCGGACGGCGGACACTGTCATGCGCTGAGATCGCGCATTCGTGATGGGAGCCTACTGCACGTAAATAAGGACAGGATTCGAGGAGATCCCGTTCGCAACCACAACCAGCTCGCTGAGACCCGGTTCCTGGCCGTCTGGAACATCGTAATGAGTGGACACAATAGCATCCGATGCAACAGCCATGCTGCTGTGATCGTGGGTTCGGCTATAGAAAACATGGCCGGTCTTGAGATTCGTAATGCGCACCAAGGGATAGTTCGTGGCGGCTTGGACGTCGTCTCCGTACGCCGCTCCCTGCGAAACGCCGTTCAATCCTATTCCGAAGACTTGATACGAATCGCCCGGGCTAAGAAGGAGCGGCGTGAACAGAACGAGCGGTCTTGTATTCGGCTTAGGGCTGGCCGCGGGCGTGAAAATCTCGACGTCATTCGAGTAGTCGGTCAGCAGAATCTGGCCCGTCGGAAGCACCAGCATGTTGCCGTAGTAGGACGAATCGCTCGGTGCGTTTGGCGTGCCGGGGATCTGGGTCAGGTTCTTTCCATCCCATTCGAGGAACGTCGCAGGTGTTTGATAGATCCCTGGGCTGGCCATCATCAAAACCTTGCCATTCGGCTCCAATGCCGCCGGGCCGTCGGCGATGTCGAGTCCGCTCGGGAAATCCGGTCCAGCCGTCCATTTTCCGGTAAAAGAATTGTAGATTGCGGTATGCGCTGCGCCGCAGCTGTTCGCCCCGGTGTAAAAGACCGTTCCGTCGGGCCGTAAGACTCCAGGCCCCACTTCAAACGAGGAGACCGTCTGTCCGCCGCAATCCGCTGCCGAATCCCAGAGTTGCAATCTTGTCCCGCCCGCGCTCTGCCATCTGCCTGTGCTGGGATTGTAGATCTCCGAGTTCATTCCCGTGGCGTTGTATTGAAAAACGTACGTGTCCACCGTCAGCACCCGCTGATTGGGCAGCAGCGTCCACGCTTCCTCGGAATAAACATCGGACTTGCCTGCCCCGGTTGGAGTCCACGCTAAGGTCTTGGGATCGAGCAGATCGGCTTCCGTGGTGCAGCAATTGGCCTGCATATAAGTCCCATTAGCGAGCACAACGCTCTGAGCATCGCCAATCCTCGCCAACCCTGCAGGCGGCGGCACGGACGTCCATGTGTTTGCTACCGGGTCGTAGATAGCGCCCAAATTCGTCTCAACGTCGTGAAAAAAATTGTATTCGCCACCCTCGATGATGACGCGCCCATCAGGCAATACCGCGGACGAGTGATAGAGCGGGCTGTATCCAGACGGCAGTGACGCCAATTGCGTCCACGTCCCGTTTACGTAATTGCCGGTGTCATCCGGCGTCAGCCGCCACCAGTTCTGAGAGCCGCAATCCTGCACCATAACCGTGCCATCGGTAAGCTGAAGCGGGTTACAGGCGCCGTTAACCAGAAACGTAGGTTGGTTCGTCAGCGCCTGCCACGGCGAACCCGCTTGAGCCGCAAGATCGGCCCTGTGGGTCTGCGCGAGGATGGAATGGCCATGCGGCGGCGGGATCGGGGTCAGCGGCGGGAGCTGTTGTGCGCCGGCAACGCTGGGCCAAATCATCCACATGGCCGCCGCAGCTATGAGTATTTTCTGTTTCATGTTTTCGACTCGAATGGGATTCTACACCCAATCGCCTGTGAATGAAAAGCTTCCTTCCGCTTCTTTTATTGGGGAGGAACAAACTCCGCGTCTTTCGCCCGCTCCACCGTTGTCTCCAAAGCCAGTCGGGCCGTCTCCGAATCGAGCGCTGCAAAACTTTCGTCCAGAATCACCAGGTTCGGCGATTCCAGCAGTGCCCACGCTAAATACAGGCGGCGCTTCTTTCCCAATCAGGACGCGATTGGGAAACGTATCCGGCCGGGCATCGGTTACAGCTTGGCCCGGGCGAGCTGCCCATGCGCGACATCGTAGGGGTTGTAGGAGACGTGAAACAGAGCAGCCTCGGCGTCTCAGCCGCTGCCGAGGCCTATTCCCCTCTCGCCCAGAGCCCGTTTTCCACGATGTTTGTCACAGTAAATACGGCCAGAGATCGATCTGCGCAGCCTGGTTCAGGCAGCGCGACCGAGAAAAGAAAGACACGCGTGTCGACAGTGATGCGCGCCGACTAAGTGAGTGTTTGGGGAGCGAGTGGGAGCAGGCCAGCTATTGCCCAGCGGCAAACACGGCGCACAGCAAACCTCCTGAAATGGCAAGGAGTAGGCTTTCGGTGAGCACCTGGCGACTGATGCGCCAGCGGCTCGCGCCGAGCGAAGCGCGAACGGCCATCGCCTGACGGCGCGAGGCAAACCGTGCGAGAAGGTGGGCGGCATTCGCGCAGGCAAAGCCCGTAGCAGGATCAACGTTCCGTTGATCGTTTAATTGATACGAAAAACGAAGCCTTCTCCGCTTGTGATCTAATCGAAATCCGTTTTGTGTATACTTCGTGGAACGGAGTTCCCCTAGTGAAATCAAATTATTTGGCTGTTTTCCTCCCGCTTTTCCTCTCGGTTCTACCGGCGAGTGCGGTTACGGTCGGCATAACTGGACCGACTGCCGCCTCCCAACCTGTAGGCACTAGCGTCAACTGGACCGCCAGTAACACGGCGCAGGATGGTAAAACGCTGCAATATCGCTGGGTAATCGCGCAGAACGGAGTAACAGTGGTTAGCCGCGATTTCGGCTTGATAACCACCATCAGCTACGCCCCCATGCAGGAAGGCGCCTACACAGTTACAGTGACGGCCCGAGATTCTGCAAATCTGGCGGATACAGGCGTTACCTCCGCAACCTATACAGCGACCTCTCTGCTAACCAGTCTCGATACACCCGTTGTAACTGGAACCAGCAACCCTTTGGTGGCCATATACAGTGCTTCTTGCACAGCCGGCGCCATGCGTGTATTCTTTGCGTCGCTCGGCACAGCGGTTACTACCGGTTCAGCTACGCCGTACCAAAACTGTGTACCCGGGCAGAGTGTGAATTTTCAGATAGCCGGCATGACACCCAATACCACCTACACGATGGCGTACCAGGTGTCTTCGGGGTTCTCTTCTACGAACGGACCGGTGTCGCAGTTTCGCACCGGCCCCATCCCGTCGGGCGTGATACTGCCAACCATGACTGTGCGTGGAGTCAGTCAAGGCCAGCCGGTGATTCTCAACTCGTACCTCGGTTCTCAAACCACCATTCCAGTAGCCTACGATACTTCCGGCAATGTAATTTGGTACTACTCGGGGGCTAACCAGTTGTTGCGGCCCTTCAACGGGGGCACCATGATGGTGATCTACGGTGAATCGCTACAGGAAATCGATCTTCTAGGCAACATCATTCGTGAAACCAACATCTCACGGGTCGGCGAAGAGCTTACCGGCGCTCCTTTTAACATCATTAGCTCTGCCATTCCAAACCGGATTGCGGGCTTTAATCATGATGCGATACGGCTACCCAATGGAAACATCGCGGTGCTGGCGGGAATAGAACAGATTGCTGACCAGGGACAAGGGCCGGTCGACGTGCTGGGCGACGCGATTCTAGTCTTGGACGACAACTTTCAAGTAGTTTGGGCGTGGAGTGGTTTTCAACATCTCAATGTCATGCGCAAAGCAATATTGGGCGAAACGTGCGTCAGCAACGGGCCTGGTTGCCCGGTCCTCCAGTTCGGCTTGGTGGCGAACGACTGGATGCATGCCAATTCGCTGGCCTATACCGGCGATAACAACATCATTCTGTCTATCCGGCACCAGGACTGGGTGTTGAAAATTGATTACGCGAGTGGCGCCGGCGCCGGCGACATTCTTTGGACGATGGGAAATCAAGGCAATTTCGCCCTCCTCAGCGGAAACTGGTTCTCACATCAACACAATGTGACTCTTACTGGAACCGAAATGACTTTGTTCGATAACGCCAACGAAGACTATGCGTTGTTCAATGGGAGCCGTGGCCTTGCCTTGACTGTTGATGAGTCGGCCCTGACCGTTGCCATAGCCACCGAAGCGCGCATGAACATATATTCCTACGCTGTCGGTTCAGCGCAAAGACTCCTGAGCAACAACCTGTACTACCTGGCGGGAGTACCAACTCCGAGTAGCAGTGAGGCGATCGAATTTTCACCGGGTCCGGGCGCGGCAGCACCGATGGTGTACTTCGATATGAATAGCCAGACTTATCGAAGCTTTAGAATGAGTGATTTGTACACGCCGTAACTAAAGGGCAGTAAGCGTTCTAACCTGGAGATAACAATGATTTCAAAACTACTTGTACTTAGCTCTCTTTCCACGCTGTTGCTAATCCATCCGGGACTCTCTTCTTCGGCTACCATCACAACCCTCAATTTCAGCGAATTATCGCCAACCGCCATTCCGGCATCGGGTCTCCATGCATTCGGCATCGATTTCAGCTTTGTGAAAGACAGTCAGGTGCCAGCTAATACCGTGGCTGGGGCAACGTTCGGTGCACCGTTCGGAGGAATTACTACAAAGTTGAAAACTCCAGTGTTGTTGGGAAGCGTTCCTGGTGTCCTGACGCTTACTTTCGACGCACCTACTTCGCTACTCTCTTTCGATGCCGCACTTGGAGTGACAACTCAGGACGTGTTTCAGGTTCGGCTCTTCAACGCGGCGGGCTTCTCGCTAGGGACTTCGAACAATCTTACGCATCCTGCAGGCTGCCCACCGTCGCCGGCCGTTTGCCCCAATGCTTCGGAAGATTCGTATTCTTACTCGGGCGCTTTGGTGAAAACCGCCGCTCTCGATTTCTCTTCGCAAGTTCCGGGCGCAACACCGGCGCCGTTTGCCCTCGATAACTTGACTTACGCGATTGGTTCTACGTCCGCGGTTCCTGAGCCGAATGGAATATTCTTATTGTTGAGTGGCTTGGGGTTGTTAATGACTGTGCTTCGGCGCGGGATGGGAAGACGCGCAAGCTGTTAAGTGAACCCACTGTAAAGGGTTGATCGCCTCACTATTCGCATAGAGCGTCCAATGGAGATGCGGGCCGGTGGAACGGCCCGTTGAACCGACATAACCGATCACATCGCCCGCTTTCACTTGTTGGCCCTGATGCGCCTCAAATTTCGACATATGTAGATAGATCGACTCGAGCCCCTGTCCGTGATCTATAGCGACCGTTCCGCCTCGTAGCGCAAATTCCCCCACTATCTTGACTACGCCACCGGTGACGGCATGAATCGGCGAACCGAGCGGCCCACGTTGATCGAGTCCGGCGTGATACTCCCCGGTTGGCTTTCCATTGTGTAATCGCATCACGCCGAAAGGCGACGTAATGCAGCCTGGAGTGGGCGGTTCCAGCGGCTCCTGCCAGTAACGGATCGCTGAAACATCCTTGAGAAATGCCGCAAATCTGGCGCGTTCGTCAACGCTTGAGTGCAGTTCGGAGAGGGCTTTGCTCAATACGACATTCTGCGTCGCATAATGAGCATTCCTGATCGTGATTTCTTGCGTGTGGATGACGCTGTTCTTATTGTCCAGCCACTCGAGTCGATAGAGCCCCGGTTTCGTAAGCACGTCAATCGGCATCAGGCCCAAAGTTCCGCCGCTGTCCTGTGGAAAAAGCTCGATCAAGCGATGATTCAGGCGCGCGCTACGAGCCTCCACGTCGCCGTACACCTTCAGGACTTGCCCTTGCTTCAAAAGATTTGGTTCAACGTGAAATTGCTGGGCAAGGAGTGGTGATAACCAAAGGAATAGCAGGAAATAGCGCACTTCAACAGAATACTGGGATGAAGGTGTGTAAACTTTTCAGGCATGAGAAGGCGATCGTTCTTGAGCCTGCTGGCGGCGGCCCCGGGCTTCCTCGAAGCGCAAGCACCCGCTATTTATTCCGCGCTTAGTTTTGGTGCTCGAGGCGATGGAACCGAAAACGACACGCGCGCCATTCAGCGCGCCATCGATGCCTGTGCGTCAGCCGGCGGCGGGCGCGTGCTGCTACCAGCCGGCAAGACCTATCTCAGCGGCACGCTCACTCTGAAATCGAATGTTACTTTCGAAATTCAAAACGGTGCGACGTTGAAGGCCAGCGGCAATCGCGATGACTTCCGCGAACTCGGATCGCTGCTCTTTGCCAAAGAAGCCGAAAATGTACAAATTTGCGGCGTCGGCCGGATCGATGGCAATTTTCACGCCTATCTAAAAGACATGCAGGAAGGCGGCTACAAGGTGACCGCTGCGTTTCTCGGACCGTACGATCCTCTGGATAAGCCATCGGAACTCAATCCTCCTGACGGCCGCCCTCGCATGCTTCTATTTGTCGGCTGCCGGAATGTGCGGCTGGAAAACTTTACAATTGTCGACGCTCCTACCTGGACCATTCATCCGATTGGCTGCGACGGTTTGTATGTCGAAGGCATCTCGATTCTTAACGATCTCCGCGTCCCCAACTGCGACGGCATCGACGTGGACCATTGCCGCCGCGTACGAATCGCAAACTGTAACATCCAGGCCGGCGACGACTGTATCATCCTCAAAACATCCCGTAACTTCACAAAGTATGGCCCGTGTGAAGATATCACCGTCACCGGCTGCACGCTCACCTCGAGTTCGGCCGGAATCAAGATCGAGCCGGAAGGTCCGGAGACCATTCGAAATGCCTCCTTCGTTGGATGCGTGATTTCGCATAGTAACCGCGGCATTTGCCTTTTAAATCGCGATGGAGCGCTGGTCGAAAACCTGGTTTTCTCGGATATGGTCATCACAACCGGCTTGCGAGCGGCAATGTGGTGGGGCGCAGGGGAGCCGGTTCACTTATCAAACCTGCCGCGTGACGCCGGAACAAAAACCGGCACGGTTCGCGCGCTCCGCTTTCACAACATCCTGTGCGATGGCGAGAGCGGCTTGTTTATTCACGGCTGGCAGGATAGCCCGATCAGCGACGTTGCTTTCGATGATGTGCGGGTTAATATCCGGAAAACGTCACCGATCAAAGGCGGATTCTATGATCTGCGGCCTGGAACAGCTTACCAAGGCTTGTACCAGCACAAAATCGCAGGCGTCTACTGCCGTTGGGCTTCGGATCTTTCTTTGCGTAACGTGACCGTGCACTGGGGCGCAGACCCATCGGAGTATTACGGTCCAGCCCTGGAAGCGGAAAACGTAACCGGCCTTCAATTGGAGAATTTCAGCGGGGTCGGGGCGCATCCCGCTGATGCGAGCCAGCTGGTCAACGGGAAAGTGATGCGCGGCGGCTCACGGTAAACCGCTTCTCGATATCCGGCAGCAGTGCGCAGCCGTGCCCGGGCTCACTGGTGATACTTACAAAACCGTCGTTCACCGTAGGTACGCCGCTGATGACCTGCGGATACCAGCCCCGGTAAAAAGCGCGTACCGACTCCTGAAATAGTGCATTCGGCGCGTTGAGTGAAAGATGTGTGGAGGCGGCAAACACAACCGGGCCCGTGCAGTCGTGTGGCGCAATTGGCAACTGCCACGCTTCAGCCATGGCCGCAATCTTGCGGGCTTCCGATACACCGCCGCACCATGCCAGATCGAGCATGATTATGCCGGCCGCTTTCGTCTCCAGCAGATCGCGAAAAGCCCAGCGGCTGCCCAGCGTTTCCGACGCACAGACAGGCGCCTGCGACACTGCGGCATAGCGCTCTAGGGTAGCCAGGCTGTCCATCTTGATCGGGTCCTCATGCCAGAAGGTTTGGTAGGACGCGAGGGCGCGGGCAATCGTGATGGCAGGCAGGAGCTTCCACATCGAATGGAACTCCACCATGATCTCCATTTTGCGGCCTACCCGCTCGCGAATCTTTGCAAACGGTTCGAGCGCCTTCTCCAAATCGGCAGGTGAGATGTAATGCCCCTGCGTTTTCTCGGCGGCTGCATCGAAGGGCCAAATCTTCATGGCCGTAATGCCTTCCGCCACTAACGACTCGGCCAGGTCGCCGGCACGCGTCAGGAAATCTTGCAGATCATCAAAGCCGGTGACGGGTGAGCCGCTGGATGCTTCCTCGACGCCCCAGTTTTGGCTAGATTGTGTCTGCGCTTTCCGCATATAGCGATCGCCGGCGCAGGTGTTGTAGGTGCGCACGCGATCACGAGTCCAGCCGCCTAGTAACTGCACCAGCGGTTGGCCGGCCGCCTTGCCAAATAGATCCCAGAGCGCAATATCTACCGCCGAATGCGCTCTGGCTTCGACACCCGTAGAGCGAAAACCGAGATAGCCCACCAGATCCCGTGAGATGGCATCGATAGCTAGCGGGTCGCGCCCAATCAGTTGCAGAGCCAGATCGTCATGAATGTAGGCCTCCACTGAACTGGCGTTGAAGAACGTTTCGCCCAGGCCGCTCAGCCCTTCATCGGTCTCTACCTGCAGCCAGAGAAGCTGGGGGAATTCAGCGATGCGCGTGGTTTCGAGCTGCGTAATCTTCACTCAGGGGATATCATCTCGTACGTGCTGTATGCAGTAAGCTCTGCTCGAAGTAAGCTAAGACAGATGTTCAGGAACTTCTTCCCCGCCGTCGCTCTTATTGTGACGCTTGGTTCACCGCTGGCCTTTGGTCAACTCGATCAACTGAGCGCCAATGACAAGGACTTCATCGAGTTTGCCGGTGAATTCGATCTAACCTCGGTTCGCCTGGGCAGTTTGGCCCAGACCAGAGCCACCACTCCACAGGTGAAGGCGTTGGGCCGCACCCTGGAACAGGAACACGGCCTGGATTTGAAGAAGCTTACTCTGATTGCCAATAAGACCGGCGGTGTCGCTCCGAACACGCTCGACGAGGTGCACCTGACCGCGATCAGGAAGTTGAGCAAGGCCAAAGGCGATGCCTTCGACCACCAGTTCCTGAAGCTGGTGGTGAACGAACATGAGAATGCCCTGGTCTCGGTGAAGCGCGAGGCAGATCACGGGGCCTCTCCGGATCTGCAAGCCTATGCGAAAGCTCTGCTACCGCATCTGGAACATCATTTAAAGCAAGCCCGCAAACAGGACCTTTCCTCGGAATAGCTGTTCATTCATGGATCGCCTCGCAGCGCATCGAGCTTTTTTCGCCAGCCTGATCACGGCCTCGCTCGGCGAAGAGCAGAAGCGTTTGTGGCAGGCCTTCCAAAAAACCCCGCGCGAACATTTTGTAGGCAAAGGACCCTGGAAAGTTTTGACGGGCGGCGGCTATATCGAAACACCCAGCGACGACCCTTCACTGATTTACCAGGACATTCTCGTCGCCTTGGCGCCGGGCGGCATCAACAACGGACAGCCAAGTCTCCACGCTCTCTGCCTGGCTGCGCTGAAGATTCGCGAGCGCGACGTTATCACCCATGTCGGCGCAGGCACCGGCTATTACACCGCCATTCTTTCGCAGCTCACAGGCGAGGCCGGCTCTGTCGCTGCCTACGAGATCGATTCCGAACTCGCGCAGCGCGCCGCCTGCAATCTTGCAGCCTATCGGAACGTGGCAGTGCATTGCCGGTCAGGATCGGCCGGCTCTTTGCCGCAATGCGACGTTCTTTATGTCAACGCTGGCGCCACCGCGCCGCTCGACGTTTGGCTCGATGCACTTCGCCCGGGCGGCCGGCTGCTTTTTCCACTGACGCCTACGCACGGCGCTGGGGCCATGCTGTTGATCACCCGTACTGCGCACTCGCGTTTCGAAGCACGCTTCCACACACCTGCTCTCTTCATTCCGTGTCTCGGTGCGCGCGATGAAGATCTTGCCAAACGCCTGACTGCGGCTTTCAAGCGCGACGATACCTTCGACGTTCGATCCCTGCGCCGTGGCACCGAGCCGGATGAAAGCTGTTGGTTCTCAGCAGGCGGCTGTTGGTTGTCAACGTCCGAAGAACGTTCAGGCGGTAACTGATTCCGCTGGATGTCTGGTTGTCACTGTCGCTCCGGCGCTCGCAATCATCACACATCCAACCGCCGCCCACTGTTTCGAATTCAGGTGTTCGCCCAGCAGCAACAGGCCGCTCAACGCACCGATGGCCGGCTCCAGACTCATTAGAATGCCAAACGTGCGCGCGGGAATCGAGCGCAGCGCCATCATCTCGAGCGAATAAGGAAGTGCGCTCGACAGTAATGCCACACCCAAACCCGACAGCAGCAGATTGGGCGTCAGATGGCTGAGAGAGTGGCTGGCGATAGTGAACGGAACAATCACCACCGTAGCCAGCAGCATCCCTGCGGCAACGCCTGGACCAGCCGCCAAAACCCGCGACATCCGCGAGCCCACGACAATATAAATCGCCCAGCAAACGCCGGCCGCCAACGCCAGCAATACCCCCGCCGTGTCAACGTTCGCCGATACTTGCCACGGTGCGATCAAGGCAATACCCGCCATCGCGAGCAGCACCCACAGAAAATCCGTCACACGCCGCGACCCGAGCACCGCGATCGACAAGGGCCCAGTAAACTCCAGCGTTACGGCCAGGCCGAGTGGAATGCGAGCGAGTGCTAGATAGAACGACAGGTTCATGATTGCCAGCACGATGCCGTAGGCAATCACTATCCGCCACTGCTTCCGCTGCATGCTGAGTAATCGAGGACGAAATACCGCACACAGAACTGCCGCCGACAGACCAATACGCAAACTGACCGTGCCCACCGGTCCGAGCGCCGGAAACATATTCTTCGCCAACGCGGCTCCGCACTGCACGCTGAACATGCCAAGAAGGACTGCGGGCAAGGGAGGTAACGTTAAGGCCATATCTGTCACGATGCAATCGTGGTTTGATAGGATGCTCTCGAATGAATCGTCGAAAAGCATTGAAGTCCGCCGTTGCGGCGGGCGCCGCTGTATTGGGGCGTCCTGCGTTGGCCGCACCCGACGCGGCAACAGGAGGCGGGCGTTTGAAACAGGGCGTGTGTCTCTGGTGTTACGAAAAGTGGTTTACCCTCGACCAGTTATGCCAGGAAGCCGTTCGCATTGGCCTTAAGGGCATCGATCTCGTCACACCCGAGCAATACGCAACCGTTCAGAAGTATGGCCTGGTGCCTTCCATGACGGCGGCTTCACCACCCAACACTATTCCGATCGGCCTGAATCGACTCGAAAACCACGATAAGGTTTTGGAAAAGCTCAGAAGCGACATCACGCTTGCCTCAGCCGCCAAGGTCACCGACGTCATTACCTTTTCCGGCAATCGCGGCGGCATGCCCGACAACGAAGGGCTGAAAAATTGCGCAATCGGATTGAACAAGATCAAGAGTTTCGCCGAAGAAAAAGGCGTCACCATTCATCTCGAACTTCTCAACAGCAAAGTCAACCACAAAGACTACATGGCAGACCACTCCGCCTGGGGGATCGAGCTGATGAAGCAGGTCGATTCGCCGAAGGTGAAATTGCTTTACGACATTTATCACATGCAGATCATGGAAGGCGATCTGATTCGCACCATTCGGGATAACATTCAGTTCTTCGGCCACTTCCATACCGGCGGCAATCCCGGGCGGCATGAATTGGACGAAACTCAGGAAGTGCAGTGGCGCGCCGTAGCAACGGCCATCGCCGACACCGGGTTCCAGGGTTTTTTCTCGCACGAATTCATACCCGTCAAGACCCCGCCCATTCACGGCCTGGAGCAGGCCTACCAGCTCTGTAAGGTTTAGCCGCGATCGAGTCGTCCTGCTTTCCCTGCGATACCCTGAAAGTAGCGTCAGGCAAACTGTCGCAGCGTAATGCGTTCGAGCGTCCGCTAACGGTCCGCTGAACCTTTCATTCGCTTTCGAGTTAGGAACCAACATGGCTACCACTGTGATCAGCACGCGTGAAGTTCGCCCTGTGCGCTTTTGGGAATCGACCAACGGCCAAAAAGCCATCATGGCTGTCAGCGGCATCATCCTATTCCTGTTCGTGATCTTCCATATGATTGGGAATCTGCAGGTATTCGAGGGGTCGGAACAGTTGAACTTCTACGGTGCGGCTCTCCGGCGTTTCCCCGAAGCGCTTTGGGGAGCGCGGGCCGTTCTTCTGCTGGCCGTGGCGCTGCACATCTGGTCTTCGATCAAACTGGCCGTTCGCAAAACATCCGCCCGTCCCGTCTCGTACGCCAAGCGGCAGAACACGGTCTCCTCTTACGCCTCGCGCACCATGTACTGGAGCGGCCCCATTATTCTGGCCTTTATCATTTATCACCTGCTGCATCTGACTGTCGGCTATTTTCATCCCGGTGGCGGGTTCGTCGAAGGTGACGTGTACCGCAACCTCGTAACAGGTTTCCGTGTCTGGTACGTCTCGGCCTGGTACATCTTCTCGATGATTCTGCTCGGTCTCCACATTCGCCACGGCGCCTGGAGCATGTTTCAATCTCTCGGCCTGAATCATCCGCGCCACACTCCGCTATTACGCAAAGCTGCCGCCGCACTCGCGACCACCATTGTGGCCGGGTATATTTCGATCCCCATCAGCGTTCTCGCGGGGCTGGTCAAATAAATGGAACTGAACGCGAGAATCCCCGACGGTCCGATCGAACAGAAGTGGGACAAAGCCCGCTTCGATTTAAAACTAGTCAACCCGGCCAATAAACGCCGTCATTCGTTGATCGTTGTGGGTTCGGGGCTGGCTGGCGGGTCTGCTGCGGCGACGCTAGGTGAACTCGGCTATCACGTCAAATGTTTTTGTTTTCAAGACTCGCCGCGTCGCGCGCATTCCATTGCCGCGCAGGGCGGCATCAACGCCGCTAAGAACTACCAGAACGACGGCGACAGCATCTACCGTCTTTTCTACGACACGGTAAAAGGCGGCGATTTCCGAGCCCGCGAAGCAAACGTTTACCGCCTCGCGCAGATCAGCGTTCACATCATCGATCAATGCGTTGCGCAAGGTGTTCCCTTCGCTCGGGAGTACGGTGGCACCCTGACCAATCGTTCCTTCGGCGGCGCTCAGGTGTCGCGCACTTTCTATGCACGCGGGCAAACCGGGCAGCAGCTGTTGCTGGGCGCGTACCAGTCGCTCGAACGTCAAATTCAGGCCGGCAGCGTCGAGATGTATCCGCGCACGGAAATGCTCGATCTGATCGTCATCGACGGACGTGCGCGCGGTATCGTCACCCGCAATCTCGTCACCGGCGAAATTGAAACCCATCTCGCCGACGCCGTCATTCTGGGCACAGGCGGCTATGGCAACGTGTTCTATCTGTCAACCAACGCCAAGGGCTCGAACGTCACAGCCTGTTGGCGCGCGCATAAACGCGGTGCGCTGTTCGCTAATCCTTGTTTCACGCAGATCCATCCCACCTGCATCCCGGTATCCGGTGATTATCAGTCGAAGCTCACGCTGATGAGCGAGTCGCTGCGCAACGATGGCCGTATTTGGGTGCCGTCAAAAGAAGGTGACAAACGCTCGCCCGATCAAATACCGGAGTCCGAACGCGATTACTATCTCGAACGCAAATATCCGAGCTTCGGCAATCTCGTACCCCGTGACGTCGCCTCCCGGAACGCCAAGTACGTCTGCGATGAAGGCCGGGGCGTCGGCGAGAGCGGACTCGGTGTCTATCTCGATTTCACCGACTCCATTCGCCGCCTGGGCCGGAAAACGGTCGAGGAGCGCTACGGCAACCTGTTCGAGATGTATCAACGCATCACCGACGAAGATCCCTATCGGATCCCGATGCGTATCTATCCGGCCATTCACTACACCATGGGTGGACTCTGGGTCGATTACCATCTGATGAGCACGATTCCCGGCTTGTTCGTAGTGGGCGAAGCGAACTTCTCCGATCATGGTGCGAACCGTCTGGGCGCAAGCGCTCTCATGCAAGGTCTTTCCGACGGGTATTTCGTCGTCCCATACACGGTCGGCGATTACCTCGCCACTAATAAACTCACTGCTGTCAGCGAGAGCGATCCGGAAGTGAAGAACGCTGTCGCCTGCGTGCAACAGACCATTCAGAAGCTGCTTTCGATCAACGGAAAACGAACCGTGGATTCATTCCACCGGGAACTGGGGAAAATTGTCTGGGATTACTGCGGCATGTCGCGCACCGCACAGGGCCTCGAAACCGCCATCGAACAAATCCGTCAGTTGCGGGACGAATTCTGGGAAAACGTGAAGGTCCTCGGCAACTCCGAAGACATGAATCAAAGCCTGGAAAAAGCCGGTCGCGTGGCAGACTTCTTCGAACTCGCCGAACTCATGTGCATCGATGCGCGCGAGCGCAATGAATCCGCCGGCGGCCACTTTCGCGAAGAGTATCAGACGCCCGATGGCGAAGCCCAGCGCGACGACGACAACTATTCGTATGCCGCGGCCTGGGGCTACCGCGGTTACGGCAACTATCCCGAACTGGTGAAGGAACCGCTCGAATTCGATTACGTTCATCCGAGCCAGAGGAGCTACAAGTAAATGCGAGTCACACTGAGGGTTTGGCGGCAAACCGGCCGCAAATCCTCCGGTAAGTTTGTCAAATATCCCATCGACGATGTGAACCCCGATATGTCGATGCTGGAATGTCTCGATGTATTGAACGACCGTTTGACTGAACGAGGCGAAGAACCGATCGCCTTCGAGCACGACTGCCGCGAAGGTATCTGCGGATCGTGCGGCTTCATGATCAACGGCATCGCGCATGGTCCGCTGCCTGCTACTACGGTTTGTCAGTTGACCATGCGCCACTTCAAAGACGGCGACGAGTTAATTCTGGAACCTTGGCGGGCGCGATCATTTCCTTTGATCAAAGACCTGGTGGTCGACCGGCGCTCCTTCGACCGGATCATCTCGTCGGGCGGTTACATCTCGGTTTCTACCGGCAGCGCGCCTGACGGGAACGCTATTCCGGTGGCGAAAGAAGTATCCGATCGCGCCATGGATGCTGCTGCCTGCATCGGTTGCGGAGCCTGCGTGGCCGCCTGCCCGAATGCTTCGGCAGCACTCTTCACCGGAGCCAAGATCGCTCACCTGGGCATCCTGCCGCAAGGTAAGCCAGAGCAGGACTTGCGCGCCATTCGAATGGTGACTCAAATGAACGCAGAGGGTTTTGGCGGCTGCACCAATATTGGAGAATGTACCGGAGTGTGTCCCAAAGAAATACCGCTCGAAGTAATTGCCGCCATGAATCGAGATTACCTGCGCGGCTCCTGGCGCGAGCGCGACAATCTGGTAACACCCATTCGCCCCTTTACCGAATGGAGCACCGGGTCCAAGCTGCAAAACGACCCAACTAACGGCTAATCCGAAACCGTCATAGTAGGCCGCAGCCGTTCCTTCGTGGTCTCTGCTTTGCCGATCACAACTTTCGCCAATTCCAGAAACAAATCAGCTTGTGCATTCGGCTCCTCCAGCGTCGAAATCGGACGCCCGTTGTCGCCCATCTCGCGCGTTTTAGGATCGAGCGGAATCTCCGCCAGCAGCGGCACCCTCATTCGCTCGGCAGTCTTCGCGCCGCCGCCTTTGCCGAACACATAAAGCTTTTCTCCGTTGTGTTCGAGGTAGCTCATATTTTCCACAATGCCCAGCACCGGCTCCCGCACCTGCTCAAACATATTCACTGCCTTGCGGGCATCTTCCATCGCCACGTCGGAAGGCGTGGTCACAATCAACGCTCCGGTCAGTGGTGTCGTCTGAATCAGCGTCAATTGCACGTCGCCGGTACCCGGCGGCAGATCGATCACCAGGTAGTCGAGTTCGCCCCACTCCACATTGCGCAAAAACTGCTGGATCACACTGTTCAACATCGGACCGCGCCAGACCAGCGGCTTGTCGCCGGGATTCAGCAGCGCCATCGACATCAGCCGCACGCCATGCGCTTCGAGCGGCTGTATCTTTTGGCCCACGGCATTCGGCGCTTGCTGGATACCCATCATCAGAGGCACGTTCGGACCATATACATCCGCATCCAGCAGCCCCACTTTGTGGCCCAGCTTCTTCAAACTGATCGCGAGGTTAACCGCGACCGTACTTTTACCGACTCCGCCTTTTCCCGAACCGACCGCAATGATGTTCTGCACGCCGGGAATCGGCAGTTTCGGTTGCTCACCAGGAGCTTGTGGATCCATACGTTCAAGCTAACACCAGCCCCGCCTGCGCGCTCAAAGTAAAATCCGCAAACTGCTGCCGTACAAATTTGGGGAACGAAGCCACGGCAATCATCGCAGCATTGTCCGTCGAAAGCCCCGCAGCCGGAAAGTAAAACCGCATCCCTGGAATGCCCTTTGCCGCCGCGCGCAACCCGGTGTTCGAAGCCACTCCCCCTGCCACCAGAATCGATTCTGCGCCGATCTGTTCGGCCGCGCTGATCGCCCGGCGCAACAACTCCTGAATCACGGCATGTTGAAAACTCGCCAGCAGATCCAACGTCCGCGGCGGAGTAGCCGTTCGCCATTCCGTAAGGCTGGCGTTCTTCATCTCCTTGCGCACCGCAATTTCTTCGGCCACCTTGTTCTGCTCGGTCCAGCGCAGCACAGCTGTTTTCAAACCGCTGAAACTAAAATCAAGCTCGTTGCCTTTCATCCGGGCAAACGTGAACTTCACTGCTTTGGGATTGCCGAAAGGCGCCAGCTGATCGACCAGCGGTCCACCCGGATATCCATACCCCAGTAACTTCGCGACTTTGTCGTAAGCTTCTCCCGCAGCATCGTCACGCGTCTTGCCAAGCAGGTTGTACTGGCCCGGCTCTCTCAGCTCAAACAGATGGGTGTGGCCTCCGCTCACCACCAGTGCCAGGGCAGGGAAGTCGAGCTGTGGATGTTCGAGCAAGACGGAATGAATATGCCCTTCCACGTGATTCACCGAGATCAACGGAATACCGCGCGCAAAGCAAAGCGCTTTCGCATACGTCAGTCCCACTAATAACGAACCCACCAGCCCCGGTCCGGCCGTCACTCCGATAGCCGCCAGGTCGCTAAACGTAACGTTCGCTTGTTCCATGGCTTGGCGCACCACCGGCACGATCGCCCGCATGTGTTCACGCGAAGCGAGTTCCGGCACCACACCTCCGTAAGGCGCATGCGTACCCAGCTGTGAAGCCACCACGCTCGAACGAATCACGCGGCCATCTTCCACCACGGCCGCAGCAGTTTCATCGCACGAACTCTCGATTCCTAAAATAAGAGCTTGCAAGTTTCTGACTTTAATTATCAGCTGCCGGAAGAGCTGATCGCGCAAGAGCCTCCCGCACGCCGTGGAGATTCCCGCATGCTGGTCATCTCCCGCGAAAAAAATTCCTTCGCCGACGACCAGTTTGGCAGTTTTCACAAATACCTGGGTCCCGGAGACTGCCTTGTCATTAACGACACGCGTGTCTTCCCGGCGCGCTTACACGGCCGCCGGAATCACGCGTCGGGTGCTGAAATCGAGGTCTTCCTGATTCGCCCGCTCGATCCGCAAGAAAACACATGGCAAGCTCTTATTAAGCCAGCTAAGCGTGCGCGAACCGGAGATCGCCTGCTCTTTGGCCACGAACTCTCCGCCGAAATCATCGCCGAAGCAGACTACGGCGAGCGCACCCTTCGCTTCGATTCGCACGCACCTCTGGGAACTCTCCTGGAGCGTCTCGGTGAAACACCGCTCCCACCCTACATTCACCGCCAACCGGACGATACCGATCACGCCCGCTACCAGACCGTCTTTGCGGAAAAGAAAGGTTCGGCCGCCGCTCCCACTGCCGGTTTGCACTTCACGCCGGAGATGCTCGATGCTTGCCGTTCGGCAGGCGCAACTATTGCCCGCGTCACGTTACATGTCGGCCTGGGCACCTTCGCTCCGCTGCGCGACGGTGACATCTCCAGCATCCAGCTGCACGAAGAAACGTACGAAATCACGGAAGCCGAATGCGCCATCATGCGCCAGGCGCACCGGCTCGTTTGTGTCGGCACCACCAGCGTGCGCACCGTTGAGACAGCACTGCTGCGCGGCGGCTTACATGCCCAGCATGGCGAAACTAACTTGTTTATCTATCCAGGCTTTCGGTTCCGGGCCACAGGCGCCATGCTGACCAACTTTCATCTGCCCGAGTCGAGCCTGCTGATGTTAGTGTCCGCACTGGCAGGCCGCGAATTGGTGCTCGCGGCCTATCAACACGCCGTAAAGGAACGCTACCGCTTCTTCTCCTACGGCGATTGCATGCTTATCGTGTAGCGAAGTACTGCCGGTAAGCCCGCACACCGTCTGCCACGTAATTCTCGAGCGCCGCATGCCCTTCGTCGGCCGCTCTCCGGTCGTGCAGCAAGCGACGTCCTACACGCGCAATGTCGAGCACATCGTCCACGTCCGCTTTCCAATCCTCTGGAGCCCAGTCAATCGCACTCGACACCACCGAAGGCACACCTTCCGCCACGCCATCCGCCGTCACCATATTGAACGACTCGGTGTAACTCGGCTGCAGCAGCAAATGCATGTGCCCCACCGTCTTGCGGAAATTCGGCCACGACTGCCAGCCGTTCAGCTGCAGCGTGACGCCCGGCAACCCGCTTAGCATCTCTCTCACCGCGCCTAAAACTGTTTCGCCGCCGCCTTCGGTGCGTCCGCCCGACAGCCATAATTCCAACGGAGCCCGCAGATGACGGGCAATCTCGAGCGCCGCCCCGGCCGCACTCATTAAATTCTTAAGCGGCCGCGTCGCCCCGAACACTCCCACCCGCAGTGTCCCGGCCACCCACGGCAGCTGACGTACCGCACCACCTTGCAGCCAGTACAGATTCGGCAGATACGCACACGACGAACCGAATGCCGACTTCACCCAGTGGCAGAACCTACGGCTGTTCCCCGCCAAATGCACGTTCGGTGTTCCCAACTCCAGTTCCATCGTTTCCCGCATCAGCTTCACGCCATTGCGATCGGCCTGCAGAAATCCCACGTTCGAGTGGCAATTGACCGCAAAACGGGTGTTGGGAAAATCCATAGAAAGCGCCTGCAACTCGACAGTTGGAATCCAGGGCGCTGAGATGATGACCTGTTCGGACGGGGTGGCAATGAGCTTCGCCCGCAGATCGGACGAACTCAAAATCGGCCAGACATCGGTGGCAATTCCTTCGCGGCGAAGCACCTTCGCGGTATTGATCGCGGCCACACCCAAGCCAATGTGGCTGATGTTCCGGTTGGCGGCAAAATTTTTGTAAGCAAGAACTACACTCAAGATTCGGGCCTCCTTGAAGCGACAACTAGGCACTGTTGTCGCCCTCAGAATGGGCCGCCCGCCTGTTCGGCTGATCGCTCCCCTAGCCGCGAAGTAGTTCAGGAAAAACGACTTAAATTATTTCGCCGATCCGTCACCGATCTGTGCAGCGCAAGTTATTTGGCGACATCTTGAGGAAGAAGGGGCGCTATGCGCCGAAGAAGTCGACAGGATATTTCATCAGCACCGGATCGGTCGAGACCAGTGGCACCTTTTCTGCCATAGCCGCGGCTACCAGCATTCGGTCGAAAGGGTCTCGATGGTGGAGCGGCAGCCCGAGCAGATTGCGGGCGTGTTCTGGTGTGTAGGTCAGTAGCGTGAGCAACATCTCGCTAATGGCTTGATCGACTGCAGTCGGCGAGAGTTGCAACTTGCCAATGCTTTGCTTGATCGCAATTTCCGTTATACTCACCGCGCTGAAGAGCAGGGTCGTGTTGGTATCGGCCAGATGCTCCTCACCGGCGACGCGATGCTTCCCAGCCCTTGCATTGCAACGCGCACAATCACATTCGTGTCCAGTAGGAGACGAGTCACACGTCCCCTTCAAGCCACGCCTCGACATCATTTTGCGGCCGGTCCCAATCGGGATCAAGAATTTGAATGTGATCCTTAAGAGTCCCGAAGCGACGCGCTGGAACCAATTGGGCAACGGGCTCATCATTTTCGGTCAGCGTTACAGATTGACCATTTTTCGCGGCCTGGATTAATTCGAAGAGCTTTGCTTGGGCTTCGTTTACGGGTATGGTCACAGTTACAATCCTTTCTTTAATCGTATAGCCGAAGTGTCTCTGTCGCGAATCGTTCATGTCCAGCGAATAGTAGGCTGACCTGAGTGCACTTCAGGTGAGTTTGTGACCCGCTCGGCGTGCCAATCAAGCGCTCCATTACCTGCCGCGTCGTCTCAAACCGTACACCGCCTTCGCCAGAAAGGCCGTCGCCAGCGCATGCCGGTCCTTGGCCCATGCCACTTTCTCCGATGCCGGCGACGCATTTCTATTTCTCGGTCCCCCAGATGAGCTCCGGCAGTTTTTGCCAAAGCGGTAAGCACTTGACGAAACCGAGTACGATAAGGAAACCGGGCGCAGATTGAGAATCATCTTCGGTGAAGACAGAAAGCTTCCCGGGTTCGTGCCGAAAGATGACGCTGGTTCGGGGCCGCAGTACTCCCAGGGCCGCGCTCATCCTCGAAAAAACGTCAGCGACGTCTACTTTCCATTCCGCTCCGTAAGCGCAACCTCCTCCGCTATACTGTTACTGCCAACCCGCGTGCCACCAGCCCGCAGCTTGCCCTGAGTTAAGCACGCACCAACCCGGGTCATCCACTAAACCACGTCATGTTCGACAGCCTATCCGACAAACTGCAGCGCGTCTTCAAAAACCTGCGCGGCGAAGGCAAGCTTACGGCCGCCAACATGGACGAGGCTCTGCGCGAAATCCGCGTCGCCCTGCTCGAAGCCGACGTTCACTTTAGAGTCGTCAAGCAGTTCATCGAACAAGTCAAAGAAAAGGCCATGGGCGAAGAAGTATTGTCTGCCCTCTCGCCTGGCCAGCAAGTCGTCAAAATAGTCCGCGACGAGTTGATCAAAATGCTCGGCACGCACCCGGCGCGGCTGCGCTTCGCCAACGAGCCCCCGACCGTGGTCCTGATCGTCGGCTTGCAGGGCTCGGGCAAGACTACCAGCGCCGCCAAACTCGCGCGCTTTCTCACTAAAGAAGGCAGCAAACCGCAGCTCGTCAGTGTCGATGTCTACCGCCCCGCCGCCCGCCACCAGCTCAGCATTCTGGCGAAGGGCGTCAATACCCCGATCTACGAAGGCACTCCTGAAGAAACGAAGCCACTCGAACTCGCCCGCTCGGCCAGACGCGAAGCCATGCGTGCCGGTCGCGATCTCCTGCTGGTCGATACCGCCGGCCGCCAGCATATCGACGAGCAGCTCATGGGTGAACTTCACGAACTGAAGGAAGCGCTCAACCCCACCGAAATCCTCTTCGTGGCCGATGCCATGACCGGCCAGGACGCCGTCCGTTCCGCCGACGAGTTCCACAAGCGCCTCGGCATCACCGGAGTCATTCTCACCAAAATGGATGGCGATGCCCGCGGCGGCGCAGCCTTATCGATTCGCTCCATCACCGGTCAGCCGCTCAAATTTGTCGGCGTAGGCGAGAAGTCCGATGCCCTTGAAGCCTTCTTCCCCGACCGCGTCGCCTCGCGCATCCTTGGCATGGGCGATGTCCTCTCCCTCATCGACAAGGTGCAGGAAAGCATCGATCAGGAAACCGCCGAAAAGATGCAGGAGAAACTGCTCGGCGACGATTTCACACTCGAAGATTTCCGCGATCAGATCAAGCAACTCCAGAAGCTAGGTCCACTCGGGAAACTGCTCGACATGATGCCGCAGGTCGGCCCTTTGAAAGAGCTCAAAGACGCCAAAATCGACGAAAAGGAAGTTGGCCGGGTCGTCTCGATAATCGATTCCATGACGCCCAAAGAGCGCCGCAATCACATGTTGATTAACGGTTCCCGGCGTCGGCGCATTGCCAAGGGCAGCGGCACTTCTGTGCAGGACGTCAACAATCTGCTGAAACAATATGCTCAGGCGCGTAAAATGATGAAGAGCTTCACCGGTCAGGCGGGCCTCTTGGGGAAACGTCTCTCCAAAATGAAGTTACCGGGTCTGCCGGGATTTTAAACTTTGCGGCGATCCGCACTGGCTGACCTCAGAAGCCATCGCAAGTATCTGTAACAATAGAGAAAAAGAAAAGAGTAAGATGTTAGCAATTCGCCTGGCGCGGTTTGGCGCTAAAAAGAAACCCACCTATCGGGTGGTTGTGATTGATAAAGAACGGGCGCGCAATAGCCGCTCGGTGGAAGTGGTCGGGCACTATAATCCGATCGCAAAACCTGCGGAAATCGTCTTGAACCGCGAGCGGATTGAGTACTGGGTCAAGAATGGCGCTCAGCCTTCCGTCACCGTAAACCGCTTACTCAAAACTGCTCCCGTAGCGGCAGTCAGCGAACCGGCAGCTGCTGTCTAAGTAGCCGCTCTTTCGATCCTCGTCTTTTAGTCCGCTTCTTCAGGCGGCTCAGGGTGGAAAATGAACGATAGTAATGGCGTCAAAACGCTGGTAGAGGAGATCGCCAAGGCTTTGGTCGATACTCCGGGCGGCGTCACCGTCAATGAGATTTCGGGCGAACATGCAACAGTTTTCGAATTGCGGGTGGCGGAAGGTGACCTGGGAAAAGTGATCGGCAAACAGGGCCGCACAGCACGTTCCATCCGCACTCTCCTGGGTGCGGTTGGAACCAAGTTAAATCGCCGTTATTCGCTTGAAATTCTCGAATAGCGATTTGGGCTGATGGATCGAGCGAGGGTGGTCATTGCTGAAATTGTTCGCACCCGCGGCGTGCAGGGCGAAGTCGTCGCCCGATCTTTAACCGATATTCCTGGCCGTCTCGAAGAACTGCAAAGCGCCAACGCCGAACTCGCTGACGGTTCCAGTATTCCGGTCAAAATCTCCGCTGCCTGGCCGCACAAAACCGGCTGGATCCTCAAGTTCTCCGGCGTCGACTCCATCGAACAGGCCGAACGTTTTCGCGGAGCCGACCTTTGGGTTCCTTTCTCCAATCGGGGCTCGCTCGACAAAGGCGACTTCTTTCAGTCGGATCTCGTTGGCTGCCAAGTCTTCAACACTGCAACCGGCGAATCGGTCGGAATAGTCACCGGATGGCAGCAATATGGCGGGCCGCCGTTGATGGAAGTTCAGTCTGGGAACAGGCAGCGACTGGTCCCATTTGTTTCCCCGCTGTGCGATGTTGATCTTACAGCCCGCACCATCCGCATGGAATTCGCCGAAGGGTTGCTCGACCTGTGAAGTTCCACCTGGTCACGATTTTTCCGGACTTTTTCACCGGGCCATTCGCGCATGGGGTGGTCGCCCGCGCTAAAGCGAGCAATTTGCTGGAAATTCAGATCCACGATTTGCGACACTGGACATACGATCGTCATCGGTCCGTTGATGATCGTCCGTTTGGCGGCGGCGAAGGAATGCTGCTGAAGCCACAGCCTTTGTTCGAGGCCGTGGAGGCTATCTCTCCTGGAACGGGTGCTGGGTCTCGCGTGGTGCTGCTGTCGGCTGCGGGACGTCCTTTTACGCAGTCTCTGGCGCGCGAATATGCCAGGCTGGATCAGTTGGTGCTGTTGTGCGGACGTTATGAAGGGGTGGATGAGCGCGTGGCGCAACATCTCGTCCAGGATGAGATCTCGATCGGTGATTTTGTGCTCAGCGGTGGTGAGCTGGCTGCGGCCATGATAGTGGACGCTGTGAGTCGGCTGCTGCCCGGAGTACTTGGCAATGAGGAATCTTCGCGAAACGAAAGTTTCAGTGGCGATAATGAGTGTGGGTTAGATTGTCCGCAATACACCCGGCCGGCGGAATTCCGCGGCTGGAAAGTGCCCGAGGTGTTGCTGGGTGGGAATCATGAAGAAATCAAGCGCTGGCGGCGGGCCGCTTCGCGGGAAAAAACAGTCCGGCTGCGGCCCGATTTAGCTGCCGGCTGGGAATCTCAGGTCTGAACGTTACAGCCTGTCAGCAAAGGAAAGTAAAAATGCAGAACGCTCTTGTTTCGAAATTTATCAGCAGCCAGGTCCGTGCCAATCCGCACCCGGAGTTTCGTCCCGGAGATACCATCCGCGTCCACGTTAGAATCCGCGAAGGGGAGAAGGAACGGTTGCAGGCTTTCGAAGGCACCGTCATCGCCCGCAAGAACACCGGCCTCGGTGAGACCATCACCGTTCGCAAGGTGAGCTTTGGACAAGGCGTCGAACGTATTTTCCCCGTGCATGCTCCGGTCGTCGATCACATCGACCTCGTGCGGACCGGTCGTGTCCGCCGCGCCAAACTCTACTACCTGCGCGGACTCCGAGGCAAAGCGGCTCGCCTGCGCGAACGCGCCTAACTTCTGTTTTCGTGGAGCGACTCCGCCGCGCATTTTGTGGAACATGCTTAGGAAACAGCGGAAAACGTAGGCCGCTGATAGATGCTGATAAACGCCGATTCAAAATAAAGGTTTTATCTGCGTTTATCTGTGTTCATCTGCGGCCAGATTTAGGGTGCTCGACTTTCTCATCCGGGAACACAAACTGATCTTGGCCTCCGATGAAACAGCCCGAGCCCCGTCCATCCGTTGCCGTAGCACTTACGAGCGCACTGCCCGCGAACGTGGATTTCTTGCGGTCGCCGGCATCGACGAAGTTGGTCGGGGCTGCCTGTTCGGTCCTGTCGTCGCGGCGGCCGTAATCCTCGATCCCGATCGCCCCATCAAACATCTGCGTGACAGCAAAATCGTTGATGCATCCGAACGCGCGAAGCTGGCTCGCAAAATCAAAGCCACCTGCCGCTGCTGGGCCGTGGGCGCCGCCGATCCGTACGAAATCGACCAGATCAACATCTATCAGGCTTCCCGCCTCGCCATGCGCCGCGCCGTCGAAGCGCTCTCCCTGCCGCCCGATTATCTGCTCGTTGATGCCATAAAAATCGACCTGCCTGTCGAGCAGCTCCCCTTAATCAACGGAGACGCCCGCTGCCGCGCCATTGCCGCTGCCTCCATCCTCGCCAAAGAACATCGTGACGCCTGCCTGGCACTCTGGCACGCCGTCTTC
This sequence comes from Bryobacteraceae bacterium, assembly GCA_965277435.1. Lineage (GTDB taxonomy): Bacteria > Acidobacteriota > Terriglobia > Bryobacterales > Bryobacteraceae > Bog-105. Next base: position 5,627,942 of record OZ255821.1, on the reverse strand, counting down.
CCCCAGTTCAATCTCGCTTCCAACAAAGGGTATTCCACGCCCGATCACCGCCGTGCCTTGCGCGAAAATGGACCGACGCTCATGCACCGTTATAGTTTTGCGCCCGTGCGCGCCTGCTCCGAGCGCGTTCACTGGACCGGCTACATCTCGGCCCCGCTCGCGCAAAAAGAATTGTTTGCCGGCGCGCACGCATCCGAAATGCAAGAAGTCCTGCTGGCTGGCGCATCCGCATGAACGCACCGTCTCCTATCGCTCCCCCGGAACTCCGGCCCAACCGCTTCCTGCGCTGGCATCGCCGCATCCTCAGCTTCTGCCTCATCATCTTCGCTTTTGAACTTGGACTCTTCATGCTCATTTTCCCCTGGCTCTCCGCCTGGGGCATGAGTTGGGTCCCGGTTCACTCTCCTCGTTTAGCGCATCTCTGGATGAGTAGGTATTTCCGCGGCGGCCTGAGCGGTCTTGGGCTGCTCAACATATTCATCGCGATAGCTGAAGGTGTCAAACAGCTCAGATCCCTGTTCCGCAGTACAGAATCCCTTACGAGCCCTTCTTCCAGCGCCGATGGTCCATCGTAAATGCCCCAGCGCGAGCGTGTTCTGATATGAGTGTGGGAGCAGACAATCGGGGTCCAACCCCGGCTTATGTCGGACACTGCCGCCTGTGACGTCGAGCTGGTCAGGCTGCGCCAACGAGTCGCTGAACTCGAACGGCTCTTGCTCGATACGCCGGCAATCAGTAACGGCGACACTAACTCCTCCAGCCACTCGGCTTTTCCCGAGAGTGAAAGTCAATTACGTTTGCTGGCTGAATCGATCCCCAACCTGGTGTGGAGCTGCCGGCCGGATGGCTATTGCGAATATCTGAGCAGGCAGTGGGCGGAATACACTGGCATTCCGTCAGAAGAGCAGCTCGGCAGCAATTGGTTGTCCGTACTACATCCAGACGACCGCGAGCGCACGTACCAAGCATGGATGGCTACCCTCGACTTGCGGGGAGTTTTCGACATCGAATACCGCATTCGGCGCTCTGACGGCGTTTATCGCTGGTTTCGCACCCGGGCCTCCCCGGTCAGCGACCAGCAGGGCGTCATCCAGCGCTGGTTCGGTACCTGCACCGACATCGATGAACAACGCGTGCAGGACGACGAGCGCAAGCTACTGCTGGCGAGCGAGCAGCAATCCAGACGTGTTGCCGAACTCCTCAATCGCGTCGGCCCGCTGCTGGCTGCCGAACTCGATCCGCAGAAATTGACCCAAAATATCACCGACTTGAGTACGCAGCTAATCGACGCCGAGTTTGGCGCCTTTTTCCATCGCGTGTCGGGCGACAAAGCCCAGGGATTCCCGCTTTATACACTGTCCGGCGCACCCCGCAAGGCCTTTGCCCACTTTCCTGTCATACGCCCCACCGCCATTTTCGGTCCGACTCTCCTCGAAAAACAAACCGTCCGCATCGCCGATATACGGCTCGATCCGCGCTTTGGCCAGAATGTCCCGTTTCACGGTCTTCCGGCGGGCCATCTGCCGGTGGTCAGCTATCTGGCAACTCCGGTCGTCTCCCGCTCCGGTGTCGTGCTCGGCGCACTGATGTTCGGACATGGCCGCTCGGGCGCGTTTAGCGAAGCTCACGAGCAGTTAATAGTCGGCATCGCTGCCCAGGCCGCCATCTGTCTCGATAACGCGCGTCTTTTTGCCGAGTCGCAAGAAAATCAGGCCGCCCTCCGCCGCATCAACGACGACCTGCGCCGCGCCAACGAAGATCTCAACCAGTTCGCCTATTCCGCCAGTCACGACCTGCAGGAACCCCTGCGCATGGTGGCCATCTACAACCAAATGCTCCAGCGCCGCTATTCCGCTCAACTCGATACGCAGGCGAACGAATATCTCACCTTCAGCATCGAAGGCGCGCAACGGATGCAAATGCTGGTCCGCGATCTGCTCGCCTACACGCAGGCGGTTGTCGACGACGAGGAATTTTCTCCGCATACTCACGCTGAGGCTGCTCTCCAGATCGCCTGGTCGAATCTGGCTCGCGCGGTCGAAGAAAGCGGCGCTGTCTTAACTCATGCTTCCTTACCCGCCCTCGGCGTCCAGACAGTGCACCTAGTTCAGATTTTCCAAAATCTGATTGGTAATTCCTTGAAATATCGCAGTGCTCAGAAACCCCTTATTCATGTCACAGCGGAACAAGAGGGAACGATGTGGAGGTTGTGCGTTCGTGATAATGGCATCGGGGTTCCTCCCCAATATGCGGAACAGGTATTCGGTATCTTTAAACGCTTACACGGTCCTGGCAAGTATGCAGGCACCGGCATCGGACTCGCCATCTGTCAGAAAATTGTGCAGCGCTACGATGGCCGGATTTGGGTCGAATCCGAAGAAGGCTGTGGAGCAAGCTTTTGCTTCACCCTACCCTGGGCCGCCGCTGAAGGAAAAGGCTAAGTTGCAGGTAGTCTTAGCCGAGGATAATCCGGGCGATGTTTTCCTGGTGCGCGAAGCCCTTCAAACACACGGCCTCGCCGCGCAACTGACCGTACAGCAGGACGGCGAACAAATGCTGCGCTTTATTGAGCGCGTAGAGTCCGGTCAGGAGTCTTGCCCGGATCTCGTCCTGCTCGATCTTAACCTTCCTAAGCGCAGCGGCGAGTCGCTTTTGAAGCGCATTCGCGAAAGCCCGCTCTGCTCGAAGGTTCCCGTGCTGATCGTCACCTCATCCGATTCGCCGCGTGATCGCGAAGTCTCTGCCCGGCTCGGAGCGAGCGGCTACTTTCGCAAACCACCCGATTTCGACGAGTTCCTGCAATTAGGCATCGTTGTTAAGCAACTTATCGGCCGCGACATCGTGTAAGCTACTCCCAGCAACCGTTCTTATCGATATGACTCCCTCCCGACGCGATCTCTGCAAATTAGCCCTCGCCGGCCTGCCCCTCTCCGCCGCCTTTGCCCAGGCCAGCCGGTCCAAAGTGGACGGTGTTCAACTTGGTGTTCAATCCTACAGCTTCCGCGATCTCCCCTTCGAGCAGGCGCTGCAGGCCATGGTTCACGATGGACTGTTTGACTGCGAACTCTTTTCCCCGCACATCGAAGAGGGCGGCACCGATGCTCCACAGGGACCTGCCCATTCCCCCGGCGGCAAGAGCCTAAGTCACGAGGAGCGGGCAGCAGCCCGCAAGGCCTCTGACGAGAAGTTGCGGGCCTGGCGTCTCAGCGTGACTCTCAGCTATTTCGCCGGTGTCCGACAGAAATTCGATCAGGCTGGCGTTAACCTCTACGCCTACAATTTGAGCCTCGGCGAAACTGCCACCGATGCCGAAATCGATCGCGGCTTCGCCATGGCCAAAGCGCTCGGCGTCAAAATTATCACCACTTCAACCACGCTCCCCATGGCCGAACGCATGACGCCCTTTACGGACAAACACCAAATGCTGGTCGCCTTCCATGGTCACTCCGACGTCAAAGATCCCAAGCAGTTTTCCGCTCCCGACCGCTTTGAAAAAGCGCTCGCTATGTCCCGCTACTACCGGATCAATCTCGACATCGGCCACTTCACCGCCGCCGGTTTTGACCCCGTCGATTACATCACGAAAATGCACGACAAGATCGTTCTGCTGCATCTCAAAGACCGCAAAAAGAACGATGGTCCCAACACACCCTGGGGACAGGGCGACACACCCATCAAAGAGGTCCTCCTGCTTCTCAAAGAAAAGCGTTACCCCATCCCGGCCTTCATCGAATACGAGTACAAAGGCGCTGGCTCGTCGATCGAAGAGGTAGCTAAGTGCTATGCCTACTGTAAGAGCGTCTTGAACGCATCGGCCTGAAATCGCGCTCTAAACGGCAAAATTCATTGAATTAGAACGTCATTCCCCGGAATCTTTTTTGATTCTGTCTTATACTGGGGCTCATGACAAAGCAGCGCACGACCATAGGCCGGATTTGCGTCCGGTTTCAGGGTGCTTCTTTTGCCAATATCGGCTTTCTTCTTGCTTTCCTGCTTCTATTCCCCGCGCTGCGGGCCTACGGCGATACTGTCACATTCGCTCAATTCCTCGAAGCAGGCAAGGGCGGCAACGACTTTATCTTTACGAACTCCAGCAAAAGCGCTGTTTTTAAAACTAAGAATCCTCAGACTAGTTCGCCCAGTGTCCCGGTATCATTCGATTTTCTATCTTTCGATCCCGCGGATATGCCCGCCGACTTGCAAGGGCCGCAAGCCGCGCAGATGACGATGAGCGTCTCCACTTCACAGCCCGCCGCTACGTTCGGCAATTTCTTTGACCAGAATCTCTATGCAACGGGCGCTGGCGGCGTTCCCAACTACGGAACTATCACCTTTACCCGCAACTCCCCAGATAAGGAACTGCACCAGACAAATTTGCTGACGATTTCTTTTTACGCGCTGGCCGGTGGCCTCGACGGAGTCCGCCGCGGACAGACCGCCACTCTCACGGCCGACAACGGATCGAATGACAATGGCCAGACCGATTTCGTGCAGTTTTCTTCTTCCTATCTCAACTTCGATTCCGGAGCGGACGAGAATCTGGCTCTGTCCTTTACCAGTGCCAATCCCTGCTTCACGCTTTACCAAAACGTGAAACAAGTGAAAGGCGGTTGCACCCAGACGAATTCGAATTTGTTAAGTTTGCTGCATTCCTTTACCGCGGCCGGAACAGGAACCTTCGCCTCCGACCCGCAGGCTGCCTCCATCTTCGCCACGCCCGAACCGCAGACCCTCTGGCTTACGCTCTTCGGCCTGCTGTCCCTGCTCTGGTGGGGGCTGCGCGCGGCAATCTTGCCCAATATCCGCTCCTAGTGGAGTGTCGCAACCATTTCGTTTGCTAGTGAAGTAGAGAACTCCAATCGCTTCGCTCATGGTTTCCGTGCTTCCGGTTGGAGAGCCACTGACGTGGCTCATGGCTCCGATCAAAGGATACGCTGCTTCAGAGCCGCGAGCGGAGCGACCGGAGTTGCATCGCGTGGTAACGTTTTCACCGCGACACTCCACTAGCCAAAGAACTATCCTAAGTCGTCGTTTGCGTACTGGCTATTTGCGATTGACGCCCATTCATCTATTCTGGAGAGGATATGCTTCACCCTGGGATCTTTCGCGAATACGATATTCGCGGTATTGCTGATAAAGAACTGCTCGATGAGGACGTCGAACAACTCGGCCGCGGCCTCGCCACCTATCTCATTCGCCATGCCGGCCGTAAGCTCTGCATCGGTAACGATTGCCGCCTGAGCAGTCCCCGTCTTCATGACGCCCTGCTGAAAGGCTTCCTCGCTGCCGGCGCCCAGGTGCTCGATATTGGCACCGTCCCTACGCCCGTTCTGTACTTCTCCGCCGTGCACTTCCAGGCCGACGGCGCAGTCATGATCACCGGCAGCCATAATCCACCCGAATATAACGGTTTTAAAAGTGTCTGTGGCCCCGGCACTCTTTATGGCCAGGCCATCCAGGATGTCAAAAAGCTCATTCAGTTAAATGATTTCGAAGCGGGGCAGGGAACCGTCCAGCAGGTCGATGCAGTCACTCCTTACGTCGACGAAGTCACTTCTCAGTTCCACTTTTCGCGCAAAGTCAAAGTTGTGTTCGATGGCGGCAACGGCACTGCCGGACCCGTCCTCGAGCGCATGCTCGCCAGATTAAACGTTGACGCGACCAAGCTGTATTTCAAAATGGATGGCACCTTTCCTAACCACCATCCCGATCCCACCGTCCTTGAAAATCTCGCCGATCTCAAGAAGGCCGTTGCCAAAGAGAAAGCCGAACTCGGCATCGCCTTCGATGGCGATACAGACCGCATTGGCGCCGTCGACGAACACGGCGTAGTCATCTATGGCGACATGCTGCTGCTCATCTTCGGCCGCGAAATCCTCTCCCGCAAGCCCGGCGCAACATTCATCGGGGAGGTCAAATGCTCGCAAATTCTTTACGACAAGTTGGCCGAACTCGGTGGTCGTCCCATCATGTATAAGACCGGCCACTCACTCATTAAAGCCAAGATGAAGGAGGAGCACGCTGAACTGGCCGGTGAAATGTCCGGCCACATGTTTTTCGCCGATCGCTACTACGGCTACGACGACGCTCTCTACGCCGCCTGCCGCCTCATCGAGATCGTCGCCAACTCCGGCCAGCCCCTCTCGCACCAACTCGATGGCATTCCGCAGATGGTTTCCACGCCCGAACTCCGCGTTGATTGCCCGGACGATGTTAAATTCCAGGTGGTCGAAAAAGTCGCCGAGATCGTGCGTAAGAACCACCAGGTCGTCGACGTTGACGGTGTGCGCGTCCCCTACGAACACGGCTGGGGACTCGTGCGCGCCTCAAATACTCAACCGGTTCTCGTCATGCGCTTCGAGGCCTCTTCCAAAGAACTGCTGAATCAGTATCGCAAAGAGCTCGAAGGCATCGTCGAGCAAGCCAAAGAAGAAGTCACCGCCGCCGCCTAGCCAGGTTCACTCTGTGGAATGCGAGGAGTAGTTTGCAACGGGAAAACGTTCAGAATTGGCTTTGAACAATTCCTCATTGATCGCCAGCATCTGCTTGAACTCGGGTGTATCGGTGGGGCCAAAACCGATCATTTCCAATTCCTCGCGCTGTAGGGACGAGCACACCTGGTCGCAAAACTCATCCAAATCAGCACCGTGTCTTGCGCCGGGACCTGCCAGGTTGGTTCGCACCGCGGGCGGGACCAGCTCCACCACTCGGATCGGAGTTTGCCGCAAAGCATGCCGCAAGGTTACCGTGTAGCTATGTAACGCTGCTTTACAGGCGCTGTAGACGGGGGCGAAGACCTGCGGAATGAATGCTCCTCCTGAGGTCACGTTCACCAGCATGCCCGCTTGCCGGTGCTGCAGCATCAACGGTATGAGGAGATGGTTCAGGTGTATCGGACCCGCAAGCAACGTGTCGATCTCAACCTGCCGCTCGGGCCAGAATGCCGTGTCGGATGCCAGAGGAATACGGCGCTGCGTGCCGGCATTGTTGATGAGAATGTTGAGTCCAGACAGAGTGTCCTGAACATGCTTTCCCAGAGCCTCGCGATCATTCGCCCGGCCAATGTCGCTGACCAAGATCCGCAATCCCGGCAGCGCTTGTGCGGCGCTCTCCAGTTTCTTTGGATCCCGTCCTGTAACCAGCACGGTGCTGCCGGCAGAGAGATAACGCGCCGCAAGGCCCCGGCCGATCCCATCGCTTCCTCCGGTAATCAAAACGTTCGCTTGTTTGAGATCCATCATAGCCACATATTCGCGGCCGCTTACCACTCACGTCCGGGAGCCGACGTGGCATACGGCCTTGTCCACAAGGCCATCTGCAATTGCAGCGATTTGCACCATGCGCGATGCATGCTGTCTACTTGTTCTGTGGAATGGCCTTTGGAGGCGAGATACGGTTTTATGGATTCGTTCATGACGGCTACAAACGCGATAATGTCGCGCAAGGGGACATAGGGCGTGGATTGAACTCCGTCCGTCTGGTTCTTCTTCACGCTGGTGTGTCGCAAAGCTATTTCCTGCTGATAGTTGAGCCAGTCCTGGTCATAGGGCCGCAGACACGTGTCAAGAATCCATTGTTCGAAACGGAGATTGCTTTTCGCCAGATAGTCGGGAATCGGATCTCCTGCGGGCGTCCGCGAGTGCCTGGCGAGATGCGGAATACCCCCAATAATTCCGTTGCGCCAATGCTCCACAATCTGCTTCGTCTGGTCTGCCAGCACTTCGCCGGCGAGTTGCAGGTAAAGCTGGTCCTCACTGGCGAATCCGGCGCTTATCTTGAGTTGTTCGAGCTCGGCGAGGGAGACCGGCGAGCGCGCCATTCCGGCCTCCCCGTACGTGTAGCCTTCGATTGCTTCAGCGACTTTCTTCCTCATGCTGCAACAGCTACCTTGTTTACTGATGGCGACGACGAAAACAGCGCGATCAGGCCTTCGGCAATTGTGGGGTGGGTTAAGACGGCGTTGTGTAATGCCGTATAGGGCAGACCGCCAAGCATTGCGATTTGTACCGAGCTCATGATTTCACCTGCCTCCGCGCCGAAGGCAGTAAAACCGAGGATGCGATCGCTTTCGATATCTATCAGGGCCTTGATAAATCCGCCTGTCTCCGACAGCGTGCGTGTGCGCAGCACGAAGAGCATCGGAATCTTGAACAGCCGGTAGGAGATGCCTTTGGCCATAGCTTCGGTTTCGCTGAGGCCGATGTGAGCAAATTCCGGATCGGTGAACATGCAGAAGGGCACCTGCCTGCCGGTGGTCACGCGGTCGCCGCCGGCAAGATTATCGCGGATGACGCGGAAATCATCGTAAGCGATGTGGGTAAATTGAGGGCTCCCCGCTACGTCCCCGATGGCCCACACGCCGTTCGCCGTAGTCTGAAGTCGCTCATTGACTTTGATAAATCCGATACCAGTAACTTCCACGCCGGCAATCTCCAGACCGATATCTTCGGTGTTCGGTGTGCGGCCCGTGGCGACCAGTAAATGCGTACCGTGAAGCGTTTGTGGAACGCCATCCTGCTCGATAAGCAGCTCTACTGAGCTCCCCGACTCTCCGGAAACGCCCTTCGCCTGTGCGTTCAGAACGAAGGAAATTCCTTCCTCTTCCAGATGACTGCGAATCCCTTCTGAGACGTCGGTATCTTCGCGCGGGAGCAGGCGAGCGTTGCGGTCAACAATGGTGACGCGACTGCCGAAGCGCCGCATAGCTTGCGCCAGTTCTAATCCGACGTATCCGCCGCCAAGCACTAACAGATGTTCGGGAACCCGGTCTAACTCGAGCGCCTCAATGTGAGTTAACGGTTTGGAATCTGTGAGGCCGGGAAGCGGATCTAACCGCGCCCGAGTGCCGGTGCCGATAACAACGTTGCTTCCGCGAAGGTGGCGCATCGTTCCATCAGCGAGCTCGACAGCGAGCGTCTTCGGAGCCACGAAACGACCGCTACCCATAATGAGTTCCGCGCCACTGTTCTTGAAATTATCCAGATGCATGTCAATCAGGCCCGAGACCATCTGACGCTTGCGGTCGCGAACGGCGGACATGTCGACGGTAAACCCATCGCTTCTGATGCCGAACTCTCCGGCCCTGCGGAAATAGGATGCGATTTTGGCGCTATGGATGATGTTCTTGCTGGGCAGACAGGCAATGTTAGGGCAGGAGCCGCCAATGTATTTGCGATCAACTACCGCAACACGCTTACCTTGCCTGGCGAGCGTCCATCCGAGATACTTCGATCCTTCGCCGCTGCCGAGAATGACACAGTCGTACTCTTCGATCGGTTTATTCATTTCAGCTGTGGGATGCATAAAGACTTTCCTGTGCATGTTACGCCAGGAAGAAAGAGTCGTGAGCGACAAAGAGCTTCGCATATTGAAAAGAGAGTGCTCGGCCTGAATCCGGCGACAGGGTGAGCCCGGCGGAATGAGGAATCGAAAGGCGGCAATTTGTACTCAGATTTGGGTATAGCTATCCAACGCAGCCTGCCTAGTTCTGAACTCATCAGAACTAAGGAGAGGGTAGCGACTCAGATGTCAAAGGTTTGGTTGATTACGGAAAGTGGAAGCGGTCTGGGACGGGATATCGCGGAAGCAGCACTGGGGGCGGGCAATCGAGTGATCGCGACAGCGCGCCGGCCCGAGGAGATGCATGACTTGATTGCCAAACACTGCGATCAGGTTAACGCGGTGAAGCAGGACGTAACGAAGGAGGACGAAGCCAGAGCCGCTGTGCAGACCGCTCTAGACGTGTTTGGCCGGCTCGATGTCGTCGTTAATAACGCGGGATACAGCCAATTCGGGCCCTTCGAGCAGCTTAGCGATAAAGACTTCAAGGGCATCATCGACACTTGTTTCTACGGTGTCGTCTATACGACTCGTGCGGCTCTTCCCATCATGCGCAAGCAACGCAGCGGAGTCATCTTCCAGGTATCTTCGCTCGGAGGACGTATCACGCGAGCTGGCAACTCGCCGTATCATTCAGCCAAATGGGCTGTGAGCGGTTTCAGTGAAGCGCTGGCTCAGGAGACTGCGGCGTTTGGAGTCCAGGTGTGCTCACTCGAACCAGGCGGAATTCGCACAAATTGGGGGAAGCGTGCAGCTTCAAACTTGCCGGTGTTACTGCCCGAGTATGAGGAAAGCGTCGGGAAGACACTCAAGATGCTCGATGGCTACTGGGGCAAGGAGAATAGCGATCCGAAGCTGATTGCGGAATTGGTCGTCAAGCTGGCCGATGAAAAGGAACTCCCTCCTCACCTGCTAATGGGAAGTGACGCGGTGAATTACTTGAAGCGGTCAGACGAGGAACGCGGTAAGCTCGCCGAGAACTGTTGAGAAACGAGCATATCGGTGGACTTCAGGACTGCCGATCAGCGAAGCGAATGAATGTACCCGCTGCCGCACTGCGGTACCTGGCAAGCAAACAAAAAGCGGCCACGCATTGCTGCGCAGCCGCTTCCTGACCAATGATTCGTTCGCCTTAGGGCATCGGGTTGAAAGTCCACTCCTCATTCGTCTGGTTAACCCAGGTATACTGCGTTACCTTGGCTCCATCAGCGGTCGATCGACCATTCACTTGCATACACTGCAAGCTGCTGAGCGCCTGGATCATAAACGCGCCATCTGGAGTCGGCGTCACTTTCCAAGTCTGAAACGATTGCCCCTCGTAGGGCCACTGCTCGATCGGCGCCGCTCTGGGCGCGGTCGTACCGCCCATCACCTGTAACGCTAGCCCGCTGTTTCTCACATTGATTTCGTAGCCGCCCGTCACCGGCACAAACTGGAACTGTTGATTGGTTGCCGCACTGCCCAGGCATGTCCACTGCTGGACCGTGTCTGTCTGCCAGGTTGCCGCCGGACCACCCGCCATGTCCAGGCACTTACCGCTATTCTTCGAAACAACGTTCACCCAGCCTGTCGGAACTGTGCTAGTTGAGCTTCCGGCAACCTGCGCCGAATTCGGATCCACCATCAGACTCGATTCGTCTACCGCCTCGAAGTCACCACCTAATACCCATGTCATCTGGTGCATCACACTGTCGTTCCAGCGTGTATCTCCGATTCCCGTTAAGTGCCACGAAGTGCCGTTGTCGGCCAGAATAAGTCCATAAGTTTTCAACGCTTGCAAGATCACCTGAACTGGCGCTGGGAACGTACTCATGTCAAAGCTCGCCTTCAGCCGGAAGCGCTGCCCCATCGGAGGATACTGCAACCCCGTCAAAGAAGAAGCGGAGTGCCGCGCCGGCCAGATGTAACCATTCCTCGTATGATCGATCGTCAGTCGCAGCGCGTGGTTGATCTTTCCCGACGCCACTTCGTCATACCGAACCAGTCCTGGAAAAATAGGCAGTCCGGCCGCGTCCGCCGAGGTCCATCCCGCCGGCCGTAAGGCATTCGAGTTCAGCGGGAAAATTGCACCGGATCCCGCGCCCCAGTGATTAGTTTGCCAGGACAAATTGAATAACTCGTACAAAACACAATTTGTATTATCGTACAGAATCGCATGATGATCGGATCCCGCTTCTATGTTCACATTCGAAGGAATTGGGTAAGGTCCAGGATCCCCGTTGTAGTAAAAAGTCACTGGCGACTTAGCCTGCGACCCGGATACGATGTTATACGGCATACCGCCGCCATATCCGAAATCGGGATGTAACTTGTTGTTAGTCGCATTCGCCGACGCTATGTATGCCGCCGAATTCTTATCTACTGGCAAGTTATCAACGCGTGTATTCCACACGTTATTTGCCGGAAACACATTGCACCCAGCAAAGTTGGGTACCTGTGCGGAAATAGCCGTCGTTGCCGCAAGGGCAAGGATGGGGAGAAAGAAACGCATTTATTACCTCGTGCGTTAATGGGATTTTCGGATTCGATAACTAGTGCTTATGCCAGGGCTCCGTTCTCGTTCCAACCTGACTCGTGCTCTCTCCGTTAATCCCTACTCCCTTTTTCTTGCTGGCCTACTTTTCAATCCCGAGTGGCATATGATGTTTGCAAGGTTAGTAACGAAGCTGGTAAGAATCGGGCGACTGTTCGAGCCTCTTACTCGGCTATCTAGAAGAAAACATCTATGTACTCTGTTTCAATTAGCCGGATAGGCGCGCTTTGTCGCCGTCTCACGGTACTTACTCGATTCCTCGCGCTTCTGTCACTTACAAGCGCTGTCCTCTTCGCTCAGGGAACCGGCGCCACACTCAGTGGCAGCGTCACCGATCCAAACGGCGGCCTTCTTCCGCAGGCGCAGCTCACCGTCCAGAACCTCGATACCAGCCTCACGCGGGTGATTGTGAGCAACGACAGCGGTCAATACACCATCTCGCCCCTACCGCCGGGCCGCTACAGTGTCACCGCGGAAAAGACGGGTTTCAAAAAAGAAGTGCGTAGCGGCATCACGCTCACTGTCGGCCAGACTGCCACGCTTAACATCGGCCTGCAGCTCGGCGATGCCAAAGAGGTCGTCAACGTCAGCGCTAGTGCCGAGCTCATCAATGCCACCTCAGCTGAAATCAGCCAGGTGGTAGGCGAGCGCGCCGTCAAAGAACTCCCGCTCAACGGCCGCGATCCGGCCAGCCTGGTTCTGCTGTCTCCCGGTATCAGCAATGTGCTCAACACCGGCGCCGGCGTCCAGCAAGGTGAAACCACCTTTCCTTCCGAAACCGGCGCTTCAGCCGGCGGCGGCCGCCAGGGCAGCACGTACTATCTCCTCGATGGCGTGCCCAATCTCGATACCTACCTGCTCCTTGCAGCGCCCTTTCCCAATGCTGACGCTACGCAGGAATTCCGCGTCATCTCGAACAATTTTGACGCCCATTATGGTTTCGCTCCAGGCGCGGTCGTCAGCATCGAAAGCAAATCCGGCTCCAACCAGCTGCACGGCGGCGCGTTCGAGTTCCTCCGCAACGACAAGCTGAATGCCGGCAATTACTTCACTCATCTGGTCGATCCGCTGAAACGCAATCAGTTCGGCGGCTATCTCGGCGGTCCCATTATCAAGGACAAGCTCTTCTTCTTCGGCAACTATCAGGCCACCCGGGAAGCCACTACTGGTTCCACCAACGTCACTTACACGCCCACAGTTGCCATGCTCAACGGCGATTTCAGTGCTGTGCCGCAAACTCTCCGCGGACCTTTCCAGACCATCAACGGCAAGCCGAATCAGATCAATCCTGCCCTCTTCAGCCCGGCCGCCGTGACCATTGCCAAAACCGCTCTGCCGGTCGGCCAAACAGCTTCCAGTGGCCAGGTCAATTACATCGGAGCGCCCACTCACGACGCCTACAACGAAGGCACAGGCCGCATCGATTGGAACGTCTCGCAAAACCAGCGCCTCTCCTTCCGCAACTTCATCCAGTTCTTCGACCAGCCCGGGGATTCCACCGTCGGCAACATCCTTTCCACCACACCCGGCAAAATCGGCCGCTACTACAACGAAGACATCAATCACACCTGGACCATCAGTCCCACCACCGTCAACCAACTCTCCGTCTTCTGGAGCGAGATGTTTGTCTCGAACGGCGGTCCCGTGCTCGACAATCAGGGCAACGATTTCTGCCTCTCGCGCTACATCAACGTGCAGGAAAGCGGCTGTTATCTCGAAGGCCTCAACGCCTCCAACGGCTTCAGCACCAACTACACCGAACCTACGAGCGAAATGCGGAAAACCTGGGGGCTCTCCGACGGCTTGTCCAGAACGTTTGGCAATCACTCCGTCTCGGTCGGCGTCAATGCTTGGCATCAGTTCGCGCAGGAGACCACCAACTATCCGCTGAATCCAATTGTGTCTTTCAACGGCAACTACACTGGTTTCGGCCTCTCCGATTTTCTGCTTGGCGATGTCGGCGCTTATCAGCAGGGCGCCGGTGAAATCGCCAGCGTCAGCGGCTGGCAGATCGGTGTCTACGGCCAGGACCAGTGGAAAGTAAAGCCCAACCTCACACTCACACTCGGTCTGCGCTGGGACCCGAACCTTCCCCCAGCTGTTTACGGTGGCCGCGGTTCCGCCTTCCATCCCGGCCAGCAAAGCACGCGCTATCCGAACGCTCCGCTCGGCCTGGTCTTCCCCGGCGACGCCGGCGTCACAGACGCGCTCATGCCCACTACTTATAAGTACTTCGAGCCGCGCGTTGGTCTCGCCTATCAGCCTAAATCTCTCCCCCATACCTCCATTCGGGCCGGCTTCGGTCTCTTCACCGCGCCGCTGCCTTACTCGGCTTATAACCACACCGCCGATATTTCGCCGTTCAGCCCAACCTATGTTCTGAACGGGACGCCCGCCAATCCGATCTCCTTTGCCAATCCCTGGGGCAATTTCGCCGGCACCGGCAACGCCAGTCCTTTCCCGCCATTCGCCTCGCTCGGCTTCAAGCCGGCCCAGAACTCTACCTTCCAGTTGCCGGCGCAACTTGGCGCGCTCTTCTCGAATGACTTCCGGCTCGGCGTCACGCAAAGCTGGAACTTCTCGATCGATCAACAAATCGGCTCCACCTGGGCGCTTCATGGCGCCTATGTCGGCAGCGAATCCTATCACCAGGCCGTTGTTCTCGACCAGAACCCCGGCTTCAACAGCCAGCGCGTCCTCTACACCAACTTCAGCGGCATTCTGACCGATTCGAGTGTCGGCACCGCTTCCTATAACGCCTTGCAACTCGGCGTCGAAAAGCGCTTCTCGCACGGGCTCCAGTTCCAATCGAACTACACCTATTCGAAGAGCATCGACACCGCTTCCACCGGCAACATTTCCTTTGCCGGCTCGCTCCCCGATCCCACCAATCTCGGGTTTAGCCGCGGGCTTTCCGATCTCAACTTCCCCTATATCTGGACCACGAACTTCTCCTACACGACGCCGTCACTCTCCAGCTGGAATCCTCTGCTGCGCCATGTGCTGGGCGAGTGGGGCGTCAGCGGCATCTGGAGCCTGCAGGCGGGCCGCCCCTTCAGCATCTCCGGCGGAAATGGCAACAACAACTCAGGGGCCCTCGAATATGGCGATCGCGCCGACCTGACCGGCCAACCTATTACCGTCCAGCAGGGCAGTCAGCAGCAATGGCTGAATCAATACTTCAACACGGCCGCCTTTACCGCGAATGCAAACGGCACCTTCGGCAACAGTGGGCGCAACATCCTCCGCGGCCCTCGTTACGATTCAATCGATCTCGCGCTGCTGAAAAACTGGACCGTCCGCGAACGCTTCGGGCTCCAGTTCCGCTGGGAGATGTTCAACGCTCTGAACCACGCGAGTTTCAACACCCCGGTCACCGATCCCACCAGCTCCAACTTCGGCCAGATTACCTCTATTGGAGCGATCGCGCCGAGAGTGATGCAGGGAGCTCTGAAGTTTACTTTCTAAACTAGGGATCCTCCGCAGAAAAGATGGCAGGCTGAAGCCTACCCTACGAGGGTTCAGGCGGCTTTTGTTAGTTCGCGCATGGCTTGGGCGGTGCGAGCGCCTTCAATAAAAGACTCGATATCGGCGATTGAAAATTCGAAGCCATGGTCGGCCGGGTCGAAGGGTTGGTTGCGACTGCGAGCGACTTGATACACGGTAGCGGCAGTGGCGAGGTCCTGTGCTTCCTGCTTGTTGCGTTCCTGCTGGGCTTCGCGGAGGTCGGTGAGATCTTTCTCGCGCTGGCGGCGTAAGCGGGTTTCCTGGAGTTGCAGGTTGCGGAACTGCTTTTCGTAGAAGAGGTACGTTTCGAGTTCGATCAGGCCGGCCTGGACTTCGGCTGGTTCGGCAGCGAACTTTTCGGCGAATTGGGTGCGGCCGCGAGCGTAGAGGGCGAATTCGAGAGTGGGGATGCGGCGGAGACGCCAGTTGGCATCGGCGATGGACTGTACCAGCTCGGCTTCGCGGATGCCTACGGGCTGGAACTCGCGGACGAAGCGGTCGACGTACTGTTCGTAAGCGGCGGCATCGTCGGAGGGCAGCAGGACAGTGCGGCCAGTGAGGGCGGTTTTCAGAGCGTTGATGGAGGATTGGACTTTGCCTTCGGCGGTGCGGGGGCCGGTGGAGAAAGTGGCATTGGCGCGATTGGCGGCGAGGCGGGCGGGGGAGATTTCGGCGGTTTCCGGAGCGGGAGCTGTTTCAACGACAGCGACTTCACGTTTGCGGGCGAGCTTTTTGGCTTTGCGTTCCTGGGCGCGGCGAATGGAGCGGGCAGTCATGATGAAGGAGGGTAGCAGGCGGCGGGAGGCGGTTGCAAAAGATTTTGGTTGCGGGGGAGGCGTAAGACTTTTCGAATCAACGCCGGAAAAAATTTTCCGGGGCTGTGAACGACTTGCAAAAAAGGAGAGGTTTGCCGCAAGAAGGGCTTGACAAGGGTCTTAAGTTGAAGATTTAGCCGGAAAGTTTCAAGAGCTGATCGACAGCGAGGGCGAGGACTTCAAACATTCAATGAGCCATAATTTTGCTTGCTCCCCGGAAGCGGATCGAGCGTACGCCAAACTCATCTTTCAAGCGGCTGTAGACACGCTCCACCATGCTGCGTTGGTGCACTTTTTCACTCACCCTGCGGTGGCGTTGTGGCAGTTCGGTCAGCGCACGATGGCCGAGCGCCTCGCTGTGCGCCTGAATGGCGTGCGCGTCGTAGGCTTTATCCATCAACTCGTACAGATACGTCACGCGTTCGGAAGAGAGCGTCATCAATGGGATGGCTACTTGAATGGGATGGCTACTTGCGAATCGTGTACGCAGGCCGGTCAGCAGAGCTGTGATCGGAATCTGCCCATCGGCTACGTCCAGGTGCAACTTATAGCGACGCCAGTATTGCTGATCAGCCTTGCTGCTCTTCTTCACGCCCAGGCTGCAGTGACGCGGCAACTCCGCCAGCATGTCCAGCACTGCCATGCCGCGTTGCGCCTCGATGCGACTATGCGGCGATCGCGGCGTACTGCGCTTCGGCTTGGGCCCGCGTTTGTATATCTGGCGCAGCGACTTGGGGGGGCGGGTTTTCCGGATAGCGCTCACGCGCTTCAATGGCGGTCGAATCGCGCGCGATGTGCCCGATCAGCTGTCCTTGCCGGGTCTGACGAATCCAAGGCCTCAGGCAGCCGCTGCGGTAATTCGCTGGCGGCAAACTCGGCAAAGGCTCGCGAAAATGTAGATTCGTGCGGAATCTGCCGCACTTCCCGCCAGCCGCACAAACTACGGAACTGCCGGTCCGATTGCAAACGTTCGATCACCTGCCGCCTGGTCTCCAAACCGTATACCGCTTTGGCCACAAAGGCCGTCGCCAGCGCATGCCGGTCCTTGGCGCGCCTGCCCTACGAGAGCGTCTTCCGCAACCAGGCCACCATCTCAGGCTTCCAATTCTGCATCTGCTCGCCCCGCCAGGTACTCATGCCATGGCCGCCGCCCTCCACCGTGATCAACTCGCAGCTGGCATCCACTTTGCGCATTGCCTCACACATCGAAGTCGATTGCGCGAAGTCCACCTGGTCGTCTTTCGTGCCGTGGATACATAGAAATGGCGGCATGCCGCGATGTACGGCTGCTATTGGCGCAACCTTCCGCAATTGAGCCAGCCCCGTTTCGTCCAGCCGCTCCGCTCCAAAGAAGTGAATGCCGCCTCCATTCGCTGCGTGCCGGTTCGCCACTGCCATATTGAAGCGCTCGGGATGGTCCCGCCGTAACTCAGCCAGCCTGCCGTAATCGACCGGCCCATAAAAATCCACCACCGCCACCACTTTCGTATCGGCCGTCTCGTGGGTGCCGGCGTAATTCACCAGAAACGCTCCCGCTGATTCACCAATCAGGGCCAGCTTTGAGTTATCCACGTGATATTCCGCGGCATGAGCTTTCACCCAGCGAATCGCGTTGTCCAAGTCTTCCATGGCTTGCGGAAAATGCGCCGCCGGCGCCAGCCGGTAGTCGATGCTGAACCAGGCAAAGTCAGCGTCCGAGAGTACGTTGAACAGCGGCCGCACGTTCGTGCTTTTGCTGCCCCCATCGAAACCGCCGCCATGCACCAGGATGGCAGCGGGAAACGGCCCAGGTCCATCCGGCACATGCAGGTCAAGCAACAATGGCTTGCCCTCAGGGCGGCTAAATTCCACATCGCTCCGGTTTACCGCTGCGCCCGTCAACAGCGCACTGCTCATCAGGAAAGCGATTACGAATCTGCACATGGCTCGGAATTGTATCAGCAACACGTGAGATAGTACGGCTGTCTTCATGCGTCAACACAAAATTGCAGTTATCCCCGGCGACGGTATCGGCAAAGAAGTAATTCCGGCAGGACTCACCGTCCTCCAGGCACTCCAGAATCTCGACGGCGGCTTTGAACTGCTCTTTGAAACATTTCCGTGGGGCTCCGATTACTACCGTGCGCACGGCCGAATGCTGCCGGAGAACGCCCTGGACACGCTAACGAATTTTGCCGCCATCTATTTCGGCGCGGTAGGCGACCCCGACATGCCCGACCACATTACGTTATGGGGTCTTCGTCTCTTCCTCTGCCAGGGCTTCGATCAATACGCGAATGTACGGCCCATCCGACTGCTCCCCGGCATCGAGAGTCCGCTCCGCCACGCTACCGCAAAAGATCTCGACTGGGTGATCGTCCGGGAAAACAGCGAAGGTGAGTACGCGGGACACGGCGGACGGTCACACCGCAGCTTACCCCAGGAGGTAGCTACCGAGACCGCTATTTTTACTCGCGCCGGCGTCGAGCGCATCATGCGTTTCGCCTTCGATCTGGCCCGCGAGCGCCCGCGTCACCTATTGACGATCGTGACCAAATCAAACGCCCAGCGCTTCGGCCTTGTCCTCTGGGATGAAATCGCCGCGGAAGTTGCCCGCGACTACCCTGGCGTCACCACCGATAAAATGCTGGTCGATGCCGTCACAACGCGCATGGTTTTGAAGCCCGGCAGTCTCGACGTGATCGTTGCGACCAACCTGCACGCCGACATTCTGAGCGACCTCGCAGCTGCTCTTGCGGGGAGCCTCGGCATCGCGCCCACCGCAAACCTGAATCCCGAACGCCGCTTTCCTTCCATGTTCGAGCCCATCCACGGATCGGCTTTCGACATCATGGGAAAGGGCATCGCCAATCCGATCGGTAGTTTCTGGACGGCCGTTTTGATGCTGCAGCATCTTGGCGAAATTACCGCTGCCGACCGCCTGATGCGCGGCATAGAGCATGTCACTGCTTCGGGCAACACCCGATCCGCAGATTTAGGCGGCCACGCCACGACTTGCGAGGTTACCGAGGCGGTGTGCCGGGCGCTCGAAGGTCAAACATTAGCGTCTGGCCGCGCTTAGTCCAAAAGCAGAAAAGGTGGCAGGCTAAAGCCTACCCTACGGGCTGCGCGTTTAAATAAGCGTGTTGTTCCTGGATTTGCGTCTAACCAGCATGTGCGCTCACACGAATCTAAATCGACGAGAGATCCTGCTGGCCATGGGCGCCGCCGCCATATCCGCTACACCTTTGCCCGCCGCTGACTCGCCCTCCGGCACCATTCCCTATCGCACGCTGGGACACACCGGCGAGAAAGTTTCCTGCATCGGGATGGGCGGCTTTCACCTCGGCAAAAAAGAAGTCGCGGAAGCCGACGCCATTCGCCTCGTGCACTCCGGCGTTGATCGCGGCATCAACTTTTTGGACAACTCCTGGGATTACAACAAAGGCGAAAGCGAAAAACGCGTTGGGAAAGCTGTCAAGGACGGCAATCTACGCAGTCACGTTTTCATGATGACCAAGAATGACGGCCGCACCACCGAGGAATTCAATAAGCAACTCGATGAGTCTTTGCAACGCCTGCAGACCGATCACGTCGACTTGATCCAGTTCCACGAAATCATCCGCTTCGAAGATCCCGATCGCATTTTCGCGGAGGGCGGTGCAGCCGAAGCGGCTCTGGCTGCCAAGAAAGCAGGGAAGGTCCGCTACATCGGTTTTACCGGACACAAGGATCCGCACATCCACCTCTACATGCTGCAGGTCGCCGATCGGCACCACTTCGTCTTTGACACGGTACAGATGCCGAACAACGTGATGGACGCTCACTACCGCAGCTTTGGTCAACTGGTCCTGCCGGAACTGGTGAAACGCAATATCGGCGCGCTCGGTATGAAGAGCCTGGGCGACACCATTATTTTGAAGAGCGAAGTCGTCACGGCTATGGAATGCCTGCATTACTCGCTCAGCCAACCGGTATCCGTTCAAATTACCGGAATCGATAAACCCGAGATATTAGACCAGGCAATCAAAGCCGCGCAAACTTACCAGCAGGTTTCAAAAGAACAAATGGCGGCGGTGCTGGCCCGTACAGCGCCTCAGGCGGCGGATGGACGTTGGGAACTATTTAAAACCAGCGCGATTTTTGACAGCACCGCCCAACACCCGGAATGGTTGGGCGAGGTGAGTCCCCACGTCAAGAAAGCCAGACCGGTGATGACCTGATCGCTCGGGGTAGGGTTTAAGGTGACAGGCTAAAGCCTACCCTACGGTCGCCAAGCTACTACTTCCGGCAAAATCGCTCCACCGACAAAATTACTCGAGCGCAGCAACACTTCAAATCTTTGCGGAGAGCCGGAGGGATCAATGCCAAGTTCATGCAGCATCCGTTCTATTCGCCCACCGTCCACGACAAACTCGCCGGCGGCCTGCGTCGATTGTGCCGTAGTGCCTGCAATCAGTAAAGCCGCCCCTTCGCCTTCCGCTTTGGGTACAAACACAATCCGCGCATAGGTATAGCCGTGGTTGATGTCGTCGGTGCTGGGATACCATTCCAACTCGCCTTGCTTTGGCCTCGCATTCCGAAAGACGATCCGACCGCTCTCCTGCAATTCGCAGCGAAAATTCAACCGGTCCTCGTACAACTGCGCCCAGGGATTACTGATCGGACTGCCCACCAAGATCGCGTTATGATCCTTAAATTCCTGCAGCTGCACCTCGTGTCCTGAGCGCAAAAAAATATGGGAAGCAAACTGCGGATGGTCCCTGATAATCAGCCCGGCAATCGCCATCTCGCGGCTGTCGGTAAACTCATACAAATTCCAGTTCCGAATCAGATCGGGCGGCTCAATATTCGGCACGTTCGGATAAGTGCGCGCCATATACTCGTCGAGCGTGATGCGCCGGCGCGCGAGCGTTGAAATCTGAAGCAGTCCCGTATCGCTCGTCACGATCAACGTATCGTCGCCTGGACTCAACAAAGCGGAGAAGGGAAGTTTCCCGCGCGCGCTTTTCCGTTGCGTCTGGTACGCGGCAAAAGTCAACACCCCGAGCAGCGCGCAAACCACCGCGACCATCCACCAGTGAATATGGCGGCGACGCCGGGCCGGAAGTATTATGGGGGCTGGTTCCGCGACCGGTACCGCCACCGTTACTTCTTCCAATAGCATCGGGCGTCGCTCAAAAGCTAATAAATACCCGCCTTTGGGCATCTTGACAATTACGGGCTCGCTTTGCCCTTCGTCCGCAAAATACAACTCAAGACGCTTCCGCAGATTGCGTGCTTCGGCCCGTACAATGCTGTCCTGGCCGCTTTGAAAATTGGACGACGATCGCCCAAACACCCGCTCCGCAATGATCTGTTCCCGCGCGTCCAGCGGCCGCTCTTCTAAAGTGCACTCCGCCACATACGCCAGAAATTCCCGCAAGCGTGGAGACTTGGCGAAGGCGCTACTTCCCGCCACCCGTTCCACCAGTTCTTCTTGCCCGACTCGTACCAAAGCAAACCGATGGTATCACCTGCTTTAACCGTTAAAACTCTTTAATTTGTCGCTGCGAAGGCTATATGGAAAGGCAGAGATAACCAACTAGCAGTAGCTGCAGCAATATTTCACCGTGAATTCCCGTACTCCCCATCCCGGAAAGCAGTTACATTTTCAAGCAACGCTGTGTCGGTATGATCGCCACACCGAGGTTAGTTATGTCCTTTTCTAAATCCATTCAGTCCCTCGCTCTGCTCTTTCTATTTTCAGGTCCGATGCTGTACTCCCAGGAATTTCGCTCCACGCTGAGCGGCCAGGTTACCGACTCCAGCGGGGCATCGATCGCGAACGCGACAATTGAGGCTGTGAGAAGTGATTCTCAGCAGACTTACCGAGGTGTTAGCACCAAGGCCGGCAGCTACTACATTCCGTATGTCCTGCCGGGGGAATACACCGTCACAGCGATGGCAACTGGCTTCAATACGCGCAAACAGGAGCACGTGACGCTCCGCGGAAGCGAAACCACCGGGTTGAACTTCACCATGCAGATCGGCGCGACGTCGGAGACGATTACCGTCAGCGCGGCACCCCCGCTGCTCGAAACGGAAACTGGTTCCGGCGGAACCGTTTTAAACGAGCGCGAAATTCAAAACCTGCCGCTCAACGGCCGCCAGATTTACACCCTGCTCGGCACCACTCCCGGTTCTCAGTTCACCCAAACACAATTCGGCGCAGGCGGCTACTCAGGCACCCGCGGCTGGGACACTTCGAATGCCTACACGCTCGGTGGCGGCGTCGCCGGCTATCAACAGTTTTATATCAACGGAACCAATATCACCGTGCAGAATAATGGCACGCGCGGCACCTGGACGATTGCTCCAAACGTGGACG
This sequence comes from Bryobacteraceae bacterium, assembly GCA_965277435.1. GTDB lineage: Bacteria > Acidobacteriota > Terriglobia > Bryobacterales > Bryobacteraceae > Bog-105. The sequence continues at coordinate 5,605,399 of OZ255821.1, read as the reverse complement.
CGCTCCAGGAAGTGAATCTGTTAACCACCACTTACGATGCCCGTTTTGGACGCAGCGGCGGTGGCAGCGTCAACATGGTCGTCAAACAGGGTTCTAATGCGTTTCACGGCGAAGTATACGATTACCTGGAAAACGGCGCCTTGAACGCCAACGTCTATCAAAACAACCTCAATGGCCAACCTCGCCAGAATCTGCATCAGAATCAGTTCGGCGGCACTTTCGGAGGCGCTGTTAAGAAAGACAAGATATTCTTCTTTGGTTCATATGAGGGATACCGCGAGACCATTCCATTCTCTACTCTCGAAAGCGTTCCGCCTGCCTATCTGCGTCCGCAGCCCGGTCAAGGTGTCGATTTCACCCAGACCGGCTTCCAAATCTTCGATCCCACCACCACCTTCTGCACCGTCCCTGGCGGAACGCTCTCGAACTGCCCCGGCTCAGCTTTCGGACGCACGCAGTTCCCAAATAACACCATTCCAGCCAGCCGCATCAGCCCCGTCGGCGCGGCGGTACTTAACCTTTACCCTCTGCCGAATACCTCCGTAACCGGCACACAAAATAACTTCATCGCCAATTTGCCCGATCATTACAAATACGATCAGCCTCTGGCGCGTGTCGACTACAACACGAGCGATAAAATGCGCTGGTACAGCTTGTTCGCCTACCAGCACGGGACGGAATTTCGCAATAGCAACGGCTTTCCGCCTCCTGCCGAGAACGGCAACATCAACCAGCTTCGGCAAGCTTTGGTCGCCAGCGAAGATATGACCTACACCTTCTCGCCGACCCTGGTGGGCGACTTCAAAGGTTCCTTCGTGCGCTACATCGAGGAGTCGCCGAACGGAGATTTAACTACTTCCGTTAGCCCCTCGACTCTCGGCCTGACCATGCCCTCCGTTCCCACTGCGATTCGTCCTCTGCTGCCGCAGTTCACGACCAGCCAATACTACCCGCAAGTGGTCGGGAACCAGCTCAACACGCAGTACTACAATGTAATGAGCTTTGATAGCGACTTCACCAAGACGGTCAGCAACCACACCATACATTGGGGCGGCGAGATCCAGGAACTACAATACGCCAACCCTCGGACGGTCGGTTCTCCCAACGGCGACTTCAGCTTCGGCAGTATAAACACGCAGTACAACCCGCAGCTTCGCAACCAACTCTCCGGAGTCAACGACGGCTTCGATGTGGCCGACATGCTGCTGGGCGATCCCTCCGGCGGCGGCGTTGACTACAATCGCACTCTCTTCGCCGGCTATCCCGCCTGGGCGCTTTACGGCCAAGATGACTGGCATCTCACCCACCGACTTACCATCACTATTGGCCTGCGCTACGACGTTCAGGTTGGTGTACGCGAACGCTATAACGGGTTAAATCGTGGATTGTGCCTCGTCTGCGTCAATCCCATCACGAACGATCCCGGGTATCAGGCGAACCTCGCCGCCGACAGCGGAGCTCTATCCGCTGCCGGTATCAACCCTGCTTCACTCTCCACTGTCTACGGCGGCGTATTGTTTGCCGGCGCCAAGGGACAGCCGCGGGACGCCTACAATACCGATTTCACTAACATTCAACCCCGCTTTGGGTTTGCCTATCAGCTGGATCACAAGACCGTCATCCGAGGCGGCTGGGGTCTCATGTACGCGGTCGGCCTGGAAGGTGGCACGACTGACGGCTTTACCCAAAACACCAGCTACATAGCTTCGCTGAATAGCAACGCAACACCTACCAATTACTTCGCGAGCGGTAATCCTTTTCGGAACGGCGCACAGGCGCCTCCCGGCAACAGCCTTGGTCTGCTCACCAATGTCGGGAACGGCATCTCGGTCGACTTTCCGCAGCGCCGCATTCCGCGCTCGCAAATTGTCTCACTCGGCTTTCAGCGCGAGTTGCCCGGCCACATGGTTCTCGATGCTCGCTTTGCCGGCAACTTCACGAATCGCCTGCGTGTCACCACGAGCTTCAACAGTTCGCTATCGCTGCAAGAGCTGCAGGCCGGTATCGCGAATCCCAATCTGTTCAATCAGCAGGTTCCCAATCCCTACTACAACATCAGCAGCGTACCGGCCACCAGCAGTCTCGGATCTCATCCCACGGTGAATGCGCTGCAACTACTGCTTCCTCTTTCTCAATACTCCGGCGCGGTCGGCGACTACACCAATCCGCTCGGCACCAACGACTACAAGGGTCTGGAAGTCAAATTGGAAAAACGACTCGATCATGGCATCTCTTTTCGCTTGGCCTACACCTATTCCAAGACCATGAACGCCACCAGCTACCAGAATTACTATCCTTATCAGGACAAAAACACCTATCGCGAAATTGCAGGTACCGATCGCACTCACGTCTTTGCACTCACCGCCAATTGGGATCTCCCGGTAGGTAAAGGGCGCGCCCTACTGCCAAGTCCCAACCGGCTGGTCAGCGCCCTGGTGAGCGGCTGGAGTATCAGCCCCGTACTTTCGATTCAAACCGGCATTCCTGTCGGCTTGAACACCGGTTACTACTACAACTGCAACCACAGCTACACGCCCGATGGGGGACCGACTCTGAGCAACTACATCTATAACGACTACAGCAGCGGCAGCAAGCTTGGCTGCTACTCGACCATCCCTCAATATGGCCTGCATGTTCTTCCGGACCGGATCGCCACCCTGCGTAACCCGAGCATTCCCAACCTCGATTTGTCCCTGCAAAAAGACTTCGACATTCGAGAGAACGTGCACGCGAAACTCCGCGCTGACGCCTTCAACATCACCAACACCGTTCTGTTTGGCGGACCGGATACCAACCCCAATGATGGGCCGCCCGTCCAGCAGGCTAACGGCAGCTACACGGGCTACGGCACCGTTGGCCCAACCCAGCAGAATTTTCCCAGAATCCTGCAGGTCTCGCTCAAGATTTCGTTCTGAGATAACGGTTACACTAGCCTCATGGCTACCGCGACGCACTCCCTCACGCTAGAGGAGTTCCGGACCCGCTATGCCCAGGAGAAACCTTACTACGAGTATTGGTTTGGAGAGGCGATCCAGAAGTCAGTGCCTACGATTCCTCATGGAGTCTTGCAGCCGATACTGGTTGCGATGTTTGCCGCGGCTGGGTACCGTTCCGGCTCAGAAATTGAACTGCGAATCGATCCAGACTGGCAGCCCAAGCCGGATGTGATTGCGTGGCACTCGCCCATCCGGCAGTCCTATCCCACCGCACCCGTCGACATCGTAGCGGAAATACTGTCTCCTGACGACGCCATGGCCCTGGTCTTTGAGAAATGCCGGCAATATCAGCGGATCGGTATCGCCCAAATTTTCGTCTTCGATCCGGAGGCGAGGGTCGCGTGGGAGTGGAGCGCAGCAACCGGGAATCTGGAAAGGATCTCCAGCGTCGGACTGGGAAACGGACAATCTATCCCGCTGATCACTCTTTGGCAAAATCTCGATCAAGCCCTGGGCTAGTGCTTAGTGCACCGGTCGCTACGCTCGCGGCTCTGATGGGAACCGCACCGGTCGCTACGCTCGGCTCTGACGGCGAAACCGCTGCCAAAAGGCCAGTCCGAAAAGGGCTGCCAGCGACAGAGCAGCGGTGCCCGGTTCCGGCGTCACGTTTGCCTCGACATTCAGGTACACGTTGCCTGCCGCATAGTCGTAATTCAGCACGAGCTTTTCGAGGCCGCCGTCGATCACCGATCCCTCCACCGTCGAGAACGCGCCAGTGAGTCCGTTGGGCGCAGCTATGAGAAGAATATTGTCTCCGATGTTTGGGGTGAACCCGTCTTGTCCCACGAGCTCCAGCGTGCCATTGAGCGAAGCGGACCCGGCGTAGAAAAAACGAGTGTACATGTCTCTCAGAATCCCGTTTTGCGTTTGAACATAGCCGGAACCTGTTCCAGGTCCCGTTCCCACCTCAAAGGATCCAGACGAGACGAACGTGCCGAAGTTGTCCAGTTCCTGCACCGAGCCGCCTCCGCCGCCGCTTTCGAGTCCGACATCGCCATAGTTTATGAACTTGTTTGCGCTGAAACCGCTGCCAAAGGCTTGGGTATTCAGCGACCCGGAATTGGTGAACGTACCGGCAACCTGCAGCGTGCCCGCGCCCGAATGGAACTCGCCGAGGCTGAAATTTGAACTGGCGTTAAGATTACCAAGAACGCTCAAATTGGTTCCCGCAACCTGGAACGTCCCCCCGATACTGAGCGTTCCTCCCAGCGGCGCCGTCGTGATCGAAGTTCCCACTATGACGTTGCTGGAAGCGTCGGTCAGATGTGCAAAGGCGCTTTGCGAGCCGTTCCGGATATCGCTGTAAATGTTCCATGCCGTTCCCTCTAGAGCGGTAATCCCACCCGGCTGAGAGGTCAACGTAACCGCCGTTCCGCGCGTAACCGTCAAGCTGCCTGTATTGTTCAGACTTCCCAGGGTGACCGATGGCCCGGGCAGCTGCGCCCCTGCCGTGCCTAACAGCTCCCCAAAGTTTACAGTCCCGCTATTGGTCAGCGCACCGCCAATCGACACTCGGTTCGCTGGTCCACTGGTCGGCGCGATGAGATCGACCGTTCCGCTATTCACTAAATTTCCACTAATCTGCGTATTCGCTGAACTCGAGAAACCGCCGGCGGTATTCAAATTGCCTCCGACCGATAACGGATTCGTAAAACCGTAGTTGCCAAAGTTATACGTCGGCGCAAACCGGCCCGCCGAAGAGATCGTCATGTTGTGCAGAACCGTCAAAGGCTGCGCCGAATAATACGGCTGCGAGTCCAAGACCGACAATCCCGATGTCCCCCCGAGCTTCAGGGAATTAATCACCGCCATATCGGCATCGAACGTAACATAGTCCGAACTCGTGCCGATCGTGACATCTTCGGGCGCAACCGCCCCGCCCTGGCCCGGCACAACGGCCGGCATCCAACCGCTTGCCGTACTCCAGTTACCGACGCCGCCCTTCCACTGCGCGGTACTGCCAGCGGCGCTGGTCCACGAAACAAAAATTAAAAAGGAACCGATCAGAGAGGAGCTAAAGTCGACGCTCCGTCGATGGCTAGACATAATGGGTCTGCTTTCATTCGAAAATTACGGAGAACCAACCTGGACTAGCGCCAGTCTACTCTCTCTTGCGCGGAGAAGATAGCAAGATCGTGTAGTTACGCTAAGAAGCTGGTGGATGTGCGGCGGAGCATCAGCGAACCGAAAACGGTCGTTGATTGTCGATAACCGAGGTGTTATTGTAGGTAACCGAGGCAACGCGTGAGCAAACCGGCCGATATGATTCAAGGCACTTTGGATCTGCTGATACTGAGGACCATTTCGCAGGAGCCGCGGCACGGTTGGGCGATTGCGAAGCGCATCGAGCAGATCAGCGAAGAGGTGCTGCAGGTTTCGCAGGGGTCGTTGTATCCGGCGCTGCACCGACTGGAGCAGCAGGGTTGGATTGAATCGGAATGGCGGTTAAACGAGACGGGCCGTGACGCCAAGTTTTATGCACTGACTCGCGCCGGAAAAAAGCAACTAGGGAAGGAACTGGCGCAATGGGAACGCCTCTCGCATGCCATCGGGCTGGTGCTCCGGTATTCGTGAAAGGAGACGATTTATGGGCCGGTATTTCTCGATCATCGTTCTTCGCATGCGCTCGCTCTTTCGTAAACGAACGGTGGAGCGGGAGCTGGAAAAAGAACTGCAGCTCCATTTCGATGAGCTGAGCGCAGAATTTCGCGGGCGAGGGTTGAGCGCGGGGGACGCGGCGTTGGCGGCGCGACGGACGATGGGCGGCGTTGCACTGGCGGCCGAAGAGTGTCGTGACCAGAGGCGAACGGCGTTTTGGGACAGGGCGATGCAGGACCTGAACTATTCACTGCGGGCCCTGCGCGGGAACCCGATGTTCACGTTTGTCGGCATATCTTCACTGGCGGTGGGGATTGGTGCGAATGCGCTGATGTTCAGCGTGGTGCAGTCGATTCTGCTGCGCCCGCTGCCCTACCGTCAGCCGGCACAGCTTCTATCGATCAACCAGGTTTCGGCGCGCATGCCTGGCGGCGTGGTCTTGCCGCCGGAATTTGCCAACTGGCGGCAAGACAGCCGGACGCTTTCCGAACTCGGCGCATTTAACGATGAACAAGTCACCTTGACCGGGACTCGCCAGGCGCAACACCTGGCAGGCGCGACAGTGAACGCCGGATTCTTTCGAAGCTTAGGCGTGGCTCCCGCCCTGGGGCGCGCCTTCAGCGCGGCGGAGGATGGGCCGAACCCGGAGCGCGTGGCAATTCTTTCGGACGCACTGTGGCGATCGCAATTTGCGGCAGATAGACATATTCTGGGGCGTGCCATTGTGTTGAACAGCCTTGGCTATACGGTGACCGGAGTGCTGCCGCCCGACTTTCGCTTTCCAGACCAGGATCAACCGGACGTCTATATGCCTGGTGGATTTTCCGGTCCGGCGCAATGGAACACACCGAGGATGGCGCTGCTGCGCGTGGTGGGACGGCTTCGGAACGGAACTACGATAGCGCAAGCGGAAGGCGAGTTGAAAGCGATTAACCAGCGGCACAAAATGGAGATTCCCACGCAGTACCGGCGGGCGTTTCAGGGCCGAGTGCTGCAAACGATGCCATTGCAGCAGCGGATTGTCGGCAATTTGCGTCCGGCGCTGCTAGTTCTTTGGGGCGCGGTGTGTTTGCTGCTGCTGTTGACGTGCAGCAACCTGGCGGCCTTGCAGTTGGCGCGGGCGTCCGCCAGAGCAGGCGAATTTGCCATCAGGCTGGCCTTAGGAGGCGACCGCAAGCGACTGGTGCAATTGCTGCTGACAGAAAATTTGCTGCTGGCGGGCGTGGGGGCGGTTCTGGGCGTGGCGGGCGCGTATGCGGCCATACCGGCGGTACGCAACTTGAATGCGCTCCACCTGGCTTCGCCGAAAGATTTGTCGATAGATCCTGCAGTGTTGTTGGCCTCCCTGGCGCTGACGGCGGGCTCGGCGTTTCTCTGTGGGCTCGGACCGGCGCTGGGGGTTTCGATGCTGACTCCGCATGAAGTGATGAAGTCTGGCGCCAAGTCGATTGCGGGCGGAGCATGGAGCAACCGGGCGCGAACCATGCTGGTCGCGGTACAGATCGCGTTGGCACTCATTCTGCTTCTCTCCGCCGGGCTGCTGTTGAAGAGTGCCGCGCACATTTTGAGTAATCCAATGGGCATGCAGCCGGCGAATCTGGTGATTGCCACGTTCCGGGTGGATCCGCATCGTTATACGACCGACGAAAAGACCGCCGCCTTAGGAGAGGAGATCGTGGAGCGAATCCGCCAGATACCGGGAGTAAGGTCGGCCGGTTTGACCAACGCGCTGCCACTGGGCGGGTACTCGCTGGCAGGCGCGGTAGTGTTTGAGGGAAGATCTGCGCCACCACCGGGAGCGAGGCCGATGGTCAATATTCTGGCAATCACGCCGGATTACTTGCGTACGATCGAGTCGCCGGTACTCGGGGGGCGCGGCCTAGAACGGCAGGACCGGCACGGCTCGACCATGGTAGCGATTGTGAATCGCAGCTTTACACAACACTTCTTTCCTAACACCGATCCGATTGGGCGGCGCTTGCGCTTGGGCGCCGATGGCTCGCCCTGGACGGAGATTGTGGGCATTGTGGCGGACATGCGGCATCGCGGGCAGGATGCCGACCCTGAACCGGAGATTTTTGTGCCGTTTGCCCAGGCTCCGGGCACGGCACTAGGCCTGGCGATCCGATCAGCGCAGCCACTCGAAGTATTGGCGCCCGCGATTCGCAACCAGTTCCGGGCGATCGATCCGACCATGCCGGTCTTCAATATTGTCACGATGGAACGGCGGATTTCGATGACGATGGAACCGCGGCGCATTGAGCTGATTGTGATTGGATCGTTTTCGGTGCTGGCCTTCTTGCTGGCCGTAACGGGCGTCTACGGTGTTATTAATTACGCAGTGATGCGGCGGACACGCGAGTTCGGGGTGAAACTGGCGCTTGGCGCGAAGCCGGCAACGATTGCTAGTGAGGTGATGCGCCGCGGGTTGCTTCTGGCGGCTGCCGGGCTGCTGCCGGGATTCGCGCTCAGCTATGCAGCGGCTCGATACCTGTCCAGCCTGCTCTACAAGGTCACGCCAGAGGATTTTCGATCGTACGCCGGGGCGGCGCTGCTGTTACTGGCTGCAATTATTTCGGCAAGTCTGATTCCGGCGCTGCGCGCCTCGCGTACGGACCCGCTAAGCGCTCTCCGCTGGGAATGATACGGTTCCGTTCCGCTGCACTTTCGCCGCCACTTTCGAGAGCAGCAACGCTATTCCCACCGGCAGGAACGCGTCCCACTGGCGCGCCTCGATAAATTTCCCGACGATAAACGTCACGACTATTAAGGCGGGCAACAGCGCGGCGGCGCGGCGCAGAAATGGATCGGCGTAACGCATCCCGACCGAGGAGGCCCACCACCAGAACACCAGGATTCCCGCGGATTTCAGAAACCCTTGCGAAGGGCCGGCCAGATCCAGAAGATTGGTCCAGATATGCATCTCGAAGTGGCCGTGGATCGGCATAAAGTGCTGCATTGCCACGCGCACCGCCAGCCAGGCGAGGAAGCTGCCGGCGGGCACTAGTAGGAACGTGCGGAGTGGCGCGCTGCCATAAAGGACCGCTGCCGCCACCAGCACCAGCAGCAGCGTGTTTTCGTGATTCAGCGTACCCACGCCGAGAGCCATGGCGAACAGTACATAGCGCTTGCGGTAAAGCAGCATCAGGCAGAGGGTGTAAAAGAACACCATGGCGATGTCATAGAAGGTGTAATAAATGATCGTCGGAATCAGCATCGCGGCCAGCAGCACCTGCCCCAAAGCGCGGTAACGCGATCCGAAGAACATCACGCACCATTGCCCCATCAGATACATGGCCGCGCCGGTGGCCATTAACTGCGACAGGAAGTAACACCGCAAATAGGAAAGCGACGGCGCCAGCCATTTGAGTGCATCCGCCAGCCAGACCATCAGCAGGCGGTTGCCCGTGATCGGATACTCTTGCGGGCGCTGCATGAGGACGGTCACGGGAGAAAAATCACCCTCATGCCCGTAACTCATCAGAGCCACAAACACGGATACGGTGCAGGCTAACCAGATGGCGAGGTCGAAGGCGCGCGCCGATAAGAGGAGCGGCGCGGCTATCCGGCGCTTGAAATAAAGCAGGGTCGATAGCACCACCAGCGCCGCTGCCAGAAGCTCGTCGCGCCGCAGTGCAACCTGCAAATCGCGCGTGGTGGGATGGATCAGGCCCTCCAAAAAGTTTGCATCGAGACGCAGCAGTGAAATCAGAAAGTGCTCCAGCGGTTGCCGGGCCGGCGACCAGATCGCCAGTCCCAGCAAGCCCAGGAGAATCAATGCCCCGAAACCTATCCAAATGTCGAGCCGACGCCAAACCGAAACCGGTTGCGGCGGCGAATTCTGGACCGCTGAGTCGACAGGTCTCTCCTGGAAAGTCGGCATAGATTCCCTCAGGCCCCCAGTGAAGTGAGTTTGCCCGGTATCGCGGGTCGAATCTCGCCGCGGCGGTTTCGTATCGAACGGGTCAAGTAGAGAGGGCGCTGCTTGACCTCGTCATAGATGCGGCCGATGTATTCGCCGGCAATCCCGAGACCGATCATCTGCAGGCCGCCCATCATCAGTACCGCCACCAGCAGCGTTGTCCAACCGGACACCCAGTTGTTGGTCAACAGCCGTACCGACAGGCTGTAGAGGATGCCCAGGAGCGCCAGCGCCGCTGCCCCGAAGCCGGCGAGCAGCAGAATGCGCAGCGGGATGGTAGAGAACGAAACAATGCCGTCCAGCGCCAGGCTAAGCATCTTGCGCAAAGGATATTTTGTCGTGCCCGCAAAGCGCGCCGCCCGGTCATAGCGCAAGCCATACTGCCGGAACCCGACCCAGCTGCTCATGCCGCGGAGTAAGCGATGGCGTTCCGGCATTTGCAGCATGGCGTCGAGAGCTTTGCGATCCAGCAGCCGGAAATCACCCGTGTCGAGAGGAATCTCGATATCCGACAAAGCATTGATAAAACGGTAAAACGCTTTCGCCGTCCACAGCTTAAAGCTCGATTCGCCTTCCCGGGAACCGCGCACCCCGTAGACCACCTCATAGCCTTCCTGCCACTTGGCCAGCATTTCAAGGATTACTTCCGGCGGATCTTGCAGATCGGCATCGATGATGACGACAGCTCTTCCTCCGGCTACTTCCAGGCCGGCCGTGACTGCTGTCTGGTGGCCAAAGTTTCTGGATAGCTCGACCACGGTCACGTTCGGGTCCGCGTCGTGCAAGCCGTGCAGCAGTTTGAGCGTGGCATCCCGCGAGCCATCGTTTACGTAGACGATTTCGTAGGGTTCGCGCGTGCTTTTTAAGACTTGTGTCAGCCGCTTGTGGCACTCGGCGATACCCTCTTCCTCGTCAAAACACGGGACGACGACACTCAGCGTGAGAGAGTGATCCAACAAGCGATCAAACATATGATTACTGTGGGCAATAGCGCTCTTGTTCTCACTGATTTTGGGAGCAGGTTACTTGATCTGGGAAGCGTGCAGCCATCCCCCGGCGCCGCCGGATGGCCTAAGGAACGGCCTGAGGCAGAGTACTCCGTACTACTTCTCTGCATCGCACGTCCAAGAAACCAGAGCAAAAATTCGTAAGTACTTTCACGCAGCAATAGTCCTTACGCTCAACGCCATTCAGCCGATATGAATAGAGGAAGGGGAACGCGTCGACCACCTTGGATGGCGTGTCTCCGAGCCTAGCTTTATATCGAGTTCACGTGATCAATAAATTCGGCAGCCAACAGTTACTTCGATTAGGTTTTTCCATGGTCGTCCTGGCAATTGGCGCTTGCGGGCAGTCCAATGTGCTGACTCACCGCTACGACGCTCTGCGCACGGGGGCCACGCTGGGCGAGACGTCGCTGAGTATTTCGAACGTGAACCCCAATGAATTCGGACTGCTCTATACCTATCCTGCGGACGGTGCTATCTACACGCAGCCGCTCTACGTCAACGCACTGAATATACCGGGAAAGGGCACTCACAACGTGGTCTTTGTCGGCACGATGAACGACAAGCTGTATGCGTTCGATGCGAACAGCAACAGCGCGCCGCTCTGGATCCGCGATTTCACCAATTCGAGCGCGGGCGTAACCGCCATTCCCATCACGGATCTGGTCGGCTCCAACAGCCTTAACATTGTCGGCAATGTCGGGATCGAGGGTACACCGGTCATCAATCTTCCGACGAATACTATGTACGTCGTCGTTCGCACGAAAGAAAATCAATCCTATGTGCAACGCCTGCACGCGATCGATATTACGACTGGTCTCGATAAGAGTGGCAGCCCCGTCACCATTCAAGCAAGCGTGAAAAGCTCAGCATCCGATGCTGTTAACGGGATTCTGAATTTCGATCCCAAAATGCAGAATCAGCGCGTCGCGGTCGCACTCGCGAATGGCGTCGTCCTGATCGCCTGGGGCTCTCACGAGGATCTTCAGCCTTACCACGGCTGGATCATGGGGTATAACGCCACCACCTTGCAACAGGTAGCCGTGTTTTGTTCCACACCCAATGGACGTCAGGGCGGCATCTGGCAGGCCGGCCGGGCTCCCGCGATTGACCCTGCGGGCAACGTTTATTTCGAAACTGGGAACGGCGATTGGGACGGCGTGAATGAGTTGTCAGACAGTGTGGCGAAATTCAGCGTGAGCACCAGCGGGATCTCTCTGCTCGACTGGTTTACTCCCTCGGACCAGGCTTACCTGGATGCCAACGACTTGGATCTCGGATCGACGGGGCCGCTGCTGATCCCGAACACGAATCTGCTGGTAGCGAGCGCCAAGGAGAGCATTCTGTATCTCTTCAACACAGCGAATCTAGGCCACGAGACACCCACCGATTCGGGACCCTTGCAACAACTGTCCGTGAATGGCGGACAAATGAAGGGCGGGGTGGTGTATTGGGGGAGCCCGCAAGGACCGCTTGTTTATGTGCAAGCCGACAACGATGTTCTGCGGTCTTTTATCCTCAACACCTCGAATCCTTCTTTGAGTCCTTTCGCTACGGGATCGATCAAGTCGCCGGGCGCTCCTGGCGGGGTTCTCTCGATTTCAGCTAACGGCAACCAAGACGGAACGGGCCTCGTTTGGGCTATGAATGCCACCAGCCAGGACGACGACCACGGGCTGGCAGCGGGGATCTTGCGCGCGTACAACGCATCTACTCTGCAGGAACTGTGGGATACCGAGATGGTTCCGTCAAGGGACCGGCTGGGTACGCTTGTAAAGTATGTGCCCGCCATCGTGGTGAGCGGCCGGGTGTATGCCGCCACCTCCAGTAACGGGCTCCGTGTGTATGGTCTTCTCAGCGGACCGGTGACTGACTTCGCGCTCAACGTAAACAGCACGCAGACTGTGACGCCGGGTGCAGCAGGCAGCTATAGCGTGGGCGTTACATCGTCGAACGGCTTTAACGGCGCGGTGGCGCTGAGCGTGACCGGGCTGCCGGCCGGCACAACGGCGAACTTCAATCCGGCTTCGATCAGCGGCAGCGGGAATTCGACTTTGCAGGTTCTTACGAGCAATGCCACGCCGAGCGGCACGTACCAGCTCACCGTTAGCGGCGTCAGCGGTTCGCTGACACACAGCGCGAGCACGCAATTGGTGGTTTCCAGCGTGGGCGCCCGGGCGGCTGCGGTCAGCATCGACTTTGTCGGGAACGGGACGCCCATGGCGGCCAGCGAATCGGCCGGGGTGATCAGCAAAACGCATTGGAACGAAGCCACCGGCGCCAGCAGTTCCGCGCCCCTTTCGCTGGTGGATGAGACGGGCGCCAGCGGCGGCGCGAGCATCACCTGGAAGGCAGACGGCACTTGGACCCTGCCAGTGGCTGACAGCCCGGGCAATGCGCGCATGATGGCGGGGTATTTGGACAACGGCTCGGGCAACACCACAAGCGTCACGGTGGCCAATCTTCCGCCAAGCCCGACCGGCTATGACGTTTATGTCTACACCGACGGAGACAATGGCGCCGTCACCCGCACCGCGACCTTCACGATCAGCGGACCCGGTGTGACGACAGCTTCTAGCGGCGTTACCGACGTAGCGGGCACGGTTTTCTTGGGCACGTTTACTCAGGCCAACAGCTCCGCCGGCAACTATGTCAAGTTCACCATCAACGCCACCGGCTTTACGCTCAACGCCATCCCCGGCGCCTCGCCAGATGGCTACAAACGCGCGCCCGTGAACGGCATTGAGATTGTGCCCTCTGCCGGCAACGCTCCGCCGCCTGACTATGCACTCAGCGTAAACGGCACACAGACAGTGTCGCCGGGCGCAGTGGCCAGCTATACCGTGGGTCTGACCCCGGCTAACGGCTTTAACAGTACGGTGGCGTTGAGCGTGGCCGGGCTCCCGGCCGGAACAACGGCGAACTTCAATCCGGCTTCGATCAGCGGCAGTGGGAACTCGACTCTGCAGGTCCTCACCAGCAATGTCACTCCCAGCGGCACATACCAGCTCACGATCACCGGTGTCAGCGGCTCGCTGACACACACCGCGACTAGCCAATTAGTGGTCACCAGCGCGGGCGTCCGGGCGGCTGCGGTCAGCATCGACTTTGTCGGAAACGGAACTCCTATGACGGCCAGCGAATCGGCCGGCATGGTTAGCAAAACGCACTGGAACGAAGCCACGGGCGCCGGCAGTTCCTCGCCGCTATCGCTGGTCGATGAAACGGGGGCGAGCAACGGCGCGAGCGTCACCTGGAAAGCCGACGGCACCTGGATTCTGCCGGTCACCGACAGCCCGGGCAACGTGCGCATGATGGAGGGTTACCTGGACAACGGCTCGGGCAACTCCACCACCGTCACGGTGGCCAATCTTCCGCCCAGCCCGACCGGCTATGACGTTTACGTCTACACCGACGGAGACAATGGCGCTATCACCCGCACGGCGACCTTCACGATCAGCGGACCCGGTGTCACCACCGCTTCCAGCGGCGTCACTTACCCGGCGGGCGTGGTTTTCTCCGGCACCTTTACCCAGGCCAATAACTCCGCCGGCAACTATGTCAAGTTCACCATCAACGCCACCGGCTTTACGCTCAACGCCATCCCCGGCGCCTCGCCAGATGGCTACAAACGCGCGCCCGTGAACGGCATTGAGATTGTGCCCTCTGCCGGCAACGCTCCGCCGCCTGACTATGCACTCAGCGTAAACGGCACACAGACAGTGTCGCCGGGCGCAGTGGCCAGCTATACCGTGGGGGTCACACCGGCTAACGGCTTTAACAGTACGGTGGCGTTGAGCGTGGCCGGGCTCCCGGCCGGAACAACGGCGAACTTCAATCCGGCTTCGATCAGCGGCAGTGGAAATGCGACGCTGCAGGTGCTCACGAGCAATGCCACTCCGAGCGGCACGTACCAGCTCACTATTAGCGGCGTCAGCGGGTCGCTGACGCACACCGCGAGCACCCAGTTAGTAGTCACCAGTTCGGGCGGCCGAGCAGCCGCGGTCAGCATCGACTTTGTCGGAAACGGCACGCCCATGGCGCCCGGCGAATCGGCCGGCGTGGTTAGCAAAACGCATTGGAACCAAGCCACGGGCGCCGGCAGTTCTTCGCCGCTATCGCTGGTCGACGAAACCGGCACAAGCAGCGGCGCGAGCGTCACCTGGCGGGCGGACAATAGCTGGATTCTGCCGGTTACCGACAGCCCGGGCAATGCGCGCATGATGGAGGGTTATCTGGATAACGGCTCGGGCAACTCCACCACCGTCACCGTGGCCAGTCTTCCGCCCAGTCCGACCGGCTATGACGTTTACGTCTACACCGACGGAGACAATGGCGCTATCACCCGCACGGCGACCTTCACGATCAGCGGACCCGGTGTCACCACCGCTTCCAGCGGCGTCACTTACCCGGCGGGCGTGGTTTTCTCCGGCACCTTTACCCAGGCCAATAACTCCGCCGGCAACTATGTCAAGTTCACCATCAACGCCACCGGCTTTACGCTCAACGCCATCCCCGGCACCTCGCCAGATGGCTACAAACGCGCGCCCGTGAACGGGATTCAGGTTGTTCCGCATTAGTAAGGCGTGCCGGCGATTCCGATAGCAGAGCGAACACCAATCGCTTCGCTTATAGTTGATTTGTCTTTGGTTGTGCGCGGAGCGGTTATTCACAGTGGTCGGCGCTGCTGTCCTGTGGAAATCGGGCTGTGTTTGGCTAAAGAAGAGCAGGCGCCCCGCCGGTACGAATTTCGCTTCGCTGACGTGCGACGTCTTCGCGAGAGACTCGACCGGACGGGGACCTGGTTTTCCCAGACGAATCCTCAGATGTCGTCTGATCGCTTCAGACTTCACTATAAGCCCTTCGTGCGGAAACCAGAAGACCGGCTCGATCCTGAGTTGATAAAAGGAGAGTAAACAGGTTGATGTTCGAGAGCAGGAAGTGTGAGGCAGCCGAGCCGGATTGGGCGGCCTTCATCGCCATCGATTGGGCCGACGCGAAGCACGATTGGGCCATGGAAGTTCCAGGCCAGAAGAAGCGTGAACGCGGTCAGATCGCACACACGCCGGAGGCGATTGATGCTTGGGTAAATCAGTTGAGGCAACGTTTTGGCGACCGGCCGATGGCCATTTGCCTGGAGCAGACACGAGGCGCTCTGTTGTTTAGTCTCAGCAAGTATGGGCAGTTCGTGCTTTACCCGCTGCATCCTGCGACGGCCAGTCACTTTCGCAAGACCATTTACCCCTCCGGCAGCAAGAACGATCCGCTGGATGCTGACGTGCAGCTCGATCTGTTGGTGAAGCATCGAGAGCGGTTGCAGGTCTGGAACCCGGACACAGAACAGACCCGGTTATTGCAGTTTTTAGTGGAAGACCGGCGCAGACAAGTGAACCACAAGACAGCCCTGTTGAATCAGCTGACGAATCGTTTGAAGCTGTACTTTCCGCAGATACTGAGTTGGTTCGGGTCAGCCGATTCGATGCTGGTGTGGCGCTGTCTTGAGCAATGGCCGGAGCTAAAGGCCTTGCAAAAGGTAGCGCGGCGCCGGCTGAAAGTGTTTCTGACCAAGGATGGCCGTTCCTGTCCTGCTGATGTGGATCAGGTGATCGAGCAGATCCGCCAGGCTATCCCGGCGACCGAGGACCGGGCGGTGGTGGAGAGTGGAACGTTGTTCGTGCAAGACGTGATAGGGCAACTCCGATTGCTGCTGAAGGCGATTCAGCAGTATGACGAGCGGATTGAAGCCCTTGTCGAGCAGCATCCTGATTTTTCGATTGTGAGTTCGTTTCCTGGCGCCGGGAAAGCTCTGGCGCCGCGGCTCATTGCTGCACTCGGCACGCAGCGCGACCGCTTTCCAGATGCTGGCAGTATTCAGAGCTACAGCGGGATTGCGCCGGTTCGCGAAGCCAGCGGCAAACGCCAATGGGTCCATACCCGCTGGGCTTGTCCGAAGTTCGTCAAACAGACCTTTCAAGAGTGGGCGCAACACTCGCTGCCTCGCTGTGCTTGGGCGCGTGCGCATTATGAGGCACAACGAGCACGCGGCAAGGGACATCGGGCGGCGGTTCGAAGCGTTGCGTTTAAATGGATCCGCATTCTGTTCCGATGCTGGAAAGACCGCACGCCCTACGACGATCTCCGCTATTCCGACCGCCTTCAGGCGCGTCACTCGGCGTCCGATCACGGCCTGGAAATCTTGTGGGAAAAAACTGCCGGTTTCTCTCAACCGGTCGCCTTTTCCGCTTGACTTACCAACTCAGATGTCTCATGGCTCCGATAATGCCACCGGCTTTACGCTCAACGCCATCCCCGGCACCTCCCCGGACGGCTACAAACGCGCCCCCGTGAACGGCATTCAAGTCGTTCCGCACTAGAAGTCGGCTCAGCCGATGATGCGGATTTCGCCGATGCCGCCGTCCACCTTCACATGTACGTTTACTTTGGCTTTGTCGTACAGACTGTTCTCCCAGTGGTCGCCCTTCTTGTCGAGCCCTGTCACGGTGATGCTGCCGATGCCGCCGTGCGCCTCGGCCCAGATGCCCACGTCTTCCGGCAGGTGAATGTTCGCCTGTCCGACGCCGCCTGAAATCTCGACGTCGTAGTCACGGGTCGGCTTGCCGCGCAGGTCCAGATCGACTTGCCCGGCGCCCATATGGACTTCTACCCGACGCAGATCCAGTTCACCCAGATTCAGCTTGGCCTGTCCGGCGCCGCAATGAATGCCGAGGTCCAGCAGTACATCGTTGTTCAGCTGTAAATCCCAGGTGTAGTGCCGGTTACCTCCCAGGTGCGCATTGTTCGGCTGGCTGATCTCGATATCGGTATGTGTTCCGTTATTCGACGAATGCACTTGCGGCTCCCATGCCGGCACGTTGAACTCGAAGCTGCCATCCAGCAGCTTCTCCGCGCCGCCCCGCACGTTGAGCTCGCCCGCCGCCATGTTCAGATCCACTTTGGCCCGCTCGGCACTCCCGCGCTCCAGGTGAACCGAAGTCTCTCGTGTAGGTCCGGCCGGAGTGGTATCCACCTCACAGCCGGTCCAACTCAGTACAGCGCCCGCGACCACCAGGCAGACAGTTGACAATGTTGTTTTCATAGGACAGCGCTTACAAATACGTAAGCCTATCCTACGTTGTTCCCCAGGGCCGTTTTGGGGCTACTTTCCGCGCTTGTGTGCCGCCGACCCCACGCACGCCGTCAACCCCACCCCGAGTAGCCAGAAGGGCATCGGCTCCGGAGTCACCTGTGCGGCCACATCTTCAAACACGATATCTTCGTCGTTATAGTTCAAATCCGAAAATGCCATCAACTCGTCTTCGAAGCCCACAAAAACGCCCGCCGGAATTACCTGGTTGGCTCGTGCTTCACCGGCGAAAGGCCTGACGTATTCGTGATTGATGCCATCCGGATTCGAGCCCGGTTCGGAAGAAAACGTGTTGCCGGTGTCATCCACATGCAGCAAAAAGGTCAGCACATCGCCCGCATGTACCGCCCCGAAATTGAACGAATCGCCAAATAGAGAACCGTGATTCGGCAGCGCCCAATCGTTTTGCTGCACGCCGTTCACAGCTAATCCCACCTCTTCGGTAAACGTCGCCGTGCTGCCATAAAAATAGGCCGTTACGTCGCCCGTTGCCTCGGCCCGAAACGTCGCACTAGCCGGCACAACGCCCGCATTGGGATAGGAAATAGTATTGGCCGTCACGGTCATTGAAGCTGCCGCCAACAGGCCGATTGCAAGCAGGAAGGAAGGTTTCATTGGCTGAGTTGCTCCTGAGAATCTGTCCGGGGTTTTCCCTTAAGAGGTAAGTGAAACCGGACAATATTCTCGGGTAAATACGCAGCCTAATCAGCCACCCGGGCTATTGCGATTTCCGGGCCGCCGCCTTCATCTTTAATGCCGCTGCGTCGAACGTGGTGACTTGCGCCGCCATCAGGCCGTCGTGCGTCTCGTAAGCGTCAGCACCCCGATAGGGTTCGCTTAAGAAAGGCGCCTCCGCTTTCCACTGCACATTCACGGTTTCGCCTACTACGAAGATATGTTCGGGCGTCACCTTGAGTCCGCAGGTGCCCCCCTGCGCCGGCGGTTTCACCACTTGTGCAAACATAGCGCCGAGCGCGTTCCTTCCCTTCACCAGTTGACCGTTCGGCCCGAAAAACTCCACATTGTCCGGGAACTGCGCCATCAAGCGGGGCCAATTGCAACCGCTGAAAGCGGCCATGTGCTCTTCCACAACCTTCTGCGGCGTCGCTTGCCGGTGACGGGGCGGCAGGGCTGGCGTCTGTGCACACAGGCCCGCACTCGCCAGACCGGTCAAAACCGTAAACACACTTCGGGGCAGTCGTTTATTCATGTTTCAGTTCTCAGTTATAGCGAATGTTCGCAACCAGGCATCACCAGGCGGCGTCTGGGAAACGGTATGCGGATCGCTGTTTGCGCAACCTTGTTGATTTTGGCGTCAGGTTGCACGCAACGCAGCGCAAAGGCGCCAGTGGCGGCGGCGATTAACCAACCGAGACCCGGTTACATAGACATCCAGGCTGGTTGGCGGCTGCGAGCGATCGTGCCTCTTACCAGGTCGGGGCGCTTGGGATCGATGATTGAAGAAGGGTTTGACCCAGGATCAGCAAACAGCAGTGACCACGTGATTACGCTGCGAGCCAAAGCCGATTTCATCGGCTATGAAACGCAGTACTACGCAGTCACCAGGCACGGCAGCGGCGTACGCATCGGTTTCGCCAGGGCGCAGGCAAACAAGAACGGGGTGCTCATCGCGGAAAGCCGCCCTTCGATCCTGCTTTTCGATCTCCCTCGCTCCGCGCGGCACGTTCGTCTCGTCTATTTGCAGCGGCTCAGCAGCGCAGACCACAACATGGCCGTCATCGGAGCGCCCGGGCTCTCCGAGGTCAGCGAAATGACTGCGAAAATTATGGCTCATCCCGATTCTTGCTTATCGGAAGGCAAGCAATTCTGCGCCTGGATTCCTGTGGGAATAGCTGTTAGACCGGAGAAGCCAGTGGGCGCCGGCGATGAACCCGACTGGACGCCCGTCGAATAACAAGCCTCCTAATGGTCCAAAGTCCGCCCTTGGAGGCATCCAATAGGGAGGACGCATGGAAAAAAGAAAACTTGGACACTCCGTTTTAGAAGTTTCTCCGCTCTGTCTGGGCGGAAACGTTTTTGGTTGGACGGCCGACGAAGCCACTTCCTTCCGCCTGTTCGACGCGTTTGTCGACGCGGGCGGTAATTTCATCGATACCGCCGATGTTTATTCGAAATGGGTGCCGGGGCATCAGGGTGGAGAATCGGAAACCGTGATTGGCAAGTGGTTTCGGCAAAGCGGCAAACGGAACCAGGTGGTCCTTGCCTCGAAGGTCGGCATGGAACTCGCGCCCGACAAAAAAGGCTTGGCGAAGCCCTATATTATGCGAGCGGTGGAGGATTCGCTTGAGCGACTGCAGACTCACACCATCGACCTCTATCAGTCGCACAGGGACGATCCGGATACTCCGCTCGACGAGACGCTGGAAGCCTATGCGGCTTTGATTCAACAAGGCAAAGTGCGAGTGATTGGCGCCTCGAACTACTCCGGCCCGAGGCTCGAAGAAGCATTAGAAACCAGCGGTGAGCACGGCTGGCCCCGCTATGAAAGCTTGCAGCCCGAATACAACTTATACAGCCGCGAGCATTATGAAACGGAACTGGAGGCGGTTGCCAAAAAGCAAGACGTGGGAGTCATTCCCTATTCTTCACTGGCCTCAGGCTTCTTGACTGGAAAATACAGATCCGAGGCCGACCTGGGCAGTAAACCGCGGGCACACACGGTCAAGAAATACCTGAATGACCGCGGATTTAAGATTCTCAAGACCCTGGACGAGGTCGCCCAGCTGCATAGTTCCACACCGGCCGAAGTCTCGCTATCCTGGCTTATGGCGCGTCCGAGCATCACTGCGCCGATTGCCAGCGCCACGACTCTTAAGCAACTACAAAAACTTGTTAATGCCGCGAATTTAAAACTGGATCAAAGCGCGATAGAGCAACTGAACGACGCAAGCGCTTACTGAACACAACCCCCGGCTTCAAGCCGGGGGGTTAACACTGGCGCTTCGAATTGAATTCGATTGACCGCGCCCGCTCCATTCTTAAACCCGCCGACTTCAGTCGGCGGTTATCTTATCCCCTTCGGGGACTTCGATTCTCGCGCTTCGCCTGAAGGCGACGGGTTTCCACCATCCCCGATGGGGACACTAAACGGCGCTCCGTAGTTTACAGATGGTAAGTGCGACCGCGATTTGCTCCTACCAAAATCTGGAATAAACGATGCCCGATTAATTCGTGCAGCGAGAGCAATTCTTTGTTGGCAATTACAACCGAGGC
Organism: Bryobacteraceae bacterium; assembly: GCA_965277435.1. GTDB lineage: Bacteria > Acidobacteriota > Terriglobia > Bryobacterales > Bryobacteraceae > Bog-105. Next base: position 5,584,498 of record OZ255821.1, on the reverse strand, counting down.
GACGTCTTTCGGATCAGCGCCCGCGCCTCCTGACTTCAGCGCATCGGTGGCTTCTTTGATAATTGGATCTGAGATCACCTCGCCGGCCATTTCCCAAAGCGTGATGAACCGGTCGATTTGCGTCGGCAGGCTGAGTGAAAATACACCGTGCTGGCTGGTTGTGCGGGGCGGCTTGTAGTCGAGATTGAAAGGTCCGTTATAGTCATGCGATCGGAAAAGCACAAGTATGTTCAGCCAGTCGAGCGGGTTCACCAGACCGACCGCTATATCGACATCGTGCTTAAGCCGGTAGCCATCGTTGATGTCGAAGTGGAAAAGTTTGCCACAGAGCAGCGCACGCGCCAGCGCCGCACGCGGCGCACCGCCCCACATGAGTTCGTGCAGATATTCGGGATTCAGCCCCACCATATCGGGATACTTTAATAAGCCGGAAGAGATGAAAGCCAGCATCGCATCCGAGGTAGGTAGCAGGATTTCAGCCTGCGGCTCGAATGGCTTCGCTTCCATGCAATGCTTCAGCGTTGGACGTTGGTACTTCTTGGCAATCTTGATATCCGCTTCGCAGGCGGCATTGATTCCCTCAGCATACCAGCGCAGCGTCTGCATCTCATCGACGACACCCTGTATGTAGTAGCCGAGCGAGCCGGGCCAATAGACGCAGAATTGCGCTCCAAGCTCGTGTCCGATCCCGACGGTATTCTCGAGACGCCGCTCGGCGTAAGCTCGCACGTCTGGTGATTCGGCAGCCGGTCCCGCGGCCCAGACCGCGTGATGGAACGTCTCAGTGGTCACCATCGAACATTGCAAGCCGTGTTTGGAGAGACTCCCTTTAATGCGCGAGACAATCTCGTCTTGTTTTGGCGTGAATAGATCGTCTGTGGGAATGACGTCGGTATCGTGTGTACACCAGTAACCTACGCCGATCTTGCTGTATTCTTCAATTACCCTTTCAAAGGTGATCGGCGGTCTCACGGGCGCGTGGAATACTGCCTGACCCTCGTATGCCGGCGCCCATTGCGGCCCGGTTATGAAATAGCGCCTACGTACCTCGGGCGAATAGCCGCCGCCACAGGCTTTGGTGAGGCGGTCTACCAATGAGATTTGTTGGTCTTGCGGTATGGAACCCATAAACGAGGACCATGATAGCGGAGGCGCCCGATGCTAACCCGGCAGCAACGGGCGCCCTTGTGTACTCAAGAGGTGTGCTCAGCGAGCAAAAACGGCTCGCAGCCCGGTGGTCAATAGAATGTCGTTCCGCTGACGGCCGAATACGGGCGCGCTTTGGAAGCGATCACTTACGCTTACCTGCCAGCTGAGCCATTTGTGAATGGTAGTAGCAGCATCCGCGTCGAAGGCCACACGATACTGGCCATTGCTCGGAGCTATGTAATAACGCAGGGACTCGGTTAGTGATGTGACGCCAGTAACTTTGTGGCTGTAATCATCACCAGCATTGAACTCGAGTAAGTTACGCTGCAATCCAGTGGAATAGGATTCGCGATTGTAATCCAGTCCGGCGATCAAGTCGAGCGTCGTGCGCTCGTTCTTGATGGCATGATATCCGAGTCCACCGCCCAATACGAAGCGAAAATCGAGACTCTGAAACGTATCGTATTCGTCTGTGTTGGAAATGTTGTAGAACCATTTGGGACTGATGTTGTGGTCATACGAAACACCGCCTCGCACCGCGTTTGCCGTTGCGCCATTCACTCCGCGTATAGTGGCCGTCGAGTAAATCTGATTCAAGAAAAGCAGAGTGTCGTCGTTGTTGGTCTTGCGGTCCGCATTGAAAGCAGTGGTTAACGTATCCGTCCGGGCATTGCCGCGTGCGAGAGAGAATCCCAGATCGACATAGCCTGCCCAAAGATCGAGCAGCCCCGGATTCAAAAACTTTTCATACTTTTGTTCTTCGGCCGGGTTGCGAATGGTCGTCACCTGGCCTATGGGCGCGGTAGCTGTTGTGGAAGGCGTAGTGACGGCCAGATTCTGACCTTCCGTGCTGACCTTGCCGTTTACCTGCTGGCCGGATGGCAGCTTGACGTAGAGCGGGTTATCCGATTTCACGCTGGTTACAGCGTTCCAGGGGATAGTAACCTCACCCATCAAATCGGTCTTGACTGTTAGATTTGCACCATCCTTTTTAATAATCTGTCCAGTCACGGTGTCGCCATTTTTCAGTGTGACTTGATCTGCAAATATTGATATCGAAAATGCCGCCAGCAATAAAGTCGCCGCTGCAAACCGCTTCAAAGAAGCCCGATTATAGACGTAAGAGTTCTTACAAATGTTCTGCCCCAAAAGCATCGAACTACCTTTCCCTTTGATTAAAGACGTTCTTCGATTATGCGGTACCGGCTTTGAGCGCGCAAGACATAAGGCACCGAGGAAATAAACCAGATAGAATCAAGCACTATGAAGACGTTTGCATTTACGTTTGCATTTACATGGACTAGCAGGAAGATTTTCGGCATTGGCGCGATAGCTTTGGCCCTGTGTGGTTCACCTCTACTCAGCCAGTCAACCAAGAGTGCGGCGAGCGATCAGACGACTTCTGATAGCGCGAATCAGGTACAGCGGATTGCGGCGGCAGTCTACAAAGAAATTGTGACGCTGCCACAATACGGCGTGTTCGATCACCTCCACTTTGCCATCAAGGGAACGAGCACGGTCATTTTGCGAGGCGAAGCATCGCGGCCCATCTTGAAGTCGAGCGCGGAAAATGTCACCAAGCGGATCGAAGGCGTTAAGGAAGTGATCAACGAAATCGAAGTGTTGCCAGTCTCGCCCAACGATGACCGGATACGCGCCCTGACGTATCGCGCGATCTATCGCAATGCGTGGCTCAGCCGCTACACGAGCAATCGCGGCGCGGGAAGCCGCTACATCTCATCGGTTCGCGCGACCATGGGCATCACCAACGACCCGCCTATCGGCTGGCACGCTATCCACATCATCGTTAAGAATGGCAACATCCGGCTGGTAGGCGTTGTCGATACTTCCGGTGACCTCGCCATGGCCGAGATGCAGGCGCGACAAGTTCCGGGCAGCTTTACCATTGACAACGATTTACTCGTTGCCACCAAGGACGATAAAGGTAAATAAGAAACCGCTGAAAAAGGTTTGGCCGCGGATGAATCCCGCATGGCCTCTCGGCCACCTCCGGGGAATGAAAACGCGGCTGCTGGCGGCTTTGGGCCGAAAGTAATGCCGCCACGAATGGCGGCATGGCAGGCCTTGAGGCCCAATGTCACTTACTTTCTCCATCCTGTAAAAAGGGAACTTGCGAGGCTTGCGCCAGACGGCGCGCGGGTAGGAGCGGTGCCGGGCGCGTCGCGGCAGGGTGCATTGCGCGGCGAAGTCCAGGACGCGTTGGAATTCGCGATGATGCTCTTGCTGACTGGGAGCGGCGACCAGCTTGGGCCAGGTAGCCTGGCCCACATTCAGAACATGCGCAAAACTGAGCTGGCGGGCAGATAGGCCGTGCTGTTTAGCCGCCAGACACATGACGGCTCGCACGAGGTTGTAGGCCGCCACGGCCAGGAGTAACTCTTTTTCCATCATGTCTTCGCTTTTGGCCGTTATATGGTGGAGACGCACGGTGCGCTTCAGGGACCGCACATCGGTTTCTATGTTCCAACGCCGGCCATACAGTTCGATGATTCGATCGGCAGGCCAGTCCAGTGTGGTGAAAAGATACAGCCACTGTTTGGATTTGCCCCGACCGATACGAGCCGCAATCAGCCGTCCTTCGACCCGCGTGTCGGGAGACAACCGGTGCTGTTTGCCTCCATCCCAGCGACTGGCCGACCAGCGTACCGCCTGTTCGCCCGGTTGTGAGATCGGGCCCACCAGCTTGCTCGCTCGTACTTTCGTGAGCCGCACCACGGCCCCCAGACCTCGCTGCTGGATGGCATGGGCGATCCATAACACGCCGAAGTTCCGATCCCCGATCACGACCGCTGGAGCGGGCAGCGCGTCCAGCGCTTGCTCGGCTAGTTTCTGCTCACTGACCGCATGGGGACCGTACATAGGGCCCCAGCAGGGCTCTTCGGCCAAGCCGTTCTCCCCGTCATGCAACACCATCACGCGCAACATCGGCCAGTGGCTTCGGCCAAACTGATTTCGGCCGGTGGATACGTTCGCGCCAACTCCGGGCAGTGCTCCAAATCGAGCGACGAACCATCCAGCACAAACACGGGGCGCTGCTCCGAATTGTTTCCATCCAGCAATTGCCGCAGCTGTAGCAATATTCCCGCATGACTTGCCTACACAATAGCTTCGGCAATTTCTGCCGCGCCCGGCAATACCCACCCGTATTTCCCGAGACTCGCTTCTCTTTCACTCGTTTACAGGTGCTCAGGAGCGGCTCCGCTATCCCCTGTCGCAACTCTTGGACGGGACGCGCCAGCGTGCCACCTGGCTCGAGTCGCTGCACGATCATCAGCCAGAGCACCACTTGTGCGGCGTAAATCCCGCGGCGCACTCGCAGACCGGCCTGTTGTTGCCAGTATTCCAACGCGCCCATCGATAGGCTTCGCTGATACAACTCCAAAACGCTCGCATAATCGGGGGAAGGCATTTCCAAAACATAACTTTTTTATTTTGTTTGGGATACCTTCTTCTTCACATAAAGTAAGTGGCATTGGGCCTTGAGGCCCGCTCCACTCGACGACATCGGCCAGGAGTCGCTGCGCCAAGTCTATTTGGGGCGAATACCCCACCGCAGTGGATCCTGATCATCGACGATCAGGAAGCTTTCCGCATTGACGTAAGCGGAACCTGTAATATGCGGGATTACGCAATCATCGCCCAAAGAAATAGAGGCTTCGAACAGACTATCGGTGATGCTTTGCTGCCGCCATATTTCGCCGGGCTTAAGGTTGCCCGAGGCGTGCAAACATGCTACCTTGGCGCTGGTTCCTGTGCCGCATGGAGAACGGTCGTAACTCCGGCCCGGACAGAGGACAAAGTTCTTGCTATCGGCTGAGGGCAGAGTGGGCGGCCCATAAACTTCGATGTGGTCGATTTCTTCTCCACCTAATCCAGCGACTTGATTTTGTTTTAGGGCCAGCCGAACACCCCAGCAGTAATGGCTGAGCGCTTCTGCATTTTGCAGCGTCAATGCCACCGGACAATCGCCTGTCAGAAAAAACCAATTGCCGCCCCAGGCGACGTCGCCGGTAATGACGCCGTATCCTTCCACTTCAACTCGAACATTGCTCCTGGTTCGATAGCTCGGAACGTTCGTAACGGTCACTGCGCCGTTCTCGTGCAAGCAAGTGGATACCACGCCCACCGGCGTTTCTATACGATGCATTCCGGGGCGAATGCGGCCGAGATGAAACAGCGTCGCAACCACCCCAATGGTCCCGTGCCCGCACATGCCGAGATAGCCAACGTTGTTGAAGAAGATCGCGCCGGTTGCGCATGAACGATCGACCGGTTCACAGAGTAATGCCCCTACCATGGCATCGGAGCCGCGCGGTTCATTTACGATGGCAGAGCGGAAGTGGTCGAACGTCGTGCGAAAGGCCTCAAGCATCTCCCCAAGCGGTGCCTTCGTAAGCTGTGGACCGCCGGAAATAACTGTGCGCGTCGGCTCCCCGCCAGTGTGGGAATCGACTACCTGTATCCTTTTCGCCGTCGACACGCCCTAGCTTACACTGTGAATACCGTGAGGGGTGAGACGTTCGATGCGGCGGTAGTGGGCGGAGGTATCGTCGGTGCAGCCTGTGCGCGCGAGCTGGCTGCGGCCGGCATGCGAGTCGCGATTCTCGAGCGAAACGATCACGTCGGTGGTGGCGCTACGGCCGCCGGCATGGGACATCTCGCCGTAATGGATGACTCGGAAGCGCAGTTCGCATTGACACGCTTCTCGCAAGACCTTTGGCGCGAACTGGCGGACGATCTCCCGCTCGATGCCGAGTACCTCCCGTGTGGCTCTCTATGGATAGCCGCCGACGAGGAAGAACTGCAGGAAGTCGAGCGTAAATTTCAGTTCTATAGCGCGCGCGGGCTGCACGTCGAACGGCTCGACTCTCAACAGTTAGCTGCGGCTGAGCCTCAATTGCGACAAGGTCTCGCGGGAGCCTTGCTGCTGCCGTCCGACGGCGTTTGTTATCCGCCGTGCGCGGCGCGCTTTCTAGCCGAACAGGTTCTGTCCGCGGGTATCGTCGTCTACTTGAATCAGTCAGTGCAATGCGCCAACGATGACGGTGTAAAACTGCAGGACGGCCGTTTCATCGCAGCTGATGTCATCGTGCTCGCAGCAGGCACGGCCACTTGCCGGCTCGTTCCCGGCATCGATATGCAGCCCCGCAAAGGTCATCTGCTGATCACCGATCGCTACCCTGGATTTCTCCGCCATCAACTCATCGAACTCGGTTACTTAAAGAGTGCTCACTCGACCACGGCGGATTCGGTCGCTTTCAATGCGCAGCCCAGAGTAACCGGTCAGATTCTCATCGGATCGTCCCGTCAGTACGGAGTGGAGGACGCCGGCATTGAATCCCAGATGCTAGGAAAGATGCTGCGCCGGGCTATCGATTATATGCCGGGTCTCGAAGGGCTGTCGGCGATCCGTGGCTGGACTGGCTTGCGCGCCTCCACGCCCGACAAACTTCCGCTGATCGGGCTTTGTCCCGGCTTCGAGCGCGTCTATCTCGCCACCGGTCACGAGGGCTTGGGTATATCTACCTCTCTCGCCACTGCCAGACTTCTGACAGACGAAATTCTGTGCCGCGACTCGGAGATTCCGCGTCACCCCTACCAACCTGCGAGGGCTTTCGCGGTCCATGCCTGACGAGTCAGTGCGTCTCGAGGTGAATGGAAAACCGTACAGCGTGCCGGCCGGCATCAGCGTAGCGGCCGCGCTATTTTTATTGAGTGAATCGGCCTTCCGGGTCTCTGTCTCGGGCGAGCCGCGCGCAGCACTCTGTGGCATGGGCGTGTGCTTCGAGTGCCGGGTCACCATTGATGGGCGCCCGCATCGCCGCGCTTGCCAGATCCTTGTCCGCCCGGCCATGCGGATCCGAACAGCATGAATCGATCATTCTCCGATTCCCTCGCGACTGATATTGCGATTGTCGGTGCAGGACCGGCCGGAATGGCGGCTGCGGTTCGTGCCGCGTCTTCCGGCGCAAGCGTTGCCGTGGTTGACGACAATCCGACACCCGGCGGCCAAATCTGGCGCAGTTCCGAAACGAATCGCTGGTTCAAACGCTTCGCAGCCGCGGGCGTCACAAAGATTTCGGCAGCGCAGGTGGTATCCGCCGACCCCACGGCGCGTACCTTGCTGATCGAAACGGAAGAGCGAGCCATCGAAATGCGCTATCGAAAGCTCATCCTTGCCACCGGCGCACGCGAACTGTTCCTCCCGTTTCCCGGATGGACTCTGCCGGGCGTTCTGGGTGTAGGCGGATTACAGGCGCTCGTCAAGTCCGGTCTGCCGGTACGCGAAAAGCGCATCGTCATCGGCGGCAGCGGACCGTTACTGCTCGCGGTCGCCTCGCATCTGCGGAAGAAGGGCGCTCATATTGTCCTGATCGCCGAACAGGCGTCCTTTCGAAGCGCCGCGCGCTTTGCCTGGCATCTGGTGCGACATCCGGCCAAGGTTGGGCAAGCAGTCGCTCTCGGCTGGAGTTTACGAACTGTTCCGTATCACCTCGGCTGCTGGATCACGAGCGCCCGTGGCAATGGCGTTCTCGCTTCGGTGCAATTACGTCAAGGCGATCGCAGCTGGACTGAGCCTTGCGACTACGCCGGCATCGCTTACGGCCTCCAGCCGAATACGGAACTGGCCTCAATTGTGGGCTGCCGGCTGAACCATAGCGCAGTGGCAATCAACGAGCAGCAGGAGACATCCGTGCCGGGAGTGTTTTGCGCCGGCGAGTGCACCGGCATTGGTGGAGTCGAGCTTTCGATCGTTGAAGGCGAGATCGCCGGCTATGCAGCCACTGGTCAGAAGCGAAAGGCGCTGCGTCTTGGGCGCAAGCTGCGCATCGAACGTTCGTTCGGGCGCGCTCTCGGGCAGGCATTTTCTTTGCGGCCGGCATTGCGCGGTCTTGCAACCGCCGATACGTTTGTCTGCCGCTGCGAGGACATTCGCCTTGAGCAGATACGCTCCTATCCGTCGTTCCGCGCGGCTAAGCTGCAGACCCGCTTCGGCATGGGTCCTTGCCAAGGTCGCATTTGCGGGCCTGCCTCTCAATTCCTGCTGGGCTGGCCAACCGAATCCATCCGTCCGCCGGTGGTTGCCGCTCGCGTTGGTACACTGGCCGCCTCAGAGTATGAAGCTGAGGAGAGTACAACATTTCCATGAAAGCTATAGACTGGAAGGGCGTTTTCCCTGCTATCACCACTCCGTTTCACGAAGACCTATCGATCGATTATGACTTCCTCGCGCAGCACTGCCGGTGGTTGATTGACAACGGCTGCCAGGGCGTCGTCGCTCTTGGCTCGCTGGGCGAAGGCGCTACCTTAAACATCGCCGAAAAGAACCGGGTTCTCGAAACATGCCTAGAAGCGGTTAGCGATCGTGCCTTCGTGATCGCGGGTGTTTCCGCGCTCTCTACGGCTGAGGCGATCTCGCTGGCCCAATCCGCGGCTGCTGCCGGATGCCACGGCTTGATGGTCCTGCCGCCCTACGTCTATGTAGGCGACTGGCGCGAAATGAAAGCTCATGTCGGTGAGGTGATTTCGGCCACTCCGCTTTCGTGCATGCTCTACAACAATCCGATTGCGTACGTCACTGATTTCTTGCCCGAGCACGTTGGCGAGTTGCTCGAAACGCATGACAATTTACATGCGATTAAAGAATCGAGTGCCGATGTGAGACGCGTCACGGCGCTGCGGGCCTTGCCCGAAAAGCGCCTGAAGGTTTTCTGCGGTGTGGATGACGAGATCGTGGAGGCGGTCTCGGCGGGCGCCGACGGTTGGATTGCCGGCCTGGTGAATGCCTTTCCCGAAGAATCCGTCAAGCTCTTTGAGCTCGCGCGACAAGGCGAGAAAGGAAAAGCATTCGATTTATATAAGTGGTTTCTGCCGCTACTGCGGATGGACACGGTGCCCAAATTCGTACAACTCATCAAGTTTGTCCAGGAGCAGGTGGGAATGGGCAGCCAGCGGGTGCGGCCGCCGCGCCTGATACTAAGCGGCGATGAGTTACAGGGAGCGTGGCGGATTGTTGGACAATGCGTTGCTACGCGACCTGCAATGTCTTTACATTAGATATTAATTCATGTATTCTTTTTTGAATAAAGTTTTAACGGATTGAGGTGGGATGATGCTGGCTGTGTTTCGTTGGCTCGGTCGAAGTTGGATTAGTCGGACGGCGCTGAAGATCGTCCAATGTGATCCGGTATATCCGATCTCTCACCGCCCTTAAATCGGGGGCGTGTTTCGCGCTCGGAAAGCTGAAACGCTGTAGCAACAAACACGTCTTAGTAGAATCCACCGTTGCAGACATCTCTGAATTCCCCATTGCGCGTTGCCCTCTTTACCGACACCTTTCATGAAGCTAACGGAGTAGCCACCCTCAGCCGGCAACTCGCCGAATTTGCTCAGTCTCGCGAACTTCCGTTCCTGGTTGCGCGTGGTGGAGAACAGACTATACTGACGCGCGATGGTTCTCTTGAAACGCTTGAATTGAAGCGGGGCGTCGCCTCGTTTCGTATCGACAAAAGCCTGTATTGCGATCCCTTGCTAATGCGGCATAGGCAGTTTGTCAAAAACCGGCTGCTCGCATTCAAGCCCGATCTGGTGCACATTACGGGTCCGGGTGACCTGGGTTTTCTGGGGCTCTGGGCGGCCCACGTGTTGCGTGTCCCGTTAGTGGCTTCGTGGCACACCAACCTGCATGAATACCTGGCCCGACGTCTGGACCGGTTGCTCAATCTGACGCCGCAAAAGGTGCGAAACAGTGCGTCGTCTGCGCTCGAACGGCAGAGTCTACGGGGCTTGCTGCGTTTCTATCGAGCCGCCCGCTTCATACTCGCTCCTAACAAGCCTCTGGTTGATCTGCTGCACGCAAAAACGGGCCGGCCGGCCTTTTTGATGGCGCACGGCGTTGACCTCGCAGGATACACTCCGACGCCGCGGGCCGGCAACGGTCACCATCCCTTCCGTATCGGCTACGTCGGGCGTTTGACCACCGAGAAAAATGTTCGTTTCCTGGTTGAACTGGAGCGGAGACTGATGGCAGCGGGCGAACACAATTTCAAATTCCTGATCGTAGGCGAGGGCGGGCAGCAGAAATGGCTGCGCAAGCATCTGCGGAGCGCGGAAATTCCAGGCGTACTGCGGGGCAAAGAGCTGGCCGCCGCTTACAGCCGCATGGACGCTTTTGTTTTTCCCTCCCGCACCGACACTTTCGGCTTAGTGATATTGGAAGCCATGGCCTCCGGCGTTCCCGTCATTCTTGCGCCGGAAACAGGCGAACGTGTCGGTATCGAGGATGGCGTTTCCGGTTTTCTTTCCCGTGACTTCGCAGCGAGCTTGCGACGCCTAATGCACAATCAGCCTCTACGCCTCGATATGGGTTCTGCTGCGCGAGCGTTCGCCAACGCTAACAGCTGGCACATGGTTTTCGAAAAGTTGTATCGAACCTATGCGCAGGGATTGACGAGCGAAAAGAGGCGACAGACCGCGAGCGATTGTGAGTGGAGCAATTCTGATAGCCCCGTATTGCGTTCAGAAGCATTGGAAGAACAATAAGACCTAGTTACAGCTCGTCGCAAAATGAGGCTTGCTAACCAATCCGTTGAAAGTCACGAGGATAGTATGGGGACGAGAACTCCAATCGCTCCGCTCATGGCTCTGAGCCTGGGTTGGTTCGTTAGGCCGGGCTGTGACTCTCATCGGATTTTGCGGCTCGAATAGCCATGGTTACTCCCTGACGGTCGTGGCTCAGAAAGCAGTTTGCGGAGCTACGACCGAGAAGAATTAGCGGGCTACTGCCATGCCCGCTCCATACTTCCAGGCGGTCTGAATACTCGCCCGATCCGAAAACCTGGTGTCGGTATATTCTTCGAAGGTGATTCGTTTATTCAGTACGCCGGTCTCGATCATCATGTCGCGCACCAGATCGAAATCGGCCTTCCGCGGAGCGAGCGGGCTGTACATCACGCGGTCCATCGGTTTGGTCAACGCCCAACGAAGGAGCGCCGGTTTTTGATGATAGTAGAAGCGGCCTACGAAGTCCGAAGCATCTTCACGGTTCGGTTTGCTCTTATCGAGCCACAGGCCGGAGCGTGCGATTCCATCCACCAAGACCTGCACCACGTCCGGACGGGTATCGATCAAGTCCTGCCGCACGATTAAAATACAGGACATGTAATCGGGCCAGTACTGGCGCGCTTGAAAAAGGACGCGGCCGTAGCCGGCTAATTCTGCTTGCGATGGAAACGGCTCGCCCATGGAAAAGCCATCGATCGCCCGAGCGGCCAGAGCTCCCGAAACATCCGGCGGCGCCATCTCCACCATTTTGATTTCGCCGGGCTTGATTCCCCAGATTTTCATGGCGCGAAAGAGCATTAATCGCTCATCGGAAAAGCGCGTTGGAATCGCTACGGTGCGGCCGCGCATATCGCCGAAATTCTTGATCGGCCCGTCCTTGCGCACCACCACCGCGCTGCCGTAACGGTGTCCCAAATACACCACCTTGATCGGTACGCCTTGCGCTTTAAGGGCGATCGCCATGGGCGCCACAATGAACGCCGCTTGCACCTTGTTCGAAATCAGCGCCTCTTTCATTTCCGGGAAGCCCTGAAACATGCGCGGCAGGAACACCTCGCCGCCTTTCGAGAATTTGGAAATGTAATCCGTTACCGGACAGGTCAGTTGGCACGTCACCGGTATGTAGGCCACCGTGATCTTGCGCTCCGACACGGGACGATAATCGTTCAGCACCGCCGTCCAATTGACATTTATGTATGCATGCAGTCCTGAGATCAGCAGCAGCCATCCCACCGCTGCCACCAGGAATTTGCTTTTAAAACTCATTCCGAAATCCCCATCGCACCGACTTGATGCGTTCCAATTGCCGGAAGGCGGTGTCTAGCGCCAAACCGGTAACGCCGATCAGCAACATCGCTCCTACCACCAGGTCATAGCGCTTTCCCGCATTCCGAGAATCGATCACCAGGTAACCTAAACCCGAATTGACAGCAACCATTTCGGCGGCCACTACCACCAGCCAGGCGATACCGAGCGCTAAACGCAAACCCGCCAGAATCTGCGGAAAAGCGGCTGGTAGAACCACTCTCGCGATGAGTGCTGGAGCGCTGAGGCCAAAGTTGTGCCCGGCCCGTCGGAACATTGGCGGCACGTTCGACACCGCGTTTGTGCAGGTCACTACGATGGGGAAAAAAGCACCCAGAAAGATCAGGAATGTGGCCGCATGATCACCCACCCCTAAAAAGATAATGGCGACCGGGATCCAGGCAATCGGGCTGATCGGCCGCAAGAGTTGCAGAACCGGGTTCACGATCTGATTCGCGCTCGCATACCAGCCAAGCGTTAAACCGAGCGGGATTCCAGATAGGGCTGCCAGGCCAAAGCCCACCGCTACCCGGCGCAGCGAATCGCCAAGGTAACTCCAGAGAAGGCTCTTTCGTAGTAACTCAGCCAGTCCTTTCGCCACCTCGAGGGGCGACGGAAACACCTTGGTTGCCGTCCAAATCACCGCGTAGTGCCACACCGCAACGAACAGAACAAACACGACAATCGGCCAAAAAAATCTCTCCCACTTCTCTGGCTCGGTGCGCGTTTTCATACTTTGTGCGCCAGGCCAATCTGTTCGAAAATGCCCGTGCGGAGTTCCAGATAGTGGGGTGAATTGATATCGCGTGGATGAGGGATATCGATGTTTACGATCTGCTGTATTCTGGCGGGGCGGGCGCTCAGGACCGCCACCCGATCGGCCAGTTGCACCGCCTCGTCGATGTCGTGCGTTACGAAAATAATGGTTTTTCGTTCGGCTTCCCAGATGCGAAGTAATTCGGTGCGCATGGTCAGGCGGGTAATGGAATCGAGAGCGCCGAATGGTTCGTCGAGAAACAGCATGTCCGGATTCACCGCCAGCGCGCGCGCCACTTCGAGCCGTTGTTTCATGCCGCCCGAGAGCTCCTGGGGGTAGGCCTTTTCAAAACCCTCGAGTCTGACCAGATTTACGTAATGCGCGACGCGTGCCGTGCGCTCGCCCTGAGCCAGCTTGAAAAGGCCGAATGCGATGTTGCCCTCCACCGTGAGCCAGGGAAACACTCCGCGTTCCTGAAAGACGAAAATCCGGCGAGGATCCGGGCCGCTCACTACTTCGCCATCGATCCGTATTTCGCCGCGCGTGGGCGACAAAAATCCGGCCAGCGTATTCAAGAGCGTCGATTTGCCACACCCCGACGGTCCTAACAAACACAAGAACTCGCCTTCTGTAACCTGCAGATTGATGTCGTCCAGCACGGGCGTGCTTTGGCCGTCACGTTCGAACACCATCGTGATGTGCTCGACGCGCAACTTTGTTTCGACTGCCTTTCGCTTTTCGGTCAATTCCATGGCACGCACGCTGTTAATCCTCCGAATAAGCCCAGCGAAACGACTTCACTCTCTCGATGGATCGCATAGCAAGATCGAGCAGCAGTCCGATAATCCCGATCAGCACCATGCCCGCGACTACCAGATCGTAGCGGTTGCCGGCATTGCGCGCGTCGACAATCAGAAAGCCCAGGCCAGAGTTGACGGCGATCATCTCGGCGGCCACCACGACCAGCCACGCTACGCCTAAAGTGATGCGCAAACCAATGAGCAATTGCGGACTCACCGCCGGATATAGAATCCGGTAAACAAGGCTCGAGGCGTTCAGCCCGAAATTGCGGCCCGCGCTAATATAAACCTCCGGGACGCTTCTGACCGCGTTCATGGCCGTCAGGAGTATGGGAAAAAAGCAGCCGACGAAGATCAGGAAAATGGCGGCCGAATCGCCCACCCCGAACCAGAGAATCGCAATCGGGATCCAGGCCAGTGGCGAGATGGGACGCAGGATCTGCAGCAGCGGGTTGAAGGCCATGGTGGCCCGCTTGTACCAGCCGATCGTAAGGCCCAAGGGTATCGCCAGAACTGCAGCTAAGACAAAACCCCAGGTCACCCGAAACAGGGACGCCACCATGTACTTCAAGAGCAACCCATTACGCAGCAGCTCGCCAATTCCGCCCGCGACCCCGAACGGGCTTGGCAGCAGATGATTCGGCGTGCGGCTGATGGCAATTTGCCAAATGAAAAGCAAGGCCGCAATGAATACCAGCGGACGCAATAGTTTCCCCAACAGTTTCAATGACCAGCCGCCGGCAAGTCTGTTCGGTAGCCGCAACGGTGCGTGCGCATCATTCCTGGGGATTGTAAAGCATGGTCCCGAAGTTAGTAAAGATGGAAGCGAGTGTAGGTCAAAAGGTGGAGTTGCGCTAGCGGTTTGAGGCAAGGCTAGTCGCAGCCGTAGTTTCGAGCGCAAAGCGGAGCGGTGTTGACGATTCAATCACAGTGCCGATGGGGAGATCGAGGGGTTGGGTGAAGGTGAATGCCTTGTCGAGTTTGGGGTCGAAGCGATAGAGCCATACGAGTGGTTGGATTTTGCCATCGGGCAAGCGGGCGATCAGGCGGGCGGAGGGTACGACGGTATCGGAGATGGGGCGAATACCGGCAGCCTGCAGGCGATGACTGAGCTCGGCGTGAGTCTCGATCACGATGGTATCCCTTATTGCGGGTGCTGGCGGAGCGGTAGTTGGGTGGATGGCAGGGTTGGGGAGAAGCTTGGGATCGCCTTGCGGCGCACCTCCGATGACCCAGGCCGCGATGATGATGATCTCTTCCTGACTGAGGGAGTGATCGGGAGAGAGATCGCCAAAGCCTTTGACAGCCCCCCAGGGTGGCATAGTGCGCGAGAGGACCTGTTCCTTGATCGACACAGCCCAGGGGCGCGCTTCCTCATAGCTGGTAAGCGGGATGGAAGAACCGGTGTTGTGGCAGGCGAGACAGCGACGGGCGAAGATGCGGGAGATGTCGCGCGTGAAGGTGAGATTGGTCGTGATGATATCGTGCGCGGGCAACGAGGCGGCGCAGGCGAGCAAACCCAAAGTGCACAAGAACGATCGGTGGTGAAGGCGTGGCACCATGTTCAGGATAGCGAAGCGCGAGTGGTGAGCGGGTTGCAGTACGGAGAAACGAGAAGTTCCTATTTGCGAGGGGCGAATGCGCTCCCGAAGGGGTTTGAAGAAGCACGAGCAGTGCGAAAACGGGACGGTTTGTCGCAAATCTGAACAATCCGGAAAGAGGACGAGATGATCTGGCAGAACTTGAAATTCGCGGTAAAGATGTTGGGCAAGAGCCCGTTGCTCAGCGTAACCGCGGTGGCGGCGCTGGCACTGGGAATCGGTGCGAATACTGCGCTCTTTTCGGTAATCGATGCCGTCCTGTTACGGCCGTTAAGTTATCCGCACTCGGAGCGGATGGTCGAGATATTGCGAGCGTATCGGAGCGAGACTGGGTCGTCAACGACGCCGACAAAGTTTGCGTTCTGGCAGCACGAGAATCAATCGTTCGAGGCGATGGCGGCGCATTCGTTTTTGCCGATCGGATTGAACCTGGTGGGGCGAGGCGAGGCGCAGCGCTTGGCCGGGTTGGCGGTGACCGCGGATTATTTTCGGGTACTCGGAGTGGAACCGACGCTGGGGCGGATGTTCACGGCCGCGGAAGACAAACGTAGGGCAGGGAAGTTCGCGGTCTTAAGCTATGCGCTGTGGGAGAGAATATTCGGCGGACAGGCAAGTGCGATTGGCAAGACTCTGGCGATCAGCAACGACAGTTATCAGGTGATCGGTGTCATGCCGCGTGGGTTCGATACGCCAGACCACGCTGACGTCTGGGTGCCGCTGCAACTATTGGTGGATCCGAAGGATCGGGCGAACGATTACCCGGTGATTGCGCGCCTGAAGCCGGGTGTGACGCTGGCGAGGGCGCAGGCGGATATGCGGGTGGTGGGGGAGCGATTCCGCAAAACGTATGGCTCAGACTACATGAACAAGACGGAATCGGTCGCGGTCTGGAAGTTTCGCGACTTTCTGGTGGGCGACGCCAAGCAGCCGCTGTGGATTCTGCTGGCGGCGGTGGGATTTGTGCTATTGATTGCTTGCGCGAACGTGGCGAACCTGCTGCTGGCGCGGTCGGCAGCGCGAGAGCGCGAGATGGCGGTGCGAGTGGCTGTGGGCGCCAGCAGCAGGCAAATCATCGGGCAGCTCTTGACGGAGAGTTTGCTGCTGGCTCTGGTGGGAGCGGCAAGTGGGACACTGCTGGCGAGTTTGTGCTTGCCCCTTTTGCTGCGTTTGACCCCGAAAGCGATCCCGCAACTGGCGGACGCCACGATCGACTGGAAAGTACTGTTGTTTGCCTTGGGGGTCGCGGTGTTTACGGGACTGTTATTCGGGTTATTTCCGGCGGTGCAGAGCGCGCGGTTGGGCATCGCCAATCCGCTCCGGGAGTCAGGGACGAGAACCACGACGAATGCAGCTTCGCAAAGAGTGCGGCAAGGACTGGTGGTGGCGGAGATCGCGATTACGCTGCTGCTCTTGATTGGTGCGAGTCTGCTGCTGAAGACACTCGGGAACTTGCAAGCAGTTAAGCCAGGATTTGACGCGAACAACGTTTTGACGATGAAGATGTCGCTGAGCGCGCACTATGCTACTCCGAGACAGCTGGATGAGTTGCACCGGCGAGTGGCAGCGCGGCTGGAGGCTGTGCCGGGAGTTGAGTCAGTGGCTTTGGCGAACATGCTACCGATGACGAACTGGAGCGACCTGCCATTCGAAATTGTTGGGCGGCCGGTGAAGCTGGAGAACATGCCGGATGAGAAATACCGGTTCGTTACGCAAAACTATTTTCGAACGCTGCGGATACCGGTAGTGAAAGGGCGGGAGTTCACGGACCGGGATACGACAGATTCAGAGCGCGTGATAGTGATCAACGAAGCCTTTGCGCGGGAGTATTTTCCGAAACAGAATCCGCTGGGGCAACAAATTCTGGTGGCCCGGATCATGGGGCCCTTGTTTGCGGACAAGCCGAGGAGGATTGTAGGAGTCGTTGGGGACACGCACGACGACGGTCTGGAGCGGCCCCCGCTTCCGCAAATGTTCGAACCGATGGCGCAAATTCCGGCGACGCTGCTAAGTGGGCAAGCGACGCTTGTACCGGGATGCTGGATGGTGCGGACGGCGGGGAATCCGATGGCGATGGTGGAGCGCGTCCAACGCGAGGCGTTGACGGTGGCGGGCGATTTGCCGATGGGTGAGGCAAAGGCGTTGACAGAAGTGTTGAGCGAGTCGCTCGGGCGGCAGAGATTCATGGTGACATTGCTCACGGTGTTTGCGGGGCTGGCGCTGCTGCTGGGATCGGTGGGATTGTACGGCGTGATTTCGTATTCAGTGGCGCAGCGGACGCGCGAGCTAGGTATACGGAGCGCGCTCGGGGCGCAACGGACAGATCTGCTGCGGCTGGTAGTTAGCGAAGGAATGCGTTTGACGGCGGTCGGGCTGGCGATTGGGGTGGCGGCGGCGTTTGGACTGACGCGCTTTCTACACAGTTTACTGTTCGGAGTGTCGCCGGCCGATCCGGTGGTATTGGGAGCCGTTACAGTGCTCTTAGGATTAATTGGATTAGTGGCGTGTTTTGTGCCGGCGTACAAGGCTTCGCGAGTGGATCCGTTGGTGGCTTTGCATCAGGAGTGAATATTTGGAGCTTTGTTGCTGTCCGCCGCGAAAGGTTCCTCAATTTTGAGTAATGGTAAACATTGCTTGTGGAAAGAACCAGGAAAGTAGACAAATAAAACGGCAAATTAACTGAGCTGCAAAGAGAACCTAGTAATTATCCGTGTGCTTGGCGAGCATTGATGTTACAAGGTCAAGAATTATGATCCTGTGGGCTATTCAGCCGGTTATTAGCATTGACTCAAGGGTGGTAATTGCTTACTATCGCTAGAGCCTAGTCCACAAGTCGTTAAGTAGGCAAAAATTTATTCGAACGGTGGTAAACATGAATTCTAACTTTCTAGAGCGGTCCTTGGGCCGTCGTGTTGCGACCGCGAGCTTTACAGCTGTCGGATTAGCTGTTCTCGCTACCTCGCTGCAAGCTGCAAGCCTAGTCACAAACGGGAGCTTCGAGCAATTATCGCGCCCCGGTGTTGCTGCCGAGTTTGGCAGTCGCTATCCTTCACAACAGGTAACCGGCTGGACTACCAACGGTTATAACTTTGTATACACGTCTGGCAGCGCTGACACTACTGGTGCGACCGGACAATACGGCAACGTGGGTCTTTGGGGGCCGGGTAATGGTTCCAGTAACGGTTTGCCGGCAAGCAGTCCCGATGGCGGCAATTATCTTGCACTAGACGGCGCTTATGCCGTGGCGCCGGTGTCACAAAGCATCAGCGGCTTAACTCCAGGGGTCTCTACGACAGTATCGTTCCTCTGGGCGGGTGCGCAGCAATCGGGCTTCACCGGTCCGACGACGGAACAATTTCGGGTGAGCTTAGGCAGTTCAAGCCAATTAACTCCGGTGCTCAGCAACTCGAGTCATGGATTCACCGGTTGGAAGTCGGCGGCTCTTAGCTTTGTGCCAACGAGTTCAACTGAAGTGCTCTCGTTCCTGGCGATTGGAACACCGAACGGCGTTCCTCCTTTCTCACTGCTCGATGGAGTCTCGGTATCTTCGGCCACACCGGAACCGGCAAGTGTCGGATTGATGCTCTGCACTCTGGTGGGATTTGGCGGATTTGCTTATCTGCGTCGCAAGCGGGCGACGCGCTTCGAGAAGGCATAGCTCACTGTAGTAGAACGCGAGGTTGGGCAGAAAAGAAATCTGCCTAGTCTCGCGTTTTTTGTTTCAGGCAGTAGTAAATTTGAACTTATGGAAGCGCTCCGGTCTTTACAGCACAATCTCCCAGGCTATGCGGTGCAAATCTTCCGGCTGTGCGTTTGGCTGGCGCTTCTCACCGTAATTTTCGCTCCGCTCGAGCGATTGTTCGCCCTTCATCCTAAGAAGATTTTTCGGAAGGCGATTGTAACGGACGTCGGTTACTACTTCCTCAGCAGTCTGATTCCAAGCTTATTACTCAGCGTGCCGCTCGCATTTGTGGCGTGGGGCGTACACCGCCTCATTCCCGGCAGTTTTACTTCGGCGATTGCAGCCTGGCCTGCATGGCTGCGTATTTCAGCGGCCCTGGTGATCGGTGATGTGGGGTTCTACTGGGGCCACCGCTTGAGCCACGAGATTCCCTGGCTGTGGCGGTTCCATGCCATTCATCACAGCGCCGAGGATCTCGACTTTCTGGTCAACACGCGCGCTCATCCGGTAGACATGGTATTCACGCGTCTCTGCGGCTTGGTTCCACTTTATATTCTGGGCCTGGCTGCCCCGTTGCGGGGCAGTGTAAGTCTGATTCCAGTGCTGGTGCTTCTTGTAGGCACCACCTGGGGCTTCTTTGTACACGCCAATGTGCGGTGGCGCTTCGGTCCGCTGGAATTTCTGGTAGCTACGCCTGCGTTTCATCACTGGCATCATACGAACGACGGTCCCACTTACGTCAACAAGAATTTTGCGCCAATGTTGCCTTGGGTGGATAAGATTTTTGGGACGTTGTATCTACCGGCTGATCAGCGGCCAACGCGTTATGGAATCGATGAGAAATTAGCCCCGGGGCTCTTGGGCCAGCTGTTTGAGCCATTCATGATCAGACGAAGAAATGCTTCGGACCCGATCGGGAAGGACTCTACTGCGGCGGAGGATGTTGCCCGTCCCATGCCCTCTAATAGAGAACGTTCGCCGCGGGCAGATGCGCTCGTCGATCACGGTTGATTTCTCGAATTCACGTTAATAGTTAAAGCGAACCTCAGGCGGAGGAGTTGGCGATGACGGCATCGATTGAACCCCAACCGCATCTGAGGCGAGAGCTAGGACTATCCGACCTGGTCCTGGCACAAATTTTGTGCGTTGTGGGATCGGCCTGGGTTGGCGTTGCCGCGAAATTAGGGCGAGCGCACGTGTTGTTCTGGCTGGCGGCCATGGTGCTGTTCTACTTTCCGCTGGCTGCCACAGTCATCGTCCTCAACAAGAGACAGCCGCTCGAAGGTGGCTTGTATCAATGGGCGAAATCGGGCTTCGGCGATCTGCTGGGCTTTATGACAGCCTGGAATCTATGGGTATACGCGGTCATCTGTGTGCCGACAATTCTGTATGTGATCCCGACTGACATCGCTTACTTCGTGGGCGAAGGAGCCGCTTGGATTCCGGCGAGCCGGCGTGTTTCGGGGATGCTGATTGTCCTGGTGACAGCACTGATCGCGGCGGTTGCAGTGCGGGGTCTTGGGATCGCCAAGTACCTGCACAATGCGGGCAGCGTGATGATTTGCGCTGCTTACCTGATCCTGATCGCGCTACCGCTAGTGGTGTTGCTGCAAGGCCATCCAGCTCACTACAAGCCTTTTCCATTGCAGGCTCCGCAGATGAGCTTGTTTAGCCTCGCGATCTTTGGGCAAATGACAGTAGGCGGCTTGAGTGGCTTCGAATATGTGGCGATCCTGGCAGGCGAATGCCATGATCCGGCACGAACGGTGGGCAGGTCGGTATTTATTTCGGCTCCCATCATTGCTCTGATGTTCATTCTGGGCACGAGCTCGGTTCTGGCGTTCGTAGGCGATCGACCGATCAATCTGATAGGTCCCATTCCACAAACCTTTCGACTGGCGCTCGGAAGGACGAGTTCGGGAGAAGCGATAGCGCGATTCGGAATATTTCTCGGCATTGCGCGCGCAGTGGCGAGCGCGAGCTTAATCTTTACCGGACTCACGCGCCTGCCCATGACGGCAGGCTGGGACCATTTACTTCCGCCATGGTTCACTGCTTTGCACCCGCGTTGGAAGACGCCGGTGAACTCCATTGTCTTTGTGACGGCGCTGGTGGTGGCGATGCTCGTGATGAGCATGGTTGGGGTCCGGGAGCAGGAGACGATGCAATTGCTCCAGAACGCGTCGACTGTTCATTACGGGCTAAGTTATTTGGCGCTATTTGCTTTGCCTTTATTCGGATTTGCGCAATTTCGAAGTACGCTGCCGACGTGGAGCAGGTTTGTAGCGGGGGCGGGACTCCTGGCCACGCTGATTGCGGTTGTGATTGCGGTACACCCGATCATCAATGTATCGAGCAATGCCGGCTATGCGGCAAAGATCGTTGGAACGGTGGTGGTGAGCAATTCAGTGGGCCTTTTCATTTACCGGAACCGCAGGAAATTGGCCGTCAGTATGGCAGACGCGGAGACATCTGAGCTGGGAAGTCAAGCGTCGAGGCCAGTAAATTCGTGAAAGCCTCGTTGTATGTTGTTTCCAATGCCCTCGCGCAAACTCTGCTGTAGTCTCCTCCTGCTGCTCGCTGCCGCCCCCCACCTCGACTCCCAAATCGCTCCCAATCCTCCCATGGGCTGGAATAGTTGGGATTCGTTCGGCCTCTCGGTTACTGAAGCTGAGTTTAAGGAGAATGCGCAATGGCTGGCCGCTAACCTGAAGCGCTTCGGCTGGCAATACGTGGTGGTCGACGAAGGCTGGTACCTCAAGAATCCCGAAGGTAAACCCGGCACGTTTCAGTTCACGATGAGCAAAGACGGCCGCTATTTTCCGGCCACCAATCGTTTTCCTTCCGCCGCTTCTAAGGAATTTCGCAGCACAACGGACTCGCGACCCGCGCCCAAGTCCGCCGAAGTTCCTCTTTCGTCTGGTGGCGCGGGATCGCGGCCTGTGCTTGCTGATGCCGGATTCAAACCGCTCGCCGATTATGTTCATTCGCTCGGTTTAAAGTTCGGCATCCATATCATTCGTGGTATTCCCAAGCAGGCGGTGGAACGCGACGTCACCTTCGCGCACTCCTCCTTCCAAGCCAGCGATGCGGTTGACAAGTCCGATACCTGCCCCTGGAACGCCGACAACTATGGCGTCCGGGCGACGCCGGCTGGACAGGCTTACTATGACTCCGTTGCCCAACTCTACGCGGACTGGGGTGTTGACTTGGTAAAGGTGGATTGCATCGCCGCGCATCCCTACAAAGGCGACGAGATCGAGATGATCAGCCAGGCGCTCCAAAAGACCGCGCGGCCTATGGTGCTAAGTCTCTCTCCGGGGCCCGCGCCGCTCGACCATGCCACTGACTTCCGCAAGTTCGCGCAGATGTGGCGCATCTCGAACGATGTCTGGGATCACTGGGCGCATGACAAGAAAATTGATTTCTCGCAAGGGCTCGTCGAGCAGTTCCCTGTGGCTGCCTCCTGGGCGACCTTCACCGGCGGTGGACACTGGCCCGACGCCGATATGCTGCCTATCGGCTTCCTGGGCCCCCGACCGGGCCTGGGAGAGCCCCGCGAGACGAACCTGACACGCGACGAGCAGCGAACTCTGATCACGGCCTGGTGCATCTTCCGCTCTCCCTTGTTCATGGGTGGCAATCTGACCAAAATGGATGACTGGACGAAATCGCTCTTGATAAATCCGGAAGTGCTGGCCGTCAACCAGCATTCGATAGGGGCGCAGGCTGCGGTCAACGACGCCAAGAAAGCTGTCTGGATTTCAAAGCAGGCAAACGGACGCGGCGCGTGGGTGGCACTTTTCAATCTCTCCAGTGCAAAGCAAACTGTTGAGTACCCGCTGCAAAGTCTTGGGCTGAGTGGAACCTCTTTTCGTATCCGCGATTTATGGGCGCAAAAAGATCTCGATCAGGCGGACCGTCTGAAAGTAGCACTCGCTCCACATGCATCCATGCTGTATGAGGTGAAATGAAATGGTGAATCGACGAGAATTTCTTCAAGCGACCGGCGTTGCGGGTCTCGCGCTCGGGCAGGGGCATGGTCAAACGGACGAGAAGCCGCGCCGTGTCGGATTGATTGGTTGCGGCTGGTATGGCAAATCCGATCTGCTGCGCCTCATACAGGTTGCTCCAGTTGAAGTGGTCTCGCTGTGCGACCCAGACAAGCACATGCTGACCGAAGCTGCCAGCATCGTCGCCGGCCGGCAGCGTTCCCACAAGCAACCGCGCACCTACGGCGATTTCCGCCAGATGCTCGCCGCCAAGGATCTCGACCTGGTACTGATTGCGCCCCCCGATCACTGGCACGCGCTTATCATGATCGAAGCCGTTAAAGCTGGCCTCGACGTGTGGGTGCAAAAGCCTATCAGCGCCGACGTGTCGGAAGGGCGCGCCATGGTGGAGGCGGCTCACAAATACAATCGCGTCGTTCAGGTCGGCCTCCAGCGCCGCAGTACACCGCACATTGTCGAGGCACGCGATCGTTTCATTCGGGAAGGCAAGCTGGGCAAAATCGCGCTGGTCGAGATCTATTGCTACTACCATATGCGCGCTACCGAGAACCCGCCCGACATTTCTCCGCCGCCCTATTTTGACTACGAAATGTGGACCGGTCCCGCGCCTATGCAGCCGTACAACGCGCTAATCCACCCGCGTAAGTGGCGTGCTTTTATGCAATACGGTAACGGCATTGTCGGCGACATGGCTGTTCACATGCTCGACATGACGCGCTTCATGCTCGATCTCGGATGGCCCACTCGTATCGCCTCTACCGGCGGCATTCTCGTCGACAAAGCGAGTAAGGCGAACATCTCCGATACGCAAACCGCTACTTTCGATTTCAACGACCTGCGGGTGGTTTGGCAGCACCGTTCGTGGGGCGAGGCAGCCGATCCCAAGTATCCCTGGGGCGCTACTTTCTATGGGGACAAAGGCACGCTCAAAGTCAGTGTTTATAGTTACGACTTCATCCCGCAGGGCGGCGGCCAACGTGTTCACAAAGACGTGACTTACGAATTCGCGCAGTATCCAGAGGACAAGACTGAAAAAGATCTGGAAACGCATGTGGCGCCTGCGGTGCGCTATCACATGAAGAACTTTTTGCACGCCATCGACACGCGGACTAAGCCTGTTTCAACCATCGAGGAAGGGCACATCTCGACGGCTTCGTGCATTCTGGCCAACAACTCCATGAAACTCGGCCGAACTTTGCAGTGGGATTCTCAACAGCAGCAAGTGACGGGCGACGAGGAAGCCAACCGGCTGCTCACCCGTCCGTATCGGGCTCCCTGGACTCATCCGTCCGAAAGCAACGTGTGATCACTACACGCGCTTTTCTCTAATCCACACCGCCAGGCCAGCCTCGCTGAGTTCTCCACTCGCTACAT
The DNA here is from genome assembly GCA_965277435.1 of Bryobacteraceae bacterium. Classification (GTDB taxonomy): domain Bacteria; phylum Acidobacteriota; class Terriglobia; order Bryobacterales; family Bryobacteraceae; genus Bog-105. Next base: position 5,560,235 of record OZ255821.1, on the reverse strand, counting down.
CGAGCATCGTCTCAATGGAGTCGACCTGCTGCGCTTCCAACCAGGCGCCATTGATACCCAGGAACAATCCAATGGCCAGAAATGCGGCACGCTTGTTCCCGTCTACAAAAGCGTGATTTTTTGTGATTCCAAAGCCGTATGCCGCTGCAAGCTCCGCCATCGTGCTTTCTGGACGATAAGCCTGCAAGTTCTCGGGTCGAGCCAACGCCGAATCGAGTAATCCCTCGTCTCGCAGCCCACGCGCTCCGCCAAACTCCGTCAAGCTTTCCTCGTGCAGTAGCAACAACGCTTTCTTGCTGATCCACTGCCGTGTCAACTCCAGTTGAAAATCCTCACTCTGCCAGAACCTTGAACGTGTCTCGGTACTGCTTTATAAATCGCCGCCCGATTTTCAGCTGCTCGTCGATGGCAGGATCATACGGCGTCAGAAGATAGCCTTCCTGCGTCTCGATGGCAAATAACGAATCGCCCTTTCCGACCTTCAGCCTGGTCAACATTTCCTTTGGAATAACGGCTCCGGTGGATGTGCCTACTGTCGTGAGTTTTAGCGTTACCATTGCATAATTATACATATAGTAATGCTGGGGAGGCCACCTCCGCAAACGACGCTTGTTTGGGGCGATGTCAAGATAAAGCGTGCAGCCCTATGAGGAAGAGCTGGATTCTCTTCTACCCCCAGACGTTCCCCATCGTAGCCGTCTGATCGAAAAATCCGCCGAACACCTCCGGCTCATCTCCGCCGCCAATGAGTACATGAATCTCACTCGCCTTTCCAACCCCAGGGAAGCAGCCGTCAAACACGTGCTTGATTCGGTTCTGCCCTGGACCTTTTTCCAGAATGCGAGGCGGGTTCTCGACGTCGGCACGGGCGCCGGCTTCCCGGGCGTCCCACTCTCCATCGTGCTGCCGGAGATCCGTTTCGTTCTCTCGGAGTCTATCGGCAAAAAGGCCCGCTTTGTCGATGCCGCTGTCGAATCGCTGGCCTTGTCTAACGTCGAGGTTTCATCCGAACGGGCCGAAACACTGGCGCAATCGCTGCGCCCTGAGATCATCACCGCCCGAGCCGTGGCTCCCATGCATCGCCTGGTACCGCTATTCCGTAGGGCTTTGCTGAAAGGGTCTCGTCTGCTGCTTTACAAAGGACCCGACGTACTTTCGGAAATCGCCGATTTCCAAACCGATTCGCTGTGCGCCGAAATCATCTTCCGGTACGATCTGCCCTATGAGCTGGGAAGCCGGACCCTAATCAGCCTTTCGGCTCAAGAACGCCGGGCGCGGACAGCTTCGTAAGCGAGCAGCAGCCAACCTGCAATAAACGCTAAACCGCCAATCGGTGTGATGGCGCCGAGCACACGAACGCCCGAAATGGCTAGCGCGTAAAGACTTCCCGAGAAGATCAAGATGCCTGCCAGCAGGAGCCAACCTACCCGCGTTTCTCCCTCCAGACTGATTGCGTTCGTGCGCGCGAGGAGCGCGACCAGTAAGATTCCGAGCGCGTGTACGAAATGGTAAAACACGGCTTTTTCGTACACTGACATGGAATACGCATCCAGCCTGTCGCGTAAACCATGGGCGCCGAAAGCCCCTAAGCCCACCGCTGCCGCCATCAGTAACGCGCCAGTCGCAGTCCAATTCATCACTTCCGTTGTATCAGCCGCCGATTGAGTCTAGTCTTATAGCTATGGACAGACGACAAGCTCTCAATGTAATTGCCGGAGCGGGTCTTACGGCTGTGGCCAACGCCCAGACTTCCAGTAAGGCGGACTCGAACGGCATGATCTACCGGCAGTTGGGCACGACTGGGCAGCGGGTCTCCGCCATCGGTTTGGGCGGCTTTCACATCTCTGTCCCCAAAGATGAAGCCGAAGGGATTCACATTGTGCGGTCCGCGCTCGATCGCGGCATCACGTTCCTCGATAACTGCTGGGATTATGCCGACGGCGTTTCCGAAGTTCGCATGGGCAAAGCGCTACGTGACGGCTACCGGCAAAAAGCATTTCTCATGACGAAGTTCGACGGCCGCACCAAGCAGGCCGCCTCGACGCAAATCGATGAATCGCTGCGCCGCCTGCAAACCGACCATATCGATCTCATTCAGTTTCACGAGAATATCCGCCTGGAAGACCCCGACCGATTTTTTGCCCAAGGGGGAGCGCGCGAGGCGGTAGAAGCGGCTAAACAGGCGGGGAAGGTGCGCTATATCGGTTTCACCGGACACAAAGACCCGCTCGTCCACGAACGCATGCTCGAGATGGCGCAGGCGCACGGCTTCCACTTCGATTCGTGCCAGATGCCGCTCAACTTGATGGACTACCATTTCCGCAGCTTTGCCAATAACGTTGTCAGCAAACTCGTCGACCAGGGAACCGCAGTCCTCGGCATGAAACCGATGGGCGGCGGACATATTCTCGAGAGCAAGACGGTGACCCCTATAGAATGCCTGCACTATGCTCTTAACCTTCCTACTTCGGTGGTCATCACCGGTTGCGACAGTATGAAGATTTTGGACCAGGCTTTTGAAGCGGCCCGGACCTTTCAACCGCTCTCTCCTGGGCAATTGACCGCGCTGGTATCTAAGACCCGTGAGGCCGCTCAACACGGTCGTTATGAGCTGTTTAAAACCAGTCAGGTCTATGACGGAACGGCACAGCATCCTCAGTGGCTCGGCTAATTCTGCAGCCGTGGTCAGCGTGCCACCAGTGCATGCTTTTCGCGGCAACCTTCGGAACAGTAGTAGAAGGTTTGGTTACCGACCTGCCGCTTCAGAGCCGAGCCTCCCGCTACGTAAGTTCCGCACACGGGATCCTTGTGTAGTTCGCCGGTGACATTCTGCGGCGGCGCCTGCTTGTTGCCCGGTTGCGCAAAAGACTGTGAAGACGCCCGCGCGATCCCGGCCAAGACACTCGTCAGCACCGCCCGCGCGATCAGCACGACTGCAATGATGACGATAAACTCGAAAATAACTCGCATACAACTTCCAATCTAGATCTACCACGAACAGCGGAGGTTCGACTCCACAACACTCCTCGTTACTACCAGCGAAGGACGGAGCGGTAGAACGGGGTGCCTTAATCCACTCTTAATGTTGAGTCCCGTGATCGCTGCGTATCTTCGCTCTGCCACAACACGTCCATACTATTGGCAGTCGCTACAGAACGACCGCCGGGAGGCAGTTCAAATGATATCGAGCAATTGGCGTCTGCAATTCACAGGGGCGGCAGCACTCTGCGCTTTCCTGTTGGCCAGCCCCGTTTGGGCGCAGGATCCAAATCAGCAGCAGTATCCACCGGCGCAAGCCCCTCAGCCGCAAGATCCGCAGCAGCAGGCACCGCCGCCGCAGTACCCTCCGCAGGGACAGTATCCTTCACCTTCTCAATACCCTCAGACGCAAGCTCCGCAGCCCTATCCCGCTCCGACGCAGCAGGGACAATACCCTCAACCGAACTCGTATCCTCCACAACAGGGCCAGTACCCGCCAGCGCAATATCCTGCTCCCCCTGCGCTCGCACCGCAGCAACTCGATCAGCTTGTGGCGCCAATCGCTCTTTATCCGGACGGCCTGCTGGCGCAAGTCCTGACCGCTTCTACCGTTGGGAATCAAATACCGGATGCCGCGGGTTGGTCTAATGCGCACCAGTACCTCAAAGGAGACGCTCTGGCGCAAGCGATCCGAGCTGATAACTTAAACTTCGATCCGAGCGTGATGGCTCTGCTACCATTTCCCAGCGTACTGGACTATATGGCCCGCTATCCAGCCTGGACGCAAGCGCTGGGAAACGCCGTTCTCGCGCAACGCGATCAGGTGATGGATGCCGCGCAACGCCGCCGGCAGGAAGCGTATGACTATGGCTACCTGCAAAACAATCAGTACGTTCGAGTGGATGTAGCCGGTCCCGGAGCCATCCAGATCGTGCCCATCAATCCCGCTTATTACTATGTACCGTATTACAATCCGGTGGTAGTTTTTGCTCGTCCTCGTCCCGGCTTCTTTGTGGGAGGCGCGATCCGTTTTGGCGGCGGTATCACAATCGGTGCGTCCTTTGCTCCGTGGGGTTGGGGTGGGGCCGGATTCGGCTGGCGAGAACACACGATCCTGGTAGACCATCGCCCCTGGAATCGTACCTGGTCTAACCGCGCCGTCTACGTGCATCCTTACGCAGAACCCTATCACCGGGTAGAAGGCCCGCGGGTCGAACACCACGAGTGGCATGGCGATGATCATCGCGGCCACGACCATCACTAAACCAAATTACTGGCTCTGGGGCGAATCGTTCTGCGGCTCGCCCAAGAGTCCGTATACATCCACTTCTCGCTCCGCACCGATGTACACTCGGCCGTTTGCTACTGCGGGGATATTGAAACGGCGCGCTACGCCTGCTTGGTCGCGCTTCCTGTTCTGGTCGCTCGAATACAATTCGTGCGCTACAGTGGCCGCATCATAGGCGTGTAGCGTGGCCGTCCGATCCGGCCCGTTCCAAACCTTTGTTTCAATCAACCAAAGGATTCCGTCCGTCTTGCCATTGGCCGAAATGGTGGGGGTGGCGCCTGGCTCTCTGAGGTCTTCAACTGAAGCGGAGACTTGCTGCAGTTGGCGCTTTCGTACAGCAAACTCTCTCACAACATCGTCACCCGCCGCATAATAAACGCACCCGTTCCAGTAGGCGGGCGCCGATTTAATCGGCTTTCCCAGGTCGATTTTCTGAAGCGCTTTTCGGTCGTCCTTTTCGTCGAATTTGCCCATCTTGTCGCGGTTCAGCAGATAGATCACGCCGCCTTTCCCACCCACCACTGCCAGCTTCGCTCCTTCTGCCGCTTCCAGCGGTATCAACATCGGACCGCCCGATCCCAAATCAGCATCTGTTCTTGACAATTCAGCCTGGTCGAAGGGAGTGAAGTAATCGTGTACATGCAGCCCGGATGCATCCAGTCGAAGCTGCAGCAGACTGTCTCCGTAATCGCGTCCACCAGTCGCGGCGTCAAAAACACCGTTGCCCGTGGCGACGTACACGTTCCCATCCTCGTCCGCCGCCGGGCCTGTATCGCTCTGCCAGATGCCGCTTTCCATCGTTTCGGGCGATGTGTTCAAAACTGCCAGCTGCTGCAAAGTATGTGCATCGTATGCCATGACCCAGCCGTGATAAGGCTGTTCATCACAGGAAGAAGCCCAGCTTAGATAAACCCTCCCTCGCGAGAGCAGCAACGCCGCTCGAGGGTTTTCGTGCAAGGCCAGAAACTCCACCGTGCTTCGCCCCCAGCCAAGAAAGCCGCCGCTCTTCGATTCGATAGTCGCTTTGATTACCACCGGACTTCCCGGCTTCTCTCTTCCAGTTGTCAAGTCCAGCGCGTGAAGCCGCTGCCAAAACTGAGCCTTTCCAGGTTCACCTTCCCTGGTCCTTGCCAACACATATACGGTTCGTGTCTTGCTATCGATCACCGGCGTCGCCGTGATGCCAATTTCCGGGCTGATAAAGGGGCATCCCAGCGCCTCAACCGGAACCGGAACGACCCGCTTAGTCTCATCTGCCAGGTGCCTCGTCCATAAGGGGATATTGGGATGATTCGCGGCGTCGAAAGCATACACGCTGTCGTGCTCTGTGGCCACGAGCAACACATTGTGGACACCCTTTCCGGGAATCTCCAGATTGGGAACATACAGCGGTTGCGCATAGACGTCTCCATCCACGGGCAGTGTAAACAGCTTGCCGAACTGCTTGACGTTCACGTTGCGGGTGTTTAACAGAGTCTCGCTCAGATTGGCGCCGGTTCGCGCATTGTCATATTGCGAGGTCGCGAGGGTGACTTGCGCTTCGCAACTGCCGGCTAAGAACAAAACACTCGACAAAAAACAGAGCGTCCGCATATCTATGTAGCATTCTACTAAAGCTCCAATGGGTTCCACTTCCTCAGCGTTTGCGAAAATACTCGGCAAAGGCCGCTCTTTGCCTGACTGCACCGGCAGCCTTTTATTTCTGGGGATTCTGCATGCTATTCAAACCATCAAGCCTTCTTATTGCCGTCCTATGTTGTGCCACTCCGTCTGCCTTCGCGGTTACTTTACCCGCCGGAACTATCCTCGACCTCCGGCTGACCACTGAGGTAACGAGCGATAAAACTGCCGGTCAACCGGTTTCTGCTGTCGTCATTGCGCCGGTGCTGGTAAATGGGGCACCTGTGATTGCGTTTGGCACTCAGCTCGACGGCGTGACGGCCGACGCCAAAGCCGACAAACCGGCCGCCGATGGCAGCAAAGAGGAGCCGGCCACCTTGCGTCTCCAACTCACCAAAATTCATGACAAAACGGGGCAATCAAAAGCGGTCTCTTGCTCGCTGGTCGGTATCGATAACGCCCGCGAGGCAGTCGATTCTTCCGGCCTCATCACCGGTATCACCGCTTCCCAAACCTTCACTGCTCTCGCCGACGACGGAGTCAACAAAGTGCTGGAGAAGAACGAACAACTCGGTCAATTGTTATCGGGGATCAAAGGCGCCATCGTCAAAAAAGCAAACCCCACGATTGACTACAAACCTGGCGTGGAATTTACGGTGAAACTCACGCAACCGCTGGACTGGACCCCTTCGAGCGACGCCCGGCTGCCTGCAGCCATCACGCCCGACAGCGAGCTGAAAACACTGGTTGCCCAGGAGCCCTTTCGGACAGTTGCGTTGAAGCCGCCAAGTCCCTCCGACATGACGAATCTCATGTTCATCGGCACCAAAGAACAGGTGCAGCAAGCTTTCAAGGAAGCCGGCTGGTTTGCTTCCGATCCTCAGGGGCGCGCCTCCACGTACCATACTGCGCAGGCCATTATCGAAAATCGCGGTTACGACGAGGCCCCTATGTCGGTTCTGACTCTGGGTGGCAAAACGCCGGATTTCACCTTCGAGAAGCAGAATAATACATTCGCCTCACGTCATCACATACGCCTATGGCAAATGCCGCAAACCTTCGCCGGTAAACCGGTATTTGTGGCCGCCGCGACCCACGACATCAAAATCTATTTTTCGCAAACCAGCCGCTCTATCACGCATGGTATCGATCCCAATATCGACAACGAAAGAACAAAAGTCACGAACGATCTGCTCTATACCGGGCACATAGAGGGCGTATCGCTAGTGGATCGAACCAACATCCCGAAAGACATTTCGAATGCAACCGGCGACCATCTTCAGACCGATGGTAAGATTGCGGTCCTGCAATTCAAGAATTGAGTTCTCTGAATCGAAACATATCATGGCCCACAGAGTCGAAAAGGGAGAGGTTGTAATCATGAATAAAGAACAAGTCACCGGCAAAGTAGACGAAGCGAAAGGCAAATTGAAGGAAGAGTGGGGCAAGGTTACCAACGACCCTGCCAAGCAGTCCGAAGGCGAGGCCGACCAGGCAAAAGGAAACGTAAAGCAGGGTTACGGGAACGTCAAAGAAGCGGTCACGGACGCAACGAAAGACTAGTAAGGGGGGCGGCGGGGCAAGCGGTCCCGCCGCTCACAGCCGGAAGGCCGTCGGCAATAACTGCTCTATTGAATATTGGCCGTCTACCTGGTCGATGAAAATTGCGGCATGTGGAGCCAATTCAGCCACCCACTGGCGGCAAGCGCCGCACGGCATTAAAGAACCCGGCGGCCCGCCCGGCAGTGCATCGATGCACGATACGGCTAAAGCGCGAATGATTCGCTCTCCTGCAGCCAATGCCACTGTCAACGCAGCTCGTTCGGCACAAAGTGACAAGCCATAGCTAGCATTTTCGATATTCGCGCCTGCGTAGGAGGCGTCTTGTCCCACCACCACCGCTCCCACTCGGAAATGTGAGTACGGCGCGTACGCCATCAACGCTGCTGATCTCGCCTGAGCGATGAGTTCCTCTCGTTGGTCCTGACTCGACATGCTCCGATCATAGGCTAGATTCGAAAGATGCGCCGTGCTCTTTGTAGTTTTCTGATCACTATCTTTGCCGTAGATGTTTTTGCTGCAGAGTCAGCCGTTCCTCCAAACTTAGTAGCGGGCTTCGAAGCGATCAAAGAAAGCGATCTCAGGGCCAACCTTACGTTTGTTGCGTCGGACGCCCTTGCTGGCCGCCTATCTTTGCAGCCTGGCGACGACTCGGCCGCGGCGTGGGTTGCGTCCGAGTTCGCCAAGGCAGGTCTGGAAACGATGGGCGAAAGCAATTACCTGCAGCCTGTTCCGCTAATCGAATTTCGCCCGGATCGGGCACGCAGCTTTGTATCGCTCTCTCGCCAGGGCGGGCACAAACAGTGGAGCTTTCCTGACGCGTACGGATCTTTTCCGCGCGACGTCGATGTCTCGGGCGCCGTTGTCTTCGCGGGTTTCGGCATCACAGCTCCTGAGCTTCATTACGATGACTACGCGGGTCTCGATGTTCACAACAAGATCGTCTTGCTTTTCGATCACGAGCCCCAGGAGAACGATCCACACTCGATCTTCAACGGCACCGGAAATACGCGTTATGCTACCAGCCGCGTGAAGGTGCTCAATGCCCAAAGCCATGGCGCTGTTGGTGTGTTACTGGTCGCCGAACCTAACCGCAAGCATCCTTCCAACCAGGAGCGAGTGGCGCGCATTGGCGGCACAACTACACGCGCTATTCCACTTCCTTCCCAGGCGCTGGCGAGCGACGAGTTGCACATTCCGTCTGCTGTTATCTCCGATGCTATTGCCCGGGAATTGTTTGCCAATGCGGGTGCTGCTCCGTCCGCGCTACAAAGCGCCATTGATCGCAACCTGCAGCCGCAATCGCGCCCGCTTCCCGACACCGATGTCACGATTCACTTCCGCAATAGCTCCACGCGAGAAGCAAACTCTTACAACGTATTGGGATTGCTGGCGGGGTCCGACCCGGCTCTCAAAAGCGAAACCATTCTGATTAGTGCCCATCACGACCATGACGGCATGAGCCTGGATCAGATCTGGCACGGAGCGGATGATAACGGTTCGGGGACCGTGGGCGTGGTGGAACTTGCGCATGCGTTCGCAGCGAATTCCACGCGGCCAAAGCGCTCCATAATGTTCGTCGTCTTTGCGGCGGAAGAGCGCGGCCTGCTCGGCTCGTTCTACCTCGCCGCTCATCCCCTGCGCCCGCTCGATACTACGCGAGCCATGATTAATTTCGATATGATCGGCCGCGACGAAACGCCCAGCGATCAGACCAACGGCCTGATCGACATTCCCGCCGACACGAGCAACCGGCTCAATCTCATCGGCGCAACCTACAGCCCCGATTACAACCGAATCGTACAATCCGAGAACCGCGTGATCGGTCTAACGCTCGATTACCGCTTCGATCACGAATCAGCGCTCAACGTCTTCTTTCGCAGCGACCAGTTTCCGTTTGTCCTGCACAACGTGCCGGCTTTCTGGTGGTTCACAGGATTCCATCCCGATTACCACCACGTGACCGATACCGCAGACAAGATCGACTACGTGAAAATGGCGAAAATCCTACGCCTCGCCTATCTCTCCGCCTGGCAATTTGCCGACGAGGCGCAGCCGCCGCGCTTCATCGCGAATCCCTAAATACGTTGGTCAAGGTTTGGCTGGCTCGTAGCGCTTTTCGAGTTCCCTGATTCTTTTTTGCTGTTCGCTGAACAGCATCAGATTATTGGCGGCGAATTTCTTTAATCCATAATTCGCAGAGTTCAGCGGCGCTCTTACCTCGGCTGTGAAGTTCGCTCGTTCACCGTCGTTTGTTTTGGCGAGAACATTGAGATAGGACCGATCAAATTCCTCGCCAGAGAGCCCAGCTAATCGCTCTCGATCGGGACACTCGGGTGGATGCTTCTTCGATCCGAGTTTGAACCCAACAGTTTTAGCCATCGACTTCAGTTGCCGGCTCATCCGGTCGTGTAGTCCGATCGAGTGTGCGGCCAGTTCCTGCAATTCGGTATCGGCCGAGCGGCTGCCGACAAGCTGATCCGCGGCTACCTGGCAGGCACCGGCGCGCTCGGAGTCCAGTGCGAATTGCGCATCGGCGTCTCGCCAGAGCAGCGGCTGATAATCCCTCCCCATGGCCGCGGGCTCGTTCTTGGGCGTCATCTGGCCGTGGAGTATCGGCAGCCACAAAACGAAGAACATTCCGCTTATGCAGCGCGGGGAAAGCATATTCTCCAAGATACGCTGCCGCTTTATTACTATGAATGAAACGCCCGAGGTCCAAAAAATGCCGCTCGAAACGTCCCGCCGCAATTTCCTGAAGCGTGCCGCCGCCACAACCGCCGCTGTCCCGATCGTGCAGTCGCTTGAGGCGCGCGAGCACAAGAAGTTCAGTCCAAACGACAAAATCCGAGTGGCCGGGATCGGTCTGGGCATCATGGGCAATAAAGATTGCGCCTCGGCTCTTCAGATGCCGGGAGTCGAACTGGTAGCCGCCTGCGATCTTTACACAGGCCGCCTGGAAGCCGCCAAAGAAAAATACGGGAAAGACCTCGCGACCACCAAGGATTACCACGCCATCCTAGATCGCTCGGATATTGATGCCGTCATTATCGCCGTTTGCGATCGCTGGCACTCCCCGATTGCGACCGAAGCGATGCGGAAAGGCAAAGCGGTTTATTGCGAGAAGCCCATGGTGCGCGATATCAGCGAAGGCTTGGGTGTTGTTCATACGCAGCAACAGACGGGAGCGCTCATGCAGGTCGGCAGCCAGCGCGTCAGCAGCATCGCCTACCTGAAAGCTGGCGAACAATATCGCGCCGGCGCGATCGGGAAGCTGAACTGCATCTCTGCCACTTACGACCGGCAAAGCGCTCTGGGCGCGTGGGAATACACCATGCCGCTCGATGCCGGGCCCGCGACGGTCGATTGGGATCGGTATATCGCGAACGGTCCTTCCATGCCGTATGACAATAAGAAATTTTTCTGGTGGCGCAACTATCGCGAGTTCGGAACCGGTGTCGCCGGCGATCTCTTCGTCCATCTGATTTCCGGCATCCACACCATCACCGGATCGAAAGGTCCCAAACGCATATTTGCCTCCGGGGCTCTGACGTATTGGAAAGATGGGCGTAATGTGCCCGATCTAATGACGGCGATTCTCGATTATCCCGACACACCGGAACATCCGGCGTTCCAGTTAACGCTACGGGTTGATTTTGTGAGCGGTCAAGGCGAGCGATCTTCCACGCAATATATCGGCAGCGAAGGCGTGCTCGAAATGGGTGACGACGGTTTCACCATAGCGCGCCATCGTATGTCCAAAGCGCCCGGCATCGGTGGCTGGGATTCGCTCGATACCTATACCAAGGCCATGCAGTCGGAGTTGAAAAAGCACTACAACGAAAAGTACTCGCAGGCCGACCAGCAGGAACAATCGCCCGCGCCCATATCGTTCCGCGTGCCTGCCGGGTACGACGAACATCTGGAACACGTCAAGAATTTCTTTGGCGCGATGCGCGGCACGAACGCCATTCGTGAGGATGCCACGTTTGGCTTTCGCGCCGCCGCGCCTTGTCTTGCCTGCAATAAGAGCTACTTCGACCAGTCGATCATTTGCTGGGATCCAGTGGATATGAAGATCACCGGGTAAGTCAGACTGGGCTGGGATTTCTGTCGTTTCCGAAAGTCTGCCGCTGGTGCCAGTACGGATAAGCGAGTGTCACGACGCTCGCCTGGTCCAGCCTGGCAACCTGTTCCGGCGTGAGATTCCAACCCACCGCGCCGAGATTCTGACGCAACTGCTCTTCATTCCTCGCGCCGATAATCACGGACGAAATAGTGGGACGTTGCAGCAGCCAGTTCAAGGCAATCTGCGGAACCGTTTTGCCGGTTTCCGTAGCAACTTCGTCAAGAGCGTCCACGACTTTGTAAACGTGCTCGTCGCTCACGGGTGGCCCCGATTCGGCTGTTTTGGGTAAGCGGCTGGTTTCAGGTCTAGGTTGGCCTCGGCGAATTTTCCCGGTCAAGCGGCCCCAGCCGAGCGGACTCCAGACGATCGTGCCTACTTTTTCTTCCAGAGCGAGCGGCATCAGCTCCCATTCGTAATCGCGCCCGATCAGCGAGTAATACGCCTGGTGCGCTACGTAGCGCGGCCAGCCATAACGGTCAGAAGTGGCCAGTGACTTCATCAAATGCCAGCCGGAATAATTCGAGCAGCCGATGTAACGGACCTTTCCGCTACTTATCAGCGTGTCGAACGTACTCAGCGTTTCTTCAGCGGGCGACAGTGCGTCGTAACCGTGCATCTGATAGATGTCGATGTAGTCGGTCCCTAGACGGCGGAGGCTCGCTTCGCAGGCCTCAGTCAGGTGGTGGCGCGAATTGCCGCGATCGTTGGGACCGGGGCCCATCGGGAAAGAGGCTTTCGTCGCGACTATGACGTCTTTGCGGCGTCCGGCAATGGCTTTCCCGAGGATTTCTTCGGAAGCTCCTTGCGAGTAGACGTCCGCAGTGTCGAACATGTTGAGCCCGGCCTCTAAACAGATGTCTACCAGGCGGGTGGCTTCTGGTACATCGGTGCTGCCCCAGGCTTGAAAAAATTCACCTTTACCTCCGAAAGTGCCTGTGCCGAGGCTCAGCACGGGCACTTTGAAGCCGGAATAGCCAAGACGTCGAAATTCCATTAGCTGGCCTCGAGCTTCAGGAATTTATTGACGCCGCCCTGGTGTACGTAAATATCTCCATGCCCGATGTCGTAGACCCAGCCGTAAGTGGAAAGCTTTCGCTGAGCCATTTTGCCGGCGACCGAGGGATGGGTGCGCAGATGATTTAGCTGCAGCAGAACGTTTTCCTCGGCTAGTTCGAGCAGCTTGCTCGTTTCATCTGAGAAAGAATTGCGTGCTTTGACTACGCTTAGGGCCGCTTCGGCATTACGCAGCCAGTGATTCACGGTGGGCATGTCGGCTAGCTTCTCGCGGTGCAGCAAGCCCTTCATGGCGCCGCAATCGGTATGGCCGCAGATTACGATCTGGCTGACGCCGAGCGCTTCGACAGCGTACTCAATCACCGCCGAAACGCCGCCGACCATTTCGCCGTAGGCCGGAACCAGGTTGCCGATATTGCGCGTCACGAAGATATCGCCCGGCTGCGCCTGCGTGAGCGTTTCCGGAGCGATGCGCGAATCGGCGCAGGTGATAAACAAAGTGTGCGGCTGTTGAGGCTGGCGCACCGCCTGCTGATACCGTTCACTATTTTTCGCGTACACGTCGCGCTGAAATTGGCGGACGCCCGCCAGCAGCTTCTCCAGGGCGGGATCGATTGCTTGATCAGAGTTCATGATTTTTCCTCTATGTTTTCTCCTCTACCAGTTTCGGCTATCACAGTTTTAGCGACGGATGCCGCTCCTCGGCGGGCGGCAGGGTCGGGAAATCCGTGAACGGCTCGCTCTGGTACCAGTAGCCGACGGTGTAAAAACAATCGGCGCGATCGTTCGCGTGGCCATGCTCGATGGTGAATTTGAGCGATCTTTCGAAAGCAATGGGGTTATCGGCATGCCAGCGATAGAGACAGTAGCGGCCTCCGGCGCGCTCGCCCACGCCAATAAATGGCGCTCCGTTGTACAGGTTGGCGAATGGATTGGTGACGCCAAAATCCCACGCTCCGTTGAAATAATCCTCGGTTCCGGTGCCCGTGATGGCGGGCTTCGAGTCGTCGTCAATGAAGATCATATCGTCGCCTTCACCGAACCAGTTGTCGTGATTCTGCACGACGCCCATGGTGACGCCCATCGCCTGCCCGCGTCCACGAGTCTCGAAAAAGACGTAGTTATTTTGCCCATCGAGATTCTTGTCGGTTCCCTCAACGGCTTTGTTAGGAGTAGCCTGGCGGTACTGCGCGTGAAAATACAGGGCGTCCGGGGGGAGTGCTTTGACCAGCTGGTAGTCGATGTTTGAATAAAAGGAATCGACGGCCTGCTTGCTTTCATTGGTGACCGACATGCGGGCTGAGCGGCGGAAGGGCATCGCGAAATAGCAGTTCAATGCCTTGACCGACGAGCAGTTCATAAAGGCCGATTCATACAGGAAGTACTCGCCCAGATTGAGGCCAAAAAAATCTCCCACCGGCACTTCTACGCTCGGCTTGGCATTGCCTTCCCAGAAGATACGCAAGACAAGTTCTTTCAAATGCTGCCGGCTCTTGGCGGCAATCGTGAACCAGATGTGCGTGATGATTCCTGGACCCTCGGCCTGAAAGATCTCGAAGCTCTGCCCGGGCGCGATGGGCCAGGCATCGTGATTGCCGCCGGTACGATCGAAGCTCGACTGTTTGCGTGTTTGGTGTTGGGGCAGACGGGCATATGCCGGCAGGAGGTTGGCAGTGGCCGGGGGCGGCGTGGTCTGCGCAATGCCTTGAGCGTTGCCTGCTGCCGCTCCTACCGCGACTCCGCCCAGCGAACGCAACGAAGAAAGGAAACCTCTACGGGGTGTGAATTCTGGCATGTGAAAAATTGTATCGGCATCATACCTCATGCCTTGCTCAACTTCCGGTTAACGAGACGGGACCAAACCAAACGCCTTTTAATTCCCTGCGCCATACGGCTCCGGTTTTTTTGCGTTCAGCCGGGTCGGTGAAATTGTACTCGTAAAGAAGAGCCCGCATGTAGCGCGGAGGCCTTTGAAAGGGTGACGGCTCGAGCAGCTTGGTAACGGCCGGCTCTCCTGTGAGAAGTCGGTACATTAAGCCACTCACCCAGGTGTTGTTCTGGTAGTCGCCGAGCGCAGCAAACCACATTTGCCAGTCGAGTCGCGGCTGATAGGGCGCCACCCAAGGGAGGCTGCGGTGCGTGTTTCCTGGCTTAAAAAAGAACTGATACTCACGCCACGTGAGCCGGTCGTCCGAGCCTTCGATGACAATCTCTGGGCGAGTGGTCGTCATGACGGCAAAGAGGCCGTAGCTGTTCACGATTTCGAACGGCTGCACGGCTTCGATGAAGGCTGTTAGTGGCTGTGCCGAGCGGGGCGTCATCTGCGCAGCCAATTGTGCGAGCCCGAGCACGCCGATGGCGGCGACGATCACGTTGCCGGTCCACCGCCACTTCTCCGGTCCACCCCAAACGGAAAACTGCGGGAATCGCCAGCGCAGCAGCCGGTCGAGCGGCGCAAAAGTGACATCGTCCAAAACCCATAAACACAACGCCAGGCTTAGAAGATTGAAGAAACCATAGTTTCCGGTTAGCAGGATCATGGCTTGCAGACTCATCAACAGGGCTACGCCAAACCAGCGCAAGAGGCGCGGGCCAAACAGGAAGAAAGGCGCTATCAGCTCAATCGCGAGCGTGGCGGCCGTAAGAGAGCCGAGCAGTCCCCGGGGCGCCCAGTGGAAGTAATACGCGACCGGATTCGGTAGCGGCTGGGTCATGAAATGAAAGCGTAGTGCATGCAGATTGCGCCAGTTTGGGTCGTGGGAGGCCAGCTTCACCCAGCCCGATTCGAACATCAGTCGAAACAGCAGGAGCCGGTACGCCCAGTGCAGCCAGGGCGCTCCGAGGAAGATGGCAAGGAACCCGGTTTCGAGCAGCAAGGAATCCCACTGAAAGGAGGTAAACGGTTGTCCGACCGAACTCAGCGATAGATAGAGGACGAAGCAGAGCACTGCCGAAGCGCGTTGCAGCACGCCGGCAGCGAGCGCCAAACCCGCGACGCAGCCCAATGCGCAAAAGGCGAGGAGAGCATGGTCGCCAGGAAACAGCCACGACAGGCTGGGCGCGTAGAAGTAGGCGCGTTCGCCCACCTGTGCTCGCATGGCTTGCATCAGATGGCTGGCGGGTACGATGCCTCGTGAACCAACCAGGCCCAGTATCTGCGGCCACAACGAGGCGAAGGCGATGAGATAAATGAGCCCGAGTAAACGCAGGAACAGCGCCTCGGTGCGAGCGTGCGAGAGCTGATCGTCCACTGAGATAACTAGAGGTTAGCGCGGGGCTGGCGGGATATGGTATGTTGCGAAAGAACGATCCCGGCGCGGTAGCCAAGTGGTAAGGCAGAGGTCTGCAAAACCTTTATTCGGCGGTTCGATCCCGCCCCGCGCCTCCAACGTTTACTCGAATTGATACTTACGGGCGCTTGTCCATGAACTTGGCAATGTCAAGATCTAAAGCGGCAAATTTGCCGTTAACCATGTCCTTGAAGCCGGTGAACTCGTTGCGGAGATCCTTCAGATCGTCGCGCAGTTCCTTCAGATCGTCGCGCAGTTCCTTCATCCGAGAATTGGTGTCCGCTCGCAAGTCGTCGATACGCCGTCCTAGCTGGTTGGCGGTGAAGAACATCCCGAACACGCCGACGATGACGGCCCCTCCCGTCGAGACGATCGTAGTGGTCAGTCCAGCGTCCATTCCTTTGATCTTACGCGACTTGCGATTAGAGCCCCAGTAATAGAACTGCTAACCTCATGCATTCCCTCGATGTAAGCGATGCCCGAACAAATTCAGCGATGTGCTGGCCGGAAACAACTTGTTCGCTCAGAATCAAGATATCGTAAAAGGTCTAGAGTCATCAATCAAACATGAGCTTGTCGAGATAGGTCGCGATGTGCTCATAGCGTGATCCACTTAGGAGCTTGTTGAAAAATGCTAAAAACCGCTTGCTTACGCGCGCGGCTCTCACTCGGCGCTTTGTGTTTACAATTACTTACCGAGCCGCGACCGTGAGGGAGCGGTTGCTTCCGATACTTTTTCAACAAGCTCCTAGAATGCTTCTGCTGTTGGAGTCCGAAGTCTCCAAAAGACTGGCGACAGCAGACCGGCAGTCCGGGCGCGTAGCGAACAGTTTCGGGAATACGAGGCAGATGTGCCCTGAACTTACCATTCAGTACCGCCCGAGATCTTTTTATGTTCGTCCATGAAGTTCGCGGAACAACCATGCTCGCGCCAGGTCCCATTCGCGATGCACTGTGCGCGAGGAGATGCCCATAACTTGCGCTATCTCTTCGACGTCGAGACCGCCAAAAAACCGCAACTCCACTACGCGGCTCTTCCGATCATCAAACTTGGCCAGCGAATTCAGTGCTTCATCCAGAGCGATGACTTCGGCGCTGCGGTCTGCCTCCGTTCCGGCTTCCGTGAGCGAAACGAGAATGGCCCCGCCGCCGCGCTTCTGCCTGTCGTGAGCAACTGCATAGTTGACCAGCACGCGCCGCATTACTTTCGCCGCTACCGCATAGAAATGCGTTCGACTCTGCCAGTCGACGTTATTCCAGCCCAGGAGGCGCATGTATGCTTCGTTGACCAGAGCCGTGGGTTGCAGCGTGTGGTCAGCCGACTCCCTGCTCAGATAACGGTTGGCCAGCGCGTGCAGTTCCGCCTGCACCACCTGCGCCAGCTGCTCCAGCGCACCTAGGTCGCCGCTCTTCCATGCCTGCAGTAATTGTGTTATTTCACCAGGCTCAAGCGGCGGCATGTAGGATCATGGTAGCTTGCTAAATTCTTTTCGCGCCGCGACAAGCGGTGTCAGATCGGCATCCGCCCCCTTCCATTCCTTAGAAAATGCCTGATAAAATCGGCGGCCTTTGACGGCATCACCGGACAGCATCGCAGCGCGCGCTGCTCCTAAATCCGCCAGCGGATATAACACCGATGCAGGCCCTTGCCCCCGATGGTCCAGAATCTTACTGAATTCTCTTGCGCTATCGGCCCCTTTTCCCTGGTGCAGGTAAGCCTGACCCCGGAGATATTGCGGCCAGAATTCAGCGGCTGCTTCGTAGTCCTCGACCGGCTTTAGCGTTTCGATGACGGACGCGGCATTCCTTCGTCGCAGATCCGCCGCTGCTCGCAGGATTGGCAACCGGACAAATAAGACAATTTGATTCTTTGGATACTGTCGGGCCAGTGTAAGCGCCTGCAACTCTCCCGACTCGCCACAGAGTTCCAGAGCCAACCCGGCCAGCAGCAGCGATTGTTGATTCACCTCCATCGCGAGCGTCTTCCGCACGGCGGAGCGCGCTTCGCCACACTTTCCCAGCACGGCCGCGCGTGAAGCGAATTCCGAAGTATAAAGGGCCGCTATTTCGGAGTCGCCTTTCTTTTCAGCGATGTCCACAGCACGTCGCATATACTCGCTCGATGCGCGCCATTCGCCACGGTAGACGGCAGCATCGGCTCGCCAGTGAAACCCGGCGTATTCCTCCGCATTGACGGCAGCCCAAGCCAGTTGCCGCTCTATCGCGGACGTGTCGCCAGCGACGAAGGCAGTACGATACAACTCGTTGTGAACAGACGAACTATCCCGTTTTTCCCGTATCGCCCTTTCGCAAATCTCTTTTACTTCTCCAAACCGGTTCAAATGCATCAGGTAGCTGGCCTGCGTGGAGAAGCGCGAAGCCGCCTCGGAATCGAGACGCATTGCCATCCGGCTTTCTTCAAACGCTCGTTCATACTGTCCGAGTGCCGCATAACTGGTACTCAAGTTGTTATAGGGAAGGGGATCGCGGGGATAGATTTGACGGTATAGTTTCAGGCTCTCGATATTCTTGTCGATTTCCCCGGTGACGTACTGGTAATACAGCGAAGCGATGCGCAGCCTTTCCCGTTCGCTGACACGATCGTACAGCGCGTAAGCTTTGGAAGCATACCGGGCCGCGGCCGTGGTGTGCTTTGCGTTACGGTACAACACAGCTAAGTCCGAGTACGCGTACGCAAATCCCGGATCCAGTTCTACCGCCTTCAGCAAGAGCCGGATCGCGTCGCGCGTTCTGCCTTGCCGCCGTTCCTGGTATCCCAGCGAATACGCCTGCAACGCCTCCAGGGAGGAAGTAGTGCGCTCCAGCAGGGCATCGTACTTCTGAACGGAGCCGAGCGATTCGCCCAGCTTCTCGCGCAATTGGGTTGCCGCTTTTGAAAGCGCTTTTAAAACGTTCTCTTTGCTTTGCGCCTCGGTTTGCACACGCGCCAAGGTTGTGGAGCTGTGGCTTTCGATGGCCTCCAACGCCAGGACATAATGACTTCCGAGCGGCGCAATGGATCCGGTAATCATGGCCCGCAGTCCCTGACGTAGACAGATCTCGCGTCCGATTTCAGGCGTAATGGATTCACCCGGCTGCCGTTTCATTAGCAGCAGGGTGGCCCGCACCCGCGCATCGGAAAGGATGGTTAGGAACGGGCTCTGTTCCAACTGCACTGCCAGGCCTTCTTTTAAGGTCGGCTCGAAGACGGGATCGCCAGTCTGATTCCGGAAGTCGGTAATCAGGATCGTGTCCTGCTCCGTTAAGAGATGCCGGGGGCGGCTGTGGCTCATCCAGAGGATCACGACGGCAGCGAGGGCTAACAGGGCCACCAGACCTATCGCAGCGTAACGCTTCCTTGCACCCGTTGCAAAGATCCCAACGCGGGGAGCCGAGCTTTTCGCAGAAATGCTTTTTAGATCATGGGCCAGTTCCTCTGCCGTTTGATAGCGCGCCTCAAGCTTTCTCGCCAGCGCTTTGCGAAGCACATGGTCGAACGGCTTACCAAAAGACGTGCCACGGGCCACCGGGTCGGTTTCGCCCAGTAACGCCGTAAACACCTCAGCTGCATTTGCGCCGGGGAAAGCCGGCTGGTTCGTCGCCATTTCGTAGATCACCGCACCGAGGCTGAAGATATCGGTTCGGGCATCCAGTTTCTGCCCGCGCGCCTGTTCCGGCGACATGTAGCGCGGAGTGCCTATGATGCTGCCGCTCGCGCTGATCTGCACGGCCGGTCCCGGGCTGTTTTCGCTGATACTGGCGAGGCCGAAATCCACCACCTTGACTCCACCATCCGGGCGGACCATGATGTTTTCCGGTTTAATATCGCGGTGCACAACGCCCGACTGGTGCGCCGTCTGAAGGGCCGCCGCGCACTGAACGGCAATGTCCAGCACGTCTTTAAGAGACAGCTTGCGCGTGCTCAGGTATTTCCGCAGACTGACGCCCTCTACCAACTCCGCCGCGATGAACCACCTGTCCCCGTCCTGCCCGACATCATAGATAGTGACGATGTTCGGGTGGTTCAAAGCCGAAGCTGCTTTGGCTTCGCGTTGGAAACGGGCAACCCGCCCACCATCTCGCGCGAAACGCAAAGGCAGAACTTTCAACGCGACCTGCCGGTCGAGCCTCGTGTCGCGGGCCAGATAGACTTCTCCCATGGCGCCGGCGCCAATCGCTGAACGAATTTCATAATGACCGAGCGTGCGTCCCACGAGGTTCGGTTCAGAAACGAGATTCGCAATCTGATCTTGTAAATCCGCCGGTGAAAGAAAACTGTCGGCCTGCTCTCTCGCGTCGAGCAGCGATTCCACCTCACGCCGCATGTCCTGATCGTCCGAACACAGTTCGTCCAATACCGCGGCACGGTGCGTCAGCGGCGACGCGAGCACGCTGTGGTAGAGCTGTTCAATCCGTTTCCAGCGCTCTGGTTGCATGAAAAGGTCAGGGGAAAACCGCTCCATACTCTACCAAAAAGTGCCGGCGTCTACATATTTTTGCTGAACAGTGGCAGAGTTCAATGGATTTTGTTGCTTACACCAATAGAGGACCAAGCAGGTCAAGAATATGAAACGTAGAGACTTTCTCGCATCCACTGCCGCCTTCAGCGGTGGCATCTTCAGCGGACTCCACCTAAAGGGCGGACAGAGCAGCTCCGGCCCGGATGCGGTTTCCGGGCCCAAACCAAATATTCTGTTCATTCTGGTTGACGAACTCCGTTATCCAACAAAAGAAAGCGGCTTTCCTGACGGTGTCAACGATGCAGCAGGCTTTCTGAACAAGTTCATGCCGAAGCTGTACCAAAAGCTCTGGACCAAAGGAGTAAAATTCGGCAGTCATTACGCGGCGGCGAACGCCTGTACGCCGTCACGCGGTACTTTGATTACGGGCCTCTATTCCCAGCAAAACTGGTTGGTAGCGACGATAACGTCCACGCCTTGCAACGCAAACGGTTGCGGGCCGGGCGATTATCCACCGACGCAGAGGCAGCCGGTTCTCAACCCTAACTTTCCCACCTACGGCAGACTCCTGCAAGCCGCCGGTTACCAGACACCCTATGTCGGCAAGTGGCACGTTTCCGTCCCTTCTGCCAACAGCAATGCTCTTGACAGCTACGGGTTCTCTTACTACAAGAGTTTCTATGACCCGACAGGCGACAACTTCCAAGGAACTTACGGCGATGAGAGCCGCGGCTATCATAACGATGAATTCACTGCGAACAATGCGATCGAGTGGCTCAACAATAACGGCACTGGTGGCAAGCCCTGGTGTCTGACGGTCGGTTTCGTCAATCCGCACGATAGAGAATTCTTCCCGGCGGGAACGGAATGGGTGAACTATGATAATTTCCTGCTCGATTCAACGGTGAATCCGGAAGGCCTAAAGCCGGTGTACTACTATGCCGACGTTGACGGCCAAACTTACTACGGGCCGAAGGTTGATTGGAATGCCAACATACTTAAGTCGCCGCCACCCCAAAATTTTCCGGCGGTACCCCCCAACTGGGAAGATGCCGACTCGATCAAGGCCAAGAATCTGAAGACGCAAACGTTCTTCCAGGAATTCCATCAACTCATTTGGGGCGGTATTACCGATGATTCGTCTCAGACCACACCGTCCGTCGAGAGATATCCTATTCCGCGGCCTGCCGTGAACTTTGCTCTCGGCAAATTCCCCTTCAGCTACTGGCAGCGCGGGCTCGATTCCTATGCCCAGGTGATGGGAATCGTCGATGAACAGATCGAGAGAGTAATCGATGCGATACCGCAAGACGTTTTAAGCAATACCGTCATTGTGTTCGCCTCGGATCACGGGGAATATTCCGGCGCGCATGGATTCCCGCAGGGGAAAATGGGAACAGCCTATGAGGAGGCCTGGCACATTCCTTTGATAGTGGTCGATCCCAGCGGCCGTTTCACCGGAGATATCGATCAAATCCGGACAGGACTTACCTCCAGCATCGACCTGTCGACCCTCCTGGTCAGCATCGGGAATCGAGGCACCCGCGATTGGATGACCGGCAACCTGGCCGCGATCTACGGCGACCGCCACGACATGATCTCCATGTTGAAGTGTGCCAGCGCCCCGGGTCGCCCGTACGTCCTGTTCGCCACGGATGAGGTCATCCCGGGCTACTTCAATTTCAACAAAGCCCCTACTCATGTACTCGGTTTGCGGACAGAGGACACGAAGCTGGGACTTTATGCAAAGTGGCATCCCTTAACCGCACAAATTATAAATCCGTCGATCGAGCTGGAGTTCTACGACTACTCGACCACGAAAGGACAGCTCGAATTGGAGAACCGGAGTGACGACCCGCGCGCCCGCGCCATGAAACGGGAGCTTCTCAACAACCTCCTGGCGAACGAATTGCAGCAGAAGTTGCCGGGAGCATTGGGCGTGCAACAGGAGCTTTCAAAAGTTGCACACCTGGCGTTCCGGGAGTTCGTACAACTCCAGCAACCTGGCGTGTGGATGAAAGGCGGCCTGCGATCGCTACTCGGGATGGGTGGGGAATTCTAGAGGAGTGTCGCGTTGAAAACGCTACCACGGATGCAACTCCGGTCGCTCCGCTCGCGGCTCTGAAGCAGCGTATTCTTCAGAGCCATGAGCCACGTCAGTGGCTCTCCAACCGGAAGCACGGAAACCATGAGCGTAGCGATTGGAGTTCTTTACTTTTGACACGCTGAGCTTCATTCCTCAATGGGCTTACTAAGCGGAAAAAATAATCATTATTTTGTAAAAGAAAGATTACTCATGCAAATGAAGAGAACTATTGTGCGCACGATTGCCGCAGTCATCGCGCTGGCGGCCTCGGTCATTGCCGGTAGCCAAAGCCTCACCGGTCCCAACCTGTCCAACTCTCGCGACGAAGCGTCCACCAGCAATCCTGCGATCATCACGGCTCTCGCAGCTAAAGCTTATGTGTGGGGTCTCGGTCCAGAGTTCATCGAGCGATTCTCGACATACAACACGATTATCGGCGCACCGTTTAACGCTTTCAAGTACGGGTCCGTTCCCGCCGCCTGGAATAACGAAGCGACCAATGCGGGGGACGCATCCGTTCTTTACATCAGCGGATTTGTGAACTTCGACAAGAATCCCGAACTGGTCCTTACGGTGCCACCCTCAAAAAATCAGTACTACGTCGTGGCCTACATGGATGCTTACGTCAATACCATGGGAAGCATCGGGACGCGAACGACTCCTTCCGATGCCACGACATCCTATCTTCTCGTTGGGCCCAAATCCCGGTATGCCCACAAGAAGACCGCGAAGATTCATGAGTACGAATACCCGGTGATGGCGTCCGACACCCAAATCAACTGGTTCCTAATTCGTGTCCTCACCAACACGTTAATCGATGCTTCGGATCCAACGTCGGTGCCGAATATCGTCGGCAACGTCGAGGAGAAATTTGCGTTGAACACGCTGGAGGAGTTCGAAGCGAACGGTCATGGGCCGGTCTACCCGGCAAGCTACGTTCTGGGGCCTCCGACTCCGGAGCAGATTAGCGAAGCTGCTCCCTACCAGAGCACGCCGGAGAAGGCCGTCGATTTTTTCACACAAGTTGGCAATGCCGTGGCGACCAACCCCATACCCAACCGGTTCATCGGCTTATCCGGCACGCCTTTGAGCGATCTCCCCACCTGGGTTGTTCCACAGTACGGGGCTAAGACCATCTATGTCGCTCCTTCTTCCGGTCAGAAGCACATCTTCGATTCGTTCGCGCCCATCGGCCTTACCGAGAAGGGCTTCCGTATTCCTGCCAACTGGGGAACGTTGCAGAAGGAAGCGTTGCAGGCCGGCTATAAGCTCGGGCAGGACATTCTGCAGCAATTCATTGCCAGAGCCGCCACGAGCCCCAGCACCAACTACTGGGGGATCGTGAACGATCCCGTCGGAACCTATCCGAGCGATCTACAGGGATACCTGTATCGCTCTCTGATCGTCGTAGAGGGCGGGGTCGCCAACATCGGGCTCGACGCGATTTATCCGACCTTGACCGGCAACCCCGGGGCGCTTGATGGCAACCATACCTACAAGCTCACGTTCATGCCGCCGGCACTCTCCAATCCGACACTGCCGGCCGTAGGGATCTATCCACCCATGGTCAGTGACAGCCTTGGTAACCCGAAAGGCTTCTGGTCAATTCATGTCTACGCCACCGATCCTACGCAAGCCGGCGCGCCGTTCATTGCCCAAACCAGTGTGCTGAACACCAGTTACTCGACGGTGGATACGACCGTGCTCTCGGTGGATACCGCGACTAATTCCATGACGGTGAGCGCTCCGAACTGGGGAACGCTCGTGGCGAGCACTCCCATCCTGTTCGGCGCGAACGCCGCCGCTTACGGCTTGAAGCCCAACCAGGTCTACTACGTGGCAGGCACACCCACACCGAACTCTACCGACACGGCATACACTTTCCAGATCTCCGCGAAGTGGCTCCAGACACTTTCGACCGGCAATGTCCCGATCCAGGAGCCCCAGAGCACAAACGGCAAACCCGGCCCTATCGTCAAGCTGCTGTCGCCATCCGACGCCGGCACGCTCAAGTATGGAATGGTCAAGCCGGTCACTCAACTCGGATCGTCACAACTCGCTGCCGATCAATTGGCCAGGAACGCCGACGGGTCACTCACCCTGTGGTTCGCTCCAACGCTGCCTGCCGAAGCGCCGGCGTCGAACTGGATTCCAACGCCGTCCACAGCGTACTACAGCACGCTCTACCCCGGCACACCGGTTAGCACGGCGTTCCAGTTAACGCTTCGCATGTACTACCCGACGCCCGGAAACGAGCCGCCGTCGATCCTGCCGTGCACTTCAGGGTGTGCTATGGTGTTGCCCGAGAGCTACATACCACCCGCCCTGGAGTTGGTCCCGTAAACCACTTGAGTTCACGGCTATCGTTCTCATTTGCGCCGTCTCTCCTCCTCGGTCCTTTTGCACAAATTTTGGACACGCTGTCGCGCCAGAGCCGGAAACACAACAAACAGCTGACCGACACCAGAGATGCGTTAGGGTCCGCAAAACCCTTATCCGGCGGTTTGATCCCGCCCCGCGGCTCCAATAACAAACCCCACCTGCAACCCGAAGAGGCCCGCGTGACTGTTTGCCATCGGGGTAACGGCTCGAAGTGGCGCTACAACGCGAGCGGAGCAGGTTGAATTGATCTCGGTGGCTCTACCGTTGCACCTACGGCCATACGATGCCAGCTATCTACTATGTGACATTTATCAGTGGACGGCTGAAGCACCAGGAAAAAATCGTGCTGACCGTATTCCGTGTCGTAAAACTGCTCACAGGCGAATTCAATAAAGCCGTACTCAGCCAACTGAGCAAAGAGTTCTACGAAAGAGCGCGGTGTAAAGACCCAGCAATGCACATCCCGATAGCTCCCCCGTTCGACCGCTTCACGGGCCGCCTCGTACGCCGCTTCGAATGCAATGTGTCTTTTCACTTCGGCCGGGTTGAGGGTCCCATTCCATATGTCCATCTTGTCGATTTGCACAAAGTTGATAAAAAAGTCGAGGATGAAAAAAGCTTGAGGAACGCGGGCGCGGATCAGATGACAGTACAGAACCTCCGGCAGTTGTGATTCTCTCCGAAGATAATCGAACGTGAATCGCCGATCAGGAACAATCAATCTGAGTTGACCATTCTCTCTTAAAACGGATCGCAATTCTTCGAGCCAAGTTAATAGATCAGGAACATGCTCAATAACGTGCGAAGCGACGATATAATCCACTCTCCGTTCTTCGCCGATCGCCTGCTGGAGTGTTAGAGTGCCCCAGATCGCATCGGGCTCGACAATTTTTGTTGTGTCGACATTCGGATCGTCTTTGTACTTCTTGCGGAGAGTCTCACCATCGATGTAATCGACGTAGATAATCTCGTCCTCTTCCTTTCGGACAAACGGACTTGCCAGGGGTCCGATTTCGACTCCGACCATCTCTCTCACGTTTAAGCCAGTCAAAAGCTTTTCCCTACGGTCCATATGTAACTTGATCCCAGATAACGCGGAGTTCTGGCTGGAACACGTAAAAGTGAGTTCCCGAAAATTTGACGGCTACAATCTTCCACAATCGCATCGAGCGCCTACCACTGTGTGGCGTTAGCCGACCGTATTTAGGCGCGAGCGGATTTCTTGGCGGCTGAAGTGCGCTTGCGCGTGTTGGCGGTCGCCGCGGCGGGCGGCTTTTTCAGATTCGCAAGACTTTGCCGGAGGGCGTCAGCGATGTCTATTACTTCGGCTTTACGCGGAGTGGCAGGGGCTGCGGGGAGTGGTTTGCCTTCGAGTTTGCGGTCGATTAGCGCCTGCAATTTCTCACGATAGGTATCGTGATACTTCTCGGGCTGAAAGGGCGCTTCTAGCGAACGAATCAAGGTTTGGGCAAGTTCGAGTTCTTTCTTCGAGAGCTCGTGCGTGTTGGCATGAAATTCTTCGTCGGCGCGCACTTCTGAGGCAAAGAACATGGTGTGCGCGAGGAGCCCGGAATGGCCGGGCCGAAGGACCACCGCATGTTCGCGATTATGCATGGCAAACTGCGCGATTGCGACGAGTTGTGTGCGTTGCAGAGAGGAATAGAGCAGCGCATAGGCTTTTTCGCCGGCTTCTTCGGGAGTGACGTAATAAGACGTTTCGAAATAGACGGGATCGATTTCGGCTAGCTGCACAAATTCCGCGATTTCCATGGCGGTGGAGGTCTTCGCGGCGGCGCTTTTGAGCTCTTCGGGTTCGAGGGCGATGAACTGATCTTTTTCGTATTCGTAACCTTTGACGACGGCGGGGGCGGGGAGGGCTTGGGAAGAGTCCTGGCGCGTTGCAACCTGGCGTATGGGTTCGAGAACCGGTTGAGCAGCCGACGCCTGATCTTCGTCAGGGGCTGCCACCTCAGATTGTGAAGGGGCGGCGCTTTTATAGAGCTTCCGCAAGTTGATCCGCTCGGCGCGGGCGGCGCGGAAGAGGCGAACCGGAATCGAGATCAGGCCGAAGGAGATGTAGCCATGCCAGACAGTGGAAGCCATACGCTACTTTCATTGTGAGGTGTTTTGTTCCGCATGTAAAACGTTTCGGCTCTGTTTCGGACGCCAAAGGGAACTGGAGCGATCACAGCGTAAGATAGGGCGTGGACCGAGCACGAGGCAGGATGGATCAAAAGGTAGATCGCGGGCGTCCCAAGAATGAGGTGAATACAATGAACGATACTTCCACAAGAGGCTTGAAGTTCGTGTACTTTTTGCTGGGCGTTTCGCTGCCACTGGTAGGGTACGCGCTTCTTTCTAGACCATCGACGCGAAAGCGGGAAATAGACAAGGCGCATGACATCACTGTGGAAGACAGTTTCCCGGCGAGCGATCCGCCTTCGGCATGGTGAATGCAGTGGAAAAGCAGAAACCAACGTTTCAGCCTGCAGCACTAGCTCTCACGGTGCTGGCCGCGCTGCTTCGCCTGGTTCCGCACCCTCCGAACTTCGCCCCGATTGGCGGCATGGGGATCTTCGGGGGAGCAAGGCTTCCCGGTTGGCAGGCCTATGTCGTTCCATTACTCGCTATGTTCATAACCGATCCGTTGCTTAGTCATATGGCCGGTTATCCGGCATTCTCAAAGGCGACACCGGTTATCTATTTGTCGTTATTGATTTACGTGGTTTTAGGAAGAACTTTTTTACGGAACAGTTCGAGCCCATACCGGATAGCGGCAGTAGCATTAGTCGGGAGCTTGCAGTTTTTTGTAGTAACTAACTTGTTCGAGTGGTGGTTTGGGCTATCCGGCTACGCCCATACCTGGCTCGGCCTGACGGACTGCTTCTTCGCGGCATTGCCGTTCTTCGGAAGGACAGTTTTAGCGGATTTGTTTTACGTAGCCGTCTTATTTGCGGGGGAAGCAGCTTTAGTAAAGGGGCATATGGGCCGACACACGATCGGCCCTCACGTTGGTAACTCGACCCACAGCTAGATGCCTTCGGAGCCGTGTAGTTTGACCAGTTTATTATAAATTCCCAGGGCTAAGAAGGTAGGCGCCCAATGGCCCACGAAGTTTGCCTTCTTTTCGTCGCCAGTCATCTGAAAGAAGAGCGACGTGCCGATTGACGCGAATGCAGCCCACAGCCACATGTCGGAAGGAAGCTTGGCGGTTTGCTGCTCAATGCTGCGGGCGACTGGCCCCTCGCGGTGTTCTACGCGCGCGCCTGGGCGCGGGTCCGTAGTGAGACTGTCTTTGTAGTCCATTTTATTATTTCTCCTTATTGAAGCAAGGCTTCAAGACCTTTCCCTTCTAGGATTCAACTCACCGGAGGGTGATTTCCTTTTATTCGTAACGAAGAGCTTCGGTAGGGCTGAGCTGGGAGGCTCGGCGGGCCGGTAGAAGTCCGAAACCGACACCTACGCTGAACGAGACGGCAAAAGCGACGATAACAGAAATAGGCGAGACGGGGACGTGCACGCGATTCGTGAAGAGACCGACGCTCAGTGGGAGTGCGAGGCCGATACAGATGCCGAGCACTCCGCCGATCAGACTGATGAGAATGGCTTCCACGAGGAACTGCAGGAGCACTTCTCTGCGAGAGGCGCCCACAGCCATCCGCAAGCCGATTTCCCGGGTTCGTTCAGTCACCGTAACAAGCATGATATTCATGATGCCGATGCCGGAGATGAGTAGAGCAATGGCGGACTCGATGATGAGCACGATCGTGAGGACGTGCGCGATTTGTTTAGCGGCGTCGAGAAGTGCGGTTAGATCCTGCACGCTGTATTTGGCGCCGGGCCGGTGCCGTGATTCGAGAATTTGCGCAACCCGCTGTCGGACAGCGGCCACATCGCTGGCGTTGCGTACCTGGATGTAAAGCGGGTCGATGCGCTCGTACTCGACGAAGTACTTCATGACGCTGATCGGAATGAGAATGGTTTCGTCAGTGATCTCGCCGGTGCCGAAGGTACTTGTTTTCTCGCGAAAGGTGCCCACTACTGTAAACTGCAGCTGGCTCAGCTTGACAGTTTGGCCAATGGCAGCGTCCTGGCTGCCAAAAATGCGAGTGGCTAATTTTTCGGTGAGCATGGCGACGTGTTCCCGCAGCGTGATGTCACTTGAGTCAAACGGCCGGCCGGCAATTGAGACCAGATTTCGGACGGTGGAGTAATTGTCATCCACCCCATTGATGGCAACTTCGCGCACTTTACCGTTGACGACTATCTGATCGTGAGTCTGCATAACGCCCGTAGCAGCAACGATACTGTTGCCAAGGGCCTCGCGGACAGCCTGTACGTCGCTCAATTTAACGTAGTCGCCCTGCACTTTGGCTACGTTCTGCCCGGTGACTTCGGCGCTCGCGTATACGAGGTTCGAACCAACGCCTTCAATGAGATTTAGAATGAGTTTCGTGCTGGCAAGAGAGATGGTGACTACCAGAATGACGGACGCATTGCCGATAATAATGCCAAGTGCTGTGAGGAACGTGCGCAGCTTGTTGGCGTTGAGGGCTTGGAAGCTGAACGCGATGGCTTCAGAAAAATTCATAGTTAGGGTAGGCTTTCGCCTGCCATCTTTGCCTGCTCCTGGCTAGGACCCCCCGGGCTACGGCTTAGGCTCCGCCGGCTTGTTTTAAGAGGCGGGCCGCTTCTTCGCGGGGTGGATCATCGGCAGTAATCGGGGAGTGCATGTACTTCGTAAGCAGGACCTTCGCTTCGTCCAGATTGCGCCTCTGTTTGACTAATACGTCAGCTTGAGCGAACCACACGCGAGGATTGTTGGGGGAAACTTGCTCTGCTTTAGCAAACATAGCGTCGCTTTCCGTGATCCGTCCCTGGTTGGCCAGGAATTTGGCCAGAGCCACGATATGGTGAACGCTCTGAGGAGCAGCCGCCACGGCTTGGCGAAGATGACGCTCGGCAGTCGTGAAGGATTTTTGTTTCTGATCGAGCTTGAAGTTGTCGTAAAAGCCCTCACCCGGGTCTAACACACTGATTCGCTGAGCAACGCCGGCCGCTTTTTCGAAGCCGCCACCGAGAAAGCCAGGCGCTTCGAGATAGTAGTCGAAAAGGTCGTCCAGAGCGTCTCGGTTAGACGAATCGAGTTCGACTGCTTTTTCAAATGCTTGCCGCGCCTTCGGGGCCAACAGCGCAGCACTGAGTGGGTTCGCGACCTCTGCGCGACGACCGTAAGCGCGCCCCAGCCAGTCATAGTATCCGCTGTCTGCCTTCGCAGCCGTGGCCCTTTCGAGCGATTCAGATGCTTTCTTAAACTCGCCCATCATCAGATAATTGCGGCCGAGTAAAAAATTAATGGCCGGATCATTACTGTGCTTGTCAAGCAGCGACACCGAGTTCTCATAATTCGTACGCTGAAATAGTTCTTCGGCTTGGGACAGATCCTGAGCAGTTAGCAGCTGGACAGACGAGACTGTGAGGAGTGCGGCAGCGAAGAAAGAGCGGAACATACGACGAAGTAACTCCTTTCAAGACATAACCCTGGATAGAAACCCAGTTTAACCCTGAAACCTTGGTATTAAGATGCAAGTAGAGGTCCATCGGTTGCGGAATCGAGGATTGGCGCGGCGTCTCCAGCAGCGTTTTCCTTAGCGCGGCCGGAGGATACCGATTGATACTAATGCTCTCCGACTATTGAGAAACAAGAAAAATTCGACTAGGATAAGAATCAGAGTTCAGGCATGCAGGTCGCTTGTCTCTATCCCACCTCTCTGTTGAGCCTGTACTCGGGTGGTTTTTTCACCCCGAGTGCCATCTACTGGCGGCCGCGCCGACCGTCCAATCTTTCTAAGCAGCAAGCATTAGTCGCTGTGCGACTTTTTCATCACGGCGGGAGTGTCTTGCTTTTGACCCTTCCATCACACCCGGTGCCCAGTTCGCGCCTTCACGAACTTGATTTTATTTTGAAGGAGAACAACTCTTATGAAACTGTTTAAAACATTTACCATTCTCGGTGTCCTCGCCTCCGCTGGAGCAGCCTTTGGGGCCGAGAACAGCCACTACCTGAAGGTTACAGTGCCGTTCGCGTTTGTCGTCGCCGGTCAGCAGTTCACGCCGGGCGAATACAGCGTGAGCCAAACCGAGACCGGAATTATTACCGTACAGGGCCGGGGCAAAGCCGCCGCAGTCCTCTCCACACCTTTTGAAGCGACTAAGTACGGCGAAACCTCCGGGCTTCACTTTACAAACAATGAAAGCCGCGAGTACCTCACAGGCGTTTCGGTCGAAGGGGAGGGAACACGGGCTGTGCCCGTTCATCTGTCGCAGCGCACCTTGACGCTCGCCTCTAAGTAACAATTTCGAAGCAAGTCTAGTGGCGGCTGGCCCTGTATGCCAGCCTTCTAATCAATAACTGCCTGACTGCCGCATCATTCCGCCGTCGATAAAGTAGCTCGCGCCCGTGACATAACCAGCCTCGTCCGAAGCCAGATACACAGCGAGTCCAGCCACCTCTTCCGGTTTTCCCCAACGATTCAGCGGAATCTCCGCCATCAAAGCCTTTTCCAACTCCGGGTTAGCCTCGATGTCCGCATCGATGGGAGTGTAAATCGCGCCTGGCCCAATGTTGTTTACCGTGATCTTGTGGGGCGCCAACTCAACTGCAATCGTACGGGTGAGCATCCGAATGCCCCCTTTCGACGCGCAGTACGCCGCGTTGGTAGGCATGGCGACATCTTCATGGACGGAGGAGATGTTAATGATGCGTCCGCCGTTACCTTGCTTGATCATCTGCCGGGCTGCCGCCTGGGAGACGAGAAAAGGGCCGATCAAATTCACCTCAATGATCTTGCGCGCCTCCGCAACTGGGTAGTCGACGAAGGCAAATTTCTTTTCAACACCCGCATTGTTGACGACGATGTCGACCGCGCGAAAGCTCTCGATGGCCTTCTCGAAGAGGTTCTGGACCTGCTTCTCGTCGGTGATGTCGGCTTCGACGGCTATCACCTGGCCACCTGCCGACTGAATCGCGTTTACGGTTTCCTGCGGGGTGTTCTCGTTGCCGACATAATCGACTACCACCGCGGCCCCTTCTTTGGCAAACCGTTTCGCGATGCCTTGCCCAATACCGGTAGCCGAACCGGTCACGATAGCTACTTTGCCTTCGAGTCGCATAATCTCTCCTGATTCCTGACGCAGATTGGCGCCCAAATCGTACTATCGGTACGCAAACGCTTCAGCGCGGAGCCGGGCTCTTTACCAGGCAAAGCACTTCCTTTTGGATATACTCGACCTATGGCTTTCGCGCAGCGTGCTCGCGTCTTAAGGGAGCCCGTCCCGATCGACCGGCGAGCTGCCGACAACTTGCGTTTCATACGCGACACAATGGAGCGCGCCGCTTCGTTTACGGCGGTGCCGGGTTGGGGAGGCGTGCTGATCGGCTTGTCCGCGCTGGTGGCGGGCGTGCTGGCCGCCGGGCTTCCTACTCATCGAGCCTTTTTGATCTGGTTGGCTGAATCTGCCGTCGCCTCGCTGCTGGCCTTTCTGGCGGTGCGTCTGAAATCGAGACGCCTTGACCTTTCGCTTCATACTAAGGCGGCCCGGCGCGCGCTGTTGAGCTTCGTGCCCCCGCTGATTGCGGGCGCGGTTCTGACAGTCGTCTTGTACCGCCTGGACCAACTCATCATTCTTCCCGGCCTCTGGCTGCTGCTTTACGGCGCTGCGGTCGTCACGGGTGGCGCTTTTTCGGTCCGTATCGTACCTGTGATGGGCCTTTGTTTCATGCTGGTGGGAGCGGCCTCGCTTGCGTCTCCGCTGGCCTGGGGGAACTGGTTCCTCATTTTCGGTTTTGGTCTTTTACATGTCGTGTTTGGCGTGGTGATCGCGCGGAGGCACGGTGGCTAGACAGGCGATGGCACGCAGTGACACCGGACCGGCCGCCGAGCCGAAAGCAGGCGCCTTTGAGAAATCACTACCGCATCTTGACCGTATTATTCACGAGCGCATGCGGCTGGGCATTGTCAGCGCGCTAGCGGTCAACGAATCGCTTACCTTTAACGAGCTTAAAAAACTGCTGCAGACCACGGATGGCAATTTGAGTGTTCATGCGCGGCGTCTAGAAGAGGTGCAGTATGTGGAATGCACCAAGAGTTTCGAAGGCCGCATGCCGAAGACCGAATACCGCCTCACTGCCGAAGGGCGCAAAGCTTTCGAGCGCTACCTCGATCACATGGAAGCGTTGATTCATGCCATGCGCGTGGGGTAGGGGGCTTTCCGTCCGGGAGAGTTTTTACCGTCCATAAAAGAAGTCGGCGGTAATTATTGGTTTGGGCACAAGGGGATTGCGGGCGCACGATCACGCGCGAATGATAATAAATGTAATGCTCTATTATCAATAACTTAGAGTGATTTGCGGTGAGGGTTGGAGAGGGCCGTTTTGGTATTCTCCCGATGCCGGGAAGTGGGCCGGCGGGAAAGGCGGGGATATGGTGTTGAAAGAGCAAGAGGTTTGGGTGAAGGTAATAATCGAAGTTGTACAGTCGTGAGCATGCATCGCCGACAGGTCCTCGGTGCGCTCAGCGCCGCTGCACTCATGAGTCAAGAAAGCCATTCCGAATCTGCCTCCGCCGCGTGGCTCGAAGTGAGGTTCTGGCGGCTGCACAACACGCCCGAAAAGCAGGGGGCGCGCGTTGCCGAATATCTGGAGCACGGGCTTACACCGGCTCTGGCGCGCTCAGGAGCTAATCTAGCGGGCGCCTTTTCGATCGTCATCGGTCCCGATAGTCCCTGCTACGTTACGCTGACGCAGTACTCTTCGCTGGCTGTAATGCAAGAAACTGTGACGAAGTTGAAGGCCGACACGGAGCACAGCCAATCGCTCGAACAGTTGAACTCCGGCTCGGGCTTGCCTTTCGTGCGCGTGGAGAGCAGCTTGCTGCGCAGCTTCGACGTGATGCCGCAACCGACAATCCTTGAGTCATCCGGCAAGCCGGCCCGCACCTTCGAACTGCGCACCTACGAAGCGCAAACGTTCTCGACGCTGACGCGCAAAGTGGGCATGTTTAATCACGCCGAAGCAGGCATTTTCGAGCGCCTTGGTTTTCGCCCGGTGTTTTTCGGCGAGACGATTGTGGGGCCGAGGCAGCCGAATCTGATGTACATGCTTTCCTACGATGATCTGGCCGCGCACGACCGCCTCTGGAAGAGCTTTATCAGCGATCCCGAATGGAAAAAGCTCAGCACGCAGCCCGAACTGACCGATCCGCAGATCGTGGCTAATATCAACAACGTGATCCTGGCGCCGCTCTCTTTTTCGCCCATACGCTAAGCGCTGTGGTATTCTGATCGAAGGTTTCCAGCCAACTTTGGGAGGCAAGGGTGTGTGTATCGCCATCCGAGCCGTTTGGACCAATCCCTTTATGAGTCAAAAGCCCGGAAAGAAGTACGAAGCCGCGGCCAAGCAGGTAGAAGCAAAACCGTACCAGCTAGCCGAAGCCGTTACTCTCGTTCAGAAGATCAAGTTCACGAAGTTCGACGAGACAGTCGAGGTGCATATGCGCCTGGGTGTCGATCCGAAGCATGCCGATCAGATGGTGCGGGGCACGGTTGTGCTACCGAATGGCCTGGGCAAATCGAAGCGTGTGCTGGTGATCGCCTCAGGTGACAAGATTCGCGAAGCGCAAGAAGCGGGTGCCGATTTTGCCGGCGGCGAAGAGATGGTGACGCGTATCCAGAGTGAAAACTGGATTGACTACGACGCCGTTATTTCGACTCCGGACATGATGCGGTCGGTGGGACGTCTCGGCAAGGTGCTGGGGCCGCGCGGTCTGATGCCGAACCCGAAGACCGGCACCGTTACCACCGATGTGAGAAACGCCATCCAGGAAATTAAGGCCGGTAAAGTGGAATTTCGCGTGGACAAGACCGGCGTGATCCATGCGCCTGTGGGTAAAGTCAGCTTCGAAAACGGCAAGCTGCTCGAGAACACTAACAGCCTGATCCAGGCGGTGATTCGGGCCAAGCCATCGGCGGCCAAAGGCAAATACGTGAAGAGCGCAACTCTCTGTTCGACCATGAGCCCGGGTGTACCGCTCGATGTGACGGCGTTTAACGCAAAGGCGACTGTATAAGGCCAGATGAAAAACAAAGACGACAAGAAGAAAGATCTGGAAGATCTGAAGAAGGCGATCGCCGACAACAAAAACATCTTCGTCACCAGCTACGAGAAGATGACGGTCAGCCAGGATTTCGAGCTGCGCAAGACGGTGCGACAGGCAGGCGGCGGCTACAAAGTCATCAAAAATAACCTGGCAGCCAAGGCGAGCGAGGGTACGGACACCAGCGACCTGCTGGGCGACCTGAAAGGCATGACCTCGCTGGCGTATACGGCGAAAGATCCGGTGGCGCTCGCGAAAGCGCTCACCGCTTATTCGAAAACGAATCCCGCGTTTACCTTCAAGGCCGGTATGGTCGAAGGCCGCGTGATCGATCTCAAGGGCATTGGCGATCTGGCCACCATGCCACCGAAGGAAGAGATTTACGCGAAGCTGCTCTTCCTGATCAATGCTGCGGCTACACGCCTGGTCACTTCGATCAACGGTGTGAGCCGCAATTTGGCCATCGTACTGGATCAGGCGGCCAAGGAAAACAAGTTCCAACAATAAACCGGGCTGCGCTGGCCTGTGACTGAACAAAAGAGAAAGTAGAGAGAAAATGGCGGACATTAACGTAATTGCAGAACAGATTCAAGGCCTGACGTTGCTTGAAGCTTCGCAGCTGGTCAAAATGCTCGAAGAGAAGCTGGGCGTGTCGGCGGCAGCAGCCTCGGTTTCGGTAGCAGCTCCGACCGGTGGCGCGGCGGCAGCGGCCGCTCCGGCCGAGGAAAAGACCGAATTCACCGTAGTACTCACAGCGGCGGGCGCTAACAAGATCAATGTCATTAAGGCCGTTCGCGAAGTGACCAGCCTTGGTTTGAAGGAAGCGAAGGACCTGGTGGACGGCGCACCTAAGCCGATCAAGGAAGGCATCAATAAGGAAGAAGCAGAGACGATTAAGAAGAAGTTCGTCGATGCGGGCGCCACCGTCGAGGTCAAGTAGTTTAAATGCTCTAGGGCGTTCGGCGGTTCCGAACGCTTTTTGGGGATAGTGTTTAAGCCGGGCGCGCCTTTGTAGATGCGTTCGGTTGTTTTTGTGTTACTATAATGATGTCGTCGAGCCGGGACGGTCCAGCATTCAGTTCAAGAATTTAGTATTCTAAAATCTCCCCGCGGCCTCAGTTGGCTAGCGGGGACTTTGCCATGCCCGATTTTGTTTTGCCTGGTAGGTTTGTTCCCTCATTGCCTAGATACTCACGTCCGTTCAACATCTGTCACAGGAACTTCTTTAAGAACATTGGTTCATCCAGCCGAGTTCTTTCTCACTCTTTTTCACATTGCCGTGTTTCCGGTTTCGAATCCGCGGCAGGTTTGCCGGGTTTGTAATCCCTGGCCACCCATCAGTTCCGGCCGTGCGCAGCGTGCTGCTGAAATGTCGTCACTCAAGTCATTGGTTTCCTAAAAGGACAAGCGTAGATGCCTAACGTTTTAAATGGTTCTCTCCGGGAGAGAGTCGATTTTTCGAAGATCAAGACTTCGATCCCCATCCCGAATCTCATTGAGGTGCAGAAGCGGTCGTACGAGCGTTTTCTGCAAATGGATCTGCTTCCCAAGGAGCGGGAAGATGCCGGTCTACAAAGTGTATTTAGCTCCGTGTTCCCCATTTCGGATTTTCGCGGCTTGAGCCAGCTCGAGTTTGTTGATTATTCCATCGGCAACTGGGAATGCAAATGCGGCAATCTGAAGGGCCTGCATCACCTGCGGACCATCTGCCGCAATCCGAACTGCGGCGCCGAAATTCGCACCGATCCGTTCCATGCTGGTGACGTTCTTTGTCACAAGTGCGGAACGTTTAACAAGAACATCGTTACCTTTTGTAATCGCTGCGGCGACCCCGTGGCCCTTCAGCTGAAATATGATGTGCCGGAATGCGAAGAACGCGGCATGACGTATGCTGCGCCGCTGAAGGTGACCATTCGCCTGACCGTTTACGACAAAGATCCGGAAACGGGCAATAAGACCGTACGGGACATCAAAGAGCAGGAAGTCTTCTTCGGCGAAATTCCGCTGATGACGGAGAACGGGACCTTCATCATCAACGGTACCGAGCGCGTGATTGTTTCGCAATTGCATCGCTCGCCGGGCGTGTTCTTCGAACGCGTTCAGGCGCAGGGGTATTTTCTCGGCAAAATTATTCCGTATCGCGGCAGCTGGGTCGAGTTCGAGTACGACAACAAAAATCTTCTTTACGTCCGTATCGATCGCAAACGGAAGTTTTATGGCACGGTGTTCCTGCGGGCGCTCGGTCTGAAGACCGATTCCGAGATCATCCGGGCATTCTACAAACTTTCGACTATTTCGCTCAAAGACAGCAAACTCTTGTGGGGCGTTAACGAGAGCCTGATCGGGATGAAGCTGTCGCACGCGATCAATAATGCCGCGGGCGAGCAGGTGGTGCCGCAGGGCCGCAAGATTACCAACTCTGTTTTCCGCGAACTGCAGAAGGCCAAATTAGAGCAAGTGGAAGTGGCTTCGAACGATCTCGAAGGCGCTTACGTGGCGAGTGACGTGATCGACATGTCGACGGGTGAAGTGCTGATCGAAGCGAACCACG
This sequence comes from Bryobacteraceae bacterium, assembly GCA_965277435.1. Taxonomy (GTDB): domain Bacteria; phylum Acidobacteriota; class Terriglobia; order Bryobacterales; family Bryobacteraceae; genus Bog-105. The sequence goes on along the minus strand of OZ255821.1, from coordinate 5,522,722 downwards.
AGTTGACGACCGCTGCGATCGGCAAGCTGGGCGAAGCAGGCATCGAACATTTCGAAATCTTCTTCCCGGACCGTGACGAAGCGGGCAATGTGATTTCGGCCACCCTGCGCAAAGACGCGGTGAAGAGTCAAAATGATGCGCTGCTGGAAATCTACCGCAAGCTGCGCCCCGGTGATCCGCCGACGCTTGACACCGCGACTCAGTTGTTTCAGGGCATGTTCTTCGATCCGCGCAAGTACGACTTCTCGCGCGTCGGACGAATGAAGTTCAACATCAAGCTCCATGATCGTGCTGATGCCACGGCCCTCGACAAACGGACGCTCGACCACAAGGACTTCAACGACACCATCCTGTACCTGCTGAAATTACGGCGCGGTATTGGCGTGGTGGATGACATCGATCACCTTGGTAACCGCCGTGTTCGCGCGGTGGGCGAACTGCTCGAGAATCAATTCCGGATTGGCCTGGTCCGCATGGAGCGGGCGATTAAGGAAAAGATGTCGGTGTACCAGGAAATGTCGACGGCGATGCCGCACGATCTGGTGAACGCCAAACCCGTGATGGCCGCGATTCGCGAGTTTTTTGGATCGAGCCAGTTGTCGCAGTTCATGGATCAGACGAACCCGCTGTCCGAGATTACGCATAAACGGCGTCTGTCGGCGCTTGGACCGGGTGGTCTCTCCCGCGAACGTGCGGGCTTCGAAGTGCGCGACGTGCATCCGACGCACTATGGCCGGATCTGTCCGATTGAAACGCCGGAAGGTCCGAACATTGGTTTGATTTCTTCGCTCTCGTGCTTTGCGCGTATCAATGAGTACGGCTTTATCGAAAGCCCGTACCGGCGGGTGCGCGATGGTGCGTTAGTGGAAGAGGTCAAGATTCTCAATCCGGGTGATGCCGACTTTAAAGTCGGTCAGGTGTTATCGCTGGATGAGATGACGGCGGCCAATCATGCCATCGAAGGTAAGAAACAACTCGCCGAATTCGAAGCCTATTCGGATTATCTTTCGGCTTGGGAAGAAGACAAGTACATCATTGCGCAGGCAAATGTGGCGATCGACGAGAAAGGCCGGATTGTAGACGATCTGGTGAACGCTCGCCAGGCGGGTAACTTCGTTCTGAAGCATCGCGACGAGATTGAGTATATGGACGTGAGTCCGAAACAGCTCGTATCGGTGGCGGCCAGTTTGATTCCGTTCCTCGAGAACGACGATGCCAACCGCGCTTTGATGGGTTCAAACATGCAACGGCAAGCGGTACCGCTGTTGCGTGCCGAAGCTCCTTACGTGGGCACCGGCATGGAGCGGGTTACGGCGCGCGATTCCGGCGCTGTCGTGATCTGCAAACGAGCCGGCGTGGTCGATTCGGTCGATAGCGAACGGATCATCGTACGCGTGGAAGGCGGCGCTTCGCATGAAGGGCAAATGTCGCGCGAAGTGGGCGCCGACATTTACCAGCTAACGAAGTTCAAACGCTCGAATCAGAACACCTGTATCAGCCAGAAGCCGATCGTTTACCAGGGCCAGAAGGTTCGTAAGGGAGACGTGCTAGCGGATGGTCCGTGCACGGAAGCAGGCGAACTGGCGCTGGGACGGAACGTGCTGGTGGCGTTCATGCCCTGGCGCGGGTATAACTTCGAAGACGCCATTGTCGTCAGCGAGAAGCTCGTCAAGGACGACTACTACACCTCGATCCATATTGAGGAATTCGAGATCGAGGCACGCGACACCAAGCTCGGACCGGAGGAGATCACGCGCGATATTCCGAATATAGCCGAATCCTTCCTGCGGAATCTGGACGAAAGCGGGATCATCCGTATCGGCGCAACCGTGAAGCCGGGCGACATCCTGGTGGGCAAGGTAACGCCGAAGGGCGAAACGCAGCTGACGCCGGAAGAGAAACTGCTGCGGGCGATTTTCGGTGAAAAGGCGGGGGACGTGAAGGATGCGTCGCTCTACTGTCCGCCGGGTATCGAAGGCACGATCGTCGATTGCAAAGTGTTTTCGCGCAAAGGCGCGGAACTCGATGAACGATCAAAGCTGATCCTACAGCAGCAGGAAGAGCGTTTGCACCGCAACCTCGAAGATGAGAAACGCATTCTCAGCGACGAGCGCGCCAAGCGGCTGGAAGAATTGCTCAAAGGCAAGGAACTGCTGGCCGATCTGCACGACGAGAAGACCAACAAGAAGCTGCTCTCGAAAGACCTGCCGCTCAATCGCGACCTGCTCGAAAAGCTGCGCGCGCGCGATCTGAAGCGCATGCGTTTGAATACCAAAGATGTTCGCCTGAACGAGCAGATCGACGAGATCGAAGAGATGACGTCGCGGCAAATCGCGGTGCTCGAAAAGATCACCGAAGAGAAGATCGCGAAACTGCGCAAGGGGGACGAACTGCCTCCCGGTGTAATTAAGCTGGTGAAGTGCTATATCGCCATGAAGCGCAAGCTTTCAGTGGGCGACAAGATGGCCGGACGGCATGGCAACAAGGGTGTGATCGCGCGCATTGTTCCGGAAGAGGACATGCCGTATATGCCGGATGGGACGCCGGTTGAAATCGTACTCAACCCGCTAGGCGTTCCCTCGCGTATGAACGTGGGGCAGATCCTGGAAACACACTTGGGTTGGGCCGCTGAGAAACTGGGTTTGCATTTCGCTACGCCGGTGTTTGACGGCGCAGCGGAATCGGACATCAAAGCGCGTCTGGCTGAAGCGGGGCTTCCCAGCTCGGGCAAAATCGAGCTGCACGACGGCCTGACCGGCGCTCAGTTCGAACAACCAGTGACAGTCGGCTACATTTACATGCTTAAGCTGAGCCACCTGGTTGACGACAAGATCCACGCGCGCTCCATCGGGCCGTATTCCTTGATCACACAGCAGCCGCTGGGTGGCAAGGCGCAATTCGGTGGACAGCGCTTCGGCGAAATGGAAGTCTGGGCGCTCGAAGCGTACGGCGCCGCTTACATTCTGCAGGAACTGCTGACGGCGAAATCGGACGACGTGTACGGTCGCGCCAAGATCTACGAAGCGATTGTGAAAGGTGAGGCTGCGGCCGAGCCCGGCGTACCTGAATCCTTTAATGTGCTGATTCGCGAGCTACAGAGTTTGTGTCTCGATGTCGAGCTGATGAAAAAGCCGCGCGAGATGCAGGATCTGGCGCACGCCGCGGATTAAGACAACGAAACTGGTTCCGGAGCGGAGATTGGTGTCCCACGCTCCGGAGGCAAATTGCAGTAGGGACGCTAGTTTGAGATTTCTAAGGACAATTCATGTATCGTTCCTCTCCGTACGACAGAGCCAATCTCATTGCCGACTTCGATTCGATCCGAATCAGTCTGGCTTCTCCGGAAAAGATCCGGAGCTGGTCACACGGCGAAGTGACCAAGCCGGAGACCATCAATTACCGCACGTTCAAACCCGAGCGCGATGGCCTGTTCTGCGCGCGCATCTTCGGTCCGGTGGCGGACTGGGAATGTTTGTGCGGCAAGTACAAACGCATGAAGCATCGCGGAGTGATCTGCGATAAGTGCGGTGTGGAAGTAACGTTGTCTCGCGTGCGCCGGGAACGCCTGGGGCACATCGAGCTGGCCAGTTCGTCCTCGCATGTCTGGTTTTTCAAGGGTCTGCCGAGCCGCATCGGCTATCTGCTCGACATCACGCTGCGTGAACTCGAGCGCGTTCTTTACTACGAAGCATTCGTCATTATCGATCCAGGCGAAGCCACCGGGCTGAACATGGGCGAAGTAATCAGCGACGAGCGCAAACGCCAGCTGGATCAGGAATTCCCGGGCAAGTTCGTCGCCATGATGGGCGCGGAAGGCGTCAAGGAACTGCTGCGCAAGATCGATGTGGAATCGCTCTCGCAGGAAATTCGCGAGAAGATGAAAACCGAAACTTCAGCGCAGAAAAAGCTGAAGTTCGCAAAACGGTTGCGTGTGGTCGAGAGTTTCCGTAAATCCGGCAACAAGCCGGAGTGGATGATTCTCGATGTGATCCCGGTGATCCCGCCGGAATTGCGTCCGCTGGTGCCGCTCGATGGCGGACGTTTTGCAACGTCCGATCTCAACGACCTCTATCGCCGGGTTATCAATCGCAACAATCGTCTCAAGAAACTGATGGAGCTGCACGCTCCCGACGTAATCGTGCGCAACGAGAAGCGCATGCTGCAGGAAGCGGTAGATGCGTTATTCGACAATGGCCGCCGCGGCCGCGTGTTGCGCGGGGCGAATAATCGTCCGCTCAAATCGCTCTCCGACACGCTGAAGGGCAAACAGGGCCGATTCCGCCAGAACCTGCTGGGCAAGCGTGTTGATTACTCCGGCCGTTCCGTCATCGTGGTTGGCCCCGAACTCAAACTGCACCAGTGCGGTTTACCAAAGAAGATGGCGCTTGAACTGTTCAAGCCGTTCATCTATCATCGTCTGGAACAGCGCGGCCACTGCACCACTATCAAACAAGCGAAAGAATTAGTCGAGCAGCAGGACCCGGTGGTTTGGGACATCCTCGAAGAAGTCATCAAGGACCACCCGATTCTTTTGAATCGCGCTCCCACCCTGCACCGCCTTGGTATTCAGGCGTTTGAGCCAACACTGGTCGAAGGAAAAGCGATTAAGCTGCATCCGCTGACCTGTACTGCGTTCAACGCGGATTTTGACGGCGACCAGATGGCCGTACACATTCCGCTGTCGCCCGAAGCGCAGATCGAAGCGTCTACGCTCATGCTGGCTTCGAACAATATCCTGTCGCCGGCGCATGGCGCTCCTATCGCGATTCCCACGCAGGACATGGTGCTCGGTCTCTATTACCTGACCAAAATGCGCCCGAACTCCAAGGGCTCCGGACGTACCTTCGCTTCCATGGAAGACGTGCTGATTGCACTCGAGATGGAAGAAGTGGAAACGCTCACGGCCATCAAGCTGCGCTATACCGGCAAAGTGATCGACCTGAACAAGGCGTTCGACAACCAGAACATCATGTACACGGAGCCGATCGAGTTCAACAAGCAGTACATGGACACCACGGTCGGTCGCGTGATTCTGAACGACGTGCTTCCGAAGGAGATGCCGTTCATCAACGGGCTTCTCAAGAAGAAGGGCGACGGCCAGCTTGTTCAATATTGCTATTTGAAGTTTGGTCTGCAAACCACCGTGCAGATGCTCGATGAAGTCAAGAAGCTGGGCTTCCTGTATGCCACCCGCGCGGGGATTTCGATCGGCATCGACGACATGGTTGTGCCGGAAGAAAAGGCCGGTTTGGTGCGCGATGCCGAAAAGCAGGTGATCGAAGTGCAGCAGCAGTACCAGGAAGGCGCCATCACGCAATCCGAACGGTACAACAAGATCATCGAAATCTGGTCGAAGGTGACCGAAGCGATTTCCGACAAGCTCTTTAAGAATCTGGAAGAAGACGACCGCACGGGCCGTATTCTGAACCCGATTTACATCATGGCCGATTCGGGCGCGCGCGGATCGAAACAGCAGATTCGTCAGCTGTCCGGTATGCGCGGTTTGATGGCTAAGCCGTCGGGCGAAATCATCGAGCAGCCGATTACAGCGAACTTCCGTGAAGGTCTGGATGTGTTGCAGTACTTCATCTCGACGCACGGCGCGCGCAAAGGTCTGGCCGATACGGCTTTAAAAACGGCGGATTCGGGTTACCTGACGCGCCGGCTGTGCGATGTGGCGCAGGATGTGATCATTACCGAAGACGACTGCGGCACCACGGATGGCATTTACGTGGAACCGATCATTGAATCGGGCGAAATCATCGAACCGCTGCGCGACCGCATTGTGGGCCGCGTAGTGCTCGAAGATCAGCGCGATTACGAGAACAACGTGATCGTCGGCGTGAACCAGGAGATTACCGAGGAGTTGGCCAGCGCTATTCAGGGCGCCGGTATCGAGCGTGTGAAGATTCGCTCGGTGCTGACTTGCGAATCGAAACGCGGAGTTTGCCAGCTTTGCTATGGCCGCAATCTAGCGACCGGTCGCATGGTGGAACGCGGCGAAGCGGTTGGTATTATCTCGGCGCAATCGATCGGCGAACCAGGCACGCAGCTGACGATGCGTACGTTCCACATCGGTGGCGCGGCGACCAGGGTGAGCGAGCAGTCAACTCAGGATGCTAAGAGCAACGGTTTTGTCCGTTTCAGCAACGTCAATACGGTTCGCAATAACAAGGGTGAACTGATCGCGATGAATCGCAACGGTATTCTGATCATCGTTGACGATAAGAATCGCGAGCGCGAACGCTATCCGGTTGTATACGGCGCAAAAATCAACGTCGAAGACAACGCTCCGGTGAAGGCGAACCAGATCCTGCTCGAATGGGATCCATATACGTTCTCCATCCTGACGGAAGTCACCGGCGCGATTCATTTCAAGGATCTGATCGACGGTGTGACTACGCAGGAACAGGTCGACGAGATCACTGGCAACATGCAGGTGGTGGTGACGGACTCGGTGGATGAACGCCGCTTCCCAACTATCATCGTGCGGCCCGGTGGTGGCAGCCGATCGGAAGAAAAACGGTATCTCATGCCGACGCACGCTCACCTTATGGTTTCAGAAGGTGAGGAGTTGCATGCAGGTGACGTGATCGCAAAAATTCCACGCGCTACGACGAAGACCAAGGACATCACGGGTGGTTTGCCACGCGTAGTGGAACTGTTCGAAGCTCGTAAACCGCGCGAAACGGCTATCATCGCTGAAATTAATGGTGTGGTGCGGTACGGCGAAGTTTCCAAGGGTATGCGGAAGTTGTATATCACGGGAGACGACGGCGTGCAGAAGGAATACTCGCTGCCGCGGGGTGTTCACATCAACGTGCAGGAAGGCGAGCGGGTTCGTTCGGGCGATCCTCTGATGGATGGTCCGCGCAATCCGCACGACATTCTGGCCGTGCTCGGCGAAAAGGAACTGCAGAAATACCTGGTGAATGAAATCCAGGAAGTCTACCGGTTGCAGGGCGTCAACATCAACGATAAGCATCTGGAAGTGATCTCGCGTCAGATGATGCGCTGGGTGCGAATCGAAGAAATTGGAGACACGGAGTTCCTGCCGGAAGAAGTGGTGGATCGCTTCCGGTTCCGCGAAGAGAATACGCGTGTGATCGAGGCCGAAGGTCGTCCGGCAACGGGCAAGCCCATTCTGCTCGGTATCACGAAAGCATCGCTTTCGACCGACTCGTTCATCTCGGCCGCCAGCTTCCAGGAGACAACGCGTGTGCTTACCGAAGCCGCTATTAACGGCAAGGTGGATTACTTGCGCGGTCTGAAAGAGAACGTCATCATGGGCCGTTTGATTCCTGCCGGAACCGGCATGGAATTCTATCGACGCCTCAAGATTGCCGGCGAGGATGTGGTGGAGGAAGAGGCAGCGCCCGAACAGGAAGTCTCGTTCGCGGACGGCCTTGGAGACTACTCCGACGACACGCCTGGCATTTACACTGGTGGGCTTTCAGAGGATCTCGGAGCCGAAGAGGTTCTCAGCACTCCCGAAGAAGTCTAACGCTCTACCTAGCAATTTAGAAAGAAGGCGGTCCTTTATGGGCCGCCTTTTTCAATTCTGCTGTTGATGTTCCGGCTTAGGTCGCGAGCGGCGCTGGACGGGGGTGCTTTTGTTACCTACATATTCCTGATTCGGCTAGCTATAGCTAGTGGAGTATCGCAACCATTTTGTTTGCTAGTGAAGTAGAGAACTCCAATCGCTTCGCTCATGGTTTCCGTGCTTCCGGTTGGAGAGCCACTGACGTGGCTCATGGCTCCGATCAAAGAATACGCTGCTTCAGAGCCGCGAGCGGAGCGACCGGAGTTGCATCGCGTGGTAACGTTTTCATCGCGACACTCCACTAGGCGACTTTGACGAGCGCCGCCCGGCTCGACGGTTGCGGGATCGGATCGCCATCCTCTCGCATACCCTCTAGGTGAAGCTCGATCGCTTCACGGATATTGGCTTCCGCTTCTTCGGCCGTATCTCCGGTCGAAACACAGCCGGGAAGATCGGGCACCCAGACGCTGAAATTATTGGGCCCGCTCTCAATGATTACCGTGTATTCGCTCATTTGTTCGTCCTCTCAATCTGTGCTTGGTTCCAGATGCTTCGCTCGGTTTTCGGGTGGAGGTCGTCGCTCGGTTTGCCGGGAACGGCGACCCCACTTCACCGGATGCTTGAATTGCCGATGGCTCCCTGCTTGAGCGACCTGCCGTCTGCCGTCCGATTCGATGGCCCGGATAATCTCTCTTACTTTAATGGGCACGGCTTCTACTGCCAATTATCGCTCGCATCTTTTTCTCACCTGTTGGCGCCGGGCTTCGCATCCTCGGCGTTAAGGATCGCAAAAACGCTTATCTTCAAGCTGCCGCTTATTTGTGCTAAGACAATCATCATGATCAAACAGGTGAAGTTTCTTGGCGTTTGCGTAAGCGATCAGGAGCGCGCGCTGCGTTTTTATACTGAAAAACTTGGCTTTATTGTGAAGACCGATCAAGCGATGGGTTCGCAGCGCTGGATCGAACTTGCGATTCCTGGTGCGGAAACGGGGCTCGTTTTGTTTACGCCCGAGGGGCAGGAAGATCGTATCGGCAGTTTTGTGAATACATCGCTGGCCTGTGATGATCTGGAGGCAACGTACGAAGAGCTTAAATTTCGTGGCGTGGAGTTCAATGGTCCACCGCAGGAGCAGCCGTGGGGAAAGTTCGCCATCTTGAAGGATCCGGATGGGAACAGCTTTGTGCTAAGTTCGGCGACATAATAGGTTGTGCCGCGCTACTCCAATTGGAGTATGATTTAAGCGGGAACGGCCATGTAGGCCGAGCACGACTGGGCGAATAGACGTCAGGCCGCGACCCGGGGCATGGCACGTATTCGAAAGACCTGACTGGAGGTCTGCCATGTCAATGGACCGCCTAGAAGTGCGTGTCTCACTCACCAAGCTACTGCTTGCGTTGATTCTCATCATCGTGCCGCTGAGCATCATCGGTCTGGTATTTACTCAGCGCAGCGATAAATCACTGGATAACGCCGTTGGCTCGAATTATCAGTCGATGGCCCAACTGTTTGCAAACCAGGTCACGCAATTCATGCGTGAACGCCTCACGGACGTAGGCATTCTGGCCAGCAATCCCGCCGTGGTGAACGCCGCTTCGGCCACGGGGCAAGAGAAGTCAGCCGATTCGGCTGCGTCGCAGATCTTGCGGCAGCATAAAGCGCTCGATCCGCGGTTCCTCTCGATCATCGTTACCAATGCAAACGGGAATGTCGTTGCTTCTTCGCAGCGCCCGTCACAGCTTTCGTACGCGCAGGATGCCAACTGGCAATCCGTTTACAACAACGGCCAGGGTACGACGAAGGTCAGCGAGATCATCGATGACGAAATTACCAAGTCGTACTATGTCAACGTCGGCATACCGGTTACTGACCCATCCGGGCAAACAATTGGCGTGTTAAACGCGGCCGTAAACATCTCTGATGTGCTAGCGCCTTTCCGGCAGCAGCAGATTGGCGGAGGAGCGCGCGCGGCTCTGATCAATGATGACGGCAACATTGTCAGCGGGCCAAATGCCGATGTGTTTGCGCGCGTAAAAGCGCCCGAGTTCGATTATGTACGGGATGCTTTGGGCACGAATCAGGGCACAAAGGCAGGCTGGGTGATGGCCGATGTCGCGCGCGGGCAGTCGATTGTCGGTTACGCCGGAACCGGTCTGAAACAGCACTTTCCGAACCTGGCCTGGGTTGTGACCGTGAGCCAAGAGGAGCACCAGGCGGCTGCGCCGATCCGTCAGCTAGAGCGGTTTGCCATCGGGATGGTGGTTCTGGCGATCTTTATGCTGACTCTGCTCTGCGTATATTACTATCTGCACAATACGCAGCGTTACGCGCACATCGAAGATGACGAACTCGCGGATCAGCCGCGTACCGCGTCGGCTTCGGCAGGTCTTTGAAAATAGGTAGCGCAAAGTCTTAGCGCGAAATCTTACCGCAACCATCCGGCCGAAGCGGGTGTCCAGACAAAGAATATTTGTTTATGGCCATTGACACAGAACACTTCAAGCAAGTCCTGCTCGCTAAGCGGCAGGACTTGACGAATGAGATAGCGAGATTTGACGAGGATGCGCGCGAGTCGCGCACGGCGGAAGTGGAGGATCCAATCGATACGGTCGTGTCGTCGGAAGCCAAGGCGCTCGCGTTCGGCGGCAGCAATGTCGCGGCAGAAATGCTGGAGGCGGTAGAAGCGGCTCTCCAACGAATCGAAACGGGCGAATACGGAATTTGTGCAGACTGTGGGGAGCCGATCGAGCAAAAGCGACTGGAGGCGGTTCCCTGGACGCCATTCTGCCTGAAGGATCAGGAGAAGCACGACCGGGAGAGAGCGGAACCAACAACTCTGGAATCCGCGGTCTGATTCAGTAAGCTTTCGCGACAACTACGCGCTGAGTGACCGGTTCGCCAGTGACCACGCAGGGGCCGCCACCACTCCATTGATCTACGAGCGGGATGCAGCGGATGGTGGCTTTGAACTCCTTCAATCTCGCGTCGCAACGCGGGTCGTCCTTTAAATGAGCCAGCACGAATTTGCCGCCGCCCTTCTCGGCGGTGACATCGCGCAGGATTTCTTCTACCTGTTCTATCGAATTGGCGAGCACGCAATTGTCGTGAAGACGTTTGCTGGCTGTTTGGTACAGGGACCTTTGTATGTCCTGCAGGGTTGCATCCAAGGTCGATCCGACCTCGGCTTGCGGAACGATTTCTTTTGCTCCCGTGTCGCGGCGCTTTACGACGATGTTTCCCGAAGCGAGATCACGCGGGCCTAATTCCATGACGACGGGTACGCCCCTGCGCTCCCAATGGAAAAACTTGGACCCAGGCGTTTGACCTTCACGATCATCCAGTTTGATCTTGAGATCGTTGGCAATCCGGTGTGCCGTTTCGAGTACCGGTCCGCGTTCTTCGTCTTTACGATAGATGGGCACAAGGACAGCTTTCTGCGGCGCGAGTTTCGGCGGAATCACCAGTCCTTTATCGTCCGAGTGAGTCATGATGAGACCGCCGATTAGACGGGTGCTCACCCCCCAGCTGGTTTGCCAGACGTAGTCGAGGGTGCCTTCGCTGGTCTGATATTTCACGTCGAAGGCGCGGCCGAAATTCTGGCCCAGGTCATGGCTGGTGCCGGCCTGAAGCGCCAGACCGTTCTGCATCATGGCTTCGATGGAGTAGCTGCGCAGAGCCCCGGCAAATTTTTCGCTGCTGGTCTTTGCGCCTTTGATAACGGGCATTGCCATGATGTCCTGGGCGACCGATTCATAGATATCGAGAATGCGCAGGACCTCCTCCTGGGCTTCCTGGTGGGAAGCATGGGCGGTGTGGCCCTCCTGCCAGAGGAATTCGGAAGTGCGCAGGAACATGCGTGTGCGAAGCTCCCAGCGGACGACGTTGGCCCACTGATTGAGCAGCATGGGCAGGTCGCGCCAGCTTTGAATCCAGCGTGCGAAGAAGTGACCAATGATGGTTTCCGAAGTGGGGCGAATGACATAGGGCTCTTCGAGTTCCTTGCCCCCTGCGATCGTAACAACCGCAAGTTCCGGCGAAAAACCTTCGACATGTTCGGCTTCTTTTTCCAGGAAGCTTTTGGGAATCAACAACGGAAAGTAGACGTTCTGGTGTCCGGTCTCCTTGAAGCGATCATCCAGTTCGCGCTGGAGTTTTTCCCAAACGGCATAGCCGTTCGGCTTGATCACCATGCAGCCCTTTACAATTTCCGCGGGCTCCGCCATGTCGCCTTGTAGCACCACATCCTGATACCAGGCAGCGAAGTCCTGATTTCTGGGGGTAATTCGAGATTCAGCCATTCGTTTTTTATTGTCGCTAGTGTCCGTTCTCAGTCTTGAATTTTACGGAAAGTGCAAAGGTCGCGGATGCGCGCCGCGGAACAAAAACGCAACACGCTAGCCCTCTGCGCGGCGAGCCTGAACCCGCGACCGTTTTGCACGTGTGTTGCTTAGGATCATCTCCGCGATAATAGCGTTATACCCTCCTCATGCATCTGGCTTGTGCGGGATTGTTTTCCTGGTTTGAGAAGGGGAGCACCGTTATAACTCCCTCTCGTTTGCTGGCAGCGGTCGCGCAGCAGACCTTTATCAAAGATCGTTTAAGAAAAGGCGACAACAGCTGGCAGCGGCCCGATTTGCTGACCACCGGCGCCTGGCTTACGAGGTGCTGGCAAGAAACTCGCTATAGCTTGGCCGGAACGCCAGCGTTGCTTTCGGCGGAGCAGGAACATGTCCTGTGGAAGCGGATCATTCACGAGGACCGCGGCGAGCTTTTCAATCCCGACGCGATTGCGGCGATGGCCACCCGGGCTGCCCGTACGCTGGTGGAATGGGAGATGCCGGCGAATGGCCCGCAGTGGGGCGAGCGCGGCGATCCTGCCCAATTTCGCGGCTGGGTCTCAAATTTTCGGGCAATCTGCCGGGCGAATGGATGGTTGACGCGCGCGGAGATCTGGCAGCGAATGCCCGAGTGGCTGGACGAGCGAAAAGTCGCTCCCGATCACAACGTTTTTCTAACCTTGGGACGGCCTCTGCCGGTGCTGAACCGTGTGTTGGCGAAGTTGAACAGTGGTGCTTCGGAACACTCACTGGATGTCATGAAGGTTGGCGCCGGGCTCGGTAGATGTTATGGCGATTTTGGTGAGCAATTGGATTTTGCGGCTCGTTATGCACGGTCGCGCATGGAATCGGATCGAACGTCATCGATCGGGATTTTCATTCCTAACCTTCGAGAGCGCGCGAAGACCGTAGAACGCGTGTTCCGGCGAGTCTTCTATCCGGGAGCGTGCCAGTCGTTACTCGATTCTCGGATGCGTTCGCCTTTATCCCGGGACATGGCGTTTCAGTTACACGGCGTTGACTCGCTGGCGAGTACGCCGATTGTGGCCGGTGCGCTATTGCTACTCCGTCTGGCCAAGCCCCGCATACCCACGGCTGACGCAACGGCAATCCTCCGTTCACGCTGGGTCGGGGGGGCGGAACAAGAACGGAATCAAAGAGCGCAAGCAGATCTGGCACTGCGCAACCGGCGTGAACTCGACGTGACTCTGAACGATCTGGAAACTGTGTCGGCGCGCTGCCCCAAGCTGCAGAAGATCTTGCGGGCGGTGCGCCGCAGCCTTCCGGTTGCCGGGAGAAGTGACACGTACAGCGGTTGGAGCGAGTTCATTGGTGATCTGCTCCAGACTCTCGGCTGGCCCGGCGAGGTGCAGTTGAGTCTCGATGAACAGGATGCGATCGAGTCGTGGAAGACGGCCATGTCACAGCTGAGTTCGTTGTCGCTGGTAGCTGACCCGATTCCCTTCGACACGGCGGTTAACGAAGTGAGCCGCTTGCTTGAGAGCAGCCAGGAGCGGGCAGCACCTTGGGCTTCAGTGCAAATTCTGGAGGCGCGCGAAGCTTCCGGAATCCGATTTGACGCCGGCATTGTGATCGGAATGGATGAGGAAAGCTGGCCGCCGAAAGAATACCGTTCGCCTTTCCTGCCTCCGAAACTCTGGCGGGAACACGGGCCCGATGCGCGTTCGGAGCAAGAGCGTTTGACGAGGTCGCTACTGGCGATATCTCCGGAGGTGTTTGTCACGTGGTCCGGCCGACTTTCGCCGCTGGTCGCAAAATTTGTGTCACAGGAAGAATCTCACCAGGAGCTCTGGAAAGGGAAATCGACCTGGCAAACATTTAAGCCAACTGTTCTTGAAGTCTCGGACGATAGCCAGGGTCCGGCCTTTGTGGCGGATACAACGGCGAGAGGCGGAACGAGCATTATCAAAGCGCAATCGCTCTGCCCTTTTCGCGCCTTCGCCGAATACCGTTTGCAATCTAAAGCGCCCGAAGAAGGATGCCTGGGTCTGGATAGCCGTGAGCGCGGCGGTCATCTTCACGAACTGCTGGAGTTTGTCTGGCAGAGGCTGAAGACGCACGATCAGCTACTCGCTGCGTCTCCCCTGTATCTGAATAACCTGGTGGAAGAAGGAGCTCGGCAGGCGGTTGAGTCGCATGGTGGAAGCCCGTTCAGCCAGATCGTGGCGGCGGTCGAGATAGAGCGTTTGAAAGAAGTCGTGCTCGACTGGCTGGAAGTGGAGAAGAAAAGGCAGCAGAGGTTTACGGTGGAGACAGTCGAGCAGGAACGGTATTTCGACCTGGCTGGTCTGCGGCTTCGTCTGCGGCTGGACCGCATTGATCGTCTGGCGAATGGACAGCTGCTGCTGATCGATTATAAGAGCGGCGTTCAGACGGCGCTCAAGCTGGAGGGACAGCGGCCGGAAGAGCCACAGTTGCTGGTCTATGCTGCGTCGCTCGATGAAGATGTGGCTGGTTTATTTTTTGCGCAAGTCAAGCCGCGCGATTTGCGGCTCAAGGGCATCTCGCAGCAACGGCATGTGGCCGGACAAGGCAACCTGGTGAAGAAAGACTGGGATACGTATTTGTTACAAGGCAAAGCGAACGTTCATCAGCTGGCGTCACAGTTCAAGGCAGGATACGCAGCCGTAGACCCGCGCCCTTATGCGTGCGACTTCTGTAGCCAGAAGCCGTTGTGCCGGATTCATGAGCAGCCTCCTACGGAGGATGACGAATGATCGCAGATGAAGCGGAGCGCGACGAAGCCCTCGACCCGGCGCGATCGTTTATTGTGCAAGCGCCGGCCGGATCGGGAAAGACCGGTCTGCTGGTGCAACGGTTCTTAAGGCTGCTGAGTTTAGTGAAGCAGCCCGAGAGCGTGGTGGCGGTGACGTTTACCCGCAAAGCCGCAGCTGAATTGAAACAGCGCGTGGTGGAGGCGCTGGCAGATGCCGCGGGCGAAGCCAGATTTAAGGCTTCCGCTTATGAGCAGCGGACCCGCGAATCTGCCACGGCCGTTCTGCGGCAAGACCAGCGATATGGCTGGAACCTGTTGGTCGACTCGTCGCAACTGCAAGTACAGACGATCGATTCGCTTTGCGCTTTGCTGACCAGACAGATGCCCATTGTTTCGGGATTTGGCGGTGTGGCGAGCGTGGTGGAAGATGCGACGGAGTTGTACCGGATGGCTGCTCGAAACACCATCCGAGACCTGGCCGAAGGCACGGCAGAAGACATGGAGTTGCTGGCCAGGCTGGGAGTTTACTTCGACAGCGATTTCGCCAGCCTGGAGCAACAGATTGCCGGAATGCTGGCGCAGCGGGATCAGTGGCAGAGTCCGAAAGGCGAGTGTGAGCCGGAAGTCGAAGACTTCTGCGCGCTGCTGACGCACTCCGAAGCCGCTCTGCTGCGCGTGTTCGAAGAGAAAGGCGCAGTCGATTTCAACGCGATTACGGAAGCAGCTATTCAAGTTCTGGGATCGCCCGAGCAGCCGAGCGATCTGTTGTATGGATTGGATTTCCGGATACAGCATTTGCTGGTCGACGAGTTTCAGGACACGTCGCTTTCTCAATATCGTTTGCTGAACGCGTTGACGGCACAGTGGTCGGATGGCGATGGCCATACGTTGTTCCTGGTGGGCGATCCTATGCAGAGCATCTATCGGTTTCGTGGGGCGGAAGTGTCGCTGTTCCTGCGCAGCTGGCATGAGGGAGGCCTGGAATCGGTACGTTTGGAGCGGATAGCGTTGCAAACAAATTTTCGCTGCACGCCGCAGATTCTCGGGTGGGTTCAGGAGCACTTCGAATCTGTGATGGCGGAGGATGCTCGAGGCGGGGTGCAGTTCCGGCCGTCGCAGGCCGGCCGAGATGCTCAGGGAACTGCTCCAGAATTGACGGCGCTGGTGGATGATAACGGCGCGGCGGAAGCAAATCTTGTAAGTGGCCTGGCGAAAGCGGCGATTGCGCGCGGCAGCGTGGCTGTGCTGGTGCGCAGCCGGAATCATCTTCTGAAGATTCTGCCTGTACTGCGGAATGCGGGGGTTGCCTATGAGGCGATCGAGATCGACAAGTTGTCGGAGCAGCAGCACGTCGATGACACCATCGCTCTTACGCGGGCGGTTTTACATACAGGCGATCGAGTAGCGTGGCTGGCCTGTTTGCGGGCCCCATGGTCGGGGCTTGATTTGAGCGATCTGGCGGCATTCGCGGAGGGCGAACGAGAACGATCGATTCCTGAGCTGTTGTCGGATCCAGAACGAATCGCAGCGATGTCTGTGGAAGGGCGCAGGCGGGCGGTACGGGCCGCAGAGATTCTACTGGCCGCGGCCGAGCAAGCGGGCCGATTGCCGTTACGAAACCTGGTGGAAGATGCGTGGCTGTTGCTGGGCGGCGCAGCGATTCTGCAGGAGCCGCATGAGCGCGAAGATATCGAAACCTATCTGGAATTGATAGAGACGCTGGATGAAGGCGGGATCATTCGTGATTCCACCGCGCTTTCGTCCAGGCTGGAACTGCTTTTCGCAAAACCGGCGACGGGCGAGAAGTTCGTGCAGGTGATGACCATTCACAAGGCGAAAGGCCTGGAATTCGATACCGTGATTTTGCCCCAGCTAGGCGGGCGTTCGAAATCGATAGAGCGCGAATTGCTGCTGTGGAATGACGAAGTGGAAGAGGATGGGAGTGTGACGTGGTCGGTAGCCGCGCAGCCGCGTAAAGGCGAGAAGACGGCGGAGTACGAATCGATCAATGAAGTGCGGAAGGAAAAAGAAGAGCAGGAATTGAAACGGCTTTTCTACGTTGCTTGTACGCGCGCCAAGAATGAGCTGTACCTGATTGGGAATGCCCGGTCGAAAAAAGACGGCTCGGATGTGCAAAAGCCTTCTGGGAGTTTCTTGCGATTGATCTGGGACAGAGTGGGTGTCGACTTTAGCGCAGAGCTCCGGCGCAGCCCGAAACAGCAAAGCTTATTCGCAGTCGAAACGGCAGCGCGCCGAACGGTTCTGCGGCGGCTGCCCGCGGAATGGGAGATGCCAAAATTTGCTCGGCCCGTAAAGTGGAATCCGCAGTTCCGCGAGATGACAGCCTCCGTTCGAAAAGTGAGTTATGAGTGGGTGAGCGATACGGCGCGTCACGCGGGGACGGTGGTACATGAGCTGCTGAAGCGTGCGGCTGGCAGCGGATGGGACGCTGATGCAATCGAAACGAAGCTGCCGCTCGTCGAATCGGAGCTCTTGCGGTTGGGTGTAAAGAACTCGGACGTGCCGGTGGCGGCGGAACGAGTGATGCGAGCCGTGCGGAACACTTACCTGAGTGAGCGTGGCCGCTGGATACTGTCGGCGCATGCTGAAACCCGCGTGGAATGGCCATTGGGCGGTACTGTTGACGATCGCATGATTAGCGGAACGATCGACAGAATGTTTCGCGACGAGGATGGCCGGTTGTGGATTATCGATTTCAAAACAAGCGATCACGAAGGCGCTGGAATCGAGCGGTTTTTGCAGGAAGAACAACGCCGCTATCAGGCGCAGATGGATAGCTACGCCGCATTGGTTGCGCAAGTCTTGCCGGGTCCGATCTGGCTGGGTTTATATTTCCCGCTGCTCGATAGCTGGCGCGAGTGGGAATATGAAACCTCCGCGGCGCTGATTGCCCGTTGAGACTGCTCATTAAAATGAAGGTGAATGGCAACCAGGCTGACAGCGAACGTGAAGGCGGGCGGGTGCGCTTCCAAGCTCAGCCCCAAAATTCTTGACCAGGCGTTACGAAGCGTTCCACGGAAGACGAATGAGAACGTGCTTGTTGGATACGACACGGCGGATGACGCCGGTGTTTATAACCTGACGCAGGCTGCGGGAACACCTCTCGCCATGGTGCAGACGGTCGACTTCTTCACACCGATTGTGGATGATCCCTACACGTTTGGAGGCATTGCAGCCGCTAATGCGTTGAGCGATGTGTATGCGATGGGCGGCAGGCCGGTGACGGCTTTGTCGCTGGTGGTGTTCCCAGGCAAGGGAAACATCGAGGATCTGGAGGCAATTTTGCGCGGGGGTGCGGACAAGATTCACGAAGCGGATTGCGTGATTTTGGGGGGGCACAGCATCTCCGAGGATGAGATCAAGTTCGGCTATGCGGTGACTGGATTGATCGATCCCAAAAAGATTCTGACGAACGCGGGCGCGCTGCCGGGTGATGATCTGGTTTTTACGAAGAAGATCGGGACGGGCGTGATTTCGACGGCTTTGAAGCAGGGGGTTGCGTCTGAGGAGCACGTGGCGAGTTCGATTGAACAGATGCTCACGTTAAACCGCGCCGCTTGCGAAGCGATGGCTGGGTGCGGCGTACATGCCTGCACGGATGTGACGGGTTTCGGATTGCTGGGACATGCGCGCGAGATGGCCTTGGCGAGCAATGTGACGCTTGCGCTGGCGGCGAGCGCGGTCCGCTTTCTTCCCGGGGCGCTCGAATACTCGCAGGCTGAGACCTATTCCGGCGGGCTGCACAATAATCGCGACTTTGTAGAGAGCTGCGTCGAAATGTCGGCCGACGTTCCGGCGGAGGTACGGGCGTTGCTGTACGATCCGCAAACTTCGGGCGGCTTACTAATCGCGCTGCCTCGCGAAGAGACGCCGAAACTGCTTGAGCGGCACAGCGATGCGTATGTGATCGGACAGGTCAAAAAACGAGGAACGAAGCCAATCGAGGTGAACGCTTGAGTGAAAATTCGAACCCATTGATCATCGCGCTCGATGTGGACGACGCCAAGCAGGCATTGGCACTGGTGCGCGATATCGGTCCAGCGGCCGATTTCTACAAGGTCGGGATGGAGCTGTATGCAGTGGGCGGTATGGCACTGGTGGCGGAGATCCATGCGCTCGGCAAGAAGATCTTTCTTGATTTGAAGCTATATGACATTGGCGAAACAGTAAAACGCGCGACACGGCAAATTTGTGGGAGCGGTCTCGTGGAATTCCTCACCGTGCATGGCAGCCGGACCGTGATGGAGGCGGCGGTCGAAGGAAAAGCAGAAACGAACCCAAAGCTGCTGGCGGTAACGGTCCTGACCAGCTTTGATCAACAGGATCTGGCCGACTTGGGCTATGCGGTTCCGATTGCGGATTTGGTGGAGCTGCGGGTTAAAAATGCGGTCGAGAGCGGGATGGACGGTGTGGTGTGCTCGCCACTCGAAGTGGCGCGGGTGCGAGCAATAGGCGGTAAAGCCCTAAAGCTTGTCATACCGGGGGTGCGTTCCGCCGGCGCGGTCAAAGGCGATCAGAAGCGAGTGGCGACTCCGGCAGAAGCTATGGCCAACGGCGCGGACCACCTTGTGATTGGCCGCCAAGTGACGCGAGCGGCCGATCCGCGGAAAGCCTGCGAAGAGATTTTAGAGGAGTTGAGTGAGGCGAAGATTTAGAGATCTTCGCCTCACCATTACGTCAACTTTTCTTCAGGATGTTGAGCAGCGCGAGACCGTCGGGAGTGCCGAGACCGGTACAGCAATCCCAGCCGGTGGCAGCGTGATAGGAACCATTCGTTCCGGTGGTGATGTCGTGCAGCACTTTGTGTTGGGCGACAGTGCCATAGAGCGTGGGATGCAACCAGCCGAGATTTTTGCCGACCTGTTCGTTGCAGAGCGCGATTAATCCAGCCCAAAGCGGCGCAACGGCACTGGTGCCGCCGACTACACCTTGCTGGCCGTCGACCAGAACAATGAAGCCCGTCTCGGGATCAGCGACCCCGGCGACATCGGGTACGCCGCGACCCGTTTTGTTCTTGCCAGGTTTGGGAACGTTTACGTTTGCCTGGTACGCAGGTTTAGTGAAGTGCGTGCTGACGCCGCCGCCAGTGGATCCGCCGGAGGTGCCGTCGTTCCAGACGGTCTCTTTCTGAATTTGACCGTTGCTACCGATCAGTCGGGTACCGCCACAGGCGAGCACCCAGGGACTCGACGCGGGGAAGTCAACGTGATTGGATTTGTCGGACTCGCCGTCCGACGAACCGTTGTCGCCGGCGGCGGCGCAGACGGAAATCCCAAGCAGCGCTGCATCGTGGAAGGCAGCATTGAACGCGTTCATGGTTTGTGGCGACCACTCATTTTCAGCTGATCCCCAGCTGATAGAAATAACTGAGGGCTTGCGCTTCGTGTCGTGAATGGCGGCGTTGATGGCGTTGAGGAAGCCGGCATCGGTGTTGGGCGCGAAATAGACGGCGATGTTTGCTCCGGGCGCCACTGCTCCGGCTACTTCGATATCGAGAACCACTTCGCCGTCGGCGCTGTTGGAATCGCCGGTAGGTGCGTTGGAGACGCCATCGACGGCAACGGCTTCGACCGAAACTTGTGGTAGTTCGAGCTGCTTCCAATACTGTTGAAGATCCGCCGGCTGAAAGCCGCCGCCCAGCTCGATCAGGGCAATCGTCTGGCCCGTTCCCTGGCTGGCGGGAAAGTTGTACAGTTTAGCGACTTCAATTGGAGTGAATGCTTTGGTCTTGAGCGACAGGGTATCTCTTTTGTGAGTGGTGGAAGCGACCGGCCGGTTATCGAAGCCAAGAATGGCAACCACCCGGTTGGCCAACTCGGCCGGCACATGCAGAAGTCCCTGACGCGTGCGCAGAACGGCAGCGTTCAGCTCGGAAAGACGCAAATCCGCGCCGAAGAGCTGCGCCAGATACGTGAGAGATCCTTCTATGCTGACCAGGCGTGCCGGGCGATCCACCCGGGTGACCTTCAGGTTCTGATCACGTGCAAACTTCTCTACCGCTTCCAGGTCGTCTGGCAGTGCTCCATGGGCGGCGGCAAACTCATCGTGAGTCAAACGATTGGCTAGTGTTTCAATGGACGGAATCTCGCGCGCGCGGCGGAGAACCAGAGTGATTTGAATTGGTTCGGCGGGTAGGGTTGAGCCAGCGGGGACAGAATGTTTCGGATGCTGGCTCTCGCTCCCGGCGAGGATTAGACGAGAGGACATAATATAGCTCCCGCCCAAGAAACTAGCTTTAGGCGTGGAACGGCCATATCGCGTGGAGCTTTAAAAAATGTTCCTAAAGATATGAACAGGTTACTCTTAACTAGGTAATGGGAGAACGGGTTGGTTTTGTGACTTTAGTAAGCGGTACCGGTCATCTGCTTAGTGCACCGGTCGCTACGCTCGCGGCTCTGACGGCGCTGTCGCCGTGGGAGAACAGAGGCAGTGGGTTTAATTAGAGATATGAGATCACTGCAGGCATTGGCTACAACGGGTTGGCTACTAGTGGCGCTCGCAGGAAGAGCTGCGCCCCAATCTATTGGATCGATCTTCTCAGGGAACAAGGCCAAAGCGGCAGTAGCAGCCGCCAGCGCGACGACAGACCCACTAGGACGCGGCACACCGAGAAGCGCGATGTACGGTTTTCTCAATGCCTGTCACGACGGTAATCTTGCGAAAGCGTCGCAGTTTCTGAATTTAAAGGGAATGGATGCAGCGGAGCGGGGCATCGAGGGGCCGCAACTGGCGGAACAGCTGTGCAGGTCGCTCGACCGCAATCCACGCTTTGAAGTGAGCAAATTGAGCGACGCGCCTGAGGGTAACAGATCCGACGGATTAGCCGCGTCGCGGGAGGATTTGACGAGGTTTGATGTGAATGGCGAATCGGTCACGCTGCATCTGGAACGTGTGACCGATGCTACGGCGGGAGCGATCTGGCTGGTCTCTTCGTCAAGCGTGTCGCAGATTCCTGAGCTAAGCAATTTCAATCAACAGAGTGGAATCGAGAAGCATCTGCCGGGCGTTCTGGTGACCACTACGCTGGCGGGTACAGCGCTTTGGATCTGGCTCGCTCTGGTATTACTTGCGCTGATTCTGTCAGCGATATCTAGATGGCTATCGAGAATCTTCATTGCCATTCTTACACCGCTCACCAAGCGTTACGCGAAGTCTTTTCACACGCAACGATTGGAAGCCTTCATTGAGCCTTTGCGCCTGGTCCTTTCGGTCATTGTGTTTCGCGCTTGCATGGTCTTTATTCCACCGAGTGCCCTGGTGCGTGACGAACTGTCGAAGCTGCTGATACTGCTTTTTGCTTTGGGCGCGGCGTCGCTGCTGATGCGGCTGGTGGATGTGGGCTCGGACACTTACATCTCGCGTCTCGATCCGCACGAGCGGGCTTTGACCTATTCGATCTTTCCGCTCATCGTGCGCTTCGCGAAGATTCTTCTTTTCTGTTTTGCGATCTTCTTTGTTCTCGAGCAGTGGGGATACAACACAAGCGCCATACTGGCGGGCGTGGGAGTAGGCGGTGTGGCGGTGGCTTTGGCCGCACAGAAGACCATTGAGAACCTGTTTGGTGGAGTATCGCTGATTAGTGACCGGCCTGTGCTGGTGGGCGATTTCTGCCAGTTCGGCGGGCAGGTGGGAACGATTGAAGATATTGGACTCCGGTCAACACGGATTCGTACGCTGGATCGAACGCTGGTTACAGTTCCGAATTCGCAGTTTTCGACCATGACGCTCGAGAACTTCTCGAAGCGGGACCGGATGTGGTTTCACCCGAAGATTCAATTGAGACGCGATACGCGGCCGGAGCAGGTGAGCCAGATGATTGCGGCCGTCACCGAGATTCTAGAACAGCACGAAATGGTGGATGCTTCGGGCGTGCCTCTGCGATTTACCAAGATCAACGAACAGTCTCTCGATTTAGAGATCTTCGCTTATGTATTGACGTCCGACTTCAACGTGTATCTGAAAACACAGACTGAGTTGTTGATGCAGATCCTGGAAGCTTCTTACAAGCTGGGTATTGGATTCGCGGTTCCATTCCAGGAAGAGTTCAACGTAAGTGTCGACCCGGCGGATGGCTCAACCGCGCATCCTTTCCTTGCTTTCCAGCGTGCGGGCAACGGCGGTTCGGCTAAGGGTGCAACGCAGCAATCAGCAGATGAGCCGGCGAAGCATCATGTTTTGGTTTCAGACGGCAATCCTGACAACCGCGATTGATTCCCGTCCATGCGAAGGGCTTCGAGCAAGGCTCCGGCAGCGGGACTAAGGCGGGGAAAGGAAGTTTCACAGCCCAGTTTGTCGCGGATATAGCGGGAAAAAGACAGACGCAGGAAAGCACTGCGAAAAACGCCTCCTACCTGCGCAACCGGCACCGGAGAATGTTCTGCAAAGAGTTTTTTGTGGACAGCGGCCGCATACTCGCCCAGCGCCGACGCGGCTTCGCGGATAATCTCCTGAGCGACGGTGTCACCCGAATCAGCAGCGCCGGTAATAAGCGGCGCCAGTTCCGCTATCGGTTTACGATCCCGGTCGGCATAGAAGCGATGCAAGAGTTGGTTCGCACTAGCAGCGCCAGTAGCAGCCAAAAGTGATCCATGCAGACTGGTGGCCGGACCCCAGCCCTCTTCGAGTTTCAGAGAAGCCCGCGAGGCTCGACGGACGATATCGAAAGCGCCACCTTCATCGCCGAAGATGTAGCCCCAGCCACCGGCGCGGGCACTTTCGAGAGCAGCGTTGCGGCCGTAGGCAATCGACCCGGTGCCGGCGATGACAATGATCCCCGGCTCGCCTTCGGTTGCGCCGGCCAAGGCGATTTCCGCGTCGTGCGTGACTTTCAGGTGATCGGTTCTGATTAACTCCTGCGAATAGGCGGTTTTATCTGCCGCGCCACCGCTAAATCCGAGACAGGCTGCAGCGAATTGTGGACAGACGTTTTCCAGATCAAGAGTGCGGAGCGCTTCTGCGAGACAATTGCTGAGGACCGAAAGAAACCTGGCACGAGCTTCCGAGCCGCTGACATGATTGCACGGGCCACTCCGGCCCACTCCCACGATTTCGCCGCGCTCATTGGCAACCAGCGCGATGGTGCTCGACTGGCCACCGTCCACGCCGAGGTAATAACGGCTCATGCCAGGGTCTTATCTTTGGCGTAACACAACGGGTCGAGCGGGCACGACGCACATCTTGGCTTTCTGGCGATGCAAATCTGCCGTCCGAAATGAATGATCTGATGCGCAAACAGAACCCAGCGATCTTCGGGAACAATTTTGATGAGTTCCTGTTCAATTTTGACCGGATCGGTTTGTTTGGTTAAGTCGAGACGATTGGTGATGCGCTGGACGTGGGTGTCGACGACCATGCCGGAAGCAATTTGATAAGCGGTTCCGAGGACTACGTTAGCGGTCTTTCTGGCAGCGCCGGGGACCTGAAGAAGTTCGTCCATGGTGCGCGGGACTTCGCCTTTAAAATCGGCCAGGATTTTGCGCGCTGCGCCGATGACGGAGCGGGCTTTATTGTTGAAGAAGCCGGTGGAGCGAATATCCTGCGCGAGCTCGTCTTGCGAGGCGCTCGCGAAATCCTGGATGGTCGGGTACTTGCTGAACAGTCCTGGGGTGACTTTGTTCACGCGCTCGTCCGTGCATTGCGCCGACAAGATAGTGGCGACCAGGAGCTCCCAAGCGTTTTTGTGGTGCAAAGCGCAGGTGGCTGAGGGAAACAGCTGGTCAAATTCAGCGAATATCTGCTGCAGGCGTTCTTTCCGTTGGGCGGCGGTTTTCGGTTTGGGGACTTTGCGCGGAGGAGTTACCGGATGGACGGGTGTGGGGACAGCAATTTCCGTGTCGGCCATGAGAAAGCACCAAGATAGCGCAGGCGAAAGGTACTGGAGACTGTTGAGGGAAGTATTGGCCGCTGATTAACGCCGATGAACGCGGATGGAATTGCCGAGGTTCTGCGCCGTCTTGAGCGATGCACACATCTTAGAGGAGCGATCCGATGCACACTTACCATTTGCGCTGTGAAATGCTGGCCAAATCGTCGCTCAAAGATACCTTCGCCGTCTTTGAAGATCCTTACAATCTGGCTAAGATCACGCCACCGTCGCTTGGATTTGAAGTAATTTCACCCCGCCGTGTCGAAATGCGAAAGGGCGCCGAAATCGATTACCGGATCCGCTGGCTCGGAGTGCCGATGCATTGGAGAACGGTAATCCTGGAATACGAACCGCCTTTCTTCTTTGTGGATGATCAGGCCAAAGGGCCGTATGCACTCTGGAGACACCGGCACACCTTCGAGCCGGCAAGCGACGGAACCAAAGTCGGCGATCATGTTGAGTATGCGTTGCCACTGGGACCATTAGGCGGCATAGCGCATGCGCTGATGGTGCGCAAACAGCTGCTGGGGATCTTTGAATAGCGGCAGGAAAGTCTACGAAAGCTGCTGGGGCCAGACACGATTCAGACGGTGCGGCCGCACGTCGACTAATTAGGCGAGCCGTTGTCGAGGAAGTTACGCAGGCGATGACTACGGCTGGGATGGCGGAGCTTGCGGAGGGCTTTGGCTTCGATCTGCCGAATTCGCTCGCGGGTGACGGCGAAGTTCTGACCAACCTCTTCTAACGTGTGTTCACTGCCATCCTGCAGACCGAAACGCATCTTGACGATCTTCTCTTCGCGGGGACTGAGCGTTTTCAAAACTTCAGCGGTTTGCTCGCTCAGGTTCAAATTGATGACGGCGTCTGATGGAGAAACCATTCTGCTATCGACGAGAAAATCGCCTAAGTTCGATTCTTCTTCTTCGCCCACCGGGGTTTGCAGAGAAATGGGCTCCTGCGCAATCCGCAACACGCGGCGCACTTTGCTGGGCGACAGTTCGAGGCGGGAAGCGAGCTCTTCGGTAGTCGCTTCCCGGCCTAGCTCCTGCAAAAGGGATCTCTGCAACCGCACCAGTTTATTGATCGTCTCGATCATGTGAACAGGTATGCGAATCGTTCTTGCCTGGTCCGCAATGGCTCGTGTAACGGCTTGGCGCACCCACCAGGTGGCATAGGTCGAAAATTTGTAGCCGCGCTTGTAATCGAACTTATCGACCGCGCGCATCAGGCCGATGTTGCCTTCCTGAATGAGGTCGAGGAACTGCATGCCGCGATTGGTGTAGCGCTTTGCGACAGAGACCACAAGACGCAGGTTGGCCTCAATTAAGCGCTTCTTCGCAAGATCGGACTCTATCTCGCCTCGGTCGACGATTTGAAGGGTGCGGCGCAGTTCAGCGGCGGAACTGCCCGAGCGGCTTTCCAGATGTTCCAATTGTGACGATAAGGCTTTGATCTCTTTGCGCAGCATCGGAGCGCTGGCTGACTCGGCGGCAGCAGGCTGTTCAAGCTTTCGCTGTATACGTGCCACCTCCTGCTCGAGTGGGCGCATCTGTTCGACTACGTTCTTCAGCGCCCTTCCGAGAGAACGTTGAAATCGCGAAGTAAACGGAAGTGCGCGAATATTTCGGGAGATCTGGACAACCAGGCGGGCGTACTCGAAGCGCAGGCGGCGATGCTGCTTAGCCTTGAGCGCGCGTGACGTGGCAATCAGTTTGCTTTCCGTCTGCTGGGCTTTGATAAAAAGTCTTTCGATTTCGTCAGTGGCATCGCGGAAGACAGATTGCAGTTTGAGTTTCGTATCCTGCTCATCGTCTTCGAGGCCGTGCGGATCGGGCGCCTGGAGGACTTCCATTATCGGATAGGCGCCTCGCTCGATCGCCCCTTTGACGCCGAGAACAGTCCGGATCACGAGACGCGAGCGGGACAAGGCTTTACGCACGGCGCCATCGCCACGTTCAATCCGCCTGGCCAGTTCGATTTCACCTTCACGGGTGAGCAGCGGAACCATGCCCATTTCGCGGAGATAGACGCGAACAGAATCGTTGCTCTTGTCGAGAGCCCCGGGAGTGAGATCGAGGTCCGTGAGACCCTCCATCTCTTCCTCCTTCTTATCGAATCCTTTAGCGTCGTCGAGCAGTTCGACAGGCGCGCTATCCAAATCGGAGAAGAGATCGTTGAGATCGTTTCCGTTCGCCAAGTCATCACGTACCGATCCACCCAGATCGTCGTACAGTGCGAAGCCCTTATTATTGCTGTCTTGCATCAACTGCCTTTGCCCATCTGCTACGCGACAATTCCGCTTGCATCAAGAAAGCCGTTTGAGATCTGCTTGTGTTTCCGCCAAGGCACCCCTGTTTGATTCCTTGACTCCTCATATTACAACGATTCATCGGGTGCCGGATGCCCGTTTGAGGCCGTCCAACTGGTTTATCAAATAGAGAGCTTCATCCAGCTTGCCGTCTGATTCCAATTTCCGAATTTGTTTTTTCAATTCGTCGCCGCGCCGCGTTAGAAACTTCATCTCGAGCAGCTTCAAACAATCGATGGCCTGCTGAGAGGCGTACTCTTCAGCGACGCCGGATTCGGCAAAACTAATTTCCGAAAGCATTCGCTGAAGACGGTTATCAAGCAGGGACATTGCGGCCGGCAGCGAGAACGGGCTTTCCGGAGTTTCGGCAGCCAGCACCGCATCGAAAATCGGTTTGAACTCTAAAATGCCTTCCGCATCGAACCCGTTGAGAAAATGGCGAATGACCGCGCGTGCGTCGCGGCTTGACAGCATACAGGCAAGAAGAAGCCGCTCGTTGGGCGGAACCGCGGATGACGTTTCCGGCGGCTTCGGTGGATGCTGATTCGACTGGCGTGGCCGGAGCGATTGACGGACCACATCGTGATCGATCCCGAGTTGTTCGGCGACTTCGTTCGCGATGGCGGCGCGTTCAATCCGGTCGTGTACGAGTTCGATGGCGGGCAGGATGAGCTTGAACGCATCGACGCGACCCTCCGCTGTTCGGGAATCAAACTTGCTGCGCGCGTAATCGGTGAGCCAGTGAAAATAGGAAGGCGCCTGGTCGAGCTGCTTGCTGTATTCGTCTGGGCCGTTCTGCTGAATGTACTCGTCGGGATCGAGCTGGTCCGGAATTTCAAGTACTTTTACGCGGAGTCCTTCGGCTAGGAGCGGGGTGATATGTTTGCCGGTCGATCCCGCCCCGGCTGCGTCTGAATCCAGATTCAAAACTATATGACCGCGACCGGTCTGATAAGAGGTCTGCTGCTTCATCATGCGGATTTGAACAGAGCTTAAAGCGGTTCCGCAAAGGGCAACTACTTCCTGGACACCGCTCGCATACACTCCAATAGCATCCATATAACCTTCGACCAGAATTAACCGGTCATTCTTGCGCGCCGCAATCTTCGCGCGGTGCATGTTGTAGAGAACGGCGGATTTTTTGTAGAGCCTGGTTTCTGGTGAGTTCAGGTATTTGACTTTGTCTTCAGGGCGGAGCGCGCGTCCGCCGAAAGCGATCAGCTTGCCGGCATCGTTGTGGATGGGGAACATCAAGCGATGGCGAAAGCGGTCATAGAGCCGGTCGCCGTCTTGCGCTTTCGCGATCAGCCCGGATTCGAGCAGGAGAGAATCGCCGAATTTTTTCAGGCGCTGCACCAACTGCTGCCCGGAGGCGTCGGCGAGACCGAGTCGAAATTCGCTGGTAGATTCGAGAGACACGTTTCTTGACGCGAGGTACTGGCGCGTTTCAGCGCCGGTAGAAGCGCGCAAATTGTCCTGAAAGATTTGAGCAGCAGCCTCGTGAATTTCGAGCAGGGCGGCGAAGCGCTCGGCTTCGGCATCACCCGTGCGCTGGCGCTCCGGCATGGGATGGCCATAGCGCTCTGCTAGCAGGCGAAGCGTCTCAGGAAAGGTCAAGCTCTCCATCTGTTGGACGAATGAGAAAACATCGCCTCCGTTATCGCAGCCGAAGCATTTGTAGTATTGGTGGCCGCCGTCGACGTTGAAGGAAGGAGTCTTTTCGGAGTGAAACGGGCACAAACCCTTCCAACGCTGTCCGGCACCCTGGCGCTTCAGCGATACGTATTGTCGAACAACATCGACGATATCGAGCTGACTCTTCAGGTGTTCAGCGAAATCCATCTTATCTGCGGGAGCGTCTTAAGGGTAGCAGTCCGCGGCCCGAGACTTGGCATAATAACCGCAAGCAAATGGGCTTGAAGGAATACGTTCGCAAACGCAACTTTAAGGCTACTCCGGAACCTGCGCCGGAGGCGGAAGAAGCGGAGAGCAGTGCGGGGCAGGATCGCGGCGGATTCTTCTGCGTGCAGCGGCATGATGCGACCCGGCTGCACTATGATTTTCGGCTAGAAGTGGGTGGCGTGCTGGTGAGCTGGGCGGTCCCGAAGGGGCCGAGTCTCGATCCGGCGCGGAAGGCACTGGCGATGAAAGTGGAAGATCACCCGCTCGATTACGGCACGTTCGAGGGCAATATTCCGGAGGGCAACTACGGCGGCGGGAGCGTGATGCTCTGGGACAAGGGAACGTACGAAGTGATCGGAGAACCCGGGGCGCAGGGCCAGCTGGAGCGCGGTGATTTCAAATTTGAGCTGCATGGAAGCAAGCTGAGCGGATCCTTTGCCATCGTGCGGATGAAGCGGGCGGCGAAGGGAAACGAATGGCTGCTCATTAAAAAGAAAGATGAGCACACAGCGGCCGGTTACGATATCGATCAATTTGCCTGGAGCGTTTTGACGAAACGAACCCAGGAGCAAATCGCCGAAGAGGGCGCTTCTCCACAGGTGAGCGCGCTGACCGGTGCGAAAAAAGCTCCGATGCCGCACGATGTATCGCCGATGCTGGCAACCGCTGTGACGAAACCGCCGGTGGGTGGGCAGTGGCTCTACGAAATCAAGTGGGATGGCGTGCGCGCTCTGTGTGAGATCCAGGACGGCAACCTTACGATGACGTCGCGGCGTGGGAACCGCTGCGAGCAGCAGTATCCGGAATTGAAGGAACTATCGAAGCAATTGAATCTCAAGACCGCCTTGCTCGATGGCGAAATTTGCGTGCTGGATGAACAGGGGCGGGCGCGATTCCACAATATACAACCGCGCATTGCTGCGAATCAAAGCGCGGTGCCGCGTCTTGCTCAAACTGCGCCGGCCACGCTGTTTGTATTCGACATCTTGTATGCCGACGGCTACGACGTGCGAGGCGTGGCGTTGGAAGATCGCAAGAAGCTGCTGCACGCGGTGCTGAAACCGAGCGAGCAGATCCGGCTTTCCGAGAGCTTCGATGCGGGCGGTGAGCAGATCTTTGAAGCGGCGCGCCAGATGGGTTTGGAAGGGATTCTGGCGAAGGATCGACGCAGTACTTATGAAGCTTCGCGATCGAGCCGCTGGCAGAAGATCAAGGTGGTGAGCGAACAGGAATTCGTGATCGCAGGATTCACCGCAGGGGAGCGCGAATATTTTGGGGCGCTGGTACTGGGCGTGCAGGCAGATGGCAAGCTGCGCCATGCCGGACAGGTGGGGACAGGTTTCGACAACAAGCAAATGCGGACGATCTACGAACGTCTGCAGCCGCTGGTGACGAAGACCAGTCAGCTCGACCCGAAACCAAAGATTAAGGGTGTGACATGGGTGAAGCCCGAAGTGGTGTGCCAGGTGCGTTTCCTCGAGTGGACCCCCGACCACATTTTGCGAGCTCCGGTGTTTGTGGGATTGCGGGAGGACAAAGCTCCTGGGGAAGTGGTGCGCGAGGAGGCAGTTGAGCCGCCGGCTGAGAAACCAGAAGATTCTTCGCTTGATCTGCAGGCGAAAGAAGTTACGGTCGAGATCGATGGGCATTCGCTCAAGTTCACTAATTTGAGCAAGGTATTTTTTCCGAAAGACGGCTGGAAGAAGCGCGATCTTCTCGGTTTTTATGACAAGGTGTCGACTTGGCTGCTGCCGCATTTGAAGGACCGTCCGCTGTCGTTGAAGCGTTATCCGAATGGCATTGAGGACGATTTCTTTTTCCAGAAGAACGCCAGTACGCATTTCCCCGACTGGCTGCAGTTGGAACCGATTTCCGAGCACGGCGGCACGAAGTTAAATAATTATCCGGTAGCGAACGATCGCGCCAGCCTGCTGTACCTGGTGAACCTGGGCTGCATCGATCACAATCCCTGGATGAGCCGGGTGGGGAACCTGGATCATCCGGACTGGATGCTGCTCGACCTCGATCCGGTGGAGACGTCCTTCGATCAGATAGTGGAGGCGGCGCTGCTGGTGCGCGAAATACTCACCGGGTTGAATCTGAAAGGCTATCCGAAAACGACCGGAGGCGACGGGATGCATATTTACGTGCCGCTCGATCCGGTGTACACGTATGAACAGGTGCGGAGTTTTGCCGAGATTGTGGCGCACCTGGCGCAGGATCGCGAGCCGAACTTGTTTACAACGCCGCGCAGCGTGCAGAAGCGTACGAAGCAGCGCGTTTACTTTGACTATTTGCAGATTGGCACAGGCAAGACGATTTCTGCCCCTTACGTGGTGCGGGCTTACGAAGGCGCGCCCGTAGCGACCCCGCTTGAATGGAAAGAAGTGAAGCCGGGAATTCGGCCGCATGATTTTCGCATCGACAACAGCCCCGAACGCTTTCAGAAACTGGGCGATGTGTTCGCGCCGGTGTTGCAGGGCGGCCAGCGGCTGGAGACTGCTCTGGAACGGCTGGGGAGCGAGAAAAAGTCAGTCAAGGGCAAGTCGAAATAAAGCAAGTCCAGTTGTCTTCTTCGAGGACCTTGTGTGGTGGAAAGACTTGCGCGACTTGTCTGGATTCTGCTTTAGGAAAGCCGGTGAGGATCAGTTGACCGCCGGGTGGCAGGATGCGCAATAGATCGTCGGCCAGGCTGAACAGGACTGTGGCATTGATGTTAGCGACAGCAATATCGAACGAACCGTGAACAAGCGCACCGGTTGAGCCTGCGAAGAGATTCGCTGGGAAGTTGTTCAACAGGAAATTCTCGCGGGCGGCTAGTAAGGCTTGCTCGTCGGTGTCGAAGGCGACCACGGTGGCTGCTCCTAAATGCAGCGCGGCGATGGCTAAGACGCCGGAACCGGCGCCGATGTCGGCGACACTGCAACCGGTGAAGATGGTTTGCTCGAGTGCGTGGAGCGCGAGACGAGTGCAGGGGTGCTCGCCGGTGCCGCAGGCCAGTCCGGGATTGTGAATGAGGCGGTGACGGCCTGGAGGTGTGAGTTCGGGGCACCAGGGCGGCGCGAGAAAGAGCGAGTGTCCTACGGCGCGTCCGGGCCACGACTTTTGTGTTTTGAGGGTCCAATCGGTCTCGGGTTGGTGCTGCCACTGCGGGCTGAACGCGCGGAACTGCTCCAGTAACGTTTCGCGCTGCTGGTTCGTATTGAAGCTGGCGATTAAAAATACGGCGTCACCGCCCAGATCGAGCTCTTGAACGCCTACTGTGCCGGACTCCCAGAGTTGAGCGGAAATTTCGTCAATCTCGGAGGTCTGGCAAGTGAGGTGGAGAGTGTACATAAAACAGAGCGACGAATCCGGTCGACAAGACGTGTTTTGACGATAGCGTTAGCCAGGCGTGGTTTTTTGCTGCTGCGGCAAACTCACGTGTAGAGAGGGTCCCGCAGAAGAGGAGTCGCAGTTGGCGTGGATGTTTTGCGAGCGAGTCTCGAATATTTTCCAAGACTTGCTGGAGCACCGAACCGCTGAAGGGATTGAAGAGAAAGATGACGGAAGTTTCTCGCGGGATTTCGAACGCAGCGGCATCGGATTGCGTGATGGTTGCTTGGCGGGATTGGGTTTTTGGGGCGATGCGTTCCAGATTGCGGCGGGCAATGGCGCAGAGTTCGGGTGAGATGTCTACCCCTAAAACGGATTTAACGGGATGAGTGGCTGCGAGGCAGACGGCTCGTCCCATGCCGCATCCGAGGTCCAGAAAAACGTCGTGAGCTTGAAGCTGCAGCAGAGCGAAAATTTCAAGCAAATCGCGATAAGTGATCGGTTGGTAATGAACGTAGTCAGGGGAATCAAAGCCTAACTCGGCCGTGCTGCGCTGCATGGAGGTTTCGATTCCGAACCGCCGGTCTTCGGCGGCGTCGGTGAGGCGGGTTGTGATCCACCGCAGGGTTCGGACAGGGCCATGCTTGAGGCGAAACAGAATTTCGGCGAGGGGACCAGTCATGGCAGGTAAGGCATGAGGCGCGGAGCTAGCGTATCGGGCTCGAGAAGAAGCACCTGGCGGCCGGGATAGTAGCGAATGAGTTGTTCGTCTTCTGTGGGACCGAGATCGCGCGCCAGAACAACGCGCGAGCCGTCGATGTCGGCGCGGTTCCAGACCCATTCCTCTTGAAAGATATGGTGCGGCGCATAGCGCACGAATATGAGGAGGCGGCCTTTGGTTTCGTCGATCTGCTTCGATACGGCGAGACGGCGCTCCGGATTGGTGTGGTTGATGGTGTCCCAGGTTTCATACTGCAGCGGGCTCAGATCGATGGACAAACCTTCGAGCAGATGCAAGCTGTACCAGAAACAAAATGGGGTGACGCAGAGCAATACGAGGACTTGGGCGATTTGGGTACCGACTGGAGTGTTGCGGATGCGAAGCGTGGCGATCGTTTTGAGTCCCGAGACGCTGATCAGTAGAAAGAGGCACGTCACGGCGGCGAGATAATGCACGAGCAGGTAGGGAAAGAGGTTGGTTCCCAGCGCAAAGAGAGTTAGGCACAGGGCCACCCACAGATGGAGCTTGCGGCGCAGTGTGCACAGAAACGCTACGAGCGCGAGATAAAGTGGCGGCAGAAAGAAGAAACGATAGTCGCGGATACGGTATTGAAGACGGGACAAGAATTTCGGCCAGCTATCGCGGCCTGGGCCATGCATGAGGGTTTGCGCTTGGTAATCGAGCGCCTGTTCTCTGGTTAATGCGATGTGTGGAAGTGCCGGGGCTTGAATTGTGAGGGAGGTGGGCACACCGTATTGGTACTGGCTGAGCTGTTCGGGCAACTCGGTCCAGTGACCGGTGACCTGGTGGTTTTGGCAAACAGTTACGAGGAGGGCGATCGATACCGGGCCCATCGCAAGCAGGAGACGCTTGCTTGGCTGCCGCGCACACAAGAGGAAGAAGAGCAAGATACAGAGGGCGAGGATGACGGTTTCGAAGGGACGAGTCAGCAGATGAAGCGCGAAGCCGGTTCCGAGAAGAATTGGGTCACGTTTTCGATTTAGCGTGAGGCGAGGCAGGGCGCCGAAGACGAGGCACCCGGCTGCAGCGGGCAGCGATCCGCCCCAGTAGCAGTTCATCCACAGATTTAACGGACCGAACTGGCAGATGGCCAGAATGCCTCCCAGGAGAGCCCACACGGGAGACACATAGGCGCAAAGCATCCAATACGCAAGTGCGCAGAGTGCGCCTGTGGAGAGAAGAACGCCGGTCCACGGTATCCCGGAGACGAGCCGGCCGAAGGCGAGAATCAAGCCTTGACCGATTGGATAGATCGAGCTGTAAGTCGGCTGTTGCAGAACGAAGAAGGTCTCAAAGAAGCGATGCATCGGGTGCGGCGGATTTGCGAGGCGGAAATGCAGCAGGGTATCGGCGACGAGCAGGTGACTGAATTCGTCGTAGACGTTGGGGGTGGGCACCGGATGGTGAGGCAAGAGAAGCAGGCGCAAGGCGATCGGGGTGAAGAAGAGGACAACCATCACGAGCAGTGAGCGTCCGGCGAACTGGCGGATGGCATTGCGCAGCGCAGGCATCCAGACAAAAGGAGACAGGAGCAGCAGGATGGCGAGGACAAATTCGATCCAGTCAGCGGGACCGAAGCCCCACGCGCTAGCCGGCATGTTCGTCCTTTACGCCGACTGCGATGAGCGAGGTGGAAGGCCATGGCAAGAGGGGATCGACGCGACGCCAAAGCGGTACGAGCAAGTTGAAGAGTTGAAGCTGAACAGGGCTCAGGGAGCGGCGGCGCAGGATGCGCGAGTTTAGAATCCAGCCTGGATAGGTGATGCGGTTGAAATACAGAATGTCTTCTACTACGAATCCGGCGCTGCTCATTTTCTCGTGCAGTTCGGATTCGGAGTAGCGGCGCTGATGGTGGAGAACCTCGTCGAGACTGCCGAAAGCTGCTGCGCCCTGCGGGACCAATACGATTGCGCGGCCTCCGGGGCGAAGGGCTGAGTAGATGTTTCGGAGTGCGGTGCGATCGTCGATGATATGTTCGAGCACGTTCAGACAGACGACGGAATCGAAGCGACCAGCAAAGGAGCGATAGTCAACGGGCTCAGCGGCGTCGCAGATTTCGACTCGCAAATTTGAGTAAGACGCCAAACGGCGGCGGAGTTCGATAAGGTGTTCGCCGGGTGTATCGGTGGCGGTGTAATTGGAAGCAAGTGGAGCCAGCAGCTCGGTAAGATTGCCGATGCCTGCACCGATCTCGAGGACGTTTCCGTGGACGTATGGCGCGATGGCATCGGCCATCCAGCGGGTGAACTTGCGGGCGCGCGACAATTCGCCGAGCATGGCAACGCCGGGATCGCGGTAGAGATCGAGCGGCAGCAAGGAGCGGTCGGTGAGGGTCACGCGGGGGAACGACCCGGTGTGGGCGGAATGGATGCGGGCGTTGCGGCGGGCGGCTTTGCTCAAGATCTCGCGCGGAAGCTCAGATGGGCCGGCGTGAAGGGGCATGCTTTGGATGAGCGTGGTCCGAAAACAGAGTGTCTGGCAGGGAGGATCGGCCAGCACGACATCGGCCGCGCCACTGAAGAGAGGGTCGAAGAGCGCCAGGTATTGGGCAGGTGTGAGGACTTCCTGAGCGTCGATGAGGATTGAGAATAGTCCGCGGGCTTTTTCGAGAGCGGCGAAGGGGGTGGTTTGGAAAACAATCCACTCGGTTTCGAGGCCGGTGGTCTCCAGGAGGTTAGCCAGGTCATGCGCTTGAAATCTTGCGGGCGCGAGGATCGAAAGCGTCAAGGAACCGGCTCGGCGTAGGGCGTTAGTTTGGGCGGCCGCGCGTCGGGCTCGAGCAGCCAGATTCGGCGGGCAGGGAAGTAGTGGATCAACTTTTCATTCTCCGACGAGCCGAGATCGAGCGCCCAGACGACGGGAGCGGCGTCGATATCGGCAGCGTTGGCGATCCACTCCGAGAAGCGATGGCGAGGGGCGTAGCGCACAAAGACCAGCTGGCGGCTTTGAGTCTGGGCCAGTGTGAGGGCGACGGCGATGCGGCCTTCGGGATCACCTTGATTAAGGTAGTCCCAGGTTTCGTAGGTAGCGGCGGATTGCAGCTGTTGATTGCCCGAGAGATGGAGCAGGTACCAGAACAGAAAGTGAGCGCCGGCAAGCGCGACCAGCAACTGGGCTGACAAGCGGCCCCAGGCGAAACCGTTGATGTGAATTTGCGAGAGGCTTTCGAGGCCCTTTACGGCAACTAGCAAAAAGAGGCAGGTAACGGCGGCAATGTAGTGCGGGAAGAAGTAGGGATAGAAGTTGGTTCCGGTGAGAAAGAGGGTGAGGGTTGCGAGAAGCCAAGCGCCGGTGCGACGCCGGACAGAAGGAAGGAAAAAGAGAGCGGCGAGATAGAGCGGAGGCAGCAGGAAAAAGCGAAGAAAACGGAGTCGAAAGACGAGGCGGCCCAGATAGGTGGAAATGTTATCGGTAGCGGGGCCGTGAATGGCGGCTTGCGCGCGATAGTTGAGATCCTGTTCCGGGGTGAGCGGGCGGTGCGGGATGGGATTCGGTTGGAAAGTGAAGGTAGTGGGGACGCCGTATTGGTAGCGGCTCAGCAGGTACGGCAAGGTGCGCCAACTACCGGTGACGCTGTGATTCTGTAGCAGAGTGAGGGCAACGGCGGGCACGAGCGCCAGCGCAACAACGGCGATCAACCTCGCGGCGAGCTTAGTACGAAAGATCAAGCAAAAGGCTACAACGGAGAGAACTAAAAACAGGCACTCGAAGGGACGCGTCAGAAGCTGTAAAGCGAGGCCGATGCCTAGAAGCAACGCGGGGTGGAGCGAGGTGGACGAACGGAGGCGGGGCAGTGCGCCAAAGACGAGGCAACCGGCGCAGGCCGAGAGATAGCCGCCCCAATAGGAGTTGGTCCAGGCGCTGACCGGGCCGAATTGAGCGATGGCGAGCAGGCCGCCGAGGAATGCCCAGCGAGGCGAAGTCCAGCCGCGCAACATCCAGTAAGCAAGCCCGCAGAAGGCAGCCAACGAGAGGAGAACCCCGGCCCAGTAGGTCTGAAAGATGGTGCGACCGATAGCAAGGAGGATGCCCTGACCCAGCGGGTAGATGGAGCTGTAAGTAGGTTGTTGCAGGATGAAGACGGCTTCGAAGAACTGGTGGAGCGGGTGAGGCGGGTTCGCGAGGCGGAAATGACGGAGAGTGTCGGCGAGCAGGAGATAGCTGAAATCGTCGGCGCCACTGGGAATGGGCGCGGGGGCGTTGGGAAGCAGCGCCAGGCGGAGTGCGACGGCGAGGCCGGACAAGGAGGCCAAGGCGACGGGCGTGCGGTTCTGAACTTTGGCGAGAAACGGGTGCAGGGCGGCGCGCAAGACGAGTACTGCCGCGAGCAGCAGGGCCACGGCGAGGAGGACGAAATCGGCCACGCCGAAGCCGAGCGGATTTTGAAGCGGGCGGAAGGAGCGGAAGAGCGGCGCGAGATACACTGCTTCTAATTTTTCTACATGCCTCTTCTACACACTTGGCGGGATTGCTGCGTATAGGAGATGGAAAGGTCGAGCGCTAACGAAAGAATGGCAGAATCGATGCCGGTTCGGATACCCGTGCCATGGCCTGACCGGTACATGGCTGAAGAGAGCATGCTGCGCCGCTGGGTGGCGGAAGCGAAGGCGGGCGATGCGGCGGCGTTTGAGCGAATTCTGCGGCATCACGAGCGGCTGGTGCTGCGCACGGCGCAACGCATGCTGTGGAACAGGGAGGATGCGAAGGATGCGGCGCAGGAAGTCTTTTTACGGCTGTATCGATCGCTGGGTAAATTTCAGGACGAGCGGGAACTGACGCCGTGGCTGTATCGGATGACGGTGAACCTGTGCCTGGATGCGCTGCGGAAAAGGAAGAGTGAACCCGTAGAGGTGGAGCCCGTGGATGAGCGACGCGACCCCGAGGCGTCGGTGGCTGCTACGGAGGAGAAGGCGCTGCTCCGGGCAGCGTTGAAGACACTCGCGCCGAAAGAGCAAGCGGCGATTGTGTTGCGGGATCTGGAAGGCTGCACGACGGCAGAAGTGGCGGTGATTCTGGAATCGTCGGAAGCAACGGTGCGGTCGCAGATTTCGACCGGGCGAGTAAAGATACGCAAATTTGTGATGGCAAGTCGGAAGGAGCGCAGATGAGGATTCATCCGGCGGAAGAAGAGCTGGCGTTGTATGCGGACGGGGATTTGGCGGCTAGTGAGATTGGGCGGCACGTGGCGGGGTGCGAAGTGTGCGCGGCGATAGTGAACGAGTTTCGCGGCCTCACCTCCGGCTTTGGCGACGACTTGTTGGACGAGGATTTGGCGGAGGTGCGGGCGGCTGTTTTGAGCAGGCTTCCGCAACAGAAGGCGGCATGGGGCTGGTGGAAGTGGATGCCGGTTCCGGTGGGTCTGGCGACGGCACTGATATGGCTGAACTGGCCGGTGAGGCAGGTCGTTCCGGCGGTGGCAGCGGTGCGGGCGAGCGAGCCCGTGATTGCGGCGCAGCCTTTACCCGCGCGCACGCTGGTCGTTCGGAACTTGCAGCGTCGGCCACGGCGACTTCCGGAGGCGGGTTTAAGACTTGTTTCGCTGGTGAGCGCGCCGGGTCGACCGACGGAGATTCATATGACGACGGCAGATCCGAATGTGGTGATTGTTTTGCAGACGGAGGAGAGAACGAATGTTAATGAGTAGGAATCTGGCGGTGGGGTTGCTGGGGTTGTGGCCGGTGTTGATGGCGGGGCAGGCGTTGCCGACGACAGCGGAAAAGCCGACAAGCAAGCTGTACCGGCTGCATTATGCGCAAGCGAGTCACGTGGCGGAGTTGCTCGGGAACTTCAACGTGCGGAGCGACAACCTAATGCATGTGATCGTCGTCATGGGCAACCCGGAAAGGTTGGCTGAGGTGGACAAGCTGGTTCAAGAGCTGGATCAACCGGGCTCAGGGGTTCAGCAACGGGACGTCGAGACAACGGTGTATGTGATCTCTGCTTCGGAGAACGCTCCTGCAAATGGGGTTGTACCGCCGGCCATGGCCCCCGTGATCAAGCAATTACAGAGCGTCTATCCTTACACCAACTACGAAGTTCTGACGACGATGCTGGTGCGCTCGCGAGAGGGTGAGCCGGCCAGCACGCAAGGAATTCTCCGAAAAGGAGCTAAGGGTCCCACGCCTGCGACTTACTCGCTGGACTTTCGACCTGCCGTTGATGCGATCCAGCACACCGTCCATCTCGATGACTTCAGGTTCACGGCCGACTTCGCGGAGATGAAGCGAGCGCAATTCAAGACTAATCTGGATTTGCGCGAAGGGCAGAAGGTTGTGGTTGGGAAGACAAATATTGACGACGGCACATCTGCGATATTCGTCGTAGTGACGGTCAGGATTTCAGGTGGCGAGGGAGAAAAATAAAAAGGAGGGGAGAGACCGGATGGAGGTTGTTGGTCTCTCCGCGGTAAAGGCGTCGCATGTCCCTATACTTAATACGACGCTGATCGGGTATAACTTTTGGTGCTGGGGCGGCCGAATAAATCTCGCACGGTTTGGATAAAAAAT
This sequence comes from Bryobacteraceae bacterium, assembly GCA_965277435.1. Taxonomy (GTDB): domain Bacteria; phylum Acidobacteriota; class Terriglobia; order Bryobacterales; family Bryobacteraceae; genus Bog-105. Next base: position 5,483,446 of record OZ255821.1, on the reverse strand, counting down.
GCAAAAGGCGTGCGGGGCGGCCGCTTCGCTTGAGTGAGCTCCAGGTAGCGGGCATGGGCCGCTTTCCAGGTGAAGTCCTGGCGAACGACGCGATGCAGGTTGGCGGCGAGGCGATCGGCTTCCGCGGGATTGTCAAGCAGGCGGCAGAGAGCGGAGGCGAGGCGGTCCGGGTCTCCGGTTGGCACGATCAAGCCGGATACGCCGTCTTCGATGAGTTCGGTTACGCCGCAGGAATGAGTCGAGACAACGGGCCTTCCGGCGGCTGCGGCCTCCAGCAACGCCATGGCAAACCCTTCGCCACAGACGCCTTTTTCCCAGCGCGAGGATAAGGCAAACAGAGCGGGTATTTGCAGCAGGGCGGAGATGGCGTTGTGCGAGATGTTCTGCAGCAGCAATAGGTGGTCGGTGAGACCTAGTTCCTGGATGAGCTGCTCGGTTTCGGCCAGTTTCTCGCGCGGCTGGCCAGCGATGATCAGGCAGACATCTGGGTGTATGCGGTGTACCTGGGCAAAGGCGCGCAGCAGCGTGTCGTGCCCTTTCTTGTATTCAAAGGCTCCGATATTGACGATCTTGCGGCGCTGCGCGAAGGGCTCGGGAAGAGAGAACGAGGGGTCGGCTTTCGCGAGGAAGCGGTCGACGTCGATGCCGTTCGGGATGGAAGCGATGCGGCCGGCGCATTCGGGAACGAACAGGGCAATTTCTTCGGCCAGGCCTTCGGAGCAGGGAATGAGAAGATCCGCACCCCGCAACAGCAGGCGCGACAGGAAGCGCTCGAAGCCCCGGGTCCGCATCATACTGCGAATGTCAGATCCATGGAAAGAAAGCAGCAGAGGACCGTGGAAGCCGCCGAACCGGCGAAATAACATAAGCGAGAAATATTCCAGGCCGATGAAGTGAGGATTGAGCACCTGGACGTTTTCGGCATCACAAAGCGCGCGCAACTTGCGGAATAAAGAAGGAAGGCGATAGCAGAAGGCTGCCAGAGCCCGCCATGGTCGACGGGCGTGGAAAGGCGCGGGGAGAGAAAGCTGACGGACAAGAGGGTCAGTGCCAGACGCAGTAATGACGGGCTCGATGACTAGAGGAGCAAGCGGGCCGCTTTCGGAGTATTCGTGGACGAGATTGCGGACGACCTCGTTAACGCCACCCAACTGCGAGAAACTCCAACCGAGAATGAAGGCCTGGCGAGGACGAGCAGCGAGATTTGGGGAAGCTTCGTTTGGCATCGTCGTCTCCTAAGCATAATTCCTCGGCAGATAAGTTAGAAGAACTCTGCCCCGTTGCTTCGACAACGAGGTTACAATACTCTTGTAGAAGTGAAAGGGAGGGGGATCGCATGTCAGAGCGCCTGAACCTGCCGCAAGGGACGGGACCGAGCCTTGGCGCAGGTTAACAGGCGCAGTGGGCTACGTGTTGGACGCGGGTTGAGAGCAAGAGGGAGCGATGTTTAGCGATCTAGTTTACCGGCTGCGTGCGGTGTTCCGGCGGCGCAGAATCGAAGCCGAAATGGAAGAGGAACTGCGTTTTCACTTGGACTGCGAAACGGAGAAACATAGACGAGCCGGAATAACGCTCGCGGAAGCAGATCGCATCTCGCGCGTGCAGTTCGGCGGAAGCGAGCAGATCCGAGAGGAGTGCCGCGATGCCCGTGGAGTGAGATGGCTGGACGATTTTGTTCAGGACCTCCGATACACCGTCCGGCTGATTCGGAAGAATGCCGGCTTTTCCATGCTCGTGGTTTTTGTGTTGGCGTTAGGCATTGGGGCGAATACGGCAGTGTTCAGTATTGTGCACGCAGTGCTCTTAAAGCCGCTGCCATTCCGCGATCCAGCGCGACTGCTGGCGATCTGGGATACGTACCTTCCGCAATTTTCGACCCTCGGCATTTCGCCCGTGGAACGGGAAGCCTGGGAAACGCAATGCGGTTGTTTTGAAGAAACCGCCTGGTATCGATCTGTGCCGCAGGATGGGAATCTGGCCGTAGCCGGCTCGGAAGCGATCGCAGTACACGCAAACTTTATCTCGACCAATTTGTTCCCAATGCTTGGCGTCAAACCGCTGCTGGGCCGCGGTTTTTTCGCCAAGGAAGATCCGCATTCGATGCTTCTCAGTAACCGGCTCTGGCACAGCCGTTTCAGAGCAGATGCGAGCGTAATAGGTAAAACGGTTCACCTAAACCAGAAACAATTCATGGTAGTGGGAGTGATGCCTGCCACAGGGCAATTCCCTGACTGGGCCGATCTTTGGCTGCCGCCAGGCCCCTTAATGGCCGACGAGCTCACCAACCCGGTTCGACATGCGCTCGGTTTTCTAGCGCGGCTGCCGACGGGCGTAGATGAACACCGGGCAGCAGGGCGAATGCTGTCAATCTCCCAGCGACTCGCAGAGGAGCATCCGAAAACCAGTTCTGGTTGGGGTATTCGCGTCAGCAAGCTGCAAGACGATTTGACGGGCGATGTCCGTCCCGCTTTGCTGATGCTGCTGGGAGCGGCGTCCATACTCCTGCTGATTGCCTGCACAAACATTGCGAGTCTGCTGTTGTCACGAGCGTCAGCCCGAACAAAAGAGATGGCGGTGCGGACTGCCTTGGGAGCAAGCGGCCGTCGTATCGTGCAGCAGTTACTAACCGAAAGCCTGGTACTGGCTCTGCTAGGTGGCGGATTAGGTTTTCTGTTCGCCAAGGTCGCACTGCTGCTCACGCTGAACACACGGGCGGTGCACTCCGATCCAATGGTCCTGCTTTTTCTGATAGCTACAACCTTACTGGCCGGTGTCTTGTTTGGGCTGGCACCCGCGTTACAGACACTTAGAACGGATGCACAAACCGTGATTAAGTCTGCCTCCGCAACGAGCAGTGGAATCACGACGCGGGCGACGCTGGTGGTCTTTGAGTTCGCGTTGACGATCATGCTGGTGATCGGCGCTGCGATTTTGGCAAAGAGTTTCAACGGGCTTCTGCACGTCAATCCAGGATTCGATCCGAAAGGCATACTAACCTTGCGGGTGCTGGTCCCGCAGTCTCGAAATCCCGAGGCTTTGTTCCACCGCATGCAGGAAAAGCTGACAGCGCTGCCCGGTGTGCAGGCTATGGCGGTTACGAATGCTCTTCCTTTGATCGCCAATCGAGCGAACGCATCGCGTTTCAATGTCCCGGGAAATCATCTGATCCAACCCGATGCATTACCGGCCGCGCAAATCCGCACGGTGAGTCCGGACTACTTTCGCCTGATGCGAGTGGCGCTGCGCGCAGGACGCACGTTCACAGACCGGGATCTGAAACAGCCGGTGGTGATGATTAACGAAGCGATGGCGAAGCATTTTTGGCCCGGGAAAAATCCAGTCGGATTGAAGTTCGTCACTGGCCCGTGGGATGCGCCACCAACCTGGTCGACCATCATCGGGGTGGTGGCCGACGTGAAGCAGTTTGGACTCGATTCCGAACCGACCATGGACATCTATTATCCGGGTCTGGCGGCACAATATGTGATTGTGAAGGCGAGCGGTGATCCGCTCGCATTGGCAGGCGTCGTGGACCGGAGTTTGCACGCGCTCGATCCGGAACTGGCAATTTCTGAAATGCGATCCATGGATCAGATCGTGAACGAATCTGCTCGCAAGCGGCGTTGGACGATGGGCCTGCTGACGACGTTTGCCGGGCTGGCGCTGCTGCTCGCATTGGCTGGAATTTACGGAGTCATGGCTTGGTCGGTAGCGCAACGCAGCCGTGAGATCGGCATCAGAATGGCCCTGGGGGCGCAGCGGCGGCAGGTGCTGCGGTTGGTTCTTGGCAACGGCATGAAGCTTGCCGTGGCGGGAGCCGCTCTGGGCATGGCGGGCTCGCTTGCTTTGCGTCACACGCTGGCGGCGCTGGCGTACGGAGTAAGCACGGCGGATCCGCTCATATACTTTTCAGCAGCAGCCTCGATGTTACTCGTTAGTTTATTGGCCTGCTACTTGCCCGCCCGCCGGGCGAGTAACGTAGATCCCTCTATTTCGCTGCGGTATGAGTAGACGCGAACATGCTGACCTTCGCGATTCTTCAGCGGTCTAAGAGATCGAACGAGAGGATCAGCTGATCGAGAGGCAAGGAACCTTGAACCTCTCGCACTGGGTTGAACGCTGTAAACGGCAGCGCAGTGCCGTTTGCTTCGGCTTGATCGAAAGCTTCTGTACCAGGGGATTTTCCGGAGACCTGAAAGCGATCAATCTCGTAAGGCAGCCCGTTCGAGGCGAGCGATGACGGCCTGTCGTTGACCTGGAAATGAAGGTGAGGGGCTACCGAATTGCCTGAGTTTCCGACGAGCCCAATTACCTGGCCTTGTTTGACCCGCTCGCCACGGCGCACACGAACGCTGCCCGGCTGGAGGTGCGCATAAAGGGCATAGCGGCTCTGTCCCAGATCGAGCATGACAGAGTTTCCATCCGCTGCGTCGAGCGCAATATGATCGGGAAATTTACCCGGTGTTTGCTCGGGAAGACCATCGGTCACCGACACAACGAAGGCGCTTGCCACTGCGAGCACCGGAGCGCCGAAAATCGTATAACTCTGAAGCGTTTCACGGGGGCCTGAATAGATGCGGCCCTGCGCATCGAGTTGCTCCCAGTCTACGGCGAAGCGCTGCGCCACGTAGACACGCCCGTTGACGGCTAGGGCGGCTCGAGTATGGCGAGTCGCGTCACAACAGGAGTCTGCGGAGAGAAAACCGTTCCCTTGCAAGGGCGGACCAATATGGGCGACCTCTCGCTTACTGAGCACGGTGTCACCACCGCTCTCGCCCATGGTCTGTTGACCAGGCGGGGCCGCGTCGACGTGCGCGGTCACTCGATGCGAAAGCCCCATAGGTACTTTGGAGCCGGGTTTGAGTACAACGTGAATAAACAACAAGGCCTGCAAACTTCGGGCGAGTGTTCGTACCGCCTGGCGCGTACCGACAGGTTGAAGACGTTGACCAATAGCAACCCTGTCCAGGCTCTCAAGGAGAACGCCGTCGCCGAGAATGTCGACTTTCTCGACGAGAATGTCAGCACTGGAGAAGTTTGTGATCCAGAGTTCGTACACCAGGTGTATGCATCCGTCCGAGCCGGTGAAAGGCACTGGAGCATCGTGAACTGCCAACAGGAAAGGCGTCATGTTCTCCGGCGCGCTGAAGCTGGCGCCCGAGCTGAAAACCGCCAAGATGGCCGACATCATCCAAAAGCGAGCCAATGGCGTTAAAGATACCACCAGGACCGTTGTGAAGTGCTTGCTTTTACCGAACCGGCTGAGGAGTCCTTATATAGCGCACAATGCCGCGCGAATCGCGCAGCCAGTGCTTTGCCATGATGTCGATCTTCACATCGCCGGGCGGCGCAATCACCAAAGCGCGACCTGCCGTTTTCTGTTCTGGCGTTAGCGGCATCCAGGCGCCATTGTCGACCTGAATCGCGGCGTATTCCACACTCTCGGTCTGGCTGGCCGGCCACTCGACTGATAATTGACCACTGCGTTCGCGCACGCTGACCGGAATGGCAGGCGAAGGCAGTTGCAGGTAGGCCCAGTAACCAGCCAGGCATCCCAGAATCGCTGCCAGTAACAACACGGCCGCAGACTTTAAACTCAATCCCGCAAAGCTGCGTGGACGTTCAACCGCATAAACCCTACGGTCCGGCAATTCGATTTTGGGCGTCGGCCTAGGCGTCGGTGCTTCCGGGGGTTTCGCTGCGACCTGTGCGGAGGCAGCCCGCGTTTTTTCTAAAGCGGCTTCAAAGGGCGAGACCGGCGGCGGTGCGACCTGGGTCTCATCCATTTGCCGGGTATTTCTCACACGAGTTACTCCACCCACGGGAGAAGCCGCCGGCTCGGGCGCTCTAGCCACTTCGCGCTCGGCTTTCGGCGCCGCGATGGAAGGCGAAGCCCGCTCAGGCGTGTAGCTGTTTGCGCCAGACAACGGCAGAATCACCGCGCTCTGAGTGGCATCTTGTTCCAGATAACCGTCTGGCCGGCGCAGCAGAAATCCAAACTGTGTCGGTTGGAAGCGCTCCGGTTTTACCAGCAGAGTCAGGCTGCCCGGTTCAGGAAAGAACTCGTTAAACCACACAAGTTCACGCTGCTGCAGCTGCAACGAAGAACGTGTATGCCCAAGAAACCAGCCAATCGGCCGCAACCCGTCCAAGGCCGGATCATTGGCCGCCGCTGTCAGCTGTTCCCGCAAGGCAACCAGATCGCTCTCGGAAAGCACAAACGACGGGCCATAAGCATGCTGGCACTCAATCGGCCGGAAGGCTTCAACCTGCGCGAGTTGAGCCTGCCGCGTTCCAAAGAGAATGCCGCCTGTTTCTACGCCGCCGTGCGGAATGCGCCGGTAGCCATCATTAACCAGCGTGTCAATTTCCTGCAGGGCAGCCAGCGAGTACACCACTTTCGCGGACCTGTCGGGCGACACCCAATATGCATAGCCGGCCACGGGCTCTGAAGTGTTCATGCGAATCTGAGAACTCCCTGCACAGCCACGGCTTCAAAAGAAGTGGTCACAGCGTGGTGAGCCGAGGAAGGCGTTGAGTCATCCGAGTCACCGTTATCCACCTGCAAGGCGTAAAAATAGGTCACAGCGCCCATCGCCAGCAGCAAAACAACCATCGCCGTCATCCAGCGCGCCGAACGTAAATTCCATAACGACTGCTCCGTAACCAGTGCCGCCGTATACGCTACGAAAGCCGCTGCCAGCGCGAAGCCCAACCCCAATTTCCATCCCCAATGCATCAGGTCTAACGCCGCCTGTCCGCCAATCTCGGACCAGGCCGTGAAGATGGCGACGAGTGCCAGCAAAAACTCACACGCGTAAACGAGACGCATCAGTCTGTGATTCATCACTCAAAGAACTCTCATTCTACGATGAGAATGTAACCAATCCCGGCGGCGTTTCTCTGGAAAACCGTCCCGGTCCTGGTAAAAGAGGAGCGCACTAATTACGCAATGAAGGTTCTTACGGAGGGAATTGAACTCCACCTTGCTCACCCGGATGAGCTGAACGTCTCCTGGATCGGCCAGGAAGAAGCACTGCGCCAGCTGATGGCCGCCTGGATGGTGATTCACGACCGGGATATCCCGATGAATCCGCGCCTTCTGGGCAAACCGGGCGTGGGCAAGACTACCATGGCATTTGCGGCCGGCAAGCGGCTCGGCCGCGAGGTCTATATCCTGCAGGCCACCGTCGATACCCGGCCGGAAGATCTGCTCATCACTCCCGTGATCGAAGGCGCATCGACGCTGAAGTATGTCGCTTCTCCGCTGGTGACAGCCATGATTCGCGGTGGCGTGGCCATCCTCGACGAAGGTAACCGCATGAGCGAGAAAAGCTGGGCCAGTCTGGCGCCTCTGCTCGACAATCGGCGCTACATCGAATCCATCGTCGCCGGTCTCAAAATCAAAGCCCACCCGGACTTCCGCCTCGTCGCGACCATGAACGAAGACTCCTCCACCTTCGATCTTCCCGAATACATCCATTCCCGGCTGCAGCCGCAAATCTTAATCGACTTCCCGGAGCGCGAGGAAGAACTCGCCATTCTGCGCGAGAACGTGCCCTTCTCTCCCGACGACGTCCTCCAATACGTCACTGACTTCCTGCAGCAGGCACACGCCGCCGACGAGAACTATACGGTTCGCGACGGCGTCAATATCGCCCGCTACGCGCTTAAGCTGAAAGCCGGCAACCAGCACAGCCCCGCTTCGTTTCTCAAGGAATCAATTCTCGCCGTGCTGGGCGACGAAGCACTGCGGTATTCCTTGCGTTAGAGAGTCAACGCAATGCCAGCTGCTATCGATAGCGGTCCGCTGATTCGGCGCGGGAATCTTACCTACCTGCCCGTAGTCCCAGGCCGGCTTGAGTTTGCCCTGCACGTGCGTCGCTCGCTTCTCAAGCTCCGCCCGAGCGTGATCGCAATCGAACTTCCTGCTTCACTCGCCGAGCAGTACCGGATGGCTATTGAGCGTATGCCTGCGATGTCGGTCATCTTGCTGGCTCCCAAGAGCAGCTACGACGAGGACGAACCGCCTGTCTATATTCCGGTTGAGCCAGGAGATCCCTTTGTCGAGGCATTGCGAACCGCCCGCGAACTGGATGCCGCCGTCTTATTTCTCGAGCCGCCCGTGGAAGGCCGGTCCGTGTTGCCTTTTGTCTATCCCTCTTCTTACTCGGTGGAACTGATTGGAGTCCACCGCTATGTCGAGAGTTACCGCCTCCAGCCGCCCCAGAGAACCTCTGCAATGGAGATCCATGCCGCGGCCATGGCCTGGAAACTGCAAGGCGCCGATCCCATGGCCGCTACCAGCGTCGTCGTGTCACTCGCTTCGCTCGATGCTCTGCTCGACGCCATGGATCAGCCACAGGAAGAGCCCGCGCCGGGGCCGGTGCGACTGTTTTCCTCGGCAAAACTCTTCAATCTTCATCCCGATTGTTTGGCGGAAGTGACCTCAGAGCCTCCTTATTATCAGCAACGATATGACGGCCTGCGGGACACCGATCTGGCGGCAGCTTGCGTGAGCCGTCCCCAATGGCAACTGAGTCTTCTGCGCGAGGCCGAAAGTGAGTATAACGTCAATACCGGCGACCAGCTCCAGACCTGGCAACGCATTACTCTTGCTCGCTTCGCCAGGAATTTAGCCCTGCTCGATCGCGACCTTCTGCCCGGCGCCTACGATCTCGCCTTAGCTGCCCGCTCGGTGATCGATGATAATTTCGCCTATGAAGTTTGGGAGATGGCCAACCGCTATAGCGTGCAGCAGACCGACGATCCACCGCTGGAAACGCTCAATATCTCGGGCGATGAAGTCTGGCTCAACACCCGCCGGTTGCGTATCCGGCGTCGTTTGCCTCGTATGAAACAGCGCCTCCGGCCAGCCGGCATCAAGCGCCGCAAGCGGGAAACCTTCAAAGGTGAATGGGCCCAGCAGACCGACAGTGCCTCCATCTGCTCCTATCCGCCCGAGGACCTTATTATCGAGAGCTATGGCCGGTTTCTGAAGCAGCACGCGAAGACCATACTTAGCGAAGAAACCACCCGGGTCGAGCCCTTTACCGCTTCTTCTCGCGACGGCATTGATCTTCGCGAGACAATCCGCAACTGGCATCAAGGCAAGCTTTACGTGCGTGACAACGGCCGCTCGGCCGCCAACGTCGGGGCTCTGATTGTAATTTTCGACGAAGACCGCAACGATCGCTATCACTACTTAACCACCTGGCTCGGAGAACACCAGAACGAATCCGATATGGCGTTCTATTCCACGGAGCCATTCGACCACTTGGTTGGGCCCGGCGTCGGACGTGCCGAATATGGGGGTTTGTTGATGACCCTGCCGCCCCGTCGTCTTTTCGACATTTGGAGTGATCCCGACTACGATCAGGCAGAAACCAAAGCCGAGCGCCTGCTGATGGCCGGCATCGATTATTCAGTCGAGCAACATGTGGCCTACATTGCCGCCAGACCACCCCGCTCCCTGTTTCGTCAAATTGCCGCCCGCGCCAATCGGAAAATTATCTATATCCCCCTAGGACAACTATCCCCGGCAAAACTGAAGCGAGTTCGCGTCGTTCACGTGCTCGACAGTTACCAGCGACGGGCTGACGCCAAGAAATATATCTGGTAGCTCACCCTTGCCGGCTTCTGCTCGCTAAAATCACCAAATTCTCTCGATCGCCCTATTTTTTTCCCACTCTTTGGCCGATCAGAATCCTAAGATGACAAGGCTGGCCTCAGGAGAAACACCCATGCCCCCGACTCGGTGGAGGCTTACTCCCGATCGGATCGCAACGAGTTTCGTCCTCTTTCTAACGCTTCTTCTGGCCCGCCCCGCCTGCGCCAGTCTTGATCCCGACCGTGCGCTCTCGCAATACATCCACCGGTCCTGGCAAACGGCACAAGGGCTTCCTCAGAATTCTGTGTTGTCCCTCGCGCAGACTCCCGACGGGTATCTCTGGCTTGGCACCGAAGAAGGCCTGGTTCGCTTTGACGGGGTCCGTTTTACTGTCTTCGACAAGAAAACAGCTGGATTCAAGAACAACATGGTTCTGGCGTTGCTGGTCGATCACAATCGCGACCTGTGGCTGGGCACATTTGGCGGTGGCATCGCGCGCCTTCACCAAGGAAAATTTCAGTGGTTCACGACTAAGAACGGGCTACCGTCGGATCAGGTAAGAGCGCTCTACGAAGATCCGCAGGGTTGCATCTGGATCGGCACCGAGGGAGGGGGTTTGGCTAAAATGGCCAAATCTCACGACCGGGTGTCTCGCGTGTTTAGACGTTCGGACGGCTTAGCCGATGATGCCGTTGCTTCGATTGCTGGAAACCGCGCCGGCGACCTTTGGATAGGAACTCACTCTGGCTTGAGCTATCTACACGAGGGAAAACTATCCAGCTATCCTGCCGGCAAGACCTTCGCAGGCGCCTTCGTTCGCTCACTCCACGCGGATGATGACAGTTCCCTCTGGATCGGCACCAGCGACGGTCTGTTCCATTTCAGTCCTTCCGGCACGGAACGATTCAATGTAAGCCGTGGTCTGAGCAGCAACACTGTCTTCTCGATTACGCGGGATGTTGCGGGCACTCTCTGGATCGGTACCGATAACGGGCTAAACCGGCTGGCGAACGGGCGGATTGACTCCTTCGTTGAAAAAGACGGCTTGCCTGCCAAGGAGGTGTGGACGGTCTTTGATGATAAAGAAGGTAATCTGTGGTTCGGGACCGGAGGCGGGGGACTAAATTCCTTCAAACCCGCAGCTTTCACTACAGTAGCCAAGGCGCAGGGGTTAGCGAGCGACATGATTCTGCCGCTGTTCCAGGACAATTCTGGCGGTGTGTGGATCGGTTCCGACCAGGGCTTGATGAACCTGAAGGACGGACGCGTTACAACTTACTCGATCAAGCAGGGGCTGCCCGATAACCTGGTGTTTTCGATCGCGCAGGATCGCTCAGGAACGCTTTGGATCGGCACGCGCCGCGGCCTCGCCAGGCTGAAAGATGGAAAGATCACCGTGGTGAGCCAGATCCCGGCGACCTTCGTTCTCTGCACTTACATCGACCACTTGGGCGATCTCTGGGTCGGTACCAGGAGTGGCTTGAGCCACTTGACAGGTGAAAGTGTGAAGACGTACCGGCTCCAGGACGGTCTGTCGAACGACAACGTCGTTTCGATCTTCGAAGATGCCACGCATCAGATGTGGATCGGCACGGGCGACGGAGGGCTGACTCGTTTCGCGGCGGGTCGGTTCCTCCCTTTTCACCCTTCGCAGGCTACGGGCAACTCACTCATCTGGTCGATTCAGGGCGAACCGGATGGCGCTTTATGGCTCGGCACTAGCGGCAGCGGATTGCTGCGTTTCTCACAGGGGCGATTTATAGCGTATCGCTCGTCTGACGGGCTCTACGACGATAATATTTTCGCCACTCTCGACGACCATCTCGGCAATCTCTGGATGACTTCGAACAAAGGCGTTTTTCGCGTGGCCAAAAGCCAGCTAAATGCCTTTGCAGACGGCACGCTCACGGCCATCCACTCGATCGCCTACGGCATCCCGGATGGCATGAAAAGCGCTGAATGCAATGGCGGGTTTCAACCGGCGGCCCTTCGATCAATCGATGGAAAGCTCTGGTTTCCTACCGTGAAAGGATTCTCTGTTGTCGATCCGCGCTCGGTCGATCTACGCAGCGGTCCCAGCGCGCTCCTCGAGCAGGTACTCATTAATAATCGTCACACCGCCGTCAGCGACTTTGTTGCCGCGCCGCCCGGCAAAGGCAGCCTCGAATTTCAATTCACCGCCCCTACTTCCATTGATCCCGAAAAACTCCAGTTCCGCTACATGCTCGAAGGGTTCGACAAGGATTGGATCGAGGCAGGAACCCGCCGCACCGCCTTTTACACGAATATTCCCCACGGAAACTATAAATTTCGGGTGCAAGCTGGGCGGAATGGCGTCTGGAGCACTTCACCAGCCACACTGGCGCTTACGCTCAGCCCGCATCTCTATCAGACAAAGACCTTCTTTTTGTTTTCGCTGCTTGCTTCGGTGAGCCTCTGCGTCGCTGCCTACCGTATCCGCGTACGACACCTGACGAGACAACAGCAACGACTCATCCAGCTGGTAAACCAGCGCACTGCTGCCCTGACCGAGAGCGAGCGCCAACTTAGACAATCCCGCGACGAACTGGAGCTTCGAGTACAGGAGCGAACAAGGGAGTTGAATCAAGCCAAAGATGCCGCCGAGGCAGGGAGCCGCGCCAAAAGTGAGTTCCTGGCCAACATGAGCCATGAGATTCGTACGCCCCTGAACGGCATTCTTGGCATGACCGGAATTGCGCTAGGAACCGACTTGCAGGCGGATCAAAGAGAGTATCTGGAGATTGTTAGAACCTCCGCCGATTCCCTGCTGGGCATCGTCAACAACATTTTGGATTTCTCGCAAATAGAAGCCGGTAATCTCTCCCTGGCTACGACGCCCTTCCCGCTTCGCGAACTGCTGCATGAGTCTATTGACTCGGTTACTTTGAGGGCGAGAGAGAAGGGCCTTAATCTAAATCTCGCCGTCGGGAGCAGTGTTCCGGACAGATTCCTCGGCGATCCTGTCCGCCTGCTTCAGGTCCTCTTGAACCTCCTTGACAACGCAGTAAAGTTCACTCCGCATGGGTCGATAGCCGTCTCAGTGGATTGCCGGCAGGTTAGAGCCCAAACCGCCCAGCTTCACTTTGCCGTCAAAGATACGGGCATCGGCATCTCGCCGGATAAACAGGAGGCGATATTTGAAGCTTTCCGCCAGGGGGATGGCTCTTCGACTCGGAAATTTGGCGGAACCGGTGTTGGATTAGCTCTCGGCCGACGCTTGGCAGCCATGATGAACGGGCGTCTATGGGTTGAAAGTGAGCTGGGCTGGGGCAGCACCTTCCATTTCACAACCGAACTGGCTCTTGATGAAACTACGGCAGCACTAAAACCTCATGCGGCTAGTCTCTCTTTAGCTGCCTGAGCTAGGACGACACTCCGCAAACTCCTCAACTCTTCTGCGTCGCAGCCTTTTTCGCATCCTGCTCTTTCTTAAGCTTCTCTGCTTCCACTTCCTCGCCGTCCCGCACATTATTCATTACAAAGTAGCCCTCGAGCGAGTGGTCGGAATCGACCATGTCTTCTAAACTGCGCGCCTCTTTTTCTGCCTGGTGCGGACTCTCGACCAGGTTTTCCGGCTTATCGTGATCTTTCTGATTTTCCATTGTGCTTATAGGACTCTGACTTGAGCAAGACGTTTCCAGACCGGTTTCAGCAAGTTGGTCCTTTAGCTGACGGGCTCCGTCAAGCGTCGGGACGGCTCAGCAGGCTGTGGCCTTTCATCTGAGCCGGTTGCTCAATACCTAGCAAGCCGAGAATGGTGGGCGAAATGTCTTTAAGCGCGCCATCTTCCCGCAATTGAACGTCACCGTTCCCGATGAATATAAAAGGTACTGGATTAGTGGTGTGATACGTGTGCGGTCCCCTGGTTGCGGGGTCGATCATCATTTCGGCATTCCCGTGATCGGCCGTAATGAGCCAGGAACCGCCGGCACGCTTGAGCGCTTTATGAATCTCGCCCAAGCCCGCGTCTACCGTTTCGCACGCGCGGATAGTCGGCTCAATCTTGCCCGAGTGGCCAACCATGTCGGCATTGGCGTAGTTCATGACGATGAGATCGAAACCGCCCTGCTCGATCGCTTTCACCACTTTTTCGGTGATGCCGGCCGCGCTCATTTCCGGCTGTAAATCGTAGGTCGCTACTCTTGGCGACGCCACGAGTTCCCGTTCTTCGCCCTGGTAAGGCTTTTCGTTGCCGCCATTGAAGAAGTAAGTGACGTGAGCGTACTTTTCGGTTTCTGCTACACGCAGATCCTTCAAGTTCGCCTGCTGCATCACTTCGGCCAGGATATTGTCGGGGTGTTCCGGCGGCAGCACGTAGGGCAAGCCAAAGCTCTTGTCGTACTGCGTCATCATCGTATAGGTAAGGTTGGCGGGGACCTGAGAACGCGATGGCTGCGCGAGCGACAGGTCGGTAAAGGCCATCGTGATTTCACGTGCACGGTCGGCCCGATAGTTGTACATGATGAGGCTGTCATCCTCGCGCACCAAACCTATGGGCTGATGGTTTGCATCTACGATGGTGACTGGTTCTATGAACTCGTCGGTGATGCCAGCTTCATAGGAGCGCCTCACCGCCTGCAGAGCCGACTCGAACCTATGGCCGTTACCGAGCACCATTGCGCCAAATGCTCGGTCCACACGATCCCAACGCTTGTCGCGATCCATCGCGTAGTATCGGCCTGAAACAGAGGCAATTTTGCCGACGCCGATTTCTGTGAGCTTGTGTTCCAATTGCTCGATATAGCCGGCGCCGCTTTCGGGCGAGGTATCGCGCCCGTCCATAAAGCAATGGACAAATACCTCGCTGAGCCCATGCTGTTTCGCCATCTCTAACAAGGCATACAGATGCGTAAGCTGCGCATGCACGCCGCCATCGCTGCATAATCCAAGCAAGTGAAGACGGCGCCCTTCCGCCTTCTTCATCCCGTTCACGAGTACAGGATTGCGAAAGAACTCGCCGGAGCTGATTGCCAGATCGAGGCGCGTGACATCCATGTAAATCACACGGCCCGCTCCCATGTTCATGTGCCCGACTTCGCTATTGCCCATCTGGCCTTCAGGCAAGCCGACAAATGGACCGGACGTGTGAACTAGCGTGTTCGGATACTTCGCGAGCAACGAATCGTACGCCGGTTTCCGCGCGAGTGCAATGGCGTTTCCTTCGGTTGCGGCAGAGTAACCCCACCCGTCAAGTATCGTAAGAACCAGCGGTGTCTTTTTTGCCATGCCTGCTTATTGGTGCTGAAACGCTTTCTTGCCGGGATAGATCGCGCCAGCGCCAAGTTCTTCTTCGATGCGCAGCAATTGATTGTATTTCGCGATGCGATCGGTGCGGCTGGCGGAACCGGTCTTAATCTGGCCGGCGTTGGTGCCGACCGCCAGGTCCGCAATAAAGGCGTCTTCGGTTTCGCCCGAGCGGTGCGACATCACCGTCGTATAGTGAGCCGCATTGGCCAGGCGCATCGCTTCCAGCGTTTCGGTCAACGATCCGATTTGATTCACTTTCACCAGAATCGAATTAGCCACGCCCTTATCGATACCTTGTTGCAGCCGTTCGGTATTGGTGACAAACAGATCGTCGCCTACCAGCTGAATCTTGTCTTTCAGCGCATCTGTTAAATTCTTCCAACCTTCCCAATCGTCTTCGGCCATGCCGTCCTCGATGGAGATGATCGGATATTGTTTGACCCAGCCAAGCCAGAACTCGACCATCTGATCGGAGGTCTTCTCGCTTTTGTCGGACTTCTTAAAAACATACTTTTTCTTGTCTTTGTCATAGAACTCGCTCGCTGCCGGATCGAGAGCAATCGAAATTTGTTCGCCTGGTTTATAGCCCGCCTTTTGGATTGCTTCGCTGAGAACTTCCAGCGCTTCTTCGTTCGATTTCAGACTGGGCGCGAAACCACCTTCATCGCCCACTGCCGTCGAGTAACCGCGTTTCTTGAGAACTGTTTTCAAAGTGTGGAACGTTTCCGTGCCCATGCGCAGAGCTTCGGAAAATTTCTCCGCTCCTACCGGCACAATCATGAATTCCTGCGGGTCGACGGAATTATCGGCATGCGCGCCCCCGTTAATCACGTTCATCATGGGGACGGGAAGAACCCGCGCGCCAACGCCACCCAAATATCGGTAGAGCGGCGTCATCTCCGATTCGGCCGAAGCGCGCGCGGCAGCCATCGAGACCGCCAGAATCGCATTAGCGCCCAGTTTGCTCTTGTTCGGGGTTCCGTCGAGAGCGAGCATTCTTGCATCGACACCGGTCTGGTCTGCCGCATCCATGCCGGCGAGAGCGGGGCTGATTAGATTGGTTACATTGCCCGCCGCCTGTTGCGTTCCCTTGCCCAAGTAACGGGTTTTAACGTTATCTCGCAGTTCGACGGCTTCATGTTCGCCGGTCGATGCGCCCGACGGTACAGCGGCCCGTCCAATCGTGCCGTCGGCCAGGTAAACATCCGCTTCTACCGTGGGATTGCCGCGCGAATCGAGAATTTCTCTACCAAGTACCTTGACGATTTCCATGCTGAGTGTGTCTGCGTATCCTATTCTGAAGGGGATTAGAAATGGGCGAATCGATGGGCCGTCAGCCGGCTCATACCGCCCTCGCACCTTTGCGAACTTTCACTCTAACAGGCAGAGCTTGTTGCAGGACCGTCACAGCAGCAAGCTACTCGGGTTACACTAAATGCTTGGCCGTCGAGCAAATCACGGCTGTTCGGAAGGTGGTGAATTTTAGTTGGCAGAAGTCCATCTGCAAGATGGCGAGACGCTGGAAAGCGCGTTGCGGCGTTTCAAACGCAAAGTGCAGCAGGAAGATATCGTAAAAGAAATCAAGCGGCACTCTTTTTACCTGAAGCCGGGTGAAAAGCGGCGTACCAAAGAAGCTCTCGCCCGAAAACGCAATCGCAAGAAACGTCCTCGCGAAATGGAATAGCGCTTGCGTTCGATACAACGATTGAGCCCGCCCTGGAATTCCAGGACGGGCCTTCGTTTTTAGTGGCTACCGGTGGTCTCTCGCGCGGAGGTCACTTTAGTTTCCTTCCACAATCGCTGCGCCGGCATGACAAAGATGGTCAGGCTGCAGAACGCTGCGGCCACCAATACGGTGAAGGCGCGAATCACCGCCGACAAGCGCTTGATAGGCGTTCGCTCCGGCACCACGGGATCGGCCAATGCTGCGACATAAAAAACGAACTGGCTCGCCAAAGCTAGACCACGCCAAAGCGGAGGCAATCCGAAGCTGCTCAGAAAAATCAGAATGAGCGCGAAGGGCAACAGCAGCCGCCCAAACTTATGCGAAAAAAAGTGAATGAACCGGCGATTGCCAGGCCACAGCAGGGCAGGGAAGTAGCGGATGATCTGATAAACCCCTGCCTGCGTGCGCACCTTTCGCTTGAACTCTGATTGCAGCGACGTCGGCAGGTCGTAGGCTTTCGCCTCATCTTCAAAATAGATGCGGAAGCCTTTCCAGACCGCGGCGAACGGCAGGTAGACATCGTCCAGCAGGATATCGGCGGGTATGGGCGCGACAGCGGATCTGCGGATGGCGTAGATAGAACCCGTGGCGCCCAACATCGCGTCTATCCGGTTCAGGTTCTTGCGAATCCACTTCTCGTATTTCCAATACAAGCCTGTGTTGTACTCTTCGCGCGTGCTTCCTTCACGGATGACAAGCTCGCCGGTCACTACTCCCACTGAAGGGTCCGCGAAACACGCCACCAGTTTGCGCAAAGCCGCCGGATCAAAAGGCTGGCGAACATCCGTCAAGACGATGATGTCGGAAGAGGCTTGTTCGAGCCCGCGATTCACAGCGGTTGCTTTGCCGCCCGCAGGCAGCGAAAGTAGTCTCACGCGTGTGTCTTCGAATGATTCGACAACGGCGTTAGTATCGTCGGTCGATCCGTCCGAGACGATCAGGATATCCAACAGTTCGGCAGGATAATCCGATTCGAGCAGGGAACGAATCTTAGATTCGATGAAGCGGCCTCCATTGCGGACCGGCACGACGATGGAGATGCGAATCCGAAAAAATTCTTTGTGGATAGGACGCGTGAATCGTTTTGCCCATACCGCCAGCAACGCTGGATAGCCGATTAAAACGTAAAGCAGAAAAGTGCTGCTTGCCAGAAAAATCACGACAGCAGCGCTCATGCGAATTTCTGGAACATTCCTGATTTAAAGATGTGCAAGATGAGAACGAAATGAGGAGTTCGGTTAAACGAACTCCTCGTCTGTTAGCACTATTGTGACAGGGTTACGATCCGCTGGCCGGAACGGTCAAGGTGGTGGTTGCCTGGATCGTTGGATTGGCGGAACTGCTAATGGTGACCGTGACGGTTTGTGCGGTAGATGCGGCCGTCGCGGGTGCCGTATAAAGCCCGGTCTGGCTGATCG
This sequence comes from Bryobacteraceae bacterium, assembly GCA_965277435.1. Lineage (GTDB taxonomy): Bacteria > Acidobacteriota > Terriglobia > Bryobacterales > Bryobacteraceae > Bog-105. Next base: position 5,465,424 of record OZ255821.1, on the reverse strand, counting down.
ATCCCGGACCTGTAATGGACCAGGTGACAGCGTTGCTCATGTACCAGCCTGTGGCATAGAGTTGCAGGGTAGTGCCGGCTTTCACACTTGTTTGTTGTTGCGAGTCGATAACAAGATGGGCCGGAGTCGTGTCGGGTGTAATCACCATGCCGCCAAGAATCGGCGACGGCGAAGCAGTGGTCGGCACGTCCGGAAGAACGGCGCGCAAAGCCACCGTCAACTGGTTATTCGTTACCTGCGCCGGAATGTACACGTCCACCGGAGTGGCGTAAGCGTAGTTGACCGGGAGCCCGAGATCGAAATTATGCTGCGCGATCTGGCCATTGGCTTCGATGTGAATCGGCGCGCGCCAGTTCGGATTGTAGGTCACGCACGGATTGCAGCCGTTATAGGGCTGCGCGAGCATCAGGCGAACTTTATAGTTGCCGTTCGGCACGACAAAGTTATACATCAAATCATCGCCGTAGGTGTAGCCATTGCTTTGATAGACGTATCGCTCTGTGCTCGAGTTGAGCGACGGCCAGTTCGGGTAATCGCCCAATTTCTGGATGTAGGTGCCAGTCTCAAAACCCTGATCTCCCAGCCAGACGTTCCCCGATCCATCGGTTGTACCGTTAGGGTTGCCGGCATCGATTCGAATGCTCCCGGCTGGATTCGCTCCGTTCGGAAGGATCGTTACATAGAGGCTGGATGTGGCAGCCGGATCAGCAACGCTGGTAGCCGTCAGCACTGCATGAGTAGTGGTAGTGGCGGAAGCAGGCGGTGTGTACAATCCACCTCCGGTGACGGTTCCTACGCCAGAGGCAAGAGACCAGGTCACATTCTGATTGCTTGCGCCATTCACCCAGGAAGCCAGTTGATAGCCTGACATTCCAGCCAGTATGTACATAGTGGGCGACGGCAAACCGACGATTACTCCTTGCAGAGCAACCGGGAAGTTTACCTGATACGTCGAATTCGATTGATCGGTCGCCGTAACAACCGCAAAGGATTTCGGCTGCTGGTACGGATTGGTCGGGTTTACCTGGAGCGAATTATTGTTCACGATGAAGCTCGATTCATCGACCGCTTCAAAGTTGGACATACCGATTCCGGCGCCGCTGATCTGGCCCAAAGCGCCCATCGTTGGCGGATCTTCCTGCACATCCGTGCTCACCGTAAGTGTCGGTCCGGTACCCGCGTCCGCCAGGAACATGCCGTATTGCTTCAAAGCCGTTAGAACCACTTGCGCCGAAGCGCTGAACTTGCTGATGTCGTAGCTGGCCTTCAGGCGAAACCGTGCGCCGTAGGGCGGACTGTTCGTGCATCCGGCGCACCCGTTGCCACTGTTCGCCGGCCAGTACCGCATCGAATGGATGTAGCCGCCCGCTACCGTAAACCGCATGGCATGATTCACCACGCCCGCTTTGATTTCGTCCAGGTGGAGCGTCAGAGGTGACAGGGGCATACCCGCCGCATCCGTTGCGCCATTGTAGGGAAGAGCATAGCTGCTCCAACTGTAGGTGAGACCACTGGTGGCGGTGCAGGCTGCTACTCCGTTCTGGCAGGCTTCCACGCCGAAGAAGTTGTTGTAAATTTCATAAAACTGACAATTATCCCGGCGCACCGTAAGGATATGGTGGTCCGTATTATTCAAGCGGGTTACAAAGACGCCGCCTTCCCGTTTCAGGTTGGGCCACTGCGGCACTACAAACGGGCCGTTGTAGAGATTGGTGTAATAGAACGTCAGATTCTGAACCGGGGTCGTATTGTCGGCGATGTTGGTCCCCCAGCTCGGCAGAAATCCAACTCCCAGCGAGCCCATGTTAACCGTCCAGGTAGCGGAGTGGGATTCGAGCGGCAGGTTGTCGATGCGCGTGTTGAAAACCGAGTCGCTCGGCGTGGCCTGGCAGCTTCCAATATTCCCTTGTACCCCGATCGAAGCCGGGGCCGAGTATGTGGCCGCCGTACTGGAACTCGAAATGAGCGAACCCGAACTCCCATTTACCAGGGCCCAGTTCACGGGTCGATTCGCGGTGAAAGTGACTACGCCATTCTCTCCAGCCGAAGTGGCGGACGGCGTGATCACCAGACCGCCGCTCGTGATCGCAACAGCGCCGGTTCCGGTGACGCCGGCCAGCACCGGCGAACCGGCTTCATTACCGCTGATCACGATGGATGCCGATTCGGCCGCTACGACCGAAGGTTTGAAAGAAACCGTAATTGTGCAGGTCGCTCCCGAAGGCACCGTGCTGCCGCAAGTATTCGAGAGTAGAAAGTCAGACGCGTTTGGTCCGCTCATCGTAATACCGGACAAAGACAAAAAGGATGTGCCGGTATTTTGCACGCTGATCGTTTGAGCGGCACTGGTGGTTAAGGTCGTCTGGGTGCCGAAGCTCAGACTGGTGGGATTCAGCGTGATCTGCGGAGCGGGCGCATTGCTGCTGGACAAAGTCGTCCAGTTATTGGCCGCCGTACACCCATATAGGTTGGAACCCGGAGCTGCGGTGGTATTGAAGAAGAGCTGCCCTACCTGGCAAGTAGACGGCAGGGTCGTACCCACCGAAACGGGGCGTGTAAAGGGAAATGTGGAGAAGTCGGCATTCCGCCCTTGAGTCGCGAGATTGATGCTGGTCGTCTGCGCCTGACAGAAGACGCCTCCGAGCAGCACAACGCTCATCAGCGAAGGGCAAATAGCGGACCGGGACAAGAGGCTTCGGCGAGCGCTGGGCTTCAGCTTCGCGATTCGATTTTGGAAAAACTGCAAGGCTTTGTAATCCTTTCAACGCCAAGCGGAACACGGCGTCTGGATCGCCTGAACCGGCTGGGCCGCCCCGTTTTCGAACGTCCGGGCAATACTCGATTGCAAATCGTTCATTTGCAAACGTTTGGTGGGAGCGGGAAGGAATGAAAGAAAAATGCGCGCCTTTGTGACCGCAGTCCTGGCCCCTTCTCTGGCCATGCTGTAAGTGAATGGCTGCCGGCTAAATGCAGATTTCGCCACGAAGATTTTGACCACGCTCCCACCGTTCTAGGAAGAAGGTGGAAGGAATTTTCAAAATCTCTTTCGGCCGTGAAAGAAGCCCGCGCGTTTAAGCCCTAAGAATGCACTGTGGTGCGGTAATAAGTACTCTGAAGGGGATCGGTGTTCCGCCATATGGCCTGGTGACTGGCCGTCGGTTTGCTTCCGAACACAAACAAGCAGAACGCTCCCACTCAAGATCGCTATTGCGAAAACGAAGGTTTATGCATGAACGCTTAATCCTACTTTAAAGCGGGACCGGGTTAATTGAAAAAGCGTGGTTAACCCGGCACGTGTGCGAGTGAGACGCTCATGCGTGGAACGGATCCAAGGGCGGCTGCAACCCGCACGCTTGCCCAAAACGAAAGGTGGTCGATGGAATGCCGGAGGGAAATAGCAACATTTAGACGTCGCGCGATTAAGGATCGTTCGTGGATGGCAGAGCGTTGATGAAAGATGTCATCTCGCGGATCACGTCAGACTCATTCGATCGAAAAATAAAGTGACTCGCGTGTGGCAAGCGAACGACGCGTGCGGAAGGCACGCCTCCTTCCAGTGCTCTTGCTTGAGCTCCAGTTCTTTCTTCGTCTAGCTTCTCCGCTTTAGCACGTCGCGGATCTCCCTTAGGAGACGGTCCAAAGTCATGAGGAAGCGCATAGATTGCAAGGACAGGAGCTCCCAGCCGCGTATATTTTTGTTGTCCTGCAAAAATGGCGAGAGCAGGCATTGGCCGTGGCGTTTCTTTGGATTGGCCGGGTGGAACTGGTGAAGAAGGTCTAGATTCAAGATCACCTTGCATCTTGCGCAAGTCTTATTCGAACTGGGGCAGCACCGATCCCAAAAGATCTTTGATCAGCTGACTTGGGTTCGGTGCCTGGTGACCAGGTTTGAGTTGTTCAATCTTTTCTTGCAACTCGTTCAAATCAAGCATCAGGTCCCCTTGAGATTGATCGTAGTATGCATAGACATAGGCCGCATCCAGATAGATCAGTCCCGCCACCTTCTCTGGATGGCGAGATCCGATGGAACTCAACTCTTCGCCAGCGATTGAGTGTCCAACCAGGATTGGGCGAGTTAAATGCAGAGAGTTACAGACAGCGAGAACGTCATCCCCTAAACGATCGGCGGTGTAATTTGCCGTTACCGGCTCGGGAGTACTTGAAGCGCCGAACCCTCGTCTCGTTATTCCATAAACGTGATAGGCACCGACTAACTTCGATGCAAAGTTATCAAAGACATGAGCAGTATTGCTCATGCCGGCGAGCAGAACCAAAGGGCGTCCAACACCACCCCAGTCAAGTACCTCTAAGTCAACATCCTTTTCGACATGAACAGTCTGAATCTTGTGGGGGGAGGGATCATTCCAAAGAGTTTCTTTTCTTGCGCGCCGAAAGTCGAGCGATTGCGGTTTGCCTTGCGTCCATTTTCCCGTAATCACATTTCCATCCGGACTGATGATTCCTGAATATGAGCCGCCAATCAGATCAACTGTGAACCGCAGGTTCGATCCCGCCAAGGTGAAAGAATTCACTTGAAATCCTCCCATGTCACCCTGGTCGACGCTGATGAATCTAGCGTTCCACTTGCCCGGTATCCGTTTTCATGACTTGAAGAATACTTCGCCATTTGTCAGGCTCTGCATCTATCGTTCCCTGCCAATAACCTGTAAGGTCTTGTCCGTATAGAATCCTTCCCAACAAACAGAAGACGCCAATTTGAAGCGCCTTATTGCTGATAAAAGATCTCACGCACTGTTCTAGGAATGCTCAGCAGAGACTTCAGCTTGCACATTGGAGTGAGCCGAAAAACTGAATGGCTTCTTTCATGAAATGTTGGCGTATTTCAGGAACGCCATGTCATTCGTACCGAAGTGCAACCATCGGATCGACACGCGAAGCCCTTCGAGCAGGCACGTAGCAGGCGAATAGCGCCACAACTGCGAGCAGAATGCAGGCAGCTGAAAGCACTGCTGGATCAACATCCGAAACCCCGTAAAGATAACCGGCAAGAGCTCGGCCAATCCCAATCCCCATCAGCAGGCCGAACATTAGGCCGACTGCAGTTACCCGAAGCCCTTCTCCTAAAATCATCCGCAGAGCCAATGAGTCATCTGCGCCGATCGCCATCCGGATGCCAATCTCACGCGTCCTCCGCGCGACTGTGTATGCGTTGATAGAGTACAGCCCGGTTACTGCTAGCAACAACGCTAGGCCTCCGAAGATCGCAAGCATATGCGCACCCGTGCGCACGACCCAGATATCCAGGCTGGACTCTAGATGTTCACGCATGGTTTTCAATTCTAGAACGGGTAGCCGCCCATCAGTCGTGCGGATCTCGTGTCGGATCGTTCGGAGCATTGCGCTCTCCACTTTCTTTCCGCGTCCCGAAAACTTTACATGAATCTGCATATCGGCTTGATACTCTTGTCCGAGCGGGAAGTAAGCGTGAGGCTCAGCTTTGTCCCCCATGATGCTCTCGCGCATGTTCCCTACAACCCCCACCACTTCGCATAATAGAGACTGGCTGCCGTTAGAGTCTTCCTTCAACCGAATTTGCTTTCCCATTGCATTCTCGTTCGGCCACAATTTCTCCGCCGCAAGCTGATCGAGAATAACTACGTGGCTCTTCGATCCCGGGATGCTTTCTGCCGGCGCGAACGACCGACCGAGGAGTTGCGGTATTTCTAGCGTTCGGAAATAGTCGTCGCTCACAAGATTAAAGCGGACGATTGTCTCCGGTTGCTCCCTAGACGCAACAGCATGTGCAGGGCTGATGCTCTTGGCAAGACGCCTGTTGCCAAACGGAACCGTAGCCGCCATTGCGACGGACTGAATGCCCGAGACCTGTCGCAAACGCTGCCTGAGCGCTCCGTAAGTCTGACGGGCCCGTGCTTCGTCATAGTTCAGGAGGCTGGCATCCACTTCAGCAAGTACTTGGTTGTCAAGCGAGAAGCCAGGGTCGATGTTGGCTGCGCGAATGGCACTGTGAATAAAGAGACCTGCCGCTGTCAACATCATCAACGACAGCGATAGTTGGACGATTACGAACATGTTGCTCTGTGAGAAAAAACGGCGTTTACGACCGGCAGAATCTTCGCCGCTGTTTTGTTTCAAGTCGAGGGACACGTCGGGACTAGATAGTCTCCAGGCAGGAAAGAGCCCGAACACCACGGTGCTCGCTACGCAACAAGCCAGCGTAACCACAACAACGCGCACATCCGGTGCCGCCTTGTAGACAAGCTCCAAAGGCGCGATGCCGGCCAGCGATCGAACGAGAAGAGTCGTGCTCCAGGATGCTATAAAAAGACCGGCCACACCCCCAATAATCGCCAGTACCAGTGCTTCCGTCACCAACTGCTGCACTATACGTTGTCGGCCGCTGCCAATCGCGAGCCGGATAGCAATCTCTTTGCGGCGCGCTGCACCTTTTGCCATCATCATGTTTGCCAAGTTTAACGAGGCTATTAGCAGTACAACTGCAGCGAGCGGCGTCAGTAAAACGGCTGGTACACCTAAGGGCCGGTCGTCTGACGGACGATCAAAGATGCCCAGCCGCGAAAGCGGACCAAGTATCAGCGTCCAATTTCGGTTTTCGGCCGGGAAGACCTTGTCCATTTGCGAGGCAATGACGGCGAGCTTTGCATTAGCTGCCCGTGATGTAATTCCGCGCTTCAAACGGCCAACTAAAAGCAAAGCGTTGTTGTCGCGAGCGGACAACAGCGAACCATTATTTACAGCGCTGTACGCACCTAACGGCACGTATATTTCCGGACTGAACAATGCCATGGTTCCGGTGAACCCCTTTGGGGTAATGCCGATGATCGTGAATAGGCGCCCGTTGATGGTGAGCCGCTTACCGAGTATTTGTGGGTCCTCACCAGTTTTTCGCCAATAAGGGTAGGTCAGAATGACAGGCAAGTCGAGGCCCGTCCTTTCTTCTTCGGCCTTGAATGGCCGGCCTCGGAGAAGTGAAACGCCAAGTGTCGAAAAGTAATTAGACGAGACTATACCCGCGAACATCCGTTGCGTGTGATCACCATTCCCTACGGCGACCATTTCGAGACCTTGCGCCAGGAGGCCCGAGAAAATGGGAGCGCCAGCTCGACGTACATCAACATAGTTTGGGTAAGAAAATAACCGATAGTTGTCGGGGTGCTTTGTGTGGCGGCTATAGAGGCCGATCAACTCTTCAGGATGGGAGACGCTTAATGGTTTCAACAGAATCACGTTTACTACCAAACTGAAAACAGCGCTGTTCGCACCAATACCAAGCGCCAATACCAGTACAGCCGCCGCTGTAAACCCTGGCTTTTTTCGTAGGGCGCGAATCGCGGAGCGGAGATCTTGCCAGATTCGGTCCAGGGCTGCCCCATTTCGTACATCTCTCACTGCTTCCTTAACGGCGTCTACACCGCCCAGTTCCAATCGTGCGGCTCTCCGTGCTTCCTGTTCGCTCATCCCAGCCGCTACTCCCTCCTGAGTCAGTGTTTCGAGATAGAAGCTAATTTCCTCGTCCAGGTCGTGTTCGACGCGGCTCTTACGAAGGAGATTGCTGAGCAGCCTGAAAAGCTTTAGCAATGCTTTCACTCCTCAGAGGTCGCCTCAATGGCCCAGCCAATTGCGGCTGAGACGCGCTTCCAATTCGCCATCTCAGTTTCAATCTGCTTTCGACCGGATCTGGTCAGTTTGTAATATTTTGCACGCCTGAGGTTTTCTGATTCGCCCCACTCTGACGCTAGCCATCCTTTCTCTTCAAGCCGATGCAACGCCGGAAAAAGTGAACCTGGCTTTACATCAAACGTTCCCTTTGTGATCTGCTGAATCCTGCGTGCAATACCAACTCCGTGATTTTGAGTCAGCGTAAGTGCTCTCAAAATCAGCAGATCTAAGGTTCCTCGCAACAATTCAGTTCTTGATTCAGGCATGACACCTATCGAAACGCTATAGGTAGGGTACGCCACGCAGCTGAAACATGTCAATAGGGGGCAGCTGGCTCACCAACAGCGATAGCTATGATCTACGCGTCACGGAGCTCTTCGACAACTTGCTTAAACCAGTATTTACGCAACGAAACGGTAATGGTCCTGCTTCCTCCATTTCCGTATTGCAAAACCGTATTGCACAACGGAATCGCTTGGCAACAGGTTTGTGCAGCCGCCGCGAGAGGGTACTGGCGCATGAATTGGTTCTTTTGCCTGAATCCACCCCGCCGCCGATCCAGTTCACGTGCGGACTGAGAAACAGCGTTTCGTAGAGTGGCCTCTCGGACTAAGCGTTGGCCTCGAAGCGCTGCTGCTCTCCCTCCGTCGTCGCTTCCACTGCGAGTAGGCTAGAAGAGGGTGAGCGAACTACCCCTTACCCGTGTTCCCCGACCGACGCGTCACCGATGTCTCGGGCATCCAACTGCCATCCAGCTATGCAATCTTCACCCTTCGTCGTTCTCAGGTCACTCCTGACAGTCTGCACACTCTGCGCAACCGCGCTGCCTGCCGCCGTGAGTATCACACCCAAGGCCGTACCACCCGTCCCCGCGGGCGGCACGATCCAGCTGAAAGCCAATAAACCCGTGACCTGGTCGCTGGCGCTGGGGAGCGCCGGCAGCATCGACGCCAACGGAACCTACCATGCTCCTGCCGTGATCGCTGCCAAGAACGTTCTCGGTGGCTGCCAGATTCTCGGCAACAATCACATCTTCAACGTAAAAGTCGACAAGCTGCCCGTCGATCCGAATTCTGACGCCTTCATGGGGCTCATTCCGCCCAGTCCCGTCGCTTACTATCCGGGTTGGGGCATCAACATCATCGATCAGTCGACTCCGACGAAACCGATGCACTTCATGTACACGCCACAGAACGATGGCCCCTTTCAGATGACCCAGTGGCCGGCTCTGAAACGGGAAGGCGGCGTGTTCAGCGATCCGCATTCCGAAATGGACCGGCATGAAGTGGCAATCGACCGCCAGACCTGTGAAGTCTCTGAAATCTACAACTCTTACAATAAGGGCGACAACAAAGCGTGCGCTACCTGCACGGCGCAAAGCGGCTTCCATTACAACAGCGTGAGCGCGACGCTGCCCAGCGGCTCAGTCGATGCGGCGAGCATGCTGCTGACGCCATTGACACTGGGTCTCGAAGAAATCCGCATGGGTGCGATTCAGCACGCCCTGCGAGTCACGCTCAAGAACAACATCATCGCGCCGCACTTTGTCTGGCCTGCACGCACCAACGCCGGCGCTTGGGGCAAGATCCCCTACGGAACGCGCTTCCGCCTGAAAGCCAGTTTCGACACCTCCAAATTCAGTCCCATCGCACAGGTACTCCTGACGCAGCTCAAAGAGTACGGCCTGATCCTTGCCGACGGCGGCGGCAACTGGGATGTCAGTGCCTACACCGACCTGACGGAAGACCCGACAGTAGAAGGCGCCTTAGGCGAAGTTTTTCAGAAAGGTCCCAAGTCGAATCAGTTCGAGGTGGTGGACGAGACTTCGCTCATCCAGTCTCCCGACAGCGGGGCGATCAAGACCAGCCTCTATGTGAAACCCGATGGTTACGCGATCGCAATCGCCACCAGCACAGACAACAAGTCGGAAGTGGCGACCGTTCCAATCACATTGCAGGCGGTCACAGTCGGGGTGCCGAATCCGGATGCCTGGATTCAGGCTGGAGTGACCACGCAACTCAAGGCATGGGTCAACGGCAGCAGCGAAAAACGCTTGAAATGGACCATGGAGCCGGCGCTCGGAACTTTGACGGCGGATGGCCGATTTACCGCACCTGACGTCGAACGTCCCACAACCACTTTCTTGACTGCCGCCAGCGTGGCCGATCCCAAAGCATTTGCTAGGGTTGGCGTCACTGTGATGCCGAAAGGCACGATTCGCGTCAACGTGGGAAATGCCACCCATGCCCCGGGCGCAGCCAATAAAGCGGCGCCAGACTACGGCCCCGATTCGGACGGCAACATGTGGTGGCGCGGGCAGGCGGGCGAAGTCTCCTGGGGCGTCATTAACGACGACTGGTACGGCGAACCCTGGCCGAAAACAAAAGACATACAGCTCTTCTACACCAGCCGCTATTCCTCGGGCGATATGGTTTACAGCTTTCTCGTCCCCAACGGCCGCTACCAGATCACGCTGATGTTCGCCCAGCCGCAGTGCAAAACCACTTTCCCAGCCAACTGGCGCATACCCTTTCATTTGGAGACTCAAGGCAAACTCGTCGTCCCGAACTTCGACATGGGTGCGGGCATCGGCAATGCCTGTTTGACTCCGGTGGTTGAATCCATCCCGGCCGTAGTGAGCGATCAGTCCCTGTATTTTGCCCTCCGCCGCGTTAGCCATGGAGACCACATGCCCAGCCCGATCCTCAGCGCCTTTTCGATCGCAAAAGACGATTCCGCTCCGCATCTGAGCATCGCTCCGAGCAAGGTCGAGTCACTCACCATCGGTCAGAAAATTCAGTTCAAAACAGTGGGCTGGTTTATGGGTGAGCAGGCGAAATGGTTGGTCGTCAAAGGTCCGGGCGCAATCACTCCAGATGGCATCTATACCGCTCCGGCCTCGCCCCCCGCCGGTGATCAACCGATTGTCTTAGAAGCCGCCAGCACCAGCGATCCCTCGAAAACCGCTACCGCTCAGATGATGTTCAAGTTCGGCAAACTCAGCGTGACACCGGGAGACGGAACGCTCGTCCGGAGTCTCAGCCGCCAATTCACGCCTAGCCTAAATGGTGTGAAATACACCAACGTGGCGTGGACTCTCCAGCCGAACTTGGGCACGATAACGCCGGATGGAGTTTATACAGCGCCCGCCAATCTCGCGGCCGATGCCACCGTCAACGTTACTGCCAAAAGCAAAGATGTGGCAACCGAAACCGCCTCGGCCAGTCTGACACTCAAGTCTAAACCGGACACCATCCGCATCGATTCAGGCGCGACCGGCGGATTCAAGGACGCCCAGGGAAATGTCTGGTCGGCTGACACTGGCTTCAGCATGCCCAGCCAGGGCCAGGGGACAAAGAACCCCATCGCGCGTGCTTCGCCCGACATGCAGGCGCTCTATCAATCGTCGCGCTATCGATATAACAATGAGAATTTCGCTTACAAATTCGAGTTACCGAACGGGCGCTATGCGGTCACACTTAAGTTTGCGGACTACACGTACAAAGAGCCAGGCCACTACAATTTCGATGTGGTGTTAAATGGCGAAAAAGTTCTGCAGAACTTCGATTTCGATACGGTATACGGACCCCGTACAGCGGTCGACAAAAAGTTCGAGACAAAAATTACGGACAAGACCCTCACTATCGACTTCCTCGGTCACAAAGGAGGCGCTTCGGTGGCCGGCTTGGAAATCGATTACCTGGGCGCGCTGGCGGGTACGCCTTAGGTTGGGGGCTGCCGCTTTTTAGTTCAATGGACTGTATCATTCTCGAAGAGCTTTCGGGTAATTTAAATAGGATCGCCTAACCTGCACGGCGCAGATACTTAAGTCCCTTACTGATCGCCTCTTTGAGGACGGTTTGATAGCCGATGCCCGCTTCGGCCGCGATCGCCTTCGCTGCCTCGATTTCGGGCACTGGGATGCGGAGCGAAATCGCGAGCGTTTGCTTCTCTTTCACGCGGGCGATTAGTTTTGCTAAGACGGCCGGGTCGGTGGGCTTCACATTCAGGCCGTTCTTTACCAACACGGCCCGCCCGCCGTCTTGCTTCATCAGTCCTTTGACCTCTTCAAAGTCTCGCGATTCGGTTCTGATCACGCCTTTCCGCACAGCCTCTTTCAGTTTGCTGGCCGAGTACCGTTTTCCGGCAGGGCTCGTCCACCAGTCGGCCTCTTCCCCTTCGCTCTGGAATTTCGGCATCTCAAAGTCCTTAGAGGATTTGCTTTTCATACTCTCTTTTCTCCGGTCTGGTCATGTCCCAACCTGTGATGGGGCGCACCTTCCGGTCGCGCTCCGTATAGACCACCGTCACTAAGCGCCCCTCGCCCGTTATTCCGTACGCCAGAAATCGTTCTTCGCCTTGCGCCGATTCATCGGACCGGGCTACGGGATTTCGATAAAACACCTCCTCGACTTCGACGGGAGTAACGCGGTGTCGCAAAAGGTGCTCTACGTTATCGTCGTCCCAGTCGAATTCCAGGCCTTAAGTATATACAAGTTGTGCGCATAACCAGATACAAAAAGGGTGTGACAGGTTGCTCAGCCAAGAGGGCACAGTCGTCAACATCTGCCGTGACGATGTCGAATCCATATTCTCTCGTCGTTCCGAATCGTGCAGCCTACAGTCTTCCGGACCGGACCCCGCGCCCACCCAAACTGATGATCTTGGTCCGAGCCAGAATCTGCGCGATCATTGGCCGGTCAGCGCCTCCGAGCGCCGCCTCCAGGTGCTGCATTACCCGAGGCCACAGCGTAATCATAGCCAGCACATATACGGCAGCTCCCAAGATGATTGTCGACGTCAATAAAATCCAGGGAATCTGTATCCCGAGCGCCGGCAGAAGTCTCAACCAGAGCCAGCAAACCAACGCCATCAGTCCGGTGATCAGAATCTGCGGCAGCAGAGCCCGGGCAAAATCGGTTAGCTTCAGCTCGATGAGCCGAAATGGCACGATAAATCCCGGAATCATCGTCGCCCCCAGGTACGTAATGCAGTAAGCGACAGCCACTCCAAAAATTCCGAAGTGAATCCCCAGCAGAAATGCAACGACCAGGATGCAACCGAAAATGATGCCAAGACGAAACATCAAGTCTGTGCGCGCTTTCGATTGGTAAATCGCCGATACGGTAGTCTGCACCGATTGCACCAGCCCCACCGGTGCCAGCACCTGAAAAATGCGAATGGCCCCGATCCACTTCACACCCAGCACGGTTCGGATCAACGGATCTGCAATCACGCCCAAGCCCGCCATCACCGGAAAGCTGATCAGCGCGATCAGCATACAGCTGCGGGTATAAGCCTTACGAAATCGCTCGTTGTCGTTCTGAATTCTGGCAAAAGCAGGAAAAGTGGCCTGAGCGATTACCGAACTGATATTTTGAATTGGCGTCAGCATCAGGTTGTACGCCATTCCGTAATCTCCCAAAGGGGCCTTCCCTAAAAGTTTGCCGACGATTATATTGTCCGCATTACGGGAAAAGAAATTGACTAATCCGAATCCCGAGAGATTCAGGCTGTAATGCGCGATTGAGCGAACTTCTCCCCAATCGAATACCAGGCTCGGCCGCCATTTCGAACCGATCCAATAGCCGGTGGTGGCGACCAGGGAAGTTGCGATGTTGGCAAACACTAGGCTCCAGACGCCGTATCCCTTATAAGCGAACGTGAGCGCTACCAGGTAAGCAAATAAGCCGGCGCTCAAATCAGCGGACGCCAAGGCGCGGAAGCGCATCTCCCGGATGATCAGCGAGCTATGCACGATGCCGCAAGACATGAACCAGAATGAGATCGAAAGAGTGCACAGGATCGGTATCAACTCCGGCGTATTAAAGAAGCGCGCCGCCAGAGGACTCGCGGCGCAAAGCAGCAACGCGAGCGTGAGTCCCAGAAAGAAATTCAACCAGAACAAGCTGGAGAGCAGCCGATCGGTGACAGCCGGACGCTGCACAATCGCGGAACCGGTACCCAGGTCGCGGAAGTTCAGGATGAACAACATGAAGAGGTTGGCCATCCCCATCACGCCGTAAGCGCTCGGTCCCAACAACCGGGCAACGGTCGATACCGACGCGATCGAAAGAATCTGCCGCCCGGCTGTCGAAAGGCTCGACCAGGCGGTACCGGCAACGGCTCGCTGGGTCAAAGTACGTTCGGGATTTGGCGTCTCGGTAGTTGCCATTTATCTGAAAAAGAGAGGATTAACGGGTTACAGTACACTAGTGTAGCGGCAGCTGATTTTCTCGCGGCAGCCAGATGGCGACACCGGATGCCGATTTGCTACCACCCGCTAACAACGCGCGGATTTGATACCAAGCCGCATACCAGAAGGCCTTTTTCCATAGGCAAGTATCGCTCGTTTTGAACTCCCGTAAGCTCAAAGTACTGGCGCTAGTCGAGGCCCAGGTTGTAACCGCGCCCGCCAAAATCCTCCTGAATTTTGCACGCGATTGCCGTGATTCCGTCGAATTGACACTGGTGACATTCGTGCGTGCCGGCGAATCCAGTACCGGTGCGCCATCTCGAAATGCGTTTATCGCAGCTGCCGCCCAAGCAGGCATTCCGCTTGAAACCGTACCCGAGGCGGGCCGCTTCGACCGCACCGCCATTACGCACTTGAGGCGTTTATGCGCACAATACCGGCCCGATATCGTTCAGACAAATAGCGTCAAGTCTCACTTCTTGGTCTCTCTCTTGCGACCGCGAGACTTTGGATGGATCGCGTTCCACCACGGATACACCGCCGAAGATCTCAAAATGCGGCTTTACAACCAGCTGGATCGCTTCTCTCTGCGGGCCTGTGATCGCGTCGTTACCGTCTGCGAAGCCTTCGCTAATCAACTTCGCCAACGTGGTGTTCCGCGCGAGAAGATATCCGTCATACCCAACGGAATCGCGACCGATTTCATCGAGCGGGATGAAGCCGAGGTCCGCGCTGGGCGAGCCCGTTTTGGGGTATCCGCGGACGAAGCGCTCGTCTTAAGTATTGGCCGCTTGTCTCCCGAAAAAGGCCATCGTTTCCTGATCGACGCGGCGGCTCGCCTGAAACAGAACCGGAACGCCCCCGCTTGCAAAATTCTGATCGCTGGCAGCGGCCTGCTCGAAGCGAAACTGGCCGCGCAAATCAAGGCCGCCGGGGTCGAAAATTTCGTCCAGTTGATCGGCCACCAAAGCGACGTGCGGCCACTATTTCAGATGGCTGATCTGTTTGTCCTGCCTTCGCTTTCGGAAGGTTCGCCCATGGTTTTGCTCGAAAGCATGGCAGCGCACGTGCCGGTAGTTACCACCAACGTAGGCGGCATACCAGAAGCGGTGACACACGACGAGTCAGCTCTGCTGGTGTCCCCGGCCTCGCCGGAGCCGCTGGCGGATGCAATCGCGGCCTTGCTTCAGGACAGACGCCGCGCCGCTCGTATAGCCGAAGCAGCGTTCCTACGCGTCCGCGATCACTTCAGCCCTTCTCTTTACAACCAGCGCGTGCTCGCGAGCTATCAGGCGGTGATTGCTGCCCGCGCTTCCAGGCAGGTCGGAGTTTCGGCAGCCTCATGAGCGTCCTGTCATCGAAGGGCGTCGACTCGCCTATCCCCGTCCTGCTCTTCGTGCGCAAGCTCGATTGGGGCGGCATTGAACGCGACGTCACCAAACTGGCGGTCGGTTTGAACCGCTCTCGCATTAGCCCGCACGTCGCCGTCTACCAGGGTGGCGGTCTGCGTTACGACGAAGTGTCTCGCGCCGGCGTACCCATCCTAGATCTCGAAATCTCGAGCTTCGGCTCACCGCGCATCCTTGGCTCCGCCTGGACTTTCGCCCGTTACCTGCGCGCACATCGTATTCAGGTAGTGCATGCTTTTGACGCCACCGCCGCCTTTGCCGCTCCACTCGCCCGCCTGCTGCATACGCCCGTCGTCTTCTCCAGCACTCTCGGCCATCGCGATCTCTTCGACGCCAGAACGCGCAAGCAGGTTGTCTTTAGCGATCGCTTTGTCGACGCGGTCGTAGTCAATTGCGAAGCCATGCGGCGTCACATGGTCAACGATTATCATCTGCCCACCGAGCGCACCATCCTCTCTTACAACGGCGTCGACACCACCGAATTCTTTCCTGCCTCTGCGCCGAAACCCGAACCGGTTCTTAATGCCACTCTGGTCATCGGCTCGGTCTGCGTGTTGCGTCCCGAAAAGCGCATGGACATGCTGGTCGAAGCCTTTGCGCCCGTGTGCCGCTCCCACCCGGGTACGAAACTGCTCATCGTCGGAGGTGGACCTGAGCTCCCGAAGCTGCAGGCGAAAGCGACCGAGATGGGCATCGCACAGCACTGTATTTTCCAGCCTGCTGTCGAAGCTGTTGCGCCTTACCTGCGCGCTATGGACATCTTCGTCTCCTGCTCTTCGTCTGAAGCCTTTTCCAACTCCATCCTAGAGGCCATGGCTTGCGGCTGCTGTCCCGTCGGGTCGCGCGTCGGCGGAACGCCCGAGCTCATCGAGGACGGACAGCGCGGACTTTTATTTGAAAGCGGCAACGTCGCAGAACTCTCCCAAAAACTTGCCTTACTCGCGGGAGACAAGGAATTGCGTCTCCAGCTAGCTCGTAAAGCAGCGGCGTTTGCCGCTCATGACCTTAGCATGAACTTGGCGCTCGACCGCATGAGCCGTATTTACCAGGAATCAGTACAGAAGAAGGGGAAGATCCAGTGAGCATACGTCTCGCCATGTTAGCCGGGGCCCGACCGAATTTTATGAAAGTTGCGCCATTGATGGCCGCTATCTCGCAGGACCCGGATTTCGAAACCATCCTGATTCATACGGGCCAGCATTACGACGACAGCATGTCGGGCAGCTTCTTACGCGATCTGCAGATCCCTCCTCCGCAACATCACTTGCAAGTTGGCTCCGGCAGCCATGCCCAGCAGACCGCGGAGGTCATGCGCCGCCTCGAACCAGTGCTGATCGAGGAAGACGTTGACGGCGTCATCGTCGTCGGCGACGTGAACTCGACTGTCGCCGGCGCTCTTGTCGCTTCCAAATTGCAGATACCCGTCATTCATGCCGAAGCGGGCCTGCGCAGCTTCGATCGCACCATGCCCGAAGAAATCAATCGCGTGGTCACCGATGCCATTTCTGACCTCCTGCTGGTCACCGAAGAGAGCGGTCGCCGGAATCTGTTGACCGAAGGAAAGCACGAAAGGCAGATTTCCTTCGTGGGCAATCTGATGGTCGATTCCTTGCTCCGGCACCGGGACGACGCTCTTAAATCCGACATTCACCTGCGCCTTCAAATCGCCGGCAATTGCTACGGGTTGATCACCCTGCACCGGCCAGCCAATGTCGACGAACCCGCCCGGCTTCAACAAATCTTTGCAGCGCTCAACGTGATCTCTCAAGACCTGCCGCTCTACTGGCCCGTCCACCCTAGGACCCGCGCCCGTCTCGAAGCTATGGCGACCCAATGTACCGCTCGCATCCATTTTCTCGATCCGCTCAGCTACTTCGACTTCCTTCACCTGCAGGCGAAGGCTGCCGTGATCCTCACCGACTCCGGCGGCATTCAGGAGGAGTCTACGGTTCTTGGAGTTACCTGCCTGACCCTGCGCGAGAACACGGAACGACCCGCTACAATCGAGTACGGAACCAATACGCTAGTGGGCACGAGCACAGAGTCGATTCTGAAGTGCTGGCATGCCTTGAAAAATTCACCCAAGTCCGGTTCTGTTCCGCCTTTCTGGGATGGTAAAGCCGGCGAGCGCAGTCTCGCAGCAATCCAGCGTTTCTACGCGCCGCGCCCGGTGGCTCTTGCAAGCTAAATGTCCGAAGACCTTATTGTTTTCTTTGCTTACCATTTCCCACCAGAAAACGTCATCGGAGCCCTCCGGCCTTTTCGTTTTTACAAATATCTTTCCCGCCTGGGTTACCGCTGCCATGTCATCACGGCCGCTGACATCTCACAGTTACCAGGCATCCAGGGTGAGCAGGTTCACGACCCCTTCGTCACGAATGCTCGCAGTGGCGTCGGTTGGCAAATCGAGCGCGCCATTCGTAAGTTTCTGCTCCCCGGCGTAGTCGGCTCGCAATGGTCCGTGCATGCCTATCGCGCTGCGTCCCGCTTTATCGATCAGCATCCTGATTCCCGCATCACTGTCTTCTCTACGTTCCCCCCGGTTGGCGTACTTTTGGCCGGATACTGGCTCTCCCGCCAGCGCAATTTGCCGTGGGTAGCCGACTTCCGCGACCCTCTCGCGCATAACCCGATCTACAGCCGCATCAACCGCTTCACCAAAGATCTCTATCGGAAACTCGAGCGCATCCTTATGCGATCCGCGGACGTAATCATTGCCAACACCGATGCTGCGCAGGAATACTTTAAAACGGTCTACCCCGATATTGCCAACCGTGTCGAATTACTCTGGAATGGATTCGACCCCGAGCAGCGCTTGCTTCCTCTGCCTGTGACAAATTCGAACCGGCGAGTCTACGCGCACGTCGGTGAACTCTATGGCGGCCGCAGCGCCACTCCCCTCTTGCATTCGCTCCGGCGTCTTATCGACGCGGGCCGTCTGGACTCCAACAGTTTTCAAGTACATCTGGCCGGCCCGGTGGTCGAGGGCTCCCTGCCTGACCCCGATTTCCTCGCGCAAGCCGAACGGGAAGGTTGGATCAAAGTAGAGACCGACCGCGTACCGCAGCAAGCCGCGCATCACATCATGCAGACCGCTCGCGGCTTGCTGCTGCTTCAATGGGAGACCGCCAGCCTGCAGGTGCCCGGCAAACTCTACGAATATTTGCAGATCGGGCGTCCTATTCTCGCCTACATTCCCCGCGTCTCGCCCGTGGAAAAAATCCTTAAAAGAAGTGGAGTGCCCTATCGCTGCGTCTACACGTCCTCCGAAGGGCCCGAGTTCGACGAAGCCATGCTCGACTTTTTTCAGCTCCGTGCTCCTGATACGCCCCCCAACGCCTGGTTTGAGTCGGAATTCGGAGCTCCCCAACAGGCCGCCAAGTTATCCGATTTCATTCAGCAAGCTCGCCGCCGTCATGCCGATCAAAAATAAATGCAGAGCATCGTGGTCGTCCCTCGGCCAAATCCCACTTACTTTTTCCAGGAGTCTTCACTGCCATGGGTGGAGCGTGCCTCCAGGCCTGCTATGCCGCCATTCCTGGCGGCATTCTTTCGGCTCAAAGCCACAACCTTGCTCCGTTCTGCTCAAAAGCCCAGAACATCTTCAAACGTATAAACGCCCTTACGACCGAGAAGCCAGCGAGCCGACTTGAGAGCGCCACGGGCAAAGCCCTCGCGGCTGCGGGCGGCGTGACGGAGCGTGATCGTGTCGGCAGCAGAATCAAAGCCGATTTCGTGGGTGCCGGGATGCTTTCCGGCCCGGCTGGAACTGCTATCGATTGGGCGCTGATAGCCGTTCTGTCGCATCGCCTCGACAAGCTGCTGAAGCGTACCGGAAGGCGCGTCTTTCTTGGTGTCGTGATGAATTTCCCAAGCCCACGCGCCGTATTCCGATTCGTCCTTCAGCAGGTCGGCCGCTAACCCCGCCAAACGCCGCAAGACTGCTACACCGACCGAAAAGTTAGGGCTCCAGACGAGCGCGCTTTGGTGTTCATTGACGAAAGCGGAAATTTGCGGCAGGGTTTCGAACCAGCCGGTCGTACCGCAGACCGCTGGAATCTTTGCTTCGGCGAGCCGCCTGATGTTGGCCGGAGCGCTGGCGGGATGGGTAAACTCGATGGCCACATCAGAGGTCTTCAATGACTCCTGATGGTTGCCGGTGGTCAGGCGTTGGACGACTTCGAAATCGTACTCCGGCGATAGCTGGTCGATGAGGCGGTTCATCTTGCCGTAGCCGATCAGAGTAAGCTGTTGGGCCATAAGCGTGGGTCATTCCCATAGTAAAAGGACTCAAATCCAAAGACCGCTCCTGGCCTGTTGTGGAACAGGCGTTTTCGCCTGTCACCGCACTAGTGACCTGCCCCTCGGTGACCGCGAACCGTCTTAACGGAATTTCGGCAGGAGATCCACCAGCGCTACATCCGAGCGCTCCTCCGTTCGCTCGAGGACGACTTCATGGCCGTCCGGCGCGAGGTCGAAATCGCGCACGTCGAAATCGGGAGGAAGGTTAATCCTCTGCACGGCGTCGTCGTTCGCAGTTCAGAATAGGGCCTGACATCCTCAACCGGCACGTTTTCTAGCGTGCGCTTTCTTCTTTCCGCATTCTGTCCAGGCCATTTTCAGCGCTTCCCCGACCGTGCCGGCATCAGCAGCCGCCAGATGCACCAGCGTGCTCCCCTGACGGCCCCAGGCGCCTTTCGCCGGTTCGAAAGAACCCGGATGGAGTTGCATCGCTTCGTGCTGCTGTTCCGGCGAAAGCTTTACCATCCCCCAACCCTCGTCCGGGTAAGACAAGGTCGCGAAGATTTTCCCGGCCACCCGAAAATCCGGGTGGTCCATGTGCGACCCTTCGGTCGCTTCAGGCAACGCCAGCGCCAGAGTGCGGAATTGATCGGCTGTCATTTGAGGTGAGTGGCGATCCACCACTTATAGCCAAACGGATCTTTTACACCCGCCATCCGGTCTCCGTAATCTTGATCCGACGGCGCCCGAATGCTTTCCCCTCCCGCCTCTAGCGCTCGCCGGTACACGGCATCGCAGTCTTCCATGTAAAGCATCATTGAGACAGGCGAACCGCCGAACTGCCCAGGGCCAAAGGCCTCCATCGCGGGCGCTTCATCCGCCATCATCATCACCGAGTCGCCGATCTCGATTTCGGCATGTTTGATTAAACCTTCCTCATTGGTCATGCGCATTTTTTCTTTAGCGTCGAACGCCTTGACATAAAAATCGATCGCGACCGCACAGCCTTGGAACATCACATACGGTTGCAGGCTGTGGTAACCGTCGGGGATCGCTTTGGTAGCAGACATATTTCTGATTCTGCTACAGATTAGGCTGCGCCGCATTGTAAGAAATTGACCACCTGTGACCGGCCCGGAGATTTATTTGGCCTTCAACGACGCCAGGACAACGTCCACCTGCAATGCAATCAAGCGCCGCATGTGTGCTCCATCTTCTGCAATGTCTCTGAATCCGCGCATAGCAAAAATCAGAACGCGCGCCAGTTCGGCTGGTGTCGTCTTTAGCTTTGAAGCGGCTACGGGATCTCGCAGAAGGTCGGCCAGAAACGCTTCCAGATCTGAGTACATCTGCTTGACCGGAACAAATGCCAGATTAAACACATCCCGCGCGTCTGGATGTGTTTTGGTCAGGTCGTATCCCTCACCGGCCCATTGCTCGCAGCAGAAGTGCAGTTTCCGATCCAGACTGCGGAATCTCGGCAACGCTTCACGCCACTCCTGCAGTTTGTCCTCAATCAGCCGCTCGATTACTGCGGCGAAGATATCTTCCTTGCGTGGGAATACCAAATAGAGCGCCGGCCGCGAGATGCCCGCCTCTTCGGCGACGTCGCCCATGGTGGTGCGCGCATGGCCATACCGCAGAAACACGTCCGTTCCGGCCTTGATGATCTGGTCTCGCCGGAGGGCCGCGTCAGCCGCCGTCTGCTTCAGGGCCATGGTCCGTCACCGTGAGACATAAACATACAGTTCTTAACAAGAGCAAGGATTGACAACATAGCAATAAAGTGTCAGTATGATATTCTGTCAGCTGAAAGCCTTCTCATGCCAAATCAAGAATACTTTACGACAAGCTGCTCAACAGCAAACTAAGTGTCTGCGCAAACAGAAAGGAAAAACGTAATGCCCGCAGTCTTTATACATGGCGTTCCGGACACGTATCGTGTTTGGAATCGAGTGCTCCAGCAGCTTTCTCGGAGTGATGTCGTCACGCTCGCCCTGCCCGGTTTTGACAGCCCCGTTCCTGCCGGCTTCACCGCAACCAAGGAAGAATACGTCGACTGGATCATCCGCCAGTTGGAACAGCAGTCCGAACCCGTCGACCTTGTCGGTCACGACTGGGGCTGCATCCTGACCGTTCGCGTCGCGTCTCTCCGGCCCGATCTCGTCCGAACCTGGGCGGCGGGCGCTGGGCCGGTCAGCAAGGCTTACGAGTGGCATGAACTCGCAAAGATCTTTCAGACCCCCGGCGTCGGTGAGGAGTGGATGGCGAAGCTCGATCCTAAGCAGTTCAGCCGGCGACTGGAGCAGCTTGGTGTGCCTGAGGAACTTGCCACGGAATCGCCGACTCTTATCGATGCCACCATGAAGGACTGCATCCTCCGCCTGTACCGATCTGCCGTGACTGTCGGGAGCGAGTGGGAGCCCGGGCTGGCGGCCATTACCTCTCCTGGCCTCGTTCTCTGGGGAGTTTCGGACAGCGCCTGTCCGGTCGCATTTGCAGATTACCTGGGGCGTGACGCCAAAGCACGCCGCATTCTGAAGTTCGACACTGGACACTGGTTCCTCCTCGAAAGACCGGCCGAAGTGTCACAAGCCCTCGAGCAGCACTGGGCAAGCGTTGGCTCGAAGTAAACTCGCGCTTCGTCCGTTCGCGAGATACAAGAAATCCAAGAGAAAAGGAACTCATGAAAACGACCGAATTAGAAGCACAAAATATCTCCTCTGCCGCTCGGCTGATTCCCGAAAACACGCCCATTGTCATGCTCAACCTGGTCCGCTATAGGGAGCACGCTGATTACGGAGATCGCACCGAGTTCGGGCCTTGCTCCGGACGGGAAGCTTACTACCAGCGCTACGTTGGAGCGTTCAATGAAATCGCGGCCCGCTCGGAGAGCACAAAGAATATTCGCCCGGTATTTATTGGCGCTGCGCTTGCGACCCTCGTCGGTCCTGCAGATGAATCATGGGATGATGTGGTCCTCGTCGAGTACCCCAACTTTGCGGCATTCCGCAGTGTTGTGGAGAGCGACGAGTACAAGCGCGATGCAGACCCCCATCGAAAAGCCGCCCTGGAGAACTGGCGCTTGCTCGCAACAGTAAAACAGTCTTAGCTGACTGAAGGCATCCAAAACGAGCCGCGACCGCTAGGGAGTAACCATGGCCCGCTGGGCCGCAGAATCCGATGAAAGTCACAGCCCGGCCTAACGAACCAACCCAAACTCAGAGCCATGAGCGAAGCGATTGGAGTTCTCGGCCCCATGCTATCCTCGTGACTTTCAGCCGAGCGATTAGCTATGCCAACGAACTCATCTCGACAAGCCACTAAGACCGCTCACTGAGGCCGAGCGCTTTTCTCAGGAACACTGAGGCGTCGGCATTGTCGTTGTAACGTTCGCACGGCTCGTAACCTCTCTGCCGGTAGAGGGCAATCGCTGCGGTAAGATCGTCCTTGCTATCCAGGTATATCCAGGAAAAGGAGAGCTTCCTCCCATAGTCCTCCAGGGCATTCAGCAACGCCTCCGCAATACCCTGCCGCCGGAATGGAGCGCGCACGTAAAGGCGCTTGCATTCTCCTGCGGAGAGGACGCCCGGCAACGGGCGCAACACTACGCACCCCGCAGGCACGTCCCCCACAAATGCGATCCACAAGCCTGAATCCGGATTGCTCAGGAATTGATGGATGCTTTCCGGCGAGTCCCTCTGTGTGACCTCAACTTCACGATAGTACTCGTTCAGCAGAGTCCGGGCATCCACTGCATGCAAGGCGCTCGCGCGGGTGACTTCTATTGAAGACTTCAAATCGACAATTCCCTCCGCAGAGATCAACGCTCAACAAGAGATACTTCCTTGCGGCGTTTTTCCCAGCCCGCTTCTTCTAATTCAGGGGCCGGCGATTCCCGCTCGGGGTAGCCGATACAAAGATATGCCACCAGATGCCATTCGGCCGGTACGGCAAGAATCGCCCTCACCCGCTCCGGATTCAGAATGGATACCCAGCCCATCCCAACCCCATACGCGCGAGCCGCCAGCCACAAGGTCGTTACCGCGGCAACCACCGAGTAGTCGAGCATCTCCGGCATCGTGTGGCATCCGAGACCTGAGCCCTGCGTCGTAGCACGATCTGCGAACGCCGCCAAATGCACCGGAGCGGAATCAAGACCGGATAACTTCAGGCGTGCATACAGGGCTGCCTTCTCGCCGGAGTAGCCGGCAAGCGCCCGTGCATTTGCTTTCTCGAAATCCGCGCGTATTTCGGCGCGCATCTCGGGACGACTAATCAACACATAACGCCACCCCTCACTCAGCCCAACTGAGGGAGCGAAGCTGGTCAATCTGAGAATTTCTTCAAGCAGGCCCGCGCGCAGAGGTGCCGGCTTAAATCGTCGAACATCTCTCCGCCACCTGAGAAGATCCCGGAATTGTTCGCGAAACTGTTCGCTGAATCTTTCGCTGTCCGGCATGTGCTCCGCTCATTTTCCCACTCACACCGAAACAGAATGGATAGTCCCAGTCCATTCGCTACATCTGAAGTTGCCAGGTGTCGCCCGCATATAGGGCAACACTGCCGGCGTTGGCGAAAGATGCTGCATGAGCCGCTGCGCTGAGCCGTTCTTGTGGCTCTTGAAACGGCTCGTCCGTCAGAGGGAACGTCCCCCAATGAATGCCCAGCAATTGGCGAGCTCCACAATCCACAGCAATCTGCACTGCCTCTTCTGGATCGACATGCTGCGTCTGCATGAACCATCTCGGCGCATAAGCACCAATCGGCAGGATGGCAACTGCTGGTCTTCCCAGGCGCTCACGAACTTCGTGGAAAATCTTGCCATCCCGGTAAGCAGTGTCCCCGGCGCAGTAAATCAGACCTGACGGCGTTTCAAGCACGAACCCACCCCAGAGAGCCATACGCCGATCGCCCATCCGGCGAGCTGACCAGTGGTAAGCGGGAACGATCGTAGCGCGTATGCTGTGCGATAGCGAGAAGCTATCCCACCAATCGCCCGTCTTCACCTCCACCTGAGGAGCAGCAGTACGAATAAAATGATCGTTTCCCAAAGGGCTCAGAATCAGCGGACGGTGAACTTCCCACAGTCGTTTGATCGCAGGCACGTCCAGGTGGTCGTAGTGGTTGTGCGTGACGAGGACGCTATGGATAGGCGGGAGATCGTCAAAGTCGATCGCCGGCGGATTTCGCCGGAGCGGCCCGAGCCTTCGGAATGGGCTGGCACGCTCGGCCCAGACCGGATCGATAAGAATGTTGCTTCCGTTAACCTGCAGCAACAGAGAAGCGTGACCGATCGCATGAATTTGTAAGCCGTCCACATGATCCACTGGCCGCAATCGGGCGCGGGCCGGCAGTGTCTTGGGCCACGCCGCCCTCCTGCCCAGCATGCGCCAACGCAGCAACTGGAGCAGACTCTTGTCGGAGGAGGGCAGGCCGGGATGGAAGAAGCGCTCGCCGTCAAAATGATCCGATCGCGGTCCCTGGTAATAGCGATTTGCCATGCTTCTCCTTGATGTGTAGATGCAGCGGCCTGATCCTTTAACCCTCTGCTATGCTGGCCTTCAAAGCCAAGTCTCTGCCCGGCACGCGTTCCCGCCCGAGTTATGCATCCCTTCGAACTTACTCAAAAGCTCATCGATATCGAATCGATTACGCCCAATGAGCTGGCCGTTTCGAACTTTCTCTGGGATTACCTGGCCGATCTGGTAAAACGTTTCGCGGGTCATGCGGAACGCCTGCCGGTGGAGCCTGAGCGCGACAACATCTTTGTTAGTTTCGGCGATCCGACGGTGACGCTCTCCACGCACATGGACACTGTCCCGCCCTTCATCCCGGCGCGTGAAGATGCTACCCATATCTGGGGCCGGGGCGCGTGCGATACCAAGGGCATTACCGCAGCCATGATCACCGCGGTCGAGCAGTTGCTCATCGCGGGCAAGCGCAACTTTGGATTGCTGTTTGTGGTGGGCGAAGAGCGCAACAGTGCCGGCGCGCACGCCGCCGCCAAGACCCCGCGCGGGAGCAAGTTTCTGATCAATGGCGAGCCTACGGAAAATAAGCTGGCGCTGGGCTCGAAAGGCGCTCTGCGCTACGAAGTGACCGCGCAGGGGCGCATGGCTCACTCGGCCTATCCCGAGCTCGGCGAATCGGCGATTGAAAAGCTGCTCGAAGCACTCGCCCGCATTCGCGGCGTGGCCTTGCCGTCCGATGAACTGCTGGGCCCGAGCACTTTGAATATCGGTCGCATTGAGGGCGGGCGCGCCCCGAATGTAATCCCTGATTCGGCACGCGCCGAATTGTTGATCCGCGTCGTTGACGATGCCGCGGAACTGCGACACCACATCGAACGGGCAGCCGCCCCCGACACGCGCGCCGAAGAAGTCTTGTTCATCCCCGCTGTCCGTCTCGGCTCGCTTGATGGCCTCGCGACCACGGTTGTAGCCTTCACCACCGACATCCCCGCTTTCAACGGAGTCTGGGGTGAACCCTTTCTGGTTGGCCCCGGCAGCATCCATGTCGCGCACACCTCCGAAGAACGCATTCCAAAAAATCAGCTTCTCGAAGCCGTTGATCTTTACAAACAATTGATCGAACGGCTCGGGCGCTAGACCACCGTCGTTATGGGACCTATCGAAGTTGGCATCCTTGGTGGCACTGGCATGGTTGGCCAGCATTTCATTCGCTTCCTGCAAGGGCATCCCTGGTTCAAGCTCACCTGGCTGGGCGGGAGCGAACGGTCCGCCGGCAAGAAACTCGCCGATGCCACCTCCTGGCGTCTGGACGGCGACATGCCTGCCAGCGCCGCCAGCCTCACTGTATCCGAGGCCAAGCCCGGTAACGCTCCACAACTCGTGTTCTCCGCGATGGACGCATCGGTCGCGACCGATATCGAGCGAGCGTTTGCCCAGGCCGGCCACACTGTGGTCTCTAATTCGCGCAATCATCGCATGGAGCTCGATGTGCCGCTGATTGTTTCTGAAATCAATCCGGGGCATCTTTCGCTCATCAAGAAGCAGCGGGCTGAGCGCGGCTGGAGTGGAGCGATCGTTACCAATCCGAACTGTTCTACCATCACGCTGACGCTCGCGCTCGCGCCTCTGAAATCATTTGGTATCGAGCGCATCTTGGCTTCTACAATGCAAGCAGTCTCGGGAGCCGGCTATCCGGGCGTGCCCTCGATGGATATTCTCGCGAACGTAATTCCCTTCATCGGTTCGGAAGAAGAAAAGATGGAACAGGAAACGCAGAAAATTCTCGGCGAAGTCACCGCTCCTCTACCGGCCCGTATGAGCGCGCACTGCAATCGCGTGCCGGTAATCGATGGCCACACCGTTGCCGTTTCGGTGGAGCTTTCGTCCAGACCATCTATCGAAGAGGCGCTGTCTGCCATCGAATCGTTTCGAGGACTGCCCCAGGAAAGAAATCTGCCGAGCGCTCCGGCTCAACCGGTAATCTACCTGCCGCAGCAGGACCGCCCGCAGCCCCGCCGAGATGCGGCACGAGACGCTGGCATGGCTGTCTATATCGGCCGCCTGCGCGCCTGTCCGGTATTCCATCTGAAGTTCATCGCCTGTGGGCACAACACCATTCGTGGCGCTGCCGGCGCGGCTGTGCTCAATGCCGAACTGATGGTCTCGGAAGGCTTGCTCGGGTAACTCTCGCATGATCGTGATGAAGTTCGGCGGCAGTTCCGTCGAATCGCAGGAAGCTATCGAGCGAGTGACCACCATCGTTCGCCGTTTCGAGCACCGCCATCCGATCGTCGTTGTTTCGGCGATGGGCCGCACCACCAATAAGCTGCTCGAGATCGCGCGCCATGCGGCAGGCGGCCGCCGTGAACAAGCGCTTTCACTGGTGGAAGAGCTTCGCCAGCACCATCTCACGCACGGTTTGCCCTTGGCCGGTCTCGCAGCCGCCGAACTCGAGCGCTATATCCGAACTCACTTCGAATGGCTGGAAGAACTCGTCAAAGGTTTGTCGGTGGTGGGCGAACTCTCGCCGCGCTCCATGGACACCATCGCGAGCGTGGGCGAACGCCTCTCGAGTCTCGTCGTCAGCTTTGCCTTTCGAGCAGCCGCTATTCCAACCCAGCACGTCGATTCGCGACGCGTCATACTCACCGACAATCACTTCACCGAAGCACGCCCGCTCTTTGAGGAAACATTTGCCGCTCTTGCCGAACGGGTCATTCCACTTGCCGAAACCTCTGTTGTCGTCATGGGCGGGTTTCTAGGCTCTACCCTCGATGGGCAGACGACCACGCTGGGCCGCGGCGGCTCCGATTTTTCTGCCTCCATCGTGGGCGCCGGCGTCTGCGCCGAAGAAATTCAGATCTGGACCGATGTCGACGGCATGCTCACCGCCGATCCGCGAATCATACCCGGCGGCTATCGCGTGAAAAGCCTCTCCTTCGCCGAAGCCGCTGAAATGGCCTACTTCGGTGCAAAAGTTCTGCATCCCGCAACAGTCGTTCCCGCGGTCGAAAAGAACATTCCGGTAGTCATCCTCAACTCCCGCCGTCCCGATATCGAAGGCACTCGCATCACAGCGCAAGCTGCTCCCTGCCGCAATCCTGTGAAATCCATCTCCTGCAAGCGCAGCGTCACCGTAGTCAACATCCGCTCCACGCGTATGCTGATGGCGCATGGCTTCCTGCACCGCATTTTTGAAATATTTGATCGCTACGCCACTAGTGTCGACATGGTCGCTACATCTGAGGTAAGCGTTTCGCTCACGCTCGACAGCTCCGATCACCTGCAGGCAATCTGCGACGAACTCCGCCTCTTCGCTGACGTCGCCGTGGAGGATCAGCAGGCCCTCATCTGTCTGGTTGGCGAAAATATCCGCCATACACCCGGCATCGCCGCCCGCGCTTTCGAAGTGCTGCGTCACACCAACATCCGCATGATTTCGCAAGGCGCTTCTCTCCTGAACTTAGGCTTCGTGTTAGCCGATGCCGAGCTGACCCAGGCCGTCTCCGCTCTGCACCGCGAATTTTTCTCTACCCTCGACCCCGCCGTCTTCGACTAGTCTCTAGAGGAAAGGAATGGCAAAGCCCAATCTAAAATCGAGTATCTATTCTCAGGCGTCTTGATAAAGTATTTATCGACCGGACACGACACCAATAACGCATTCTGCCTTTTCGAGAATAAGAGCGACGAAGGTGAAATGCAAGCGGTAATCGCCAGCGTTACGCGCACAGCACAAGCAGGCGAAGCAATCTTCCGGCCGCGACGTATTCCTCACCAGCTCATCAACGGGAGACGGCATCCCAGCCGTTACGCAATCCTTTGTGTTCCAAGTGCCTTAGATGAGTTTGTCGCCGAATGGGGGCGGATTGCAATAGCGGGAAAGGTAACTTCATCACCCTCGCCCGAGGAAGTGACATGCATGAAAGATGCAGCGCCGGATTTTGGAATTGTCGAGCTCCCTGACTTTGCCTGAGTGTCTCAGACTCGGCAGTTCTCGATCCTAGGGTGGCTCCGCGCAAAGAGTGAGGCGCGTTCGGATTAGGAAGTGCATTGCATAAACCTTCGATGCTGTTGAAAAACTCTGCTCTGCACTTGGCAGTGGGAGTCATCTCAGAAAACTCTTTCGTGCCCCGCCACAACGAAACCAGCTTTTCCATCCGCATCAGGTGCTCCCGAACAGCACGATAAATAATCGCCTCGTGTGGTCCTCCCGGTCGAAATCTCTAGACGTAAAATCGGATCGTATGCTGCGCGTTAAAGTTATCATTCGTTCCCTATGCCGCAATCCGGGGCTCTCACTTTCAGCCGTCATTGCTTTGGCGCTTGGGATCGGAGCCAACACAGCGTTGTTTACGGTCGTCAGCTCGCTTGTGCTGCATCCTTATCCGCTGCCCCAAGCTAATCGACTAGT
This sequence comes from Bryobacteraceae bacterium, assembly GCA_965277435.1. Taxonomy (GTDB): domain Bacteria; phylum Acidobacteriota; class Terriglobia; order Bryobacterales; family Bryobacteraceae; genus Bog-105. Next base: position 5,436,033 of record OZ255821.1, on the reverse strand, counting down.
TGCCATCTTGGAACGCGAACCTAACGATAGCTGGTCGCGCGTCGCACCCGCAGACTATTTCGATCTGACCTCCCAGTCCACGAGTTTCTCCACGCTGGCGGACGTCGGCGCGACAGATCAAATCTGGAGTATTGCCGTTTCCGATCATCTTCTTGGGTTGTTGGACACAACGCCCATGCTGGGGCGCAGCCTACAGGCGGGAGACTATATGCCCTCGGCACCGCGAACGGCGCTTCTGAGTCACCGAGAATGGCTGAGCCGTTTTGCAGGAAATACGGCAGTGCTCGGACACACTGTATTGATTGACGATCAGCCTTACACGATCGTCGGCGTCATGCCGAAAGGGTTCATTCTACCCGGCTATAGGCGCTCCGACATCTTTCTACCATTACGCCCAGACCAGGCAGACCGAACCGATCGCACCAACCGAAACCTCTATGTCTGCGGGTTGCTAAAACGTGGTGTTTCTCTTCAACAGGCATCCGCGGCTCTCCAGGGTATCAGCCAGCGCATGCGCGTTCAGTGGCCTCGCGAGGTGCAAGGCCGCAAAATTTATGCAAGTTCTTTTCGAGAGTACCTTTCTCAGGAAAGCCGGCCAGCGCTGCTGGCGCTTTTGGGCGTTTCGATGTTCGTTCTGCTGAGTGCGGCGGCCAATGTTGCCGCACTTCTGCTAGCAAGGACCGTCGTGCGGCGCCACGAAATCGCAATCCGGCGTGCGCTCGGCGCGTCGAGCGCTGAAATCGCCGCGCACTCACTCATCGAGAGCCTCATTATCGCTCTGCTCGGAGGAATTGCCGGTGTAGCGGTTGCTATGGCCGGAGTTCCATTGTTGCTAAGGTTGATACCAACCAACATGCCGGTCGCCGGCTTGGACAATGTGCACCTGAACGTTAGTGTTTTCGCCTTTGCTCTTGCTCTGACCGCGGTCTTGGCCATTGCGCTGGGCCTCGTTCCCGCCCTCTCCGCTTCTAAATCGGAGCTCAATGACGTACTTCATGAAGGCGGCCGATCAGCAACGCTCGGTCGAGGAGGGCGAAGGCTCCTCCGATCCTTAACTGCCATGGAGGTGGCGCTCGCACTGGTTTTAGCAGTCTGCGCAGGACTGATGATTTCAAGTCTTAAGCGGCTTCTCACCGCAGATCGAGGTTTCGAACCGGAGCACGTTCTCACAGTCGAGGTTCCGACGATGGGACAACGATTCAAGGAGGAAGCTCGGCAGAAGCGGTTGTATGCAGACATGATTCGGCGGATCAACCTGGTACCCGGTGTGCGGTCCGTGGGTTTCGTAAACGTGCTCCCGTTGAGCGGGGCAGACATGACTACGCAGATTTCAATCGAAGGCCGCACCGAGCGAAGCCCCGTTGAGTTGCTCACGTACGCAGTGAGCGCTGGCTACTTTCGTGCGATTAGAATACGCTTGCTCGAAGGGAGGTTTTTTAACGATCGCGATGGAAGTAGGAACAGCCCTCAGTCCGTTATCGTGGACCAGGCCTTCGCACGCCGTTACTGGCCGGGTGAATCTGCAATTGGAAAACGAGTGCGGCAGGCTGGTGGTGAGAATCCTTGGCAAATCATCGTTGGGATGGTAGGAGATATCCGGCACGCCAGCCTCAGGGAGGCCGCGCGTCCTGCTCTCTATTACGATTACCAGCGCTACATTGGCCCGACATTTGTCGCGACCTTGGCGGTCCGAGCCACTGCCGACCCGGTCAAGCTTGTCAGAGCGGTCCGGCAAGCAGTCATCGATACGGATCCTGCACTTCCTATTTCCAAGGTGGCGCCGATGGTTCAGGTGATGGATGAATCCGTATGGCAGAACCGGCTCTCAACTGCCATCCTATCGATCTTTGCGGCGCTCGCGTTGGTTCTCGGTGCAATCGGTATTTACGGAACTCTTTCGTACGTAGTTCAGCAGTCACTCAGGGACGCAGGAATCCGGCTGGCCTTAGGAGCCACTCCCGCTCGCATTTTGTGCTCAACCCTGGGCGGGGCTATCCGACCAGCGCTCGTGGGCGTGTTGCTTGGAATACTCGGAGCTGTGGGCCTTACCCGGTTCATCGGCAGCTATCTGTACGGTGTCACAGCTACTGATCCAAAAACGTTCGCGATATCGGCCCTGACCCTGCTTGCTGTGGCGCTTTTTGCCAGCATCATCCCGGCACGAAGAGCCTCAATTGTAGAGCCCTCGACCGTGCTGCGACATGAGTAGGTCGACGGCCGGACCTGTTAGTCTGCTGAGTTAGAGTATTTCGGCTGTCTGATGAGGGGCCAGGGGCCAGAGTTCCGTTTACCTTCGGCGCGTCCACCGTACAGTATGGCTCTCTCATTGTTTTCCTCCGAGGGATCAACGTTGGCGGACACTGCACATTTCGCCTGGGATCGGCAATCCCGAAAGTGGTTTATAAATGGCCTTAGAAGACTTACCTCAAAACGGTAGCAGTCCTAAATCAAGCTTGATCCAGTTTGATCTTCCGATCTTCCCGCTGAAGAGAGTTTTTCAACAGCATCCTTCGTTTTTGCAACTTATACGAAACGGTTGCCGCTTGAACAAATTCGAAAAGTTATTCGTGACGCAATGCGACCATCGGATCGACTCGCGATGCGCGTCTCGCAGGCAGCCATCCTGCCAGCAGACCCGAAAACAAAAGCACCATCGCCGCCATCCCAAACACTCTCGGGTCAGCAGGGCTGATCTCGAACAACAATCCCCGTGCGAGACGTGCCATACCGAGCGCGGCGAATCCGCCGACTATGCATCCGGCAACTAGCATGGCCATGCTCTCACGAAGCACCATTTTCAAGATGCCGAGCCGGGTAGCCCCGAGTGCCATACGTACCCCGATTTCAGTGACACGACGCGACACCCGAAACGCTGTAACACCGAAGATGCCAATACAACCGATAATCAGCGCAAGCAGTCCGAAGAAGCCGCCGAGCCCAGCCATCATTCGCTCTGTAACAATAGTTTGGTCGACCACGGTTGACCAAGCCGCGGCAGTGTTGACGCGCAAAGCCGGGTCCGACTGACGCACGAGTAGTTCAATTGTCCCGGACAGGCGCATTGGATTGCCTTTGATTACACGTGCCAGGAACTTGAAATCGGTAGGTTCTTCACCGGTTCGCTGTGTCCAAGGGATGTATATGGTCTTCAGCGCCGGTTGCTTAAGGTTGCTGTATTTTGCGTCTGCAACCAGTCCAATAATCTCGTAGCTCACGCCTCGATTTGTCACTCTCCTGCCCAGCGGCGAGGCCGTGCCAAAGAAGTAGCGAGCAAAGCTTTCGTTGACTATAGCGACTTTTCCGGATTCGCTTGTGTTTTGCTTTCCGAAGTCACGGCCTGCCAAAAGCGGCGTTTCGACGGTCAAAAAGTACTTCGGCGCAATCGCATTGAAGGCCGCCGTCTCATCCTCACCTGGGCGAAAGGTGTAACCTTCTACCTCGATATCGCGTACCCACAAACTGCCGCTGATCGGGAGAACATCGACGGCACTTGCAAAGACAACCCCAGGGACTTGATTTAGCCGATCAACTAGAGAGCGCGCAGCCGCACTGCAGCGCTGCGTTGGGCACTTGCCGTCGGTTCGGAGAGTGAACGTCAGAATGCCGTCTGTATGCAGACCGCGATTGACACTGTAAAGTTTAACCAGAGTCGCCGCGAACAACGCTGCACCCGTGACCAACACCATTGAGATCGAGAGCTGAGCGATCACGAGCGCTTTGCCGAGCCGCTGATGGCCGCCGCTCGTCGACGAGCGCAGTCCCGAATTCAGGCGGCTCCGAACGCCATACAGACCAGGTGCAACTCCTGCCAGAACACAAGCTAGCAGAGAGATTACGGCGGTAAAGACAAGTACGCGCCAATCCAGCGCGCTGGAAATCGTAACGACCTCGCCATTTGCCATCGTGTTTATCAGGATGCTACTGAACCAGCGCGCTAACAGCAAGCCGGCACCCCCGCCGAGTGCGGCCAATACGCAGCTTTCAGTCAAGAACTGACGAATCAGCCTACTCCGAGTGGCGCCGATTGCAAGGCGGATCGAGATCTCGCGCTCGCGAGAAATTGCCCGCGCCAGCAACAGGCTCGACAGGTTCGCGCAGGCAAGCAATAAGACAAGAGAGACGATACCCATGAGGACAAGGAGCGCCCGCGAATAACGGTCGCGAAGCGGATCGAAGCCGTTTCGTCCATTTAGAACGGCTGCGCGCTGTTGCAATATTTCGGGACGATCCCTTTCAGGAAGAGTTGCGGCTACGCGCTGTTTAAAAGCTTGCCAAAGCACCTGTAACTCGGCGTTTGCCTGCTGGCGTGTGGCGCCGGGAGCTAAGCGGCCCATCATGTCCAGCATGTTGTTAGTCGGTTCGTTCCGATTTTCCACACTCAACATCGTTGTGAGCGGTAACGCGATGTCGGGATCATTCCCGACAACGGCGCCGTGGTACTCCGCAGGAGCCACTCCGATAATCGTGAAAACGTTTTTATGGCCTTCGACGGTAAAAGATTTGCCAATCACATCCGGGTTTAACCCGAAACGACGTTGCCAATAACGGTAGCTGATGACAGCGCTTGTCGCCGCAGGAGCAATATCGTCGTCTGACGGCGTGAACAGCCTTCCAACGAGTGGCCTGACCCCCAAGACAGAGTATTCATTTGCAGAAACCAGTGCTGCGCTGACTACATCTTCCTCGCCGTTGATAACAATTACTGACTTTGATTCCATTTCCGCAGCCGCCCCGGAAATCGATTTGAGATTGTCACGCAAAAACAAATAAAGGGGATATGAGACAACCGATGGCTTGCCATCAGCTTCGATGCGCGTGATCTGAACCAGTTGCTGTGGGTCTTTGACAGGCAAAGAGCGCAACATCAGCGCGTTGATCAGGCTAAAGATAGCGGTGTTCGCACCAACGCCGAGCGCCAACGAGAGCACCGAAACGGCGAAAAAACCGGGACTGCGGCGCAAGCTACGGCTAACGTAATTCAGATCCTTTCCGAAATCTTCGAGCCAGTGACCGCGCTCATCGCGGCAGTCGTCTTTCACCTGTTCGATGCCGCCGAACTCCTGCCGTACTTGCCGGCGCGCCTCGTCTTCGCCCAACCCACTCGCCTTAAGCGCCGCAATTCTCTCCGCGATATGAAACTGAAGTTCGCGCCTCAACTCTTCTTCCAATCTCTTGCGCCGCCACAGGCGTGACCACCACGTCATCGCCCACCCTCCTCCGCCAAATTGAGAATCAGACCAACCGCTTCGGCCAATCGTCGCCAGCTCGCCGCCTGTGACTCCAAATGCACCCGCCCTTTATTTGTGAGGCGATAGAACTTGGCGTCGCGTCCGGTTTCCGTTTCCTTCCAGTCGGATTTGACGAAGCCCCGATTTTCTAATCGATGCAAGGCGGGATACAGGGAACCGCCCGGCACCTGGACCACTTCGCCCGAGATTTGCTGCAGCCGCTGCGTGATGGCGTAGCCATGCACCGGCTGCACAGCGACAATTTTCAAGATGAGGAGGTCCAGCGTACCTTGCGGGAGATCGGATTTCGAGGAGGAATCGGCCATAGCTTTAGCTTCTATCTATTTATACGCCTTGCATAGATAGAAGCGCAAGCTATTCAATCCGGGTCTTCGTTTAGCTGAACATATGGCCCGATATGTCCGATATTTCCATTTTATCCTAACAGCATGATTGTCACTCTCGATATTCGACCCGAGGTGCGAGATGAGCTTGCCCGGCAGGCTACCGCCAAGGGACGTGCTCTTGAGGCTTACGCCGCGACGGTCCTCGAAGAAGCGGTTCAGGTCTCGGTCACACCACCATCACCCCAGCCCCGCTCCGGCCAGGAGTTGATCGATGCATGCGCCAAAGTGCGCGGCTTGCTAACCGACGAAGAGATAGACACGGTTTTTTGCCGTACATCCTCTTTTTCCCGCCCGGTCGATCTTGAATGAGCGGCTTCCTGGTGGACACCAACATTCCATCCGAGTTGGTGCGTTCCCGACCGGAGCCGAGAGTTGAAACGTGGATTTCCGCATAGGTCCTTGAGACGTTGTTTATTAGCGCCGTGAGTTTTGGCGAACTCCGCAAAGGAGTCACCCTGCTGTCGCCCGGGAAGCGGAAAACGGAACTCGAATCTTGGATTGAAGGCGATTTTTCGGTCCTGTTTTCCGGGCGAACTCTCTCGGTCACACGATCCATTGCCGAGTGTTGGGGGGTACTGGACGCAGAGCGACAGCTTGCGGGTCGTCCGCTGAATATTTGCGGATGGCCTGATCGCGGCTACGGCCCTGGAACATGATCTCACCGTCGTCACGCGGAACGTGAAGGACTTCGACCAAGTCGGCGTCACGGTTTCCCAATTCATGGATCACCGCATGAAAAGGCCAAGCCGGTTACCGCCTAAGATGATGTATCGCGGCCTGGAACTCTCCGCGGAAAGCGAAGACCTCCTTGAGGAAGCCATGGTCCGCCTGAATGTCGATGATCCCGAGGAAGCGATTCGGGCAGCGCTCCAGGTCTTTTTGAAACAAGAGCCGCCAAAGGCCGACACCCCATGAAAACCGCGCTCATTCCTGTGGCGATATCCGCCAACCTGCCTCCCCACACAGCGCTCGCACCGAGCGCCGAGACGCTTCCTCTCTTTCTCCCGGACGAGCGCGTTGAGAAGCGCTTCGCCGAAATCTTGACCGTCCTGTCCGCAATAAAAATACCTGTGGCAGCCTATCTGATCGCAGCCCGTTCGTTCACCGCTTGGTGCGGGAAAGGAACCGGCGACCTCCGCGAGGTGGAACCGATTCACGTGGCGGCCTATGTTGAACAGTTGGAAACAAGCGCCTCGAGCCCACCGCCAAACAACATCTGCTGCCCTGCACATGCTGTTCGACTTGTTGGTAGATGGCAGGTCCCGCCATCCAGCCCCTCTACGACCACCGTGACGAGGAAGTGGCCTTGAACGAAGTGTTGCGCATTTGCTATTAAAGAATCGCCTATACGCCGCCGCGCTCAGGCACCTTACGCTCATCCGATCTCTTCACGTCGAAACTCCTTATTGCCGAGTACCGCTGGTATTTTCGACCAAGCATAGATAAACGCGGCGAAGAGCTGGCTGCTCGGTTGTAGCAACTTAACTAGCGGAGACTCTTGACCTCCCATCTCTGCCGGTGACAAACCTCGCAAATATTTTCCGTGCTGATTCCAAAAGCCTTACGCCTCCAAACAAACAAAATCCTTGTTGAGTCTTCAAAACGCCTGCTACCCTCCTTCATCATGACTGCCCGCTCCATTCGCCGCGCCCAGGAACGCAAAGCCAAAAAGCTCGCCCGCAAACAGTCCAACGAACTCGCTGTCGTCGAAACAGCCCTTGCCGAAATTGAAGCCGTCGGCGCACCGGAAACTGAAGAAATCTCCGCCGGCCGCCTCGCCGCCAATCGCGCCAATGCCACGCTCTCGACCGGCCCCCGCACCGCCGAAGGCAAAGCTCAATCCTCTATCAACGCTCTGAAAACCGCCCTCACCGGCCGCACTGTCCTGCTTCCCTCCGACGATGCCGCCGCCTACGAACAGTACGTTGAGCGCTTCGTGCGCGAGTTCCAGCCCGTCGGCGTCCGCGAATCCGAGCTCGTTCAATCCATCGCCGATGCCAACTGGCGTCTCCGCCGCATCCCCACTCTCGAATTCGCCCTCTACGCTCGCGGCCGGACCCAATTCGCCGAAAAATTCACCGCCGAACCAGCCGACGTCCAGGCGGGTATGATCGAACTCGAAACGTATCTTGTCTATGAAAAGCAGTTCCGCAATCTGCAACTCCAGGAAACCCGCTTACGCCGTCAGCGCGACAAAGATCTCGCCGATCTCCGCGAAGCCCAGCAGGAACGCAACCAGCAGGAAGCACAGGAACTGGCCGCCGCCGCTACCGTGTACCAAGTCGCCCGCAGTCGCAACCAACCCTTCGACCCGGCCGACCATGGCTTCGAATTTTCACTCGCCGACATCGAGTCTTATCTCGCAGGCGCTCGCACCGCCCAAGCCATGCGCGAACTAACAAAAGCCGCCGCCTGAGCCCTCGTAGGGTAGGCTTCAGCCTGCCGATGCTGCCGCCGCCACGCCTACTTTTCGACCTCGTTACAATAGGGCGATGCCCGAGGAAACTACATCCTCACTGAACTTTGAAGCGGGTCTGCAAGAGCTCGAGCGGATCGTCAAGGAACTGGAAAAGGGAGATCTGCCTCTCGAACAAAGTCTCCAGCTATTCGAAAGCGGGATGCGTTTGAGTGCGGATTGTAAACGCCAGCTGGAGACGGCTGAAACCCGGGTAGAGATTCTGCTTAAGCGCGGTACTGAGATGGTGGCCGTTCCGTTCGATCCAGATAAGCCTGCTGCGAAATGACTGAAGCCGGACAAACTTCTTTGCGCGAGTTTCTAGCGGACCAGGTGCAAGTTGTCGACCGGATCCTTAGCGAATGGGTGCCGGATGAAACGGTGGATCCTTCCTCGATCCATCGGGCTATGCGGTACAGCCTCTTTGCGGGTGGAAAACGCATCCGTCCGATTTTGGCAATCGCCGCCGCGTACGCGGTAGCGGAAGAGTTGAACGGCGTAGAAGATGCGGCGTCGACTCTCGAACTGGTCCATACTTACTCGCTGATTCATGATGACCTACCGGCCCTCGATAATGATGATCTGCGGCGGGGCAGGCCCACGTGTCATAAAGTGTTCGGCGATGCAATGGCGATTCTGGCGGGGGACGCTCTGCTGACGTTGTCGTTTGAGGTGTTGAGCCGGTTGCCGGCGATTGCGGCGGATCGTAAGATCCGGCTGGTGGAAGAACTTTCGCGAGCGGCGGGCACCGTGGGCGGCATGATCGGCGGCCAGGTGAACGATATCGAAGGCGAAAGAAAAGAGCCGACGGCCGCTTTGCTCGATTCCATTCACCGGGCAAAAACGGGCGCGCTGCTTAGGGCCAGCGTTCGCATGGGCGCCATCTACGCGGGAGCACGCAAGCAGGAACTGGCAGCGCTCTCCGCCTATGGAGAACACATTGGGCTGGCTTTCCAGATCATCGATGACGTGCTGGATGTGGAAGAGTCATCGGAGTCGCTAGGGAAAACCGCGGGCAAAGACGAGCAGCAGCAAAAGATCACATTTCCGGCTGTTTATGGTTTGGAACAATCGCGCCAGATGGCCGAGCACGAGCGTTTAGCCGCGCATACGGCGTTGAATCGGTTCGACGGCCGTGCCGACCGTTTGCGGCAGATCGCCGACTTCATCGTGCAGCGCAAAGTCTGAGTGGACGCGCCCGCAAAACTCCGCCTGGATGTAGCGCTGGTGGAGCGGCAGCTGGTGGAAAGCCGCCAGAGGGCTCAGGCGCTGATTCTGGCTGGAAAGGTCACCGTCGACGGACAGCGTTCCGATAAACCCGGCAGGCTGGTCAGTGTCGCAAATCAACTGGATGTTGAGCAACCGCTGCCGTACGTCAGCCGCGGCGGCGTGAAACTCGCGGCTGCGCTCGCGCACTTTGCGGTAAATGTGCAGAATCGCGTCGCTCTGGATGTCGGTACTTCCACCGGTGGTTTCGTCGACTGCTTGTTACAGCACGGCGCACGTAAAGTACATGCCGTTGACACGGGGGCCGGGCAGATCGATTGGAAGCTTCGCACCGATCCGCGTGTGATCCTGCACGAGCGCTGCAACGCTCGGTATTTGACGATGGATGAAATCGGGGAACGGGCGGACGTGATCACGTGCGATGTCAGTTTCATTTCTGTCACGCTGCTGATTCCTGCGCTCGCGCCTTTGCTGGCGGCGGGTGGCGACTGGGTCATTCTGGTAAAGCCGCAGTTTGAAGTGGGACGCGAGGCGGTCGGGAAGGGGGGCATCGTGCGCGATCCGATCCTGCAACAAGGCGCTTGTGACAAAGTCGCGTCTTCACTCGCCGCGTCTGGATTTGCGACGGCATTGATGGAAAGCCCGATCCGGGGCGCGGAAGGGAACCGCGAGTTTCTTCTTCACGCCCGCGCAGTTTACTCTATTCATTAGCGCTCAAACCAGACAAATGCCACAGATTAACAAGGTCGGCATCATTTCAAAGCCCAAGATGGCGCACGCGGCGGATATCGTGTGCGGCTTGATTCGGTGGCTGGACGAACGCCAGATCGCTTACCGGTGCGACCACCATACGGCGGAATATGCCGGGATTAGCGAGTACTTTTCGCGGGAAGAGACGCCCGACGATACGGATTTGGTGATTGTTCTAGGCGGCGATGGAACGCTGCTGTCGGCGGCGCGCGTGGTCGCGGGGAGGAACATCCCGCTCTTCGCGGTGAACCTGGGCCACCTGGGATTTCTGACTGCCATTCGGGTGGAAGATCTATATGCCGAGCTGGAACGCGCGCTGCTGGGCGAGCATCGCATTGGCTGCCGCCGCATGGTGGATTGCGAAGTGCGGCGGGATGGTAAGACCGTAGGGTCTTATTCGGCGCTAAACGACGTGGTGATCACAAAAACCGATCTGGCCCGAATGATCGATCTGGATACCCATGTGGACAATCATTTCGTCGCGGCTTACAAGGCGGACGGCTTGATCATTGCAACGCCAACCGGTTCAACCGCGTATTCGTTGTCGGCCGGCGGCCCGGTAATCTTTCCCTCCGTGAGCGCCTTCTGCATCACGCCTATCTGTCCGCATATGCTCACCAATCGGCCGGTGATTGTGCCCGACACCAGCGTGATTCAGATTCTGGTGCATGGTGAATATGGAACCTACTTGACGATTGACGGGCAAGTAGGCGAACCTCTTTCCAAGGGTGACCTGGTTGTCTGCCGTTCGTCTCCGAAGACGATCCAGCTGATCCGTCCGCCGAAGATGCTGTTCTTCGACGTGCTCCGCGAAAAGCTGAAATGGGGAGAACGTTGATCATCCGATGCGCCTGCTGAAGCGGGTTTCACTCACATCCTGGATCTTCATCGCGCTGGTGGTTGGCGTGTTGCTGGGCGCGTTCTTCCCGGCTTTTGCGCGAAGTCTGGCGCCGCTTAGCAACATCTTTTTGCGCCTGATTAAATCGATCGTCGGGCCGCTGCTTTTTGGCACATTAATCTCGGGCATTGCGTCAGCAGGCGAGCTGAAGACCATGGGCCGTATCGCAGTGAAGGCGTTCGTCTATTTCGAGATCGCCACTACGCTGGCTTTGACGATCGGCTTGATTATGGTCAATGTGTTTCAGCCGGGGGCCGGGATTTCGCTGGCGGCGGAACACGGCGTAGTGCCGGCTCTGGCCAAACCGGTTCCGTTGAGCCAGATTCTCGAACACGCGGTTCCGTCCAACGTCTTTGAGTCGCTCACACAAAACGACGTGCTGCAGATGGTGGTGTTCTTCTTCTTGTTTGGCGCGGCGTGTTCGGCGATCGGCACGAAAGCGGAACCGGTGGTGACATTTGCGTCCGCAGTGGCCGAAGTCATGTTTCGCTATACGAAGTACGTGATGTACTTGGCGCCGCTCGGCGTAGGTGCGGCCATCGCGGTCACAGTGGGGTCCAAAGGATTGGGCGTTTTGTTTGGCTTGGGGAAGCTGGTAGGCACTTTATACTTCGCGCAGGTATTGTTTGTGGTGCTGGTATTGGGGAGTGCACTCGGGCTTGCCCGGGTTCCACTGGCGCCCTTCATACGCGCCGTTCGACAGCCATTCCTGATTGCATTTTCGACTGCATCAAGTGAAGCAGCATTGCCGCTGGCTCTGGAGAATATGACGCTGCTTGGCATACCGAAGCACATCGTGGGTTTCGTGCTGCCTACCGGTTACAGTTTCAATCTGGACGGGTCGACACTGTATCTATCGCTGGCATCCGTCTTCGTCGCGCAAGCGGCAGGTGTACGTATGCCTCTTGGAACACAGATCACCATGATGCTCACGCTCATGCTGACGAGCAAGGGCGTAGCGGCGGTGCCGCGTGCCGGCCTCGTGATTCTGGCGGGAACGCTCGGCACGTTTCAGCTGCCGCTCGAAGGCATTACGTTGATTCTCGGTGTGGACGCCCTGATGGATATGTGTCGGACTTCGGTGAACTTGTTAGGCAACTGCGTGGCGACAGCGGTAGTGTCGCGTTGGGAGGGCGTTCCATTCGATAAAGCTGTAGGCGAGCCCGAGCTTACCAACTCAATTGGATGAGGGAAAGTCCTTCGAGGGGCAACGCAAAGTCGAGCTTCACGCTGCCGTCCTGAGTGTTAATCCAGCGGGGCGAATCGAGCAATTCGAGTTGGCCCGACTGTTCCAGTTCGGCGTATTCACCCGCGTCCGGATTTTGTGGCGACTTAATCGACTTCCACTTTGAAAAGGCGTTGCTATGATGCTCGTCGATGCGGTAATGCCGTAGCAGAACACGCTTCTTCGGCGGAGCAAGCTTCGTAATGTCCAGGTTAATTTCGGCTGGCGGTCCGGCCACGTTCTTGTCCTGATAATTCCAGACCAAGACTGATACCCCGTGGTCGGATGCAGTGGCGACCGCATCGACCTCAGGATGTTCCGAAACGCCCTGTGCGAGCAGCGTCGAGAGATCAACTGTTCCGCTGCTTTCTGTTTGGATGAATTGCCGGTCCATTAGCCCGGCCATACGGAAAAGATTCAGCACCGGTTTGTCTACTCCATTAGTAGCCAGGGTGCGGAAGCCGGCGAACCAGGGCTGGTTTTCAAATTCAAAAGCCCAGGTCAAAATTCCTGCGAGATTGATGCTGTCGCGTTGCGCTAATTCCATAATGCCTTTTAACGCAGCGGCCGTATAAGCCGGATAAAGCGTGCCGTTGCGGTAAGCATTGGGCGGGTAAACACTGGCCGAGCAGGCGGCGCATCCCTCAGGATCGGCTTCCGTCAAGATCACCGGTAGCGAACGGAATTTGATTGCGTCATGCACAATGGCAAAGCCGTTTGCAACGTCCTTCAACTCCTGCGAGAGACCCATTTCGACATGGTCGTCAACAACTTTGGGATGCCCTTTGGCATGGAACGTGATGAAGTCGAGCGGAGCGCCTGTTTTGCCGGTGGCGAAGTTTTTGCCTGACGAACAGTGTTCCAGAAACTGTCGCAGAAACTGAGCGGCCTTTTCGTTCGCAGGACCGGTGGAGGCAGGGCCGCCGATCTTGCCCTGTGGCAGCGCGCGTTTGAAAGCGTCCGCGGTGAAATCGTACAGCTTGTCGTACTCTTCTGCCGTGCCATGCCAATAGCCGATATTCGGCTCGTTCCAAACTTCCCAATCCCAAGTTGCCACTTTAGCCGCCCCGTATTTTGTCACGGTATGTTTGACCCACTGGTAGACCAGTTCATGCCACTTAGCGTAGTCATTCGGCGGATAGGACCATCCGAGATAATAATGATCAAATTTATCGCCTGGCTTCCAGGGCAGCTGATAGGGTTCCGGGTGGGACGAGAGCGCCTTCGGCATGAACCCGATTTCGATTAACGGCGTAGCGCCCGCTTCCACGAAAGTATCGATGATTTTGTCGACAATGCTCCAGTCGTAGACTGCTTTCCCGGACGCATCTTCGGTATAGGCATTGGTGGAGCCGAACTTACATTGCGCGGAACCGTCGCCTGTGGTCAAGAGGAAATGGGTGCGAATGTGGACTGGCGAACGGCCGAGATGCGCCAACTCATCGATGAGTTTGCGGCCGTTCTTCGCGTAGGTGTAGTTCGGTTCGTCGTAGCCGAAATAGTTCCAGACGGGGTTGAAGGCGCCGGCTTCCACCGAAGCGTTGACACGAATGGAGACAGGCGGTTCAGCCAGAGCGTTGGTCGAGCAGAGACAGAAGGCGAGTAGCAGCGCGGTACAGCAGCACTTAGCCATGCTTTGTAATGCGCTCGATGGCTGTGGCTTTACCCGTTGCAACATCCGCTCCAATGACAACGCCATGCAGTTCCAGGCCGCCGCGCGCCGCTTCCATGCGTCCCATCATACCGGTGAGGAAACGCCGCAGAATCATGTCTTTGTCGATGCCTATCACGGAGTCGTAGGGTCCAGTCATACCAGCGTCAGTTTGATAAGCGGTCCCGCCCGGCAGGATACGCGTATCCGCCGTCGGGACGTGGGTATGCGTTCCTACCATGGCCGTCACGCGCCCGTTCAGATGCCAGCCCATGGCAACCTTCTCGCTCGTCAACTCTGCGTGGAAATCGACGAAGCGGACTTTGATCGATTCATCCAGGGCAAGCAAAATCTCGTCTACCTTGCGAAACGGGCAATCGATATTATTCATCTGCGCACGGCCTTGCAGATTGATCACGGCATAGGGGAAACCGTTACGCGCTTTGCCCAGGTAAACGCCTTCTCCCGGAGGTCCGGGCGGATAATTAGCCGGACGAAGCAGGCGTGGTTGATGTCCGATGTAATCGTAAATTTCGCGTTTGTCGAAACTGTGGTTGCCTCCGGTGAGGACATCGAGTCCCAGCGATAGCAAATCTTCCGTAATCGAGGGTGTGATGCCGAAACCGCCCGCACTGTTTTCCGCGTTGGCAATCGCCAGGTCGACTTTATATTCGCTCATCAACCGTGGCAGCCACTCAGCGACAATCGCACGTCCGCCCGAGGCGAAGATGTCGCCGATAAAAAGGATGTTCATGAAAACAGGAGAAGTGGAGGGGAAGTGCCCCCTGCGAGAGTTTCTGCCTCAACCTCCGTCATTGACCCCTAGAAGAACAAAGGGGGGAATCCGCCGAGCACCTTCAGGCTTCTCCATGGCACAGAATGCCGGAGCTTGCACACGGGCACTTAATCCGAGTAGGACTCCATGACATTGACTATCGGATCAATTTTTAGGAAGCCAAGACAGACGCTCTCGCAGGGAACGCTTCTCTTCAAAGATAGCAAAGAAAATGGCCGGTTATTGGTTCTGGAGACGCTCGGCAATCTGCTTTTCGGTGATGGCGCCTTCTTTGATGACGCGCCAGTAAGGTTCCGTGATATCCACCGTGGTAGATCCGGGGCCGGAGCATTCGCCCCCATCGAGCACAAGGTCCAGACGGCCGTCCATGGCGGCAAACAAGTCGATACCACTACTGTGAGTCGGCTCGCCCGAGAGATTGGCGCTGGTGGCAATCAGCGCATGGCCCACTTTGTCGATGATGGCCTCAAGCACCGGGGCTTTAGCCTGGCGCATCGCGAGGCGGCCGGTGTTTCCGGTGACTTTTAAGGGGACTTTGGCCGCAGCCGGAACAATCATGGTCAAGGGTCCCGGCCAGAAATGGTGGGCCAATATGTAGAAGCGGGTATTCAGTTCCTTGGCCAGATCCTCCGCCATCATGACGTCCGACACGGCGAGCGGGAGGGAGCGGACGGTCTCACGTCCTTTGGTAGCGAAGACCTTGCCGACGGCGTGCAGATTGAACGGATCTGCTACGACGACATACAGGGCGTCGGTCGGGACGCCAACCAGCCCACCGCGTTCAATGGCGCGCGCGGCACGCTCGACCGCGATTGCAATCGGATCATGGGAGTTGATTTCTATTAAGTCAGTGGCCACTGGAGAAATAAGAGCGGGCGCGGCCGGCGGATCCAGCAGCGAAACATCTCGTCAGTTTACCGTTCGCCGAGTGCCTGAGCAACCTGAACGGCCATTTCGTAGCGTCCAAAAGGAGCGCTGAGCTGAGCGCCCTGGACCAGCCGGCGCACCCGCGCTGTCATTTCCTGCGCGATCGCCACGCCCTCGCCGCGCGCCTTGTCCGCGCTATCGGCGTGTCTCATTCGATTCATATACTCTTTCGGAACGGGTACGCGTAATTCGTTCACCATGAACTCGGCATTGCGGTAACTCGTCAAGGGCCAGATGCCGGCAATGATCGGCAGCTTGAATTGTTCAGTATTGCGCAGAAATTGTTCGAGCAGATCGAGATCAAAAACCGGCTGTGTGACGACGTATTCCGCGCCAGCTTCGACTTTCCAGGCAAAACGGCGCAGCTCCTCGTCCATGTTGAGCGCGCCCGGATTGGCCCCCACGCCAATCAGCAGGGCGGTTTGTGAGCCGGTCGGATTGCCGCCAATGTCAAGGCCGTGGTTAAGATTGTTGACGACGTTGGTGAGGCCGATGGAATCGACATCGAAGACGGCGCTGGCGTCGGGATAGGTGCCCATGCGCGGCGGATCGCCGGTAATGCAGATGAGATTGCGGACTCCGGTAGCGTGCGCTCCGAGCAGCTCCGACTGAATGCTGAGAATGTTGCGATCGCGGCAGCAGAAATGCAACACGGATTCGATGCCGGCATGGCGTTGAATGAGCTGGCAGGTTACTTGCGCACTTAGACGGGCGCTGGCGCGCGGACCGTCGGGCACGTTGATGCAGTCGATACCATGTTCTTTGCAGAGGCTAGCGCCTGCGATTTCTTTGGATGCATCGACGCCTCGCGGCGGCAAGATTTCGACGAAAGCGACGAACTTTCCGGCCGCTAGTTTGGCCCCGAGTTCGGATTTCTCCGCAACTGGCACTTTGGCCAGGCGCTTCACCTGTGGCTTGTCTGCTTCTTCGACGACAACACTGCGACCTTGATTCGGCTGCAGGGGCTGTAGCGAGCGCACCTCGCCCAGAATCTGTTTGATGTGCTCGGGCGTGGTTCCGCAGCACCCGCCGATCATGCGCACGCCGGCCTGCAGAAAGCGCCGAGCATATTGCGCCATGTACTCCGGCGAACAAAGATAAATGTTGCGGCCTTCCACCATGGCGGGCAGCCCCGCGTTCGGCATGGCGCTTAAAGGTTTACTGGTTAGCGCCAGCATCTTCTCGATGGTTTCGAGTACAACTTTCGGGCCGGCGGAGCAGTTTACGCCAAACACGTCGACCGGCCACTCATCCAGGCTCTTGGTGAAGGTTTCAGTGCTCGCGCCGTCGCGCAACGTGCCATCGTCCATGACGTTGACCTGAGCGACGATCACCAGTTCGGGACCAGCAGCTTCGCGTGCCGCAAAGATGGCTTCGCGCAGTTCGTGCAGATCGTAAAATGTCTCGAGCACGATGAGATCTACGCCGGCGCTTACCAAAGCTTCGGCCTGCTCTCGAAAGACGCCGCGCGCCTCGGCAAAAGACATGGGACCAAGCGGTTCAATCTGGGTGCCGAGCGGGCCGATCGCCCCGGCTACGAAAGCCTTTTCGCCAGCGGCCTCGCGCGCCAGCTTCACACCGGCTTTGTTGATGGCCTGCAGCTTCTCGGCAAATCCGAAAGCCTTAAGGCGAACGCGATTCCCGCCAAAGGTATTTGTCTCGAGTACTTCCGCCCCGCAGCGCACGTACTCCTGATGAATTTCCTTCACTAGTTGCGGAGCCGAAAGGTTGAGTTCGTCGAAGCAGCGATTGATGAAGATGCCCTTGGCGTAGAGCATAGTGCCCATTGCGCCATCTGCGACAACAATTTTCGATTCCAGTTTCTTGCGAAACTCGGCGGCGCGTGTTTGGGTAATGGGTTCTGTAACGGTCATCGCAACAACTTGGGTGGGGAATAAGGCTTCCTGTAATTGTAACGTTAGCCAGGAAGATGAAGACGAAGGGCGCTACCGGCTTCGACTCCCAGATGACGGGCCGCGTCGTGTTGATTGATGCCAAGTTCGAGGTAACCTGCACTGCCCCCGTAGACAAAACACAGATCATTGGGTGCTGCAGCGAAGGTGAGGCGAAACGTCTCGATTGCCCCAGTGCCAGCTGCTATGAGGAAACCTTTGTTCAGCAGAGGCGCGAAGCGTGTTGTCGGGAAATTGGTGATTACATTCCCAAAGCGGTCGACGCTAAGCACGGAGCCGTCCCAAGCCTTGTCTGAGCATTGCCGGGGTTCGAGGTTCGACAGGCGCACGGGTCGAGTGACGAGCGGGCCTGCGTCTTCGGGCCAGACTTTCCCGGCTGCGATGGTGGCAGCGGCGGGTGCGAACACGTCTCGTCCATGGAACGTGGAGGAGGGATTCGGAAGGCACAAATCGCGATTGGTGATTTCGCGGATACGGGCGCGATGGTCCCGAAGGTATATAAACGACAACACGCCGTTATCGGGCGCGATGAAAACCTGATGCATCGCTTCCACCAGCAGCGGTTTGCGTTCAGTACCAACCCCGGGATCTATCACGATCAAATGGACTGTGCCGCGAGGGAAATAGCGCGCTGCCTGATCAATCGTGTAGGCGCCGGCCAGGATAGAAAAGCTCGGGATGCCGTGCGAAACGTCGACGAGCTGTGCCTGAGGACAACGGCTTAACATGACGGCCTTCATCACACCCACGTAGTGGTCGGCAACGCCGAAATCGGTTGTGAGTGTAATGATGGACGCCGGCATACGCTGCTAAAATTGTAATGAAAGCAGCATTTCTCCGCCGTCTCACTTCCTTGCTCTATTTCGATCACAACGCGACTACGCCGCTTGCGCCCGAGGTCTTCGACGGGCTCGTAGACGCTTTGCGTGACGTTCCGGGCAATCCGTCGAGCATGCATCGTCCTGGTCAAATCGCGCGACAACACCTGGAAAGCGCGCGGCGTACGATAGCTGGAATCATGCGCGCTTCGCCGGCGGAGTTGGTGTTCACCAGCGGCGGCACGGAATCAAACAACCTGGCGATTTTGGGTCTGCTGCAAAGCGCTTCTGCGTCGCACAAGCATATTCTGACGTCAGTGATTGAGCACGCGGCCGTGCTCGAACCAGTCCGTCATCTAGAAAAGGCGGGCGTGGATGTGACGCGTGTGCGGGTAAACTCGGACGGCGTCGTTAACCCCAGCGAGATTGCCGGCCAGATCCGTCCGGACACGGTGCTTGTCTCCGTGATGCACGCCAATAATGAAACGGGAGCTATCCAGCCTATCTCCGAGATCGCGGCGCTGGTGGCGGACCGGCGATCAACGGGGCAACCGATCTTTTTTCATTCGGATGGTGTGCAGAGCTTCGGAAAAATCGACTTCGATGCGGCCAATTGCCCTGTCGACTTGTATTCCATCAGCGCACATAAGCTCCACGGCCCGAAGGGTGTGGGCGCGCTCTTTTTGCGCAAGAACACCCCGCTTAGCGGCATTCAATTCGGCGGCCGTCATGAGCGCGAACGCCGACCCGGTACGGAGAACGTGCCGGGCGCGGTCGCATTTGCTCGTGCAGCGGAGCTCGCACACCCGCATCAGGTGAAAGATCTGCGAGACCGCTTCGAAACGCAGATGAAATTGCTTGCAGATGTCGAAGTCAACTCTGGACGCGCGGAGCGTTTGCCCAATACGAGCAACATTCTGTTCCATGGCGTTTCCGGAGAAGCCTTGCTGATCGCGCTCGATACCGCTGGCATGGCGGTTTCTACCGGCTCCGCGTGCGCCAGCGGTTCGATCGAGCCATCGCACGTATTGCTTGCCATGGGCCGCAGCGTTGTCGAAGCGAGGTCCAGTGTGCGCTTTTCCTTCGGGCGTTTTAACACGTTGGAAGAAATCGATCTGCTTAGCGAAGCTGTTGTTGCAGCTGTAAAGCGCCTTCGCAAGAGCCATGCCAGGAGGCCTGAGCTTGCCATCCGTTAAGACACCGATTGCGGTCGCCATGTCGGGCGGCGTAGATAGCTCGGTTGTCGCTGGATTGCTACATCGAAGCGGGGAAGCAGTCATTGGCATGACGATGCAGCTTTGGAATCAGCGCCGGTTGCCGGATCTTGTGCCGGAGGGCGGCTCGACCGGTCGTTGCTGTTCGCTCGATGACGTGTACGATGCGCGCTTTGTCGCATCGATGTTCGACATTCCGTATTATGTGGTCAACTTCGAAGAGCGCTTTGAAGAACACGTAGTAAAACCTTTTGTAGAAGACTATCTGGCAGGGCGCACACCCATCCCCTGCACGCTTTGCAATAACTTCATCAAATTCGATCAGTTTCTCGAGATGGCCGACAGCGTTGGGGCGGCGAAAATTGCAACTGGCCACTACGCGCAAATCGGTTTCGACGAAGAAAGTGGCCGTTACCAGATGCGCATGGGCGCGGACCGTTCCAAAGATCAAACTTATTTTCTGTTCGGTCTGATGCAAGAGCAGCTGGCGCGGACACTTTTTCCGCTGGGCGGCATGGTGAAGTCGAAGGTGCGCGAGCTGGCCAGAGAACTCAATCTGCCAGTTGCCGAAAAGAATGACAGTCAGGAAATTTGCTTCGTGCCGAATGGCGACTATGCTGCGTTCATGGACGCTTATTTGCGGGAGCAGGGTATCGATCCACAGGTGACGGAAGGCGAGATTGTGGATCACGCGGGCCGCGTGGTCGGGCGGCATTCGGGTACCCATCATTACACCGTAGGTCAGCGCAAGGGCCTGCGCGTGGCTGCCGCTGAGCCGTTGTATGTGATTGCTACTGAGCCCGCCACACAACGCGTAATTGTCGGCAGCGATACCGAACTCAATCGCACCGAGCTTACGGCCAGAGAAGTCAATTGGGTATCGATCGCACCTATCACCGAACCGCGCCGCTCGCAAGTGAAGATTCGGAACAGGCACGCCGCCGCACCGGCAACCCTTCTGCCCACGGGGAGTGCTGGCCGCGTATCAGTGGTGTTTGATGCGGCGCAACGCGCCATAACGCCTGGGCAGGCAGCGGTTTTCTACGACGATGACCTGGTGCTGGGCGGCGGCTGGATTGATTCGGGCGGAAGTTAAACTTCAAAATTGGCGGAATCTAAATCGTCGTTGGCCATTCAGGCGGAATTTGCGCTGGCGGCCGTCCTGGTCTTTTTGCTGCGGCGTTTGCCGTTGCGAGTGGCGCGCATTGTGGCAAACGGCACTGCGCGAGTACTGGACTTGGCTGTTCCGAAATTACGCCGTATTGCTCGCATCAATCTGTCGTTTGCCTATCCGGCCCTTTCTGAAAGTGCCCGCGAAGACTTGATTGACGGTGTTTTCCGCACGGTAGCCCGCCTGCTTCTGGCGCTAGCCCGTTTTCCCGATCTCAACCGGTCCAACATAGGTGAGTGGATCCGATATGAGGGCCTGGAACATTATCTGGAAGCAAAACGGAAAGGTTGTGGAGTACTTGTAGCAACGGCACACGTTGGAAATTGGGAGTTGAGCGCGTTCGCTCACGCCTTTCTGACGGAGCCAATGAACGTGATGGTGCGCCCGCTTGACAATCCCCGCATAGACAACCTTGTAGAGTTGCGCCGCACGCTTTCGGGCAACCACCTGATCTACAAGTGGGACGGCGCTCGAGCCGTTTTGCGGGCCCTTCGCAACAATGAGGCGGTCGGCATTTTGATCGATCAGAATACGGCGGAGTCGGAAGGCGTGTTCATCGATTTTTTCGGCCGGCAAGCTTGTGCCAATAGTGGTTTCGTCAAGCTGGCCCACCATTCCAAGGCTGTGGTAATCCCGGGCTTCGCGGTCTGGAATCAAAAGTCCGGCCGCTATGTCCTGCACTTTTATCCGCCGGTCGAGATGAGCGGCGACGAGCAGGCCGATACTCAGCGGGTTCACGCGGTGATCGAAGAAATTGTACGCGAGTACCCGGATCAGTGGATGTGGATTCACCGACGTTGGAAGACGCGGCCGCCAGGCGAGACGCCGCTCTATTGATGCGCCGAGCGTGCTATGGCCCGGTTGTCGAGTCCGAGCACGGCCACAATTTTTCCGGCGAGTGCGGCCGGGACAGTCAACGGTCCGCTATAAGTCCGCGCACCGCCAGACATTTCCAGTCTTATCCCGAAGGCCGCTTCCAAAGACGTCACTGACCCGGTCACTTTCACAGTGCGCGACGCCGGATTCACTTCCGACACGCTCAAATCATAAGCATCTGCAAACTTCTTGACCGCATCGGCATCGGAGGGATCGGCTTCCATGAACCGGCTTGCGTCATCGCGCGATATCGATTCGCCTGACAATAAAGTTTTGCTCAAGTCCGGCGCACCCGGAGGACGCCGCAGCACGATCGTGACGGTAAGCAACTGACCGGGCGCCAGTGCCGAAAGAGAAGCCGTTTCGGCTCCATGTTCCGGTGCACTGCCGGGAATTGGTACACGCTCGTCTGCCATTTACTTACCTACCGTTTGCCGCCGGAGGAAGTAGCCGTGCTCGACGTGAGAGCTTGCAGCAAAGCCGTTCCGTTCGGACTCCCAAGCCCGGTACAAGGGTCCCAACCACTTCTGGCGCTGTATTGTCCGAGACCGCCGTCGTCGTTGTTCCCGTTGGTAATGTCTCGAAAGGCAGTCTCCTTCAGCGGATACAATTTCGGATTCAGAAAGCCGACTGTCGTTCCCAGTTGCTGATTCAGCAGGGCCACCAGTGCAGCCCATAGAGGCGCGACTGCGCTGGTACCGCCTACCACCTGATTTTGACCATCTACCAGAATTTGATAGCCAGTAGTCGGATCGGCGTCGCCCGAGACATCGGGTACGCCGCGGCCTGCGAAATTGGTTTGCGGCTGAGCCGGTACATTAGCTGATGATTGATACGTCGGAATGGCGAATACCGAGCTCACTCCCCCGCCGGTCGCGCCATTGCCACCTGCCGCTTCATTCCAGACTGTCTCCGAAGTGATCTTCGAACCACTGCCGCTCAACTTCGTGCCGCCGCAGGCCAGAGCATAGGGACTAGAGGCAGGAAAGTCGACGTGTAGTTTCCCATCGGATTGCCCGTCTGTCGAGCCATTGTCGCCGGCAGCCACGGTGACTGTTACGCCTAAAGTCGCTGCGTCTTGCAACGCCGCATTCATAGCCGTTTGCGACTGTTGAGTCCAGGATTCTTCGGGACCGCCCCAGCTGATCGAGATTACGGAAGGCTTGCGGGTGGTATCGTGCACCGCGTCGGTAACAGCATCGATAAACCCTTGATCGGAATTCGGCGAGAAGTAGACTGCAATCTTTGCGCCCGGCGAGATGGCGCCAACGACTTCGATATCGAGCATCACTTCACCATCGGCCTGCGACCCGGGCGAATTCTGGCCACCATCGACCGACACTGCTGTGATAGGTGGTTCGGTGACAGCGAGCTGTTGAAAGTACGTGCTCAAGTCTGTGGTGGAATAACCAGCGCCGAGTTCGATGATGGCAACCGTTTGTCCGGAACCCGTAACACCAGTCGGGTAGCCATAAAGGGCCGCTACTTGCGGCGGCGTAAATGCGGCCGTTACGGCCCTGGGCATTCGAATATGAGACTTCGCCACCGGCCTGTTGTCCAGGCCGAGCACTGCTAAGACGGCGCCGGCCAGCTCCTCGGGAATGGTTAGCGGGCCTTGGCGCAACCGGTACATGAATGCATCGCCAGCGAGTTGGAATTGCTCCAGCTTTGCCCCAAACGCTTTGGTCATCTGCCCGGCACTG
Organism: Bryobacteraceae bacterium; assembly: GCA_965277435.1. Lineage (GTDB taxonomy): Bacteria > Acidobacteriota > Terriglobia > Bryobacterales > Bryobacteraceae > Bog-105. The sequence continues at coordinate 5,412,774 of OZ255821.1, read as the reverse complement.
CCGGCGAGAATGACGCGCCGCTTCGCCAGGCTGCTGTCCACTACAGTGAGGCCGGCGTGATGGGCGAAAGCCTCGACCTGCTCGATGTCTTTCGGGTCGGCGCCAAAGTCGTTGGCAAAATCGTGATAGGTGACGCGCCTGGGCTCCGCACCCTGTTCATGGGCTGTCTGGCCGCCCTTTCTCCTCAGGATGACCGACACCTGCATCGGCTCTCTGGCCGGTACCGGGCCTACCTGCTCAGCACCGCTGATGAGGTTTCTCTCACTGCCCGCCAGGGTTACTCTCTTTTCGAAACGCACGCGCCATCTCCTCCTTGTTGCTATTACTTCGATTACCAGAACTTCGTAGCGACCAGTGTATCGACAGGCACGACACCTTGCTATACTTCAGATTGATGTACGTATCTGCTCATCGCCACCATCACCATTTTTCGATGGGCTGACGGCGAGCTTTGCGTTCCAATAAATTTTTCCGCAAATGCCCGCCGTATCTGGCGGGCTTTACCTTTTTTGAGGCCTCTTTGAGCGAACTACTCAACAGCGAATTACTCCACTTCGATAAGCAAAATGGACTGATTACCACTGTGGTCCAGGATTCGACCACGCGGCGTGTCCTGATGGTTGGCTACATGAACCGCGAGGCGTTCGAGAAAACTATCGCCACCGGCAACGTCACCTTTTTCAGCCGCTCCCGGCAGAAGCTTTGGACAAAGGGCGAAACGTCCGGTCACTTTCTGAAGCTCAAGTCGATACACACGGATTGCGATGCCGATGCTTTGCTGGTTTTTGCCGAGGTTGTCGGTCCCGGTGTTTGTCACAACGGATTTGAGAGCTGCTTCTATCGCACGCTTGACGGAAACATGTGGATGGAAACGGACGAGAAAGTCTACGATTCCGACTCTGTTTACGGAGCCAAACGTTGAAGCTGAAACTGGGAATCCCAAAAGGGAGTCTGGAATCCGCAACCATTGATTTGTTTCGTCGCGCCGGCTTCAACATCGCCACGAGTTCGCGCAGTTACTTTCCTTCGATTGATGATCCCGAAATCGAATGCATGCTGATCCGGGCGCAGGAGATGGCTCGCTATGTGGACGACGGCGTGCTTGACGCCGGCTTAACCGGGCTCGACTGGGTGGAAGAAAACGAAGCCAACGTAGAGACCGTAGCGAACCTGATCTATGCCAAGCAGAGCTTTGGAAAAGTGCGCTGGGTACTGGCCGCTCCGGATGCTTCGCCGTTTCGAAGGGTGCAGGATCTCGAAGGAAAAATCATCGCCACCGAACTTGTCAATATCACTGAGCGATACCTGGCGCGCAATAATGTACATGCTCGCGTCGAGTTCAGCTGGGGCGCTACGGAAGTCAAGCCGCCTGAACTGGCGGATGCCATTGTAGAAGTAACAGAGACGGGCTCGTCCCTGCGCGCCAACAAGCTGCGAATTATCGAAACGGTGCTCGAATCGAACACACAGCTGATCGCCAATGTCGATGCCTGGAAAGATTCGTGGAAGCGCCGCAAGCTGGAGGACATCAAGCTGCTTCTCGAAGGGGCGATCAATGCTCTCGGCAAAGTGGGCCTCATGATGAACGTAAGGCGCGACCAGTTGGCGGATGTCCTGAATGTTCTGCCCGCGTTGAAAAATCCGACCATATCGCAGCTGAGCGACGAAGCCTGGGTGGCGGTGAATACGATTCTCGAAGAGACGATGGTGCGCACGATGATTCCCCGTCTGAAAGAAGCGGGCGCGCAGGGAATTGTGGAATATCCGTTGAACAAGATCGTGATGTAAGCATGATCAAAATCGTAGACGGAATTGAAGCGAAGCGCATAGTGGCGATGCGCTCGAATGGTCTTGCTAGTGAGGAATCGGTGGTGCGCAACATCATCCAGGCGGTGCGTGCGGAGCGCGATGGCGCGCTGCTTTACTATGCGCGCGAGTTCGATGGTCTGGGCGAACAATCGCTGCGAGTATCGGCCGAGGACATTTCTGACGCGGCAGATGCGCTCACGCCCGCCATGCGAGAGGCCGCACTTATTGCTATTGCCAACATTCGCGAGTTTGCGGAGGCGCAAATGCCGCGTGAGCGGCTTACGGAATTTTCGCCGGGCAGAGAGCTGGGCTGGATCGTTCGTCCAATCGACGCGGTCGGCTGTTACGTTCCGTCCGGGCGTTATCCGCTGCCTTCGACGCTCCTAATGACAGCGGTGCTGGCACAAACGGCCGGCGTGCCGCGCATCTGCGTTACTTCACCTAAGCCATCGCTCGAAATATTGGGTTGTGCTCACCTGCTTGGTATCAGCGAGGTCTATCGGGTGGGCGGGGCTCAAGCCATTGCAGCGATGGCGTATGGCACCGGAACGATTCGAGCGGTCGACCGGATTGTCGGTCCGGGTAATGCTTATGTTGCCGCCGCAAAGAAGCTGGTATCGGGCGATGTCGGAATCGATTTTGTTGCTGGTCCGACGGAAATTCTGATTTTGGCCGCAGAAGGCGATCCTCGTCTGATTGCCGCGGATATGCTGGCGCAGGCGGAGCACGACGTGACGGCGAGCGCCGTTCTATTGACGACCTCGCAATCGCTCGCCGTTGCCGTTTCGAGGGAACTGGAACGACAAATTCGCACGCTGCCGACGTGGCTTGTGGCGCGAAGCACGATCGACGACAATAGTTTTATCGCTGTGCTTCCCACGATGGAGGATGCCATTGCGCTGTCGAACGCGATCGCTCCCGAGCATCTCAGCCTGCACGATCCGGCCTTGCTGCCTCAGATTAAGAACGCGGGGACGGTCTTTCTGGGTGCGATGTCTCCTGAGTCGGCTGGCGACTATGCGGCTGGCCCCAGTCATGTGTTGCCTACCGGGGGCGCGGCTCGTTTGCGCGGAGGTCTTTCTGCGGCCGACTTTGTGAAGGTGATCGCTATTCAGCAGTTGTCACCGGCGGCTTTGCAGGAACTCACGCCGACGATTACGACGCTGGCCAGGGCGGAAGGGCTGGAAGCCCATGCGCGCGCGGTGGAGGTGCGATCTGCCCGTTAATCCGCGAGACGCAGTTCTTCGTATGGCGCCGTATCATCCGCCTACGGGCGGTCGCCGGAATAAACTGCGTCTCGATTTCAACGAGAACACCGTGGGTGCGCCACCGCATGTGCTCGATTTCATCAAACGGTATCTTTCGGGGGCCGATCTTAGTGTCTATCCCGAATACGATCACGCGTTGGAAGATCTCTCGCTCCATTTCGATGTGGGCCCGGATGAGCTGACTCTGACGAACGGTACTGATGAGGCGATCCAATTACTCGTCAACACTTACATCAACAGCGGTGACCAGGTGATCGTGATGAAGCCTTCCTATGCGATGTATCGCTTCTACAGTCAGCTGGCCGGCGCGGCGGTCGATGAGGTTGAGTATCGTGCGGTGACGCTTGAATTTCCGCTTGAGGAGTTGCTGAGTCGCATTACGCCTGAGACACGGGCGATCCTGCTCGGCAACCCGAATAATCCCACCGGAACCGGCACTAATCTGGCGAGCATCCGGCAAATTCTCGCCAAAGCTCCCAATGCCGCGGTGCTTATCGATGAAGCCTACTACGAGTTCAGCGGCGTGACTGCGCTTGCGATGATAGCGGAACATCCGAATCTGTTTGTGAGCCGCACCTTTTCAAAGACCTATGGCATGGCGGCGATGCGTTGCGGCGTGTTGTTTTCGAGCACGGAGAACATGGCGCATTTGAAAAAAGCTCAATCGCCGTACAGCGTGAATGCGCTGGCAGCGATGTCGGCGCGCATCGCTGTGCAGGACCAAGCATTCGTCGAAGAGTACGTGCTTGAAGTGCTCACCGCCAAGGAACTGTTGTACGTGGGCCTCGAACGTCTGAAGATTCCCTACATCAAGAGCATGGCCAATTTTGTTCTGTTCGAAGCGGGCGATCGTGCTGTCGAGATACGCGACGCACTGCGTGACCGCGGAGTTCTGATCCGCGACCGGAGCTACGAAATTCCCGGCGCGGTGCGGGTTACGGTAGGTACGCGCGATCAGATCCAGCGATTCCTGGACGAACTGGAGAAGTTGTGGTGAAGCCGCCTGACGTGATCGTCTTCGACATGGACGGCGTGCTGGTCGAAGTCGGCGAGTCGTATCGGGAGGCGATACGGGAAGTCGTTCAGCACTTCACCGGCGACCTCGTTTCACACGACCTGATTCAGGATTTTAAGAACGCCGGCGGCTGGAACAACGACTGGCTGCTATCCCATCGCCTGATCGCGGATCGCGGCGTCAAAGTCGACTATGCCGACGTGGTCGATTATTTCAACAAAATATTTCTCGGCGAGAACGGCGAAGGTTTGATTCAGCGCGAGAAGTGGATGCCTTCGCAAAACTTCTTCGAGCGCCTGCAACAACGTGCCACCTTGGCCATCTTTACAGGCCGGGCAAAGTATGAAGCTGAAGCGACACTTCAGCGTTATGCACCGGCTGTGCATTTCGACCCGCTCGTGACCGACGATTCGGTGGCTAATCCCAAACCGGCTCCCGATGGTCTTGAACTCATTAAGCAGCATCATCCAGGCAAGCAACTCTGGTATCTCGGCGATACAGTGGACGATGCACGCAGTGCGCGAGACGCCGCAGTCCCGTTTATCGGTGTTTCAGTGACCGTGAATCCCAGGCACGCCGATATCACTGAAACTCTCTATCGCGATGGGGCATTTACGGTGATTGCCGATATCAACGAACTCGAAGCGTTGGTCGACCAGGCGCAGTCACAAGCGGTGCGATGAGAGAAGCACAAGTTCAGCGCAGCACGAAAGAGACGCAGATTACCGGACGTCTTGTGATCGACGGAACCGGCCGATATCAGATTGCAACCGGGATCCGCTTCCTCGATCACATGCTCGAACTTTTCGCAAAGCATGGAGCGTTCGATCTTTGGTTGGATGCGAAGGGCGATCTGGATGTGGACCAGCACCACACTGTGGAAGACACCGGCATCGTGCTGGGCGATCTGTTTTCAAAAGCGTTGGGCGACCGGCGTGGCATCAATCGCGCAGGGTACTTTGTGCAGACGATGGATGAGTCGCTGGCTGTAGTGGCGGTCGATCTCGGTGGACGCCCAGCACTCGTCTACGACCAGCAGGTAGATGTGGTTCATGTGGGGGATCTGCAAACAGAGCTGTTGGAGGATTTCTTTTCAGGTTTGGCCAATCACCTCGGCGCGAATATTCACGCCAAGATTTTCTATGGCCGTTCGAACCATCACAAAATCGAAGCCATTTTCAAAGGCTTTGCGCGGGCCATGCGCTATGCCTGTTCCACCGATGAACGCCTGAAAGACCAGTTGCCTTCCACGAAAGGATTGCTGTGACGACCATCGTTGACTACGGCGCAGGTAACATTCGTTCTGTTCGGAACACGCTCGAAGAGATAGGCGCGGAGTATGAAGTCACGGACGAACGCGCAAAAATCGAGAGGGCGACAAAAATCATTTTGCCAGGGGTGGGCCATTTTGGACAGATGATGCAGGCGCTCGATGATCTCGCCATCCGCGAGGCGCTGGTGGACAAGATTCAGTCGGGTATTCCGTTTCTCGGCATCTGTGTGGGCTTGCAATGCCTGTTTGAAAGGAGCGAAGAATCACCCGGCGCTCGCGGTCTGGCCGTCCTGCCGGGCGAAGTCAAACGGTTCCGTGGTTCACTGCGCGTGCCGCACATGGGCTGGAACTCGCTCGAAACCAGTAAGCCGTCGAAACTCCTGCGCGGCCTTGCCGGTGATACATTCACTTACTTCGCGCACAGTTTTTATGCGCCGCTTATACCCTCAACTGTGGCCACTTGCACTTATTCCCATCCCTATACGGCGATTGTTGAACAGGACAACTTGTATGCGGTGCAGTTCCATCCTGAAAAGTCCGGAGTGACCGGGCTGCGCGTGCTGCAAAATTTCCTCGAACTCTGAATGCTGGCAAAACGCATTATTCCGTGTCTCGACGTAACGGGCGGCCGCGTTGTGAAGGGCGTTAATTTTGTGGAGTTGCGTGACGCCGGCGACCCGGTTGAGCTGGCCGAGCGTTACAACCTGCAGGGTGCGGACGAACTGGTGTTCCTTGACATTACGGCATCGAGCGACGCGCGGGACATCATGGTGGATCTGGTGGCGCGTACCGCCCGGCGCGTCTTCATTCCGCTTACCGTGGGAGGTGGTTTGCGCAGTGTGGCGGATGCACGGAAGATCATTTTGGCTGGGGCGGATAAGGTCAGCATCAACACCGCGGCGGTGCGCCGTCCCGAATTGATCCGCGAGCTAAGTCTGGAATTCGGCGCACAAGCGGTTGTTCTGGCGATTGACGCCCGGCGCTCCGGGGCAGGGAAGTGGAATGTGTACACCAGCGGCGGGCGGCACGATGAGGGTATCGATGCCGTCGAATGGGCGCACCGCGGTGAATCGTTGGGCGCAGGCGAAATTTTATTGACTTCGATGGATGCCGACGGTGTGCAAACCGGATTCGATTGTTCTCTAGTCCGCGCTGTTTCCGCTGCCACCAGCATTCCGATCATTGCTTCCGGAGGCGCAGGCACGCCTCGTGATTTTGTCGAGGTCCTGACGGAAGGTCATGCCGACGCCGCGCTCGCTGCTTCCGTGTTTCACTACGGCAAATATCAAGTGAGCGACTTGAAGCAGGCACTGCTCGACGCCGGAGTGCCGGTACGACCTTTAACATGATCATTCCCTGTATCGATTTGATGGGCGGTAAAGTGGTCCAGCTGGTGCAAGGCCGCGATAAAATTCTCGAGCGAACCACCGAGGAAATGCTGGCCCAGTTTCACGGCTTCGACCAGATTCAGGTGATCGATCTCGACGCTGCCATGGATAAAGGTTCCAATGGACCGCTGGTGAAAGAACTTGCATCGAAAGCGACGATTCGCGCCGGCGGCGGCGTGCGTACCGTCGAGCGAGCCCAGGAGTTGATCAGGCAAGGCACGTACCGCGTGATTGTCGGAACGGCGGCTTTTGCGGCCGGTGGCCCTGATCATGCGTTTCTGCGAGAACTATCGAACGAAATCGGCGCGGAGAAGATAACCATCGCGCTCGATAGTAAACACGGCCATATCGTTGTCCATGGCTGGCAGGAGGAGACCGCCTGGACTGCACGCGACGTTCTGAGAGAGTTCGAGCCTTACTGTTCCGGCTTTCTCTGCACGTATGTCGATAAAGAAGGCATGATGCAGGGAACCGACCTCGATTGGTTCAGAAGCCTGCGCGGGGCCACTCAGCACGAGTTGATTGCAGCAGGCGGCATTACTACTCTGGAAGATGTCAAAGAACTGACCGCCATGAATATCCATTGCGCGATTGGCATGTCGATCTATACGGGAAAGCTCTCGCTAGATGGGCTGCGCGCTATATCGCACCAAACTGTATAGAGCTGCGATATAGTAACGGACATGGATCCGTTAAGTCCCCAGGTGTTTCATATTCTGGTCGCTCTGGCCGACCGCGACCAGCATGGTTACGGCATTATGCAGGATGTCGTCGAACGTACCGGCGGCAAACTTCGTTTGAGTGCCGGTACGCTGTACGGTTCAATCAAGCGCCTTCTCGAACAAGGCTTGATTGTAGAGCTTCGCGAGAGCCAGCGTCCCACTGAAGACGACGAACGCCGCAGGTATTACCGTTTGACGCAGCTGGGTCGCAAAGCTGCTATGGCGGAAGCGGCCCGGATGGCCGAACTGATTGAACAAGCGAGGGCAAATGGACTGGTCACAAAGCGCGGCTAAGCTCTATCGTGTTCTGCTCTACTCGTATCCGGCTGAGTTTCGCCATGAGTACGGGAGCGAGATGGAGCAACTGTTTACCGACCGGTTGCTGTGTGAGCCGCATGTGCAGCTGTGGTTTGAAACCATCGCAGACATCGCTGTCGCCGCGCCAAGAGAGCACTGGCACATTCTGGTGTCGGATTTGCGGTATGGAGCGCAGATGCTGGCTGCTGCCCCTGCGTTTACAGCGATTGCGCTGCTGGTAATTGCCCTGGGCATCGGCGCGACTTCGTGCATTTTCAGTCTGGTGAACGCGGTTCTGCTGCGCTCGCTTCCCTTTGGCCATCCCGAAAAGTTAGTCTATCTGTGGTCGCCGAACAAACACTGGAATGACAGCAACGTTCCACAAGAAGTAGCGCCGAACACGCCGGACTTCTACGACTGGCAACGTTTGAGCCAGTCTTTTTCGTCCATAACGACGTTTACGCAAACATCTATTAACGTCGTGGAGAACGGCGGCTCAGACCGGGTTGGCGCTTCTTCTGTAACCGGCACGTTCTTCAGAACTCTGGAAGCGGATCCCGAGATCGGCCGCGTTATCAATGCTTCGGATGACCAGCCTGGGCACGAGCACGTCGCCGTCATTAGCGACGCGTTTTGGCATTTTCATTTCAATTCCGATTCGCACATACTCGGGAAGGAAATCCAGCTCAATCGAGAAAAATACACCATCATCGGAGTCATGCCCAAAGACTTCGGCTATCCGTTCGCGGGCGATTTTCCATATGCTCACTCAGGATTCAAGCAAACTGACATCTGGCTTCCGCTCGCCTACACGGTCAAAGCCAAAACCGATCGCTCCAACTTTGACAGCGCCGATGCCGCGATCGGCAGATTGAGGGATGGAATCCCGGCTGCTTCGGCGCAAGCTGAATTAGGGTCGATCGAATCGCGTCTCGATAAGCTTTATCCAGAAATTTGGAAAGGATGGACCGTGGTTGTGAAGCCGGTGATCGCAACCATCATCGGTCCGGTGCAACAAATGTTGTGGCTCTTGCTGGGCGCGGTGGCGGTTGTATTAGTCATTGCTGCCAGCAACGTAGCCAGCCTTCTGCTCGCACGTGTTGCTTCGCGTGCTCATGAGATGGGCATTCGGATGGCACTCGGCGCGGAACGTTCCCGCATCGTCCGGCAACTGTTAACGGAATCGCTGCTCTTGAGCTGCACGGGCGCTGCTCTCGGGATTGCGATGGCCTACGCTGCGGTTCATTTTGTAGTGAAGCTGAACCCGGGTGACGTTCCCCGCTTTGAGTCCTCCACCGTCGATGGCCGCGTTCTGCTCGTGGCGCTCGCACTTTCGGTCGCAACCGGCTTGCTAAGCGGCTTAGCGCCAACGCTCTCGGCTTCGCGGACCGACTTGAATCAATTGATGAAGCATGGCGCAAGCAGAGGCTCCATCGGTACGTCCAACCGGAGGAGGCAAGCTCTGATCGTCGCCGAAGTTGCTCTTTCGGTCGTGCTCCTTGCGGGAGCTGGGCTCCTCATAAGAAGCTATCTCACTCTAAGCTCCGTAAATCCGGGGTTCTCGCCCTCGACGCTGACATTCCGTGTCCGGATGGACGTTCGGTATGCGACACCTGAGCAGCGCATCGCCTTTTGCAGATCCCTCCTTGAGAAGGTGCGGGCGCTACATGGCGTTCGAATGGCTGGTGGTTCAAATGAAACCCCGCTAAATCATGGCGATTCGCTCGCAACGCTAGATGTCCGCGGATCGGGTACGTCGAAACAGATGGTGCAAACCCGCCACATTACGCCCGGCTATTTAGACGCTATCGGCATTCCGCTATTGCGGGGCCGAAAACTCGATGCCCGCGATTTTGCCTCGAACTATCCGGGGGCCGTAGTAAACGAGGCGCTCGTTCGGAAGTATTTCCATGGACAAGAGCCACTGGGTCGCCAGCTTCGAACGGGAATCGGAGACATGTCGAGGACTTCATGGTCAACCATCGTTGGCGTGGTGGGCGACGTCCGCCACGAGAAGCTCGAAAAGCCCGGGCTGCCGCAGGTCTTCAAAGTTTGGAGGGACGTCGACAATTTCGCGATTTCTTCCTCAGTTGCTGTGCCGCAAATGATACAGGAGATTCGCCACGCTCTCCGGTCTCTCGACCCCGTGCTCACGATTGAAGACGTCCACACCATGCGCGAACGCATCGACGAAAGCAATGCCCGCCGCCGCTTCCAGACCACGCTCCTCTCCAGCTTCGCGGCGCTGGCCGTCGCGCTTGCTCTGGTCGGACTGTACGGACTGATGTCTTACGCGGTCAAACAACGAACCGCCGAAATCGGCGTCCGCATGGCGGTCGGTTCGTCGCGTACCCAGGTTTTGACGCTCATCCTCTCTCAAGGCCTGCGTCTGGTCTCAACCGGGCTGGTTCTCGGGCTTGCAGCCGCTTTCGCTCTCACGCGCCTGGTCAGCAACTGGCTTTTCGGCGTTAGCGCCACTGATCCCGCCACCTTCGCCGCTGTCCCGCTGTTCATCCTCCTGGTCGCTACCTGCGCCTGTCTGATCCCCGCCTGGCATGCCACCCGCATCGATCCCGTCCAGGCTCTCCGGCAAGAATGAGAGGAACCGGCGGCTGGCGGTACTTCTTGGTTGCATATGGATCAACGCCGTCAACAGATTCTCGCTACCCTCGCACAAATGGACAAGCAGTTTGGCAAGGGCCAGGTGCTCATGCTGGGCTCGCGCGCCACGCTGCCGGTTGAGGTGATCACTACCGGTTCGGTCGCGGTCGACAACGCACTCGGAGCGGGAGGTTTTCCTCGCGGCCGTCTAATTGAGATCTTTGGCCCTGAATCCTCCGGCAAAACCACGCTGGCGCTGCATGTGATTGCCGAAGCGCAAAAAATCGGTGGTGCGGCGGCGTTTATCGATGCCGAACACGCGCTCGATCCAACCTACGCCGCCAAACTCGGCGTAGACACGGAAAATCTCATTATTTCGCAGCCCGACTACGGCGAACAGGCTCTCGAGATTACCCAAGCGCTAGTGAATTCACAAGCTTTCGATGTGATCGTCATCGACTCAGTAGCCGCGCTCACGCCCAAAGCCGAAATCGAAGGCGAAATGGGCGATAACCACATGGGCTTGCACGCCCGCATGATGTCTCAGGCACTGCGCAAGCTCACCGCCTCTGTGTCTAAAGCAAATACCTGCCTGATTTTCATCAACCAAGTGCGCGAGAAAATTGGTGTCATGTTTGGTAACCCCGAAACGACTACCGGCGGCCGCGCTCTGAAATTTTTCGCCTCGGTTCGCACCGAAGTTCGTCGCATGACCGCGATTAAAGACGGCGACACAGTAGTCGGAAATCGTACAAAGATTAAGATCGTCAAGAATAAAATCGCTCCGCCGTTCCGCGAAGCCGAAGTCGACATCCTCTACGGGATTGGAATCTCCAAGGAAGGCGATCTGCTCGATCTGGGCGCGGAACAAAAAGTGCTCGAAAAGAGCGGCTCCTGGTATAGCTACAAAGGTGAACGCATCGGACAGGGCCGTGAGAATGCCCGCCAGACGCTCATCGATCGGAAAGACCTGCGCGACACCATCGAATCCGAACTCCGCGAATCACTCGGCTTAAGCAAACTCGCCAAAGCGATTACCGGCTTTGAACCGGCCAAACAGGAAGTCCGTAAAGCCTCTTAGCTTCCGGTACTGGGAGTCTTGTCTAATGCGGCGCGCGACTCTCGCGCGGCACGGCTTTGGGGAGCGAGGGCAATGGCTTTTTCCCAGGCGGTAGCCGCGGCCGTTGTTTGGCCGGAATCCTTCAGAAACTCGCCGTGATAATAGAGGCTCGCCGCTGCTAACCGCGGTTCGAGCGCGCCATTTCGGGCAGACTCGGCAGCGCGCTTTGCGAGGTATTCGAAATCCTTTTGCGACTGCTCCTTCCGATGAAAGAAGCCGGGCAGTCGGTAGGTCGTTGAGGCGCGCACGAAACGCACTTCCAGGTCCCCCGGAGCGGCCCCAACCGCCGCGTCCATCAACTGAATTCCCTCTTTGGATAACGAATTTTTTCTCCAGAGCGCCCAGGTGTGCTCGGCTTCTAGCAATCGCAAGCTGCCGTAGTAGACCTCGATCTGCGGCACATTCCCGTGCTGCTGATACAACTCCGAAAAGAGTTTGTCCGACTCGTCGTACGCCTTCTTGTCGCCATCCGAACCTTGAAAATACAGCTGTCGCGCTTGTCTAAACTCGGGCGGCAGCACCCTCGCTGCCCCAAAAGCGATGGAAGCCAAGAGGAGCAGCCCCGAAAGAATCCTCATTGTGGCCCTCGAAGAGATCGCAGGCTCTCGCTTACATGCCGCGCGCCCTGGAAATCCGCATGAACCACGTTCAAAACTTTTCGATCTTGCCCGATCACATAAGTAGACCGGCCTGGCAGGAATCCCAGCGTCTTCGGTACGCCAAAGAGTCTGCGCACGTCGCCGCCTACATCTAACAAGAGCGGAAAGGAAAGCCGGTGATAACCCGCGAAGCGTTTCGTAACCGTCGGTCCGTCTGGACTTATTCCGAAAACCTTTGCATGCAAGCTCTTGAACTCGTCCACATTGTCGCGAAACGAGCACGCCTCCGCCATGCACAAAGGCGTGAACGATTTGAGATAGAAGAACAGAACTACCGAAGAATGCCGTAGCGATTCATACAAGTTCACGACTTCCCCTTCAGCAGTTGCAAGATGAAAGTCGGGAGCCAGGTCACCGATGGATAGCGCATGCGCCATGGGTTAGGTTGTCGAGTAACTCCGACCCTTCCAGGTAGCAGGCACATGAAAGAGCGAACGAACGAGCGCGTACCATTGGATGCCCAAGAGCAGCAGAATCGCCAGCGGATGGAACAAGCTTGCAACGAAAGGCTGACGGAATCGAAGAGCCGCAATGACCCTCGGTAGATAGGAAGCGGTAAGCGAGAGGCTGGCCACTAGCCGCAATTCGGTCGGGTGCGTGCCCCACCAGGCAAAGATGCAAAGCAGTAGCGGTAAGACCTGACCTGTCAGGAGAACCAACGAAAAGGGCACGATCCTGCCTGGCGATGCTAAGCCTTCCGTAGCATTCTTCAATAATCCAAAAAACACTTCGGATGCATTCTGATACATGCGGCAACTGGCTACCGGCGTGGCATCGCACAAATCCGTCATGATGCCGGCGCGTCGAAAAGCCCGTGGCAAAGTCACGCCATCGTGGCGCGAATTCCTGATTGCGCTGTGGCCGCCGGATTTCATGTACGCTTCACGGTTGGCCACGAATATCTGCCCGCAACCTGCGCCGAAGGCGGGCGCAATGTGCTTGCGCATCCCGATGACCGGAAGGAAACCCAGCAGAAGGAAATGCATGAGCGGGAGCAACAATCGTTCGAGCGGTGTTACGGTAACCTGCCTGGGGAATCCACTGATCAGCCCAGCTTTGCGGTGGCGCAGGGCCGCTATCATGCTTGCAACGCCAAGCGGTTCGAGCCTGACGTCGGCGTCGATGAAACAAAACGTTCTTTTGTTTGCGAGCTGCGCCAGGGTAAAGCATGCGAATTGTTTTCCGCACCAACCTGCTGGAAGCGGCGGAGCAGTGGCAAGATGCAGCCTCTTATCTGCTCTTGCCATACGTTTGACGATTCGCGCGGTGTGATCGGCGCTGTGATCGTCTAAGACAATCACCTCAAGATCCACCTGTTCACTCGCCAGCGCAGCCCATACGCACGCTTCGATGGAAGCCTCTTCGTTGCGTGCCGGGATCAAAATCGATACTGGCGCGAGCGAAGCGGGCATGGGCGGCAAACGATAAAGAGCGAGGTTCCAAAGAAAGAGCAAGGCGGGAATTGCGGCAAGAACTAACACGAACCAGGCGAGATCGAGTGTGGACACTTTTAACGACTTCCGTGTTCCGGCTGCCATGGTTTTCCCTGGAGCCGCGATTTGAATGCTCGCCAAAGATCATACATCCCACCCACCCCGGAGGCCCCTGTCAGCAGCGGCTGGAATAAACTGGCATCCTGGCGCTGAACCCGCTCTGCAAGGCAATCCTGCGTGCTTTCGAGCGCGCCTGAAAAAAGCTGATTCCACTCTGAGGGCTTCCGCTCTCGCCCGTTCTCGACCAGCATAGGAGTTCCAAGGCAAACAAACGCTTCCGGATATCGCTCCTTCCAGAAAGTGTATTCAAACGTGACCGGCAGCATGGCAAATTTGCCGATTCTATGAGCCAGATGGCCCACTCCAGGCTCGATCGTCACTGGCCGCTGACGCACATCGGTGAAGTAACCCTGCGGATTCACCCACAACGCAAACTTTGGCGAACTCAATACAGACTCACCGATATCGAGAAAACGAACAGCCCCGGAACGGCTTTTTTTATCTATTGGAAAGAAACCGAGGCGTTCAAAGAACTTATATTTCGAAACTCCGCCCTGCTCGATTGGCCCGTAGTGAGCGCGTTTCGGAAAGAAATGGCCACTCACATAGAGCGCAAGAATCGGATCCCACCACGAGGGATGATTCATGCAAACCAGCAACGGCCATTGTTCCAGCGCCGACAGATCGGCCAGCTGTAACACCAGCAAGGTATGAAAGTTTCGCTTGAAATAAAAAGAGAGATACGCCTGAAACAGGCGCAATTGCCTTTGTGCAATGGGCGGAGGCGACGTAGGCCTGCGCGCCGTCATACCGCGGCGGCGTGTGCGTGAACTGGTTCGACCACGTGATCCTGATCGAGCTTATCAGCCGCAATCCAACCCGACATCAAAACCATCGGCATCCCCGGACCCGGATGAGCTGCACCGCCCGCTAAGTAAAGTCCGCGCACACTTGTATCATGATTGGCCGGCTTAAACCCGCCTTGGAAGCGTCCATGGCTGGTGATGCCATAGATGGCGCCGTTCAGCACACCGTAACGCTCATGAATATCCTGCGGAGTCAGAAATCGCTCCGTCTGAATGGCCGATTCCAGATCTTCGATGCCGGCCGTTCGTTTTAATTTGTCGAAGATGACTTTGCGGTACTGCGGGTACATCTCTTTCCAATTTTGACCAGGCCGCAGGTAGGGCGTGTGAACCAGAACGTAAAGTGCCTCGCCTCCGTCCGGCGCTACGGCCGACTCCGTTCGCGACGGTGCGCACAAATAACAGGTGGGATCGGGCGCCACTTCGCCCTTATCGTAAATGGCGTGAAACTCCTCTTCGGAACTTCGCGAGAAGACAAAATTGTGATGCTCCAGCTGCTCGTACCGGCGGTTCAAGCCCAAGTACATCACCACGCCAGAACAGGCCGGCTCGTAGGAACGGCGCTTATTAAACTCCTGTGCTAATTTACCGCCCAGCAATTCGCGATACGTTCTCACGGAATCCGAATTGGCCACCACCGCGCCGACACCAAAAGTTTCGCCGTCCGACGTTTCGATTCCTGTGACCTGGTCGCGCTCGGTTGCGATGCGCGTTACTTGCGAATTAGGCCTGAATTTCACACCCAACTCGCCGGCCAGCTTTTTCAACGCCTCTGGAATCGCGCGTGTTCCGCCCATTGGATACCAGACACCTTCGCTTCCCTGCATATGGGCGATTGCGCACAAAATCGCAGGGGTTCTCTCCGGCGACGAACCCACATATTGAACCATGTGGTCCAGCATCTGAGCCACCCGCGAATCCTTAATCTCTTTCCGGATCGCGCCTGACACCGTCTGCCCTAACTTCATGCGGCTGACATCACGCAGGAGAGTTAGGTTGAGCGCCGAGCCGGTCTGGAAAGTATCGCGCATGCTCCCGACAGACTTCCAGAAGAAGAAACGGTTCGAAATGCCGTGCAGTTCTTCGGAGGCTGATACGAAACGCTCGTAGCCGGCTACCGTTTCCGGCGAATACTTCTGCAACTCGGTTCGCATAGCCGCTTTATCGCCGTACAAATCCAGCTGAGACTTGTCTTCAAAAAAGCAACGCCACTGTGGTTCGAGCGGTCTCAGGTCCAGGTAATCGGAAAGCTTCCGTCCTGCTTCCGAAAAGACCTTCCGAAGTACTGACGGATAAATCAGGATGGTCGGACCCATATCGAACCGATAACCATCCTGTTTTAAAACCGCAGCTTTTCCGCCGATCCAGTCGTTCTTTTCAAACACTGTGACTTGGTATCCACGAGCGGCAAGCACGCAGGCTGCGCTCAAACCTCCTAAGCCCGAACCAATTACCCCAACCGTCTGACTCGAATGCAACGTTGCTGTCCTTCCCTTATGCGACACCGGCCACTAGAGCCTTTACCTGCGGACCGTCCCAAGGCACTGGCATGCCCATATCGTTCAAAAGCAGGCGGGAACTAATACGCGCCGATTCGAAAATCACCGGCAAGCCACTGCCAGGATGGGTGCTGCCGCCTACCAGGTACACACCATCTAGTTCGTCGAAACGATTGCGCGGACGCAAGTGCAGCATCTGCGACCAGTTGTGCGCTAGTCCGAACACCGCACCCTTGTGCAGTTCGAAATCTGCATCCCAGTTAGCCGGCGTGATGATGCGTTCGTATTCGATCCGTGAACGAATATCGGAAATGCCAATATCGGTGAGTTTGTTGAGAATCAACTCCCGGTATCGCAGCTTTTCCTGCTCCCAATCGACTTTCTTGCTCTGATGCGTCACCGGCACCAGCACGTAGAGCGTGCTCTTCCCCCGGGGCGCCAAGCCCGGATCTGTTACGCAAGCGTTCTGCACGTAATACGAAGGATCGTCAGACAGCACATGGCGATGTCCGATGTCCTCCATGTTTCCCATATAGTCCTTGGAGACGTAAATGGTGTGGTGCGGGACGCGGTCAAAAGTCCCGCGCAAGCCCAGGTACAGCATGAACGCCGAGCAAGACATATGCTTCTTGTCCAGCTTGTGATCTTTCCAACGTTTGCGTATCTCGTTTGGCACCAAACGCGACATGGCGCGTGCAAAGTCTGCATTCACTACCACGGCATCTGCTTTGTATTCGCCTGCTTTAGTACGTATGCCCGTGGTTTTCCGGCCCTCCAGCAGGATTTCTTCCGCCGGTTCATTCAAGTGGATGTCAACGCCTAGCTGCTGGCAAATGCGGCCCAAGGCGGTGGTCACGGAACCGCAACCGCCGATCGGATGATACACGCCGTACTCGTATTCCAGAAACGCCAGGATGGTAAACAAGCTCGGACACTCAAACGGCGACATGCCCAAATACTTCGACTGAAACGAGAAAGCTAAGCGAACGCGCGGATCGTGAAAATACCGGCTCAGCTCGGAATCGAGCGACCGCCATGGCTTCAGAATCGGGAGCATGGTCAGAAGGGCGGGCTTTACGGTGTCACGCCAGCTGTCGAAGGAGGTCTCGAGAAACGGTTTGAATTTCTCTAACTTGACTCGATTGTCTTGCAGGAAGCGCCGGAGCTGGGTTGCATCGTGTCCATTCAACGCCGCTACCGCCGCTTCCATCCGTTTCACATTGGGCGTCGCCAGAATCTCGCCGCCCGATCCGTAGACCAGGCGGTATTGCGGATCGAGTTGTACCAGCTGCAATTCGCGCCACAAGTTGTAGCCGATGCTGCCCAGGATGCTGTCAAGAACTTGCGGGTAGTGAAAAAAGGTCGGTCCGTGATCGAAGCGAAAGCCGTTTGCAACAAAATTAGACGTTCGACCACCGAGGTGAGAAAGTCGTTCGAGGACAGTAACACGCACGCCGGCGCTCGCTAATAGCGCCGCTGCCGTTAGACCGCCTGGACCAGCCCCCACAATGATAACGTGCCTCGCCAAGACGCTCTCGCCCTCCCGTAGATTGAGATGGCAAGCCAGGGTGAAAGGCACTCTTTTTTTTCAGTTCCACTACATCCCGCTTTCCGAGAGGCCTTAAGCTTGGGAACTCCGCGCGTAGCCGAATTTGGCGGAGCGTTTCGCTCCTTTCCGGTGCGCCTCATCGCTCATAGGATGGACTCCGCTCGCATCGATCCAACGGTTGTAAAAGTTGAACAATGAACAGACCGTCAGCGCGTAATACACGGCCTCGTCTGAGTAGCCCACCGCATGCAGCGCATCTATATCTTCGGGCTGTATCGCCACGGAGTTGCCGTTGACCTTCTGCACAAACTGAAAGAGCTTCTTTTCGGCGTTTGCCAGCCCGGACGTCTCCGGGTTTTCCAGAACTCCAGCAACCAGTTCCGCGCTGCCCAGCAATTCCGCCGCGACCGCGGCATGAGACTTCGTTCAAAACGGACAGGCATTCAAGTGCGACGTATACGCCGCGATCAACTCGCGTATCCCGGGCGAGAGCGGCGCCTCTTCTCGCATAATCTCCTGCGTGAAGCGTTCGAGATGCGCGGTGGCCTTGATCTTGAACGAAAACATGTGGAGAATCTGGGGGTACTCCGGTCCAGCCTGCTTCATCATTTCAATCGCGCGGGTGTAGTTGTCGTCGCCCTGGTGCGCTTCGACATCTTTCAAAAACATTCGGTCCATGGTTGTAAGAAGGCTATCAACCGGCCGGCTGTATGTCCTGCGCCCTGTGGTTGAACTTACAATCAAACTAAGTGTGGATGCGAGATTGAGCTGCAACTTATATGCTGCAAAGCGAATCTTGCCCAGCGCTCTACGCTTTAATCTGGTTTTCCTGCTGATAATTTCATGCGCGCCGCTCATCGCTCTTACCAAAGCGCGCACCCTTAACCAATTTACCTACCAGACCTGGCAAACCGGCAGTGGGCTTCCGCAAAACACAGTGCATAGCGTCTTGCAGGGCCGCAACGGTTACCTTTGGCTTGCTACCGAGGGCGGCTTAGTGCGCTTCGATGGGTTTCATTTCGAAGTCTTCGATACACGCAACACGCCCGAGCTCAAAAGCAACAACATCCAGAGTCTGCTCGAAGACCGCACGGGAGCGCTCTGGGTTGCAACTGCTTCAGGTTTATACAAGTTCGCCGGCAATCGCTTCGAAATCATTGCCGAAGACGGTAATCTGCTGGCGCTCGGGATGGATCGCGACGGAGTGATCTGGGCCTTGACGCCCACCGAACTACTCGGCGTGAGCAGCGCCAAGCGCGCCGCTCAGGTCCGCAAATACGCGCCCGAAGACACTGCGGCGAAATTCACTGGAGCGCTCGCCATGGCAGGTGACGGCACTCTTTGGCTGGGCGCCCAGAACGGGCTGCGGAAGTTCCACAACGGTCGCTTCAGCGATGTCGCGGATGGTCTCCCCTCAACGAATGTCAACGCGCTGTTACTCGACCGGTCGTCCCGCCTGTGGATTGGAAGCGACGCAGGCCTTTTCCTTGCCGGTTCACGGAGTTCCCTCCCTCTGAGTTCCAGGCATGTACTCGCTTTATTCGAAGATTGGGAAGGCGCCATCTGGATGGGTGACGATCTCGGTCTGGCTCGGCTCGAGGGCACACCGCCGGGCATGCGCTTTAGCCGCGCTCTTCCTGGAAGCACGGTAATTGCCTTGGCTGAAGACGCTGAGCGCGATTTGTGGGTGGGTACCGAGTCGAACGGCCTGACAGTTCTGCGCAATCCAAAATTTGTCACCTACACGACCCGGGACGGTCTTGCCGGCGATGCGATCCGCTCCGTCTTCGAAACGTCGAACCATACGCTCGCAGTCGGAACCAGCCAGGGACTGAGCCAGTTGAAAGAAGGCGGGTTCGAGAGTCTCAACTCGGCTAATGGGCTCTCAAGTGATGTCGTCCTGTCGCTCAACGAGGACCGTGATCGAAACCTGCTGGCCGGCACGCCCGACGGTCTCAATCGCATTACTCCTCGCGGCATCTCTATCATCACCTCTGCCGACGGCCTGGCGGATGACTTCATCCGGTCCGTTTACCGCGACACCGACGGTTCACTTTGGATTGGTACACGCCGGGGTCTTTCGCATGAAATTTCCGGCAACCGCTTCACCACCTACACGCATCTTGATGGTTTGGGCAGCGATCTGGCTGGTGCGGTGCTGCG
This sequence comes from Bryobacteraceae bacterium, assembly GCA_965277435.1. GTDB lineage: Bacteria > Acidobacteriota > Terriglobia > Bryobacterales > Bryobacteraceae > Bog-105. The sequence continues at coordinate 5,393,052 of OZ255821.1, read as the reverse complement.
CGACCACACCCAGTCACTCTGGATTGGAACCCTCGGCGGCCTCACTCAATACGACAAAGGCAAATTTGTCAACTACACCATCCGCAATGGCCTTACAAGCAACATCGTCACAGCGCTGTACGAGGATGCGGCGGGCAATCTCTGGATCGGTACGCAGGACGGTGGTTTGAATGTTCGTCACGGCAATCGATTCTTTGCCTTACCCAAACAACTAGGCCTGCCCGATGCGATCTACGGTATTGCCGAAGATGCGAATGGCGAACTTTGGATCTCTTCGAACCGCGGCATCGTGCGCGCCAACCGGCTGGCACTCGAGCGGGTAGCTCAGGCCACGAGCGATACTGCGACTGTTGTCTGGTACGGCACGAGCGACGGTCTCAACGTCAATGAGTGCAGTGCCGGCGGCCATCCGGAAGTCTGGAAAGCTCACGATGGAACCATCTGGTTTGCGACGGTAAAAGGGCTGGCGGCTCTCTATCCGGATGCCGCCCGCTTGAACCACGTTTTGCCGCCCGTGGTGCTTGAGTCGGTGGCTGTCGACAATCGGAATTTCGTTCCATCGCAAGTGCAGACCATCCATCCCGGGCCTTCGCGCATCGCCTTCACCTACGCCGGACTCAGCTTTGCGGCGCCCGAGAAAGTGATCTATCGTTACAAGCTGGAAGGCTTCGACAAAGAGTGGGTCGACGCCGGTTCGGAGCGCACTGCCGTCTATACGAATATCCCGCCTGGCACGTACAGCTTTCGTGTACTCGCCCGCAACAACGACGGATTTTGGAGTGCCTCGGGCGCGGCTCTCTCCTTTCGCCTGGAGCCGCACTTCTATCAGACACTCTGGTTTTACCTGTTAGCGGCGCTGGCTGTCGCGCTCTGCGGCTATCTGATCTATCGGGCGCGAGTGGCGGGAGTGCAAGCCCGATTTGACGCCGTGCTCGGTGAGCGAAGCCGCATCGCTCGCGAGATCCATGACACTCTGGCGCAAGGTTTCGTCGGAGTATCGGTACAACTTGAAATCGTCTCTCGCCTGCTTGCCTCTTCCACTGAAGGCGCTCGCGAACACCTCGACCAGGCTCGCATCCAGGTACGCGACAGCATCTCCGAAGCGCGCCGCTCGATCTGGCAACTTCGTTCTCATGGACCGGAGAATGCCGATCTCGCTTCCCGTATATCGAAAGCTGCTGCGCAGGTCATCGGCTCACATCCTGTTAAATTCGAACTAGATGTGCGCGGCGCAAACCGGCCGCTCGGCGCCTCCGTGGAGGATGAACTATTACGCATTGGCCAGGAAGCAATCACCAACGCCGTCCGGCATGCGGACTCGAAGCGTATTCATGTCGAACTGGCGTTTGGCACTCGTAAACTACGCCTGGTAGTCGCCGACGACGGATGCGGTTTTACGGCCAGCCCGGATTCGGGCAGCTTAAATGGGCATTTCGGCCTGGAAGGAATGCGGGAAAGGGCCGAGCAGATCAAAGCTACCATCCAGGTGGACAGCGTGAAAGGCAAAGGAACAAAAGTGATTGTAGAGGCACCCTTAAACTAATGGAACCGATTCGTGTTCTGGTGGTGGAAGATCATCATGTAGTCCGTCAAGGTCTCATCGCTTTATTGAAAACAGTGCCCGAGGTATCCGTTGTGGCTGAAGGCGCGGATGGCGAGCAGGCTGTCACGTTGTTCCGGCAGCATAAACCCGATGTCACCATCATGGATCTGCGCATGCCGAAAAAAGGCGGTGTGGAAGCGATCACCGAAATTCGTCAGCATGCGCCCGGCGCGCGCATCATCGTTTTGACCACCTTCGATGGCGATGAGGATATCTTCCGGGCGCTGCAGGCCGGTGCCAAAGGTTATCTGCTCAAGGACATGTTCGGAGAAGAGCTAATTGATGCCATTCGCACGGTACACGCCGGTAAGCAGCGCATTCCGGCTGCAGTGGCGCAGCGTCTGGCCGAACGTATGGGTGGCCCGAGCCTTACCAGCCGCGAGCTGGATGTGCTCAAATGCATCGTCGCAGGTTGCAGTAATCGGGAGATTGGCGTCGAACTCTCCATCACCGAAGCCACCGTCAAAACTCACATCAACAACATCCTCGGAAAGCTGGGCGTAGCCGATCGCACGCAGGCCGCCACTACTGCTCTGCAGCGCGGCATCGTTCACCTGCCCGAAAAAACATGATCGTCGCTTTGCTTTGTGCGCTGTTTTTGAGCCAGCCGGTCCATTCACTCTGGCGGGCTGCCAGCGAAGCCGAGCTGAAAGAAATCGTTCCCGCTCGTGCTCCGGTAGGCAACGAGCGTATTGAAACGGAATTCCGCACGGCTTCCGGCATCACCAATGGCAAAGGCAGATTCATTGTCGGTGTCGTTCTCATCACGGCGGGTTACTCGGCTGACGGCAAGTATTCGCATTTCCTGCTTGTCCAGGCACCCATCAAGGTCGGCAGCATGCTTCTCAAATCCGGCAGCTACGTATTCGGATGGCGACATGAAGGAGATTCGCTCCGCGTCCTCTTTTACGAAGCACAGACGGGCAAGCCTCTGGGCTCGGTCGATGCTCTTCGCAACAGCACCATCGGCCGAATCGAATCCTTCCATCTCTACCCTCCCGCCGAAAAATCAATGATTCAAATCGGCCGGTTTGCGTTTCACTACAGCCTGGTCGAATGAGCTCTTACGGAATGGGTTTCGGAGGATTTGTTTCAAGGTCGTAGGTATGCGTGCCGAGGGCGAGTTGGTCAGCGGTAAGCCAGTGCAGAGTTGCGGAATCTGGATTCGACGGCAGCGCGTAACCGGCGGTTTTCCCGTCTTTCGAGATGAGCACCAGGTAGAACTTCTCTTTCTTAAGCGTGCCCGCAAAATCGTAATTGAAGGGATTGGTGTACTCCCAATCATAAATTTTCTCGACAAAGGCCAGGCGCCTGCTGTCGGGCGACCAAGAAAGTTCGGAGAGGAACGTATGAACGCCGTCGTACCCCGCAAACCACTTGCGTTTCTTCGGCGGATAAACGCGATTTTGGTTCAGCAGCAGGTGACAGCCGGCGCCCTCCGGTGTAACGAAACGCTGGGACACTTCAGCGGTGGCCAAGACTTGATGATCGGGTGACCAGGCAGGCTGAAGAGCTCGATTGCCGGGCTGCGCGACTAATTGGAAGGCGAGTGCCAGGATTTCGATTACCATCGTTTGTTAGATGCAAAAGCAGACCACTTCCGAACGGCTGAAGACGTTACTGCCTGAAATTTGGGCGCTGATGAAACCCCGGCGAGGGCTGTTACTCTTGGGCGCGGCTCTGATGGTTGTCAATCGCGTGTGCGGCCTGGCGCTGCCGATCAGCACAAAATTTCTGATTGACAGCGTGATGCGCAAGGGGCAGATGAACATGCTGACACCAATCGTACTGGCGGTGATTTTAGCAACGGTCATACAGGGCGTGACCTCGTATTCACTCACGCAGGTGCTGTCCAAATCGGGGCAGCGGCTTATTTATGAGATGCGCGTCCGGATCCAGGAGCATGTCGGAAGATTGCCGGTCAGTTTTTACGATGGAAACAAGACGGGCACACTGGTATCGCGCATCATGAGCGACGTGGAAGGCGTTCGTAACCTGATCGGGACTGGACTGGTGGAACTCGTCGGCGGTTTACTCACCGCAGTAATCGCAACGGCGGTGCTGTTCCGTACGAGCGCCATGATGACTTCGTTCGTTCTGGTGATCCTGCTGACGTTTGGAGCGGTGCTGCAACGGGCATTCAAAACAGTGCGCCCGATCTTTCGGGAACGGAGCAAGATCACTGCCGAGGTGACGGGACGGCTGACTGAAACCCTGGGCGGGGTGCGGGTGATTAAGGGCTACCACGCGGAAGAGCGCGAAGCGCGCGTGTTTGCGCGTGGCGCACAACGCCTGCTGGACAATGTCGTGCAATCGTTGAGCACGCTCTCGCTGATGACACTGGCGTCCACCGTGCTGATGGGACTGGTGGGCGCGCTCATTATGTACTTGGGGTCGCGTCAGATCGCGGCTCACCGCATGGACATTGGCGATTTTGTGATGTACACATCCCTGCTGGCATTCATGATTGCGCCCGTGGTGCAGATCGTAAATATCGGCACGCAAATTTCCGAAGCTCTGGCCGGACTGGAGCGCACCAGAGAGATCCTGCGCGAGCGGCCCGAGGACGAAGATCCGCGGCGTTCCCGTGTGCTGCCGGTGATCGATGGCCAGGTTGCATTCGACCATGTGTCCTTTGCTTATGAAGAAGGAAAGCCGGTGCTGCATGAGATTTCCTTCGACGCGCAGCCCGGCTCGGTAACCGCACTGGTAGGTTCGTCGGGTTCCGGGAAATCGACCATCATCGGTCTGATCACGGCTTTCCACTCGCCTCAAGAAGGCACGGTTCTGGTGGACGGATTCGACCTGGCAACGGTGGCGCTTGCCAGTTACCGTTTGCAACTCGGACTGGTGTTGCAGGAGTCGTTTCTGTTCGATGGAACGATCCGGGAGAACGTAGCATTCGCGCGCCCGGGAGCGACGGAAGAAGAGATACTCGAAGCCTGCCGGATCGCGCGAGTGGATGAATTTGCAGAGCATTTCGCGGAAGGCTATGGAACAATCGTGGGCGAACGCGGCGTGAAGCTCAGTGGCGGACAGAAGCAGCGAGTTTCGATTGCGCGAGCCATCCTGGCGGACCCGCGCATTCTGATTCTCGACGAAGCGACATCGAGCCTGGACTCGGAGTCAGAAGCCCTAATTCAGGCTGGGCTTTCGCATTTGATGCAGGGCAGAACGACGTTCGTCATAGCCCACCGGCTTTCCACGATCCGGCGAGCGGATCAGATCCTGGTGGTGGAGGCGGGACGGATCGTCGAACGCGGAAATCACGCGCGCCTTTTCGCTGCGCGCGGTCGCTATTACGATCTCTACACACGTCAGCATGGCCTTGAAGAAAATTTATTTCTGGCCCCGGGCGAGGGGGACAAAGTGGAAGAGGCTTTGGCTTGAGGTAAGGCCCTACAGATCAGCGTCCAGCTTTGATTTGCGGAAACTCGGCGCCACTAGCTTCGCTGGCTTTTGTGGAGGCGGGAACATCAATGCTGGATAGCGGAATCCTGCGGGCTGGCTGGCTCGAGAAGTCCCAGAACGTATCACCGACCACCGCGTAATTCTGGATCTGCAGCGTCTGGCCGCTGTTCAACACGACGCTCACAGGCGGGACCGGGGCGGCTTGTTCGGGGCTGGAAGCGCGATACGGCGTCGGTAGTTGCTGAGATTGATCAAGACGACCGCGCAGGTCGTTCAACTGATCGTTAAGCTGCGCCATCTGATTACCCAGCCCGTTATCATTGGGCGGCAGAGCCGGGCCATTCGAATCGAAATTCGGATCATCCGGAGGAGGGCCGTAGCCGCCGGTGTCATTCGAGTTATCGAAAGAGTTGTAATCGCCGTAATAGGGCGTCCCGAGGTACGAAAAGTAGGGAGCGTACAGGCCGTAGTAAGGCACGTATCCGTAGCGGCCGTATCGTGAATTGGCGCGCCAGGGTCCGGGGCGGTATTGTCCGGCATTACGGCCATATCCATAGGAATACGAGTTGCCCGTGTTGCGATTCCCATAAACGCCCGAGTAGGCGGGTGTGCTGCGGCTAAAACTATTCGCCGATCCAGCGATGCTTGTCGGAGAATGATATGGCTGGATCGCCGACGGCCCAATGCCGGCAGAGTGTGTTCCGATGTCGGCCGAATGACTGCCGCCACTGAAAGCTGCGGCATGTCCGCCGCCCGCGCTAACGCCACCTGCGTGCCCGCCACCGCCGGCATGTTGGGCCATCAGCAATGTTCCTGAGATTCCCAAGATCGCCAAGGTTCGAGCTATTCGGCTGCCGGTACGCATATACGCCTCTGTATTCAGTTTAACGCCGAATTCACAATGAAGCTTGGCGATTTGCCAGGGAACTAGCAGAATGCCGTTGACGTATGACTTATGGAACCGTATATATGGAACTACCACATATATGAAACACGAAGCTGCGGACCGTGAATGGAAGAAAGGTAGCGCCGAACTGCTGATTTTGTCGTTGCTCGAAGCACAGCCGCGGCACGGTTATGACATTTCGAAGCTCATCGAGGCGCGCTCCGATGGCGCTTTGAAGTTTCACGTGACCTCACTCTATCCGCTGCTCTACCGGCTGGAAGAACGCAAGTGGATTGAAGGCAAATGGGTGGAGAAGGCGCAGCAGAGGCGCAGGCGCTACTACCGGCTCACGCCGGAAGGCAAAAAGATTTTAGCCTCACAGCGGAAAAGCTGGAGAGAATTCGTCTTAGCGATCAGCAGAATTACGGGGATTGAACATGCCTGAATGGACGGAAGAGATACGACGGCACCTGGGGGGACTGCGTCTGGAACCCGGGCGGGAAGCAGCGATTGTGGAGGAACTGAGCCAGCACCTGGAGGACCGCTACCAGGACCTACGCGCCGGCGGCTCGACAGAAGCGGAGGCTTGCCAGGCGGCATTCGCAGAGCTTGCGGAAAGTGGGTCGTTTGGCGAGGCGATTCTGACGAAGGATCGACTCCCGCGCTACGATCCAGTGCCGCCGGGCGACTCAAGTGCGCGGCATTTGTGGGCGGACATGTGGCGAGATGTGCGGTATGCCGCTCGAATGCTTGCCAAGAATCCCGGCTTCACCTTTTTTGTTGTCTTAACGCTGGCACTGGGCACGGGAGCGAACACCACGGTGTTCACTGTCATCAACACGTTGATTCTGAATCCGATCCCGGTCAAGCAGCCCTCGCGGCTGGAGGCGGTCTCTTCCATGGGCGCCAGAGACGCGCACGCCGAACCGCAAAGGCTGCCGCTTTCCTATCAGAATCTCAAAGACCTGCAGGCGCAAAACAGCGTGTTCAGCCGCCTGGCGGGATATACATACGTGTCGACAGTGACGTGGAGGAAGCAGAGCGGAGCCGAGCGCCTGTTTACCGAGATGGTCACGAATCAATATTTTGAGACGCTCGCTATCCATCCCGCTAAGGGGCGATTCTTCTTGGCGCAGGAGGACACAACACCCGGCTCGGCTCCGGTGGCGGTGATCAATTATGGGACCTGGCAGATGCATTTCGGCGGCGAGCCCGACATTCTCGGCAAGGTGCTGCGGCTGAACGATGTCGAGTTCACCATTGTCGGTGTGGCGCCAAAAGGATTCATCGGCCTGAATGCGGTGTTCGGACCCGATCTCTGGATTCCCGCGACCATGATTGGGCGAGTGGGTTCGCCGGAGGTGCAGCCTGCGCTGCAAGATCGCGGGCTGGCAGCCTTCCACGGAGTTGGGCGTCTGAAAGCGGGCGTGGAGCGTGACCGCGCGCAAGGAAACGTGACGAGTATCGCCGCGTCGCTCGAGCGTGAATATCCGAAGACCAACGAAGGGCACAGCATGACTGTGGAGCCGGTCAGCGATGTTCTCTTCGGTGACACGGGAGGCACCATAAGCCGGGGACGCATTGTCATGGCGAGTTCGGTGTTGCTGGTGATTGTGGGGCTCATTCTGCTGATTGCCTGTTCGAATGTGGCGAACCTTCTGCTGGCGCGTTCGGAGGCGAGGCGGCAGGAAATCGCAGTGCGGCTGGCGATGGGAGCGAGCAGAGTGCGGCTGATGCGCCAGTTATTGACGGAGAGTGTTCTGCTCGGCTTGTTGAGCGGCGCGGCGGGTGTGGGCATCGGTTATCTCGCTGCTCAGGCAATATGGACGTTCCGGCCGGCGGATAAGATGGCAAACCTGATGGAGGCAAAGCTGGATACGACTGTACTGCTCTATGCGCTGCTTATTTCATTTGTGTCGGGAATTGTGTTTGGCATTGGGCCGGCAATCCGCGCGTCTCGCGCGGAAGTAATTGTGGCGCTCAAAGAGGAGGCGCGCACGTCGGGCCGGAACCGGCGCGCCATCAGCTTCAGCAATGTTCTTCTGGTAGGGCAGGTGGCGTTCTCTTTTCTGGCGTTGGTGACAGCCGCTCTCTTCCTGCGCAGCATGCAACACGCCTACCAAATCGATCCGGGATTCGAAACGAAGAGACTAGCGCTTTTCATCACGGCTCCGGGGCAGGCGGGTTACAGCGAAGCGAAGACGAAGGGGTTCTATAGACAGGTGCGGGCCGGGGTAGAAAGCTTGCCGGGCGTTGCTTCGGTCTCGTGGTCCTCTAGCCTTCCGCTTTGGGGCGCGGCCATGAGCGGCCTTGAGGTCGAAGGGAAGGAGAAGCGCCGGGCGTCGGATGCGATAACCACGGTTCTCAACACGGTCGACTTCGATTACTTCGTCACGGCTGGCGTGCCTATTACCAGGGGTCGCGGATTTCGCGAGAACGATGGCGCGGAAGGCGCCGCCGTGGCAGTGGTCAATGAGACACTTGCGCATCGCTATTGGCCGGATAGCGATGCGCTCGGAAAGCGCATTCGGGCTCCTGGAGAAAGCTTCTACCGGCAAATTGTGGGCGAGGCCAAAACGGCCAATTACCAGACCATCGCAGAGCCTAAGCAGCCTTGTGTCTATATCCCGCTGCGGCAGAATTTCAATGCCGCGATGACTTTGTACGTGAGAACGCAAGGCGATGCGCAGAGGATGCTCGCGCCGGTGGAACGCATCTTGCACACAACGGCATCGGATGTGGTAATCAGCGAAGTGCGGACCGGCGGCTCTGTCGTCAAGCAAGCCCTTGGCTTTGCCAAAATGGGCGTGCAGCTGTTGAGCATTTTCGGATTACTGGCGCTCGCTTTGGCGAGCATTGGCCTGTATGGCATTATGTCGTTCTCGGTAAGGCGACGCAGCCGCGAAATCGGATTGCGCATGGCACTCGGAGCTGGACAAATGAGCGTTCTTGGAATGATCTTGAAGCAAGGACTGGGACTGGTGGGAGCGGGGCTCGTTCTAGGCCTGGCGCTTTCGCTAGTGATTGCACGCGGACTTTCGCGCCTCCTCTACGGCGTGAGCGCGAGTGATCCGATGAGTTTAGCCGCGGCCATGCTGCTTCTGCTCGCGGTGACCTTGTTGGCCTGTTACCTGCCGGCCAGGGGAGCGACGCGAGTGGATCCACTGGTGGCTTTACGCGAGGGTTGAGCAGGTTGAGGATGCTGATTACTCTTCCCTCGCGCGATCCGTGAAGATGTAGAACGCCCTATCCATTTCGAATGTATTGATGATGTTCTGATCGAGCGTCGGCCAAATAGACTGAGCGCAGGGTGGCCTGCGACATAAGCAGGCGGTCGAACGTGTCAGGGTGGAGGAAGCGCATCTGATCGAGCCCGCGAATATCTTTGTAGTCGCATCGGCAATTCCGTGCACGAAAAAGCCTTCATGGTCCGCTCCAGAAGATCCAACGAGAAGTTAAATCGGGCTCCGTGCTTTTCGTGTTTCGACCTCCTCGATGGCCTGAAGGAGCGATCCTGGTAAACGCTCCGGAGCTGTCGCCATCAAGATGAGGACATGCGTGTCCAGCAGGAGGGAGTACCCCGGCATCATAGCTTCGTAAAGTCGGTGAATTCTTCCTCGGAGCTGTTGAACAGAAGAGAGTCCGGGATGCTTCCGGCCTCCTCTTTTAGAAAACCGAAAGGAAACGTGCCTTTGACGACAGGCACAATCTTGGCTATGAGCACACCGTTCCTTTTGAGAAAGACCTGCTCTCCCCGCTCGGCAGCTTCCACCAGTTGAGAGAGCTTGGTTTTTGCTTCAAGCATGTTGGCTTAGATCACCAGCTAAGCTTCGCCGACTCTCTTGGCTAAGTCACTTCTGCCGGGTCAAGAAATCTCTTGTAAGAAACACATGGTTGTAGTAGGATTGCAAACGGCTATAGTAAACGTCCGATGTCAACCCGCAAATTGACCAAGCTCGAACTCCAGATTATGCAGACGCTCTGGGATCGGGGACCCGTTGCGATCAGGGAGATCCAGGAAGCCTTCCCCGAGACGGATCGTCCTTCCTACACGACCGTTCAAACCACCGTCTACCGTTTGGAAGATAAGAAAGCCCTGCGGCGCGTTAAAAAGATCAGCAACGCGCATATCTTCGAAGCCGTCCTTTCCCAAAACGCGGCGCAACGGACGCTGATCAATGACTTATTGAATTTGTTCGGCGGCCGAACACAGCCCGTCATGGCTCATCTGGTCGAATCCGGCAAACTCACTCTCGAAGACATCAAAGAAGCGGAGAAAGCGCTGCGCAAAGTTTCAAAGGAGGACAGGTCGCGATGATCCCCGTTCACATCATTTCGCTGCTGGCAAATCACCTATGGCAATCGACGGTAACAGCCGCTGTAATCAGTCTTCTCGCATGGGCGTTACGAAGGAACCCGGCACGCATCCGCTACTGGCTCTGGATGGTTGCCTCCTTGAAGTTCGTCGTTCCGATCTCACTGCTAATCACGCTAGGAAGTTATCTTCGTCCGGTCGTTCCGGAATCCGCTCAACGGCCAACGGTCCCAGCCGTTTTGGGGCAGATCACGGAGCCGTTCTCGCGGACGACGTTACTGAAAGCCTCCTCCAGCAGCACAACAAACGACTGGGCCCTTGATGCCGCGAAGGCGCCAGAAAGAACAGCACCTGCTATTGAAGCCACAGCCGCCGCAATATGGCTCTGCGGAATGGTAGCAGTCCTAGCCTCCTGGTACCTCAAATGGCGGCGAGTTCATGCGGCGCTTCGTCAGTCAACCAACATTGGCGTCGTCGAAAACATCCAAGTCCTCTCTTCAAAATCATTGCTCGAACCCGGGATTTTCGGAATTACACGACCGGTGCTGGTCGTTCCCGACGGCATCGAAGACCGTCTCACAACACCCCAGTTCAACGCTGTCCTCTCGCATGAGTTAACCCATGTGCGCCGCCGCGACAATCTGACCGCCGCCTTGCACATGGCGGTCGAAGCCATCTTCTGGTTTCATCCCTTCGTTTGGTGGATTGGAAAACGTCTGCTGGATGAACGCGAACGCGCCTGCGACGAAGCCGTCCTCCAATCCGGCAACGAAGCCGAAACCTATGCCGAAGGCATTCTCAACGTTTGCAAGCTCTATCTGGAATCGCCCTTGCCTTGCGTTGCAGGCGTCACCGGTTCCGATCTCAAGACGCGGATCGTTCGCATCGTCACGCAACAGGCAGCCCGCCCGCTCGATCTCGGCAGAAAGCTCTTGCTCAGCCTAGCTGCGCTGTTCGCGGTGGCCGTTCCCCTTTCATTCGGCTTACTGCATGTCGTACAGGCGCACGCTCAAGAGAACGCCGCGCTGGACATTTCCGGAACGTGGCAAGGCACGCTGCACGCCCAAAAGGATCTACGCACCGTCTTGAAGGTTTCAAAGGCCAACGGCGCCTGGAAGGGCGAACTGTACAGCATCGACCAAGGTTCAGGCGCCATCCCAACCAGTTCCTTCAGCCTGCAGGGATCAACCGTCAAGTACGCGATCATGGCCATCGACGGCAGCTACGAAGGCAAGCTAAGCCCGGATGGCAAATCCATTACCGGAACCTGGACGCAGGGCGATCATCCTCTGCCCCTGGTCCTGCAGCGAGCCACCCCGGGCGCTGAATGGACCATCCCGGAGGCTCCGGCCCGCCCGAAACCCATGTCCCCTGACGCGAACCCGGTGGCGGAAGTCGCCACCATCAAACCCAGTAAACCGGATCAACCGGGCAAAGGTTTTATATTCGACGGGCATCGTTTCAAAACCATAAACACCTCCGTGCTCGATCTCCTTACGTTTGCTTATGGCGTTCAGCAGCGGCAAGTAATAGGCGGTCCGCCCTGGCTCAACTCGGAGAAATATGACCTCGAAGTACAACCCGACATCGAGGGCGCGCCCAGTGACAAGCAGTTGAAATCCATGGTGCAGAAGCTGCTTCCCGAACGCGTCAAACTAAAGTTTCACCATGAGCAGAAGGAACTGCCAGTCTATGCCCTCCTGCTTGCCAAGAGCGGCTCGAAAATGACCAAAAGCCAGGGGGACCCCAATGGATTGCCTGGCCTATTCTTTCGCGGACTCGGCGTGCTTACCGTTACGAATGCGACGATGTCCGATTTCGCCGGTCTCATGCAAAGTGCGGTGCTCGACCGTCCTGTCGTCAACCAGACCACTCTGCCGGGCCGCTACGATTTCCTTTTGAAATGGACCCCCGACGAATCCCAGTTCGGAGGTATGGGCGTCAAAGTGCCACCTCCCAGCAATGCCGCCGATGCACCGCCCAACCTGTTTACCGCCGTGCAGGATCAGCTCGGCCTGAAATTCGACACAACCAAGGCGACCGTCGACACTCTCGTTATCGATCACATAGAGAAGCCCTCCGAAAACTAGCCAATGAGCCGCCGTAGGGCAGGCTTTAGCCTGCCGCCTTTGCGAATCTTGGCCGCTCTACTCTGCCTCACGGCTTCAGCCTCCGAGTATCACGGGCAAGTGCTCCTCAACGGTCTCCCTGTTCCAGGAGCAACACTCGTCGCCTCAAAAGGCAACTCTAAAATGAGCGCCGCCACAGACGATCGCGGCCTCTACTCTTTTCCCGATCTACCCAATGGCACCTGGACCATCGAAGTGAGCATGACGGGCTTCGCGAGCATAAAGCAGAACGTCGTCATCACACCCGCCACACCCGCCGGAACCTGGCAACTCACCATGCTCTCTGCCGATCAAGTGACGACCCAGGCCCGGACGTGGGAAACGGAAACGGCTAAACTTCCGGACATCCCGCCTCCTGAACCCGAACTCGCGCAGGAAGCATCGGAAGGCCTGCTCATCAACGGCAGCGTGAACAACGGTGCCGCCTCTCGCTTTTCACAAGACGCCGCGTTCGGCAACAATAATCGCCGCCGCACGCCCGTGCTCTACACCGGCGGCATCGGCGTAATCATTGACAACTCCGTGCTCGACGCGGCGCCCTTCTCTCTCACCGGCCAACACACACCCAAGCCTGCCTACAACGACCTCACCGGCCTCATCACTCTGGGCGGTCCCATTCGCATTCCTCACTTGATCCGAAACGGCCCCAACTTTTTCGTCGGCTATCAGATCACCCGCGACCGCAACGCCGTAACTCAAACCACGCTCGTACCCGATGCCGCGCAGCGCAGCGGCCTCTTGTCGCCCTCACACATCATTCCTCCCAGCCGCATCAGTCCGCAGGCGCAAGCCTTACTCGCTCTCTACCCGTTGCCGAACTTCAACGGCAGCTCACGCTATAACTATCAAGTGCCATCCGTCAGCGCGACCCATCAGGACGCCCTGCAATCCCGCTTCGACAAAACCATAAACGGCACGAATCAGTTCTCCGGCAGGTTCGCTTTCGAAAGCACCCGAAGCGACACTCCCAACGTGCTCGGTTACTCCGATTCCAGCGACATTCTCGGCCTCAATGCGCGCGTCAACTGGACCCACCGTCTCAGCCCCGGCCTCTTCCTGAACATGGGCTATCAGTTCAGCCGCCTCTCGACGAAGACCACGCCCTACTTCGCGAACCGCACCAACATTTCCGGCGCTGCTGGGATCGAAGGAAACAATCAGGCGCCCGTGAACTGGGGCCCGCCCACGCTTGTCTTCTCGAGCGGCATCCAAACCCTAACCGACGGTCTTCCCGCCTCGAATCACAACCAGACCAACGGCGAGTCCCTCTCCCTCGAATGGAATCATCGCTCCCATACCGTCGACATCGGCGCGGACTACCGCCGACAGCAGTTCAACTACCTCACCCAGCAGAACCCCCGCGGAACCTTCACCTTCACCGGCGCGGCAACTGGTTCCGATTTCGGCGGATTCTTACTGGGCATTCCCGACACTAGTGCCATCGCCTTCGGTAACGCCGACAAATATTTTCGCGAACCCGCGTACGATGGCTATGCCAACGACGATTGGCGAGTGAACGCGTCCTTCACGCTGAACGCCGGGGTGCGCTGGGAATACGGAGCGCCCATCACCGAACTCTACAACCGGCTGGTCAATCTCGATGTCACTTCCGGCTTTGCGCAAGCCGCTCCGGTTCTGGCAGCCAATCCAACTGGTTCTCTCACCGGACAACGTTTGCCCAGTTCGTTGATGCGCCCGGACAGATCCGGCTGGGAACCGCGCGTTGGCATTGCCTGGCGCGCGCTCTCCGCGTCGTCATTGGTCATTCGCGCCGGCTACGGAGTCTATGACAATACTTCCGTCTATCAATCGATCGCGGTCCAACTGGCCCAGCAGCCGCCGCTCTCGAAAGCTCTCAGCGTGCAGAATAGCCCTCTAAGCCCGCTCACCTTGGCCAGCGGCTTCAACGCCTCGCCTGCGTCTGTTCCGAATACCTTCGGCGTCGATCCCAATTTCCGGGTCGGCTACGCCCAGAACTGGCAAGTCTCCCTGCAACGCGACCTCCCCGGATCCCTTGTACTTCTTGCCACCTACTCCGGCATCAAAGGCGCGCGTGGTCTGCAGGAATTTCTTCCCAACTCCTTCCCGATCGGAGCTGTGAACCCGTGTCCCGCTTGCTCAGCCGGCTACACGTATTTGACTTCCAACGGCAACTCAACCCGCCAAGCCGCCCAGATTCAACTCCGCCGCCGGCTTCACAATGGCTTTACCGCAACTGCACAATACACCTTTTCCAAATCCCTCGACGACGTCTCTTCCCTAGGCGGCCAGGGTCCCGTCTCAGCCTCCTCCACAACCTCCAATCCCACCGCGCAGAACCCGCCTCCTCCCTCCAACAACCAGACGAGCTTCATGGCTCCTACCGCTGCCGCCGCGCCCGAGACGCCCGTCATCGCGCAAAACTGGCTGAACCTCAGTGCCGAACGAGGCCGCTCCACCTTTGACCAGCGTCATCTCCTCTCGCTACAACTTCAATACACCAGCGGTCTGGGCGTGCGAGGTGGCGCGCTGTTGAGCGGCTGGAGAGGCGCTCTTCTCAAGGAATGGACCTTCGCCACTTTACTCACCGCCGGCGCCGGACTCCCGCTCAATCCCGTCTATCTCGCAGCCGCCCCGGGCACGGGCGTCACCGGAAGTATCCGTCCTGACTACACGGGCGCTCCACTCTATGCAGCGCCCTCCGGCCTCGCCCTAAATCCCGCTGCCTTCTCGGCGCCCACCCCCGGCCAATGGGGAAATGCCGGACGCAACATCATCAGCGGCCCAAGCCAACTCACCCTCAACGCGACCATGGGGCGCACCTTTCGCCTCCGCGATCGCTTAAACCTCGATCTCCGCTTCGATGCCGCCAACGCGCTCAACCACGTCACCTACACCAGCTGGATCACCGTCATCAACAACGCGCAGTTCGGATTGCCCGCGAGCGCCAATCCCATGCGCAGCCTGCAGACCATCCTCCGCTTGAGGTTTTGACATGCGGTTAATCGCTGTGCTCCTCTCCTTCGCCTTGCTTCTGCAACCGCAGCAGCCGACCTTCACCACCACCACCCAGCTCGTGATCGAGACCGTTAGCGTCACCGATAAATCTGGTAACCCCATCGCTGGTCTCACTGCCAAAGACTTCACGATTACCGAAAACAGCGTGCCCCAACAGATCCGTTTTTTCGAAGAGCAGAAGCTTGAGGAAAAGCCGCAAGCTACGCCCCCCGGTCCCGAGCATGTCCAACTCTACAGCCGCCTCACGCCCACCCGCATCATGCCCGAGCTTCCCGGAGTCAATCAATACCGCGACCATCGCCTGCTCGCCTTCTACTTCGACCTGACTGCCATGCCCATAGCCGATCAACGGCGCGCTCTGCAGGCCGCGCAAAAATTCGTGCGCGCTCAAATGACCAGCGCCGATCTGATCGGCATCATGCGCTACGGCGGCGGCGCTGTAGAGGTCCTACAGGACTTCACCGGCAACCGCGATCGCCTGCTCAGCCTGCTGCAAACCATGCTCACCGGAGAGATGTTGGGCGCCGGTCAGGGTTTTACCGAAAGCGGCAACGATGCCGGCACGCCAGACGCCGGGTTCGCCTTCGGGCAGGACGATGGCGAGTTCAACATCTTCAACACCGATCGTCAACTGGCCGCTCTCCAGACCGCCGCCGCCATGCTCGGTCAACTCCACGAAAAGAAATCCCTCATCTACTTCGCGAGCGGCCTCCGTCTGAACGGCATGAACAACCAGGCGCAACTGCACGCCACTGTCAATGCCGCGATTCGGGCCGGCGTTTCCTTCTGGCCCATTGACGCGCGCGGCCTTGTGGCAGAGCCGCCCATGGGCGACGCCACCAAAGGCTCACCGGGCGGTGCCGACATGTACTCCGGCGCTTCGGCCCAGGCGACCACCATGAATCTGGAGCTCTCGCAAGACACGTTATACGCGCTCGGCAGCGACACCGGAGGCAAGGCTCTCCTCGACTACAACGATCTGACAAAAGGCGTCGTCAACGCGCAGCATGCCATGTCGAGCTACTACATCATCGGCTACTACACCACGCAAGCCACTCGCGACGGCCGCTTTCGCCGCGTCAAGGTCACGTTGAACCGCGACCTGTCCGCCAAAGTCGATTATCGCCAGGGCTACTACGCCGATAAGGAGTTCAGCAGATTCACAGCGGACGACCGCGAACGCCAGTTGGAAGACGCCTTAATGCTTCCGGACCCCATCACCGAACTCACCATCGCCATGGAGATCGACTATTTCCAGTTGAACCGCGCCGAGTATTTCGTCCCGATCATAGTGAAGATCCCCGGCCGCGAGCTCGCCCTCGCCAAGCGCCGCGGAGCCGAACACACCCTCATCGATTTCGTCGGCGAAATTAAAGACCGCTACGGCATCACCCGGACCAATGTGCGCGACAAGATCAGTATCAAGCTCAGTGATGCGACCGCGGCGCAACTGGCAAAACGTCCCATCGAATACGACACCGGCTTCACGCTCTTGCCCGGCAAATACACGATCAAATTTCTCGCTCGTGATGACGAAACCGGAAGAATCGGCACCTATCAGTCAAGCTTCGTCGTCCCGAACCTGAATAAAGAGCAGAAGCAAGTCCCTCTGAGCTCCGTCATTCTAAGCGGCCAACGCGTGAAAATTGCCGAAGCGCTCTATAACGTCTCGGCGAAGAAAATCAAGGGTGAACATGAGAATGCCAATCCGCTCGTCGAGAACGGAATCAAACTCGTGCCCAGCGTAACGCGCGTATTCAGCAAGAGCCGCCCGGTATGGGTTTACTTGCAAGCCTATGAACAGGGCCCTCAAACGGTCCAGCCGCTCGTCGCCTTCCTCACCCTTTACAACGGCCCGCGTAAGATTTTCGAAACACCACCCGTCAAAGGAACCTCATCGTTAAACAACACAGTACGAGCCGTTTCCGTGAAGCTGGAGTTCAACCTCGCGAAACTGTCACCCGGCAAGTACGACTGCCAGCTCACCGTACTCGATCCAACACAGCAGAAAGCGGCTTTCTGGCGAACCCCGATCGCCATCGTGCCCTGAGGCAGGCTTCATACTGGACTCCATGCTGGCTGGCATCTTGGAAGTACTTATCGACGCAGTAACGCGGGGCGCCGTGGAAGTCCTTCGTAGCAGATTAGAAGGCAATATCCAAGCATCTTACAAGGACGCGAAGGAACTGGTGACGGAGGCGGACCGAAGGTCTGATGCCGCCATGTCGGCAGTGTTCGCATCGGATCTGCAGCGGCTGGATCCTTCGATCGCATTTCGCCTCGAAGAGTCTGGAGCGACGGGCGATGCGTCTGCGCAGTGGGTGGGAGCGGATCCACTAGACGGCACGAATCACTTCGCCTGCGGCGGAACGTTTTATTCGGTGATGGCCCACTATGTGCGCGACGGCATTCCACTGGTCGGCGTAGTGTTTCAGCCGGAAGTGTATCTGCCGCTCGGCGAATCCGACAAGTGCATGGGCCGGTTGGTGTATGCGGTTCGAGGAGAGGGAGCGTTTTGGGAGCGGACTGAATTTTCTGGCGGCGCGTTTGTAAGAGCTGCGCCGCGGCGTCTGCTTAAGCTGAATCATCCGCCGACGAAGAGCTGGGTTTGTTCGATTCCGATTTCGACCAAGATGACGGATGAAGAGCGGGCGCGCGCGCTCAGAGTTCTCGAAAGCGGGTTAGTGAGCGTGACGACCGGCGTGGGTGGCGCGGGCGCAAACGCTCTGATGACGATTTTCGGAGGGCAGCACGTGTACGCGAATTTCGGCGCGGGGGAAGATCTCGATTTGATTCCGCCACAGGTGATTGCCGAAGAAGCCGGGATGACGGTGTGGGATGTGAGCCGCCGCCCGCCAGTCTGGCACGTGCGTAAACAACCATTCGTGGTGGCTTCGAACGCGGACATGGCGGAACAAGTGTTGCGGGCTGCCGGTGTTTGAGCGCGGCTGGGTGAAGACTACGCCGCTACAATAAAATTTCTGATGCGGATTGCGCTGGCGCAGATCAACAACACCGTGGGAGATCTGGAGGCGAACGCAGCCAAGATTCTCGAGTTCGCACGGCGGGCTGAGCACGCGGGTGCGGAATTAGTGGCATTTCCCGAACTGGCGCTAACGGGTTATCCGCCGCGCGACCTGGTGGAGAAGGAGTCGTTCCTGCAACGCACGGCTCGCGCACTCGACTGCGTGGCACGGGAATCGGCTGATCTCGACATTGCTTTAGTGGTCGGCTACGTGGGCTGCACCAGCGAAGGTGTCATTCGCGCCCAGAACTCAGTGGCAGTGATTGATCGGGGAGTAATTTGTTTTCGCCAGTCGAAGATGCTGCTGCCGAATTATGACGTGTTCGACGAAGTACGCTACTTTCAACCGGCGTCGCAACAGGACATCTGCACCATACGCGGCCACCGGGTGGCGCTGGTGATCTGCGAAGACGCCTGGAACGACAAGCAGTATTGGGAGCGGCAGCGTTACTCGCGTGATCCGATCGAGGAACTGGTGCGCAAAGGGGCGGAGATCATTCTTTCGATCAATGCCTCGCCTTGGAATATCGGGAAACGCACGCAACGGCAGGAAATTTTCCGCTCGCTGACGGAGCGCTTTAATCTGCCGGCCATCTACGTACACATGGTGGGCGGGAACGATCAATTAGTCTTCGACGGTTCGAGTTTCGCCATGACGGCGGAAGGCAAGCTGGTAGCACTGGCGAAGTCGTTCGAGGAAGACCTGGTCCTTTTTGACAGCGAACAGGGCAGGGGCGATATGCGGCCCACCGATTTGCGTCCCGATGAAGCGGCCTACGATGCGCTGGTGCTGGGAACGCGCGATTACATTCGCAAGTGCGGATTTCGCAGTGTCCTGATCGGGCTGAGCGGCGGAATCGATTCAGCGTTGGTAGCAGCTCTGGCTGTGGAAGCGGTGGGGAAAGACAACGTAATGGGCGTGGGAATGCCGGGACCACATTCGTCGGAACACAGCCTGACCGATGCACAGGAACTGGCTGCCAACCTGGGCATTCGGTTCGAGGTGGAATCGATCAAGGCGGGTTACGAGGCGATGCTCGGGACTTTTAGCAATCTCTTCAAAGATTCCGCGCCGGATACGACAGAGGAGAATCTGCAATCGCGGTTGCGCGGCTTGACCCTGATGGCGCTGTCGAATAAGTTCGGGTCACTTGTGCTCACCACCGGCAACAAGAGTGAGATAGCCGTGGGCTACTGCACGTTGTATGGCGATATGTGCGGCGGACTAGCGGTGATCAGCGATGTGCCGAAGACCATGGTGTACCGGCTGGCGTCGATTGCCAACAAACGATTTGCCGCGAGAGGACTGCCTGCACCGATTCCACAGAACACAATCACGAAACCGCCGTCGGCGGAACTCCGTCCCGATCAGAAGGACACCGATAGCTTGCCGGAGTACCCGGTGCTGGATGCGATTCTGCAAGAGTACATCGAGGAGTATAAATCGGTTTTGGAGATTGCGGCGGATACGGGTGCGCCCGAAGAGCTGGTGCGAGATATTGTGCGCAAGGTGGACCGGAACGAATACAAGCGGCAACAAATGGCGCCCGGTCTGCGCGTAACGCCCAAAGCGTTCGGTGTGGGGCGTCGATTTCCGATTGCGCACCGGTTCACCGAATGACACGTTCCACTTTGTGTGGGCTGCTGGCGGGCACAGCTCTACTATTTGCGCAAAATAAGCCTGGGCCAATGCCGGATGGCAGCGTGCTTCTGAGCAGCGGGTGGAAGATCAAACCGGCAGGCGACCAGATTACGGTAGATACGCTGCCGATGAGAGCGGCCGTTTCACACGATGGCAAGTATTTGCTGGTATTGAATGGCGGCGCGCATCCGCCGAGCATCAGCGTGCTCGACGTGGCGGCAAAACGGGAGTTAGCCCGCACGCCCCTGCCGGACGCGTGGCTCGGACTCGCCATGTCTCCGCAAGGCGATCTGGCCTACGTGGGCGGCGGAAGCAGCGGAAAGGTATTTGAGCTGGCGCTCGCCCCCGATGGCAAACTGACGAAGACACGAGAGTTCAATGTGCCGGATTCGAAGCAGCCGGGTGCGCCGTTTATCGGTGACGTAGCGTTGTCACCGGACGGACGCGTGCTCTATGCAGCCGATCTCTACGGCGACAACATTGCTCAAATCAATTTACAGAGCGGCAAAATGGTGGATCATTGGAAAACCGGACGCAGACCTTACCGGATTGTGGTTTCGCCCGACGGCGCTCATTTGTTAATCACGAGCTGGGCCGAAGGCGCGGTCTACGAACACGAATCAGGCACCGGTATTTTAGTTACGAAGTTCCGCGTCGGGCCGCATCCGACTGACATGTTGTGGCTCAACAAGGCCGTGTCCGGAAGTGACGGCAGCCCCAGTTTCGCGGGCCAGGTATTTGTGGCTACAGCCAACACCAACAGCGTGGCGACGCTCGGCGTGCTGTCCGATGGACAGTTGAAGATGGCCGAACCGGTGAATGTTTCGATGACGCCCATGCATCCGCTCGGTATGACGCCTTCGGGTCTGGCGACCGATGTCCGGGGATCGCGCTTGTACATAACGTGTTCCGACGCCAATGCGGTGGCGGTGGCTGATATCTCGACCACGCACTCTCGTCTTTTCGGATTCATTCCCACTGGCTGGTATCCCGTGGCGATCAGTGTTTTTAAAGACGATGAACTCGCGGTGGTCAACGCCAGGGGAGATGGGCTCACTGCCGGAGGTTCCGTACAATTACGTCCGGTGCAGCTAGTGCCATCGACTGGCCTCGATCACATCGAGGAGTGGACGCAAACGGTATTAGCGAATTCGCCCTATCGCGACGACTTGATCTATGGGCCGGTGCGGGATGAGCAGGAAGGAGTTTTCTCGAAACTGCAAGAGCATGCGTCGCCCATTCAGCATGTGATTTACGTGTTGCGCGGAGCAGCCAAGGCAGGGCCAAACCTGGATGCACTGGCGCAACAATTCATTCGATATACAAATCTTTTTAGCAATGCCGGTACGGTGATCGCGGGACAGAACTGGCTGACAGCCGCCATTGCACCGGATTACACGGTTAAACTCGCGCCAAGTGTTGAGGCGGGCCGCAGCAAGATTCGCAACTTCGAAGGTGGCGAACTCGCGAATAGCCCGCCGGCGGGTTACCTCTGGAATAACGCGTTGCAAGCCGGGATCACGGTTCGGAATTACGGCGAATGGACAACGAATGTTTCGCCGGCTGCCGCTATGGGAGCGCCGCAAGTGAAATCAACAAACGACCCTTCGCTCGCGCCCGTCACCGACATGGCGTTTCGCGGAGCGGATCCGGCTTACCGAGACACGGATCGTGCGCGGGAATTTGTGCGCGAGTGGAAGCAGTTCAACGCTAACGGCCAGGGGCCGCAGTTATCGATCGTACGGTTGAGCAATGATCAAAATCCCGTTGATAACGATGCGGCGATTGGGCTACTTACGGATGGAGTTTCTCATTCGAAAGTTTGGAACTCGACCGCCATATTCGTGGTGGACGCCGCGCCGAATCCGGCAAACGGCCAGCGCACTGAAGCGTGGGTAGTATCGCCGTACACGCGTCGTGGCGCGACGGATGCGAGCATGTACACGCAGGCGGGAGTGTTGCGCACCATGGAATTGATTCTCGGTTTGCGCCCCATGACCCACTTCGATGCGGCGGCCCACCCTCTGTTCGGCGGATTCTCGCGCCAGCCCAACTCACAGAGTTTCAGCGCGGCCAACAACACCTCACAATAACTTCGTAGAGTGAAGATGAGCGGTATGTTTCGCGGTCTCACACTCCTGTTGCTTGCTCCAATGCTGGTTGCTGCGCAGAATGCCCAGCAACCAGGCACTCCCGATACGCGGCAACCGGGATCCGTGACGGGACGGATTACCGACGCCATTTCAGGGGATGGGATTGCCGGCGCATCTGTCCATCTGTTCCCACGCACCGGCGGCTCTCCGGGTGGAAATCAACTCACTTCGATCACCTCGCTTGACGACGGAAGTTTCCATTTCGATCGCGTGGCGCCGGGAACCTATGTTTTGCTGGCGAATCATGCAAACTACCTGATGTCATTCAATCGCTCGGAGACGCTGACGGTGAACGAGGGGCAGCAGCTAACGAGTATCACAATACAGATGAATCCACTGGGCACGATGAGCGGAAAGGTTGTGGCGGATAACGGGCGACCGCTGGCAGGAATCAACGTGGAGCTGTTCAGTGCGTTTTACCAGCGAGGCACTCTGCAACTGCGCCGCGTCCAGAACAGTTCGTCGAATCTGCGGGGCGAGTTTTTCATACGACATATAGCGCCTGGCAAGTACTACCTGGCGGCGGGAGCTCCGGCCGAGCCCAGCCGACGGAAAAAGAGCTCTGACGAAAAGGCAGTTAAGCCGCCCGCACCGACCAGGAATGCCGAAGGCACCGAACTGAATTTTGTACGGACTTATTATCCGAAAGCTACCGCTATCGAAAGCGCGAGTCTGATTGAAGTGGCGGCTGGCGCAAGCACGCCGGATCTCGAGATTCAACTACAAAGAGCGGAGACATTTCACATTCGCGGAAACGTGGAAGGCTTGCAGGCAAACGCTCTGCAGCAAGCCCCGATGCTGAGCCTGACGCCGCGCGGCACATCTCAGCATAGCGGCCTGGGGCGCACCGTTCCGGCGCAGGCCGACGGCTCGTTCACGATCGATAAAGTTCCCTCGGGCAGTTACACTCTGTGGCTGCTGGGCAGCTATGCGGGCGGCCAGAATCCGAACTGGAGAGGAGCGCGGTCGCGAGTTTTGGGCAGGCAGGATGTAGATGTGAATGCCGCTGATGTAAGTGACGCGTCCTTGGCCCTGATGCCTCCCATCAATCTCACCGGACAAGTAACGCAAGTAAACGCGCCCGCGGGCAATACCGGGCAAGGGCAGTCGTTTCGTGTGATGTTGACATGGGCGACTGGGCAGCCTGGCATGAGCGCTTTAGGCCCTGTTCCAGTCGACGCGAGCGGAGCCTTCAGTTTGCAAAACCTGGAGCCCGGGGCGTACATGGTGCGCTTGCTGGGTGTGCCGCCCGGGATGTACGTGCAGTCTATAACCCTCAACCGGCAGGACGTGATGACTAACGGAATGGATCTTTCGCAAGGCGGTGGTGGAGAGTTGCAGATCACCCTGCGCGGGGGTGCGGCGGAAGTGGACGGCACCCTTTCGTCGAGTGGCGCTTCGCAGGGCGTGACGGGCACGGTTCTGCTGGTTCCCGAGACCATTCCGGTCGATGGGTCGGGAGTGCTGATGGGAAGCTTGGCCGCGGGAGGCACATTCGCAGTAAAGAGCGTTCCGCCCGGCCACTATTCGGCATTCGCGATTGAGCACTGGACTACGATCTGGCAAAATCCGGAGTTTCTACGTTCGATGCAGCGGGAAGGAACGTCACTGGATTTGCAGGAGAATGGTCACGCGCAGGTCCAATTGCCGTTTCTAACGATGGATCAGGTACAGGCCGATGCTTCCCGCGTCGGCCTGACGGCTCAATAAAGGAAACTTTTCGGCGCGAATTTGCGTTTCACCAGACGGAGCGTTTTAAATGTATTGCAGTTCCTGTGGCATCGAAGTGTCGGATGCATTCCGTTACTGTCCGCAATGCGGCACGACAATTGGTAGAACGGATTTCGTGACCCCAAGTGGCCAGCCATTACGTGCTTTGAGGAGATCGCGCGAGGACCGGAAAATTGCCGGTGTGTGCTCTGGTTTCGCGCGTTACCTCGGCATGGACGTAACCCTGGTGCGAATTCTGACGCTGGTTTTGGCGATCTGGCCGCCCGGTCTGGGCATCTTGTTCTACCTGGCTTGCTGGATTGTCATGCCACAGGAGCCGTTAATGTTGGCGTCGCCCGCAGGAACGGGTCCACAAGCTAACTACCCGGCCGCTTCCTAATCCGCGTCTTCTCCTCGGGCCGCAACCGAAGCCCCGTGATTGCGTCTGACATCAGGAGAAACGATGAATATTCGGGAAGCGCTCGGCTTCGGACCAAACAAGAAAGTGCGGTACGCGATTGTCGGACTGGGCGACATCGCGCAGGAAGCCATGATGCCGGGCGTAGCGCATACCGGTAACTCGGAGATCACGGCGCTGGTAACTGGCGACGCAGCAAAAGCAAAGTCGCTCGCCGAGCGCTACAAAGTGTCGGCGATCTATGACTATGCGCAGTTTGACAACCTGCTGAGTTACGGCACGATCGATGCCATCTATTTGGCCACTCCCAACTGGCGTCACGCCGAGTTTGCCGTGCCGGCCCTGAAGGCCGGGGTGCACGTGCTGCTCGAAAAGCCGATGGAAATCAGTGTGGCCAAATGCAACGAAATTCTGGAAGCGCAGAAGCAATCGTCTGCCAAGCTGATGATTGCCTATCGCCTGCACTTCGAGCCGGCCACCCTATCCATATTGGAGTTGGTGCGCGCGGGCAAGCTCGGGCAGATTCAGTTTTTCAGCTCGGTATTCGCACAGAATGTAAAACCGGAGAACCACCGTGCCACGAGCGGCATCCAGGCTGGGCCGGTGTTTGACATGGGGCCGTATCCGATCAACGCGGTGCGCAACATCTTTGAAACGGAGCCGGTTGAAGTGAGCGCGATCGGGAGCCGTCACCCCGAAGCGGGCCTTGGTGCTGGTTTTGATGACACCGTGGCGGTGACTTTGCGGTTTCCGGAAAACCGGCTCGCGCAATTTGTGGTTTCGTACGTGGGCAATGGGATCGACACGTATACCGTCGTGGGAACGCAGGGTTCGGTGGTGGTGTCGCCCGGCTTCATATATAAGCAGGCGCTCGAATATGACCTTACTGTAGGCGAAGAGAAGAGTCACCAGAACTTCAAAAACACCGACCACTTTGGCGGCGAGATGAAGTATTTTTCCAATTGCATTTTGCAGGGCGAAGATCCCGAACCGGATGGCGAAGAAGGTTTGCTCGATGTGCGTGTGGTGGAGGCGATAGCACGAGCACTCGAAACCGGAGCTACGCAGAAGCTCGAGCCGGTTCGGCGCTCGAAACGCATCGATACCGGGCAAGTGGAAAAGCTAGGCCCAGCCAAGCCTCCCGAGCCGGTGCATGCCGCCAGTCCGGCAAAATAAAGTCGCTGCGCGCGCCACGTACAATAGCAGTTCGTGAAGCGCCTTCTCGCTGTTTGGTTATTGATCATGCCTGGAGTGTTGTGCCAGGCGCAAGACACACGCTTCCCGCCGAAAGGGCAGCAGATCCCAGCCCCGATCTGCGCTAGCGACCCGTGTTTACCGGACGAGCACGCAAAATGGCTGGACGACATCAGGCATTGGCGTGCGGAACACCTGATACGTATCGGATTCGACGCGCAGCGCTACAGCGATCCGGCGTTCGCATGGACTCAGTCGAGTTTTATGCAGCCGCAGATGATGGTGCAGGATCGCTATTTTTATGATCCCGCGTTGGGCAAATACACGGTAGACCGGTATCTCGACGATCTGAAAACGCGTTACGGCGGCATCGATGCCGTCCTGATCTGGCCGACTTATCCGAACATGGGTATCGACAATCGCAATCAGCACGACATGATCCGGGCGATGCCGGGTGGCGTGGAAGGTGTTCGCGCCATGGTGGCGGATTTCCACCGGCGCGGCGTGCGCGTGCTGTTCCCGATGATGATGTGGGATCAGGGAACGCGCGATCCGGGCATGCCGTGGACGCAAGCGATCGCGGAAATGATGAAAGAGATAGGTGCGGACGGCGTGAATGGCGATACCCAAGAGGGCGTTCCCCTAGCCTTCTCTGTAGCCGCGGAAAAAGTTGGTCATCCGCTGGTGTTTCAGCCGGAGGTCAGCCCGTCGGATGAGGCTTTGGCCTGGAATGTAATGACTTGGGGCCAGTATACATTCACTCCGGTACCGGCCGTCGATCGTTTCAAATGGCTGGAGCATCGCCACATGGTGAATATCTCCGATCGCTGGAAGCGTAGCAAGACCGACGATCTGCAGTTTGCTTTCTTTAACGGCGTGGGATGGGAAAGCTGGGAGAATGTCTGGGGTATCTGGAACGGCATCACTCCACGGGATGCAGAAGCGACGCGCCGGGTCGCCACAATCGAGCGTGCGGTAGCCCCGTTTCTGGTGAGCAACGACTGGGAACCGCTGGCGCCCATCGAAGCCAACGGGGTTTATGCGAGTCGCTGGAAACGTGCGCAAGAGAGTGTCTGGACGGTGGTCAATCGCAACGAATATGACGTGAAAGGTGCGTCAATAGCGGCGGAGAATGGTTTGCGATATTTCGACCTGTATCACGGCTTGGAGGTCAAACCAATTAGTAAGAGCGTGCCGTTTTCGATTGAGGCGCACGGCTTCGGAGCGATTTTCGCTTCTGACCACGAGCCTCCGAAACAAATATCGAAGTTGATGGCGGAAATGCGGGACATGACAGCTGAGCCTCTTTCGCACTTCTCCAGCGAATGGAAAACCCTATCGCAGAAGCTGATCGACATTCCGAAAACCGCCGTGCCGACGAAGGCGCCCGCCGGAATGATCAAAATCCCTGCGGCCAGTTTCGAATTCAAAGTAGAAGGCATAGAGATCGAGGGATCGAACGATATCGGCGTCGACGTTCAGTATCCATGGGACGATTCGCCCCGGCGTTACCATCGCCACCGCCTGCAGACTAAGACTTTCTACATCGACAAATATCCAGTGACGAATGCGGAGTTCAAGAGATTCCTGGACGCCGCGCAGTATCACCCACGCGATGCCGGAAACTTTCTGCGCGATTGGAAGAATGGCGAGTTTCCGGCAGGCTGGGATAAAAAGCCTGTGACGTGGGTCTCACTCGAAGATGCCAGGGCGTTCGCAAAATGGGCAGGCAAGCGTCTGCCGCATGAATGGGAGTGGCAGCTGGCGTCACAAGGAGAGGAGGGTCGCGCGTATCCGTGGGGTAATGAGTGGCGCGCGACCGCTGTACCCACTCCCGATAAGATGCGAACCCTGCGCGCGCCAGACGGTGTCGATGCGCATCCGGCTGGAGTGAGTGCAGCGGGCGTAATGGATCTGGTGGGCAATGTCTGGCAGTGGACCGACGAGTACGAAGACGAGCACACGCGTGCGGCGATTCTGCGCGGCGGCAGCTATTACCAACCGCAGGGCTCGAAATGGTACTTTCCGCAGGCATACCGGAACGATCAGCACGGCAAGCTCCTGCTCATGGCGGAGAGTTATGATCGGGCCGCTACGTTGGGCTTTCGTTGCGTGATGGATGCCGAGTAGTAATGTTTAACGTTCGGCAACCAAAACAATTTCATAGGCCATAAAGCCGGGCAGAAGAGATGTCGCTACCCGCAGCATCCGGTTGGCGGCTCGCAGGACCACATTGCTTGGCTCCATAGGCACTACGCGCTCGAGAGGCACCACCGTAAAGTGGGCTGCCGTCACTTTGAACCCATGCTTTTCAACCAGCGATTTCACAGTCTGACGCGTGAAGAAGCGCAGATGCGACCAGTCGAGAATACCGCGATCTGCGTAGCGGAACATGCCGAGCAGGACCATCAAACGAACCGTGAAGTTCACTGCGTTCGGAACCGAGACAACGAGCTTGCCATGCGCATCGAGCAGACGGCGGCAATCTTCCAGCAGCGGGCCAGGATCGCGCAAATGTTCCAGCCGGTCGAGCAGCAGGATTCTGTCGAACTGATCTCCTGCGACGCGTGACAGCGTTCCCAGCCCGCGTTCCAGATCGGCATCGACAACGTTTTGGTAACCAGCGTCACAAGGCACGTTGGTCGTGCTGTCCACTCCTGTTACAGCGTTACCGGATCGACTCAGTTCGGCTCCAAATGACCCATCCCCGCAGCCTATGTCGAGCACCCGCTGTCCAGTGCCGACTAAACGCGAGGCGTAATCGTGCGTCGAGTAGCGGCTGCGTTTGATCGCATACGGGAAAAAGTATTCCGCGTATTCCGGATAGCTCCTTACCGCTCGCGACGTCTGCTTGTAGCGATGAACCGCGCGGACTATGGCCTTGGCGTACTTCATGCCATTGACGCGGCAGATCTCGTCACCGTAAAACGTCGGAATCGGGACTTCCTTAATGCGAAAGTTCTGATGATGGAGCTTGATGATGATTTCGGTATCGAAGTGAAAATCGTCCGTCAGCTGGTCGAGATGAATGCGCCGGAGAGCGTGAAGGTTGTAGGCGCGATAGCCGCTATGAAACTCGGTAAGATTGAGTCCGAGCGCCCGGTTTTCGAAAGCAGTCAGAACCCGGTTACCGGCATATTTGTAGAGCGGCATGCCGCCCTTGAGCGGGCCGCCAAAATCCTTCGTCATGCGTGAGCCGAACACGGCATCCGCTTCGCCTCGCACCAGCGGCGCGTACATGTGAGACAGCAGTTCAGGGGCGTATTGACCATCGCCGTGCAGTAACACCACGATGTCGAAACCCTGTTCTATAAAGTAGCGGTAGCCGGCCTTCTGATTCCCGCCGTAGCCGAGATTCTGCGTATGCTTCAGCACGCGCAGCTTCGGCAAGTTCGTCATGGCTTGAATGCCGACGGCTAGTTCATAGGTGGCATCGGGACTGGCGTCGTCGAAAACCACCACCTGCTCGACATTCTTCCAGACTTCAGGAGTAATGCGTTTCAGGACATTGCTAAGCGTGGTGAGCGCATTGTACGCAACGATAAAGATGCCGATGCGCTTGCCCTGATTCGCGGCGCGCTCCGGCGTCTCTTCGAGTGTGTTCTGGCGAAACTGCGGCAGCGGCTCGAACGGCAGTTCCAGGCGGTGAGAGGAGGTTTCCGGTGTGATGCTAGGCGGAAGCGTGGAGGTGCTCATGTCGCTCGGCTAGCCTGATCGTATCATTCCGAAGGTGATCTGGATCCCTCGGGATAGTTAAATAGACTTCACGATAAGAGGTTGCGCCGCGACGGCCAGGCGTAAAATCGGCGAAAACAATGTCCGCATCGGGTTGGGCTTGGCCCCAAGAACGTAGGGTAGGCTTTAGCCTGTCATCTTTTCTGCTTTTGCCTCAACCCGCCAGCCCGTTATAGAGCCACACGACCGCGAGCAGAATCATGGATACCGCAGTGGTCCAGGCAATGGCGTTTTGCCAGGGCTTGTTTTTGAAATTGCCCATCAACCGTGGACGATTTATCAAGAGCAGCATGTAGACGAGCACGAACGGCAAGAGGATGCCATTGGCCATCTGCGAATACAGAATGAACTTGAGCAGAAAACTATTGCGAATGAGCAGAACGCACAGCGCGCCTCCGCCGATCAGCAGCGTATAAAGCCAATAAAAAATCGGCGCTTCCGAGAAACGTTTGTCGATGCCCGACTCGAAACCGAGACCTTCGCAGATGTTGTACGAAGTAGCCAGCGGCAGGATGGCGGCGGAAAGCAGCGAGGCGTTAATGAGTCCGATCGCAAACAGGATGGCGGCGAACTGGCCGGCGAACGGTTTCAGCGCCAGAGCCGCTTGCGCGACGTCAGTCAATTCGGGCCGGTTGGGACTGTATATCGTAGCCGCGCAAGCGACCACGATGAAGAAAGCAATCACATCGGTGACGATGCAACCGATAATCACATCAAGACGGCACAGGCTGTAATGACGGGCATCGACGCCGCGCTCGACTACGGCGGCTTGCAGATAGAATTGCATCCAGGGTGTGATGGTGGTGCCGATTAAGCCAACAATGACCGCCAGGTAACCCGGGTTGAAACTGAAACCAGCAGCTGGCCAGAAGGTGTTTTCGAGCGCCACGTGCCAGTTCGGTTTTGCCAGAAAAGCTGAGATTGGATACGCGAAGTAAATCAGCGAAGCTACGATCAGGATGCGTTCTACCGGCTTGTAGCGGCCGCGAACGATGAGAGTCCAGACAAGAACTGCGCCGGCGGGTACGGCCAGATACTTGGTAATGCCAAAGATGCCCATGCCGGAAGCAAGACCGGCGAACTCCGCCACGATGTTGCCGAAATCCGCACAACCGAGCACCAGCATGGTGAAGAACGTAGCGCGCAGGCCGAACTCTTCACGAATAAGATCAGAAAGTCCTTTGCCGGTGATGGCGCCCATCCGCGCAGCCATTTCCTGAACAACAATGAGCGCGATGGTGGTCGGAATCAGCGTCCAGAGAAGCGTGTAGCCGTATTGCGCGCCGGCGTTGGAATACGTAAGAATACCGCCGGGATCGTTGTCGACGTTAGCCGTGATAAAGCCAGGCCCGAGAACGGCGAGGAAGGCGAACAAGCGCGCGCTGATCAATCCGAATGTGGGTCTCCGGCGTATGGCGGTTTGCGTCATGAGAATCGTCGAAGTGCGAATTCCTATTCTTGACTACAGGCGTTGCGGAAAAATGAAGTGCTGGTTTTTTACTGGGCGCATCAGTATCAATATGGCGTTCCTGCAAAGTACTGAGACTTGCCTGCGGCGCGGTTTTCTAGCCGGGGCCATTGGCGGACTGGCTGGATCGGCGATGAAGGCGCTCGGCGAGGCAATCTATCCTCCCCGCACGCAGGGCCAGACGCCGCCGCCGGTGGTGCTCGCCGAGCGAGTGGCCGGCCATCCTTTGGACGAAACACAGAAGACGGTTTCGATGCAAGGCATTCACTACGTTTTCGGCGCGCTTACCGGCGGAATGTACGGCCTGCTCGCGGAAAATTATCCTCTGGTGCGTGTCGGTTTTGGAGCGGGATTCGGCCTGGTCCTGCTGGCTCTGACTCATGAATCGGTAGTGCCACTATTCAAGTTGTCTGCTCCGCCCACCGCTCAACCGGCGCGCGAGCAGTTGAGCGAACTGGTGACGCACAGCATTTTTGGTGTAACCACCGAGTTAGTGCGCCGCAGCCTGCGCGGCCAGTAGTTTTATCGCAGAGACGTGGAACTTCCGGCCGGCGTGCGTGTAACTGTCGAGCCAATCGATTACCGTTCGATACCAAAACTGGCTATTCTGCGGTTTCAAAATCCAGTGGCCTTCGTCCGGGAACTGAACGAGCTTCGAGGGGACTTTTATCTGTTGCAGAGCAGTGAATAGTTGTTGCCCCTGCCCAATCGGAACACGATAGTCGAGTTCGCCGTGGGTCACCAGTGTCGGCGTTTTGAAATCTTTCACAAAATTACTCGGCGACCACTTATCGTAGAGCTCTGCGTTCTCCCACGGAAAGCCTTGAAATTCCCACTTAGGAAACCAAAGCTCCTCCGTCGTGCCGGCTTCACTCCGCAAATCGTAGACGCCGGCATGCGACACGAGCGCACGAAAACGGTCGGTATGGCCGAGAATCCAATCGATCAGGTAGCCGCCGTACGAACCCCCTGCCGCTACCAGTTTGTTTTGGTCGACATAGGGAAGCTTGCTCATATATTCGACCGTGGCCATAACGTCGTCGTAAGCACGGCCTCCCCAGTCTCCATTTACCGCGTCGGTGAAGGCTTGCCCGTACCCGATCGAGCCATGCGGATTTGGCAGAACCACGACGTAACCAGCGCCCGCGAAGACCTGCGCATTCCAGCGATAACTCCATTGCTCGCCCCAGTCGCCTTCCGGACCGCCATGCAGGGCGAATAGAACTGGATAGCGAGTGCCGGCATTGAAGCCGGGCGGCTTGACTATGAAGCTCTCCACTTTTGTTCCGTCCGTTCCGCTCTCGACGGCAATTCGTTCGAGCGGCGTGAGCTGATAAGCGCTCGTCACGGCATCGTTGAGATGGGTGAGCGGAACGCCCGCGCCGCCTTTTGAAAGCGCCTTGTTGATCTCCGGCGGATGCGAGCCGCTTTGATCCAGATAGATCATCGTGTTGTCGTCGCGAGAAAAATGGACCGAACTCACTGAGGTCGGCCCTTGTGCGATGGTTCGCACCGGCCCTCCGGTAACAGGAGTCATTAATAACGGGCTGGTGCCGTGATCGTCGGTCGTGAAGAATATATTGGCGGAATCGGGCGAGAAGGTGTACTCTTCCACCCAGCGATCAAGCGATTCGCCTACGGTCGACATGCTGCCGCTTTGCAGATCCATGACAGCGAGACGCCACTGATCGCTTTCGTAGCCGGCTTTGGTTTGGGTGCGATAGGCGAGATATCTTCCATCGGGCGAATAGACTGGGCCTTCATCGGCGCCGGGATTCGTAGTGATGCGCTTGGCTTCGCCTCCCGCGACGGGCACAGTGAACAGATCGGAATTCGTGCTGGTGGAGCGATCCGGGTCGGTGTTCGAGACGTAAGTGACTTGCGAGCTATCGGGAGAGAAAGCGTACGCTTCCGGGCCGCCAAGGGCGAAAGGCGGTGTGTTCAGCGAACCTGGTGTCAGATCGCGCGGGATGCCTGAACCGTCGGCAGATTGAATCAAGAGGTGCTGACGTCGGGCGCCTTCATAGTGCGTCCAGTGCCGGTATAGCAGCGAATCATAAACGCGCGCCTTCATCTTCCCGGCCGCTTCGGCATCGAGTTTGCGTTTGTTACAAGTGCTGTCGTAGTTAGTGCCGGTGCATTCGGGATAGACGTTGCTGGTGAAAAGGATCAAGCGCCCGTCGGGCGAGAGCGTGACCCCATCGGCTTCAGTGGGCAGGTTAGTGATTGCCTTCGCACCGGAGCCATCGGCGTTCATTGACCAGACCTGTGAGCCACCACTGCGATCGGAGACGAACAAGAGGCGTTTTGGATCGGGTGTCCAGCGCGGGCGGGTGTTGGATCTACCTTCGTGGGTGATTAGCTGCGGTGCGCCCCCGTCGACTGCCACGGTATAGATCTGGGTCGGTTTGGTGTTGTTCGGGAGATCGACAGTTTGGACACTGAAGGCGACTGTTCTGCCGTCTGGCGAAAGTTGAGGATCGTCGATGCGCTGCAGCCGCATCATGGCCTCGAATGTGAATGGTGGTTTCGCAGGCGCCGCAGTGGCATTCAGACGAAGTAAAAAGAAACAGCCCAACGCGGCAATGCGCATGACTGCTATCCTAGCGGCGGTGGGGCATCCCGTTTTCGCAGGCAGGCGGCCAAAACCACGAATCCCAAGCCGAGAATGCCGAGTGTGGCGGTTGCTGGTTCGGGGGTCGCCGCGGATGGCGAGGACAGTCGGATACTGATATCTGAGACGCCTCCGTGTTCAACCTGAACAGGATTCGCAAAGTTAGCTTCGTTTTGAGCGCTCACAATAGAACTGATTCCATTTTCCGAATCCGAAGTAAAGTCATACGTGTAGTTAATCGCAGTCCCGCTGAACACCGCACCAATGTCATAGTAATGACCGGCCAGCAATGTAAACGAGAGCGGGCCGGAAGAAACATAGGAAAGCGAATTGGACTTATTAACAGTGACGCTGTCACTTAAAAGTACCCCGAATATGTACTGGTGTGCCGGATAACTTGGACCCTGGTTAGTCTGGAACATATAGTTGGCCCAGCCATACTGTGTTGCGAGGTCGAGATAAGGGTTCAACTGGCCTACCGACTTACTCACATAGCGGAATTGCGGTTGAGGTAGGCACTTCCCACTACATTTAATGTCGCCCGCGCCGTCCATTTTGCAGTTGCCTGTGGCGGGATCCACATCGCACATGGCGGTAAAGGCAGAATGCGCATGGCTCAGGTCATAGGCGTGCGCGAGATAAACCAAGCCCGGCTGAGTAACGCCATTCGGTGAGTTCTTATTCGTCCAATTGTTTGTTTGAATGTCATAATGCCCGCTGGCTAGTGTGCTGCCGCAAGAAGCCCCGGTTTGATAAGGTGGTGCGCATAGCCCCTGGAAGAGGTTGTCGGGCGTGCGATTCTCCTGGACGATTACTACCACATGTTCACAACGAGTGACTCACGATAAAAGTTGACTGTCAAAACTT
This sequence comes from Bryobacteraceae bacterium, assembly GCA_965277435.1. GTDB lineage: Bacteria > Acidobacteriota > Terriglobia > Bryobacterales > Bryobacteraceae > Bog-105. The sequence goes on along the minus strand of OZ255821.1, from coordinate 5,358,885 downwards.
ACAGCTAACTCTGGCAGCGTGATAATCAGTTGGTTACAACAGAGTCTGAAGCGTTTGCGGATGGATGCCGAGCAGAAGAATAGAAGAACAACTGGAAGGGCTGAAGGCACTGCGCGCGGGCGGCGTTACCTCTGAAGCGGAAGTCGCTCTGAAGCGTGCGCTGCGGGATCGGGTGAATCTGGTGGTGGCAAAGGCCGCGTCGGTGACCGCCGAAATGCGATTGAACGCGCTGCAAGGGGATTTGTCCGTCGCTTTCGAACGGTTCTTCGAGAAGGCCGTCGAAACAGATCCGCAATGTGGGGCCAAGAACGCGCTGGCACGGGCCCTGGTGGATTTGGGTGTCACGGAATCGCGACTGTTTCTGCGCGGCGCGCGCCACGTGCAACTCGAAGCGGTATGGGGTGGTCGCGAAGATACAGCAACGACGCTGCGCGGCATATGCACGCTGGCGTTGGTGCAGACCACCGATCTCCCGCGCCGTGAACTTCTCCGGCACATGGTTCGGTCGCTTGCCGATGCGCGGAATGTGCGGCTCGACGCGGTTCGTGCGCTCGAGCAGCTGGACGGCGAGGAGGCGGCGTTGCTGCTGCGCCTCAAGGCCAATTTGGGCGATGAGTATCTCGATGTAACCGGCCAGGTGTTCGATTCGCTGCTGCACCTTGAAGGTGAGGAGGCGGTGGACTTTGTGGGCGGCTTCCTGGCGGCCGCGCACGAAGGTGTTTCCGAAGAAGCGGCGCTTTCCCTGGGCGCGTCCCGCTTGCCTGGCGCTGTTGCTCTTCTCATCTCCACATGGGAGAACACGAAAGCGCCGGAAGTGCGCGATGCCATCCTGCGAGCTCTCAGCGCTTCACGCCAGGCGGCCGGACTCGACTTCTTGTTTGACCTGATCCGTTCGGCAAGACAACGCGACGCGCTGATGGCGCTTGATGCGCTCTCAATGCACAAGGGGCAGGAAGAACTTCGCGGCAGGATAGCGGAGGCCGTCGGGACACGGAGCGAACCGGCTATTCAAGAAGCATTTCGGGCACAGTTCCCGGACAGAGCGCGCGAGTAAGAACGTCCGGCAACTTGCTAGGATAGCTAGACATACTGCCTGAAAACGCCGGGCCGCTGTGTTCTATCCATCATGATCCGACCTTATCGCGGCGTGAGCCCTCGTGTTGCCGTCTCCGCCTATGTAGACCCGAGTGCGCAAGTACTGGGCGATGTTGTGATCGGCGAACGATCGAGCGTGTGGTTTCACGTGGCCATTCGCGGCGATGTGAACTATATCCGCATCGGAGACGAGACGAGCATTCAGGACAACTGCGTGGTGCATGTCGATCACATGGTGTTTCCGTGCCTGATCGGGAATCGCGTGACGGTTGGCCACAGCGTGGTGCTGCACGGATGCACCGTGGAGGATGATTCGCTAATCGGCATTGGGGCCATCGTACTGAACGGGGCAAAGGTCGGCTGCGGAGCGATCGTTGCGGCAGGGGCGCTCGTCCCCGAGAATATGGAAGTGCCGCCGGGCATGCTGGTGATGGGGACGCCCGCCAAGGTGAAACGTGAAATAACGGCGGAGGAACAGGCGCGGTTTCGCAAGAATTGCGACAACTACGTCAAGCTCACGGCTATTTACAAGGGAGAGCAGAGTTGAACCCGATAAACGCTGTGAAGGGAATGCGGGACATTCTGCCTCCATCGAGCAGCGTGTGGAACCAGGTAGAGGCGGCGTCGCGCCGGATTTTTGCTCGGTTCAATTATCACGAAATACGAACTCCGATCGTGGAAGAGACGGCGTTGTTTGCGCGTGGCGTGGGCGAGGAAACCGACATCGTCAGCAAAGAGATGTATACGTTTGAAGATCGCGATGGCAGTTCATTGACACTGCGGCCGGAGAATACAGCCTCCGTCCTGCGCGCTTATATCGAGCATCGCCTCGACCAGCAAACCGGACTGCAGAAGCTTTACTATATCGGTCCGATGTTCCGGCGGGAAAGGCCGCAAAAAGGCCGCTACCGGCAGTTTTTTCAGATTGGTGCGGAAGCGATCGGTTCGGATTCTCCGGCCATCGATGCGGAAGTGATTGAGCTGGTTCTGGCCATTCTCGACGAAGTGGGAATCACCGGTTACGAGCTGCTGATCAATTCGGTGGGTTCCAAGGCTTCGCGTGCGCGCTTCGAGGACGCACTGCGTGAGAGCCTGCGTGAAGTGGCCCCCCGGATGTGTTCCGATTGTCAGCGCCGTGCCCAGACCAATCCGCTGCGAGTCCTCGATTGCAAGGTGCCGGAGGATCAGCCGATCATCGACGCGCTGCCGTCCATTCTCGATTACCTGGATGAACCGGACCGGGACCACTTCCGCCAGGTCCGCGAATTCCTGGACGACCGCCAGATTCGCTATACCGTGCGGCCGCGGCTGGTGCGCGGTTTGGACTATTACGCGCGCACGACTTTCGAAATCACCCACGGCGCGCTCGGCGCGCAGAACGCAATCCTGGGAGGCGGTCGGTACGACGGGCTCGCTGAAATACTCGGTTCGAAAGTAGCGTCGCCTGGAATTGGTTTCTCGATCGGAGAAGACCGGCTGGTGATGGCGGCAGAAGAAGGTCAGCATGTCGCCCCAGCAGCTCTGGACCTTTACATAGCGCCGCTAGGGGAAGCGGCTTTACGGCATTGCAGCGTGCTCGCGTCCGAGATTCGTAAGCTCGATATATCCGTCGAAGTGGGGACGGAGCGCAAGCTGAAACGCCTGCTCGAGATCGCAAACAAACTGGCGGCGCGCTACACGCTGATTGTGGGAGAGAACGAAATCGTGACGCAGTCGTATGCTCTGAAGGATATGGCGGCAGGCGAGCAGCAGACGCTTTCGAGACAAGCGCTGCTCGATCGCCTTTCGAAAAAATCATGGTGACACTGGATTTTCTGGGCGATCTTCGCCGCACTCATTCTTGCGGAGAGTTACGGGCGAACGACGCCGCCTCGAACGCTGTACTAATGGGCTGGGTACATCGCCGGCGCGACCTGGGCGGCCTGATCTTTATTCACTTGCGCGACCGCTATGGCATTACACAACTCGTATTTGACGAGAGCAAGGATGCGGCGGCGCATCAGCGTGCCCAGGAGCTCAGTCTCGAATATGTGATTGCGGTAGAAGGCACCGTTTCACTGCGCAGTGCCGAGACGGTGAATCCGAATATCGCCACCGGTGAAGTCGAGCTGGCTGTTTCCAAGCTTTGGATCTTGAACGAATCGCGCACCCCGCCGTTTCCGATCGAAGACAACGTCGATGTGAAAGAAGACGTGCGGCTGAAGTATCGCTACATCGATCTGCGGCGGCCGCATATGCAGCGCAACATCATCATGCGGTCCAAAATCGCGTTTGCCGTGCGCCAGGCGCTCTATGCCCAAAACTTCCTGGAGATCGAGACGCCTTTCATGACGCGCTCGACACCGGAAGGCGCTCGCGATTACCTGGTGCCCAGTCGCGTTCAGCCAGGGAATTTCTATGCTCTGCCACAGTCACCGCAGATTTTCAAACAACTGTTGATGGTCAGCGGTTATGAGCGATATTTCCAGATCGTACGCTGCTTTCGGGATGAAGATTTGCGCGCTGACCGGCAGCCTGAATTTACTCAGATCGATCTGGAGATGTCCTTCCCGCAGCAGGAGCAAATTTACGACGTCATCGAGCCGCTGATTTGGGGCGTCTGCGAGGCCGCGGGCGCGGCGGTAGAAAAGCATATTCCTCGGATCACCTACGCTGAGGCGATGAACGGGTACGGGAGCGATAAACCGGATCTTCGTCTGCCGCCCTTTCATCGGGTGGAGGATTTGTTTCCGCAGGCAGGATTGACACCCGAAGGTCTGCCGCTAGTCGCAATTCACATCCCCGGAATCGGCCAGCTCAGCCGTAAAGAACGCGACGACATCAAGGCAGCCGGACAGGAGCGCGGACTGCGGGTCTTCGATGATTTGAAGCGATTGGAACGCGACCACGCAGACGCCGTTACCAAACTGCGGGAGCGAATTCAGCCCGGTGAAAACGATCTGATCATGCTGGCTTCCTGGACGGGTGAACCAAAGGGCGCCTTGCCGGACCAGACGGTATTGCTGGCAGCGGGCCAATTGCGCTTGCACATCGGGCAGAAGTATAACGACCGCCATAAGCTGCTCGATCCGCAAGTATTCAAGTTCCTGTGGGTAGTCGATTTTCCGATGTTCGAGTGGGATGAAGTTGATAAGCGCTGGAACGCGGCGCATCATCCGTTTACTTCTGTGCATGACGAAGATTTGCAGTTGCTGACCGACGATCCGGCCCATTGCCGGGCGAAATCGTATGACCTGGTTCTGAATGGCGTGGAATTGGGCTCGGGCTCGATTCGTATTCATCGCCGGGATGTACAAACCCAAGTTTTCGCGGCGTTGGGTTTCAGTGAGGATGAGGCCAAGCGGCGATTCGGATTTTTGCTCGAAGCGCTCGAGTATGGCGCGCCTCCCCATGGCGGCATTGCGTTGGGGCTTGACCGCCTGGTGATGATTCTGGCCGGCGAAACGTCGATTCGCGATGTAATTCCATTTCCGAAAACGGCCAAGGGTACCGACCTGATGTGTGAAGCTCCATCGAGCGTGCCGGAGCGGCAGTTGAAGGAGTTGGGGATTCGTTTGAATCAGCCTTTATAAGCGTGATAATAATCTCATGGCTGTGGCGACTCAAGTTTCAGTGGAAGAGTATCTGAAGACGGTGTATCGGCCTGACCGCGATTATGTGGATGGAGTCGTGGAGGAACGGAATTCGGGCCAACTAGATCATAGCTTGGTGCAGGCCCGGCTAATCGGTTCTATCATGCGCCAATCGCGCGAGATCCTGCCGCTCCCGGAATGGCGATTCCAGATTACGCCAACGCGGTTCCGCGTCCCTGATGTGACGGTTGTAAGCGGCAGGCCAAGCGAGCAGATTCTTACTAGAGCGCCGCTACTTTGTGTTGAAATTCTTTCGCCGAAGGACAGGTTTTCACGTATAAATGTGCGAATACAGGAGTATCTGAATTTTGGTGTTCCCGTCGTCTGGCTGATAGATCCCGAGGATAAAACGATCTGGATCTATCGATTAAGCGCTATGGTGCAAGCGCCCGGTCCAGCCATAAAACTGGGCGGCACTTCGATCGAAATTCCGTTTGTCGAGATTTTCTAGTAGCGATACTAATTCCATATGGCTTCGGCGACCCAAATTTCAGTAGAAGAGTACCTGAAGACCGTGTATCGGCCCGACTGCGATTACCTGGATGGAGTGGTGGAGGAGCGGAATTTGGGCGAAGTCGATCATAGCTGGGTACAGGGCCGGATCGTTTCTTATTTCCTGAGCCGTTTTCAGGAGACAGGCATTGCAGCGCTCCCCGAAACCAGAATGCAAACCAGGAGTCACCGGTTCCGTGTTCCCGATGTACTCGTCACGAGGGGTAAGCCTGACGAGCAAATTATTACCAAGCCGCCGCTTCTCTGTGTCGAGATTCTTTCGCCTGAGGACCGGGTGCCGCGCGTGAACGAGCGCATTCAGGAGTATTTGGATTTTGGCGTTCCCGTGGTTTGGCTGATTGATCCCGAAGAGAAGGTGATCTGGATTTATCGACCGGGCCGCATGGAGCGGGCCGGCGGGGACGCGATCAAGGTCGACGGTACCAATCTGGAGATAGCATTCCGCGATATTTTCGATTGATGAGCAATTTCAATGCGCTTTTTATGGTGAACTACATCGTCGATGATATGGATCTTCGGCTCGCCGAACGCCGCAGTGCCGGCGTGCCGGTGAATGAACAGTCGAGCGCTACGATTACGGAAACCTCGGCTGGCTAACCGACCCGACGGCAACCGGATAGGCTCTGGCAGCCCATCAAGCCTTAACAGGCTTGACGCTTGGGAACGTCGTCAGGCCTTAACAGGCTTGTCGACCGCCTTCCATTTCTCCTCATCCCAATATTTGACGTGGCCGTCTCGATAGGAGTCGACCGCCATGCTGATGAGCACCTGGGCATGAGCGGCGGTTTCAACATCTAAGTGCGGCTTTTCACGCGTCCGCATGCATTGCAGGAAATTGCCGACGTGCGCCTGCATCATGTCGAACTGATCGACCGGAATTTTGATCTCGTCGACGCCGAATTTGTAGCCGGGAAACGTTCCTCGGCGAGGGGCGTCCGGATGGGCAGGATCTTCGGGAAGCCGCACTTTTTCAGGGCGGATCGTAATGTCGGGAGTGGATCCTTCGAACTTGCCGTGTTCGACCATAATGATCGTGCCTTCATGGCCGCGGATCAAGCCGGGAATGTGCTGCGAATTGGCCATCGACGAACTCAACACGAGAGAATGACCCTCCGGGTATTCGGCGATGATGTGGAACGTGTCGGGAACTTCGCGTTCGTCCTTGAATATGTAGATGCCTCCGGAAGCGCTGACTTTGGAGGGGAACTGCGGTTTGTCCCAGCAAATATTGAGGGGGGCGACGACGTGGAAGAAGAGATCGGTGGCGATGCCGCCCGAGTAGTCCCAGTATTTGCGGAAGCGGAAGAAGCGGTCGGCGTCGAAGGGACGCTTGGGCGCTGGTCCAAGCCACATATTCCAGTCGATGTGATTGTCGCCGGAAGCATCCGGTCCCGCACCGGCATCAATGGGCCAGTTCCATTCGCCTTCCATTGAGTTGCGATGGTAGGATCCCTGGCTCATGATCATTTTGCCGATCATGCCGTCCGCAATGGCCTTCTTGGCTTTCCACCATTGATCCGCGGAAGTGGTTTGGGAGCCGACCTGTAGAATACGTTTGGTTTCGCGCGTGGTGGCGACTAACTTCTTCGCTTCCTCGATCGTGTGGCACATCGGCTTTTCAAGGTAGACATCTTTGCCTTGGTCCATCGCTTCAAGGGCGACTCGCGAATGCCAGTGATCGGGCGTTGCAACGACGACGGCATCCACTTCGGAGAGGGCCAGAACCTCACGATAATCGTTAAACGGTTTGGCTTTATGCCGTTCAGCAAGTTCGCGCTTGCGCTTTTCGTAAACGTCGCAAACGGCGAAGACCTGGCAGGCGTTCTTGTTAGCATCGCCGTACTTTGTAAAAGCACCAGCGTCGTACGTGCCGCGGCCACCGCAACCGACGATCGCCACGTTAATGCGATCGTTGGCGCCGATGATGCGTGACGGATTCATCTTGTTGATGGGCTTCGCGGCGAAAGCTTTAGAAGCGGCGGCAACACCCGCACTGAGTGTTCCGGTTCGTTTCAGAAAATCGCGGCGGTCAAATTGGTCAGCGGACATAGCACTCCCTCCGAAGCGTCCAGTGTATCGGAACAGAGGGAGTGTTGGTTGCCCCATACGGTTAGCCCATACGAATAGATACAACCTTCAGGAAGAAAGCATCTCGAGCAATTTCAGCCGTAGTTGATCGGCCGTTACGCCATCCGGAGTGACGACAAGAATGGTGTCGTCGCCGGCGATGGTTCCGACTACCTGCTCCAACTCTTCCCGATCGAGCGCCACGGCCAGTGTGTTGGCGTTCCCGGGCGAAGTCTTCAGCACCAGCAGGTTTTGCGCTAAGCGGATATCGAGCAGGTATTCGTTTGCCACGTCTGCCAGATCCGGACCGGCTCGTTCACCCGAGAATTGCTGGTATCCATCGCCGGTTTTTACCAGTCCCAGTTCGCGCATGTCGCGCGAGAGCGTGACTTGCGTGGTCTGGATATTGCTCAGGCTCAGTTCTCGCGCCAGTTCGTCCTGCGTGTAAATTTCTTTACCGCGGATGATCTTGAGGATTTGACCCTGGCGAAAGCTCTTGTTCATGTTTCAAGCAAACCTTGCATCACCCTCAAGCGTTTTTCTGCGAGGGCGAGAGCGCGAGCCACCGTCGTGGGTCCCGTGCCGCCGGGCAGCTCGCGAGTTTTCATCCCTTCGGCTGGCGTCAGCAGGTTGGCGATGGATGAGTCGAATTCCGGCGCAAACGCAGCCAGCGATTCGCCAGTCCAATCCGACGGCTTCTTGCCCTCCGTGACGCTGGCCAGCACCAGACGTCCGACGATCTGATGGGCATCGTGAAACGGTACGCCGCGCCGCGCTAATTCTTCGGCTAAGTCGGTGGCGATGACCCAGCTCTCATCGGCAGCCTTGGCCGGAACCGACGGATTCAGTACCACGGACCCAGCCACAGCTTGCGCCATTTGGATCGCTCCAAGCGTTTGGTGATAAGCATCGAAGAGGGGCTCTTTGTCTTCCTGCAGGTCGCGATTGTAGGTCATGGGAAGGCCCTTCATCGTGATGAAGAGAGCTGTTAAATCGCCAAACACGCGGCCGGATTTGCCCCGGATCAGTTCGAGCGAATCGGGATTTTTTTTCTGCGGCATGAGGCTGGAGCCGCTGGTGACGCCGTCACCCAGAGTCATCCAATTAAACTCCTCGCTCGAATATAGAATCCAGTCTTCCGCGAGGCGGCTGAGATGCAGCATGATCAAGCTGCAGGCGTACAAAAAATCGAGCGCGAAATCGCGATCGCCGGAAACGTCCATGCTGTTTAAGGAGATGGAAGCAAACTCGAGATCTTCCGCGATCGCCTCGCGATCGAAAGCGAATCCGCTTCCCGCCAAAGCACCCGAACCGAGCGGCATCACGTTAATGCGGGCGTGGGCCTGCTTCATGCGCTCAAAATCGCGTGCCAACATTTCGAAATAGGCGAGCAAGTAATGCGGCCACAACACCGCTTGCGCCCGGCGCAGATGCGTATAGCCCGGGATGATCGCCTCCGGATATTTTTCAGCGAGCGTTAACAGGACATTCATCAGCCCGATCAGTTCCGTGAGAATGGATTCGGCAGACGCGCGCAGATGCAGCCGCAGATCGAGCGAAACCTGCTCGTTGCGGCTGCGTCCCGTGTGGATTTTGCCGGCAAGCGCACCGACTTTTTCGCCCAGTTTGCGGATGACAAATGTATGTACGTCTTCATCACTCGCACCGTGGAAGTAATCGGACGAGTGCGCTTCTTCTCCGATGTCGGCGAACGCAGTGATCAGCGTGGCGGTCTCGTCGGGAGTAAGAATGCTCTGCCGTTCGAGAGCCCGTGCAAAAGCTTGTGAGCCTTTCACGTCCGCCTGCAGCAGCTTCCGATCGAAGTGCAACGAGCCTGAGAATTGTTCGAAGACTTGCGAGGGTCCAGTCTCGAATCTGCCACCCCAGAGTTTCATGCTTACTTCCTCAGAGCGGCCTGTACCTTGATCGGCAGACCGACGATGTTGATGAAGCCGAGCGCATCTTTCTGGTCGTAGCTTGCGCCCATGGTGAAGCTCGCGATATCGAGATTGTAGAGTGAAGTTTTGCTCTTGCGGCTGACCGGCTCCAGATTGCCTTTGTAAAGCCGCATGGTCACTTCGCCCGTCACCGGTTCAGCCACTTTGGCAAAGAACGCATCGAGAGCTTCGCGCAGCGGTGTAAACCAGAGGCCGTTGTAGACCATCTCGGCATAGTCGAGCGCCACTTTCTGTTTGTAGTGTAAGGTCGTCCGATCCAGAGTAAGAGCTTCGAGCTCGCGCACCGCTGCCAGCAAAATCGTGCCGCCCGGCGTCTCGTAGCAACCGCGCGATTTCATGCCCACAAAGCGATTCTCGACCAGATCAATGCGCCCAACCGCATGCTCGCCGCCTATTTTATTCAGTTCTTCGAGCAGCGCCACCGGGCTCAACTGATGCTGGCCGTTGAGGGAAGCCGGAATGCCTGACTGGAAACCGATCGTAACTTCGGCCGCCTTGTTCGGAGCTTCGGCCGGGCTCTTCGAAAGCATCCAGATGTGCTCAGGGGCGGCATTGGCCGGGTCTTCCAGTTCGCCACCTTCGTGCGAAATGTGCCAGATGTTGCGATCGCGGCTGTAGATCTTAGTAGTCGACTGCGCGATCGGCACGTCGTGCTTTTTTGCGTATTCAATCGCGTCTTCGCGTGAAATAATGTCCCACTCGCGCCACGGTGCAATCACCGGCAGGTGCGGAGCGATTGCCTTATACGTGAGCTCGAAACGCACCTGATCGTTGCCTTTGCCGGTACAGCCATGAGCCAGCGCATCGCAGCCCGTCTTGAGCGCGACCTCCGCCTGTCGTTTGGCCAGCAAGGGACGGGCAATCGACGTGCCCAGTAAGTATTTGTGCTCGTAAACTGCACCGGATCGAACCATTTTCCAGAGATAGTCGCTGACAAATTCTTCGCGCATATCTTCAACATGTACGTCGGAGGCACCGGTTTTGAGAGCCTTCTCGCGAAGACCGTCCAACTCTTCGCCGCCCTGGCCGATATCGCCGCACACCGCGACTACTTCGCAGCCATAGTGTTCTTTCAACCAGGGAATGATGATGGATGTGTCCAGTCCGCCCGAATAGGCGAGCGCGACTTTTTTGGCTTGAATTCCAGGCATGATTCTCCTTCGGCTCGTGGCCGTGTTTACGATTCGTTACCTAACGTGTTTTGAGTGGACGCGTTGCTACTGCAGCAGCGTCAATAAAAGCGCTTTTTGCGCGTGCAGGCGATTCTCAGCCTGATCGAAAGCTACGCACTGCGGAGACTCCATGACCTCATCGGTCACTTCCAGTCCGCGCTTGGCAGGCAGGCAATGCATGAACAAAACATCGGGACGTGCCTGCGCCAATAATGCCTGGTTCACCTGGTAAGGGCCGAAGATCTTGCGGCGATCCTGTGCTTCCGATTCCTGACCCATGCTGGCCCACACGTCTGTATAAACGGCGTGAGCTCCTTCGAGCCCCTTCGCCGTATCGTTGGTGATTTCGATCGACGCGCCACTCATCGAGGCCAGTTCTTTCGCCTGAGCGACGATACTTTCCTGTGGTTCAAAACCCTGCGGCGTTGCGACTGAACAATGAATGCCTAGACGGGCACAGCACAGCAGGAGTGAATGCGCCACGTTGTTGCCGTCCCCGACATAAGCCAACTTCAATCCCCGCAACCGCCCGAAATGTTCTTTGAGAGTGAGCATGTCGGCCAGCGCCTGACACGGATGATACAGGTCGCTCAGGGCGTTCACGACCGGCAGGCCGGACCAGCGTGCCAGCGCCTCAATGGTCTCCTGCTCGAAGGTACGCGCCACAATCGCATCCACCCAGCGCGCCAGATTACGCGCCACATCTTTCAGCGGCTCGCGATCTTCAATCATCCCGATCTGCGTCACACAATCGCCGCCTAACTGTTTAATAGCCAGCTCGAAGGTCATACGCGTGCGCAGCGAGGGCTTTTCGAAAAGCAGGCTCACATAGCGGCCCTTCAGCGCCGACGCGAAGCGCGCACGCGACTGCTTCATCTGCCCGGCTAATTCCAAAACACCGTTCAACTCTTCGGTTGAAAGATCGAGATCGTGGCGCAGCCCCGCAATACGAGCGTGGGATGCTGGCTGGTAGAGGGAAGCGGCCATCAAAATCCCTCCGGTGTATTTTTATTCACTAAAATGAATAATTACACATTTTGAGAGATGAAATCAATACCGCCGCAACGAAAATCGCAAATAGGGGCGAAGTAGTGAGTAAGGTTTTAGTCATGAAGTTTGGCGGCACCAGCATGGGCAGCGCTAAACGCATGAAAGTGGCTGCGGGCCTCATCGGTCAGGTGAAAGACGCCGCGGTAGTGGTGGTTGTTTCGGCGATGTCGAAAGTGACGGACCTGTTGCTCGAAACGTTGCGCCGCGCGGAATTGGGAGATCGAGAGGCGGTTCGGGAGGACATCGAAAAGCTGCGGGCTCGCCATTTGGAAGCGGCGGCGGAACTGTTCCCGGAAGCTGGCGGCGAGAAGGCAGTAGGCGCAATCGAAAGCTTGGTCGCGGAGTTCGAGCGCATTGCGAACGGCGTAATGATGTTAGGCGAAAGGCCGCCGCGGTCCGTCGATGAAGCGATCGCAGTGGGCGAGCGGCTGTCGTCCGAGTTGCTGGCGAACTACTTGCAGTCACAGGGGCGCGCGGCGGAAGCGATCAACGGTGGGGATGTAATCGTGACTGACGCGGTGTTCGGCAATGCCTCGCCGCTGATGGAGGCGACGCGCGAAAGATGCGCGGCACGCCTCTTGCCGCTGACCGCTGCGGACACGATTCCCATCGTCACGGGTTTTAATGGAGCGACGAAAGACGGACGTCCCACCACGCTGGGGCGAGGCGGTTCCGATTTTTCGGCATCGATTCTCGCGGCCGCGCTCGATGCGCGCGAACTTTGGATCTGGACCGATGTCGACGGCATTATGACGGCGGACCCGCGCCTGGTAGCAGATGCGGGCGTGCTCGATGAACTAACCTATGCCGAAGCCGCGGAGCTTGCTTACAACGGTGCGAAGGTTCTGCATCCGCGCACCTTGGCGCCGCTGGTCGAGAAGCGCATCCCGGTGTGGAGCAAGAACAGCTTCGCGCCACATAAGCCGGGTACGAAGATCGTTTCTCACTTTGACGAGCCGAAAGGGGCGCGGGCCGTCACCTCGATGTCGAACGTGGCGCTGATTTCGATGGAGCCGGCCAATGCGGTTTTGAGTGGTACGCGGCTCATGGCTCGGGCACTCGACGCGCTCGCTCTCGCCAATGTAGAGATCCTCGTCTTCACCAGTTCAAGCTACCGGCAGAGTTTTTGTTTTCTGATTCGCAAGCACGACCTGAACACTGCGCTGGAAGCTCTGGAATTGAACTTGTCGCTCGAGCTCTCGCACGGATACCTGAAGCCGCTCGAAGTGGATGAGAATGTCGGGCTGCTGGCCGTGGTGGGAGAAGGGATGCGTGGAACTCCAGGATTGGCAGGGCGAGTGTTCACGGCGATTTCGCGCGAAGAGGTCAATATCATTGCGATCGCGCAAGGGTCGAGCGAATTGACTATAGGGATCGTGGTACGGCTGGATCAGCTCGAGCGTGCGGTGCGGGCAGTCCATCACGAGTGTGAGTTAGGCAAGCTGGCGACCGCCTATTCGGTAGTGCCGGAAGTTCTGGACTAACATCACCCGCCGGTATTTTTCTCATGAGCAAGTCGGATTGCCCTGACGTTCAGCGCACATCCTCCACCAGCATGATATTGCTGACCATCTGATCGAACTGAGAAAAGTAAAGAAAGCAGCGGCCATCGAAAGAGAGTGGGGAAATCACTTGTCGCGTGAAAGTGTACAAACTCCTCGCTTTGCGGGTCTCCATGTCGAGATATTGAAGCTGCAGGACGCCTGTTTCGTCCCGCTTCAGATACCAGACCCCACCCGGAGCGATGGCGAAAGCGCGAGGTTCAACGACATCCGCCAATTTTTCGTTCCCGCCGCCCGCCAGCCGCAGACGCCAGAGCGAAGGACGCCCGAAATTCTTGGTGTAGTACATGAATTTTCCGTCTGGAGAAAGAGCGGCGGCCGCCGCGCCTTCGCTGGTGGTTTGTACAGCCGGGCCGCCGCGAGCCGGCATGCGCCAGATTTGCGGCGTTCCGGAACGGTTCGAGCAGAAGTAGATCGATTGCCCGTCAGCGGACCATGCAGGCAGGATATTACTTCCCGCATTGTGAGTCAGGCGACTAGGCGACCCACCCCCGGCGGAGACCCGATAGATATTTGCCCGGCCCTCGACTCGGGCATCGAAAGCAATCTCTTTGCCGTCCGGTGACCACGATGGTGAACCCGTTCCAAGGTGGTCGAGATGAGTAATCTGGAACGTATTGTGGGTTTTAAGATCGTAGCTCCAGATCTCAAACAGGCCCGAGCGGTTCGATTCGAAGGCGAGCCGTCCCTGGTCCGGAGACACCTGCGCACGCTGATCCATTTGAGTGGACGCAATTACCTCCTCCGGTTGCTCGGCATGACCGTTTAAAAGACTGGCGGTGTCGATTCTCCAAACGTTTGAATCACTGCGATTCAACGTATAAGCAAGTCGATGGCCTGCTTGAGAAAAGGTGAGATCGGAGAGAGCACCGCTCGGTAGCGCTACCAGTTGCGGCGTTTGAGTTGCGCCGGGAGAGCGCCAGACGCGATTGCTCCCGGAGCGGTTCGAGATGAAAAGGAGATCAGTGCCCACAAAGGAGGGGTCGGCCGTCGAAGCATTGTCAAAGCCGGCCCACAACCCGCACGATTCATCACCCTCCGGACGATGATCGCCCGAAAGGCGCAGCTTGCAGAGATGACTGACCCCGCTGCTGAAAAAACGCGTAAAGACCAGTAAGTGCCCGTCTGGAGAGACAGCCGAACTGGTATCGCCCTGACCGGGCAGCGATGATGTCAACTGCACGTCGCGGCCGGGGTGAATAGGAATAATACAGGCCGCCCGAGCGCGAACTGGACGTATCCAGAGGCACGATCAGCCCTTTGCTATCCAGCGTCCAGGTGAGCTGCCGTTCCTCCGGCCGGTAAATTCTCTCCAAATCGCGCAGCTTCCATTCCCGCTTGTCCTCCAAAGAGTAGAGCCAGAGTTCACCACTCTGGTCGTCCTTGTCCCGCAAAAAGGCGATGAACTCACCCGAGGGCGACCAGACCGGATCATAAGAGTTCGAATCCGGCGAAGTTACTGCCACTGGTTTTGAAGAGCCGATCTTTTCGGTAAAGATCCGAAAATGCTGTTTACTGCTCTCGCTCCAGGCGTAAACGACCGACTGCCCATCCGGAGAGAACGACGGTGAATTCTGGCGTCCCTCATAGGTCGTCAAGGGAATGGGATCATAAACGACCGGCGCCCTCCGCGGCCAGAATGCAAAAGCCACGAGCACTGCGGCCAAGGTCAAACCGAGCGCAATCGCAATCAGGAAACGGCGGCGTACGAACCGCTTGGATGCGGCCAATTCCGCTGAATTTCTTCTTTCGTTGAGTGCCGCTTCCAGCGGCATGTGCACTATCACCGGCAGGCTCGGCGGATCGACAGGCGGCAGACTTAAGGGTTCGACATCCCGAGTGACCGTCTCGACTTTGGCTATGAAGGTGTAGCCGTGGCGGGGGATGGTCCTGACGTAAGTTGGCGTCTCCGGATCATCCAGCAATACCGCCCGAACCTGCCTAATACAGCGGTTGACGCCTAACTCGAAGTCGACCTGAATGTCATTGCCCCAGACGGCATTCTGGATCTCCTCCCGCGTAACAATTTCGCCGGCGCGCCGGACCAGCAACTCGAGCAGTCGTGCCGGCTGAGGCTGCAATTTGAGAGCGACTCCCGACTTCCGCAACTCGCCCCTCTCAGGACGAAATTCGTACGGGCCGAAGCGAAACGGAGTCCCGGACGATTGCAGTTTGTTCATACGAACAGATCTCAGCGGCAGTATGGCAAGGGCATTATAGCTACAAAGCGAACGTCACGCGGCGGACATCTCTGACCATGCGTTCTAAATGCCTGATTTTTTAAAGGTTTGAACGCGCATATAAAAGCAGGAAACAGCATTCGACGCCCATTGCCGCCATTGGCGCTCTTGTGGAGAATGAATCTCGACCTAGCCGTTGCAGATGGAACAACCGGGTGAAACAAGGAGCCTTCATGAAATTTTCGAGGATGAGAAAGCACCGAAAGCGTGCGTTTGGATTGGCGATACACGCCGCACTACTGGCCGGGATGCTGGCCGCCCAGAGCGGTCCCCAGCCCGGATCCACCGACCCGATCGGAAGTACCGGTGATCTGACTTTGTTTCCGGATGATGAACTGTTTTCCTTTTCTCCCGACGGAGGCAATACCACTCGCCTCTATCGAACCGATGGCGACACCAAACTCAGCCTGCTGAACGCGACTTATCTTCAGACACTTAGCAATTCATCCGATCCGATTGTCGCGGCCTCCGGCAGAGTGACAGACCCGAGCCACTCCTCCGTCGTGATGGCCCAGCGAGTTTCCGGAACGTCCATGTTGGGAGTTCAGGTCTTTGGTAGCCAACCTGTTGGCCCGGTGACTCTTTCGGACCTGCAGGACAGATCTCTCAATACCGACATCATTGCGGTTGCGGCCGGAGACCTGGATAAGACAGCGGACTCGCAACATAACTACCACGATGAAGTAGTTGCCGCCTACGCCACGGGCAACAATACGGTCCGGATTGCAGTGTTGAACTACACCAACTGGTCGGCGAGTAATCCAAAAGTCAGCGTCAGCTCGATCGATGCGCCTGGATTGGCCTACAACAACGTCACCCTGGCCGCATCCGACATTCCGATCGGCGTTGCCGTCGGCGATTTCGATGGTGACGGTAACAATGAATTCGTAGTGGTTTATCCGCTGAATTACCACACCTACTCAGTTCGCTCGTACCGGTATGTCAGCGACGGCAATGGGAGCGGCACCATCCAAGGCGGCGCTGCCCCTTTGCTCAACTTGACTCCGCCGGCGTTGAGTTATAGCGGTCCCGATGGTCCTCTCGCGCTTGCCACGGTTTCGCTGCAAGCTGGCGACTTTAACAATGATGGAATCGACGAACTGGCGATCGGCTATGCGTTCGCGGGTTATGCCTTCGACGGCAGCACTGGGGCTTACACAGGTAAAGCCACTCCTGCGTTCAGTATTGTTCAATTTGACAAAAATCTGAATCCGGCCATAGCGGGCAAGTTTCGCCAGCCGGACGTCTCTTCCCAAACCGGCGATAAGACCATGCCCCTCCTCCACGTTCAGCTCGCTGCCGGTCAGTTTTTGTTCAACCCCCCGGCTACTCCGTTCGGGCAAAAGCAGATTGCCATCGGTTGGAATGACGTGAGTAACCAGGCAATTGACATCCAAGCCTACTCCGTTAACGGTCTCGCTGCCGTAACCCCAATAGGCGGTCCCCTGTATGCTCAAACCTCCCCAGACTGGCCCGGTGTTCCCACTCAGCAGTTCTCATTAGTGGCCGGAGGCTTTACCGGTAATGCCAATATCGCCAGCCCCACCGCCTCCCTCGCCGTCAGCGCTTGGACGTCTAACGGCACAAGTCAGGGAGTCTACTGGATCCGCACGATCGCGGTGAACTCGGGCGGCCTTTCTTTTGCCGACTTGCGTTCCTTTGCCACTGGGCCGACAAATTCCATCGGACGGTTTCCTCTGGTCGCGACCGACTGGGACGGGAAATCAGTCTATCTCGGAGCTCCCGCCCACATTACAATCGAGAATGCTGTTTCAACCGACTACATCTTAGAGGAGCCGCCCAAGCACTCGTTCTGGGATGGCACGGAAGTCTACACCGTCACCAATTACGACAGCAACAATGTCGGCTTCACTTACGCAACTGGCGCTACATCCTCAACCAAGAGCACCGACCATTCGAACTGGACTATCGGCGGATCGGCCGAGATTTCAGCAGGAGCGACCGTCGGCGTGAGCGAGGATGCCTTTATTGCAAAAACGAACGACCAGGCATCGGTCGACGTGACCGCCAAGGGTAGTTACGACTATAACAAGAATAAGGAAAGTTACAATTCGCAATATGGTTCGAGGACTTTTACCATCGGCTCAACAACCGATCACGATGATTACCTTTACGGGCGTCTCCAGACCATAGACGTCTGGCGGTATCGCATTTACGCGATTACGCAGACAGATCCCGCTACCAACAATTTTTACGACATCATGCTGCCCGGTCCGACCATCCCCTATTACGGTGGCGGTTTGGGCTTCGACTGGTATCAGCCGATTCATGAGAATGGAAACATTCTCACTTATCCGCAGATGTTCAACTCGAGTGGGGGCAATCCGCCCGATTTGGGGTCCTACACTGATGTTAACGGCAACTCTGTTACCGCGCCGCTGGTTCCAATAACCCAATGGGCTTTCGACGGAACGAGTGGAACTGAAAAGCTGGATCTGAGCACGGCGGTTGGAAGCGGAAACTCGGTCGATTACAGTCATACCCTCGCCGAAAGTCTAGACGTGAAGGCTTCGGCCAGCACATCCGCTGAAGTCGCGGGCGTCAGCGGCGAGGCGCATGTCTCGGGAGAGCTCGAATTTCACAACAGCAACAGCTGGGGCGTTGCCAAGACCAGCGACAACACGACCACCACCGAAACGACTATCACCCTGACCAAGGGATCTTCGGATTCCAGCCAATCCTACGTGTTCGATCCGATTACGTACGTAACACAAGACGGTACATTCAAAATGAGCTTCGTCGTGCCTAATCCCGGAAGCAGCGGGTCGAATCCCGCCGGATCTGAGTATTGGTCCTCAAAGTATGGCACGTATCCCGATCCGGCCTTGAATCTGCCTCAGCGTTTCTCGCCTACCTGGTCCTCGAATGAGGTTCAGAATGGCTGGGCGCTGAACCCCGGATCTGCCCGGAAAAAGATGCGGGGGCTGTTTTTTCGCAGGGCAACCATCAATCCAGATACCAACGATTACGACTTCCTGAACGCGGCTGCCGTCGACGGCGACCAGGTACGGATCGAAGCTCGCGTTTACAACGAAAGCACTGCTGTGGGCGCGGACAACATCACTGTCCAGTTTCAGAAAATCGCGTACGACAGCGGCAACGACAATGAAATTTGCGATGCGCCCATCAACGCCGGGCTGGCTGGCGGGCAGCTCTGTCCGGCTTCCGCCCGCACGGTGATCGGCCAAACTTCAATAAGTCACCTGGACGCACTGCAGTTCACGTGTCTTTCGGGCACGGATGATCCCGGGGTGACCGGTTGTAACAACAATCCCGTATTCATCAATTGGGATACCACGGGCTCCGGCGGCGCTAGCGGCACGAACGAATACCGCATTTACGTGGTTCTGATGCCTGAAAACGCCCAGCAACTTTATGGGTCCGACGGAACTCCGCAAAGCATTAAGAACATGACGAATGCCACGCCGATCAAAGTCACTACAACCAGTCCGCATGGCATCCACACCGGAGACTACGTCACAATCGGAGAAACCGGGCTGCAACTATCAAGTGACAATAATCAAATCTTCCAGGTAACTTACGTGGACGATACGAATTTCACCTTGAATGGAAGCACCGATGTTGGGGGCGCCTATTCGGGAGGTGGCACAGTTACTCTTATAAATCCAGGTGAGAATGACGAGGGCTATCGTCAATTCGATTTCCAAGCTGCAAGCTTGCAAGGAGCGCCGGGCCAGAAATTCGACGATTATCTGAATAAACACTCACTGCGCGCCATCGACTTACACACGGACAAGCTTGAAGACAGCAATGTGGCCGCCTACCTGAATCGTCCTCTGCGGATCCGCGTCGGCGTCTTCAGCTCGGCGACTCACCCGCAGGGAGCCAACCTGCTGCTTTTCGACGGCAATCCCGCGGCAGGCGCACCGGCTATTGCCAGCCAACTGGTTCACCCCGGCAACAACGGCGGCAAGGGCACCCATGTCTGGTTCGAGTGGACGCCCACCACAACGGGAACTCATCAGCTCTATGCCAAGCTGCTGGAGAGCGGAAACGACGCCAAGATCGGGAACAACGTTTCGAGCTTGCAAGTCGATGTATTCCGCACCGGTGATGTGAATGGCGACGGGCAAGTGAATCGCGCCGACCTGAATGAAATGCTGCGAAATCTGGGCAAGAGCGTCTCGCGCAGCTCCTGTGGACCCGCTTGCGATCTAAACGGGGATGGCTTCATCACTGTGCTGGATGTTCGCAAGTTAGTTCTCATCTGCGGAGCTAGAGTCTGTGGAGACGGAAAATAATGAAACTTGAACCTGGTATCTTGCAGACCCTTTTAGCTGCCGCTCTCGCGGTAACACCGGCGCAAGCAGCCGGCATTACCCTCACGGTCAACCCAATGCAGCCAGGCGTTGGCGTCGGCGCAACAACCCAGGTAGACTTGACGATTAGCGGCTTGGGGGCGATGAGCCCCCCTCGCTCTCCGCCCTCTCGCTCAAGCTTCGATTTCGATCTCAAGTTCGATCCGGCGCTCGTTTCGGTCTCGAACACGCTGTTCGGGAGTTCTTCCGCGCCTTTCGATCAGCTCAACATTTCCGGAGCGGGGTCCATCGCGCAAGCGAACCAACCACCTCCGGGCGATCTTCACCTGTTTGAGGTGAGCTTCGACAGCCCCAGCGTGTTAGACAGCCGGCAACCAGGCTCTTTCACGCTGGCCGAGATCAGCTTGCGCGGATTGCAGCCCGGTACCGCTACACCTGAGCCGGGTAGTATTGCGCTACTCTGTTTTGACGGGAGCTTGCTTTTCTCGCTCATCTGGCGCCGTAAACATGCATAGGACTTTAGAATGACGAAATCTCTGTTCTGGGTATTTGGACTCATTGCAATCCAGGCAGTCGCCGCGGACTTGGCAATCCCACTTACGGGTAACGAATCGATGTCCCGCAAAACCGTCTCTTATACATGCGACGCAAGCGCCGCACACCTGGGCCTTCCTTCCGGTCCATTTAAGGTCGAATACATCAATGGTGGCGGCAACAGCCTGGCAGTGGTGCCTATCTCGGGAAAGAGTCTGATTTTCGTCAACGTGCTATCCGGATCAGGCGCCCGCTATGTCGCGCAGCAATTCACATGGTGGGATGCCCAGGGAGCAGTAACTATCTCCTCGTTGACGACTAAGATGCAGTCGACTTGCCGCACTGCTGAATGAGACGCAGCTCGGGCCGCTGACTGCGGTGAGACCAGGTCTCCACGAAGGGCAAAGGTTAAGATGAAGAGAAATCGTTTTGAAGTTCGTCTTCCAATATTCGAAGTTAATCGCGCTGCTGGCGGTGATCTTCCTTCTTTCGGCCAATCTGGATAACGTTCCGGATTGCCCGGAGTTGCTGAATGCGGGACCGGGATCTAGCGTCCTGTTCTTCGTGCACCACACTCCGTTGGAACTCGCGAAGGCGGTGCATTCCGCTTGGAAAAGGCTGCCGCAACCTGAAGAGTGTGCGCAGTATGTCTCCAATGCAGTCCTTGTCTTGTCTCCACCCTGCGTCATGCGTTCCTTCCATCAAGCTGCCGATCCTTCTCCACCGAAAGCGTAGCTGCACTCATTTCTAGCAATCGAACTTGTCGAGCGTGTAGGCGCGCACTACTCGCCTTTCCGGGTGTAGCATTGGTCCCTATCGCGGATATCCCAGTGTATGTCCATGTGACATGTGTTGTTCCGCGATGGTGACAGACAAAGCACCCTGCTCGACGGCTGGCAATAACAGAAAGGAAGAGTGAGCCATGCAGACTTCAGAAATTATAAAAGCTTGGGGAAAGATCTTAAAAGGTCAACGACCTTCGCTTTCAATAGAGATAACGCGGGAATGCCCGCTTCGATGTCCTGGATGCTACGCCTATGAGGACGCCCACCTCGGAGGAGGGGTGACGCTGCGCGAATTGAATGACTACAGGGGACAAGAACTGATAGATGGAGTTCTCGAAGTCGTGGACCGGCTGCAGCCGCTGCATCTTTCGTTAGTGGGTGGAGATCCGCTTGTGCGCTATCGGGAGTTGGAGACGTTAGTGCCGTTTCTGTTGGCCCGCGGCGTTCACGTCCAGATTGTCACGAGCGCGTTCCGGCCCCTTCCACTCTCCTGGGCCACCCTGCCTCATTTGAATGTTGTCGTCTCGATCGATGGATTGCAGCCGGAACACGACAGACGGCGCAAACCGGCAACGTACGAACGCATTCTTAAGAACGTCGAGGGACAACGATTAACCATTCACTCGACGATCACCGGGCAACTGGTGAAGCGGCCCGGCTACCTGCGGGATTTTCTTCAGTTCTGGACGCCAAGGCCCGAAGTGAATAAAGTCTGGTTTAGTCTTTTCACACCGCAGAAAGGTGATCATGTGCCTGAAATGCTGACGACCACCGAACGTGGGCAGGTCATCGATGAACTGTTGCAGCTGCGGAAAAGCTTTCCTAAGCTCGATATGCCGGAGGGGTTGATTCGTCAACTGGCAGCGCCGCCTCACACTCCCGAGGAGTGCGTGTTTGCGTTGACTACACAAACAATTTCGGCCGACCTGAAGACGAAAATCACTCCGTGTCAGTTCGGCGGCAATCCGGATTGCGAGTCTTGCGGGTGCATTGCGTCGATGGGTTTAGCTGCTGTGGCAAAGCATAAACTCGGAGGGATCATTCCGGTAGGGAAGATTTTTAAGTCTTCTCTGAAAATAGGCGGGCTGATTTCCAAGCCAGATGCAAAGCTGCCGCCGGCCACCCCCGCATTTCGGGTGTTGCCATAGCGAGAGCGGGAAACAGTAGTATGTTTCGAACGGCGGAAGCGAGAATTACCTCCGGCTGCAAACAGGAGCTACGCCTCGATTCCTGTCACGATCGACCGCATACAGCAAGAGTGTCCAATATCGCCCGGCTTACCTGCTCCGGCGCTTCTTCGGGAGGGCAATGCCCGATGCCCTCGATAACCCGGCGCTCGTAGAATCCCGTAAAGTGGGATGCATGCCCTTCCGAACCGGAAGGCGGTTCCACCCGATCAAGCTCTCCGTGCAGGACAATTGTGGGAGCCGCGATCTTTGGCTGACCCGCAGCTGCGCTTCCAATTTTTCGAGAGATGGATCTCCAGGAGCATTCCCATAACGGTGCCGGTAGGACTGAATCACCGTGGGAACGAAATCAGGATGATCGAAGGATCTGGCGGTCTCCAGAAAGTACGCTTCCTCGAATTCCCAGGTAGGTGACCACATGCTCCACAGCAATTTGCATAATTCGTTCCGATTTTGATCGAGGCCGCTGCGCCCACGTTCTGTCTGGAAATACCATTGATACCAAAGCTGATGCTCCTGCGCTGCTGTTTGCGGAGTGGCCGCGGACATGGCGATGTCCTGGATCGCGTAGCCTGCGACCGAGACTAGAGCGCGCACGCGTTCGGGCCATAGCGCCGCTGCAACACAGGCCCCGCGACCGCCCCAATCGTAGCCTACGAGTGTGGCTCTGGCGATTTGCAGAGCGTCGAGAAGATCCAGGACATCTTTTCCCAGAGCGGCTTGCTGGCCAGAGCGGAAGGTATCGGGATGGCGATAGAGAGTCGGCTGAAAGCCTCGCAAATAAGGCACAATCAGGCGGCGATCCTCCCGTGCGATGAGGTCGCGAACAGCATCGTACTGGCGAACGTCGTACGGAAATCCGTGAAGAAGAACAATAGGCTCGCCGGCATCAGGACCGGTCTGCTCGTAGCAAATGTGAAGAGCGGGAGTCGAGACTGTGTGGGTCGTCGTTGCCATCTAATCTAAGTAACATGGGGCTGGTGTACCCGCAGCTGCCGCACCACGAACGGCAGATTCTGTGCTGCGAAACAGTCTCGCAACGCGTTTTCCACGCCATCCACATTGTGTTCGGCCAAGGCCACTATCGAAGGACCAGCTCCGCTCAGGCATACGCCTAGCAGATCTGGATGTTCGAGTGTTAGCAGATCTTGCAAGCCGGGTACGAGTTCTTTACGAAACGGCTGGTGCAGGCGGTCCTGCACCGCTTCGCGCAACAGCGAATAATTGCCGCTCTGAATAGCCTGTAGAAAAAGCGCGACACGCTGCAAGTTGAACACCGCATCTTCGCGCGAAACCTGTTCCGGCAAGACACGCCGCGAAGCGGACGTTGCCAGTGAAAATTGAGGCGTCACAACAAGCAGAACCAGTGACTCCGGCCACGCCAGCCGCACTGCAAAGGCGGATCGATCCGGCATCTGGCAGCTTACCGTCAATCCACCAAGAAGCGACGCAGCCACGTTATCCGGATGCCCTTCGAGCGCGCAGGCGGCATTCAACAAGCCCTGAATCGGCAGCGGTCCGGCAATCGCTTCATACAGGCGCAATCCCGCAACCGTCGCCGCCGCACTGCTGCCCAGTCCGCCTTTCATCGGAATTTCGGTTCGTACATCGACAGCTAGGGAAGGATGTGGAAGGTTGCGCTGATTAGCCAGAAACAGGAAGGCACGTTCGATATAGTTATCGCCGTCCACCGCGCAATCGTGGAAGCAGAAATCCAGTTCATTCTCTCCAGGAAGCACGGTAACATCGAGACGTAAATAGAGTTGCACCGCGACGGCCAGCGTATCGAAGCCCGGACCCAGATTTGCTATCGAACCGGGTACCTCAATCGTGAAGCGGTCACGCAATGGAGAACGCATCTTTCGTAGCGCGTTTCTCCTGCGCCTTGATGATGTAGTCGGTGTCTTTCAAGACATGGCCGGTGAGGATCGCCACAATCGACGCCTCGCGATCGAGTTGGCCCGACTCAGTCAGCTTGCGAATCCCCGCCAGCGTAGTGGCCGAAGCCGGTTCGCAGCCGATGCCATCATGCCCGATCAACGTTTTCGCTGCGCCGATCTCTTCGTCGGTCACATCCATCACGAAGCCGCCGGTCAATTCGACGCCATGCAGCGCTTTTTTCCAGGATCGCGGATTGCCGATGCGAATGGCAGTGGCGACAGTATCAGGATGGCTCAGAGGCGTCAAATGCGGTTCGCGCGAAGACCACATGCGGCTGAGTGGATTAGCTCCTTCCGCCTGCACGATGACCATGCGTGGCAGCCGGTCGATGAATCCAAATCGTCGGAGCTCCTCGAAGGCTTTGCCGAACGCCGACGAGTTACCCAAATTGCCGCCGGGCACAAACAGGTAATCGGGCACCTTCCACGCGAGCTGTTCGAGCAATTCGAACATGGCGGTCTTTTGCCCTTCTACCCGGAACGGATTGATGGAATTCAAGAAATATAAATCGGGATCGCTCAAACCCAGCAACTGGTTGAGTGCATCGTCGAAGCTGCCGTCGATTTGCACGACCTCGGCGCCGAAATCGAGCGCTTGCGCCAATTTGTTATTCGAAGCCTGCCCGGCCGGCAGATAAACGCGCCCGGTCACGCCAGCGCGCGCCGCATAGGCAGCCAGAGAAGCAGCCGTGTTGCCGGTGGAAGCGCACGCCACCACTTTTGCACCCACGAATTTTGCTTCCGTCATGCCGGCCGTCATGCCAAGATCTTTAAACGATCCCGTCGGGTTCCAACCGAGATGTTTGAACCAGAGCCGCTCCACGCCGGCCCAGCTAGCCGTTCGCTGGCCGCGTATAACCGGCGTGTTGCCTTCCGCCAGGCTGACGATGCTGGACGACTCATACGCATCCGGCAAAAATTCACGAAATCGCCAAACACCGCTCGCGTCGCGCTCTTCGTGGGATGTCCGCCGTTCCAGCCAGACCCGTTTCAGCTGGGCAGGATCGAACGCGGCGGGTTCAACGACAACTTCGAGCAGGTTGCCGCAGCTCGGGCAGGCGAGCGCCCGGTCGTGCAGCTCGAGATTAGTTGCACAACCGGCAACACTACAACGCAGGTAAGCCATTCAATGGGTCGCTATTGGAACCAAAGTAACATTCGGGGCGGCCCGGAAGGTTATTGGTGCGCGGCTTGCGCCCGGTGGTCTGCTTGTAGTTTCAACTCTTCTTTGCGATCGTGTTCTTCCTGATTTTTGTAACGGTTTTCCCGCTCCGCAATCAGCCGTTCGTACCCGGGAACCTGCTGCGGAGTCAGGATCGCTTTCACCCGGCTGATCTGCTCGTTTTTGATTTTGAGCATGTCGGGCCGCGAGCGATCGCGCACCGCCTTGTACTGCGCCTTGGTGTCATCGAGAATGACCTCCAGTTGCGTTGCCTGTTCGTGAGTCAGCCCCAGCTTCGACCGCATCTCGGACACGTATTGGTGGCGAAAGTCCTCCGCGCCTTTAGCACTTACCACGGTGGCGGCGAAATAGCGCTGGCCTAGAACTCCTGACACCACTCCACAGCTGAAAAGCAGCACGGCGAACAGTATCGCTGCACCCTGATTGCGCTTCATAGAAATAGACCAGCTGAAAAGCTAATGCGCCGTTTGCGAAGCGGCTTCCTCGCTGCCGGGCACAGCATTCCGAATCGCTTCGGCGTAATACGTTTTCTCGGCCGTGTGCTCCGCCATCAACGCATCCGCATAGGTAGCAGCAGGATTATAGGCCGCGGGCGACGAAATCAAGTTGAGCACAAGCAGCAGCAGGCAAACGGCCGCCGAGGCAGTCGTAATCGTTTTCCCAAAGCGCTGGAAAACAGCCCAGAAACTCTGGCGCGCCTCGATTTTCTGCCACAAAGAAGGCATGAAACCGCTCGAACCTTCTGGTTCCGGACAGGCGCTCCGGTAACGCTGGAACAATCGATCCAGTCCGCTCTCGTCGATCGTATTTGGAATTTCTGAATTCACACTCACCCCCACTTGCCCCTATAGCTTGCCTTCGTCTGTCGCCATCTTATACGCTTTCAGAACTCTCTGGCGCGCCCGAAAGAGCCGGACTTTCAAAGCGTTTTCATTGACATTATAGATTTGTTCTAGTTCTTTCAACGAAAGCCCCTCGACTTCCTTTAGAGTCAGCAAGAGTTGGTCCTCTTCGGAAACGTGCCGGAACAGAGCCTGCATAAACTCCCGCACACGGCTTTTCTCGCGTTCGTTTTCCTGCTGGCGGCCGCCCGCTACGGAATCCGCCATCATCACTTGCTGTTCGCTCAGATCGGCCATTCGCGACTCGGCCCGGCGTTTGCGACGTCGCAGGTAATCGTATGCCGCATTTACCGTCAAGCGGTACAACCACGGCTCGAAAACCTCCGGCGTGCGAAGCTGGTCGAGCGAATAATAAAGCCGTACAAAAACCTCCTGCGCCACATCTTCGACGTCCTCGGGACGCCCTATCAGACGCGAAATCGTCCCCAGGATCCGCTTGCGGTATGCCTGAACGATCTCGTTGAACGCCTGCGGGTCAGCGGCACGCGCCCTCTCGATCAGTTCTGGCTCAACAAGCATCCGGCAAGGTCTGCCGGACCGAAATTAGGGCCTTCGCGTATCTAGGCGACCCGGCAATTTGTTAGGTTACAAGGCTTCTGCCGAAAGTCCAAGCTATCGCGGTTCGGTTTGGCCGGTTCGGCCAGCGTGAGAGCAAGCACAGGCCGCGATTCCGCGCCACCAGACGAAAGAGAAGATTCAGTGGGCTTGGGCCGAGCGCACAGCCGGTTTGGGGCGTCGTTCGCGATCTCACGAGAGGGCGAGTCCGTTGTGCCCGCGAATTCCTTAGAAGAAGCACTGCGAATGCCTTGCAGTGCTCGTATGGCGGCATCTACCGCCGAGCGTTGGGCATACAGATCCTCGAGTTCGCAGCGAAGGAGGTTGAGGGTCCTGCCTCGGCAGGAACTTCGGGCATGCGGCATAGCCTGTTTTACCTCGTACAGAGCAATACTGCAATTCTTTTGGTAAAGATTCAGTATGGCTGTAAAAAATAATTGAGTTTGAAGTTTTTGAGGCCGCGATCCGTCGTCCAGCCGACAGATTGGCAAACTTACGCCGTCGCCGGTGCGTGCAGCAAAACTTCCTTAGGTTCGAACGGGCCGTAGTAGTCCATCGCATTCATCAGCCGATAGAGGCGATCTGCCCGCTTTTGTAAGTCAGATAGCTCCCTCGAAAACGCATTGCGTATTTCTGAGGTATTCGCGGTGGAGTCGAGCGCCGAATAGCGCGCACGCAAAGCTTT
The DNA here is from genome assembly GCA_965277435.1 of Bryobacteraceae bacterium. Classification (GTDB taxonomy): domain Bacteria; phylum Acidobacteriota; class Terriglobia; order Bryobacterales; family Bryobacteraceae; genus Bog-105. The sequence continues at coordinate 5,331,524 of OZ255821.1, read as the reverse complement.
TTCGCCGTTGAGAATGTTTTCCAGTTGTTGCACCAGCAACGTATCGATGGGATGTACGGATGAGAAGTTCACGCCCAGGTCTTGCTCCTTTAGTCCAGAGGCGAGAGCAGCAATTGACGTGCCACTCTCAAAAAACTCCTCTACGGATGCGCTTCTTGTAACGGTATGTTGCTGTTTTTCCATGCCTTAATCCTTTTCCTGGCTACGCTATCCTTGTTTCGACTGAAGACTCTCAGAATGAACCGAGCGCGTAAAAATGAAATGTTCCCGGAACCGGCAAAAGCTCTCAGTCATATCCGAGACATAACCGGCCGTCAGCGGGAGGCTGGATGCCCGCATTAAAAAAAACGGGACGTCGCAGCCGCACGAACGCCTGGGGAATCGATTCCGGGTACGAAGACGCGTTAGGGGCTTGGCACGAGACCAGCCCAAAAGCAATCCAAGCGGTATTGGAATCGATGGGCGTCGGGGATGCTCCCGAAGGAACAGGAACGCTCATCGTCATGCAAGAGGGCGAACGGCGAAAGCTATCGATGCCGGCGGTCATCCGGCTGGAGAACGGTGAAACCATGGAAGCCCTGGAAAGTATTCCCGCCGGCTTGCCCTCCGGCTATCATCAGGTGCTCTTTGAAGAAGAGAGTGATCCAGTAAAGCTCATCGTCAGTCCGGGCCAGTGCTACCTTCCGGCGGCTCTGAAGACCTGGGGCTGGGCGGTCCAATTATATGCGGCGCGTTCGCGTGCTAGCTGGGGCATCGGCGACTTTGCCGATCTGCAAAAACTGGCAGAGTGGTCGGCCTCGAAACTCGGGGCAGGTATGCTGCTGGTGAACCCGTTGAGTGCCGCCACACCGGTTGTTCCCCAGCAGGCCAGCCCGTATTTTCCAACGTCCAGGCGGTTCTTCAACCCGCTGTGGATACACGTGGAATGGGTGTCCGGCGCGCAAGCATCGGACCGTGACGCTATCGACTTGGCGGCCAAAGCCGGTCAGCGATTGAACGCGCACAGACTGATCGACCGGGATCGGATCTTCGACTTGAAAATGGCCGCGTTAGGTCACCTCTGGAAGCGTTTTAGCGGAAGCGAAGCATTTGCTGCGTTCTGTGCGGAACAAGGCGCTGACCTGGAGCGCTTTGCCACGTTTTGCGCGCTGGCCGAAGAACACCAGAGCGGTTGGCAATCCTGGCCGCAAGCCTACCGGCACCCAGCGGGGGCGGCGGTGAACACTTTCGCACGAACCCACCGGAACCGGATCGATTTTCATAAGTGGCTGCAGTGGACTCTCGATGAACAACTGGCGCGCAGTTCCAAACATCTCGCGTTGATGCAGGATCTGCCAATCGGCGTGGATCCCGATGGAGCAGACGCATGGGCCTGGCAGGACGTTCTGGCGACGGGCGCGAGCGTGGGCGCGCCACCGGATGAGTTCAACACCCAGGGCCAGAACTGGGGGCTACCCCCGTTTGTGCCGCACAAGCTCCGGGCCGCGGGTTACCAGCCGTTCATTCAAACCATCCGCGCCGCGTTACGCAATGGCGGCGGACTGCGTATCGACCACGTGATGGGATTGTTCCGTCTCTTCTGGATTCCGCAAGGCATGGCTGCCGGGGATGGCGCCTATGTCCGTTACAACGCCGACGAGATGCTGGCCATCGTGGCGCTGGAAAGCGAACGGGCCAAAGCCTATGTAGTGGGTGAAGACTTGGGGACGGTAGAGGACGAAGCGCGCGAAAAACTGGCCAGCCATAAGATCCTTTCCTATCGTCTGCTCTGGTTCGAGAAAGACGAACCCAGCCAGTATCCAAAAGACGCACTGGCAGCCATTACCACGCATGACCTGCCGACGGTAGCGGGTCTCTGGACCGGATCGGACATGGCAAAGCAACGCGAGCTCCAACTGAATCCGAATGAGCAAAGCACAGCCGAAATGCGCTCGCGGCTGCAGGTCATGGCCGGATTGGACGAAGCTACGCCGCTACCGGAGGTGGTAGCGAAAGCCTATGCCGTGCTCGCTGAGACCCCGGCCCGCATTGTGACGGCTTGCCTGGATGACGCGCTGCTGGTGGAAGAACGCCCGAATATTCCGGCTACGATGGATCATCAGAATCCGAATTGGTGTATTGCTTTGCCGGTCCTGATCGACGACTTGTTCGAGATGGAACTCCCACTGCGCCTGGCGAAGGCGCTGGTGAGGTAAGCTAAACAGCTGTATGAATGGAAGCAACGACCAGCAGAATTTATCGATTTTGCTGATCGAAAACGACCCTGCCGCGGCCTACCTCACCCGGGAAGCGCTGAAAGAGGCCGGGATGCACGAATCCCTTACGTCGATGAGCGATGGAGACGAGGCTCTGCAGTATCTTCGAACGCTCGAGAATTTTGACGACCCGGCCCATCCGGACGTCATCTTCCTGGACTTACATCTGCCGAAGTCCTCCGGCCTTGAGGTCTTGACCGAGATCAAAGAAAATCCGGCCTGGGCGGTGACTCCGGTAGTGATAGTTTCCGGTTCGGCAAATCCGAACGAAGTGCGCGAGGCTTACGAGTTGCATGCCAGCTGTTTCATTCGCAAGCCGGGCGATTTGGGCGAATTTCTGAGATTTATGCGGGTTTGTTACGAGTTTTGGGGCTCGGTCGTGACGCTCCCCACCCGCGTTTCTTAACCCCTCCCGTTTCGTAGGGTAGGCTTCAGCCTGCCGTTTTAGCTTACCCTCCGATAATCCGCGGCCAGATTTCTGTCAGACCAGCAAGCCGCCGCCGTCAACGGGCAGGATTTGTCCCGTCGCATAGCTGTTTAGCATGAGGTAAACATAGGCCTTCGCAGCCTCCGCCGGCGTCGCAGCGCGAGGCACCGGCAGGGGTGCTACCACCGACTGCAGCATTGCTTCCGGCATCCGCTTCAGTTGGTCGGTGAGGACATAGCCCGGACACACGGCGTTGACCCGCACCGGCGCGAGATCCATTGCCAGGCCGCCGGTCAGGTGTTCGACCGCTCCCCCCACGGCGGCCGCCACGGGCGTGCCTTTTCTCGGTCGATGCCCGATCATGCCGCTCGTCAACGTGATCGAGCCGTCCTGGGCGATTGTCTGGCAGCAGTGTTTGACCGCTGCGAGCACGCCCCAGAAGCGTACCGTTAAGAGCTCTTGCGCCTGTGTCAGGTCGAGGTCCTGGATGGAAACGAACATCGGTCCGCCCCAGTCGCCTGCCGTTATCGCTAGGTGATCGAACGCGCCTACCTCTCCGAAGAAGCCGGTAACGCTGGCCTCGTCGCGCAGATCGACAGTACGGCCCGTCGCACCTTGCAGACGCTCGACCGCCGCACTGACGTTCTTCTTCTTACTCGAACCAATGGCAATCGTGGCGCCCAGTTCGCCAGCGAGTTCGGCAATGGCAAAGCCAATGCCCGTCGCACCCCCAATCACAACTACGCGCTTTCCCTCGAGCGACATCGCTGTTCCGGTCATCTTCCTACCGCTCCTGCAGTTGCGGACTTGGCGCCTGCCTTTGAGGAATTTGCTCCGAAGGCCGGGGTCATCTTCCCCATCTGCTTGAGCGCGAACCCTGGAGCGATACGGCTCACGATCTTCAGCACGTTGGCAAGACCTGGCCGTACTTCCTGCTTGCCCGCTTCGATGCCGGCGATGGCTTTCCTGGCGAACACCGTCACGTCCATGCCTTTCGGCACCTTCATCTCTCTTTCGAACTCCTCGTTCCTGAATAGCGGCGTTTCGACACCCGGCGGGATTAGCTCGACCACCCTCACACTGGTGTGTTTCAGCTGCACGCGCAAGGATTCAGTGAACGAGTGAAGGGCGGCCTTCGCCCCGCTATACACCGGAGATATGGGAAACGGAATGAGGGCAGCTCCCGACGAAACATTGACAAGGAGCGCGCCCTGGCGGGTCTTCAGATGCGGCAGAAACTGCTTAATCATCCGGACCGGACCGCTGTAGCAAATCTCGATTTCACGCGTAATGTCATCCAGACCTTCGTCTTGGTTGAACTTCTGCACACGCATGATCCCGGCATTGTTAATCAGAGTGTCGAGCGCCGGAAACTGCCTTACCACGTTGTCGTAGAGCGCAGCTATGGCGGCGGGATCGCCAACGTCGCTCTTAACAGTGTGTACACCGCGAAGTTCCAGTTTAGCGCTGTCAAGCTTTTCCTGACTTCTGCCGCTTATGATGACAACGTTGCGGCGCTCCAGAAGCTGCTTTGCCAGCTCAAAGCCCATGCCGCTGGTTCCCCCGGTTATCAGAATCGTTCTGTTCTCAAGCTTCATGTAAGACTCCTTCTTTGGTAAATTTCTCCCCGAAAGGCAGGTGTTTGTTTGTTTCAGCACGTCGCCCGGCAAGGACGACGCAGGTATACGGTATTCTCATGCTTTGAAATAGCTCCCTTGTCCGAGATCCGTGAGAAGAGACGGCTGCACCGGACGCCAATCGAGGCGTTCCTGCGTTAGCTTGCTCGAAGCCGGGCAATCGAGTCCGGCGAATTGTGTAAACCAGCCAAAATGATCGGCCGCCTCCTCAGGTGATTTGGAAACTACCGGAATGTTCAGGCATCTTCCAATGACGTCGGCGATATCGCGGAGTGCGATTCCTTGTTCATCGACCGCGTGATACCGGGCGCCGGCGGAACCTTTCTCCAGCACAAGTCGGTAGAGGTGAGCGGCATCGAGCCGGTGCACGGCGGTCCACCGATTAGCGCCCTCGCCCACATACGCAGAAACGCCCTTGTCGCGCGCGATCTGAATGAGAGTCGGAACGAAGCCGTGATCGCCTTCGCCGTGTACCGATGGCGAAAGGCGTACCAGCGAAACCCGCACTCCCCGTTCCGCTAATGCAAGTGCAGCTTGCTCTGTAGCGACCCGGGGGAAATCGTCGGGCGTGAAAACCGACACATCTTCTTCGGTCGCGAGGCGGCCTGGCGTCACGAGTGCAGTTCCAGAGGTGATGAGCAAGGGTCGGTTCGAACCTGCGAGAGCGGAGCCGATAGCCTCAATCGCATGACTCTCTATCTCGCAGACTTCCTTGAACCTCGAGAAGTCATGGATGAAAGCGGTGTGAATCACGCTGTCAGCGGAGGCAACTCCACTCCGCAAGCTTTCAAGATCCTCCAGATCACCCCGTTGTACTTCGACGCCAGCGGCGATGAGCGACTTGGCTGCCGAATCTGAGCGGGCCAATCCAACCACCTGATGGCCCGCTTGCATTAGCTCCTGAACAACCGCGGAACCGACAAATCCTGTAGCCCCGGTGACGAAAACACGCATTGCGATTTCTCCTTTAGTTCCCTTCATGACCTGATTTCATAAATGGGGACCGCATTCGCAGCCCCGTTGTTCTCAAGATAGGAGGTTGTGAAAGTACAATCTATACTGAAGAGTCCAGATAATTTTCGCGATCGTCCACGATGAGGCCGCGCCTTTTAGCGTGCCGAAGATTTAAAGCGATGAGGCCGCGCCTTTTAGCGTGCCGAAGATTCAAAGCGATGAGGCCGCGCCTTTCAACGTGCCGAAGGTTCAAAGCGATGAGGCGCGCCTTTCAGCGTGCCGAAGGTTCAAAAGGATATAGCTTATGGATCCGCTCTCAGATGTCCTCTCGCTGCTGAAACCACGCAGTTATAATTCCGGTGGCTTCGATGCCGGTGGAGAATGGTCAATCGAGTATCCCCAGCATGACGGCATCAAGTGCTTCGCGGTGGTTTCTGGCGAGTGCTGGCTGTCAGTCGAGGGCGTTCCCGACCCGGTACGGGTAAAGGAGGGTGACTGCTTCCTGCTGCCGAGCGGCCGGCGTTTTCGCGCTGCCAGCGACCTCACATTGACGCCTATCGACGTGAGCACGATTTACTCGACCAAACGGGCCGGTGGCATCGTCTCGTGGAATGGCGGTGGGGATTTCTTTCTTGTCGGCGGGCACTTTACCCTGACCCGCAATCAGGCCGACATCTTGCTCGGGGTGCTGCCGCCCATCGTGCATCTACGGAAAGAATCAGATAAGGCGGCGCTTCGCTGGTCCCTGGAGCGGATGACCCAGGAACTGCGTGAACCGCAGCCGGGCGGCTTTCTGGTCGCGCAAGACCTCGCCCACATGATGCTGGTTCAGGCTCTGCGGCTGCATCTAGCGGAAGTGTCGAGCGGTGGCGTCGGATGGCTCTTCGCCCTCGCGGATAAACAGATGAGCGCGGCGATAAACTCCATGCACGACGATCCGGCCCATGGCTGGACCATACAGAAGCTGGCCGAGCGTGCCGGCATGTCGCGCTCCGCTTTTGCCCTGAAATTTAGAGAGACGGTTGGCGCGGCACCCATGGAATATCTGACTCGCTGGCGTATGCTGCTGGCCGGGGACAAGCTGGTAAATTCCAGCGATCCCATTTCCGCTATTTCACTGTCGCTCGGCTACGAATCCGAAGCCGCCTTCAGTACAGCCTTCAAGCGGGTCATGGGCTGCTCGCCGCGGCAATACAGCCGTGGCCGCTCTTCCGCTTCTCCTTCAAAAATAGCGGAGGAAGCCGCTCATACCGGTCAGCCCATATCTGTCTCAGCTTGATACTCACGATTGACGGCGCGTTTCTACTGCAAACTTTGCAACCGAGATCGTGCGTCACGCATATGGCCGGTAGCGGGTACCATCTCGCCTGCTTTTGCCAGCCCGTGCCTCGGCATGTTGACGGAAAGGCATTCGTACTGCCCTGCTTTCACCAAATAGCTCTCGTGAAAGATACCGACCGATCCATTGCCGCCCACCTTGCGGTTGAACGCAGTCCAGGCGGGCAGATGTTCGAGATCCTTGGCGTGCGCATAGGCATGGAGCTGGTCGAAGCTGCGCCAGTACTGAACCACTAAAACGGTTCTGCCGCTGACGAAGGTCTGGGCGTGCAGCATCCCCAACTCCGGCTGCTTTGCCAGTTCCTTGAGCATGCGGGGCATGGCAAAGGCGATCGGCAGCCATTTGTGGGGAAGTAACAGTCGGTTGATCCGCATTCCAATCAGAAAGACGACAAAATCGCCCTTTATTTGTGCTGCGTAACGGCCCTTAGGGATGTGCATGGTTGATCCTTTGGAAGTTGAATATGTTATTACTTATAACATAACATGTAATAGTCCATCACATGCTATCGTGATCCTTGAAAACGGAAAATAACCACACCATGGCCAAGCGGACAGATCAGCGGTCCAGGAAAAGCAGACACTACCATCACGGCGATCTGCGTCGCGATCTGCTGCGCATTGCTCGCGAACAGATCGCCCGCAGCGGTGCATCTACCGTATCCCTAAGCTCCCTCGCCCGACTCGCCGGCGTCAGTCAGCCCGCACCGTATCGGCATTTCGCGGACAGGGATGCGCTCTTAGAGAGTGTCGCGGAAGAGGGATTTCAGGAATTTGACAAAGTTCTCGCCGAGGCGGCGGCCGGGCGTACGTCGCAAGAGGCGCTTCAGGCGATGGCTCTGGCCTACTTGAAATACGGAGAAGCCAATGTAGAACTATATCGGCTGATGTTCGCCTCGCGCTTGGTGCCCGAGGCTCGACCCGGCAGCCCCCTGGCGAGGGCGGCAGACAAGGCTTTGGACCGTTTGCGGCGCGCGATGTCAGAAATCTCGCCCCCCGAAACTGTGGAACGGGACGCCGTACTAGCTTGGGCACAGCTTCATGGTCTTGTGATGTTGAGGGCCGATGGCTTCGTCAACCAATCGCTCAGCCAGTTCTTAAATTCACCGCACCTGCTTACCAAATCCAACCGTTTCAAGTGCGGAGAGTGACCCTATTCCGTCAGATCGCCTCCACCTTGCGCGAGCATCAAGTCGAATTAACAACGAGCTTTCGCAAAACTCTCTTGATTGAAGCGCTTGCTTAAAGGTGCTGTTGGCCAATGCCTCGATGACCTCCGTGGTCGACCGGCTAGACGGAAGAGGATTTGTTACCAGCACCAACGACGAGAAGGACCGGCGCATACGGATGGTGGAGCTGACGACTCGCGGCCATGCTTTTATCTCAGAGTGTATCCGCGTCGTGTGAGGGGCATCGAGTTAGTAACGAAAGTCCTATCCGATAAGGACCGAGCTCAATTAAGAGCCTCCCTCAAAAAATTGGCTCCGCAGCGCAGGCCGCCGCCGGCCCGACAGAAACCCGAAGAAGACCGGGCAACTAGTTAGCGAATAGCTCTTCGAAATGAAAAGTAACAGTCTCTCAAAAAGGATTAAAATTCATAGGTTTCGCAGCTTGACGTGACCGACAACAAAATCGCAGCAACGATCATCCGTGTGATGCTGGGCGTCGTGTTCTTCGCGCATGGCTCTCAAAAGTAAGCACAGGCCACGATCCCGCCACCAGACGAAAGAGGTTTGGCTGGTTCGGCGGCCGGGATAGCAGTGCAAGTCAAAATGTTCAAAGTCGAGTGCCTCGCAGCATCATACGACAGCCGGAGAAGTAAAGTTCCCAAGGCCCGCCGGGAAGACGGCGTTGGCTGAATCGTTTGCCTGCGTTCCTCATCGTTTAGATAGTTGTCGAAATACCAATTCGCCAACCGATCGACGAGAGGAATCAGGAATTATGAGCAAGCTAAAGGGCCACGTGGCCGTAGTTACAGGCGCATCGAAGGGTATTGGCGCAGGGATCGCGAAAGGGCTGGCCGAAGCTGGCGCCTCCGTTGTTGTGAACTACGCTTCGAGCAAAGAAGGCGCGGATCGCGTAATATCCGAGATCGCGAAAAAGGGCGGTAAGGCCATTGCAGTGCAAGGCGACACGTCAAAGGCGGCGGACGTCACACGTCTGTTTGCGGAAACCAAAAAGGCTTTCGGCAGGCTGGATGTGCTCGTGAATAATGCGGGCGTTTTTGAATTTGCTCCGCTCGAAGCCATTACGGAAGAGCAATTCCATAAGCAATTCAATATCAATGTCCTGGGCCTCATTCTGTCGACTCAGGAAGCCGTAAAGCACTTCGGGCCGGACGGCGGAAGCGTAATTAATATCGGATCGGTGGTCAGTGAAATCGCTTCGCCTGCCGCGACGGTCTATGCGGCGACCAAGGGCGCAGTGGACGCCGTAACGCACGTACTTGCCGTCGAACTGGGGCCGAAAAAGATCCGAGTCAATTCCATTAATCCTGGCATGGTCGAAACCGAGGGAACGGCCGCTTTCATGGGCTCGGATTTCCACAAAAATGCGGAAAAACAGACGCCGCTCGGCCGGATTGGACAGCCGAAAGACATTGCGCCGATCGCAGTATTTCTCGCGTCGCCAGACTCAGGCTGGCTGACCGGCGAAATACTGATTGCGTCCGGCGGCGTCCGTTAGTTTTCAAAGCCGCTTGCTCGCCGGTCGTTTCAGAGCCACGACCGTAAGGGAGCGGTGTGGCTAAACGCCCGCCGATTGCATCAACCCGCGAATATAGCCGAACGAAAAAGCGAACGCTTGCCGTCCGCCTTCGTCGCCCTCAATCACAGGAACATGGTCCGGCATCAGCATGCCGTCATAGCCTACCTCTTTGTAGACTTGTAACGCCTTGACCATGTCGACGTCGCCGCAGTCCGGAAACGTCTCCTCAAAATCCAGAAAGCGGCCACGGATGTTTCGGAAATGCACGTTGAAGATTTTCCGGCGCGTGCCGAAGTAGCGAATCACATCGAAGATCTGCGTCGACGGATCAGCCAGCATCTCTGAAACGGTGCCCTGGCAGAAATTCAATCCGTGATACTGGCTGGCATTGATCTGCATAAAACGCTTCAGCCCGGCGACACTGCCAAGTACCCGGTGCACTCCGCGAAAGCCTTGTGGTTCAGGCATGCCGGGATCGTGCGGGTGACAGGCCATACGCACTTTGTTCTGCTCGGCCACCGGGATCAACCGCTGCAGAAAATACGTGATGCGTTCCCACATCATCTCGCTCGAGACAGGCCCGGCTTCCGTCAGCGGAGGCTCTTGTTTTGCCTCGGCATAACGGAACGTGCTGTAACTGGCTCTGCCGCGGCCGGGTGTACGTTCGGTGCGCACCACGCCGAGTATCGTCATGTTGTATTTCACCGTATTGATGCCGGCGCGGGCGCAGTTCTCGATCATGTGGCAGATGTTGTCGATTTCGGCATCGCGCTCGGGACTTTTGGCCAGCATGATGGCCGGGTTTTCAGATTTCGTGATGTAGCTCGAACTCAGCGGCAGCGGCACTGATTCGAGATGGATGCCGAATGATTCCACCCGTTCGCGCAGCCGGGTGAGGCTTTCTACTGACCAGTTCTGGTCGAACTTTGCCGAAGGCAGCGCGCTGCAGATATGCGTGACTCCGAGCGCTGCGACGGTGCGTAGAATTTCGTCGGTCGATCCATGCTGTGTGCCGAGTTTCATGCGACCCGGGGCAGCTTCGTTAGCGGCACGTCCTCGCTGCGCCGCCAGGGTGAGCGAAGCAGTCGCGGCTTTCGCAAAATTTCTTCGATTCATGGTTGTTGATATATCTTCAGGTAATGGGTCCGGGATTAAACGGTATCAAAGCATTGCCCAGACCCCAGTGCTCGGCCCACGTCCGCTTGCGTCCGCTGGCGACATCGAGAATGAAGTGGAAGATTTCCCAGCCGACCTCCTCTATGGATGCTTGGCCGGTGGCAATGCGCCCCGCGTCGATATCGATGAGGTCATGCCACTTCTCGGCGAGCGCCGTGCGTGACGATACCTTTACCACCGGAACCAGAGACAAGCCGTAAGGGCTGCCTTCGCCGGTGGTGAAAACGTGCAGGTTCATGGAGGCGAGTTGCTGCGTGCCGCAAACGAAATCGCTGGCAGGCGTGGCGGCGAATACTAGACCTTTTTGCGTCACCTTCTCGCCGTGCGTGGCGACTGCGGTGATGGCCGTGCTGCCGGCTTTGGCGATCGAGCCCAGGGCTTTCTCGACGATGTTGGCCAGTCCGCCGCGTTTGTTTCCCGGTGTAGGATTGGCGCTGCGATCCGCGCGCCCGTTCGCCAGATAGTCATCGTACCAGCGCATTTCTCGCAGCAACGCCCGGCCCACGTCTTCGTTTATAACGCGCGGAGTGAGCAGGTGAATGGCATCGCGCACTTCGCTAACTTCGGAAAAGAGAACCGTCGCACCCGTTCTCACCAACAGATCGGCCGCGAAGCCGACTGCCGGGTTACAGGTGACGCCTGAGAAAGCATCGCTGCCGCCGCACTGCAAGCCGACGTTCAGCGCCGAGACAGGACAGCTCTGGCGGCGTCTTTCATTCAGCCTGGTGAGCTTTTTTTCGGCAGCCCGCAGAATGGCGGCCATGCTTTCGCCAAAACCGTGTTCGTCCTGCAGCCGAATGATATTCAGGTCGCTCAAAAGCGGCAGGTCGGAACGAAAGAGCCTTTGCGGTTGCAGCTTTTCACAGCCGAGGCTTACTATCAGCGGCTGCCCGGCGATATTGGCATGAACGCTGATGTGCTTCAGCGTGTCGATAGGGATCTGCGCGCCCGGTGCGTCAATCGCAATGCCGCAGCCATAGCCATGCGTGATCGCGACCACGTCATCAACGTTCGGGAAGCGTGGCAGCAGTTCGCTTTTGATGCGCTGAACCGCTGCGTTGACCGTAGGAGCGACGCATTGCACGGTTGTCGTGATGCCCAGAATATTTCTGGTGCCCACGCTGCCGTCGTTGTTTACATAGCCTTCGAAGCTGAATTGCGAGAGTGCCGGCAGCGGCTTGGGAACGGCAGTGGCCAGGGATAGCTGATCGAGCCCGGGAGCAGGAGGCAAATCGATCATCTCTTCCCGCACCCACGTGCCTGCTTCTAACTGACGGTTCGCCTTTCCGATCGGGTGGCCATAGCGTAGAACGGGTTCACCGGCTTCGATCGGGCGCAGCGATACTTTGTGTGACTGCGGAATCTTTTCGCGCAGGCCGGCCTCAACGCCTTCGGGCGCCACAATGATTCCGACATTGTCAGCCTCGTGAACACGAACATACAGCGGAGTCACTGCCGAATTCTATCCAAGGCCCGTGAGACCTCCGTGGGGTAGGCTTTAGCCTGCCATCTTTGCTTCGTTACAGCCAAGCTCACTCACAAAACTTGTGCAAGCTCTGCGTTCGCGACTTGGCGGGTAAGAATTTTATCCTGCTCGTGCTAACACAGAAGCGATGAGTTCAGTCGCCTCAAAGATCGTGGAGATGCGGGTTGTGCCCGTGGCGGGGCGCGACAGTATGCTGCTCAATCTGAGCGGAGCGCATGGGCCGTTCTTCACGCGCAATATCGTGATCCTCACTGATACCGCCGGGCATACCGGTGTGGGCGAAGTGCCTGGCGGCGAGCGTATCCGGCAAACGCTGGAAGACGCGAAGCCGTTTGTCGTGGGACAAGCGTTGGGCGCATATCGAAATATTTTGCAAGCGATCCGCGAACGGTTTCGGGAGCGAGATGCGGGCGGCCGGGGACCGCAGACTTTTGATGCCCGCACCACCATTCACGCCGTTACCGCGCTGGAAGCGGCGCTGCTCGATCTGCTGGGACAGCATCTCGGCGTGCCCGTAGCGGCGTTATTAGGGGACGGCCAGCAGAGCGCAGATGTCGATGTTTTGGGGTATTTGTTTTTTGTTGGAGATCGGCACAAAACCAATCTTCTCTATGTGAGCGCACAAACATCGACTGACGACTGGATGCGATTGCGCCACGAAGAGGCCTTAAGTACCGAGGCCGTCTTGCGGCTGGCTGATGCGGCCGAAAGCCGCTATGGATTTCGCGACTTCAAACTTAAAGGCGGCGTGTTCTCAGGCCAGCAGGAGATGGAAGCGGTTACAGCCTTAAAAGAACGCTTCCCGCAAGCCCGGATTACCTTAGATCCGAATGGCGCCTGGTCGCTCCAGGAAGCGGTAACCCTCTGTGCCGGCAAGAGCAACGTATTAGCCTACGCCGAAGATCCGTGCGGCGCTGAGAACGGCTACTCAGGGCGTGAAATTCTGGCGGAATTTCGCCGCGCCACAGGTGTTCCCGTAGCGACCAACATGATCGCGACCGATTGGCGCGAACTGGCTCATGCGATGCAACTGCAGGCGGTCGACATACCGCTCGCCGATCCGCATTTCTGGACCATGCACGGCTCCGTGCGCGTGGCGGAACTGTGCGCAGCCTGGGGACTCACCTGGGGCTCGCATTCGAACAATCACTTCGACATTTCGCTGGCCATGATGACGCACGTTGCAGCGGCTGCACCGGGCAACATTACGGCAATCGATACGCACTGGATCTGGCAGGACGGGCAGCGTCTGACGAAAGAACCGCTGCAGATTGTAGGGGGAAAGATCCAGGTACCGGAACGCCCCGGCTTAGGAGTGGAGTTGGATTGGGCCGAACTGGAAAGGGCGCACGATCTATATATGAAAACCGGATCAAGCGGCCGCGACGACGCCATCGCAATGCAATATTTGCTTCCCGACTGGGAATTCGATCCGAAGCGCCCCTGTCTGGTCCGCTAAGCGTGCAAAGGTCGCGGATGCGCCGCCGCGAAACAATGAAGCCATTCGCTAGCTCTTTGCGCGGGGCGCTCGACGCCGCGACCGTCTTGCACGTGTTGCTTCATGCAAAGGTCGCGGATGCGCCGCCGCGAAACAATGAAGCCATTCGCTAGCTCTTTGCGCGGGGCGCTCGACGCCGCGACCGTCTTGCACGTGTTGCTTCATGCAAAGGTCGCGGATGCGCCGCCGCGAAACAATGAAGCCATTCGCTAGCTCTTTGCGCGGGGCGCTCGACGCCGCGACCGTCTTGCACGCGTTGCTTCATGCAAAGGTCGCGGATGCGCCGCCGCGAAACAATGAAGCCATTCGCTAGCTCTTTGCGCGGGGCGCTCGACGCCGCGACCGTCTTGCACGCGTTGCTTCATGCAAAGGTCGCGAATGCGCCGCCGCGAAACAACGAAGCCATTCGCTAGCTCTTTGCGCGGGGCGCTCGATCCCGCGACCGTCTTGCACGCGTTGCTTCATGCAAAGGTCGCGGATGCGCCGCCGCGAAACAACGAAGCCATTCGTTAGCTCTTTGCGCGGGGCGCTCGACGCCGCGACCGTCTTGCACGTGTTGCTTCATGCAAAGGTCGCGGATGCGCCGCCGCGAAACAATGAAGCCATTCGCTAGCTCTTTGCGCGGGGCGCTCGACGCCGCGACCGTCTTGCACGCGTTGCTTCATGCAAAGGTCGCGGATGCGCCGCCGCGAAACAACGAAGCCATTCGTTAGCTCTTTGCGCGGGGCGCTCGATCCCGTGACCTCGGGAGCGGTTAGTGACTACCCGTCGCAAAATTCAAGAAACGCTCGCTGGCAGCGGCCTGCAGAGTCACGACCGTTAGGGAGTGGGATGCCATTGCTACTTTGCGACGAGCAGTACGACGCCAACGGGTCCAAACCCAATCAGGCGGTTCAAGGGTCTACTCGTCACCGGCGTCCAAGCCACGGAAGGCGAGCGCCAGAAGTCTCTTCACACGCGCTTGTCCGGCTGAGTTTGGAGGGATTCGCCATAAGAGTCCTACCAGCACCAGGAAGTCCTCAGGGTCGGTTCCAGGGCGGATATCGCCTGAAACTTCGCAGGCATTGATGAGCTGGCGGACCGCACCCAGCATCGGCCAGTAGGTTTCTTGAAGGTCTTGATCCGATGTCGCCGCATGGACTATGTCAGCCACGCCGTACTTCATCCTTCCGAATTGAGCGAGCCGATCGCACCAGGTACGGAAGGCTTTGAGCGGCGGATGCTGGGTAAGCAGCTTCGGAGCAAGCGCTACCAGCGCATCAATCTCCTTCCGATAAACGCCGAGTACCAAAGACTCGCGGTTCGGAAAGTGACGATAGAGCGTGCCTGCGCCGACTCCAGCCGCTTTGGCTATGGAGTTGAGAGACGCCGCCGGATCAATGGTCAGCGCATCGCGCGCCACATCCAGAATGCGATCCCTGTTTGCCCGCGCATCTGCGCGCAAATTCTCGTCGTCAGCCATGGTCTCTCTTGACTAAGCGGAGAGTTCTCCGATACACTCTAGGTATAACCGGAGAGTTATCCACTTTGTATGCCGATTAGGAGGTAACATGCAATATAAAAAACTCGGTCACACAGGTCTAGACGTCTCGCCCATTTGTATCGGCTGCATGGGCTTTGGTGATCCTTCCCGCGGCTATCCAGCCTGGTCGCTCGATGAGGAATCCAGCCGCTCGCTGATCCGTCACGCGATCGAAGCCGGGATCAACTTCTTCGACACCGCCAACATGTATTCGAACGGGAATAGCGAGGAGATCCTGGGCAGGGCGCTAAAAGATTTCACCAATCGCGACGGTGTAGTCATCGCTACCAAGGTAGCTCCGTCCACGCGTAATGGCCCCAACGCTCTCGGGTTATCACGTAAGGCGATCATGACGGAGATCGACCATAGCCTAAAGCGGCTTGGCAGCGATTATGTCGATCTCTACCAGATCCACCGCCGCGACCAGCTGACTCCGTGGGAAGAGACCCTGGAGGCGCTCCACGACCTGGTGAAAATGGGCAAAGTGCGCTATCTCGGTGCTTCCTCCATGATGGCGTGGGAGTTCAGCAAGGCGCTTCACCTGCAGAACGCGAACAGCTGGGCGCGCTTCGTGTCGATGCAGGACACCTACAATCTACTCGCGCGCGAAGAAGAACGCGAGATGCTGCCGCTCTGCGCCGACGAAGGCGTGCAAACGATCGTCTATAGTCCACTGGCGCGCGGCCGCATTGCCCGTCCTTGGGGGGAAACGACCGCCCGCTCTGAATCCGAGGCGGCCTACACCGCCCAGCTCGATGCGGCAACCGCGGAAAGCGATAAGAAAATCTTTGAAGTGATTGGTCAAATTGCGCAGGAACGTGGCGTTAACCAGGCGCAGATCGGATTGGCCTGGTTGCGTCGCAAGCCCGTTGTTGCCGCGCCGATCGTAGGAGCGCTCAAGACCAAACACATCGACGACGCGATCGCGGCGCTCTCGATTACCTTGACGGACGACGAGGCTGCCAGATTGGAGGCCCCTTACACCCCGCGTCTGGACAACCAGGGGGTATCCGATCCGGCCGTGCTGGCCCGTGCTGTGGAGGCAACGACCGGGTTCAAAACCGCCGCCGCCTGACTTACAAAGCCGGCCCGAAGGACTTAGCGAACTCATCGCGACAAGCCACCGGGAGCGCTTAATGAAAAATCGCGTGGCAGAGCAGGACGATGACGATTCCCAGGACACCCATCACGATTTTCATGACGCTCCAACTGCGCAGCGTTTCACCGACTGTCATGCCCAGGTACTCTTTGACGAGCCAGAAGCCGGCGTCGTTGACATGCGAAATCATGGTGCCGCCGCAGCAGACCGCCAGCACCAATATCTCCGGAGTGTAGCCGTGTACTTGTTTCATCAAAGGCGCGAGAATACCGGCGGCCGTAACAATCGCGACGGTGGCCGAACCCTGCGCCGCGCGCAATCCGGCGGACGTGAGAAAGCACACCAGCAGCGGCGAGAGCGGCGAAGCGGCCAGCAGGCCGCCTAGGTAGGGGCCTATGCCGGAATCTACAATCACCTGCTTGAGCGCGCCGCCCCCGCCGATGATGAGCAGCAGCGAAGCTAAAGGGGCCAGCGATTCCGTAACCAGGCTGGTCATGCGATCGCCGTCCAGGCCGCGCCGCCGGCCCATAAAATACATGGCCGCGAGCGCAGCGAGCAGGAGAGCGGTGAAGGGATGGCCCAGAAACTGAAACGTGGTAAGCCCCGGAAAATGAGCGATGCCGGCCAATGTCGCGATCAATATCAGAATGACTGGGAGCACCAGCAGCGACACGGTCAGGAAAAGGGAAGGCGGTGCAGTGTCGTTCGAAGAGTTCGCCTCGGAGACGCCGGCAATATCAGGGATCGGTGGCGAGATTTTCTTCGCGATCCAGCCGCCGTAGAAGATGCCGCTGCCGACCATCAGGGGAATCGAGAGCAACGTACCGTAAAGGATCGTTTGACCGATGTCGGCGCCCATTAGTTGAGCGGCCACGGCAGGCGCGGGATGCGGTGGCACCAGTGCATGAGTAATGGTCAACGCGGCGGCAATTGGCATGCCGAATAACAGCAGCGAGCGTTTCGATTCGCGGGCGAGATTCCAGGCGAGCGGTGCGAGAATGATGAAACCAACTTCGAAAAACACCGGCAGTCCGACCAGGAAAGCGGCCATCAGCACGGCCCACGCGGCATGTTTACGACCGGTTTTCTGGAGCAGCCAGTCTGCCAGCACGCGGCCCCCGCCGGAGTACTGCAGAAAACGTCCGATAATTGCGCCGAGTCCAACGACCACAGCGATAAAGCTGAGCGCATCTCCCACGCCCGCCTGCATCGACTTGAGCACCTTGGCCGCGGGCATGCCGGCCGCCAGTCCCAGCCCCATGCTGACGATGAACAGGGCCAGAAACGCGTGCAGCCGCGCCCATAAAATCAGCACTAGCAAAAGCGCGATCGCCCCGCCCGTGATAAGAACGAAATACAAGCCGCTGTGCATCAGCCCCCATTATTACCGTCGTTCACCCCTTTTGCTCCTCCAGCATCATATCTCTGTCTAACGCCGCCCGCCCAATTCCCCGCATCGGGAGAATACCCGAACGGCCCTCTCCAGCCCTCCCCGGAAACCCTCCTAAGCAATTGATAAGAAAAGGCTATACTTATTATCGTTCGCTCGTGACCGGCCGCTCCGCGCACCCCTCCTGCCAAATCCAATAATTACCGTCGACTCCTTTTATGGACGGTAAAAACTATCCCAGGAAATCGAAATCGCAGCCCTCATCGGCTTGTAAAACACTTTCAAGAAATAGCCGGGCGTACCCGCGAGAGGCGTCCCAATTCGGATGCAGGGAAACGCGCGACGCGGCAGCGCGCGACTGAAATTCCGCGTCATCAATCAGCAAGTCCAAACGACGCTGCGCCACATCGAGCCGAATCGAATCCCCGGAGCGCACCAGGGCGAGCGGTCCGCCGACCGCAGCTTCGGGCGCAATGTGCAGGACGACGGTTCCAAAGGCGGTTCCGCTCATACGCGCGTCCGAGATACGCACCATGTCTTTCACGCCTTGGCGCGCCAGTTTTTTAGGAATGGGGATGTAGCCCGCTTCGGGCATGCCGGGCGCGCCTTTAGGGCCCGCGTTACGCAGTATCAGAACGCTTTCCGGCTTGACAGCGAGATCGGGCGCGTCGATGCCTTGCACCATGTCTTCAATCGAGTCGAAGACGACAGCGACGCCGGTGTGCTGCATCAATTCTCGAGAGGCAGCGGATTGTTTGATGACCGCACCATGAGGCGCGAGATTTCCGCGCAGGACTGCCAGCGAACCTTCAGCGCTCAACGGAGAGGCGCGAGAACGGATGACATCCTGGCCGGGTACTTCTTCGGCCTTCTCCAAATACGAGGCTAGGGTAAGGCCGGTGACCGTGAGAGCATCGAGCGATAAAAGATCCTCGATCTCTTGCATCACCCGCGGCAGGCCGCCTGCCTGATGCAGGTGCTCCATGTAATGCTCGCCCGAAGGCTTCAGATTGACGAGTACAGGCACATTGCGCCCATAGCAGTCGAATTCGTCGAGGTCAATGGGACACCCGGCACGCCGCGCGATCGCGCAGAGATGGATCAGAGCATTGCTAGATCCGCCGATGGCTTCGAGTACGACGAGCGCATTGCGAATACTCTTCGAGTTGATGATCTCGCCCGGCAACGGATGGCCTGTAACAGCCATTTCCGCCGCGCGTTTCCCTGTCGCCTCAGCCAAACGCCGGCGCTCGGCATGGGTCGCCGGAATGGCGGCGCTCAGGGGAAGCGACATCCCGAGAGCCTCGGTCACGCAGGCCATCGTGCTGGCCGTCCCCATCACCATGCAGGTGCCGACGGAAGGGGCGAGACGTGCGTTCACGCGATCAATTTCGGTTGCATCGATGTCGCCGGCCCGGAACTTCGCCCACAACCGGCGACAGTCGGTACATGCGCCGAGTACTTCACCTTGGTGGTGTCCCACCACCATTGGTCCGACGGGCAGCACGATGGCGGGAACGTTCGCGCTGGTAGCAGCCATAAGTTGCGCGGGCAGCGTTTTGTCACAGCCGCCGATCAGGATCACGGAGTCCATGGGCTGCGCACGGATCAATTCTTCGGTTTCCATCGCCATCAGGTTGCGCAGATACATGGCGGTCGGGTAAGCAAAACTTTCATGCAGCGACATCGTAGGAAACACCATGGGCAGCGCGCCCGCCAGGAGCACACCGCGCTTCGCCGCTTCGATCAGGTCGGGCACGTTGCCGTGGCAGGGATTGTAGTCGCTATAGGTATTGGTGATGCCGACAATGGGACGGTCGAGGGCATCGTCCGAATAGCCCATGGCCTTGATAAAAGCATTGCGGAGAAAGAGCGAGAACTCCGGATCGCCGTAGTTGGTGAGACCTTTACGCAGGCCGCGTGGCATGATGCCTATGGTAAATCGAGCGTGAGTAATTTTAGTGTGAGACGCGCGACCGCAGCTGATGCGCCTTCGATTGCACAGGTACACGTCGAGAGTTGGAAGACAACGTATCGGGGCATCCTGCCGGACGAGTATCTCGATCAGCTTTCGGTCGAGCAGAGGGAGCAGTTTTGGACGAGTACGCTCGCCGCTTCAGATTCCAATTCGACAACCATCGTCGCGATTGATGAAGCCTCTTCCAGAGTTGTGGGCTTTGCTTGTGCTGGGAAGGAACGGACTGGCGAGCTTGGTTGTGACGAAGAACTGTACGCGATTTACCTTTTGCGGGAAGCGCAGCGACAGGGGCTAGGGACGTTGCTACTGAAGGAACTGGCAGCGATTGGATTCAGGGTAGTGGCAGTATGGGTGCTCAACGCGAATCCAGCAGGAAAATTTTATGAGGCCATGGGCGGCCGCGTCTTGAAGCAGCAGTCGATCGACCGGGCCGGTAAGACGTTGGCGGAAACGGCTTACCGGCTTGATTTGACAAAAACGGCAGCTTTAGAAGACAAACTTCAAGGCTAGTTGAATCTGACGCTGGGCCGTGCCCGTTGTCGATGTGATTTTGCCGAAGTTGCTGTCGTTGATATTGGTGTCGGGACTATTGAACAGCGGATGATTCATGGCATCGAAAGCCTCGACCCGTATCTGCAGATTGAAGCGTTCGCTGTGGCCGAAGTAGTTGTTCTTGAACAAGGAGAGATCGGCGTTGGTAATGCCGGGGTTGCGTACGTCGGGCAGGGTACGGCCGGCGCTGCCGATGGTGAAGGCGGCTGGGGTGCTGAAGACAGACGTGTTAAACCAGCCATCGATGTTCGCGTTGGCGATCTTGGCGGTGTGGCCGTTATTGTCGGGCCGTTCGCCGAGAGTGTTGAGACCGGTGGTGTAGGAAGCAGCCCCGAGTACGATCGGAGTGCCGGTCTGCCAGGTGATGATGCCGTTAAACTGCCAGCCGGCGATCAGGGCGTTGGCTATGCGCGGAGTGCTGTTCGCGAAGGCTTTTCCTTTGCCGAAAGGCAGCTCATACGTGAAGCTGCTGACGAGAGCCCGCGAGATGTCCTGCGGAGAGACGGACCATTCGAGGCGGCGATTGTACTGGTCGGCGCGCGTGGAACTGGCCGGGCCGAGGTATGTGACCGCGGCGGCAGAATCGTCCATCGATTTCGAGGCGGTGAAGGACAGCAGCAGACTCAGGCCATTCGAATAGCGCTTATCGATACGCGTGGTGAATCCGTGATAGGTCGACGACGCCGTCGGCTTGCGGAAGCTGTACACCTGGCCATATTGCGGATACGGTTCGAGCAGTTGATAGCGCTGGATAGTAGGCGAGTTCAAGCCGCTCTGCGCCGAGCCGGTGATAAGGCCAAAGAATGGATTCGGCACTTTGTCGAGCAGCGAGTTCCCGAGCGAGGCATAAACCGGGTTCACCTGATCGAAGGGCTGGCCGGGATCGCCGTCTACCAGGAAGAGTCCGCGATTGCCGAGATAGGCTACTTCAGCTGTGAAACCGCCGGGCAGTTCGCGCTGAACGTTGAAATTCCATTGCATGGAGTAGGGATTGCGATAGGAACTAAAGAACGACTGGTCGATGCCATTGCCCAATTGTGTGTTCGGGCCGCCGGCCGCGCCTTGCGGCAGAATGAAGCCCGAAGGAAACGGATTCTGCAGGCTGTTGTTCATGGTGCGATAACTGTCGTTGGTGCCGTTCACATAAGTGGTGGTGCTGAAGCCCTGCGTACCTGCCCCGCCTGAACTGCCGGCCGCTTGCAGAGCCGAAGGCAGATAGGAAATGCCGAAGCCGGAACGAACGACGGTTTTAGGCGTGACGCTCCAGGCGAGACCAACGCGCGGTCCCCAGTCCTTCCACTGAATGGGGCCTTGCGAACGACCGTAAATGCTGCTGCCCGGTTGATTAACGAACAGCATCTGGCCCCTCAGATCGCCGCACGCCAGACAAGCATTCGCAGGCACCTGGCCCTGCAACAGAGAAGGCTTGTTGGGATCCCAGTAGGACAGGCGATTGTAACGTTCCGTCCGAGGCAGCTCGACTTCATAGCGAAGGCCCAGGTTCAGCGTGAAGGTGCGCGTGACTTTCCAATCGTCCTGCAAATAGTACGCGTTGTAGGTGCTGGAAGAAGCGGCCGAGGCGTCATAGGTCTGCTGGGCATTATCGTCGAGCCCGAGCAGCAGGGTCGCGTAGGAAGAGCCGGTGCCATTGGAGGACAGCAGGTTCTGCTGCGTCCACTGCTGGCTGATGCCGAACTGTCCGTCGGGCTGGCCGAACTGGGTGAAGTTGATGAACAGCTTCCGGTACTCCGCGCCGAACTTGATGGTCTGGCCGCCATGCACTTTGGTGAGGCTGGCGGTGACGTCGTGCGCCAGAGGATTTTCGATCAGATAGACATAACCGTTGCTGCCGAGCCCGGCTGTGTTTTGAATGTCGAAGCGCGGGAAAGCGAGGCCCAGCTGCGAGGCCACATTAGTGAGCGAGGCGGGCAAGCCAAGCGTGGACGGGTCGAAGCCTGCGCCGAAAGGCGTGCGGTTTACATAGGAGCGGCTGATGCCATAACGAAAGTCGCCGATGAGCGTGGGAGTAAAGCTGATGGTGTGATCCATGGACGCGCTCCAGGCCCCACCCGCCTGCGGGCCGCCGTAGCCGGTAGAGGCGGGGCTGCCGTAA
Source organism: Bryobacteraceae bacterium (assembly GCA_965277435.1). Classification (GTDB taxonomy): domain Bacteria; phylum Acidobacteriota; class Terriglobia; order Bryobacterales; family Bryobacteraceae; genus Bog-105. The sequence continues at coordinate 5,309,393 of OZ255821.1, read as the reverse complement.
TCGTTGAGCGGCGCGGAACTGTTCCAATCGTGCGAGACGCGCAGGAACATGTGCCATTTATCAGAGAAGTTATGGTCGAAGCGGCTGTCCCAGTGGTCGTCGTTATTGGTGCTGACGCCCGAAATCACGTAGTTGTTGGTGAGGGCATTTGGGCCGCCGGCGTTGGGCATGGGAAAGAAGCTGATGACCTTTTGACCGACCGCGCTGAGCTCGTTTTGAGGCAGGCGATTGTTCGGAAAAGCATTGCGCACCAGGTTGCCGCTGGCATCGGTATGGGCGGTGGTGGGGTCGTAGACAGTCGGATTACCGGCTGCCGAAAAATCTCCGCTGCGTTGAGCGAGCGTAGGGACGGTGTCGGTTTCGACCGCGTTATCGGCTTCTTTTGTTTCTTCGAAGCCAAAGAAGAAGAAGGTCTTGTTACGCCCGTCGTAAAGCTTGGGAATGATGATGGGTCCGCCCAGGGTTCCGCCGTATTGATAGCGATGCATGTCAGGCTTGGGCTGGCCGCTGCGGTTAGCAAAGAAATCGTTTGAGTTCAAAACGCCGTTGCGGGCAAAGGTAAAAGCGCCGCCGTGCCAGTCGTTGGTGCCCGATTTGGTGACGACGTTGATCACGCCGCCGCCGAAACGTCCGTATTCGGCGGAGAGTGCGTTCGTCTGAACGCTAAATTCGTTCACGGAATCGACGATCGGAGTGTAAGCGGCGGAGGTGTTGCCGACATTGTTTTCCGGCAGAATGTTCGTGACACCGTCGATCTGCTCCTCGTTCACCGAGTTGCGCGAGCCGCCGATGTGCGGCGTGGAGCCGCCGCCGACATTGTTGACGCCGGGCACGAGCTCGGCCAAGGCGAACGGATTGCGGCCATTGAGCGGCAGATCCACAACGGTCCGCGTGTCGATCACCTGGCCTAGAGTGGCATTGCTCGAATCGAGCGGCGGCGTGGTGGCTTCGACCTGAACCGTGGAAGTAACGGCGCCGACCGTCAATTTGAAATCGGCGGCATAGATTTGCGACACATCCAGCCGGATGTGTTCCTGTTTGGCGGGCGCGAACCCGGTAGCCGACACTTCAACCGTGTAGGTCCCCGGATTAAGGAGAGGCTGGACATAACGTCCGCCGCCATCGGTCTGCAGTGTTTTGGCCTCAGTAGTGGCGTCGTTGGTAATCTTGACGGCAGCATTCGCGACCGGCGCGCCGGACGGGTCGAAGACGGTTCCTTGGAGCGTGCCGGTGGGCGTCTGGGCAAAGACGCTCATCGAACAGGCGAAGACGAGCAGCAGGGCAAACTTCGTTTTACTTCTCATGACTAACCTCTTTGGGGGCGGCTGAAAAACGGGTTCAGGCAGGCAGCCGGACACTCGCCGCGATTTAGCACTATTTAATAGCTATGCTGCTGATCTGACAACGGAGAACACTGTGAAACACCCCGGTGATACACCCGTTTAATTCCTTTCTCATCAGCTACTTGAAAAGTCGTAAGCTAAAGGTGAATTCGTTCAGTCAGCAGAAACGGGGAGGAAGTTGGGATCGGTGCAGCTCTTAGAGCGTGTTCCTGAAGCCGGTGAAGTACGCCGCGAACTAGAGCTTATACTGGCTAGCCCGGTGTTCCGGGGCAGCAAGCGGTGCCAGGATTTCTTGCGCTATGTAGCGACAAAATCGCTGGAAGGAGCGGCCGGCACTCTCAAGGAGCGTACGCTCGCGATGGAGGTTTTCGGGCGCGAGGCGAGCCTGGACGGGAGCGATGACAGCATTGTCCGGGTAGGTGCCCGCGAAGTGCGCAAACGGCTGGCGCAATACTATGTCACCGACGGAGCGCACGATCCGATTCGCATCGATCTTCCGTCGGGTTCGTATGTGCCGGCGTTTCATTATCAAGAGGGAGAGAGCGAAACGGCGGCTGCCGGTGCGGTGATAGCGCCGGTTGTCGAACAGTTACCGGCTGTGGTCGATGCGCCGGCCCGTGGTCGCGGACGCTGGTTTTTGGCGGCCGCAGCGGCCTTGCTTCTTGCCGTCATCGCGGCCCTGGCGGTGCGCTCTTACGAACGGCGGGCAAGCCTGTTTCACGTGTTCTGGGCGCCGGTGCTCAACGCTGCGACGCCGGTTATCATTGTGCTCCCGCATCCGATTGTGTATCACCCCTCTTCCCGCGCGAGCCGCCTGGACAAGGAGCGGAATGGCGATGCACGTCTGCCGGTACAGCGGGCGCTCGATGTTCCGCCGCAGTTGCTGACCGGCTCTGATTTTGTGCCGGTACTCGATCAATACGTCGGTTTCGGCGATGCGGTAGCCGCGCTGCGCGTGAGCACGCTGCTCGCGCAATCCTCCCGCTATCCGAAATACCGCCTGGCCAGTAAAGTCGAGTTTAATGATTTGCGCGATGCCACCCCGATTCTCATCGGCGCTTTCACCAATCGCTGGACGGCCGAGATTACTAAGGCTATGCGCTACCAGTTTGCTTTCCGCGATGGGAAGCCGGGCATCGTGGATCGGAGTAACGGGCAGGTGTGGTCGCTCGCTTCCAAGATGGACAATGGACGATCGACGGAAGACTATTTACTGATCTGCCGCCTGCCCCACTCGGCTACCGGCGGCATGATGATGATCGGTGCGGGGATCAATGTGTATGGGACCGAAGAGGCGGGGCGGATTCTGGCTGATACGGATTTGTTGACTCCGATTTTGCGGCGGCTACCGAGGGATTGGGAGACGAATAATCTCGAGTTTGTGTTGCATGTGGAAGTAGTGGGAGACGCGCCGGCGTTGCCGGAAGTAGTGGCTACGCAGATTTGGAAATGATGGAGGCGGATCGTGGGCGAATTCCGCCAAAGTTGTTAGGATGGAGCCGAAAACAGAAGGAGTCGTATGCCAACCCGCAATGTGGAACTCACCGATGAGCTTGACCGCTTTGTAAGTACGAAAATCGAAAGCGGGCGATATGAAAACGCCAGCGAAGTGATTGGCGCTGCCCTTCGGACGTTAGAGCGCGATGAACTGGCATATGAGACTAAACTGGCTGCTCTGCGAGCCGCTATCGACGAAGGCGATGCCAGCGGCATTGCCAGCGGTGATGGATTGTCACGCGTCCGCCGAGCCCTCAATCTTCCAGATACGCAGCTGTAGGCTGTGGCTGTATTTCACTTCTCGCGCCGCGCTGAGACTGATCTACTCGAAATTGGAGTCTACACCCTGAAAATCTGGGGCGGAGACCAGACCATCCGCTACCTCGACCAACTCGAAACTTGCTGTCAGAGGCTGGCCGAAAGCCCTCGTTTAGGGTGCCCCTGCGACGAGATACTTTCCGGCTTGCGACTTATGGAGCAAGGCAAGCATGTGATTTTCTACCGGGTGCGCGAGGGTGGCATTCTGGTGATCCGTATCCTGCATCAAAGCATGTTGCCGGAGCGACAGTCCATCGACGACGACGAAGTCGATAGGGGACAGTTCGAAGCAATCAAATAACAGCGCAGTTTCTCTTATAAGCGGTCTATAGGAACGGTACTAGAGCGCTCGTCCGTAAAGCTGTCTCCATTTATCGGTGTACTCCGAATTCTTCACGGTCGAGCCATGATAAGGATTCGCACTCTCGGTAGATTTGCTGCTTGCCAGATCACCGTCAAACAGGAGGATGTGGTCCGAGGGAATGCGTAGCGCTTCGTAGGCACGGGCGATCAGCTTGGTGGTCTTTTCCCGGCGATGACGTTCGGCCCACCAGCGGTCGGGCGGAGTTGCCGATGGTCTGGACAGCCACGGTGCTGGATGGCGGTCGCGCCCAGTGGTGTCCCAGGGACTTGAGAACAGCACAACCCGGTACACCGGGTAACGCTTGGCGATGTAAGCAGCCATGCCCGCCCCCTGCGATAAGCCTGACACTAGAATCCGATCCCAAGCCGGTCCACCGTCTGAGCCCAAATAAGCGTTCCACCCTTTGCCGGGACGGGCGCGGTCCAAATAACGGAGGAGGTCAGTCAGACGCGCTGTGATCGATTCCGCGGGACGATTCTGCACTGGCGCCGCGCCGTCGCCGAAGGTTCGAACCTGCCGAAAGTTTCCGGAACACTGCGGATTCGGATTGCGTGGACAGACGTTACTGAGGGAAGGTTCGTCGTCATAGCTTAGTCCGATGACGGTGTACCCTGTTGCGCGATAACGTTGAGAAGCGGAAGCACATTTTGGGAACGCCCTCCGGTTCCGGGAAGAAAGATCGCGAGCGGAGCCTGGGCTGCTCCCCGATCTCCACTTCGTGTGATGACTACATTCGGGTTGTCGTACTGGCGGACGTTTGGATTGGCTTGCGAGGGTTTGACGTATTCGATTGACGGCACCTGAGCGTGAACCGCCAGGGCCGGCAACGTCAGCAACAAAATGTTCCTGTGAATCATTGGCACGAACGTAGGATTCCGTTCTGGAACATCCTGAAACATGAAAAATCGATGGGCAAGACTGAATTGTTGTGATATAGCTATCTATAGGAGCGCCGCGCTGCGATGGCTAAAAGCAAAAACGACATTCTGCAGGGCACGCTGGCTTTGCTTGTCTTGAAAACTTTGCAGCAGGGGCCGATGCATGGTTGGGGCATTACCCTGCACATTCAGCAGATCTCCGAGCAAATTTTGCGGGTAGAAGAAGGGTCGCTTTATCCGGCTCTCCACCGCATGGAGCAGGAGGGTTGGATTGCAGCCGAGTGGGGATTGTCGGAGAAGAATCGACGCGCGCGTTATTACCGGCTGACGGCCGCCGGCAAGAAACAATTGGCGCGCGAGGAGCAGAGCTGGCTCAACTTAACCGGTGCTGTGGCCAGAGTGCTTAATTTTTCGCGAGCTGGAACGTGAAAGGACTCGCTCAATGGGATTGCTAAAAAGAGCCCGCGCGCTCTTTCGACGAGACAAGCTTTCCGCAGAACTGGACGAGGAACTACAGTTTCATGTCGCGATGCGCCAGGAGGCAAACGCAGCGGAGGGCACGAGTCCGGAGGATTCGCTGCTCGATGCTAAGTGCCGCTTTGGCAATGCAACATCGATCAAGGAGCGCACGCGAGAGATCGACATTCTGACTTTCTGTGAAAGCGTTTTCCAGGATATTCGCTTTGCCGCCAGGATGCTGGCCAGGTATCCGTGGTTTACCGTCGTGGCGGTGTTGGCGCTGTCGGCGGGCATCGGGGTGAATAGCGCAGTGTTTACTGCTTATAAGGCGGTCGTTTTGCAACCGCTCGATGCGAAAGATCCACGCCAGCTGGTAAACATCTACCGCAGCAGTCATCAGGATCGTTATGCGCGCGGATTCAGCTATCCGGACTTTGAGGCTTTCCGCGACCGCAACCATGTGTTCTCCGGCCTGATCGCAACGAGTGGAGATCGACTTGCGCTGACAGGAGCGGAAGGCTCGCCGCCGGAAGGAAGCGCACGCGGCGGAGGGCTGGCTAAAATCTTTGGTTTTCACTTTCCGAGCCTGATGACGGGTGGGGCGGAGTTTGTCGACGCGGTGATCGTCTCGGAAAACTATTTTTCAGTGCTTGGCCCGGGCGCCATACGAGGACGGGTTTTTCGACCGCAAGATGCCCGCGAGTTGAACCTGCATCCCGCAGTTCTGATCAGCGAGAATTACTGGCGACGTCGTTTCGATCGCAACCCGGCGATAGTAGGCAAGACATTCAGGTTGAACGGCGCCGCTTTTGCGGTAACAGGCATTACGCCTCGGGATTTCGCCGGAACGAACCAGAACGTTCCCGATTTTTGGGTCCCGCTCAGTCTCACTCGACTGGTGCATCCCGGTTCCGACATACTGCACGACCGGGAAGACGCTTGCTGCGCACTGTATGGGCGACTGGCGCGCGGTGTAACGCTAAGCGCTGCGCAAGCGGACATGAATGTCCTGGCCGATCACCTGCGGAGCTTGCACCTGCCCGGTTCGCCGGGCAGCCGGTCAGTCGCGATCCATCTTTTTCCCGGCTCGCTGTTTGCGTTCGCCCAGGATAGCGACGCGCCGATGCTGCTATCGGGCTTTCGACTCATCCTGTTTGCGGTGGGACTGGTGCTGCTGATTGCCTGCGCCAATTTGGCCAGCTTGCAGTTAGCCCGGTCGGCTGCCCGTCAAAGCGAGATTAGTCTGCGTTTATCGCTGGGCGCAGGCCGATTCCGCCTCATTCGCCAGCTATTGACAGAGAGCGCCTTGATCGGCTTGATGGCAGGTGTGGTTTCGTTATTTGCTACCTGGGCAGTTTTGCGGATTCTTATGGTTCAAATCGCAGCGGCATTGCCTATGGAATGGGGTGCGTTGGCGCTGCACGTCGAACCGGATATTCATGTCTTCGCCTATGTGTTTGCCATTTCGTTAGTGGCCGGGATTTTGTTCGGGCTGGCGCCGGCGCTCGAAATGTCGGCCTTGAAGGGTGAGGCTGGGCGCGTCAGATTCAGTCTGGGGAACACGCGCTTACGAGACGTGCTGATTGCTATCCAGGTGTGTGTCTGTTTCTTCCTGCTTATAGGCGCCGGTCTGCTGATCCGCGGTTCGGCGAGGTTTCTCGCACTTCATCCCGGTTACGAAGCGAAACGGGTCATCACTCTCGACATCCATTTCCCTGCCGGTTTTGGATACACCGAGCAAAAGCAGCAGAGCGAGATGGAGCAGCTTCACGCGCGGCTTAGCCAGACCCAAGGAGTCACGTCTGTTTCGGCCGGGAGACCACCCATGGGCGGCGGGCTCAGAATCGCGGCGATCTCTTTGGACGGCGTCAAAGCGACACCTAACAACTCATCCCGGACTATCTTCTACAGCGCGGTTCAGGGGAATTATTTTGCGACGCTAGGCATTCCGCTCGCGCTGGGACGGACGTTTACCGGATCACGCTTTTCCGCGTCTCCCGACGAAGTTGTTTTGAGCGAATCGGCCGCACGTCAACTTTGGCCGGGGCAGGATCCACTGGGTCGGAACATTCAGCTCGACGCCTCGGCTCAATTCCACGAGAAGGGGGAAGCCATCCCTCAGCTTCATTCGTATCGGGTAGTTGGAGTGGCCAAGGATATTCGCGGAGGCCTGCTGGACGACGCCGATGCGAGCATGGCTTATATTCCGCTGGGCTTCGACCCCAGGGATGAGCAATCTCTGCTTGCTCGAATCAACGGCGACTCCCAAACTTCGATGAATGAAATCGGCAGGCAGGTGCATGCGGTCGATCCCAATCTGGTGGTGTATGCGGCAACGCTCGAGGATCTGCTGACCGGCGCTCCGTCGTTTCTCGTCTCCCGTCTGTCGGCGATTTTCGCGTCGATCGTTGGTGTTCTCGGCCTTTCGCTCGCTTGTGCCGGCATCTACGGGATGGTTAGCTACGCGGTGGTGAGACGGACGCGCGAGGTGGGAATTCGAATGGCTCTCGGAGCGCGCCCGAAGGATGTTCTCCTGTTGATCCTTCGCGAAAGCACCCGGCCCGTAATGTTTGGTTTGCTGGGCGGCCTTTTCGCCGCTGCGGCGATTGCTCCTATTTTGCGAAGCCTGCTCTTCGGGCTCGGCGTTCTGGACCCGATTTCGTTTGGCGGAGTAAGCTCGCTCTTTCTGTCGGTCGCTCTGCTGGCGGCGCTGTTACCTGCCCGGCGCGCCACACGGGTGGACCCGATGGTTGCTTTGCGTTGGGAGTAACCGCCTCTCCCGGTGTTTTTGTCCTTGACAGAAGTGAGGGAATGCCTTAGTTTTAACTGTTTACATAGCTGTACCTGCGCCGCCTGTGAAAAGGAGATGCCATGAATGGAATTACTTTCAGCCGCGGAACCGGTTTCGCCTACCGACTATCTCGCGTATTGCAGTTTGCGATGCTACTGACTGCGCCGGTGCTGCTGTGTGGCCAAGGTTATTTCGGCACAGTAAGCGGCGAGATCACTGACCCGTCCCACGCCGTTGTGCCGGGGGTGAAGGTTACACTCGCCGACCAGCGGAAGGGGTATCAGTTCAACGCTACTTCCGATAAGGGTGGACGGTATCTGTTCACTGCCATTCCGCCCGGGATATACACCGCGTCTGCCGAGATGCAGGGCTTTGATAAGACCGAGCGCACCAACATCACGGTCAATGTCAGCGAGAACGCGACAGCAAACCTGGATCTGAAGGTGGCTACTGCCCGGCAGGCCGTTGACGTCCAGTCGGAAGGGCGCGCGCTGGCAACCGAGGATGCGGTCACCGGGCAGGTGGTCAATCGCCGGCTGATCAACGATCTGCCGCTGGTGGACCGTAACGTTCTCGACTTTGTTTCACTCGGGCCGGGGATCAACAACATGAGCGACCAAAATTCGGTGAGTGACACGGGAACGAATTTCGTGTCCAACGGCAGCCGCGGCGCGAGCGCGGACATTTTGATGGACGGCGCTTCGATTACCAACTTCGAACCTAACGGCGGCATCACGCAAGTGACCTACACGCCGTCGGCCGAAGCGGTAGAAGAGTTCAAGGTGCAGCAGACGAACTTCAGCGCGGAGTATGGATTTTCCGGCGCGTCGGTGGTGAATATGGTGACGCGTTCGGGTGGCAATTCCTTCCACGGCAGCGGGTACGATTTTCTCAGAAACACGATCACCGACGGGAACAACTGGTTTAACAATGCGAATGGTGTGCCGATTGCGCCGGTCCATCGAAACAATTACGGCGGCACCATCGGCGGCCCGATCATCAAGAACAAAACGTTTTTCTTCTTCGATTGGGATGGGACGCGCTCGTCGAATCTGGGTACTTATCAGGCCGGCGTGCCGAGTGTGGCCGAACGGAGCGGCGACTTTGGCGAATTGTGCGGGGCGAACGGCGGCACGTTCGATGCCACAGGAAACTGCAGCGCCATAGCGGGGCAGCTTTACGACCCGTATTCAGGAACGTTTCAAACCCCGGCGAATGGACCTGCCGGCGCATACCGCAGCGCCTTTATTCCATTCAACAACCTGGCGAGCTTCACGAGTCCTGGAAACCCGAATCTGGCGGGCACGCCATACCAGTTAGCCTCGACGCCGGGAAATCTTATTGATCCGGTGGCGCAAAAGTTGATGAACCTGTTCCCGATGCCGAATATCGCAGGAGGCAGTATTTATGACAACTGGATCGGATCAGGAGCGACCGCCACTTCCAATGACCAGTTCGACATTCGGATCGACCACCGCTTCAGCGAAAAAAATCTAATCACGGTGAAATACTCGCAAGGCTGGAACAGCACGAACCCTTACAATTGCTTCAAGAATTTTTCCGACCCGTGCGGCAGCGGGCCGAATCATGGTTCGGCACATCTGTTCGCAATCAACGATACACACAGCTTCAGTCCCACGCTGGTGCTGACCAGTACGCTCGGATTCACGCGAGGCGCGACGAACATCGATGCTTACAACAAAAGCCAGAACCCGGATCCGCTAGGGACGCTCGGGTTCCCATCGTATTTGAATTCGAACGGGATTCTTGGGGTGCCGTCCGTGTTTATCGGCAATTACTTTTCCGCTGGTTACACCAGTATCGGGCAAGATCCTTATGGGAACTACCGGCAAGGGCAGGACACGGGCCAGCTCAGTGAGCTGCTAACAAAAATCCTCGGGAAACATGAGCTGAAGTTTGGCTTCGAGGGGCGATTGCACCAGCAGAACTATCTTCAGACGAATGCCCCGAACGGACTCTTCAATTTCAGCAGCCTGGGCAGTTCACAGTGCCCGGTTAACGACATCACGCAGTGCGGCGGGGATGCGATGGCTAGTTTCCTGATGGGGCAGTTAGCAGGCGGGGGAAGCGGCACTTACGAGATTCAGTTTAGCCCGGCGACCGAGAACTTCCAATACGCGGGATTTGTGCAGGATAACTGGAAAGTCATTCCCAAGCTGACCTTGAATCTAGGTCTGCGCTATGACGTATCGCTGCCGAGGACGGAACGCAACAATCGCATGAACTGGTTCGATCCGAATGTGGTGAGTCCGGTGAACGGCGGCAGTCTCTCGTACACAGATCCGATCAGCCAGCAGACTGTAAGCCGCGCGCTGGTTGGCGGCGAGATGTTCAATTCTGCGAACGTGCGCACCAACTGGGTTACCGACTGGAAGGATATCCAGCCACGTATCGGCTTCTCGTACCTGGCGGGAAAGAATACAGTGATCCGCGGTGGTTACGGCATTTACTACGACCAGACGCGCTCCGGCGCCAATGGCCTGTTGAGTTATGGATCGCAGGGATTCAATCAGTCGACGGGGGTGGTGACAACGTATAACAACGACGGCGCAACGCCTTATCTGCACTTGAGCAATCCATATCCGAACGGGCTGATTGCGCCACCGGGCAGCTCGCTGGGATTGCTAAATGACGTGGGGTATGGCGCGATCGGTCCGCTGCGCACGGCCGCGGCGGGCAAGACTCCGTATGAACAAAGCTGGAGTTTCGGCATTCAGCAGCAACTGGGAGCGAGCATGGTGCTCGACTTGGAATACGTTGGGAAGAAGGGAACGCATCTATATTTCGCGGGCGCGAATAATTTCAATGTCTTGGGGCCGCAGGTTGAAAATCTTACGCCGGATCAGATTGGGAACCTGGGTAACTACGTGTCGAATCCCCTGGCGCCGGCTCTTACCGGCTCTTACTACGCCAACAGCGTTCTGTCGAGTTCGACCGTGCAGGGCTACCAACTGCTGTTGCCGTACCCGCAGTTCACGAGCGTGACGACGGATGAGCCGCCGTCAGCTGACTCCACCTATCATGCTTTGCAGATTACGGTGGAAAAGCGGTACTCCAACGGCTTGCAGCTGCTGGCGAACTACACATGGTCGAAATCAATTGACGATTCGTCGATTTACGACACTAACGTCGCCTTTCTGGGGAGTTATGGTCCTAACTCGGGTTTCGCGCTGCAAGATCCCAATACCCCGTCGGCCGAACGGAGCCTCTCGACTTTCGACATTCCGCAGCAACTCAAATTCAATTACACCTATGATTTGCCGGTCGGCCGCGGAAGAGCATTTCTGAGCAACATGCCGCGGGCTCTGGACTTGATTTTGGGCGGATGGAAAACCGCCGGAGTGTGGACCGTTCATAACGGCTTCCCACTTCAGTTCACGGTTTCGAACGGCGGAAATCCGATATGGACCTACGGACCACAGCGACCTAATCTCACCGGGACGCCAACGCGCAGCGGCGGACCGGAATCGAATTGGATCAATAACTACTTTGCCGATCCGAGTGTCTTTGAGCAGCCGGCTGCGTACACTTTGGGCAATGCGCCGCGAACGGTGGGAAGCGTGCGCAGTCCATTTTTCTTTTCGAGTGATTTGTCGATCTTAAAGCAATTCGGACTCTCCACGCGGCACGAAGCTTTACGGCTTGAATTGCGGCTGGAAGCGCAGAATGCGTTCAACCACCCGGTATTCGGTACGCCGAACACCCTGGTGGGCGATCCTAACTTTGGCGTGATTAACTACACGTCCGTCCAAGCCCGACAATGTCAATTGGCGTTGAAGTTTTACTTCTGAGAAGCTATGGCTGATTGGACGCGAAGGGAAATCCTTGGATTGCTCTCGGGCATGGCCGCAGCCAAGTCGCTCGGCGCTCAGCAAAGAGGGCATGGGTCCATCAAGATTACAGATCTGCGATGCGCCATCATCGGCAAGAGCCCAGTCATTCGAATCGTTACCGATCAGGGCATCTTCGGATACGGTGAAGCCGAGTCCTACAAGCCTTACCTCAAACCAATGGTGCTTTTTTACAAGGACTACATCGTTGGCGAGGACCCGACGAACGTCGAGCGCGTGATGCTGAAAATTCGCCGGCTCGGCGCGTTCAAGCCCTGGGGTGCGGCGGTGAGCGCTATCGAGATCGCTCTATGGGACATCGCGGGAAAGGTCGCCGGAGTGCCCGTATATAAACTGCTGGGCGGGAAAATCCGGGATCGAGTGCGCGCCTACAACGGCGGCGTGCGTTTTCCGATGACCGGCCAGACTCCACAAGACTACGCCGAGAACATGGCCAAGATGAAAGAGGCAAAAGAAGGCTTCACGTTGATCAAGCAGGCGGTTGGCTTTCACAACCCGGCGATGATGCACGCGATGAAAAACGGGTGGTACGACGAACCGCGCACGGGCGCATCGCACATGGATCGCGGGCTTATGACGGAACGCGGCCTCGAAGATGTGATCGCTTGCGTGCACGCGATGAAGAAAGTTCTGGGCGATGAGATCGGCCTGGCGCTCGACTGCGGACCGGGCTGGGCCGTAAAGGATGCGATTACCTTTGCACGAGAGATGGAACCCCTTCATATCACATGGCTCGAAGATCTGATCACAGGCGACTACACGCCTTACCCCAACGCCGAGGTTTTCCGTGAAGTTACGCAAAGCACGTCCATCGCGATTCACACTGGCGAACAGATTTACCTGCGCGAGAATTTTAAGGATCTGATCGAGAAACAAGCGGTCAACATTGTTGGCCCCGATCCGGAAGATGTCGGCGGACTAGCGGAAATGAAGTGGATCGCGGAATATGCGGATCTGCACGACATCCAAATCGCTCCGCACGGCATTTTCGATGGGCTGATCGGGCTGGCGGCACACGTTCAGGTGGCAGCCGCTCTGCCGCAGAACTACATTGCTTTCGAGTATCCTTTGGGCCAGCCTGACTGGTGGTATCAGATTATCGAAGGACTGCCCGACCCGGTCATGAACAAAGGCTTCATCGATGTGTGGGATCGTCCGGGTCTGGGTGTCACGTTTAATATTCCGGCAGCCAAGGCGCATCTTTCGGATGAGGATCGTCACTTCTTCGATTGAGACGCGCTTGTTTGAGCCGACAGCGGCAACGGCACGGCAAGCGCGCTCATCCAACCTGGCGTAATGAATTTCAGATCATTGAAATACCTGTTTCTGATGGCGGTTTCTGCCGCGGCGATGACGTTTGGGGCGTCAAGCAAAGCGGCCCAAGAAGCTGCCGCTCCTCAGGTCGATACTTTTACTAACCCGCTGCTGCACACCGGACCCGATCCGTGGGTGGTCTGGTGGAAAGGCTTCTACTATTACTCGAATTCATCCAGCGTGAATCTAACCCTTCGGAAGACGGCTGACATTACGGATCTCGAGCATGCTGAGAAGAAGGCTGTTTGGACCCCTGATCCGGGGCACCCATGGTCGAAGCAGTTATGGGCGCCTGAACTTCATCGCTGGGGCAACAAGTGGTACATCTATTTCGCTGCCGATGCTGGTGACAACGCTTCTCATCGGATCTATGTCGTCGAGAACGACAACGACGATCCCATGGAAGACACGTGGACGTTCAAAGGCCAGATCAACGATGTGAGCAACCGATGGGCTATCGATGCGACCACTTTCGAACTCAACGGTGAGCACTACCTGGTGTGGTCGGGCTGGAAGGGCGCGCACGATGGGGAGCAGGATCTTTTTATCGCTCACATGAGCAATCCCTGGACGATCGATTCGCCGCGCACGATGATTTCAAAACCGAAATACCCTTGGGAAAAGCACGGCGACTTACCCAGCCGTCACGTGAACGTGAACGAAGGCCCGGAAGCGCTCATGCATGACGGCAAGTTGTTTATCGTGTTTTCGGCATCTGGCTGCTGGACGGACTTTTACACGCTCGGCGTCCTGCGGGCTGATCCTGGCGCGAACCTGCTCGCTGCGAAAAGTTGGACCAAGATCAAGCATCCGTTCCTGAGAACGGATCCACAAGCAGGCGCTTTCGGCCCAGGCCATAACGGGTTTTTTCAGTCTCCGGATGGCAGGGAGAATTGGATCATCTATCACGCCAATCCGCAACCGCATGAAGGCTGCGGCAATCTCCGTTCCCCGCGCATCCAGCGCTTTACCTGGAATTCAGATGGAACGCCTCACTTCGGTAAGCCCGTCGCTCTGGGCCTGCCGCTGCAAAAACCCACACAGTGAATTACACATTCGCCGAATATCTCGATTTGGAGCACCAGTCAGACACACCCCACGAATTTCATGCAGGCGAGATTTTCGCCATGTCTGGTGGCACGGAGGTGCATTCTCGCTTATCGGCAAGGATGGCGGTCTTGCTCGACCGTCTCTTCCCAATGTGCCGAGTTTACGATAGCAAGCTGAAGCTGTACGTGGAGACCTGGAATCGAGGACTATACCCCGATGCCATGCTGCTTTGTGGCGAGCCCATATTTTGGAACGATCAGACCGATGTCATCCTGAACCCAACGCTCGTTGTTGAGGTTCTCTCTTCCTCCAGACATACCTATGACCGGGGTCCAAAAAGCGAGTTCTACCGCGCGGTGCCCTCCATCAAGCACATCCTCCTGATTTCACAATGGGCTGCGTCAGTTGAATACTTCGAAAGGCATGATAACGGTTGGACGATTACACCGCACGTGGGATCGGAGACTATTTCGGTGTTAGGGTCTCAGTTACAACTTGCCGACATCTATGCTGGGATACTCAGCTGAAGTTCCGCTCAAGCGGTCTGACTGTTTAGCCAGTTTTCGAGTTTAGGGTCGGTGAAGTCTTGGACTTGCAGAACGGCGCCGGGGAGATCGGTCGAGGTGGTTTCAAGACCGATCACGCGCATCCCGGCGGCCACTCCGGCGGCGAGTCCGGTGGGTGAATCTTCAAAGACGATGGTGTTTCGCGGCTCGACGCCCAGACGGCGGGCAGCTTCCAGATAGATGTCGGGGTACGGTTTTGGGCGTTCCACGTCCATGCCGCTGACCGCGATCGGAAAATAGGAACGCAGCTGGTAATGATCGAGAACAAAATCGATGTTTTTCGGCTCGGCGTTCGAGGCGACGGCCTTTGGGATCGCCGGGTACTTGTCCAGAAATTCGATAAGGCCGGGTACGCGATATTTGTCGATGCCCCTGCGCAGTAACATTTCACGCCATAATTGTTCTTTACGGGCACCGTGATCAAATACCTCGTTTTCGGGCAGGCCGGCGCCGATCAGGTCGTCGACCAGTTCCGCGTTGCGTTTGCCGTGCATCCGGCGCTCCAGGTCATCGATGCGAATGCCGAGGGTCTCGAGATACTCTTCCCAGGCCAGCGTGTGGAGCGGCATGGAGTGAACTAGAACCCCATCCACATCGAAGATAAATGCAAGCTGAGCTAGTTGGCGACTTTTCACCGGGGAAGGATAGCATGGGGTATGACCGCCGAACAAAGAGAGAAAATTCAGCATGCGATCCAGGCGCTGATTGATGTGGAGAGTGCATTGCATCATACCGATTCTGCGCAGCAAGGCAGCCGGCATCTGGCCGAGGTGGAGCAAAAGCTGAGTGCAGCTAGAAATGCGCTCGTCGAGTTGAATGCGCCGGATTACAACTGAACTGGCGGCTAGATTTTCAGGCTTCGCTATAGAGGACAGGCCATTTTAGAGACGAGGAACATTCCGGCAAAGAAGCGATTCGGGCGCGCGGGGCGCGTTCTGCTGCTGGCTGCAATGGTCTTTCTGGCAGCCGGTTTAATCGCTCCGTGGATCAACGCTGCCCGTTTTGGCATGCCGATTCAAGGCGCGATCGAGGAGTCGTTAGGGCGGAAAGTCGCATTCGAAGAGGCGTATTTCAGTGTGTTTTCCGGGCCGGGCTTTTCGCTGCGGAACGTAACGATCAGTGAGGATGCGCGCTATGGAATCGAGCCATTTGCTTATGTTCCGACACTGGACGCGCGCCTGCGGCTCGACAAGTTATTAGCGGGGAAGCTGCGATTTGCGAGCCTGCGACTGGTAGATCCAACGCTAAGTCTGGTGAAAAGCGCGGACGGAACCTGGAACGTCGTGCAACTCGTGCAGCGCTTGACGGCGCCGCGTCACGCCCCGCTGAATTTCTTTCCCTCGTTCGAAGTGGCCAATGGCCGGGTCAATTTTAAAGTTGGTTTCCGTAAGGCGACGCTCTATATTTCCGAATCGGATCTTTCGATTTATCCGGAGCGATCCGGGAAAGTCTACATACAATTTTCCGGATCGCCGGCGCGCACGGACCGCGCGGGAATGGGCTTCGGGCATGTAAGAGGGAGCGTGGACTGGTTCCTGAATTCCTCGCCGGTCTCACCCAATCGGATCGAAGCGGAAATGAATCTCGATCCGAGTAATTTGAGTGAATTGACGACGCTGGTGGAGGGACACGATATCGGAGTGCATGGCACCATCAGCGCCCGATTGCGGATGGCGGGGCCGGCGGGTGGGCTGAAGGTGGCCGGCGATCTAAAGCTGGAGGATGTGCATCGCTGGGATCTGCTGCCGTCGAGCGGGGAAGAGTGGAGCGTGCGTTACGGCGGAGATCTGGACCTGATCCATCATCGTTTAGATTGGCGGACTGCGCCGGCGGCCGGAGGACAGCCTACGCCAGTGACGATGCATGTAAGGGTGAACGATTTTCTGGCGCATGCCGGAGCGTCCATCGTGGCCGAGTTGCACGATGCGCCGCTGGCGGATTTGCTGCCGCTGGCTACCCGCATGGGTGTGGTGCTGCCCAACAATGCCGATCTGCGCGGTGCGGTGAACGGCGCGATCGGATATTCGCTCGGTAGCGGAGTAGCGGGTGGCTTTGTGATTGGTGATGCGGAAGCGGCGCTGCCGGGTGCGCCCACGCTGCGCACGGAGAGGGTGAAGGTAATGGTGGCGGGCGACCAT
Organism: Bryobacteraceae bacterium; assembly: GCA_965277435.1. Taxonomy (GTDB): domain Bacteria; phylum Acidobacteriota; class Terriglobia; order Bryobacterales; family Bryobacteraceae; genus Bog-105. The sequence goes on along the minus strand of OZ255821.1, from coordinate 5,292,803 downwards.
GTTCACTTCGATCCGGCGCGGGTAGAGGCGGGCGGCCGTGACATTCAGATGAGCGGCAATTATTTCTTCTCCGACCAGCGTGCCGACGCCTCGTTGAAGACCGCAGATTTTCCTTTGAACGGGTTGAAGCCGCTGGCCAATTCGTGGTTCGGGGGCTTAGCCGTGTTTTCCGGCATGAGCGAAGGCCGTTTGAGCGGGCAGTTGAGCTACCGGCAGAAGGCGGCGGATGCGCTGCCCGGCGATGAGGTTCCGGCGGCGCCGTGGTCCGGCCAATTTGAAGTCAGCGACGTCTCGATGCACGTGCCCGGACTCATTCTGCCGCTGCGCGAGGCCCAGGCTCATGTGACCTTCAATCAGAACAGTTTCGAAGTGGATCATCTGACCGCAAAATTGGGGCCGCGCACTGTGCGAGCGAGCTATCGATATAACCTGCTCGCGAAACATACCGAACGGGCACATATTGAATTTCCGGTGGCCGATCTGGCGGAGCTCGAAACTGCGCTATCTCCGGCCGACCGCGGGGAGAGCCTCTGGGCGCGCTTACGCATGCTCCGGCGAACGGTTCCTGCGTGGTTGAATGCGCGGAATCTGGAGGGCGATCTGGAGGTCGGGCGTTTACTGGCTGATGGGCAACCGCTCGGGTCGCTCGCCTCGCAGTTTTTATGGCAGGGCGCGCATCTGCAATGGACCCATGTTTTACTGAAGCTCCCGCAAGGCCAGGTGAGCGGGCACGGCACGGTGAATCTAGCTTCGTCTACCCCAGAGTGGCACTTCTCGGCGAGCGCGACCGGTTACCCGTGGGGCGGGGGATCGTTGAACGCCGCCGGCGAATTTGCCAGCACCGGAGCAGGCAGGGATTTACTGCGCAATCTCCAGGCGGATGGTTCCTTTGAGGGCGAAGGGCTGACGCTCGCGCCAAGCGATACCTTCGAGAACGTCGCCGGACGGTTCCGATTCACGTTTGCCGGCGGCTGGCCAGATCTGCGGCTTACGGACTTACAAGCCATGCAGGAAGGTGACGAGTGGCTCGGGCAGGGAGCGACACAAAGCGATGGGACCCTGCTGATCGATCTGGCACGGGAAGGCAGACAGATCCATGTCGTGAGTTCGCTGACCGGTGAGAAATCGTCGGGGGCACTGCAACCGGACCGGCAGTCACCGGCACGCGGGTTGTCTTTACAGAGCGGGCTACACTTCTTCTAAAATGCAAGTCCTGGAAGGCAGTTGGGAAACAATGCGGGCCGCTTTTGAAACGGCTTGTTCGGAAGCCGGTTCGGCAGCGCGCCGTCAGCTCACGAGCGATTTGAATCAGATTTTTCGCCGCCTGCGCCACTACGAATGTGAAGACCAATGGTTGGGAGCGCTGAGCGACGGCGTGGCGCAGCACGCGAGCACCTTTGGCATTTTTGGGTATCAGAACGGAGCAGCGCGGCTGCGAGCGCAACGCAATTTGAATGCCCCGGAGAAGCTGGAGTTTGCGGTGAGTAAAGCCGGCGCGTTCGCGGCGGCGGTCGAATCGCGCGAGCCGGTGGTGACGCTCTGTACCGCAGGTGAAGTCGGCGAGAACCTCAAAAAGGAACAGCCTTCGCCGCGTGCGCATTTGTTTCCGTTGTCGAATGGCGGGCGATTAGTAGCGATCGTCTTTGCCATAGAGGATAAAGAGTTCAACGGCAGCGCGCTGGAATTACTCACGGGGATGGCAGCAACTGTTTTGGAGCGGCAAGCCAATCGAAATTTGCACGCGCAGATTGGGTTGACGACAAAGACGGAGAGCGTCGAGGACAAAGGGACGGCGGGCACGTCTAAGGTAAGTGAGGTGCAGCGAGCGCTGCCTGCGTGGGCCGATCTTGATGCCACCCAGCGCAGCTTGCATAGCAAGGCACAGCGTTTTTCGCGGGTGATGGTGGCGCAAATGCAGCTCGCCCGGCCGGAAGCGGCGCGCGCCGGACGCGAACAGAACAACTTTTACATGTTGTTCCGGGTCGAGATCGACAAAGCTCGCGAGACGTTTCGAAAACAATTTATGACCATTCCGTCGATGGTAGATTACTTGCACCTCGAGTTGGTGCAGACGGCGGCGCAGGCCAATGAAGACAAGCTGGGAGTGGATTATCCGGGACAACTGGTTTAGGACGAAAATCGTTTGCTTAGCGGTCGCGTTGACGGCCGTACCGGTGCTCGGATTCACTTCGGTAGCCGCATCCACTCAGAAGCATGTAAAGAAGAAGCGGGTAGCAGCCAAGCCGCCGGGTCCGAAAGTTGTGGGCGCGGCAGGCTTGATCGCTTTGGCGCAGCATCAGCTGGAGCGGAACAACCTGCAAGCGGCGGCCGATTACGCCTCTGCGGCGTCGGGTAAAGCGCCGGTGTTGGACGACTACGCGCAGTACATTCGGGAACAGGCTGAGTATGGGCTGAAGAACTATAGTGACGTGAGCAAAGCGGCGACCCGCGTGTTCAATCAGATGCCTTTGTCGCCACTAGTCGGGCCGGCGGCCGCTTTGGCGGTGCGGGCGCTGCTCGATGATGGGAATCCAAAACAGGCCCTGCAACTGGTAAAGAAGTATTACGATCGCATTCCGCAGCCGCAAGCCGATTTGCTGCTGGCGCGCAGTTTCGCGGCCACCGAAGATTTTCTGAATGCCGCGGAATTCTATCAGCGGGTGTATTACAACTATCCGGTGGCCAAGGAAGCGGCGGAAGCGGCGACTGCGCTGGTGGATGTGAAGACCCACTTGGGGGAGGCGTATCCACCGCCCATGCCGAACGCAATGCTGGGAAGAGCCAAGAAGCTGATCGACGCGAAACGTCCGCAGGATGCGCGGATCGAATACGCGGCGGCTATTCCGCAATTGGGTGGAGTGCAGCGAGATCTGGCGCGTGTGCGATTAGGCGAGGTGGATTACCTCAGCGGCAACACCGACGCCGCATTCCAATATCTGACCGCGCTGAAAGTCGATGAGAGCGAGGCGGATGCGGAACGGCTAAGCTATCTGATTCGCTGCGTGCGGAAGCAGGATCATCATGCGGACGTGAAGGAATTTCTCACTCATCTGGAGCAGCAGCACCCGAAGTCTCCCTGGCGACTGGACGCGCTTATTCTAGTAGCGGACCAGGCCAGGGTAGACAACGATGTAAATACCTATTTGCCGCTGTATCGGGCATGTGCGGCCACGTTTCCGGAGGACGCGCTAGCGGCGTGGTGTCAGTGGCGGGTGGCGTACGAGAGTTATCGCACGGACGCGAGCGATACCTACGATCTTTTGCGAAAGCACATCGAAGAGTACCCGGAGTCGGCGGACGCGAATAATGCGCTTTATTTTCTGGGTCGTTATGAAGAGCGCAAGAACGAACTGGGCGTCGCCAAGGCCTGTTATAAGCAACTGGTCGCGGAGTTTCCCAATACCTATTTCGCGGTCATTGCGCACGACCGGCTGAAGAATACGGAGATTGAAGGGGCATCGGCCGACCCGGCGACGAAACAATTTCTGCAAGCGATCGGGTGGCCGCCGCGCCCGGAGTTTCCAAGTTTCGAACCGGGAGCGACCGCGCAACAACGCATCACCCGGGCGGAACTCCTGCAGCTGACGGGCCTAACCGATCTGGCGGAAGGCGAGTTGAAGTTTGGCGCGCGCAACGATGGCGAGCAGCAAAATGTCTACGCCTATCAACTGGCGAAGCTGGCGGCCAAACGGGATGCGCCGGACCAGGCGCTTCGATACATCAAGGCCTATGTGCCGAATTACTTATATATGCCGCTAGACCAGGCCCCAGCGGCGTTTTGGCAGCTGGCTTTTCCGCTACCCTTCCGGAGTTCGATCGATCGGTACAGCCGCGACGAGAGCCTGGATCGCTTTCTGGTGGCCGCGCTGATCCGGCAGGAATCCGAGTTCAATGCGCGGGTGATTTCCCATTCCAATGCGTATGGATTAATGCAGGTGCTCCCGGCGAATGGCCGGGAACTGGCGCGGCACTTTGGCGTGCGCCGCATGAATGCCGAGCAGTTGTTGACGGCGGATCGCAATGTGCAGCTAGGGACCTTTTATTTCCGCAACCTGATGAATAGCTTTGGCGGGCAGACCGAGTTGGCTTTAGCCTCCTATAATGCCGGACCGAGCCGGGCGAAGCTTTGGAGCAGCTGGGGCCCATTTCGGGAACAGGCGGAGTTTATCGAGGCGGTGCCGTTTCATGAGACCCGCGGCTACATTCAGATCGTGTTGCGTAATGCCGATGTGTACCGGCATTTATATGCAGGCACTGTACCGGACGTTCCGGTGTACCATGCCAAGCCCGCGCCGAAGACGAAGCTGAAGCCAAAGCGGAAGCGGGTAGTGCCGAAGACGGCGGCAGTGCATTGACTTATTCGTCTCGCTTCTCGCTGGCTCAGACTATCTCAACGGAAGCCGGCGTATCCGAACGGTTGTGGCATCGGCAGATACGGCCGCGCCTTCCTTAAGTTCGTGTTCGCAAACTCCAGACGGTGCGAATCAACCCTGCTTGACCGGACGCATCAAGTTTTTGAACTCTTAGAAGCACAACTGAGGGCTGGTTCGCTCGTGTCATAGCGAGATTGGAGTGGAAATCGTGGTCAAGCGTAACGCAGATCCGTCTATCCTGAAGCGCAGCCTCAAGGATTTGAATGTCATCAGCCTTGGCCAAGCCAAGCTCACTGACGTGGATGGCGTCCCAGCCCTGATCCCTGAGAAGTGATGCCGCACGCGGCGCTAATCCCTGTTCGAGTAAAACGCGCTTCACGCCACCTGGTCGATATGGACGACCTCATCATCAACTGTGATTGCGGCATAGCGTAAAGCCTGCTGTAAATCCTCTTCCTCCAGGTAACCGTACTCACGAAATAATGAGGCACGATCCCTATAAGTGGCAATCAGCTCAAGCACACGCCGCACCGTGATTCGCATGCCTCTGATACATGGCTTGCCGCCACACTTGCCGGCCTCGACGGTGATGCGATCGAATCCTGAGACGGTTTCCATCTCGCCAGTTTACAGCGCTAGCCATATTTCAGGACTGCGTTCATGCCCAAATGGCAAGATCGCTACAATTCTTGGCATGCGGATTGGTAGCGAACGGATTGCGGGTTTCAAGGAGTCTGTGATTCGGGAGATGACGCGGTTGGCGGTAGAGCATGGTGCGGTGAACCTGGCGCAGGGCTTTCCGGATTTTGCAGCATCGCGCGAGATCAAAGCGGCCGCCCAGGATGCGATCGCGCGCGATATCAACCAGTATGCGATCACCTGGGGCTCAAAGCCGTTGCGCACGGCGATCAGCGATTACTACAAGCGCTTTTACCAGCTGGACATCGATCCGGAACGGGAGATTACAGTTTGTTGCGGTTCGACGGAGGGCATGATTGCGGCTCTGCTGGCGTTGCTGAATCCGGGTGACGAAGTGGTGGTGTTTGAGCCGTTTTACGAAAATTACTGGCCGGATTCGCAGTTGAGCGGGGCGGTTTGCCGTTACGTTTCTCTGCGGGCGCCGGATTGGACTTTCGATCGGGATGAGCTGCGAGCGGCCTTTACCGGCCGGACTCGGGCTGTGATTGTGAACACGCCCAATAATCCAACAGGGAAGGTTTTCTCGGCGGAAGAGATGACCTTTATCGCAGGGCTCTGTGACGAGTTCGACTGCTTTCTGATTACAGACGAGATTTACGAACATATCGTTTTCGACGACGCGCGGCACACGCCGGCGATAACGCTGCCGGGTGCGCGAGCGCGCTGCGTGTTGATCAATAGTTTGAGCAAGACGTTTTCGGTAACGGGCTGGAGAGTGGGATGGGTGATCGCATCGCCGGAAGCGACCGCGGCGATTCGCAAGGTGCATGATTTTCTCACGGTGGGCGCTCCGAGTCCGCTGCAGCAGGCGGGCGTGACGGCGCTGCGTTCGCCGGACGAGTACTTTGCGGAGTTGCGGCGGAATTATCAGGGGAAGCGAGACCGGTTGCTGGCCATTTTGCAGAAGGCGGGGTTTCGTTGTTTCGTACCGAAAGGGGCCTACTATGTGCTGTGCGATACGGGAGCGTTTCCGTTTTCGACCGACGTGGCCTTTTGTAAACATCTAGTGGAGGTGACGGGCGTGGCGGCGGTGCCAGGCTCGTCATTTTTTGCCGACTCGCGGGATGGAGCGCGGCTACTCCGGTTCTGCTTCGCCAAGAAGCGGGAGACTTTAGACGCTGCAGCCAAGCGGCTGGACCGGCTGACGGGTTGAAGTAGTACGCCTTCTACAATTCTTGAGAAACTTTAGCTTTGTCTGGCTCGTCTTTCCCAGCACTCGCTTTGGCATGATCAGGCATTTGATTTTATCTTTGTCGGCAGCGATGCTGCTGGTTTCGCTTCCGTCGCCCATTCTGGCGCAGGCAGCGCGTGTCAGAATCACGCAACAGATTGACGAGAATCAACTGCAGCGGTTGGCGAGAAACACGCACCCTCTGGCCAGGAGCGAGTTCGAGAGCGGGGCCGCACCGGCCAACTTAGCGCTGGAGCATATGCAACTGGTGTTGACGCCGAGCGCTGAGCGGCAGCAGGCGCTGGCTGCATTTCTCGAGAATGTGCATAATCCGGCTTCGCCGCAGTATCACAAGTGGCTTACCCCGCAACATTTCGGCGAGAGCTTTGGTGTGGGGGATGCGGACATCGCGAAGGTAAGCGCATGGCTGGCGTCGTACGGCTTTCAAGTCACGCGAGTGGCGAACTCGAAGACGCTAATCGAGTTCTCGGGCAATGCTAGCCAGCTGCAGAGTGCCTTTCACACGGAGATGCATCGCTACACGGTAAACGGGGTAGCGCACTGGGCCAATGCGAGCGATCCGCAGATACCAGCAGCCTTGACGCCGGTGGTGGCAGGTATCTCCACGCTGCATACGTTCCGGAAGATGCCGCAAATAGCGAAGATGCAGGCGCAAGTAGCGAAGGTCACGAGCAGCGGTCCGCAATTTAGCGCGGGCAGTAGCGAGTATGCCTTGGCGCCGGGTGATTTTGCCACCATCTATAACGTGAACCCGGTGTATCAGAGCGGCATTACTGGTGCAGGCACTACGATTGCGGTGGTTTCACGGAGCAATATCACGCTGCAGGATATCGTCGATTTTCGCAGCGCCTTCGGGCTGACGGCGAATACGCCGCAAGTGATTGTGAACGGCGTTGATCCGGGCAAGGTGAGCGGGGATGACGACGAAGCGGTGCTCGATACGTCCTGGTCAGGAGCGGTCGCGCCGGCCGCCACGGTGAAGCTGGTGGTGTCGGCCTCAACCAATGCGTCGGATGGCGTGGATCTGTCCGAAGAATACATTGTCGACAACAATCTGGCGGATGTAATGACGGAAAGCTACGGCGACTGCGAAGCGAATTACACGCTGGCCGAAGCGCAGTTTTATTCGTCGCTGGCGTCGCAGGCCGCGGCCGAGGGGATCACCTACACGGTGGCGGCAGGCGACTCGGGCGCGGAAGGGTGTGACGATCCGGGGTCGGAGACATTGGCGACGGGAGCGATATCGGTCAACGTGCTGGCGGCCACGCCGTTCAATGTGGCGGTGGGCGGTACACAGTTTAACGAGAACGGGAACTATGGGGCGTACTGGGGATCATCGAATGGAGCGAACGGCGTATCGGCGCTGACTTACATTCCAGAAAACGTATGGAACGAGAGCTGCGTGGCGGCGGCCTGCGGAGCTGCCAACGCAAGTATCTATGCGGGTTCAGGGGGTGTGAGTACGCTGTTTGCGAAGCCATCGTGGCAGAAGGGCGTGGCCGGCATCCCGCAGGACGGGAAGCGGGATTTGCCTGATATTGCGATGACCTCGGCGATCCACGATTTCTACCTGTTGTGTCTGGATGGAGGATGCACGCAGCGGCGCGGCGGCGGCTATTTTTCCGGAATCAGCGGGACGTCTGCGGCGACGCCTTCCTTTGCGGGCGTGATGGCGCTGATTGTGCAGTACACTGGCGCGCGGCAAGGGCAAGCCAATTACAAGTTGTATCCGCTGGCGGCAGGCGAGACACTGGCCTACTGCAACGCATCCGATACCGCTTCGTTGCCGGCATCGACCTGCATCTTCCATGACGTCACGGTGGGAAACAACGCCGTACCGGGCGAGCTTGGATATGGTACGAGCACGGCGGAATATGGGGCGGCCACCGGTTATGATCTGGCGACCGGCCTGGGCTCGGTGAACGTTGCGAACCTGGTTTTCGGCTGGAATGGCGGCAGCAGTTCGAGCACAGTGCCTACCTCGCAGATCAATTTGGGCATCGATGCGCCGGCTACACAGAACGGCACAGTGATTGGCACCACCGGGTTCAACGGTTGGGCGCTGGCCAATAAGAGCGCCATCAGTGCGGTGAATATCATGGTCGATTCGGTGCCTTATGGAACCGCGACTTACGGCGCAGCGCGAACCGACGTTTGCGCCAGCTACACGAGCAGCAACTGCCCGGACGTAGGTTGGAATTTTTCTCTCGATACGACGCTGCTGGCGAATGGAACGCATACGGTAGAGGCCATGGCCCAAACGGCTGCCGGCCAGACACAGACGACGTCATCGACCTTCAATGTGGCGAACTGGACCTCCAGCAATCCAATGCTGACCAGCATCGACGCGCCCAACAGCAGCAGCGCAGCATTCAGCGGGACAGTTCACTTCAGTGGTTGGTCGATCGACAGCCTATCGGCGATTTCGCGAGTAGCCGCGACGGTGGACGGCATCTCGTATGGCTTGACGCAGTACGGCGGCGCGCGCAACGACGTGTGTGGAACCTATACCGGATATCTGGGTTGTCCAAACGTCGGCTGGGATCTGACTCTCGACACTACGCGGCTTTCCGATGGTCCGCACACACTGGCGATCACCCCGTTAACGATAGGCGGGCAACACTCGACAACCACGTCCAGCTTCACGGTAGCGAATAATCCATCGAACGTTATTACGATTTCTGTCGACCGTCCTGGCGTCCAGGATGGCGCCTTCAGCGGGGTCGTGGCGTTCGGCGGATGGGCGGTTACCACGGCGACTCCGATTAGCAGTATGGCGGTGACGATCGACGGCATTGCCTACGGCAACGCGTTGTTTGGGGGAGATCGTCCGGATGTTTGCACAGCCTACCCGACTGCTCCGAGCTGTCCCAACGTGGGGTGGAATTTTGTATTTGATTCGACGCGGCTGCCCAACGGGCATCACATTCTCGGTTTAAGAGCATTGACGAGTACCGGCCAATATGCGACGGCCACTCGGGCCTTCGATATTTCGAATGCGACGAATGCGCCTGCGGTGCTCCTGGGCATCGATCTGCCGAGAGCGGAAAACGACATTGTGCTCGGGATGGCGCACTTTGGCGGCTGGGCGGTAAGCAGCGGGCATGTGTCAAACGTCATGATCGCGATTGACGGAGTGCCGGCCGGTACGGCGACTTATGGTGGAGCGCGACCGGATGTGTGTACGGTATATGCCGGGGCGAATTGCCCGAATGCCGGCTGGAATTTTGCCGTGGATACAACGCAGCTGGCGGACGGAGTGCACACGATGACCGCGACCGGTGTGGCGGGCCAATTAATTGGCACACTTTCGTCCACCTTTACCGTGGCGAACTGGACTACGGCGAATCCGATGAAGCTGTCAATCGATAATCCGAATGCGCAGACGGGACCGCTAAGCGGGTCGGTCGGTATTGGCGGATGGGCGATCGATCAGGAGGCAGCGATCGGTAAGGTGACCGTCGCGGTCGACGGATTGCCGCTGGGAACGGCGTTCTATGGCGGTGCGCGGGCGGACGTCTGCTCGATTTTTGCCTCGGCGATCGGATGTCCGAATGTGGGTTGGAATTTCTTCCTGGATACGACACTGCTCAGCGACGGAACGCACACGCTGGCGGTGACGGGAACGACTACGGCCGGGGAGAGTTCGACGTTCACGGCAAGCTTTACGGTGGTGAATAGCTCGACGGATCCGCTGCGTGTAAGTATCGATGTTCCGAGCGCGGCGCAAACGCTCTCAGGAATGGCGCCGGTTGGAGGTTGGGCATTGGACACAAGCGGTGCGACGGTGGTGAGCGTGGATGTGCTGGTGGACGGCGAACTCAATGGCACGGCAGCATCCGGCGGGAGCCGCGCGGACGTCTGTTCGCATTTCAGTAATGCGGCGGGCTGCCCAAACGTGGGTTGGAACTACCTGCTGAACACGGAAGTATTCGCGAACGGAAATCATACGCTGGAGGTTCGGGCGGCAGGCGCTGATGGCAAGCAGTATACGGTGAGTCAGGCGTTTACGATTGGGAATCAACCGTAAGCAAAAACGGCGGGCTAAAGCCTACCCTACGAACACTACAGGCGGTTAATCAAACTAGCCACGTAGCCTGCGCCGAAGCCGTTGTCGATGTTGACGACGGTCACATTGCTCGAGCAACTGTTCAGCATGCCCAGTAAAGCCGCTAGACCGCCGAAGCTTGCCCCATAGCCGACGCTGGTAGGAACAGCGATGACGGGGCAGCCAACGAGTCCGCCGACTACGCTGGGCAGCGCGCCCTCCATACCGGCGCAGACAATCACTACACGCGCCGCAGCAAGACGCTCGCGCTGAAACAGCAGGCGGTGGATGCCGGCGACGCCTACGTCTTGAATGGTGTCGACTTCGTTGCCCATGATCTCGGCGGTAAGCTGCGCTTCTTCCAGGACGGGAATGTCGCTGGTGCCGGCGCAAACGATGGCGATTTTACCTTTGCCGGTAATGGCGCGATCGCGCCAGACCCGGATCACGCCGGACGCGGGGAAGTACTGGCTGTCGGCGGCAATTGTGGAAAGGCGTGCAGCCATGTCTTCACTGGCGCGGGTGATGAGCAGATTGGGCGATTTGGCGAGTAACGCGACGGCGATGCCTGCCACCTGCTCCGGTGTTTTACCTTTGCCTAAGACCACCTCCGGCATACCGTGCCGTACCGCTCGATGGTGATCGACTTTGGCGTAGCCGAGATCTTCAAACGGGAGGTCGCGCAAGTCGTTCACGGCCGATTCGATCGAGGTTTCACCGCTTTTTACTTGCGCGAGGAGTTGATGTAAATGCTGAATGTCCATAGGGTCGAGGGAAACTGCACCAGTAACCCGGATGGCAGCATCCCCTAAAATAGTAGCGGTCCCATCCTCTATGACCCGGTTTCTCAGACGTTTGCGCCTAACGCTCGACATGATCAAGTTCGAGCACTCTGTATTTGCGCTGCCGTTTGCGTTGACTGGCGCCTTGCTGGCATGGCGTGACAGCGGTTTCCAGGTGGCGGGACTGGGCTGGCGTTTCTTTTGGATTGTGGTGGCGATGGTCGCGGCACGCTCGGCGGCGATGGCGTTCAATCGGCTGCTCGATACCAATATCGATAGGCGAAACCGGCGGACGGCGCAGCGTCATTTGCCGGCGGGATTATTGTCGGCTCGGTTTGCCTGGGGTTTTACCGCCGTCTGCAGCCTTGTGTTCATGTGGGCGGCGCGCGAACTAGGCTTCCTGTGCTTTCTCTTGGCGCCGCTGGCGCTGGCGATTCTGTTTTTCTATTCGTTCGCTAAACGCTTCACGTTGTTCTCGCATTTGATACTGGGATTTTGTCTTGGCATGGCCCCGGCAGCAGCCTGGATCGCCATGCGCGGTACGCTCGACCCGCGGATATTGTGGCTGACAGCGGCAGTGATGTTCTGGACGGCCGGGTTCGACGTGATTTATGCCTGCCAGGATTTCGAATTCGACTGCGCCGAAGGGTTATGCAGCATCCCGCGACGTATTGGAATTCGGGGTGCCTTACGCCTCGCAAAACTGCTGCATTTAGCCATGATTGCGTCGCTAGCCGCGCTGGTATTTGTGTTCCATCTGGGCGCGTTGAGCGTGCTGGGTGTCATGGCAGTGATTGCGCTGCTTGTCTATGAGCATGGATTGGTGAAACCGCACGATCTCTCGCGAGTCAACGCGGCGTTTTTCACCGTGAATGGTTATGTCAGCATCCTGTTCTTTGTTTTTTGGGCAGCCGATATTCTAGTAGGACGCCGGGCATTGCTGTTGCATTAGGATTCGTGAATTAAGGAATTACAAGAAATGACTTCTACTGTAAACGTGACCGCACCGCTGGCCATCGAGGACCGCAAGCTACGACCGATTTTCGAGAAGGTGGAGGCGGGAGCACGGCTTAGTTATGCGGACGGCGTGACGATGTTTCGTAGTTCGGACATTCTGGCGCTGGGTTATATGGCGAACCTGGTGCGCGAGCGCTTGCACGGTGACACGACCTACTTCAATGTCAATCGCCATATCAATCCGACCGATGTGTGTGTGGCGAGTTGCCGTCTGTGTGCCTTTGGAAAAAAAGCTAAGGACCCCACGGCTTACACGATGTCTCTCGAGCAGGTTTGGGAAGTGGCGGGTAAGGGGTATGCAGAGGCCGTCACGGAGTTTCACATCGTCGGAGGACTGCATCCGGAACTCGGGCTTGACTGGTTCTGCCAGATGATTGCTGGATTGAAAGAGCGCTATCCCGGGGTGCATCTAAAAGCGTTCACGATGGTAGAAGTGGCGTATCTGGCGAAACGCGCGAAGATTTCGATTCGCGAAACGCTGGAGCGTTTGAAGGCTGCCGGGATCGATTCGATGCCTGGTGGGGGCGCGGAGGTGTTTTCAGAACGCGTGCGTCGGATCATTTGCGATCACAAGATCGATGGTGCAGAATGGCTTGAAACGGCTCGGATCGCGCATCAAATCGGGCTCAAGAGTAACTGCACTATGCTCTATGGACACCTCGAGACGCCAGAAGACTTATCCGATCATTTAATGAAATTGCGTGAATTGCAGGATGAGACCAACGGTTTCGTGACTTTCATCCCGTTAGCATTTCACCCGCAGAATACAGCCTTAGCGCACCTGCCGACTACGACCGGCTTCAATGATTTGAGACAGATTGCCGTTTCGCGGCTGATGCTCGACAACATTCCGCACATCAAAGCGTACTGGATCATGATGACGCCCGGAGTGGCGCAGATTGCACAGCGTTTTGGGGCGAACGACGTGGATGGGACAGTAGTGGAGGAAAAGATTTACCACGACGCCGGTGCTACTACCAGCCAGCATCTACGCCGTCAAGACCTACTACGGTTGATTCGAGAAGCAGGAAGGGAACCAGTAGAGCGCGATACTTCTTATCGGCCGGTGCAGCGAACAGAATCGGCGTTTACAGTGCTGGTCTAGAACTTATTTGACTGCTTCCACACGGACGCCGCGCAAGATCCCAACGATGCGGCTCAGTAAACCGGTCTTAGCAGGCGAAGGTGGCAGAATGGCCGCGCCCGTATGTTTCCCAGCCACTAGGTCGCGCAGAAATTGTTCCGGCGAGCAGATTCCGCCATCTTGAGCTACGCACGCCAACCATTGCTTGCCTGCTTCATCGACAGTGCGCAGTCCGTGCAGGTCAAGTAGCAGTTGCCGGTTGTTCAGAGTGGTCTTCACGGTACGCCAGCAGCCGTTCAGGTCGAATATATCCGCTTCGGTTAGTTCGCCGATCAACTGCAGGCGGCATGTCGAAATGCCATCGTGAATGTAATAGCGGAATAAGGAGGTGCGGGCAAGGCTGCTCGCTCTCTTTGATTTGGTTCCAGAAGCCTCAACCGGCTGAGCAGGCGTCGTGCCTGGATTTTCACGCATATCAAATACTTTGGATCAAATTCAGCCGGTGCACGTTCCAGGTTTTTCTAGTAAACGTTACGAGCAACCCTGAGAGTACCAAAACATCGTTGCAGTTCAAACGTAACAGCGGGACGAAGGTTTACTTGCGGCTCTAAATTCTAGTGAATTGTGCGAGTTTTGCGATTCATGTAATCCATTAACAGGTAGTTGCCGAGCGTGTATGGAGTCGTGAAGTAGGCTTTGCCGCGGCACATCTGGGTCACCTTTTGCACGAATTGGACCAGTCCAAAGTCGCTAGCGAGCATGAAGGTGTTGATCAAGATCCCACGCTTCTTGCAGCGGGCCACTTCTTCCAGAGTTTGGCTGATGACCAGCGGATCGAGGCCGAACGCGTTCTTGTAAATGCGTCCGTCTTCGAGAGTGAGCGCGGACGGTTTGCCGTCGGTGATCATGATGATCTGCTTCATGTCTTTCTTTTCCTGGGTAAGAAGACGTTGAGCAAGGATGAGGCCGTCGCGTGTGTTGGTGTAATAAGGCCCGACCTGCACGCGCGCTAAATCCGAGATGCGCATTTCTTCGGCGGTGTCGTGAAATAGCACGCAACGCAGCGAATCGCCCGGGTATTGCGTTTTGATGAGATGCGAGAGGGCGAGGGCTACTTTCTTGGCTGGCGTGAAGCGATCTTCGCCATACAGAATCATGCTGTGGCTGCAATCGAGCATCAGCACAGTGGCGCACGAACTCTGATATTCGGACTGATGGACCTGCAAGTCGGAGTATTCGAGGTTGAGCGGAGTACCGAGTCCTTCGCGGCCGATGGCGGAGAAAAGAGTGGCGCTGATATCCAGATTAAACGTATCGCCAAACTCGTAGGTTTTAGAACCGCCGCTGGCGTCGACCCCAGTCGCGAGATCGCGCGTGTCGTGAGCGCCGAAGCTGGACTTGCCTAACGATCCCAATAAGTCTTTAAGCGTTTTGAAGCCTAGGAAGTCGATGGCTTTGTCGGTGACTTCAAATTGCATCTGCCCTTCCGGGCCACCTTGCGAACCCGGCGCGGATGGATCGTCGGGCGCTTCGCTTTGCGTGTTCACGAAGCCGCCCTGCTCGAGCTTGTCGATCAGGCGCTCGACGAGCTGGTCGCGCTGTTGAGCGGACATCTGCTGGAGGCGTTCGCGCATCTGTTCCATCTGTTCCGGACTGAAGAGTTCGCCGCTTTCGAGCGCACGCTGAATCGCTTCCTTGAGGTTTTCCAAGGTATGCTCATCAAACTCGGCGAACTGCATGTACGGATTTTGGTAACCGCTCTGCAGGAAGAGATCGGACAATGCTTTGAGGAGATCGTCCATCTCGATGCCGAGATCTTCTTCTGAAAACTTGGTGTAAGAGATCCGTCGCATGGCCGATACCCTGGCTTACTTAATTGAGATTCCTGCGTCCGCCACCGCCGGGCCCGCCACGGCGCTGATCGAAGCCTCTGCCGCCGCGCTCTTCCCGTTCTTCACGGTTTCGTTCTTCTCGGTTACCGCGCTCACCGGCCACGAAAGCCAGTTCCTCATTACGGCTGATGCGCTTATGAGCGTATAGGCCTTCCAGGATGAACTCGGCGGCCGAGGCGCGTACCGAATCACTTTCGTTTTCTCCGAGACCGAGCTTTTTGGTCGAGGCCAAAAGATCCTGGATACGCCCCAGTTCGGCAACCATTTCAGCGGCGGAAACATCTTCATCGAGCTTGAGAGAGCCACCCATTTCGAACCATTGGGTGACAGGCTTCAGGTTGGCGCCATCGAGATAAGTGCTGAACACTTTACCGACCGCGTTGCGGATGAGTTCGCGACCGACGGCGTCGCCGCCCTTGAGCTCGCCTTCGTATTCAAGTTCGAGTTTGCCGGTGATGGATGGAAGCGCGGCATATAAGTCGAGAATGCGTGGCACGGCTTCGATGTCTTTGGCCTTGAGTGCCCGGCGCTCGGCGTTTGAGACCGCGTTTTCGAGAACGGTGATCGGCAGGCGCTGAGAGACGCCGGAACGTTTGTCGATGCGCTTGTCATCTCGCGCCAGGAAGGCGATCTGTTCGACCACTTCATGGATATACGGAGGAACCTCAACCGTAATTGGTGAACGGCGTCGAGTCCAGGCTTCCTGTCGGGTAATGGCGATGCCCTGTTCGACGGTGAGCGGATAATGCGTGCGAATTTCGCTGCCGATGCGATCTTTGAGCGGGGTGATGATCTTACCGCGCGCTGTGTAGTCTTCCGGATTGGCGGTAAAGACCAACATGACGTCGAGCGGCAGGCGGACTGGATAGCCCTTAATCTGGACATCACCTTCCTGCATGATGTTGAACAGACCGACTTGCACCTTCCCGGCGAGATCGGGCAGCTCATTAATGACAAACAAGCCGCGATTGGCGCGCGGTACGAGACCGTAGTGAATAGTCAGGTCGCTACCAATGGCCTGTCCGGTGCGAGCGGCTTTGATCGGGTCGATGTCGCCGATCATGTCGGCAATGGTGACATCAGGCGTAGCGAGCTTCTCGACGTAGCGATCTTCAGCGGCCATCCAGGCGATCGGTGTATCGTCGCCGAACTGGGCTACCTTATCGCGGCATTGGCGGCAGATCGGGCGCAGCGGATGGTCCCGGATTTCGCACTCCGCAATGTAGGGCATCTGCGGATCGAGCAGGCGCGTGAGCATGCGTGCCAGCCTAGTTTTGGCTTGGCCGCGCAAGCCAAGTAGTATGAAATGATGACGCGACAAGATCGCGTTGACGACCTGCGGGATAACGGTATCTTCGTATCCCATCACCCCAGGAAACAGAATTTCCGAGCGATCAAGTTTGCAGAGCAGGTTTGTTCTAAGCTCTTCTTTCAAAGTCCGATCGGGCTGCAACCCGTCTAAATATCGGCTGGAGCGCAGTGCTCCGAGCGTCCTTGGTAAGTCGGAGTGAGGCATGTTTGGCACTCGCGGTTCGTTTTCAGTCCCAAGTCTAGCAGCGTATTTTCGAGAGGACGATTTTGCCGTGCCCGTCCGCTTGCGGCGTGCAATGTGATATGTTCTCGATTCAATGAAGAGCCTGGACGGTACAACGGCCGATTACCAGATGAGCTGGCGCAAGCTGCAGCAAGTGGGTTTGAACGCGTACGAAGCACGTTCTTATCTGGTGTTGATGGGGCATCCGAGGTTTAAGGCTTTGGAGCTGGCCACGCGGGCCCACGTGCCGCGGCAGAAGATCTACGAAGTGCTCGACAGTCTGGTCGAGAAGGGCTTCGCACAAGTGATTCAGGAGAAGACAAAACTCTTTTCGGCGGTGGATCCGAGCATGGCGATCCCGAGTTACTTGGCGCGACGGAGCCGGGTTCTGCAGAACGAGCTCACGGAACAGGCGCGGCTGGCGAGCGGTTTGATTGAGGACCTGCGCTCGGCTTTTCTCGAAGGGCAGGATGGCCACGGCACCCTCGATTTTCTCAGCCTGGTAAACGATCCGACACAAACCGCGATTCATTATCGCCGCATGTTGACGACGGTCTGCGGGCATTATGTAGAATTCGTCCGGCCGCCATTTGCGGTCGATCCGCTTGACGAGATGCTGGTGAAGGACGCGGCGCGGCGGGGAGTGCGGGCGCGTTTGCTGATTGAAGCGGGACAGATTCAGGCGGAGTACCGCGTCCGGCTGAATGAGTTCCGTCAGGCAGGTGTCGAAATTCGTTTTTTGAACCGGCTCCCGTTAAAGCTGGCGCTCTTCGATGGGAAGCGCGGGCTGGTGGCGTTGCTCGATCCGGTGTTAACGCGGCCGTCTTGGACTTCGGTCGTATTTGAGCACGAGGGATTCTCAGAAGCGATGGCAGGGCTGTTTGAAAGCTACTGGAGCCAGGGATCGGCGGAGCAGGAAGCGGAAGCTGTGCCGGCTTAGCGGAGTTGCAACAGCGCGTGGTCGCGATCAAGAAACTGCATGGCGTGAATGCCCAGCAGTTCTGCGCCTTGAATGTTTTCGATGCGGTCGTCAAGGAACAGCGTGCGTTCGGGCGTCGTCCCGAGACCTTCCAGGCAATGTTCGTAGATCAACGGCTCGGGCTTGATCGAGTGCACTTCATACGAGAGGGTCACCTGATCGAAGTGTGTCAGACGATCGGGGGAGGTCTTTAGCGCTTCGCCTAGATCGCGTGGCATGTTGGACAGAATGGCGAGCGGCTTCCCCATTTTGCGCAGGTCGGAGACCCAACCCCACATCACTTCGTCGAAGCGCATCCAGCTTTCGGTATCGATGCCGGTCAGTTCATCGATCTTTGCTGGATCGATTTTGGTCTTTGCGTGGCGGCCGATGTCAAGCCAGTATTCAGCAGCCGTGACGACGCCTTTGTCGTAGTCGAGGCGGTTGGCCCAGTAGAGTTCTGTGAACTGTTCGCCTGGCATGTCGAGGACCTGAGCCATTCGCGCCTGGTCTGCGTCGGACTGATGATTGACCAGTACGCCGCCGTAGTCGAAGATGATGGAATCGAATTGATCAGCGAGCGCCATCGGTCACATGTTCGCGCCGGCTGCGCACTTCGCGGATGGCGTAAATGCGGCGGCCCTGGCTCTCGAAGTAGGTGCGCATCAATACCTCGCCGATCAGGCCCGTGCTGAAGGCCATGAGGCCGGATAGCCAGAGCAGTGCCGCGGCAACGAGGAGCGGTCCGTGCTCGGCGATGATGTCGTGACCGGCTACTTTTTCGAAAAGCATCCAGAGCAGTATCGCGCTGCCGACACCGATACCAGCCAAGCCCCACTTGCCGAAAAAGTGCATGGGGCGAGTGAGATAGCGAAGCAGGAACTTGATGGTGAGGATGTCAAAAAAGACGCGGAAGGTACGGCTCAGCCCATAGTGGGACGCGCCATTCGGTCGTTCGATGTTTCTGATGGGCACTTCAGAGATGCGTGCGCCGTAAAAGCTGGCGAGCGCCGGGATGAAGCGATGCAACTCGCCGTAGAGATTGATGTCTTTCAGCACTTCCGCGCGATACGCTTTGAAAGTGGTGCCGAAGTCGTGGAGGTCGACACCGGACGCACGCTTCATCATCCAATTCGCGATCCGCGAAGGAATCTTGCGGGTGACGGCGTTATCCACGCGATCTTTGCGCCAGCCGCTGGCGATGTCGAAACCCTCGTCGATTTTCTCGAGCAGCAGCGGAATGTCTTCGGGATCGTGCTGCAAGTCGCCATCGAGCGAGACTACTATGTCGCCTTGTGCTTCATCGAAGCCGGCAGCCAGGGCGGCGGTTTGTCCGAAATTGCGGCGCAAACGAAGAACGCGCAAGTGCCCGTCGGTTTCCACCAGGTTCGCCAGCAAGTCGAAGCTGCGATCGGTAGAAGCGTCGTCAACAAAGATAATTTCGTAGGAACGGCGCAACCTTTCGAGCACGGTTGTCAGGCGATCATAAAGAGGCAGAATGGCGGGTTCCTCATTATGAATGGGGATGACGATGGATAACATTTCAGGAAGCACTTACAGTGTAGCGGAGCCGGCGTGACTTTCGACGGTAGACTAGTGGAGTGTCGCGATGAAAACGTTCCCACGCGATACAACTCCGGTCGCTCCGCTCGCGGCTCTGAAGCAGCGTATTCTTCGGAGCCATGAGCCACGTCAGTGGCTCTCCAACCGGAAGCACGGAAACCATGAGCGAAGCGATTGGAGTTCTATACTTCACTAACAGACGAAATGGTTGCGACACTCCACTAGTCAAACAGAATGGTCGAAATAATGAAAATATCTGAGATACAGGCTTCCGAGGCGAAAACTCAGCTGCCTCAACTTTTCGACCCTGTGGAGCGCGGAGAGACGATCATTATCACAAGGCACGGGCGCGCCATTGCTCGCTTGGTTGCTGATGCTGACCGAAGGCAAGAGGAAATAAGGCAAGCCATCAAGGGCATCAGGGAACTGGGCAAGAGGAATGGAAAGATCACAGTAGAAGAGATATTGTCGTCGCGGGATGAAGGACGACGGTTTTGATGACGCCTCCTACTTGGAACTAGCGCAGCGGGAGAACATCTCTCGCTGCGCTAGATTTCCGGGCGTTTGTCAGAAGATAATTTTGGCTGCAAGTTGCACGTTGCGGGAAGCGCCAGTGCCGATACCCGGCGCGCCGTTATACACGTCGAGCGTGGAACTGATCTGGCCCAGGGTACTGCCGCTTACGCTGTTGCTCGGGGGTGACAGGTCGCGCGTGTTGAAGATGTTGAAGACTTCTACCCGCAACTGAAGATTCACGCGCTCGGTGATTCGGTTGTTCTTGAACACCGAGAAATCGACCTGGTAGGTCGGGGGTCCGGAGAACTCGTTGCGGGTCTGGTTAGAATACGAGCCGAGTGCGGGATTGCCGAAAGCGGCGGGGTTGAACCAGTAGGCTGTGGAACCTTTCACATCGGTCGAGACACCGGAGAAAGGGTTGCTCACGACTTCGGCCCGATCGTTATTCTCTTGCGTCAGGCTGGTATCGGAACCGGTTAAAACGGTAAACGGAACACCAGAGTAAAAGGTCAGCAACGAGTTAAACTGCCAGCCGCCAAGCAGTCTCTTGAAGTGTGTTGGCTCGGGCGCCGCATAGCTGATGAATCCGGCGAAAGAGTGACGAATGTCGAAATCGGAGTTACCCCAGTCACCCCGCAGATTGTCGCTGTCTTGCGGGATCAGGCCGCGAGTGGAGGAGAGATCATCTCGGGCGTGGCCATAGGTGTAATTGAGTTTGGTAGTGAAGTTGTGCCAGGCAGAGGTTCGGTAGGAAGCGATGAGTCCGTTGTAGTAGCCATTGCCGACCGATTGGATTTCGTTGATTGCCGCCAGATTCGGAAACTGAGCATTATACGGGCGTGCTGCCTGGGAGTTTGCGCCGAGCGGAATTTGATTGATGTCAAGCGTTACGGGCAGATGGCGGCTTAGCGAGCCGGTATAGCCCAGCTCGAATACCGAGTTGTTGTTCACCTGGTATTGCAGGTTGACGTTCGTATTCTGGCTGTACCCGGTAATGAAGTGCTGGCTGACCGAGAAAGCGCCAAAAGGCCCTTGAGGTGAAGCTGTACTGCCGAAAATGGGTACTCCGCTCGCGATCTGGAAAGGATTGGTGTTGGCCAAGGTGTAGACCGGGGAGGCACCTTCGGGATTCGCCAGGATTCCGGTAGCTCCGTTGTTGGAGGGCTTGTTGTCGCCGAAGTAGTTTACGTTCGGTACCTGGTAGTAGATTCCGTAACCGCCGCGGATGACCAGTTTGTTAGTAAAGCCGGGCGTATACGCGAAACCGAAACGGGGCGCAAAGTTCTTCCAGTCTCGCGGCCAGAGGGTATTGATTTTGCTTACGTTGGTGATGCCGCCGTCCGCGGGGAGGAAGGTGGAGATACGCACGGTAGGATCGGAAATCGGGCTTTGAAACACCCAGTTCACGCCGTAGTTCAAAGTGAGATTCGGGCGCACTTTCCAGGTGTCCTGGAAAAAGCTGCTCGCGCCGTTGAGATAGTAATTGCGCTGTAAGTCGCCGTAGGTAATGGTGGCCTTATTGGCGTCAAGGCGCCCGGAGAGAAAATCGGCTAGTGAGTTGAGGGAAGGATTTACGGTGCCCCAGGAATCGCTGCCGCCTAACGGGCCCTGCGATCCGTCGAAGTTAAAAACGCCTCGCTTGTTGCGTTCATAGAAGACATCGAGGCGTGAGCGCCGATACTCCGCGCCAAAGCGGAACTGATGCGAGCCGGCGGTGTAGGTAAGGGTTTCATCCATGTGGCCGGTGGTATCGATGCGTCCGAGCGGCGGTGTGAGGCCGATCTCGTCGAAGCCGGTGATCTTGATGTCCGGGGCGCCGAACAAGCTCGGATTGGTAACACCCGTATTCAAGCCTAGCGCCGGGATATTGAACCCCGCGTTAGCATCGTTAAATACCTGCTTAAAGTAATTCACGCCAACGACGGTTTGCGCCACGAATCTTGGCGAAATCACTTCGTTATAGACCAGCGAAAAATTATGCATGCGGCTGGGCGCCACCTGGTAATAGTAGGGGACGGCTGAGCCAACGGCCTCGGTCTGCGATCCGGTTCCGCCGAAGTAGCGGAACGCGATATTGTTTCTCTCGTTGAAGATGTGATCGAGCTTAACGATGCCGTTGTAGCTATCGGAAATGTTGTTGGCGGAGGAAAAGAAATTGTTGGTGGTCGCCGGTCCGGTGAGCGAATTAGCGGGCCAGAGGGTATTGATCAGGTTGAGCGAGACCGGATTCACCTGCACGCCGTTGCGCGCCAGCACCTGCTCGCCCTGAGCCACCCAGGCGGCACTGGGCGTGGTTCCCTGCGCGGTGTTGCCGGCCAAGAAATTCTGCTGTTCATACGTCATGAAAAAGAACGTGTGATTTTTCCAGATGGGGCCGCCGAGCGATCCGCCCTCCTGGTTATTGCGCAATTTTTGAGTCGGTGTGCCGGGAGGAGTGAACCAGTTGCTTGCCGCCAGGAATTCGTTGCGATTGAAGTAGTAGAGCGAACCGTGAAAATCGTTGGTGCCTGATTTGATGACGAGGTTAAGGGTACCGCCGCTGTTGCGCCCCTGCTCGGCATTACCACTCGTTTGCAGCGAGAATTCGTCGATGGCATCGATCGGCAAAAGCGTACCGGCGATACCTGAAACGCCGCCCTGATTAACCGCGGCGCTGTTGTGCCATTGGTCGTTGTTGTCTGCGCCGTCGATCTGCCAGTTGATGGCATTGGTGCGATTGCCGTTGACCGATCCCGCGGCGTTCACGCCTGGGTTCAGTTTTAAAAGCTGGGTGAAATCCCGGCCGTTGAGCGGTACGTCGAGAATGGCTTTGGTCGGAATGACGCTGGTTAGCGCGGAGGAAGAAGTTTCGATTGCCACCGTACTGGCGGACACCTCGACGGCCGTGGCCTGGGTAGAAACGGAAAGCGTGGCCTGCATGTTGAAGATCTTGCCGGCTTCGACGTTGATGTCTTTGATCTGCTGCGTTTGAAAGCCGGATTGCGTGACAGTGACGGAGTACTTGCCGAGCGGGAGATCCTGAAAGGTGAATTCCCCACCGCCGCCGGTAGCGACGTTGCGAGTGAGGCCGGTATCGGTTCCGATCAGTTTCACGGAAGCATTGGCGACGGCTGCGCCGCTTTGATCGACAACGGTACCGGAAACGCCGCCGCGAAACGACTGGCCTAGCGCGAGAGCGGAAAAAAGAACAGCAAATTGAATAGCAGTTAAGCTGCGTCTGAACATAACAAACCTCCAGGAATTAGGGAATGAGAGCAGACGGAGCTCTACGAATACGATTACTGGACGCCTCGGTACTTGCGCCCTTGCACAACGTGGAACTTCTTAGGTTAAGCTACTCAGCTTAGAGCATTTTCATAGAAATGCAACTCGGGGGCGATACACGGTTTATTGAGAGCCGGTTTTGGCCCGCATTTGCAGCACGCGCAGGATGCCTTTAGCGGAGGCAAACTGCTAAAATGTTACTACAGCGAAACATTGGAGTAACTAGCCGCGCATCAGTAGCTTGCGCGTGAGTTCCCACGCTGGCAGGAGCAATATTTGGCTGACCAAGATCCACCGAACGACGGCGGCGGGCTGTTTCCACCGACGGGCGATTCGAAGAACCTAATTCCGATCAATATCGAAGACGAGATGAAGCGCTCGTACCTCGATTACGCGATGAGCGTGATCGTGGGACGTGCGTTGCCGAGCGTCGAGGACGGGCTCAAGCCGGTGCATCGCCGCATTCTGTTCGGGCTGCATGAGATGGGCCTGACGTTCAACCGGCCTACCCGCAAATGCGCCAAAATCGTGGGCGAAGTTCTTGGTAAGTACCATCCGCACGGTGATGCGCCGGTATATGACTCACTGGTGCGCATGGCGCAGCCGTTTTCGCTTCGCTATCCGTTGATCGATGGCCAGGGAAATTTTGGATCGGTGGATGGCGATCCACCGGCGGCGATGCGGTACACCGAGGCGCGTCTTTCGAAAATCGCGAGCATGTTGCTCGAGGATATCGATAAAGAAACGGTTGATTTTCGCCCGAATTATGACGACAGCGAGCACGAGCCGGTGGTGCTGCCGACGCGCGTTCCGAACCTGCTTATCAATGGTTCGTCGGGCATTGCGGTCGGCATGGCGACGAATATTCCGCCGCATAATCTGAAAGAGATCATCAACGCCACCATCGCGTTGATTGAAGACCCGAAGACACCGTTTGCGACGATTTTAGAAATGGTGCCCGGTCCGGATTTTCCGACGGGCGGCTTTATTCTGGGACGCTCGGGTATTTACGACTACTTCACCCGCGGGCGCGGCAGTATCAAGCTGCGAGCAAAGGCGACTACCGAGAAGCTGGGCAAGGATCGCGAATCGATTATTGTTACGGAGATTCCGTTCCAGGTGAACAAGGCCCGGCTGCTGGAACACGTTGCAGCGCTGGTGGGCGAGAAGAAACTCGAAGGCATCTCGGACGCGCGAGACGAGAGCGATCGCGACGGCATGCGCATCGTTTTCGAGCTCAAGCGCGGCGAGCAGACCGAAGTGGTGTTGAATAACCTGTACAAGCAGACGCAGATGCAGGTGAACTTCGGCGTGATCATGCTGTCGATCGTCAACGGCCAGCCGCGCGAGCTGGGTCTGATCGACCTGATGAAGCGCTTCATCGAGCACCGGATCGATGTAGTGCGCCGGCGCACCGATTACCTGTTGCGAAAGGCGCGCGCTCGCGAGCACATTTTGCTCGGCTTCCAGAAGGCGCTCGACAATCTCGATGCGGTGATTGCGCTGATTCGCGCGGCCAAGACGCCGAGGGAAGCGCGCGAAGGCTTGATCTCGACTTTTGCTTTTACTGAGATCCAGTCGCAGGCGATTATCGAATTGCAGCTGCAGCGCCTCACCGGCATGGAGCAGCAGAAGATTCTCGACGAGCTGGCGGAAATTCAGCGCATGATAGGCGAGTATCTGGAGATTCTGGGCTCCGAAAAAGTGGTGCGTTCGGTCATCATCAAGGAGCTCAAGGAAGTCCAAAAAGACTTCGGCGATGAGCGCCGCACGCAGATCATCGAGGACACGGGTGAGATCCGGCTCGAAGATCTGGTCCAGATGGAAGACGTCGCGGTGACGGTTTCGCGCGGCGGCTATCTGAAACGGACGTCGGTCGATACCTATAGCCGCCAGTTGCGCGGCGGCAAAGGCCGGATCGGGATGGGGACGCGTTCCGAGGACGTAGTGGAGCATCTGGTGATCGCTTCCACCCACTCCTACCTGCTCATCTTTACGAACAAGGGCCGGGTTTACTGGCTCAAGATTTACGAGATTCCAGATGCGGGGACGACGGGAAAAGGCAAACACGTTTCGGGCTTGATCAATCTGCAGCCCGATGAAAACGTCAAGGCGTTTCTCTCTGTAAAGGAATTCACGGCCGGCCAGTTCATCGTGATGGTGACTCGCCAAGGTGTGATCAAGAAATGCGAACTCACCGAATTCGATAATCCACTGGCACGCGGAATCATTGCTGTGGCGCTCGATGAGGGGGATGAGTTGCTGGGCGCAGCGGTGACTACGGGCGACAAGTTCAT
The DNA here is from genome assembly GCA_965277435.1 of Bryobacteraceae bacterium. Lineage (GTDB taxonomy): Bacteria > Acidobacteriota > Terriglobia > Bryobacterales > Bryobacteraceae > Bog-105. Next base: position 5,267,584 of record OZ255821.1, on the reverse strand, counting down.
CTTCCTCGGATCGCGGGAAGGCATGGCAATTCGGTTTAACGAGGACGAAGTGCGCGCCATGGGACGCCAGGCACGCGGCGTGCGCGCCATGGACCTGGAAGAGGGCGATACGCTGATCGCGCTCGAAGTAATCGACGAGGACGGGCTGATGCTTTCGATCTCGGAGAATGGCTTCGGAAAGCGCACGCCTTCCAAGGATTACCGCTTGACGGGCCGGGGACGGAAGGGCGTGATCAACATGAAGACTACGCCGAAGGTTGGGAAAGTCGTGGCAGTCCTTTCGGTTCGCGAAGTGACCGACCTGATGATTATCACCAAAGACGGGAAGATCATCCGTCTCGAGTCGGGGGAAATCCGGCAGGCTGGGCGCTCGACGCAGGGTGTGCGTCTGGTGCGCATGGAAGAGGGCGATCAAGTCGCCGCCGCTTCGTGCATTCCTGAGCCGGCGGAAGATCCTACGGCGTTGAACGGCGAATTGCCACTGCAATAAGCAGGAGAGGGCGGCTCGAACGAGGTCTATACTCGAAGCATGGCCGCCCTAGTGTCCATTCAGGGCATTGAGAAGAGTTACGAGTCCGCGAATCTGGAAGAAAAGCAGCAGCTTCTCTTTGAGCGTCTGCGCGAGTTGGGGCGCGTGATCGTGGCGTATTCGGGTGGAACGGATTCTGCTTACCTAGCTTGGGCGGCGCACCAGGTTCTTGGGACGGACGCCGTAGCAATCACAGCCGACTCCGCATCTATACCGGCCTCTCATAAGCGATTCGCGGAGGAGTTCGCGGCACTGAACGGCTTTCGTCACGAGTACATCGAAACTCGTGAATTTGAGAATCCCGATTACGTCAAGAACGATAAGAATCGCTGTTTTCATTGCAAGGACGAACTTTTCAACCGGCTCGACGTATACGCCGCGGAAGCAGGTTTCGACCATGTCGTGTATGGCGTGAATGCGGACGACCTGGGCGACTACCGGCCCGGCCAGCATGCCGCCAAATTACACCAGGTGGAAGCGCCGCTGGTTGCTGCCCAACTTTCGAAGGCGGAGATTCGCGAACTCTCGCGGCTGGCCGGTCTGGCTTCCTGGGACCGGCCTGCGGCGGCCTGCCTTAGTTCGCGGGTACCTTACGGAACTCCGGTTACAGTCGAGACCATTAGCACCATCGAAGAAGGCGAAGAGGCGATTCGGGCGCTCGGCTTCAGGCAGTTTCGGGTGCGGTTCCATGGCGAGCTGGTCCGGCTTGAAATCGCCAAAGACGAACTCGGGCAGGCACTAACGACCGAGATGGCTCAGTCGTTTACACATATTTTCAAGCAGTTAGGCTTCTTGTACGTCACGCTCGATTTAGAGGGATACCGGCAAGGATCTCTCAATGCGGCGCTGACACAATAGCTTTTGAAAATTCGAACCCACTTGACAGCGGTCTATCCGCAGGTTCTATAATCTGACCATGTGGTCAGATCGCATACCGAACGGACAGTTCTTCCTTTTATTCCTCTTCTTCTTGCTGGGGACCGATGGGCTCACCGCCAAGGCATCCCCGGGAGCAGAGCTCTATGCAGCTCATTGCGCGGTTTGTCATGAGGCGGTCGGGGCGGCGCGCGTCCCACGTCAAAGCACGCTGCGGCAACTGAGTGCGGCACGAATTACGGCTGCCCTGACCTCGGGTGTGATGCGGCAGCAGGGTGCAGGCCTGTCGAGCCAGGAGATAAAGGACGTCAGCGACTGGCTGGGAGCTCCTGTCCAGGAATCGACCACGGTAAACACTTGTCCGGGCGATGCCTTCCTGTCGAAACAGAAAACACCGGGCTGGACGAGCTGGGGCGTGACTCCGGAGAACTGGCGCTACCAGAAAGAAGGCGCCCTTCCACCTGGAGCGGTGGAGCATCTCGAATTAAAGTGGGCCTATGGGGCGGCCGGAGTGAAGTTCATGCGGTCGCAACCTGTTGTGTCAGAAGGTCGGGTGTATCTGGGCACGGATGACGGTACGGTTTCCGCTCTCGATGCGAAAACAGGGTGCACGTTCTGGTTGAGCAAGTTGAAAAATGTGCGCTCGGGCCTGGTGATCGGGCGCGCTGGTAACGAAGATGCGCTGTTCTTCGGCGATGTCACGGGCGTCGTGCATGCTCTCGATCTTCGATCCGGCAAAGAACTGTGGCAGAGCAAGATTGCCGATCACCCGGCGGCTTTTGTTACGGGCGCTCCGACGTACTATGAGGGCCGCCTCTATGTTTCGTTAGCGTCCTATGAAGAAGTATCGGTGATTGCTCCCAATTACCCGTGCTGTACGTTCCGCGGCAGTCTTAGTTCGCTCGACGCGGCAACCGGCGAAACGCTTTGGCAGACGCATACGATTGCTGAGAGTCCGGCCGTTCACGGGAAGACGAAAGACGGACGCGACACTATGGGACCTTCGGGTGCGGCCATCTGGTCACCACCTACGATCGATACAAAAAAGGGAATCGTTTACGTGACTACGGGGGATAACTACTCCGATCCGCCGAGTGAAACGAGTGACGCTGTGCTGGCTTTGGATCGGGCAAGCGGAAAGATTCTGTGGTCGCGGCAATTTACCCGACCGGACGTTTTCAATCTGGCTTGCGGCAAGCCTGGTGAGGGCGTCTGTGGCCCGGACTTCGATTTCGGCGCGCCGCCCATGCTGGTCTCGTTGCCATCCGGCCAGCGGGTATTGTTGCTGGGCCAGAAATCGGGAATGATTTACGCGGTCGACCCGGACGCGCAAGGCAAGCTGCTCTGGCAGCAACGGGCCGGGCACGGTGGGCCGCTGGGCGGTATCGAGTGGGGATTGGCGACCGACGGAGAGACTCTTTTTGTGGCGCTCTCAGACATCGCGTTCAAGCAGGCTGGTGGTCCCGGCAAGCTGATGATCGATCCCAAAATAGGTGGTGGTTTGGCGGCTTACCGGGTAGATTCCGGGCAATTACTCTGGAAGGCGGCTCCGCCGGATTGCAGGGACCGGCAGCCTTGCAGCCCGGCGCAATCGGCACCCGTTTCCGTGATGCCTGGGGTGGTGTTCTCGGGATCGCTCGATGGCCATGTGCGGGCTTATTCGGCTACCAACGGACATGTGATGTGGGATTTCGATACGGAGCGTTCCTTCGAAACGGTGAACGACGCGGCGGCGGAAGGAGGGTCGATCGACGTGGCCGGACCGGTGATCGCAGGCGGCATGGTGTTCGTCAGTTCAGGGTATTCGCAGTACGGCGGTAAAGGAGGGAACGTTCTGCTGGCGTTCGGTCCGGGATAATTACAGACGGAAGCCTGGCGTTTGTCATCCTACAGATGAACCATGTCATCCGCCGAGAACGCTGTTCCGACCGAGGGACGATCTTTTATAGAAGCCGCCCGCCGTTCTCAAATCATCCGCTGCGCGATTGAGACGATCGCGGAATTGGGTTATCCGAATGCCTCGCTGGCGCAGATTGCGCAACGGGCTGGTGTCAGCAAAGGTGTGATCTCCTATCACTTCGCAGGCAAAGAAGAATTGGTGCGGGAGGTGGTGAAGGAAGTTTACACGCTGGCCGCAAACATGATGGCGCCGCGCATTGAGGCGCAGACGACCGCGCGCGGCAAACTGCGCGCCTATATCGAATCCAATCTGGACTTTATGGGTCTCTACCGCCAGCATTTGGTAGCAGTGGTCAGTATTCTGATGAGCGCACGAACGGCCGAAGGCAAAATGCTGTTCGATATGGATTCCGATGAACCCTTGTTGGAGGCAACTTCGCAAATCTTTGTCGAGGGCCAGCAGAATGGGGAATTTCGCAAGTTTCCGCCGCGGGATATGGCGATTGCTTTGCGCGGCGTGATCGATGCCGCCACCGGGAAGCTGCTCGGGAAGCGCGACTTTGATCTGGCTGCTTATGCACGCGAAGTCGCAGAATTATTCGATCTGGGAACGCGCGCTTAGAGTTGCTAGTCCGCTTACAGTAAAAGTCATGAGTACTGCCGCTAAACAACACAGTCCTGGTTTCCTCGCGCTGGCTGAAAGTGCTAGGCAGCGTGTTCAGCAGATAAACATCGAGGAGTACAAGCAGATGATCGAGACCAATCGAGCCGGGCAACTGGTGGATGTGCGCGAAGACAATGAGTGGCAGGCCGCCCATGTGGTTGGAGCCGTGCATCTGAGCCGGGGCATCATCGAGCGCGATATCGAAACCACCTTTCCTGAAAAAGACACGAAACTGGTTCTTTACTGTGGCGGCGGGTATCGGTCCGCGCTGGCTGCGGATAATTTGCAGAAGATGGGTTACACCAACGTCATTTCGCTCGATGGCGGCTGGCGGGCGCTGGAAGTGTCAGGCCTGCCGCTCGAACGTACCTAGACGCTGTTCCAGTGTTTTGGCAATCTGCAGCAATTCGGCATCGTGAAAGGGCGCGCTGACCAGCTGCAAGCCGATGGGCAAGCCGTCCGGGCTGAGTCCGCAAGGCATAGAGAGGGCCGGTTCCCCGAGCAGGTTGAAGCCTCGGACAAGGCGGGTAGATGCCATGCGCACATTCTCTTCCTGGCCGCCTACCTGGACCATCTCTTGATCCGCCGGAGGGGCGACTATGGGCGTGGTGGCCGTGACCAGCACATCGATCTGCCGCCAGAGCGCGTCCATGTTTCGCCGGAAGAGTGTCCGCAGACGCTGCGCATTCACGTACTCGTGAGCGGCGATGCGCCGGCCCAGCTGCAGCAGCTCCCAGACATCGTCGCCGAACTCGCGGGGCTTGTGCCGTTCCGAGTGGAGGGCTGCGAATTCCGAAAGAATGATGATGTGCGAGGTGAGATTGATTTCGTTGAAATCGGGTACGCGGATTTCGTTGACTTGAGCGCCGGCGCGCTCCATCTCCGAGGCACTGTGCCGCACCGCGTCGGCTACCTGTTCATCGAGGCGATCGAAGAAGAAGTTCGCAGGAACGCCGACACGGACACCATTTAAATCCGTTAGTGAAGCGCGATTGTAATCGCCTTCGACCATGCCGTTCATGGCGAGCGCGCAATCTTCGACGCAGGAACCAAGCGGTCCCACATGATCGAGACTGAACGCCAGAGGCAACACTCCGCGCCGGCTGACGAGACCGTAGGTTGGCTTCAGTCCGACGGTGCCGCAGTAGGAGGCTGGGATGCGAATCGAGCCGCCAGTGTCGGTGCCCAAACCCATCGAAACGATGCCGGATGCAATGGCCACCGCAGTACCGCCGCTCGATCCACCGGGCAGTCGGGCGTTATCCATTGGATGGCGTACGTGGCCGAAATGCGGATTGCGCGAAGTAATCCCGAAGGCCATCTCGTGCAGGTTGGTCTTTCCGATACTGATCGCGCCCGCCGCTCGCAGGCGTGTTACTACCTCGGCATCGTACTCGGGTACGAACTTTTCAAAAATGCGAGAACCCGCAGTGGTGCGGATCCCTTCTGTGTAAAAAAGATCCTTCAGAACGATGGGAATGCCATGCAGGGGACCGCGATCGATTCCGTTGTGGAACTCCTGATCCAGAACCGCCGCCGCTGCCCGCGCTTCCGACTCGGTCACTGTAATAAAGGCGCGCAATTGATCGAGCTTTCTAGCCGCGGAAACTGCCTGATTGACCAACTCAACACAGGAAGCCTGGCGCGCCCGCAGCAGTGTTCCTAGCTGGCGAATGTTCATTCGGGTGTCCGCGGAAGATAAACGGGAGCGGGTTCTACGTCATGGGTCAATCGTGCCGTAAGTTCGCCAAACTGCGCCTGCACGGCGCTCAATGCATTCGCTGATCCTGCAACAAACGACGGCCGAAAGGGTGTTTTTTCGGCGAATTTGCGGCGTAGCTGATCCAGGTTTAAGCCATACCGCAGAAAAATCTCGTCGAGCCCGGACGGTTCCCGCATCAGGCCAAGCAGCAGGTGATCTGTCCCGATATGCTTATGATTCAACCGCTCCGCCTCTTCCGCCCCGTACGCCAGGACCCGCTTCGCTACGTGCGAGAGCGGGAGATCCACGCTGGTGTTAAATTGTTCCCGTTGTGGGATCGATGCACGCACGTCGTCGCGTAATTTTGTCTGCATGGCAAGCCCGGGCAATACGCTTTCCATAAGACCCTTATCCTCGCGCATCAAGCCCAGCAGCAAGTGTTCCACCTCGATGTACGGCGAACCGAACTGGCTCGCCTCATAACGAGCAAAGAAAATGATGCGCCGTGCTTTTTCCGTATACCGCTCGAACATAAGTCCCTCTGTGCGCTACTGCGGGACCGGGCCGCGCACCACCTGAACAAAGTCTTGCGGCCTGATCCACTTGGCAAAAGCTACGCGTACCTCATCCGCGCTCATCGTGAAATATTTCTCGGCCGCATGATAGGGCTCGTCAAGCGGTAGACCGATCCGCGCCCGCGCAATAAAGCCGCCGACGACCGCATCTTCGCTCGATTCAGCTAACGGGATCTGGCGCAGGATGAGCGCCTTGGCTTGCTGCAGTTCTCCGGGCGATACATTCGACTTGCCCATCTCGCGCAACTCCTGATCGACCATCACGCGTGCTTTCGAAACGTTCTTCGGATCGCAGCCGAAGTCGATCGAGTAAGTGGCGCGCGTTTCCGCAGCGGCTAGCGAATTGTCGATGTTGTAGACGTAACCAGCCTTCTGCCGTAAATCGCGATACAGGCGCGTGGCATAAAAGCCGCCGCCCAGTACGTGGTTCCCCAGGCGCAGCGCATAGTAATCGGGACTGAAGCGGTTCATCTCGAGCGCTTGCGCCAATTGCACCTGGTCCTGCACGCTGCTGGCATCCGGCACAGTCGCGTAACTGGGTTTGTTGCCCGGTATGGCGGGCAAGGTGACATCCGGCTTCGCACCTTCGACCTGCCAGGCGCCAAAGCATTTTTCGATGGCGCTGCGAGCTTCTTCGGGAGTGATATCGCCGATCACGGCGATGGTCGTGAGGTCGGGCCGGAACGTTTTCGCATAGTAGTGTTCGAGGTCGTCATAGGCTACGGTTCCGATGGTTTTAGGCGTGGTTTCGCGCAAGAGTGGATCTTTGGCGGGCAGCAGCCGCAGCGTGAGTGCGCGTTCCGTGCGGTAGCCAGGACTCTCCAGTTCGCCCGCGCTCTCCTGTGCAGTCTGCTGTTTTACGATTTCGAAGGCTTCTTTGGGCAGAGCGGGATGCAGTTCGTTGTCGGCCAGCAACTCGACGCCGCGGGTGAAATCCGGCTTTAAAACCTTCAGGCTGAAATTCGATCCGGCCGATTCTGAGGCTGCGATATCGTCCAGAGCTTTTTGAAACTGCAGGCGGTCGAGCGTTTTTGTGCCATAGGAGAAGAGACCTTCGAGTACATCGGAGACGCCATCTTTGCCGGGCGGCGTTTGCATTTGGACCTGTGTTTTGATCGAACCGAGCAGGGTCACCGTCCCACTCGTTTTTTCTGTCTGGACGATCAGGCGAATGCCGTTGGCGAGTTTCATATCGACCGGATGGGTGGCTGCCTGCGGCACTCGGAGTGACTTTACCGAACCTTCCGCCCAATCCGGCAACGCGACTGGTTTGGTGGGCGCGGACGTGGTCTGTTCGGTGCCGCCGAAACCTTTCGAGGCCACTGCTTCGCCGGAAGACTGTGGCTTCAACGTGCCCGTGATAGCGTTCTGTCCAAGCAGGTACTTCTTCGCTACCCGATTCACATCGTCCACTGTTACGCGTTTGATAGCCGCTACATCTTCATCGGGTGATTGCCGTCCTTCGTCCGCCAGGGCTTGCGACCATAACGCCGCCAGATTGGAAATGGAGTTGCGCCCGAACTCCGCGCTGGCGAGTTCGCCCTTCTTGGCCGCCTCGACCAGATCGGGCGGTACACCATTCGTCGCGTAGGTGGTTAAAATCTTCTTCATCTCGGCGATAGTGGCGGCCGCATCCGCGCCCGCCGGCAAGGCCGCGCCCGCGTACGCCGCACTAGCTTGGGAATAGGTTTCGAGCATGGCGAACGAAGTGCCGAGCGCCTTGCCCTGCGGCACTAAACCATATAATTCGCCGCGCTGACTCGACAACACGTCGCTTAAGACCTGGCAAGCCGCGTAATCCGGACTGCTGAACCCGGGAAATCGATAGGCGATGAACGTCAGCATGTAGGGCAAGTTGCTGTCGAGGGTGAACGAATCTGCTTCGACCGCTTGCAGATTGACCGCGGGTCGTTCCGGCACGGCATGTTGTGCAATGGAGCCGTAGTATTTCTTTACTTTTTCGAGCGTGGCCGCCGGGTCCACATCGCCTGTGATGATGAGAATCGCGTTATTGGGCGCGTACCATCTCTGGTAGAACTCGCGCAGCATGGCGCCGGTGGTTTTATCGAACGAGCTCTGTGTGCCGAGGGCGTCGAACTCGTACGGCGTTCCTCGAAACAGGTCGTGATTGAGCCGAGTGATGAATTTGTAGGTGGGATTCGATAGATCACGCGAGACTTCCTGTTCAATGGCGCCGCGTTCCTGCTGCCACTCCTTATCGGAGTCCTGCATATCCGCCATGCATGCGGCATCGATGTGCAGGGCGACATCCAGATCGGCGGAAGGCACGGTGACAAAATACTGCGTAATGTTTTGCTGCGTGTCGGCATTCTGATAGCCGCCGAGTTGGGCATAGACGGCAGCGATCTGATCCGCGGTCAACCCGGCGCAGCCGCGAAAAGCCATGTGCTCCTGGGCATGCGCCATGCCAGGAAAGCCGGCCGGCGTTTCATTGCCGCCGACCTTGTAGTTTTCTTCAATGGTGGCAACGGGGGCTAGCGGATCACGAATGATTACCACGTGCAAGCCGTTGTCTAAAGTGGCACGTGTAACAGCGCCTGGTTCTGGGCTCTGGGCGGTCGCCGGAGATATCCATAACGCGACAGACGCAAGAGTCGCCAGCCAGAAGTTTTGCAGTCTCATGTTGAACTTTCAGCTTAAGGCACTTGCGTTGGAGGACTAGTTTTTCCGTGGGTTTCAGGCCCGGAAGTACTTCTTTAATCGGAGGAAACGGCTTTCAAACAGATCGAAGCTTAGCTTTGCGATGAGGAAGGTGGTGGCGAGGATGACTGCGGCAAAGAGAAGATTGCCCCACACCGTTGTTTCATAGTGAACGAATCGCCGGATTACCTTACTTTCGACCGCCAGAAGAGGAACGTGATAGACGTACATGCCATAGCTGTACCTACCGAAAGTGGTTAGGCGCTTATCGGAGAACCATTGCTTGACGCGGGATCTTTCGGCGGTTTGCAGGAACGCGAATAAAACCAGGGCGCCGAAAGCCATTGCCAGGAAGGAATAAGCGAGCACATTGGTCAACGCAGCGCTGCGAATCAGGTACACGATGGTAAGCGCCGTTGCGGCGGAGATTGCGCCGGTGAGATAGATCGGACGCTTCAAGCGCAGGAGAAGGCCCGGTCGGCGCACCAGGGCAGCCAGGAAAGCACCGGCCAGCAGAGCATCCATACGCGAAAAGGTATTTTCCACGAGGTCGCGCGCCAGCCCGGCGTGCGCGTAAATGCCACAGCGTATGGCCAGCGCCAGTACAATACCGATCGACGCAGCGCGCAGAATGTGTTTCGCCGGGATGAAAAAAACGCACAACGACCACCACAAATAAAACTGTTCTTCAACCGCCAGGCTCCAGAAATGCCCAATGATGTTGGCGTGCCACGTGTCCTTCAGCAGCGGCCACCAGTTGTTCAGATAGAAGAAATAAAAGATGCGGTCATGGGGAATAGGCAGGATATAGTTGAGCCCGGGCGCAAATCGCGCCGCTAGCAGCACGGCCGTTAGAACGAAATAATAGAGCGGAAATATTCGGAGTGCGCGTCTGGCATAGAAAGACTGGAAGTATTTGGGTGATGCCCGCGTGTCCAGCAGAATGCCAGTAATCAAAAACCCAGACAGTACAAAGAAAAGATCCACGCCCGACCAACCGATCCTGAGAGGAAACCTGAAAGCACGCAGCAGGAGACCGCTGCCTGACATGTAGTCAGTGGTGTGATAGAGGACCACCATCAAGACGGCAAGGCCGCGGACGCCATCGAGCGCCGTGACGTGCCGGGCCGATAGTTTGTGTTTCTGAGTTTCCGGCGGAGCTAATGCGCGGGCGGGTGTACTCATTCAGTCAATTGTAGAAGCACAGGTTCGCTCTAGATACGCGGCGCTATGATAAGCGCGGTATGGCTCAAGCGATAGCCGTTGCTCCTCCCGCTCCGCTCACCGTGCTCAACGAAGAAGAGCTCCTTTTCCAAAGCTCCGTCCGGCAGTTTGCCCGGGAGCGTCTGACGCCGCATGTTCGCGCTATGGATGAAGAGGCGAAATTCCGTCCCGAACTGCTTCGCGAACTGTTTGCTCTCGGGCTAATGGGCATCGATATCGAAGAAGAATACGGCGGGCAAGGCGGCAGCTTTTTTCAATCCATTCTGGCCATCGAAGAAATCGCCAAAGTCGATCCAGCGGCCGCGGTCATCGTCGACGTACAGAACACGCTGGTCAATAATGCTTTCGCACACTGGGGTACGGCCGAGCAAAAACGCCGCTATCTGGGACTCCTGTCCACCGATACGGTCGGTGCGTACGCCCTTTCTGAGGCCGCTTCCGGCTCTGACGCTTTTGCGCTCACTACGCGGGCTGTAAAAGATGCAAACGGGTACCGCCTCTCCGGTCGTAAGCTGTGGATCACCAATGCCGCCGAAGCGGGCCTCTTTCTAGTCTTCGCCACCATCGACGCCTCGGCTGGGTATCGCGGCATTACTTGTTTCCTGGTGGAACGCGACGCGCCCGGCTTCACAATCGGCAAGAAAGAAGATAAGCTGGGAATTCGCGCGTCGTCCACCTGCGAGCTCATCCTGGAGGATGTGCCGGTTGCGGAGTCGCAGACTCTCGGTGATCCAGGCAAAGGCTACAAGATCGCCATTGAAACTTTAAATGAGGGCCGCATTGGCATTGCGGCGCAGATGCTTGGACTGGCAGAAGGGGCGCTCGAACATGCGCTGAAACATGCTCGCGAACGCAAGCAGTTCGGGCAGCGCATCGGCGATTTTCAAGGGGTCCAGTTCGATTTAGCGGAAATGGTCGTGCAGATCGAAGCGGCGCGCTTGCTCGTCTACAACGCTGCCCGGCTGCGCGATGCCCAGCAGCCTTTTGTGCAGCAGGCAGCCATGGCCAAGTATTTTACGTCGATCATCGCGGAGGAGGTTGCGTCAAAGGCGATCGAGGTTTTGGGCGGCGTTGGGTTTACCAAAGATTATCCGGTCGAGAAGCTCTACCGGGACGCGAAAATTGGCCGCATTTACGAGGGCACGAGCAACATGCAGCGCGCGACGATCGCCAAATCGTTGCTCGATCCGAAGTAGCGGTAACTCGCCGGAGGGGCAAGTGCGTCAGAATGAAGGTGGTGGTAAAACCCTTGCTTCGCCTGTCTATTTGTCTGTTCGCGATAGTAACCTGCGCCAGCTTTGCATTCGCGGTCGACACAAAGCCTGCTCCCACGCCCGATCAGATTCAAAACATCATCAAACAGTTCACGCAAAAAGAAACCGATTTTGCCGCGGCGCGGGAAAGTTACACATACCGGCAGACAACCAAGCTCGAAGAGACCGATCCTCCCGGCGGCAGCTACGAGATGGTCGAAGAAGTAAGCTTTGACGACCGCAATCGCCGGACGTCGCACGTCACACATGCCCCGGTGACGTCGCTGCAAAACATCTCGATGACGCACGAAGACGAAGAGGACTTGCGCCACGTAATGCCGTTTGTGATGACGAACAGCGACAGAGGTGAGTACGACGTGAACTATGTGGGCCGCGAGCAGGTGGACGAAATTCCCTGTTACGTGTTCTCGGTGAAGCCCAAGAACCTCACCAAGGATCGGAAGCGTTACTTCGATGGCCAAATCTGGGTAGACGACCAGGATTTGCAGATTGTGAAGACGTACGGGCGCGCCACCGGGTATCTGCGCCGCGGGGAAGATCAGCAGTTTCCAAAATTCGAAACGTACCGGCAGCAGGTTGACGGCAAGTTCTGGTTCCCGACGTATACGTACGCGGATGACACGCTGAATTTCAAAGACGGCCCGTCGCAACGCATCAAAGAAGTAATCAAATACGACCAGTACAAGAAATTCGAGTTCAAGACGGAAAGCACGATCAAGTACGGCGACGTAGGAGGAGCAGGGAATGGCCAGCAGCAGCCGCCGCCTAAGCCGCAGCAGAATCCTCCGCATTAACGCGTTTTTCTGTTTGAATGTTGCGATCGCTTTTTGCGGCGATCCGCAGCCTGCGCATGTCCGCAATTTCGGTGAGGTCAACGCCATGATTTACCGGGGCGCGCAGCCGTCCGAAGCGGCGCTGGAAGATCTGGCGGCGATGCGCGTCAAGCTGGTGATCGATTTGCGCGAAACCGGGGTGGAGACTGAGCGGGAACGCGCGCAGGTGCAGCACCTTGGTCTGAGATACGTGAACATCCCGATGCGGCCGTTCTCTGCGCCAACGCCCGAAGAGGTTCGCACCGCGCTGGCGCTTTTGATCGACCAGAATCCTGCGCCCGTGTTCATACACTGCCGCCGGGGAAAAGATCGGACGGGCACGGTTATGGCATGTTACCGAATCCAGCACGATGGCTGGTCGAATCGCCGCGCACTGGACGAAGCCAACAGCTTCGGTATGAGCCATGCCGAGCGCGCGATGCGATTATTCGTGATCCACTTCACAGCACTCTCGCCCACCGCGCTGCTCCCGCAGTAAGCCGGAGTCTACTTACGAATTGTTTGTACTGATTGTCGTATCTGAACAGATAATCTCGTAAGTTCGTTCATCATCACAGCCGGCTGCCGCTAGGCGAACAGCCATGTTGATAGATGTATAAAAACATTATTGATTCACCTCAATAAGCTTCCGAGTGGGGCCGGCTCCCGCGAGCTGTGTAGCGCTGTCCCCTTGACTGCTTTGTCAGTCAGGCATGTGGCGCACTAGCCATATGGAGGATGTAAATGTTGAATCAAGCACAAACAGAAATTATCCGGATGCCGCGAAGCCCCCAAGTCCTTACCGGTGCGGACGGCGCAGCAGTACAAGCGGGAGCGAGAACTCGGAGCCTCTTCTCCCGTTGCGGAATGGCAGCGCTAGGGATAGCTGTGACCGCGCTGTCTCTTTCTGCGCAGACACCATCCGGGCAAGCCACGCCGGATATCTCGACCGCGGTACACACGGTACACACCGAAGTAGCGACACAGAGCGCGGCGGTCGAGCAATTTTGGACGGCCGCGCGACTGCTGAGCGATAAATCAATCGAACTGAACCGAACCTACGCGTGGCGGCCGATGGCAGGCCGTTGGTGTCCGACACGGCGGCCAGATTGCGGGTGTTTCGGTGAAAGGAAGTGGTGGTTTACCATCGCTTCGTGCTGGCGCCAGCTTGCAGAAAACGCTGGTATCCGCTTCTGATCTCGTGGAATTGCGTGCGGAAGCGCACGTGAACGAAGATCTGTCGGCGATACCAGAAGCCAGCAGCACTTTCGGCGCGCGCTTCACAACCAGCCGTGTTTTTCCAGATTCGACTGCGGTCGCGTATCCCTACCGCACTTCTGGGCGCACTTTACTTCCATGACCACGGACCGGAGGGAATTTATTTTGCTCTGCTTCGGTGCTTCGTCCGCGCATCATAGTCACGGCGGGCCACTGTGTCACGCACCCCAGCACGAACCTTTTCACGCGTTACTTCTACTCGAACTTCCTGTTCGTCCCGGCATATAACAATGGAACTGCTCCTTATGGCGTCTGGACTCCGAGCCAGGAATGGATTACGAACACCTGGTATTTCTCGGATGGATCGGTTCCGAATCAACAGGATGTCGGCACGCTGATCGCCAACGACCAACAAACGGAACTCGGCTATGTAACCAACTGGCTCGTCTACTACACCAATCAACTCGGCAACAACAACTTGACCATTCTCGGCTACTCGTGCAATCTCGATAGTTGCGCCAAGATGCAGGAGACGTTTACCTGGGCGCCCCGAATCTGGATTCGCGGTTTCTCAGTCTGCTTACCGCTGCTTGCGGCCCGGCGACGAGCGGCAACTGTCAATAAGTGAGAAGCGTGCGCCGGTTCCGTGCCGGCGCACGTTTTTTGGAGACTGAGACATATGCGGGGACGATGGGTGGCGGTGCTGTTGTTATCAGGCGCTGGATCGCACGCCGCATCGCACATCACGATTCGCACCCTCGATTCGCTCATTATTGCCAAGGGTAGATATGCGTCGATTCTTTTTCAAGCTGAAAGCATGTCGAGTACAGGGGTGCCGACTCGATTTACGTTTCGCACATCGGGGGATGTGCCGCCTGGCATGGTGTTCGAAAGTTATCCTTGCCACAAGCCGGGTTTAGAAAATTGCACCGCGCTTGCCAGCCTCGACGGAATCTATCTGGACGGGACACCCAGGACCGCCGTCACCTGCCGCGTCCGCATCACGGCGGCCGACGCGGAAAGGAAGAGCGGCGCGCGCGAGTTTAATCTTACAGTTAAGTGACAGAGCGGCACCATCCAGGCCTAAACCATGTTGTTTAAACCACTTAAATCCACCTTCTGAATATTTTCAGTCGAGCCGAACGCGCCTACTATGTTTAAATAAAGTAGTCTCGTTGATGTCAGAACAGCCGCACACTGAACGGCGCAGCCGTACTTTTGACCGGCGCTTGCGCGAAGCCAAATTGCTCCTCCGGGGAGCGGTCTCGACCGATCACCCGATCATGGCGCACATCATTCCTATTCGGCGCTGCAATCTGGCGTGTACTTATTGCAACGAGTACGACAATTTCTCAAAGCCGGTTCCGCTTGCGACCATGCTTGAACGGATCGAACAGCTTGGCGCGCTGAAGACCGGTGTGATCACGCTGAGCGGCGGCGAGCCGCTGCTGCATCCCGAGCTCGACGAAATCATTGCCGGCATACGCAAACATGCGACGCTTTCCGGCTTGATCACGAACGGCTATTTACTCACGGCGGAGCGTGTTCAGCGGCTGAATGATGCCGGTCTCGACTATCTGCAAATCAGCATCGATAACGTGCAGCCGGATGATGTCTCGAAGAAGAGCCTCAAAGTTCTCGATAAGAAATTGCAGGTGTTGGCGGAATATGCTGACTTTCATGTGAACATCAATTCCGTATTGGGCGGAGGGATTCGCAATCCCGAAGATGCTTTGGTGGTTGGCCGCCGCGCGATGGAGCTCGGGTTCACCTCTACGGTCGGAATCATCCACGACGGCGATGGCCAGCTTCGTCCACTGGCCAAGCGGGAGCGGGAAGTTTTTCTCGAAATGAAGAAATTCGAGAAGAGGCATTTTTCGCGGATTAATTACTTTCAGGAAAACATCGCCAACGGTGAACCAAGCGACTGGCGCTGCCGAGCCGGGGCGCGTTATCTCTACATCTGCGAGGAAGGCTTAGTGCATTACTGCTCGCAGCAGCGCGGGTTCCCGGCTAAGCCTCTGGCCAAATACACCGTAGACGATATCCGCCGCGAGTACGTCACGCAAAAGTCCTGCGCGCCGCTCTGCACGATCTCGTGCGTGCATCAGATTTCCTACTTCGATTTTTTCCGCGGCGAGCAGACGCGTATCGTCGAACCTGTTCCCGAAGAACAGCTTGTGCGCATCAAAGCCAGCAGTTACTGATCGCCTACACACCCGATGTCTAATACTGGCCTGGCTGCTGATCCAAGAGTTGTGCAGCATGATGGCGGTCCTGGCCATCCCGAACAGCCTGCCCGCTTTCTAGCCGTTCACAATCAGCTCAAATCCACCGGACTCATTGATCGACTTACGCCTCTAACGACGCGTCGTGCCAGTGATGACGAGTTAGCGCTGGTTCACGACCGCGAATACATCGAGCTAGTACACAGGGAAGTCAGTCAGGGTCATGGACAGTTGAGCACCGGCGATACGCCGATCAACTGTCACTCAGAAGAAGCGGCTCGGCTCGCGACTGGTTGCGGTCTTTCGGCGGTCGATGCCGTTTTCTCGGGACTGGTGCGGAATGCCTTCTGCGCGGTACGTCCTCCGGGGCATCATGCCAGCGCTGCCACCGGGATGGGATTCTGTCTGTTTAATACGGTTGCGGTTGCTGCGCGCTACGCCCAACGGCGTTACGCGGCGGAACGAGTGCTGATTGTCGATTGGGATGTTCACCACGGCAACGGTACACAGGACATTTTTTACGAAGACGGTAGCATTTTATTCTTCAGCACGCATCAGTCGCCCTGGTATCCGGACACCGGTGCGCGGTCGGAAACTGGCGCAGGAAAAGGGGCAGGGAAGACCTTTAACGTTCCATTGCCGGCCGGGTCCGGGTCCACGAGAGTTTTCGAGGCGTTTCGCGAACAACTCTTGCCTGCGGCCGAGATCTTCCGTCCCGATTTAATCTTGATCTCGGCTGGCTTTGACTCACGTGTGGGGGACCCACTCGGCCAGTTCCTGCTCACGGACGACGACTTCCGCGTGTTGACCGAGATGGTTGGCGAACTGGCGGCGAAGCACGCAAATCACCGCCTGATTTCGGTGCTTGAGGGCGGGTATAACCTGGAAGGTCTGGCGCTCGCGACCGAGACTCACGTACGCGCGTTGCTGCAGGCCTGATATTTTATTTTCAATAACGCGAGGGTAATAATGGTGCGCAGGGAAGGCGGCGAGGCAGGCTAAAAACCTGCCCCACCTTCGGGACGATTCGCTACCGCGGCGCTTTTTCGCCGTTGTGTTTCTCTCGGGCAATCTGGCGGCTGGCGTTATTCTGCCGCTGATTTACATTCTGCCGTTCCTGGGGCGTTAGACGTCCGCCGTTGGCGTGGCGCTCGGCCGCGACCTGATGGTTGATGTTCTGCTGCCGGTTCTCGGCGCGTGCCGTTTCGCCGGGCGTTAATTGTCCGCTGCGAACACCCTGCCCGATGCGCTGCTGCTGATCGTAGCGCCGGCCATTCACACTGCCCATGGCTGGTGTCGCCGGCCGGCCGTGGTTAATCGAGGCCAGCTGGTTTCGATCGGCGGCCGCTGCCTGCTGATGCGAAAGCTGATTGGCGGTTGGCTGAAAGTGCTGCTGCGACATGACTGCCCGCTCCTGCATCGTCGGTTGTGCATTGACTCCGCCAGGGCCATTAAAGCTTGTGCGATTTACCGTGACATTGTTGACGACGGTACGGTTCACGTACACGTTCCGAACGACCGTTGTATTCACATTCGTGACCGCGGTGTTGTACCGGAACACGTTGCCGGCCCAAAGACCGCCGGTGAATCCGACGCCGCTAAAGCCAAAGCCGTAATTTACGCCGCCATAGAAGCCCACGTGCGGCCCC
This sequence comes from Bryobacteraceae bacterium, assembly GCA_965277435.1. GTDB lineage: Bacteria > Acidobacteriota > Terriglobia > Bryobacterales > Bryobacteraceae > Bog-105. The sequence goes on along the minus strand of OZ255821.1, from coordinate 5,250,273 downwards.
CAATAACCAGCGTGCCAGCCATAAGCGCCTCCCGCAAAGCCCCAATAACCTGGGGTCCACAATACTCCGGGCCGCGGTGGCGTCACCCAAACTCCCGGCACCCAGTAATAACCGGCGGCTCCGTAAGCCCAATATCCCGGTGTCCATAAATAGCCATCGCCCGGACAGGCCGGCTGCACATACACCGGCAAAGCCGGCGGAGCAATGTTCACCGAAACGAAAACTCCGGCAAACGAGGTCATGCCCGCCAATAAAACGCTTGTTAACAGTAGATTCCCTAGTCTTCGCACCATAATGATCCCTTCTTTTAGTGGGTTAACGTCCCTTTTCCTCGCAACCCCTCACCTTTACCCAAACGTAAAGAACGGCAACAGGATTACCAGTGTCCTGATCGTTTTGCAGGAGGCTGTCTTTGCGACTGGGATGGATGCTACAGTAACCGGATACCGAAAAGGAGTGGGAACATGTATCGGCGCACTGTATTTTGGTTAGCTGCCTGTTGGACGCTCGCTTTTTGCGCCCGTGCGGAAGCGCCGAAACGACACATTACCGAGAAAGATCTATTTGACTTTCAATGGATCGGCGACCCGCAATTGTCGCCCGATGGCGACCGTCTGGCGTTTGTAAAGGTAATGGTCAATCCGAAGCGGGATGGATATGAGAGCTCGTTATGGATGTTGAAAGTAAGGGAACGAAGCCAAGCGGTTCAATTGACGAACGGACCCTATGACGCCGCGCCGAGGTGGAGCCCGGACGGAGGAGCACTGGCTTTCACCAGGGCTATCGAAAAAGAGGGTAAGCCCGCGCCGGCGCAGCTTTATCTGCTCTCCCTCTCGGGTGGCGAGCCGCACGCTTTGACATCGCTCGCGCGTGGCGCCGGCAATCCCTTGTTTTCTCCCGACGGCAAGCACTTGTTGTTCACCAGCAGTACCGCTCCGGAGGACGGAGCGAAGCATGCGGAACACGAGAGCGATGTTCGCGTGATCGCGCATGCGATGTACCGCATGAATGGGGAAGGATATATCGACTTCAAACATCCCGCGCATCTTTGGATTATGGATGTACCAGGGGTGATGGGTGTACCGAAGCCGGGAACGATGCCGGCGCCGCCGGTGCAGCTCACGCACGGACGGTTCAGTGAAGGAGATGCAGCCTGGTCGCCTGACAGCAGTGACCTTTACTTCCTTACTAACAAGAAAGACGAGCCGTACTACGAGCTGCCACAAAATGAACTGGATCGGATTGGTGTCCAGGGAGGCACGCCAGAGCGAGTGCTTCAGTTTCCGTTTCGGGCGAGCGAGCTTTCGGTGAGTCCCGATGGCAAGGCGGCCGCGGTGCATGGATCGGCAAAGGACGGCGAGCTGTCGTATTCACAGCCTGATCTATGGACCGTTGAACTTACGCCAGGGGCCAGTCCGAGGAATTTAACAGTCAAATACGACTACGACATGGGCGACGGTGTGGGCGGTGACAATCGCGCTCCGCGTGCGCCAGGCGGGCAAGCGCCTCTGTGGTCCGCAGATGGCGAAACCTTGTACGATCTCAGCGGTAAAGAAGGATCGGCGAATCTGGTCGCGGTGGATGTGAAGTCCGGGGCTGTAAAGGACATCACGCATGGCCGGCAAGCCGTGCAACTGGTGGCGCAATCGAGAGATCGCGCGCACTTTGCGGGGTTGATTTCCACGCCAGTCAGCGTGGGCGATCTTTATACGATGACAGTTGACGGTGCGCAACAACAGCTGACGGACGTCAATGAGAAGCTTTTTTCGCAACTCGACTTGACGGAGCCGGAAGAGATCTGGATCAAGAGTTTCGACGGCCGCCGTATTCAGATGTGGGTGCAGAAGCCGCCCGATTTTGACGCCGCGAAGAAGTATCCTGTGATCCTGAACATTCATGGTGGTCCGCACTCGGCTTACGGCTGGGTGTTCGATCACGAGTTTCAGTGGATGGCGGCGCAAGGATACGTAGTGGTGTATCCGAATCCGCGCGGCTCGACGACCTACGGGCAGGAGTTCGGAAACATCATCCAGCACAAATATCCGGGTGACGATTACCGGGATCTAATGGCGGCGGTGGACGAAGTGGTGAAGCGCGGCTATGGCGATCCGGAGCGGCTGGGGGTCACGGGAGGCAGCGGCGGCGGCGTGTTGACGGATTGGACGGTGACGAAGACCAGGCGATTTAAAGCGGCGGTATCGCAGCGCGACATTTCAGACTGGACTTCCTGGTGGTACACCGACGACTTTTTACTGTTTCAACCGACGTGGTTCAAGGGAGCGCCGTTCGATGTGCCTACTGATTTCTCCAGCCGTTCTGCCATCACCTACGTGAAGAAGATTCAAACGCCGATGATGTTCATCCTAGGAGACGCGGATTACCGGACTCCACCTACCAGCGGCGGAGAACAACTGTTTCGGGCGCTGAAATATATGAAGCAGCCTACCGTGATGGTGCGGTTTCCCGGCGAATCGCACGAGCTGTCGCGCTCAGGACAGCCCTGGCATCGCGTCGAGCGGCTGGAGCATATCGTCGGCTGGTTCGATAAATATTTGAAAGGCGTCAATAAGCCTGAGTACGACATTGTTCCCGGCGTCGTGCCCCAGCCAGCGCCGCATGAATATCAGGAGGCCAGCCCAACGGTGCAGTGATAAAGGCGAGTTTAGTAGAGGTCACCATTCAGCCAGGGTTCGAGCTCGGCCGGCGATTCCCATCCGGAACTTCGATGGGAATCGGTGCGTTCTTGAGACTGCGCGCGAACCAGATGCACTAGCGGCTTGCCCTCTTGGCAGATCGTTACGTCGTTCCCGCCCAGAACCGACTGCACTAGCTCAACGAATCTTTCCCGGGCATCATTTACGTTCAAATGCATTGACATCTCCAGCTTACCTAGTCCCGAATTGGAAAGCGGGTGGCGCTACTTCATGGCGGTGCGCAGCTTGCTCTCGTTCGCATCGCTCCAATAGGAGGCTCTGAGTTCCAGAAAGACGGAGGTGTAAGGGATCGTCATGTTGGTCTTGATGATCAACACGCGAAAGTCGTGGCTTACCTGATCGAGCTTCGAGATGATCTGTTCGTGCAGCAGTGTATGCTGCTCCTGCTTACCGAGCAGGGGAGTCAATTGCTTATGATAGGCGGCGACTCCAGGTGCGGCTTTGTCGTCGAGAAATTGCAATTCGCGGTCCAGGTAAACGATTGGTCTGACATGTTTCGAACCCGCGATATCTGCCAGGACCTGCTTTAAAACCTCGATCTGAGTGGCATTTGAAACGATGGTTTCGATGCCGCTGCTGGTTTGCGCCGGGTAGGCGGAATCGGCGATGACAATCCAATTGCGGTGGCCGTAGAGAGGAAGCCGTTCTCGCAGTGTCTGCTTCCAATCCGGCGCGGGAGTGGCCGCGATTCCGCTGACGGGTAAGGTTATGAAAGCGATTGCCAGTGATAGTAAGATCTTTCGCATTTTCGTGTTCACGCTCCCAGCGTTAACTCCCGGCCGGGCTCGATCCGCAATTCTTCCGCGAAGGAGAAAATTAGCCGGTTAGCTTGTTTACGGGCGGTGTGCGCCACGCTCTGGCCGCCGAATTGCACACTCGATTTCACGATCGCCGTTTCCACTTGCCGTACTTGCAAAAATCCTTCTGTCACAGCGATGGAAAGTCTTCTCTCTTTGGCGGCTGCGGTGAGCGAGAATTCACCCCAGCCCGTACCCGCCGACCAGAAGGAGCGAAAGTGCGGATGGTCGACGCGCGGCGCGGCGATCACGTAACGGTCGACGCCGCGATATTCGAATCCGCTCAACGCCAGTATGCCGGACCAGGAAGCCATAGCCCGCGCATAGTGGTGCCCGCACTCGGCTTCATCCCATGGGTTGCGCCGCACACCGTCGTACCTTTTCCGAATGTCGTTGATGCACGCTACACCGCGATCGACCTTGCCCCGGAACAGCATCAGGCAGGCGGTCGCATGCTCAAATCCGGTCATTACCTCTGCATAATACGGGAAAGGGATTTTCGGCCTCTGGCCTTTGCCGTAGTCACAGATCACCATGGCCGCTTCATCGTTTAGCGCAAACGTGCGCTGCACGGTGTCGTGATCGTACAGATGCGCCTTGTGATTGTAGCGGTAAATTGCGTCGAGGGTTTTTTGAATGTGCGACGGGTCGACCAATGCACCCAGTCCGCACACGTCTGCCAGATACTGGCCTAGCAGTTGGTCGATGAGGCAGCCATCGCCCACCTGAAACTGCGGTTGTTCCGGATTATCCGCACCCATGCCGCTACGCAGACCCGCGGCGATCGAATTGGCCGACCGGCCCTCGATCTGCTGGATGTAATACTCGCCGTTGAAGAGATGGGCATCGAGCCAGCGACGTCCGCTCTCGAAAACCCGCCGGTATTCACCGGCACTGTTAGTATCGCCTGCCGCCCCCGCCATCTCCTCCGCTGCCCGCAGCGCACCCAGATAATAAATGCTGCACAGTGGATTCGGTCCGTAAAATTCCACGTCGTAGGTATTGTGCTGCACGCCTTCGAGCACGCCGTCCCGGTTGGCATCCCATCCACCGGCAATCCAGGCAAATTCCAGGGCGCGCTTCGCCTTGGGCCAAAACTCTTTCAGAAATCCCGGGTCGCCGCTCAGCTGCCAGTCGAGGTAGACCTTGATGATCTGTCCCATCTGGCCGTCCGCCGCCGCAAATCCGAAACGCTCCAGACCGTCGGGTAGCAATTGGCGGAAGTACACTGCTCCCCGTTCATCCATTGAATAGCCGAAGGCACTCCGCCGCAGAGACCGGGAGAGTGTGGGAAACAGGCTGGCGGTAGCAGTCTCATAGTTCCAGACATGCGTGCAGTTCCCGAAGCAGCAGCCTACTTTGTCGTTCACTCCTTCGAAGCCGTGAAATTCCCCATCGGCGGTACGAAAACAGGTCGTGGCCACCAGCGTTGAGAGATTCGACATGGCCGCTTCCTTTACCGGAGCAGGCAGTGTGGAGGCGCGCATTGCCGATACGAAGGCCGTCGTACGCGCCTCCAGGCTTGCTAAGTGCAGAGCCGCATATTCGGCCGCGGCCCAAGCCCCCCGAAACTTTGTTGCGTACCAATTGCCGATGATAGTGTGTTCGTGACCTTTGGGTGCAACCCAGCCGCAACGCTCCGGAGTGCGATTGGGAAAATGCCAGGCCAGCAGAAACGAATAGTCCGCCGTGGCTCCCGGCGCGATCTCTTGTTTTAAGCACACCGCCCCTACCGCGTTCGGCTTGTCCGGCTCCGGCCCTAACTCGCCATCGCTCGAAAAATCGTCCCAGAAGAGAAGAGGACTGTTCCACCAGCGCCCCGCCGGCCATCCTTTGAGCCCGGTGATCTTACCTTTACCGCTATCCAAGACAGCTAGGGCAAATGTGCCATTGGCCGTATCTTCCTTCGCGAGAGAAGGATTGCTCATCGCGAGACCCTGCAGGTCGCTCGTGCGCCGCCACTCACTAACTCGTTCATCTGTCTTGCGGTGGGCGACATCTCCGGTGTTCACGGCTTTAAAGTCCTTCACCGGATTCTCCAGCGAATAGGCGATGCTCACGACAGCCGGCTTCGCTCCGGTGTTGCGCACGTGGTAATGCAGCGCCGCTACCGGCAGACCCGAGGCGTCTGCGTCTAGCGGGATGAAAGGCGTCCCGGCGTCCAGGGTGATCTGCAAGGGGAGACGGTCATCGTGGAAGGCGATGTGAGCTTTCGGGAATTCACCAGTGAAGGTGGCGCCCTGAAGGCGCGAAAGGCCAGGTACATTGTTTGCGCCTAATCCGTCCTGTCCTTCGTAGGGCGTTTCGAGGCGCGCTTCCAGCACATGAGTTGCCGTCTTTTCACCTGGCACAGCCACTCGGATACTCGGGAACGCGTAAGCCAGCGAATTCCCTTTGTCGGTCCGGTTGCGGATCTCCCAATCTCGCAGTTGTCCACGTCCACCGAGTCCGACGCTGCCCGCGCCGATCCCACCGAGCGGGAACGATAACATCGCGAGGGCTGGTCCGTGGAAGACGCGCGGATAATTCACTTCACCTGTCGCAACCGTGCTCGTGGAAGCTCCCGGCAACTGTTTCTCCTGACCGGCAGCCGGCAAGGCCGCTGCACCCGCCAGCGCGACGGACTTCAAGAAACCTCTCCGGCCAGACTCTCTCTTTCTACCCATGTGTCTTGTTGTCATCCTAGAATACGGGTGGATGTCCGAAAACCAACCGCCTCTCCTCGCCTTTGTCGGCGGCTTTCTGGCCGCCGGCAAAACCACTTTGATTCTCAAGGCGGCGGCTTTGTTGCGCGATCGCGGCCAGCGGGTCGCGGTCATCATGAACGATCAGGATGCCGGTCTGGTGGATACCCGGCTCTCGCTCGCCCAGGATTTTCCAACGCGGGAGGTGGCCGGAGGCTGCTTCTGCTGCCGCTTTTCCGATCTGATCGACGCTGCCGAGCAGTTCGCCGATTTTCGGCCGCAGGTCATCTTGGCCGAGCCGGTTGGCAGCTGCGTGGATCTTTCCGCTACTATCCTGCAACCACTGCGCGCCTTTCACCGCGACACCTATCGCCTTGCTCCGCTCTCGGTGTTGCTGGACCCGGCCGCTCTCGCGCAATGTGATCGCGGCGAAATGCATCCCGACATTGAGTTCCTGTTCCGCCATCAGATTGCCGAGGCCGACCTGGTGTGCCTTAGCAAACAGGATCTTCATCCTGCAACGCAACCGTTGTCTTTCCCAGTTGATTTCCACCTGAGTGCCCGCACAGGAATGGGGGTTGACGCGTGGCTTGAGGAGGTACTCGATACCTCCCGTGTCGTGGGCGCACATCTTCTCGAGGTGGATTACGGCCGGTACGCAGTGGCCGAAGCCTCGCTTGGCTGGCTGAACCTGCACGCCGCTCTGCATCTCGTCGCTCCCGCTTCACCTGCTTTGATCGTTGGGCCGCTTCTCGACCGGCTGGAAGAGCAATTGACTGCGCAACGGATCCATATCGCACACCTTAAGGTTTTCGACCGAACGTCGTCGGGCTGGATTAAGGCGAGCATCTCGACGAATGGAGATGAACCCGTGCCTGAAGGAGATTTGCTGGCTTCGGCCGCTTACGATCATGAGGTTGCGCTGAACCTCCGCGCCTTGGCCGATCCCGCCTTGCTTCGCGCTATTACAACCCAAATCTTAGAGGAATTCGACGGACAACTACGTATCAGTCACCTGGGCGCTTTTCGCCCGGCGAGGCCTGTTCCTGAACATCGCTTTGCATCGCGGGCGAATTGAGGTGTACGAGTCATTTGCTTAGTGCACCGGTCGCTACTCTCGCGGCTCTGACGGCGCTATCGGAGTGCGAGATAGAGTTGTGTTTTGGAGCCATGAGCGAAGCGATTGGAGTCCTGCTCACCTTTACCACTTACGGCACTCATCTGCATGGAGCGGATCCGAGTTCGATAGCCTGCAATCGTCGAAGCTGGGCGGCGCCCGCTGTGCCGCCCAACCCGGCTTGGCTGAACCAAGCCCGGCGGCTCATGGCCGAACCCGAGTTTACTCTCGGCTCGCAAGCTCGCGCTCTTGTTCTGAACTCTGTGGTAGAAACATGCGCCTATCGCGCCTGGCATCTATTCTGGGTCCACGTGCGGACCAATCACGTGCATGTTGTCTTGCAGGCTGATGTTCCGATAGAACGCGCCTTGGGTTACCTGAAGGCCCGCGCTACGTTCGTGCTGAAGACGCATTATCCCGAGTGCCGACGGTTTTGGACAAAACATGGAAGCACTCGTTATCTTTGGAATCGCGCGTCTCTGGCTGCCGCCTTGGATTATGTGATGAACCAACAAGGATCTCCGATGGAATCGTGGATGGGTAAAGGGATAGCTTGACGCTCCGAACTCCGAAACTCCAATCGCTTCGCTCATGGCTCCGATTGAGCTACTTTTTGTTGGCGCTTAAGATCATGATGGCTGCGCCGTCCCAGGTGTCTCGCCCAGCGCTCTCGGGCGGTTTGTTGCGCAGCGCCACAATGCCGACATCGTTGTGCCTTAAATGGTAATGTCCTTCCAGATAGCGGCGGACGAGATCAGCCCGACGCCTCGATTCAACAAATTGCTGATCGGCCGAGCCGTTGGTCGCGTAGCCTTCCACTACAATCAATTGCCCGGGCAGCGAATCGAGCAGGGGAGCAAGCTGGCTGTCGATGTCGCTTCTTCCCGTAGCGGATAGTTGTTCCTGGCCGTCTTTATCGCTGGCAACGAGTTCGAAGGCGGCGAGCCATTTGCGCTGGCCAATGTTCTTCTGCCGGTCGCAGGCCTCCAGATATTCAGCCGGCGTCACCTGATCGAGATTGTAAAAGCCACGTTTTTTGAAGAAGCCCCGCAAAAGGAAATTGTGTTTGAGCGCCTCGGTGTCTTCCGCCAGATTCGTTGTGCTGCGATTTAAATTAGAGAGTGTCGCGCGAAGATTGGCCGCCCCGTTTTCGCCAATACTGTCCTGTGCCAACGCGTCTTTCAAGGTGGTGTCCAGTTCCTGCGACATCGACTGCACGTTTGTCAGTGTGGCGTCTGTCTTCTCAACCAGCGCACGCTTTTGAAAATCATCGATTACCTGGTTGGCGCGCACCGATGCTTGATCTATATTGGCCGACGTGTGCTGCACGTTTGCCATGGTGGTTTGCAGCTGCTGTTTGGTTTCGTTGTCTTTCAGCAAGAGACCCGCGGCTCCTTTTCCGGCATTCAGGTCCGTTACGAGCGTGTCGATCTTACCGGTAATCTGACCGCCATCCCTGGCAATCTTGCGAATATTTGGCTGCAAGCCGATAATCAGGCCGTCCGCGTGGTTTACGGTCTTCGTGATGGAGTCGAGCGCTACGTCCACGCGCCCATTGATGTCTTTCACCGTGCCGTGAACGTCGTTCAGCATTCCGGATCCGCGCTCCATCAGCTCTCCCAAATCGAACGGCTCTTTGCTAGGCAAGGTGGATCCCGCTGCCGCTTCCTCGGCTCGATCCGTGCCTTTCTTGATCGCGATGAACTTATCGCCCACGACGCCTTCGGTCTCGACCGAGACCACCGAATCTTTGCGGATCATGCCGTGTACCTTATCGTCCACCTGTAACTCAAGCCGGAATCTGGCGGAAGGACCCTTGGGAATCTCGATCTTCTTCAACTTCCCCGCATCGAACCCAGATACGCGTACCTTCGCCCCGCTCGCCAGTCCTCCTATGTTCGAGAACTCCGTATAGAGATCCAGATGTTTGCTAAAGGCTTTCTGGCGATTTCCAATCAGAAAGAGGATGGCCGTAAAAAATCCAAACCCGACAATAATAAACAACCCAATCGCCCATGATCGAAAGTGCATCTTTAATTTGCCTCTGAAACTAACGCTCTGACTACTTCGTTTTCATTCTGCTCCAGCTCTTCTGGCTTGCCGATAGCGACTAGAGTGCCCTTGTCCAATACAGCCATACGGTCGCCCACGCGACGGGCCCCGTGTATGTCGTGTGTGACAATTACCATCGTTGTTTTGTTCTTTTCCTTAATGCTTAACAACAGGTCATCGATTTCCCCGGCGGTCATCCGATCCAGCCCGCTGCTCGGTTCATCCACCAATAAAATGCAAGGCTCGAGCACCAGCGCGCGCGCCAGTCCGGCGCGTTTACGCATGCCCCCCGACAGCTCAACGGGCATCTTGTAGCGATCCTTCCCTAATCCGACCTCGTCGAGCCTCTGCTGCACGATCTGGTCGATTTCATCCTTTGATTTTGTTTTACGGCGTTGCAGTGGCACCGCCAGATTGTCGTTCAACGTAAAAGAGTCGAACAAGGCGGCGCTCTGGAAGAGAAATCCCATTTTGCGGCGTACCCCCGATAGTCCGTCTTCGTCCATATCGACAATGTTCTGATCCTGGATACAAATCTCTCCCTGGTCTGGCTTGAGGAGCCCAATCATCAGCTTTAGCGTTACACTTTTGCCTGTTCCGCTGCGTCCTAAAATGCAGAGCGCCTCGCCGGTTGCGACGTCGAAAGAAACATTTTGCAAGACCGTCCGGTCGCCAAACTTTTTGGATACGTCTTTGAACGAAACAGCGGGAGCGGATGGCTCGCTCATACGGCGGTGTCCGGAAAAAGAAAGAAGATCGATTTAACCAGAATCACGTCAGCCAGAATAATTAGCAGCGACGATACCACTACGCTATTGGTTGAAGCGCGGCCGACGCCACTGGCGCCCTCATTGGTTGTGTAGCCGAAATAGGACGACACCAGGCCGATGATAAACCCGAACACGGCCGTCTTTAGAGTGGGCGGCACAAAGGTTGCCCAGCCGACCTCGCTGAAAGCGCGATAGAGGTAAAGCTGAAACGAAAGATGGGAAATTCCGCGTTCGACGAGATAGCCTCCGGCCAGCCCCGCCACGTCCATGAAGACGGTCAGGATGGGAAGCGCCAGCATACAGGCAATAATACGCGGGATCACCAGCAGCTTGAACGAATCGACTGAAAAGGCTTCAATAGCATCAATCTGCTCCGTCACCCGCATGTTTGCCAGTTCTGCGCCGATGCCCGCTCCTACTCGCCCGGCAACTAAGAGGCCGGCGACCAGCGGTCCAATCTCGTTGAAGAATGAGAGGGATTGCACGGTCGGAATCATGGCCTCCGCTCCAAAGCGAATCAAAGAACTACGCGTGTGAAACGTAAGAACTAAACCGACGGCAAAGCCGGAAGAGAGCACTAGCGGGAGCGATTTCCAACCGACTTCTTCGATCTGGCTCCAGATCATCTTGAGCTCCAGAGGAGGCAGAAACGCTCGCCGCGCTGCCAGCCACGCGAATAGTCCAAGCTCCCCGGTAAATTCGAAGTATCGCCTCATCTCTGCATCACGCTATTCACTTTCAGTAGATCCGGCCATCTTTGATTCAAGCATGATGTCATTCGGAAGTTGCGACGGGCAATCATTCCCTGAGATAACTCGCCCTTTTCTAGAACCATTCTGTTGACATTCTCACCCTCGTCGATGGGGCTTGGAGGCGTGTCGTCGAAATTCACAGGAGTTATCGAGAAGCCTAGTGTACGCTCATCCTTTCAGCACGGCAGCCAGGGGACGGCTGGCAAAATCTTTTAAGAAATTCCGAGTTCCCGGCATCCTGTTTGCGGTGGCTTCTTGCGTGCTGCTCGCAAGTTTTCCGTTTCGGGTGCAGGCTCAGTCGGGGCCGGTGCTGCCGCACGGCGGTAACTTCGTCGCGGGGATGGGCGCGATTGGCGCGGCGTCGGGCGGCAGCTTAGGCATTAGCCAGAGCAGCGCCCGCGGCGTGATCGACTGGAGCAGTTTCTCAATCGGTGCGGGCGGCCGCGTATTCCTGAATAACGGTTCAGGCGCGACGCTCAACCGGGTGACCGGTAGCGATCTCTCTCGTATTGAAGGCCTGTTGAAGGCAACCGGTTCGCTCTATCTGATCAATTCCAATGGTGTGGTGATCGGCGCAAACGGTTGCGTTCTGACGGATGGGAGCTTTGTCGCCTCCACCCGCAACATCGCGATGAATAGCTTCATGGCGGGCGGCGCGCTGACTGCCTCGGGAACTTCATTGGGCGGCATAGTGAACCAGGGGGCGATCCTGGCCCGCAGCGGCGATGTGATTCTGATCGGCCGTTCGGTGGAAAACTCCGGTGCGATCAAGGCGCCGAACGGAACGGCGATGCTGGCAACCGGCGACAGCGTGCTCCTGACCACCGTCGGCGGCCCGAGCGGGGTTTACGTTTCGCCCGATACCAAAGATGCGGGGACGCTGACACAGAGCGGACGCATTGAAGCGGCAGCGGCGGCTTTGAAGGCGGGAGGCGGTGACATCTATACGCTGGCCGGCAATCGTACGGGACTGATTTCCGCCAACGGCTCGAAAACAATTAACGGCGAAGTCTGGCTCTCGGCACCGAGTGGAAAGGTTGTGGCAGACGGCAGCATTTCAGCTCGTAACGCGGATGGCGCGGGCGGCCGAATCGTGGCAAACGGGGCCGCTGTAACGATTGGCAGCGCGGCGCGGATCTCGGCCACCGGTTCTTCCGGTGGTAGTGTGCTGGTGGGCGTTTCGCAGCCCGGCGGAACGGATCTGGCGGCATCGACAACAATTGCCGGCGGCGCTTCGATTCTGGCCGGCGGTCCCGCAGGTGGCGGACTGGTAGAAACCTCCGGGCGCTCTGTTTCAATTGGGAAGGCAAGTATCAGCGCGGGCCGAGGGGGGGTGTGGCGGGTCGATCCTGTCGACTTAACGATCGATACTTCCGCGGCCGCGACCATCATTGCCAGTTTGAATGCCGGGACGGATGTGAGTGAGCAAACAACCGCGACAACCGCGTCCGGTAGCGGCGTGCAAACTGCCGGCGCGGGCGACATCACGGTTGCTGCTCCCCTCTCGTGGACCGGGGCGGGCGCACTGAATCTGTCGGCATATCATAACCTCAATATCAACGCTGCCATCTCGGGCGCGGGCGGGTTTACCGGAGTGGCGGGCGCGGGCGTCTCGGTGAATAGTAACGTCTCAGCCGCGAACGTATTGATGACGGCGATGGGAGGCGATCTCACTCTGGGTTCGGGCGTGACCGTTTCCGGCGCGACGGGCGTGACGCTCCAGACCTTAGGACGCTTTCTCAATAACGCTGGAGCAAACGCGCTTTCAGGGGGCAGCGGAAATTGGCTGGTTTACTCTTCGAACCCCAGTACGGATTCGGTGAACGGCCTTGCGCCGGATTTTCTGCAGTATGCCGCGCCTAACGGGACAACGCCAGCGGCGAGCGGCAATGGACTGCTTTACAGCTTTGCGCCGAATGTGTCGGTCGCCCTTTCCGGGACGGTAGAAAAAACTTATGACGGAACGACAAGCGCCATTTTCAATAATGCCAATGCGACCGTCAGCGGCTTGATCAACAGCGATGCGGCGGCTGTGAGCGGGAGCTATGCCAGTAAGAATTCCGGCAGCGGGATCGGCGTCACCGCTTCCAACGTGGCCGTTACTCATAATGGCGTTCCGGTTTATGGTTACGGCGGCACAGCGCCTTCGGTGAGCGCCAACATCGGCCTGATCGATCCGGCGACGCTTACTGCTTCGATCGTCGGCGACCCGACCAAGACGTACAACGCCACCACGACGGCGACGCTTAGCGCGAGCAATTATCAATTGAGCGGCTTTGCGGCAGGCGAAGGAGCTACAGTCAATCAGCCGAGCTCGGTGGCCTACGATTCGGCGGAGGCGGGGACGCGCACGATCTCTGCCGCCTTCAGCCCTACCAATTTTGTTGCCAACGGCGGCACGAGTCTCTCGAACTATGTGTTGCCGGCGAGCGCCACGGGTCCAGGCCAGATCAACCAAGCACCGCTGCTGATTACAGGAGTGCTGGCGACCGACAAGGTCTACGACCGCACGACCGCCGACACGCTGAACACGGGTTCGGCCGCGCTTTACGGCATCATCAATTCCGATAACGTCAGTCTGGTGAGCGGCGCAGCTGCGGGAACGTTTTCGACTGCGAATGCCGGATCGAATCTGCCGGTAACCGCTTCAGGGTTTACGTTGAGCGGCTCGAAGGCTGCTGATTACGCGCTGGTTCAACCGGCCGGCCTTACCGCGAGCATCAGCCCGGCGTCGCTCACCGTGAGCGGAGTTTCCGCGGTGAACAAGGTGTACGACGCAACGACGGCCGCAGCATTGAATACGTCGAGTGTCACGCTCAACGGCGTCATTTCGGGCGATGTTGTCACCCTCGGATCCAGTGGAGCAACCGGGACTTTTTCCACCTCGGACGTCGGAACTGCGATTCCCGTCTCTAGTTCGGGATTTACCCTCTCGGGGACGGCCGCGCCGAATTACCGGCTGTCGCAACCGAGCAGCCTTTTCGCCGATGTCACGGCGAAACCGCTGTCGCTCGCAATCACATCAACTCCAACCAAGATCTATAACGGGGACGCTGGTGCGATTGTAAATTCGTCCGGCTTTAGCTTGAGTGGCTTTGTCAGCGGCCAGAGCGGATCGGTCGGCCAGGCCGCCCACGTCGCGTATGCCACGCCAAATGCCGGCGCCCAAAACGTGACCGCTACGCTGGCGGTGTCGGACTATACAGCGGGGTCGGGCACCAAGCTGTCGAATTATGTTTTGCCTAATTCGGTGACCGGTACGGGCGTCATCAATCCAGCGCCGATCACGATATCGATCAACGGCAATCCGACAAAAACGTACGACGGCACTGTCGTGGCATTGCTGAACTCTTCGAATTATCTGCTCAGCGGGTTTCTCACCGGCCAGAGCGCTACGGTGACTCAGACCAGCGGCGTTTACGATTCGCCGAACGCGGGGTCACGCAGTGTTAGCACGACTCTCGGGGCAGGGGACTTTACGGCCGGATCGGGCACGCTGCTCTCCAACTACGCTTTTCCGACAGTCGTCACAGGGTTTGGCACCATCGTTCCGGCACCGCTTGCCGGTAGTATTTACGCGGCGATTACAGGCGTGACGAAGTCTTATGACGGCACCACAGTGGCCACGTTGAACCCTGCCAATTTTGTGCTCAGCGGATTTATGGGCGGGGATGGCGCGACTGTTACGCAAACGATCGGGCAATACGCCAGCAAGAACGTAGGCGTGCAGCCGGTAAGCGCCAATCTCACTCCCGGGGAATTCAACCCCAACTCCGGTACCGATCTTTCGAACTATACTTTGCCGACGGCGGCCTATGGTTCAGGCATTATTAATCCGGCGGTGTTGAGCGCATCGATCGTGGGGACGCCGACGAAGGTTTATAACGGCACGACGCGCGCTACGTTGACGAACCCGAACTTCAGCATCGCGGGACTTGCGCCGGGCGAAAGCATTAACATCAGCGACGCGGTTCAGGCTTCTTACGATGCGCGGCAGGCCGGTTCGCGGACCGTCACGTCGAACATTGCCGTTACCGACATTTCCGCCGGGTCGGGGACGCTGCTGTCGAATTACGTGCTGCCCACCAGTGCCACTGGGTCGGGACAGATTACGCAGGCGCCGCTCTCGATTCTGGGTGTCGCGGCGCAGAACAAGACGTACGATACGACCACAGCTGCCGGGCTGGCAACGGGTGGGGCAAACCTGTTCGGGGTTGTGGGATCAGACAATGTGACGTTGTCTGCGAGCGGGGCCAGCGGTGTTTTCGCTTCGCCTAACGCTAGCAATGGTGTTCCGGTGGTCGCTTCGGGGTTCAGCATTTCGGGCTCGGATGCGGCTAACTATCAGCTGTTTCAACCGACAGGTCTCGCGGCCAACATCTTCCGCGCGCCCTTGACGATTACCGGCGTGAGCGCACAGAACAAAAACTATGACAACACCACTGCCGCGACATTGAACTCCGGTTCTGCGGCCCTGGCTGGTGTGCTTGCGCCGGACAGCGGTCAGGTCGGGTTGAATGCGAGCGCCGTCTCTGCTGCTTTCTCTTCGGTCAACGTGGGGAACAATCTGGCGGTGGCAGCCGGCGGCTTTTCGCTGAATGGTGCGCAGGCTTCGAACTATGCTCTCAGCCAGCCAGGGGGATTGATGGCGAATATCAATCCAGCGCCGCTCGTTGCTGTCATCATCGGCAATCCGACGAAGGTATACGACGGTTCGGCTTCGACTACGCTGCGAGCTTCTAATTACCGTCTCGATGGCTTTGTCGCAGGGCAGGGTGCGAGTGTTCCGCAGTCCGCCGAGGCGAGCTATCAGTCGCCCGATGCCGGGTCGCAGCCGATCGGATCAACTCTGGCATCCTCCGATTTTGTCGCCAATTCAGGCACCAATCTCTCGAACTATGTTCTGCCCACGTCCGGCTCCGGGACGGGTACGATTACCCAGGCGCCTCTGACCGCGGCCATCATCGGGAATCCCACTAAGACCTACGATTCGAGTACCGCGGCCACGCTCAATTCGGGCAACTACACTCTCAGCGGATTCATCGCGGGCCAAAGCGCGACAGTGACTCAGACGGCGGGACTCTATAACGTGGCCGATGCGGGCACGCGCTCGGTTTCTGCGACGCTCGGCCCGGGGGACTTCACGGCGGGCGGCGCAACGAATCTCACCAATTACGCTTTGCCTGTATCGGCAACAGGTACCGGGACGATCAACAAAGCACAGTTGCAAGTGGGAAGCGTGGCCGGGACCAGCCGCAGTTATAACGGCGGTGTGGCGGACACGTTGGATGTTTCCACGGCCAGCGTTTCAGGACTGTTTGGCTCCGATAGTGTGAATCTCAACACCGCGGCGGCAGGTGTCTTCGCTTCGAAGGATGTCGGCACCGGTATCGGTGTTGCGGCATCGGGCTTTACCATCTCCGGCGGACAATCGGCCGATTACACGCTGCTGCAGCCCACTGGGCTTTCGGCCGACATCACGCAGGCCACTCTCAGTCTGACCAACGTGACTCGCGTCTATGACAGCTCGATGAGTCTTCCGGCGGCAAGCAGCGCTTATACATTGGGCGGGGTGTTCGGGTCAGATGCAGTCTCGGTCAACGCGAGCGGGATTAGCGGGAGCTACGCCGACAAAAACGTGGGCACCAATAAGAGCGTCAGTCTCAACGGCCTCGCGCTTGCCGGAGCTCAGGCGGCAGACTACACGATTGCGTCGAGCTTGAACAACGCGTTGATTGGCACCATTACGAAGGCGCCGCTTACGGTGGCCGGCATGGTAGCGCTTGATAAGGTGTACGACGCCACGACGCACGCCGGCCTGGACAATAGCTCGGCTACATTCGACGGTCTTTTCCCAGGCGATGTCGTCACGCTGAACACCGCTGCATCCTCCGCGGTATTCAATGACAAAAACGTTGGTAATAACAAAACGGTGACCGCCAGCGGTTACACCGCTTCCGGAACCGATTTTGGCAATTACAACTTCACACAGCCCTTGGGGCTGGCGGCTAATATTACGCCGTTCAGCGGTATCAATCTCAGTTCTGTGACAAAGACCTACGATGGCACGACGAGTTTGCCGGGCGCGAGTGCGGCCTACGGGCTTAGCGGCGTGTTGGCATCAGACAGCGTCCAAGTCGCGACTGGGGGGTTATCCGGTAGTTATGGTTCAATTAACGCCGGCGCAAGTCTTTCGGTCAGCTTGGCCGGCCTGGCTCTGAGCGGTACGGATGCGGCGAATTATTCTATCGGGTCTACTCTCTCAGGTCAAAATATCGGGACCATCAACGCCAAGGCGCTCAACGCCAGCATCATTGGTACACCAACCAAGACTTACGACACGCTGACCAGCGCCAATCTCGCACCTGGTAATTTTCATCTCGCGGGCTTTGTCGGTTTGGAAGGGGCGACCGTGACGAAGACCAGCGGCAATTACTCGAGCGCGAATGCCGGCACTCCCACGGTTTCGACCACTTTGCCTGGGGGCGATTTCACGCAGGACTCCGGCACGCTACTTACAAATTACATACTGCCGGTTTCGGCTTCGGGGGGCGGTCAGATCAACAAGGCCCCGCTCACCATCACGGGTGTTCTCGCGACCGACAAGACTTATGACGGCAATGTTACGGATGTGCTGACCACCAGCTCTGCCGCGCTGTCCGGTGTGTTCGCGGCCGACTCGAGCGTGGTCACGCTGAATTCGGCCGGCGCGATCGGAACTTTCGCGTCGTCCAGCGTTGGAGCCGCCAAACCGGTCACCGCCTCCGCCTTCACGATCGGGGGAACGAAGGCGTCGAATTATACGCTGGCGCAGCCCACCGGTCTTTCGGCCAACATCTCACAAGCCATGCTCAATCTGGCTTCTGTGACCAAAACTTACGACGCGACCAATTCAGCCGTCGGAGCGGGTGTCAGTTACACCTTGAGCGGAATCGTGGGCGCGGATGTGGTGTCGCTCAATACCAGCGGGCTGGCAGGAACTTACTCGACTAAGAACGTAGGGACGGGGATTGGTGTCAGCTTGACCGGCCTGTCGCTCACGGGCGCTCGCGCCGCGAACTATTCCATCGCTTCCAACATGAGCAACGATCCGATCGGCACTATCACGCAAGCTCCGTTAAGCGTGACGGGCGCGTTGGCCGTGAACAAAGTCTATAACGGAACGACGGCCGCGGTGATCGACAACAGCGGCGCTGCGCTGCTGGGCGTGCTTGGCTCGGATACGGTCAATCTCTCCTCGCCCAACGCGGGAACCTTTGCCTCCTCTAACGTGGGCTCCTGGGCGGTGACCGCAGGCGGGGCCTATACAGTCTCCGGTACCGACGCAGGCAACTACCTGCTCAGCCAGCCCACCGGATTTTCTGCCAGCATCACGCCTGCGCCTCTGACAGCGGCCATCGTTGGAAATCCGACTCGAACCTATAACGGCCTGACCGGCGCAACGTTGAATGCCTCCAATTATTCGCTGAGCGGTTTTGTCGGCGCACAAAGCGCAACCGTCAACCAGACCGCCGGCTTGTACGACTCCGCCGACGCGGGATCTCGTGCCGTCACTGCCTCCCTGAGTGCGCCAAACTTCACCGCGGGCTCAGGCACGCTGCTCTCGAATTACACTCTGCCAACCACGGCTTCGGGCGTCGGAACGATCAATCAGAAAGCGTTGACCGCGGCGATACTTGGCAATCCGAGCAAAACGTACAGCGCTACGACAGCCGCGACTCTGACCACTGGTAACTTCACGCTGGGCGGCTTCGTCGGCGGACAAGGAGCCACGGTTACTCAGACCGCCGGGACGTATGACACGGCGGATGCCGGTGCGCGCACCGTGACTGCGTCGCTGGGTGGAGGTGACTTCTCCGCGAACGGTGGGACGAACCTGGCCAATTATCTGTTGCCCACGACAGCTAGCGGCGCGGGGACCATCAATCAGAAAGCATTGACGGCTGCAATCACTGGCGACCCGACCCATATTTATAACGGCCTGACAGCCGCCACGCTGGCCGCGAGTGATTATACGGTCAGCGGTTTTATCGGCGCTCAGAACGCGACGGTCAATCAAACGTCAGGAGCCTACGACTCGGCCGATGCCGGTGCGCGCACCGTGAGTGCATCGCTCGGCGCCGGGGACTTCGCTTCGACCGGTGGAACGAGCTTGGCGAATTACATTCTGCCGGTTTCAGCAAGCGGCGCAGGAACCATTAATCAGAAAGCTTTGTCGGCTGCCATCACCGGTGACCCGACCCGTATCTACGACGGCACCAGCGCCGCCACGCTTGCTGCAAGCAACTATGCGCTCAGCGGCTTCGTCACCGGCCAGAACGCAACTGTAACTCAACCGCCAGGAACCTACGACTCAGCCGACGCGGGCGCGCGCACCATAACCGCTTGGCTAGGCTCCGGTGACTTCGCTCCGGGCGGCGGAACAAATCTGGCCAACTATGTGTTGCCGGTGAGTGCCTCGGGCATCGGGACGATCAATCAAAAGACGCTGGCCGCTGCCATCACGGGAAACCCGAGCCGGACGTACGACGGCACGGCGAACGCGACCCTTGCCTCGGGCGATTACACACTCACGGGCTTTGTTACTGGACAGGGCGCAACGGTTACGCAGAGCGCCGGGACGTACGATGCGGCCGATGCCGGCGCGCGCACCGTAACGGCCGCTCTCGGAGCCGGCGAATTCTCGAGTAATGGCGGTACCAACCTTGCCAATTACATCCTGCCCACTACAGTTAGCGGCGCAGGCGGCATCAATCAGAAAACGCTCACCGCCGTGATCACGGGCAACCCGACTCGAACTTATGACGCTACAACCTCCGCGAATCTCACCTCAAGCGATTACACTTTGAGCGGCTTTGTCGCGGGGCAGGGTGCAACCGTGAGTCAGCCGGTAGGAACCTATGACGCACCCGATGCCGGATCGCGCACCGTAACGGCCGCTCTCAGTTCTGGCGACATCTTCAACAACAGTGGAACCAATCTCGCCAACTACATCTTGCCAAGCACCACCTCAGGCGCGGGCACGATCAATCAGAAGGCACTCAGCGCCGCCATCACTGGAAGCCCAGCGCGAATCTATGACGGGACGACTGCGGCCGCACTGTCACCGGGCGATTATACGCTCACCGGTTTTATCGCGGGGCAAGGTGCGACCGTCACCCAGTCAGCCGGTACGTATGACTCTTCTAACGCCGGTACCCGCAGCGTGACAGCTGCTCTTGGCTTGGGCGATTTCTTGTCGAACGGCGGCACAAACCTTTCCAACTACGCCCTGCCTTCTAACGCGACAGGCATGGGCGCGATCGATCCGAAGGCCCTGACGGCGGCGATCAGCGGGAATCCGACCCGTTCTTATGACGGAACAACCTCCGCAACCCTGACCCCTGGCGACTATACGGTGAGCGGTTTCGTAGCAGGCCAGGGCGCAAGCGTTACACAAACGGCAGGAATGTACGACTCGGCCGATGCGGGCACCCGCACTGTAACGGCCTCGCTGGCTCCCGCCGACTTCGCAGCTCACGCTGGAACCAGCCTGAACAACTACATTCTGCCGGCCACCGCTTCTGGTGCGGGGCTAATCGATCCAAAAGCTCTGTCGGCTGCGATTACGAGCAATCCCACGCGGACCTACGATGGAACCACCGCCGCAACGCTTGCTTCAGGTGACTACACGCTCAGCGGCTTTGTGAATGGACAGGGCGCGCTGGTTACTCAAACAGCCGGCAATTACAATACGGCCAATGCCGGATCGCGCACCGTCAGCGCTTCGTTGAGCGCCGCTGACTTCGCGGCAACGAGTGGCACCAATCTCGCGAATTACGCTTTACCCGCCACTGCTACAGGTCCGGGAACAATAGATCCGAAGACACTGGCGGCGACCGTTACCGGCAATCCAACGAAAGCCTACGACGGGACGAATCTCGCGACTCTTGTGCCTGGCGATTACACCCTCACGGGCTTCATCGCCGGCCAGGGCGCTGCTGTTACCCAGACGACAGGCGCGTTCGACAACGCCAACGCCGGTTCACACAGCGTGACGGCGGCGCTGGGCGCAAATAATTTTTCGCCGGCAACAGGAACCAACCTCGGCAATTACATCCTGCCAAGCAACGCCACCGGCATTGGAACCATCGATCCCAAAACACTCATGGCGAGCATCGTCGATGTTTCCAAGATCTACGACGGTTCCACCTCGGCGGTGTTAGACAACGGCAACTTCGTGCTGACGGGCTTTGCGGCAGGACAGGGTGCGACTGTCACCCAGACGGCCGGTTCCTACGCCGCCGCCGATGCGGGACAGCACGCCGTCACGGCCAAGCTCTCGCCCAATGATTTCGTTCTCAGCGGCGGGGCCATTGCCTCGGACTATGTCCTGCCGGTATCTGCTTCCGGAACGGGACTGATTAACCCTAAGCTGCTGACTGCCTCGATCACAGGGATGCCTGGCAAAACGTACGACGGCGCCGCCACAGCTCTTCTCGCATCGGGCGACTACACGCTCAATGGCTTCATCGCCGGCCAGGGCGCCCTCGTCACTCAATCGGCAGGACTATACGATTCGGCTGATGCCGGGTTGCGAGCGGTTACTGCGACACTGCGAGTCGGCGACTTCACTGCCATCTCGGGTACCAGCCTCGGCAACTATCTTCTTCCGGTTTCGGCCACGGGTCTGGGTACTATTGAACGCCGTCTGCTCAACGCCGCCATCATAGGCGATCCCACGCGCATGAGCAACGGAACGCTCACCGCCAACCTGATGGCCGGAAACTTTGTCCTGGACGGATTTGTCGTCGGTCAAGGCGCAACCGTAACGCAGACACTCGGCGCTTACGACGCAGCGCAAGCCGGGTCGCGTACTGTCACGGCTTTACTCGCTGCTCAGAATTTCGATCCGTACGCCGGAACGTTGCTCGCGAATTATGTCCTTCCCGTCTCCGCGATGGGCGCGGGCGCGCTTACGCCCGCCATCCTCATCAACGCGCCAACCCTAGCCGACGCAATCATCTCGAACATGACAATCCGAAACATGGCATCCGCGACGCAGATCGCGACAACCACCGCTCAAGCGGCGTTCGGGGCGGCTGCACCGCGGACTTATATTCCTTATCCCGCTCCGTCCTCGCTTTCGACGTGGCAGAACAATGGCTTCGGCTCGCTGCCTGGCATTGTGTCCGCAACTGAAGCCTCCACCGGCGGCGCTCCCATCATCAACACTACAGAGCAAATTCTCCTGCAAGGCGGAAAGGACAAGTCGTGGCATCTCGGGCTGCCGCCACCTCGGCCGGCTGCTGTTTCCACGGGAGC
Source organism: Bryobacteraceae bacterium (assembly GCA_965277435.1). Classification (GTDB taxonomy): domain Bacteria; phylum Acidobacteriota; class Terriglobia; order Bryobacterales; family Bryobacteraceae; genus Bog-105. The sequence continues at coordinate 5,228,083 of OZ255821.1, read as the reverse complement.
CGGACACTGATGAAACTCATGATGGTACGTTCCGGCCTGCTCGCATTGGCAACCACGCTTTTGATTTCTGCGCAAGACTTTCCGCGCGTCTCACCCAACCTGCCCGCAAGAACCGGGGCATCGGCGGTGGTGACGCCGGCCACCACACTACCTGTGAGCAATTCACAGACTCTCTTGCTCCCGGCATTGAAAGGGCTCGTGTTCATTGCTGGCTCGGAACGCATGAGTGCAGCCGGCCTCGCGATTTCTACAGTTGAACCGTCCGGCGTTGACGTTTCCCAGATTCCCGAACTGAACGATCATCGCTTCCTTGCTCAGCTGGCCGATTTCATTGGCCAACCTGTGACGCTGGCTCAGCTGGACCGGATCGATGCACAGACGACCTCCTGGCTGCGGGCCCATCAGCGTCCGTTCGTCGATGTCTCGGTCCCACCGCAAAATATTTCGAGCGGCGTGATTCGGGTGGTGGTCACGCAATACAAACTGAACCGGGTCCAGATTGCCGGCGCGCGTTATTTTTCGCCGACACTCATTAAACAGACTAGTGGTTTGCAACCCGGACAAACCCTGCGGCTGGATGACCTGCAGACCGATCTCGACCGCCTCAATCGCAACCCGTTCCTCAACGTTGACGCCGTTTTTCATCCGGGCGCACAGACCGGCGAAACAGATGTGACGCTCAATGCAAAAGATCGATTGCCGCTGCGCTTTTACAGTGGCTATGACAATCTAGGGGTACGCAGTCTCGGCGTGAATGAGTTCAATTCCGGTGTGAACTGGGGCAACGCATTCGGCACCGGGCAGATCCTTTCTTACCAGTTCACCCGTACGTTCAGCGGGCGATCCACATCCCACTCGATCTCAGACACCATTCCGCTCCGCTGGGGCGATCAGCTGCTGATCTTTGGCTCGTATGGTGTGCAGCAGCCGCTGGTCGCTGACATCTTCAACGATAAGGGTCACTCTGGGCAGGCTAGTGTGCGCTATGTCCGGCCGCTGCCGCGCCTTCACCGCCTTACGCAGGACCTGCAGGTCGGCTATGATTTCAAGACCACTGATAATAACCTCGAATTTGCTGGCTTTCAGGTGTTCGGCACAGAGGCCGCGGTGGACCAGTTTCCGTTGGTCTACGAAGCAAATCTCAGCGACCACCTTGGCCAGACCGCCATCCAGAACACCTTCGTCTTCAGCCCCGGACGGCTAACCGCCAATAACACCAGCGCCGCGCTTTCGACTCTTGTTCCGGGAGCACGGGCCGACTATATCTATAACCGCTTTCTGGTGACTCGCACGACGCCGCTGCCGAAGGGCTTGAGCGCTGTCAGTCGGGTAACCTGGCAAGCCAGCAGCAGCAACCTGCCGTATAGCGAACAGGTGGGCGGCGGTGGTGTGGGTAGCGTGCGCGGCTACTACACCGATACCGCGCTTGGCAGCCAGGGCGAAATGTTTAGCCAGGAGTTGCGTCTTCCAGCGTTTGACCCGTCACGCCCGCTGCATCGCGGCTCGGAGTTCGGCGGCAAAACCCAGTTCGGCGTCTTTTTCGACTACGCGGACCTCCGGCAAGTTCGCGCCATTCCCAACGTGGCAAACACGGTCGACCTCGCCAGCTTCGGCTTTCTTGCCCGCTATTCGCTCTCGCGCTCTATAAATTTCCAATACGACATGGGTTACCGGCTGCGGCGCGCACCGACCGTTCCCGATCTCGGAGCTTACGGCCAAGTTTCAGTGACTGGGAGTTTTTGACTCGCATCCATTACCGCGTTGTGGCAGCGGTTATGGCGTGCGTTGGGCGGGGTGGGGCTACATAATCGACGAGTTCATCGACCGGATTCTTCCCGGCCCACGCTATGCCGCGGAGAATCATCCGCTGAATTTGATAATTGGCGAAATTGGCGTAAGTATGGCCTTGCATCCAAACAAATGCCCGTGCAGGCTCGCCGCCCGGAAGGGTGTGTTCATAGGTCCAGATCTGCGGCACCACTTCACCCTTGTGGTCGCCCGCACTATGTGTGGGCGGGATGATGGCGGTGGCCAGCACGTGAATGGCAGGATCCTTTGAGGAACTCGCGCGCACAACGGACTCGCGATCCGCGCCCAAGCCCGCTGAAGTTCCTCTTTCGTCTGCTGGCGCGGCATCGCGGCCTGTGCTTGCTTTCGCCCAAGTCATGTTAAAGAACGCCTCGTCGAAAATTGTGATGTCGGACATGTCCTTCATGATGGGATCTGATTTGTCCACAACTGCGTAGTGAATCGGGGCGTCCAGGGTATAGTTCACCTCGCCGTGCTTCTTTGCACCGCCGAAAAGGGTCGCCAGGTAAGCCGGGTCGGGACCGCACAAAGAGTCATGAAAATTAACCAGGCCGCCCCCGCGCTTCACGAACGCTTCGATGACAGCTTTGTCATTATCGATAATATAACCGGCGTCGCCTTTGTAAATCACGAGCACATCCGTATGTTCGAGATCGGCGGCGCTGGGAGGATGCAAAGCGCCATCGACCACGGCCCCACGTTCGGTCAGAAGCTTGCTCCAGTCGGCCAGGAACTGCGGGTAGTCATGCTGCCCCGTCAAATGGGATTTCAGACCCGCCCAGAGAAAAACATGCATGCCATTCTGGTTCTGTCCCGGCGGCCGAGGAGCCACGGCAGACGCCGCGGTGCCTGCCGATTGCGCCGTGGCATTTGTTTGCCCCGCCGCCATCAGGAAAAGTAGCAGGATGGCGTTATTCACCCTTAAACCCAAACGCGTACACAATTCCATCATAGGTCGTGACAAACACGCGTCCATCGCTCACGGCGACAGCGCCGAAGTGAGTGAACGACGGCATGGTCTTGCCGCTCGAGAATAGTTCTTTTCCGGTTTGGGCGTCAAACGCATACAGCGTCGCGTTGCCGGTCGTTTGCGCGATTCGCTCCTGCGCGGAATACAACTGGCCATTCTCCTTCACCTGGCGAATAAACTCCCCGCTCGAAACCGAGAAGACAACGCCATTAGCAATAACCGGTGGCTCCGGCACTGCCATGTTACGGGACATCCAGGCAGGCGTCAGAACTGGATTTCCATCCTTCTCTTCTACCTTGAAAGCCATGATGCTTCCATCCGGCGCGGGACCATTCCCACTCCCAAAAGCCTGCGCTTGTGCGCTGGGCGGCCCCCAAGCCGGAGCATAGAGCCAGCGGGTACCCTTCGCGTCTTCCCAGGTTGCAAACCCACCCCAAAAGCCGCGTCCGGCAATATCAGCCGCTTCGTTGGCGTAAAGCGGGCTCTGAAACAAAGGCTTGCGATGCGTTTCTCCGCCCGGAGACTTTGCATCTGTTAAGAAGAGCGCGCCTTCCTTGCCGGACCCGACTATAAGATCTCGCCCCTTGTACGGGAAGACAACCGGGGTCATGTTGCCCATATCCAGATCTTTACGGGTCAGATAACTCGCGTTAGCGGGCGTGTAATAGTTAGCCAGCTTCAAATCATGCGGCGAGAGCGCCAGTAAAGTGTCTCCATATTTCCCAGTCGCCGGATCGAAGGGACCATCACCGGTTTCAGCGTAGATTGTTCCGTCAGAGCCGACTGAGGCTCCGCCTCTCCCCCAGATGCCACCACCGTAAGTGTTTGATTGAAAAGAAATCACCGGCTTGTCAGGACTGCTCAGATCCATACCCCACACGCCGGACTTTGCCTGTGCGCAGCCTTGTGACGTCGTTGTGTAAATCGTTGCCCCGTTCTTATTTAAGCTCCAGTTCTTTGAATACGCCGGCACAAACTGCTTAGGTGGGAACCGGTCTTCGCCGTTAACCATGTTAAGCGCGTGTAACTTGCCATCTATGGAAATTACATACACTGTTACACCTTCCTTACCCTGCATGATGAGCGGCGTGTCATTCAAAGCGTTGGGACAAAAATAAGAGCCGGTGCCCGAGTTACCGCCCGGCTGAGGAGCATTGTTTTCGAAATGCTTTTTCCAGGCAACGGCGCCGGTATCCGCGTCGATTACGTAAAGGTTATCGGAACTGCCACCGACTACGACATATGTCTCAGCGCCTTTGTTGGTGTAAACCGGATTAATCACCACCGGCGTTGTCAGGGAATTTAGTTCCTTCGGCTTGTTGTCCAGCTTTACTTTCCAAAGCAGCTGCATGGCTTTGACAGTGTCCGCCGAAATCGATGTTTCGTTTTGCGCCCAGCCATTGCGCTGCGGATTGCCGCCAAATGTCAGCCAGCTGGCGGCCGCCATCGAGCAGCTGATCCCTGCCAGGGCCAGAATGCGAGAGCGTTCCCGCAGCTTCGATAGTTTGAAAGGAATCTCCATGAACTTATTCTTGCGAACCGCGATTCTCAGTCTCGTTCCACCCTTCGTGCTCCGGCCAATCGAGAATTTCAAAATGCGGATACGGTTCTTCTCTGGCTAACTCCGTGAAGTCTGCCATGTTAGCCTGCTCGTGATTGCCATCCTGCGATTCGTAATACCAGGTTGCTTCCTGCCCTAACTTGGCTACTTCACCCGAAACAAAGAAGGTCCGTTTCTTGTAATGATAAGGCGCATGTTTCCCAGGCTGAGCTCCGTATACTTGATCTACTAACAATCTGGTGTCACGAGAAAGCAAACTGTTCCTTAGCAGGTCCTGCATTGCTTTAACGACTATCCAGTTATTCGTGCGATGGTCGACATGGCGCTCGTCAGGGTGCCCGGTAACGATTAAGTCCGGATGGAAGCGTTCAATGAACTGTTTCACCGCGGCAATCACCGGCTCGCGCGCGTAAGCCAGATTTGGAATAGCAGCTTCGCGAAATGGTGAATGTTCGCTCGCTAGCAGGACGGACAAGTACGGGTGGTCCGCCGTTCGATAATCTTTCCAGATCTGTTCCATCCCGCCATCTGGAAGACCAAGAAAGAAGATGTTCTCACGTGGGACGCCTAAGTGGCCTAACGAGGCTCGTGCTTCTTCCATTCTGACCTCGCCAAAGTCCATGGCGCGTGCCGCGTCGCATGAGTGCATGTAGAACCGATCGCAGCCCCCGGCGTCGCCGCTGGTCAGATAAACGACATGAATCGGGATATGATTCTCGACCGCCGCACGTATCAGACCGGGGTGCGCGGTGTCGTCGTCCTGGTGGGCGCAAAAGACCAGTATCGATTTCGGCAGCTTGTCCACCGCCAGTTCCAATTGGTTCCGGGCGATCACTACGCCGCTCGCATCTTCCAGCGACACCTGGAGCAGGTAACCGCCCGCTTCCCGCGAGTGCAAACTTACCGTATGGGCCCCTGCTACCGAGCCGGATAATTTCTGATTCTCTAACTCGCGGCCGGCGGAATTTAGAAGGCGCGCGCGGATGTAAGAGCCTTCTTGCGAGTCACGCTGCTTCACCGAGAAGACGACCGTTGGCGCTGCATCCGTTGAAAAAATCGTGTGGCTGGTATCGAAGCGGATCACATCCGAAACAAACGCAGGCGGATAAAAGTTTCGATAAGCTTGCGATTTCGGCACATCCGCCAAGTGCCAGTAGAGATACAAAAACGGATACTGCTTGGGCAGAGGCGTGTTTACCGGAATCGTGAAGGCCGGTGGGGCAAACGCCAGATCGTAAATGCGATCGGGCTTGCGGCTGTCCCGAATCACCACCGAGTAGTAAATGGCCACTGGCCCTTTGTCCGCCTGCACCACGGCCGCCTGCTTCACACGGAACTCTTTCTTTGCGCCAGGCGCGAGCGAGAGTGACTTATCTACGATATGCTTCCACATCGGCGGCTCATCGGGCGATGGCGCGATCCATGGATAAGTATAGGGCTCAAACTCGACTTGCAGATGATCGATTGTGCGGTCCGACACGTTGCGAACCGTAATTACGGGATTCACGCTGTCGCCCGACGTATAGAAGGTTTTATCCAGCTCGACGGACTGTACCTTTGCCAGTTGCCGGTGGACTGCAAAAGAAGTAGCATTCTCGACGATCTTACCGGCGTCTGTCGTCAGATCCAGATCGTAACGCCCGGTGCTGGCAGTATCGGGTATCTTCCATACAATGGTGTACTCTGGGCCACTTACCCGAATGTTACTCACAGCGGGCTTGCCTTGACCGGCGTAGCGTATTCTGACCGTCGCCGCCCGCTTCACCGGCTGCAGTCTGATTCGCACGACATCGCCGACGTTGTAGTTCGTGTAGTCCGCAATGGCCGCCACTTCAGCTGCGCGAGCGGGCAGACACACCACCTGAAAAACGAGCAAAATAAGAACGAAGCGCATAGAGAGAAAGGCGGAGTCGGGGTCAGGCTACCCCGTATCGTCCGCGCATCAGAAGGTGAGCTTCAAACTGAGCTGAATCGTGCGTGGCAGGTTTTCCGTACCGTAAGCAGTGCCGAACGGCGAGCAACTGGATTGCGAAAGATCCAGGCAAACGTTGTTGTATTGAGCGTAGTTAAAGGCGTTCAGAAACTCAGCGCGCAGCCACGCCTGATACCGCTCTGTACCCAGATTCTTAGCGACTCCAATATCGACGTTTCGAGCGGCGCGTTCTCGCAGTTGCGTCATGCGTTGGGGCGCGTTCCCTAGCTGGTAAATAGAGGCCGGCGCGGAATATGGCGCAGCACTTACCCAGTTGTCCGCGGTTCGGTTCGCCGGCACTACGTTGGTGCCGAGTATGTTCGGTAACTGCGGACCGGGATAACCATAGTTGTTCAATTGATTGCTCGGGCTTTCCTGCAGGCCATACAGCGGAAGGCCGCTCGCGAGCCGAATCGTTGAGGATACTTGCCAGTTCCCAAGCACGCCCTTGACGATCGCCGGAGCGTCGCCACCCCACTTCTTTCCTTTGCCATAGGGCAGTTCGTAGACCACAGCAGTCGCGAAGCTCTGTGGTACATCGTGCGTGCTGATGTTGTAATCGAGCAAGGTGTTGTAGGCGTCGCGCCACTGATTGCCCGTAGCCCAGCCCAGGAAATCTTCCGGGCCGTTGTCAAGCGCTTTCGACCAGGCATACGTTACCAGAAGGCTGAGGCCAGAACTAAATGAGTGGTTGTACTTGACGTCCAGAGCATTGAATGATGATCTGGCGCCGGGCAGCGACCGAGTCCACTGTAAGTTCGTAAATTGAGGATAGGGACGCAACAATTCGTTATAAGCAATGGTTGGCTGACTGCCTAAATAGGTTGACGGATCAGCGATGTTGTAAAACGGATTCGTTACCTGGCTGTCCAGCTGTGGTCCTAGGCTGAGGTATTTATCTTGTAACTGGTCGGCGTCCAGATTGGGATTGCCGTACAATAACTTTCGACCGCGATTGCCCGTGTAGCCAATCTCGAATACAGAGTGCGAGCTGAGCTGGTATTGCAGATCGAAGCTCCAGTTCTCGCTGTACGGCGTGGGATGGGAGCCCTTCGGCCAGATCTGGTCCAAACCATTTCCAACTAGTGTCAAACCTCCCTGCGAACTGCCCTGCGGCTGTGAAATTCCGTTAGGAAAAGGATTATCGACTAGATTTAAAGGCGTGTAACCGTTGTTAGTGGTGGCCAGATAAGATGTGGTGGAACTGAATCCGTAAAACTGCCCCGGATTATCGTAGCTGATCATCGCGGAAGCCGGCAGGAAGAAGATGCCCGCGCCGATACGCGCAACTAGACGATCCGTTATCTTATAGGCAATGCCGGCACGTGGCGCAAAGTTCATGTTATCGGGCGCCCAGGCATAACGTCCGTTTCCGTTCGTTCCCGCATACTCAAACTGTCCTTGAACCGGAAATCCAACTTGAGAACTGATAGGATTTGCGGCGGTCGGATCGAAGAACTCGAGCCGGTTGTAGCGTTCGGTCGCGGGCCGCTGATTTTCGTATCGCAGACCGACGTTCACCGTCAGCCTCTGATTAACGCGCCATTGATCCTGGATGTAGGTGCCGTAAGTGTGCAACGACATAGCAGGATCGATATTGATGGACTGGCCGCCGCCGCTGGCCGTACCGAGCAGCATGGAGGCGATCGGGTTTCCGCTGGCAACGGACGAAACGTTTAAAGCCGTACAGGGGCCGCCATTCGGGTCCGGGTCGCAAGATGTCTGCGCGCTGCTGAAGTTAAATGAGCCCGCAGCTTCGCTGATGCTGTTGATCTGCTGGACGTCGAAATTAAAGCCAAACTTCAGCGTGTGCTTCGAGAACTGTTTCGTGACGTTCACCAGCGCTGTATCGGAGTAACGCACGTAGCGTTGGTAGCTGCCGTTACCGAGTGAATCGAAGCCGTTATCCGGATAAATAGTAGGCAGCAACGGCGCCTGGAACAGAGACGGAGACAAACCGATGGTGGAAGCACTGGCAACGCCATAACCTTGGGCCGTGTGTTCTTCCTTCCAGCGGCTGTAACTTCCGTAAGTGTCGATCACCCAACTGGGACTTGGAGTAATTGTGTCGTTCAAAACCACTTGAAATCCGGTGTTCACCTGGTTATTGCCGGTATCGGCGCCATTACAGAAGTAGCAGGGAACGAACTGGTCCTGACGGAACCGGTCGGACCAGCGCAGGAAGACACGGTGAATCGCACTCTGGTCCCAATCCACGCGCGAATCCAGCTTGTCGTTTAGTGTATTGCCTGCGCCTTGGGCGTAGTAGTTGAAAAGATTATTCGGCCCCTGACCCGGCCGGTTTGGCAGCGGATATAAATTTACGACTTTCTGGCCGACCGGATTGATCAGGTTTGTCGGGACCTGATTGCCTGAAAATTGAGTGCGAGTAAAGTTATTTCCTGTGTCGTCGAGCGCCGTGGTTGAAAACGGATTGTAGATCAGATTAGGCGAACCATCCGCATTCAGAGCACCTGCGAAGTTTCCGGCGCGTTCAGCCTGGGTAGGTACCGTTTGAAGCCCGGAGTTTTGTGTATTCGGTTGACGAAGTCCCTCATAGCCGGCGAAGAAGAAGAGGTTTTCGCGCTTCAGGATAGGACCGCCGATGTTGCCGCCAAACTGATTCTGTTTAAACTGGCCCTTCGGCGCGCCGTTGCGATTATTGGTCCAGCTATTTGCGTTCAAAGCGGAGTTCTGCAAATAGTCGTATACTTCGCCGTGGAACGAGTTAGTGCCGCCCTTGGTAATCAGTGTGACGATGCCGCCTCCCGACCTGTCGTACTGCGCATCATAGGTGTTCTGCACAATCTGCTGCTCCTGGACGGAATCCTGCAAAGGCGAAACTACCAGACCGCCCCAGTCGACCGCTTGCGAGGGCGCGCCGTCGATCAGAATGGACGCTTCGCCGGTTCGGCCGCCATTCAATCCGAAATTACTGGACAACTGATCGAGGGTTCCGCTTCGCTGTGTCTGGCCCTGCGGAGCTTCGGTTGTGCCCGCCACCGCAAATACGAAATTCAGCGGATTACGGGTGCTGTTCGGCAGCGCCTCAATGAGATGGCTATCCATCGTCACGGAGTTGTTGGCGGTTTGGGTATCTACCAGGACAGCCGAATCCGTTACTTCGATCTTCTGCTGGGTATCGCCCACCTGGAGCGAAACGTTTACCGTACTTGCGACCTGAGCTTGGAGAACCAGATTGCTCTTGACGAAGGTTTTGAATCCGGGCGTAGTCACGGTGATCTGATAAGTTCCCGGATTCAGATTGCTGAACTGAAACGATCCGTCCTCTTTTGTCGTAAAGGAACGGACATCGTTGGTGCCCATATTCTCGATCTCGACTCCAGCGCTCTTAACGACAGCCCCGGTCGGATCCGTTACGCTGCCCGTAATGGACGAGGTAAAGCTTTGGCCCACAGCAACTTGACTGATGCCGATGAGTAAACCAAACGCGAACAGGGCGCCTGGAGACGAAAGTCGCCGGCGAAAAGCATTATTTCGATTGCTAAGGAAACGCACGTGTGACTCCTGAGGAACTACCAACCTGAAAGCTACTGCTGGACAACATATCAGACCTCGATGAAACGTTCAAGAACTTTTCATCAAATCCGCACATGCGGGGATGTTTAATGGAAAAGAATGCGTATTCCCGCGATCAGAACGTCGCCTCCGGGTTCCGCAGTCTTGCCAATACTGGCAACACCCCCTGGCGCACCGAGAGCGATCGCGGCCTGTTCCATCGACCGGGATCGCGCATAATCCTGTCGCGATTGGAAAACCAGCGCCTGGGCCAGCCACACCTTGTACCACTCCGGACAAAGCGTTTCAATACGTTTGAAGGCCGCATCGGAACCGGCTCGATTGCCGGACATATCGAGCGTGAGAGCCTTCATCAGCAAAAGCTCGGGGTCATTCGGAGCCTTTCGCAGACCTTCATCAAGCAGCTTTAGAGCAGCCGCCAGCCGTTTGTCCTCGATCAGGAGCAGCGCTGCCGCACGATACAGTTCCGGGTGCGCGGGATTCGCATTCACGGCTTCTTTGACGGTCGCTTCGGCCTCTTGCCACCTGCCAAGCCCCTCCAGCATTTGTGCACGTGCGAGATAGTAGTCGCCGCTCCGCTTCAAAGCCGGTATCCGGTCCAGGTCCTCCAAACCAGCCTGCAAATTTTTCACATGAGCGTCTGCCAGCGCCAATTCGAGCCCCACCTCTGGCGATGCCGTCTCGCCCTGCACGCCGCTTTGTTCGAAGAGTTGCTTAGAGCTCCCGTATTGGCCGGCCTTGCGAAGCGTGGCCATTGCCTCAGCCAATAGACGTGCCTCCGGGTGCAGACTGGCTAAAGTTTGAGCTGCCGTCTTTGCGTCTTCGACCTTGCCCTGGTCGAGCAAAATACCCAGGTATTTCACCTGCGCATCGGCATTGGCCGGAGTAGCGCGCACCGTGCGTTCAACTCCGGCGCGATATCTCGCTTGCTGCTCGTCCGGAGAAAGACCCAGAAAATCGACCAACCCGGTGGGATGCGGGGATTCGGATCTGTCAGGCCCCAGTTGACGGCAGCGTGCAAAAACCGCCTGTGCTTCCGCGGTATGACCCAGTTTGGACAGAGCGCGGCCTAAATGCAGCAGCACGGTGGAATTAGCGGGCGTCAGATCAGCCGCCCTGCGCAATACCGGGAGCGCATCGGCAGCACGGTCTAGAGACAGGTACGTCTCTCCTAGTCGATCTAGGATAATACCGTTCTTGGGCTCGCGTCCGGCTGCAAACTCAAAGTCCGGCAGCGCCTGGTCGGGCTTACCCTGCCGGAAAAGCAGCAGACCGCGAGCGATGTGCGCTCCCACCAAATCCGGCTTCAAAGACAAGGCCCGGTTCAATTCGCTCAGCCCTTGCCCCGGCTGCGTCGGCGTCTCGGCCGTACCAAGTTCGTAGTGTCCGGTCGCATCGGTGGGATGCTTCCGGGCGTACGCACTTAATTCGGCCAGTCCGCTCTGCATGTCCTGTCCGATAGCGGTTTCGACGAAGGCCTTCTCGCGGCGCGCCGGGTCGTCATCCGGCAAGATCTTGAGATATTCACTCCAGACACGAGCCGCATCGGCAAAATAGCCGAGCCCGGCCGAGGCAAGCGCCAGTGTTTCGAGCAGATCGGTGCGCTGCGGCGCTAAATGGGAAGCCCTCGCCAGCAATGCCAGCGCGTCATCTTTTTGGCCCAGCGCGATATCCACCGCCGCCAGATCATAAAGCACGTCCACGTTTTCCGGCTGCCGGTCGAGCGCCTGCTGCAGGAGACTTTTCGCTCGCTCATTGTGGCCCGCATGCGCTGCCGCCAATCCAAGAAAATACAAAGCCTCGAAATTGCCGGGTTCGGCTTCGAGCGTGCGAGAGAACAACGGCTCCGCTTCTTTGTATCGGCCGACCGATGCCAGAGCCTGCCCCAGCGCAAAGCTTTGCGCGGTATTGTTTCGTGTGTTTGCGGAGAGGCGCGTAAGAATGGCATTACCCTCGGCCTCGCGGTGCAGAGCAAAATCGGCTTGCATGCGCAGGAGGGCGGTGTCTGCGCGGTCCCGCATCGTTGCCGGAAGTCGATCGAGATAACCGAGAGCCTCGGCCGGCGCTTTCTGCTCCAGCCCGAGGCGCGCCAGTTGCACTAGGGCGTTGGTGTTCCCGGCATCCATGCCAACTACTCGCAAAAACGTCTTCCGGGCTTCAGTCCGCTTGCCCGCAGCCAGCAGATGATTGCCGTAATTGTTTAGCAGAGCCGGGTCGGGTGGCGCAGCCGCTAACGCCCGCCGGTACACATCATCTGCTTCGGCGTATTTCTTCTCCTGATCGAGAACCGGACCCAGAACTGCCAGCGCTTCGTTGTCGTGAGGTTGGCTCTGCAGCCGCATTCGCAGAATATTCTCGGCGGAAGAGAGATCGCCCGCCTGCAAAGCCGCAATGGCTCGTGGTACGGCGTCGTCCTCCGCTACACGAGCCTGCGTGAGGGGCGCCAGCAGCACTGCCACCAAACAAATCTGCGGCAGTACTTTCATTAAGGCGCCGCTGTCAAAGCCAAATCAGAGGGCTTGACACCGGCCGTATAGATTTCGTTCAGGAAGGAGTGTGGATCGTACTTGCCGACAAAGGCCACATTCGCTTTCTGCGGAATGACGCCCTCCATACCCATCGCCCAGTAGACAGCATTGACAATCATCCGCCGCAGCGCTTCATTTTCGATATCATCCGCGGAGCCGATAGTCGAAGTGAACGCCCGCGCCTTCTGCCTGCGTTCTGTGGTAAACGTATTCGTCCACGCGATCGGCATCATGGGTTCGTTCTTACCCGCCACAGGCGATCCTTCAGGGCTCAGCCAGGAAAGCACTTGCCCCAACAGCAGTGGCCTGCAGCTTGCCTGCATTGGTAAGCGTACTTCGTAAGTATCGGTCGGACCCCAGATCTCGCCATCTTTGATCCCGCGCAGGATCGGACTTTTCTCCGCTCCGGGCGCGAACCAGCCACGCGTGCTCTGGTGCCCATGGTCGCCATGATGCGCCACCCAGGTTTCGCCCAGCACTTTATGCCCAAAACCACCTTCCCATCCCTGCGTCTTGCTGTCCCACGACCATTTCTCATACGTCCGGCTGCTATGCAATTCAAACGGATGAGTCCCCGTGCGCAGGGCGAGAACAGGGCGGCCCGATTCGACGTAATCAACGAACTCCTTCATCTGATCATCCGGCAGGTCTCGCCAGCGTATAAACAAAATCAGAAGATCGGCGGTCCGCAGCGCCTCCAATCCGGGAATGTTCCGCTTGGCCCGGGGATCGATGGTTCCGTCTTCCGGATTGATCGAGAACAGTACGGTGCAGGTGAACCCATGATGCACGGCCAGGATTTTCGCGAAAGCGGGCAGCGCTTCTTCCGAATGATATTCCGCATCATCGCCCGCTACCAGCACAATATGCTTGCCGCGCCCGGTGCCGGCTCCGCCCTGATAGGTAACGCCGGCCGCGCTCAGCGCCGTGCTGCACGCGAGAAAGGCGAGGGCAACCAACCAAAATTTGGATTGTGTGGACATCTGAGAGTTCGCTCGATGCCTAAAGCATCATGTGTTCCTCTTTGCGCAGCGGCCGGCAGGTGCTGCGCTTCATCAGATGCGTCGCGACCATAACGCCGCGTGTGTCCCGCTCGCCCCTCTCGATCTGAGCAATCGCAGCCTTCGCAAGTTGCCGTCCGACCTCTGCCATCTCGACCGACACGCTGGTCAAGTTCGAAGCCCGGGCTCGTCCCAGTTCATGTTCGAAGCCAATCAAACTTACATCCTTCGGAACATCGAGGCGATGTTGCCGCAGTCCTTCGCGCGCGCCTACCGCCAGCCCGTCGGAGGCCGTCAAGATAGCCGTCATCGGCCATCCCTGTTCCAAAATATAGGAGACCGCCATCTGTCCACTCTCGAACTCGTCATCCGATAGCGAAATCGTGTGAGCATGTGCCTCGAGACCCAGTTCTGCCATCGCCTGCGCATACCCCTTGAAGCGTTGCTTGTGCCAGGGACGCGAAGCATCGCCCACGTACCAGATGTGCTCATGCCCCAATTGCGCTAGATATTGCGTCGCTTGATAGCAGCCGCCGCAATCGTCGTATTGCACCAGGTTACGCGCTAGTGCTTTGCCACCTGTTTCCATGAAATGATTGGTCAGCAGGACATAGCGGAGACCGTGATTTTCAAACGCCTTCAAAATGTTCTCGTGGATCGTCCCGGCAAAAATGATGCAGTCAGCCAGACCCGGCGTTTGCACCACGTTTGGAATCTCCAGGCTGGCGGGAGAAGCGTCCGGCGGACACTGATGCCGGGCGAACAACAGATTGTAGCCGGCGTTCGAACAGTATTCTTCCACGCCCAGTAGCAACAACGAATGCGCCGAACTCAAACCAAAATCGTTCAATAAGATCAACCCGATAATCCGCGACCGGGTGTGCACTACGCTGCGAGTTCGAGCGCTCAGTCGGTAACCCACTTTGCGCGCCACCGCTTCCACTCGCTCCCGCAGGCCATCGTCTACGTCGTCATGCCGGTTCAGTACCCGCGAAACCGTGCCGATGGAAACTTTGGCGTGTCTCGCGATGTCTTTCATCGTCGGCGAAGATGGTCGGCGCGGCATATCTAAAGTTGCATCACGCTGACTGGCTCAACCTGCCCGATTTCGGAGATGTCGATCGAACGGCGTTCACGGATGGATCGATAGCCTGCCTCGAGAATCGCCATGGTTTTTAGGTTGTCGGCCCCGCTCGTTTCCGGTTCAGAGTTGGTAGCGATCGCTTCCATCAATTCGGCCATCGGGCCCTGGAAAGCATCCGGGAACCACACCTCGCTCCAGCGCGGCGTAAACCAGACATTCGGCTGCGCTGTCGTCGTGAACGTAAGCGTGCTCGGCGTATGGTTCGGGTATTCCGGCCATCCGATAGTTCCTTCGGCTAAACCCTCCGTGCCTTCCACGCGCCATTTGATAAACGGCTTCAGGTCGTCCTGCGCGCTTCGCGGCCCCGTCCAAACATCATCCCAGGCGCTTGCTCTCAGGCCGTCAGCATACTCGAGAATGTACAGGCAGATTCCGTCTTCATGGGCGAAGCGAGTCCGCGGATCCTTGCGTGCGCTTACGAAAATCGATTCCGGCTCGCCAAATAGATAGCGGAAGCTATCAATGTGGTGGACGCTGACGTTTAACAAAGTAAGGCGATGATAGTCACGCAGCCAGGCCTGCCAGTGTGGAACCGCGCGCATTTCGATCGTCGCCAGCACCGGTGTCCCTAAATAGCCTCGCTGCACGATCGTCTTCAAGGCCCGGATCGACTGGTCATAGCGCATGTTCTGGTTTACCGCAAGAGGCAGGTTCCGCCTCCGGCAAATCTCTACAATCTCGGAGGCATCCCGATAGTTCACAGCCAGTGGTTTTTGCGCCAGAATTCCTTTCAGATGCCGGCCTTCCTCCACCGCCTGACGCACGATCTCCAATTGCAGATGCGGCGGTACGGCGATATCCAGAATTGCTATTTCCGGATCCATCAACATTTCGGAAAGCGTGTCATAGACCGTGGGAACGGCGCGCAAATCGGCGACTTCGCGCGCAATTTCGGGCGTTCTCGAGGTGATCCCAACCACCTTGAATCCCGCATCCGCGTAAGCCTTCAACTGCACGTCGCGCATAATAAAGCCCGCGCCCACCGCGCCGATTCCGAAATCCGTGCGCGTGGGCCTGGACGCTAAATGATTGAGGTTGAGATCCACTGACACTCTTGATATGAACTTTGCACTAAAATTTCATGATGTCAATGGTAGCTTGTGATAGTATTCGTCACGAAGCATCCTTCATGCAGCTCGGTCTGATCAGCTCCGCCTGGCTGGGTACGCCCGTCGACACCGCCCGCGGCATTCAATTTACCAAAGAGATCGGCTTCGACTTCATCGATATTTTCATCGATCCGCTCGAAGCAACTCCGCAGGAATTACGAGTCATCCGCGAGACCTGTGCCGCCTGCGACCTGCCTGTTTTTTGCACTGTTTGTTGCGCGCTGGGTATCGCGGATTTCAATGGCCCGGTCCGCTGCTTTCATATTGATCGCGCTAAACGGTATCTCGATTTGTGCTACGACCTGCACGGAAAAAATTTGCTGCTGGTGGCAGGCGAATACATTTGGAACCAGGAAGTCATCTCGGCCGCCGATCAATGGAAGTGGGCTGCCGAGGGGGTCCGCGAACTGGGCCAGTACGCCGAACGCCTCGGCTTGGACATCGCCCTCGAACTGGAGCCATTTCCTCTTTCGATCATCAATCGCATCGACAAGATGAGGCGCTTTCTGAATGAAGTGGGTGAGCCTAGGGTAAAAGCGAATGTTGACATCTCGCACCTGGTGCTGGCAAAAGATCCGGCCGCGGGGATCGTCCAGCTGCGTGGACGTATTGCTCACGTTCATCTCTCGGATTGCGACGGAGTAAAGCACGGCGATTTGCCGCCCGGGCGCGGCGTCGTTGAATTTGCTCCATACTTAAAGTCACTGGCCGAGGCCGGGTTTGATGGCGGTGTGAGTATTGAACTCGAATATTCACCTGAGCCAGCCAGGATTGTCGATTGGGTTCGCGAAGCTTATCAGCAAAGCAGCAGCATCATGAATGCGCTAGCTATTCGTTCTTAAGAAAAAGGAGAGTCAGCCATGTCAGCCGGTCCGCTTGGGAAAGAAGTTTTCAGCGAATACGAACGCAATGGATTCGTCGTCGCCCGCCACATGTTCGATAGCAGAGAGGTTGATCTTCTTCGCCGTGCCTCGAAGGAAGACCGTCAGCTCGATCAGCACTCGTTCGGAAAAGGCGATGGCGAAGGTGGAACCGTCAGGCTGTCGCTTTGGAATCATCCCGGCGATACAATCTACGGGATGTTCGCCCGCTGCGAGTCGATCGTTAACTCTGCCGAGATGCTGCTCGAAGGAGAGGTTTACCACTATCACTCCAAGATGATTATGAAGGATGCCAAGGTTGGGGGCGCCTGGGCGTGGCATCAGGATTATGGGTACTGGTATCAAAACGGCGTGCTCTTCCCACTGCTCACCAGCGCTTTCATCGCAGTCGATCCTGCTACTCGCGAGAACGGCTGTATGCAGGTGCTGAAGGGATCTCACCAGCTAGGACGGATCGATCACGTTCTAACCGGCGATCAGGCCGGCGCCGACCTGGAACGCGTCCACGAAGCGCAAAAACGTTTGGAACTCGTGCACGTAGAAATGGCGCCCGGCGACGTTCTGTTCTTCCACGCCAATCTGCTGCATCGCTCCGACCAGAATCGATCAGAAAACCCACGCTGGGCCATGATCTGCTGTTACAACGCGGCGAGGAACGATCCCTACAAAGAAGCGCATCATCCCCGCTATACGCCTTTGCAAAAAGTCCCGGATTCGGCCATCCTCGATGCCGGCACGCGGCGTTTCAGCGACGCCGACAGCAGCGCGTGGCTCGACCAGGAAAAGGATCAAAGCGCACGCAGCTTGAACAACACGGAAGTGACGGCATCCCATTAATTTCGCTGTTCAAGATGCGCTTCATCCTCCTGCTCGTCACTCCTCTGCTTCTCTTCGCGCAGGATCCCGACAGTGCTCCGTCAATCCCCACTGTCCCGGCAAGCGTATCGGCCGGTAAGGCGCAGTTTCAGCAGACCTGCGGATTTTGCCATGGCCGCGACGGCCGCGGCGCGAACGGCCCCGATCTGATTCGCTCCTCTCTGGTCAGCCACGACGTGAATGGCAATCTCATCGGGCCCGTCGTTCATAATGGCCGGCCTGAAAAGGGTATGCCCGCCTTCCAGCTTTCGGATAACGAGATCAGCAACATTGCCGGCTTTCTCCACGCCCAGGCTCAAATCGCTGCTAATGTAGCCCGGCGCATTCCGTCCGAGTATCCAATCGAAAAACTGCTCGTCGGCAGTGCCGAAGCGGGTAAGCTTTTCTTCAACGGGCAGGGAAACTGTAAGTCCTGTCATTCGCCAACGGGTGACTTCGCTCACTTATCTTCCAAATACAAACCTTTCGATTTGCAAACACGAATCGTCTATCCATCCGGCGTCAATCCTAGTCTGGTAGTGACAGATTCGTCAGGGCAGAAGTTCACGGGAGAACAGGTCTACGCCGACGAATTTCTGATCTCTTTGCGCGACAAGAACGGTTGGATTCACACCTGGAAACGCAGTGCCGCGCAAGTCGAAATCCACGATCCGCTAGCTGACCACGCCAAACTCTTGAAGACTTACAGCGATCGGAATATCCACGATCTTTTCGCGTATCTTGAAACGCTCAAATGAGTAAAGCGCTCCTTGCTCTTCTCTGTTGGACGATTGCCGGGCTGGCTCAGAACCTCACGCCGGAGGCCATCCTTCATCCGTCACCCGAGAGTTGGCCGACGTTTAACGGCGACTACTCAGGCAAGCGCTTCAGTCCGTTGCACCAGATCAACAAAGAGAACGTTGGCATGTTGAGCATGGCATGGGCTTTTCAACCTGATGTCAACACCGGGCCCGGGCTCAAATCGACACCACTGCTCGTGAATGGAACGCTGTTTTTCACGGAACCGGATGACGTCTGGGCGGTCGATGCCCGATCAGGACGCCAGAACTGGCACTATCGTTACCACAACAACGAAGGACTGCATATCGGCCAGCGTGGCCTGGGCATGTATCAGGGTCGTCTCTATTTCGAAACACCCGACGCCCATTTACTCTGTCTCGATGCGCGCACCGGAGAAGTGCAATGGAACGTCGAACTCGCCGATGTGAAACTCGGCTATTGGGCCACCATGGCGCCGCTCATCATCCGCAATCATGTCCTGGTCGGGGTTTCCGGCGATTTCAATGATCTCCACGGCTTCATAGATTCGTTCGATCCGGAAACCGGCAAGCTGCAATGGCGCTGGGACTCTCTGCCCAAGCCCGGTGAACCCGGTTCCGAAACGTGGCCGCAAAACAGCGACGCGATTCGCCATGGCGGCGGGATGACCTGGGTGACGGGTACTTATGATGCGGAGCTGAACCTTCTCTATTGGGGCACCGCCAATCCCAATCCCGTCTTGGACGGCTCAATACGCCCCGGCGACAATCTCTACACGTGCTCCATCGTTGCCCTCAACCCAGATACCGGCAAGTTGGTCTGGTATTTCCAACCCTCGCCGCACGACGTGCACGATTGGGATGCCGTGCAAACGCCTATCGTCTTCGACGGTAAATTTCAGGGGCAGCAGCGCAAACTCCTGCTGCAGGCCTCCCGCAACGGTTACCTGTTCGTTCTCGATCGCATCAGCGGCCAGCCTCTGCTCTCGACGCCTTTCGAAGAAATCAATTGGAGTTCTGGAGTCGATGCGCGCGGCCGTCCTATTCGCAAAGAAGACAAGGACCCCAGCCCTGCCGGCACTCTGGTTGAGCCCGACGCGATCGGTGCGACGAACTGGATGTCTCCCAGTCTCGATCCCGACACCGGACTGCTTTACGTAGACACGCACGATTCCTACAGCCTCTATTACGCCTTTTCGACAGGCAAGCCGGAAGGCTTCGCCGGACGCGATCTCACTGCCTGGTCGCACTGCTATCTGCGCGCCATCGACTACCAGACAGGACAGAGCCGCTGGAAACACGATCTCGGACCAGGTTGGGATTGGTCAGGAGTGCTGAGCACCGCAGGCGGCCTCGTTTTCTCGGCAGACGTCCATGGCAACATGCTCGCCCTCGATGCTGAAACGGGTGTCACTCTGTGGCATACCTACGGTGGTGGTTCGGCCGAAGGTCCTCCCATAACTTATCTATTGGACGGACGCCAGTACGTCATCATTGCCTCCCACGGCGTGCTGTTTGCTTTCGCACTGCCGGAAGCATTACTCAAAGAGCATCCTGATCTGACCGCTAAATCGCAGCGATAATCCTTGACTCCGCGGTTCTCAGACGTAGAGCCTCCGACCGTGAATCACGGCATGAATCTGAATTACCTCCTCCTCGACGCTGTAGACAATCAGGTAAGGCGGTTGCATGAATTCCCGGGTTCGCGGCTCGCGGCCCGCATGTCCGAGCCGAGGATAAACGGTGAGCCGTTCAAAGGTGCCTAAAAGCTTGCCGATGGTCTCTGCTGCCGCATCTGGGTTGTCCTGAACGATGTAATCGAAAATCTCGAATACGTCGCGTTCTGTTTCCGCCGAGATGCGGTATTTCATTCCGCTTTGGTTTTTGATCGTTTGACTGTCGTCGAGCGCATCTTTTTCTCCAGCTTGGCCTTGAATTCCTCGGCGGAAGAACTGCGACCGGCTGCAAAATCTGCTACGCCGCGTTTGATCTTTGCCCGTTCCCATTCGTACTGCTCCAGGTAGTCGTCAATCGCCTTGTTGATCACCCAGTTACGGTTGCGGTCGAGCTCACCGGCAATTTGGTCGAGACGTTCGCGTTGCTGCTCTTCCGTGCGAAAACTAATTGTAGTGCTCATGCATTCACTTGTATCACAAAAAGATGCAAATGGAATTCCGCGCCTTTTACTGGGTTGGTTTCAACGCCGCCAAGGGAATGCGTTTACCCACAATCGCCTGGTAGGCTCCCAGTTCAGCAGAAACACGACCCGAATACAGTGGGAAATACGTTTTGCCTTCGCTCAGTAAATTGTCAATCGACGAATAGTCCATGACCGGAAGATCAATCGTGACATGCGTGTCGCGGTTCGACAAATTCAAAATCACCGCGATCTCTTCGTCTCCTTTCTTCCGCAGAAAGCTCAACACACTTTCCGGTTCGCTGTTGTTAATCCATAGCAACTCTCCGGATGTTAGTGCCGCATACTTGTTTCGCATCGCAACCAGCCGCTTGTACTTCCCGAGCGTCTCTTCGCTGGCCTCGCTGTCGTTGCGGTCGCTGCGTTGCGGCCACTGGATCGGCAGGTTCGTCAGCCAGTGCGTAGGCTCGCAATCGGCGATCTCCTGCCCGTTATAGAGAAATGGAATGCCATCTAACGTGAAGTTGAGAATGGACGCGGCCAAGGCGCCTTTGTCACCGAACTGGACAACCGCGCGCCGCCAGTCATGATTGTCACTGAACCGCAGCAGCCTCGAGCCGTGCGGAAAAGCATTCCAGGTTTCTTCCCACTTCTCTCGAATCTTACTGGCGGGCTGTCCATCGCGAATCACCGAACGAAGCGTCAAATATCCTGCAAAGTTGTAATTGATGTCGAACGCTTGCAACTGGTCGTCCGGTCGATCGGACTCGGAAAGAAGAATCACCTCGCGGTTCACCTGATCAAGCGCCTTCCTCGCCTCTTCCCAAAAGGAAACAGGCACGCCCGCTCCGACATCGCATCGAAAACCATCCACCTTGAAGTCGCGAACCCAGTGAACCAGGCTCTCGATTAGATATTTTCGGACCCGCGGATTCCGGTAATCAGGAAGAGGCTGGGGCCAAAAGCCGCGAGCAATCCTGCCGTCGCCGGTGTGCACCAGCCAGTCTGGATGTTGCATCATGACGCCATCCGGAGCCGCGTGATAGTACACGATGTCCAGCATCACCTTCAAATTCAGCTTGTGCGCTGCCGTAACAAAGTCGTGTAAATCCTGATCGTCGCCGTATTGCGGATCGATCGCACTGTAATCCGCGATGTTATATGGTGATGCGTGCGGAGTCCCGGACCGCTTAGCAATCGGACCTAAATACACAACTGACACGCCCAGAGCGGATACCCTTTTCAGCCCGTCGATTGCGCCACGCAACGTGCCTTCCTTGCTGAAGGCATTCAGCCAGACTTCGTAAATCGACAACCTGTTCATCCATTCGGGTACCGGACGAGCCTCACGCGAACCGAAGGAAAGATTCTGCCCAAAAGAACTCGCACACAGAGCAAGCGCAACGCAGAGCCGTGAAACCTTCATAGCTCTAGAGTCGCAGTCCATCCTAAATGTAAGATCGTCACATACTGAGTGATGCCAAAAATCAAGAAGGTGCTGATTACGGAATTCGGTGACGAAAGCAAACTCGCAATCGTTGAAAGTGATATCGCAGATCCAGCTGCCGGGGAAGTTCAAGTCGCTGTCGAATACTCCGTCGTCTCAGGTTCCGACGTCAACATGCGCCGTGGTAAATACCCCTTTCAAAAAAAGGCGCCGCTCACACCCGGCTATAGCGTTGTGGGCAAGGTGCGCCGTAACGGCAAGGGCTGCTCCAAATTTCAGCAGGGCGATCGCGTCGCTTGTCTGTCTAAATACGAAGGGCAGGCAGAACTGGTCAACCTTCCCGAGCGCTTCCTGATACGGGTGCCTGAAGGAACAGATCCAAAGTTAGCTGTGGCGCTCGTCCTGGACTGGGTGACCGCTTACCAAATGTTGCATCATGCCGCGCACGTCAAATCCGGCCAGAGGATCTTTGTGCATGGTCTCAGTGGCGCAGTTGGCCAAGCCCTGCTGGCCCTCGGTCAAATTCAGAGGGCCGAAGTCTTCGGGACTGCCTCAACAGGGAAACACGAGCAACTGCAACAAATGGGAGCTATTCCGTTCGACTATTCGAATAAGAACTGGATCAGAGCGATGAAGCAACTGGGCGGAGTCGATGCCGTCTTCGATCCGCTCGGCTTCGAAAGCTTCGACGAGTCTTATTCGATTCTCAAAAAAGGAGGAGTCTTGGTCGGGTACGGTATGAATCTCCTGGCCTTCACCAAGACTCCTTCGCGTCCGGTGCTTCCCGTGGTCGTCAAGCTGTTCGCAAGGAATCTGCTTTTCTGGTCTGGGAAGCGAACGACCTTCTTCGGTCTGAGCCGCACATCGAAAGACTTCACGCCGGATCTGGAACTGCTCTTCAACTGGCTCAACGCTGGAAAGCTATCTGTTCCGGTAAAGGCCACTTTCCGGCTGCAAGACGTTCAGGCGGCGCACCGGGAATATGCCAGCAGCAAAGGAATGGAGTCGATCATCATGGAAGTAAATCCATGACTGACTGTATCCCAAAGGTGTAGCAGCGCTCCCTTGTTTGGTGGACGTTTTATGCTCCGAGAAAATGGGCGAACTTGAGCACACTGCGAGCGCTGTGTCAGCGGATTAAGCCGAACATATTTCTTTGGGGATGTCGGAAAGATGCTCACCAACTCAAGCAGTAGCGAGCTTTCTGCATCATCGCGGCTCGCGCCTAAGCATCGGAAACAAATCGGTGAGGCACTGAAAGTTCGAGCACTGCAGACAGCTAATCGGCTCTCTTAGCACCTGAGCTGTTTTCGGATTTATCGGCTCACGCTAACCGGCATGACGATAGCGATGCAATGGCATCGGATTGAGCGGAATCCGGTCTGATACTAAGTTCGAGTGAGGAGACCGCAGGCAGATTCACAGAGTAGTTTTCGATTTCAGTGGTGGAGCCGCCGGGGCTGAAGCTCCACTGCTGCCGGACAACTTCTATCACTGGTGCGTTGGGAGCGGGCGAATAGCGGAGGGTGAACTCCTGGGTGCGTTCGCGTTTACTTTCCTCGAAACGCAATTGGATATGACGGACGGGCGTCGGTTCGTCAAACATGATCCTGATCTGCTGCACCCCGGGTTGCGAGGCGCGCCAACCGCCATTTTGATTCTCAAGAAACACATTTTCGATAGGGAAGGCAGGGTCTTCCGAGGTAACTTCTACGGCTGCCAGACGGTCGAGGTCGAGCCACTTTTCGTCCGTGTGTCTGGCGGCAGTGGCGGGTTCGGTTTCCAGAATTCGTTTACGCATATTTCAGTGTCCCAGGATCGGTAAACAGCTATTGAACATTGCCGCGTAATCGGGCGTGATTTTCGATGACCAGGCGGATCAGCTGGTAGGAGCGGTAATAAGCGTTGTCGCGAAACACGTAGCTTCGGCCTTCGAGAATGACTCGACGAGCGAGCCGGACAACCCGATTGTAAGGGGGCGCGGGCTCGTTCAAGCTCGCTAACGAGGCAGGCGGTGAACACGTCTTGAGATCGAGCACGGCGAGCCGGCCATCGGTCTGAGCGACATGATTTTCATTGAAGTCGGCGGCTAACCAGGGGATGTAGGAAGCTGGTTGAGAGCATCCGGTGAAAGTTAGGTCCACGTTGATTTTGGAACGTTCAGAGTCGACATTCTTGTCGGTTTGATGATTGAACAGCAGGCATTTGCCGCCAAACTTCGCGCCAGTGTCGTGGATGGCCGCGCCTAGCCAGACGGTTCGTCCATCGATTGCTCCGGCCCGCCAAATGCGGACATGGTGTCGTTTGAGAACGTTATCGAAGGATTTCTGGAACACGAAGTCCGGAGAGCGACCGCGATACAGAAGCTTTGAAACGGGCGCGGTGTTGTACTTTCGTTTGTCGTTGAAGGCGAGATAAAGTTTGCCGAAAGATTTGAAGGTAGTCGGATCGGCGGCATACCATCCGGAAGTGGAGAAGGCTTGAAGTAGCTGTTCGCGTGAGCCGAGAAAGGCCAGATTGATAATGTCGACTACTTTGTGTCCGTGTGGTTTTTCGACAACCGAGGGCTGCAAGGGGAGCCAGTGAGCTAGCGAGGCGGGCGGTTCAAGCGGTGGCGTGGAGGGCTGTTCGTCGAAGATGGAAGCCGAACGATCCACCGAGAGTTCAAGGTCTGCGCCTGGCGGGAGATGAATCTCCGGTTCAGGGAAACGCAGCACAAAGCAGCGAACGCCGAGCAAGATGGCGGGTCCGACCGGGCCCAGGGGACTCTTTTCGAGGAGTTCGGAATAGATGCCGGTCGCGCCCTCGAGCGGCTTATAGAACATGTTCATGGAGGGTTTGTTCCAAAAGCCGCCGAGAAGTTCGTCCGGATTTTCCGCTGCCAGAACACCTTTGATCGTCCCGTTAGACGCTACATCCTCGCGGGCATTATCGATAGCGGAAAGACGGGCGTTGAGCGGGAAGGTAAGACCGGCCGGCGTGCGATATTCGAAGAACTGCAGCCGCAGCTGAGCCCGTTCGTGAACAATGCCAAAGCGGACGGAGACAGCTTTTATTACTCTGCCGCGAACAATGCTGCCGGAAGGAATCAGGATCTGATTGTTCCATTCGAGGGGTGCGATGACGACACAATCAAAAAGCATGCCTGGTTGCGATGAGTAACTGGTCAGGTGTGTTTGTAACCGAACCTGTAAGTGCAAAGGTGAATTAGACGGAGCAACGCTGGCGATGTGGGCAGCCTCGGCTCGCATGAGGAGGAAAAGAAGTAGGTAGGGGTGAAAGCGGATTCTCATCGGCGGAGCCGCATTGGAAATGCAACTGAGAGTAGCACGCCTGTTTGGGGCCGTCTAGTGGTTTTACGGGTGGGCTTCCTGGATGAACGATTTCAACTCATCTGTAGGCTCAGGAGTTTTCGTCTAAAAAGCGAACTCCTTCATCACGCTGTAATCCCCAAGCGTTAATTCTTTGGTGAAGCCCGGAAAGATGCCCGAGCACCGCAAAGGGCCAGACTAAAGGACCACACCAGGGAGGAATTCATGAAGCATTCAAGCGAAGGCCGGATTAAGTCGCGGCTCGGTGCCTGCGCGCTCGCGCTGGCGGCAATGTCGATGAGCAGCATGCCAGCGAGCGCAGCATCGTTTACGACAAACGTCATTGCGAATGGAAGCGCCGTTTCGGCAACAGAGCCGGACTCGGTCTCGTTTGGCAATGGGTCGTTGTGGATCGAATACGGCAATGGGGCCAGTTCGACCGACTACAGCGGCAAGAGCACAATCGTTCAGTACACTCCTTCCGGCACAGTCCAGAATACGTGGTTGCTGGCGGGATCGGTCGACGGAGTGAAAGTAAATCCGAATACGGGCATGGTTTGGGCTTTACAGAATCAGGATGCGATCTCGCAGCTGAGCATTATAAATCCTTCGACTAAGGCGGTGAGCGCGTTCACCTATGGCGCTCCGTACACGGCTTCATCCAGTACGCGCGGCTTCGATGACGTGGCTTTCATCGGTAACAGTGTGTACATGAGTGAAACCAACCCAGCTACCACGAGCGATCCGGTGGTGGTGAAGTTGAATAGTTCTACTCCAAGTTCCCCGATTTCACAGACTGGTGTCGTGACCGGAGCGGGAATTGCGGCGACCGATGCAGATTCGCTCAAATCTACTCCTACCGGCGGATTGGTTTTGACCGGTGAGGCGGATGGAGCATTAAATTTTATTGCGAATCCGGGACAAACCAATCAGTCAGTCAGGTCGATTAAGCTGAGTGGTGCGAACGGCGTCACAATCGGCAGTCCGGACGATAGTATTTACGCAACGTCGACCTCCGGAACCTTTTACATGACAGATACAACGAGTAACCTGGTTTATGCTGTTTCGGCGACAGGGCTGACTCCCGGTTCGTTGTTTGTAAACGTCGGCAGCAGTTTTGGCAGTGTGGATCCGAGTACGGGTGTGGTCACTCCGCTGGTGAATGGCGTGGGTTTGCACGGCTTGGACTTTGTCGCAAACACGACAGCCACTCCGGAACCGGCGACTTTCGGAATTTGTCTGCTGGCCGCTGGATTCGGGGCGGTCTTGATCTACCGACGGCGTTTGGTTAAGTAATTTGAGAGTCAAGAAAGCGTAACTTGGGCCGCTATGCAGATTTGCGTGGCGGCCTTTTTGAAACTCAACCGCGCGCTTGTCCAACGCGATCGTCCAGTAGCAACCGCAGCAGTGCTTCGAGTTCGCGGATGCGATCGTTGAGCTGCTCGAGGTCGGCCGGTTCGGAGTCGCCGCTCTCGGCCACTTGGCCATGTTCCAGATGGCCGATGGCATCTCCGCGCGCGCGCACCACGCGCCCAGGGATCCCGACGACCGTTGCTCCGTCCGGCACTGAATGAACCACCACCGATCCAGCGCCCACCTTCACATCGTTTCCAAGTTTGATATTGCCGAGTACAGAGGCGCCAGTACCAACTACGACACGGTCTCCGACAGTGGGATGACGTTTGCCGCATTGGTTGCCCGTTCCGCCTAATGTCACTCCCTGGTAAAGAAGCACATCATCGCCGATTTCCGCTGTTTCGCCAATGACTACCCCTAGACCATGATCGATGAAAAGCCGTTTACCGATGCGCGCGCCGGGATGAATCTCGATACCGGTAAGGAAGCGCGCGAATTGAGAGATAAATCGAGCCGTTACATACCAGCGCTGGCGGTAAAACCAGCGTGAGGCACGGTGAAACATCACTGCATGGAGTCCGGGATAGCACAGCAGGATTTCCAGGCTGCTTTTGGCGGCCGGATCCTCCCGTTTGATTGCGCTAATGTGTTCGCGCAGCGACATTTTCCTTATTGTCGCCTATGAACCGCCGGTGCCTGATTCCTTAATCGATGTCGGGCCGCTCAGCAGTGAACAGCTTCAGTTCGTACCTGCGATGACTCTTGATGAGTGAGTATGTGGCTTGACAAACCCAGGCAAGGAAATAAAGGACCTTGAGCAGCAAAAAAGGAAAAGCGAGTAAGCCGCAAAGTAGCAGGAGAGCGGCAATACCGGGTTTTCCCTCTTGACCCCAAATGAACGCCGCCACAGAGACAGGTACATCGCAAATCAGGAAGGCGAGCGCGAGGGACAATCCGCTCACCTTCAGGGTAAGCGGAATCTTTCGCCTGAAGATTGCTGTGCAGGCGATCGCAACCGGGCAGGCCAAAAGACAAGCTGCGGCGATAATGATTCCGCCTAGAGTTAAGCAGGTTGGCTGCAGTTGATTTGCACCGCAGACACTTGAAAACCAATCGAGACCCATCAGCAATTACTCGCAGAATACGTCTACGGATTTGGAAGAAAACGGGAAATCGAGAAATAAAGGAAGGCCAAGGCGACGCAGAAACAACCGATAGCGGCAAAGAACCAGGGTTTGGCTTTCTGCCGAGCGGCAGGTTCTTTCCACTTCACGATGCCGAGAGTCACGCAAACGAGGGCCGATCCGGCTAGGGTAAGCACAAACGCTAGGAAACCGGGAATTGCTTCGTCCGGCGCGCTTAACGGTAGAAGTAGAGCGAGTAAACCCAAAGCGAACATAGCGCCGCTCACCACACCAGGCAGGTGCGCCTGCTTGCTGCCCTGAAAATAGTGTCCAAAACCGATCGGGCTACCGACAATCTTGATGTTCATGAAAAAGAAGTTGAAAACCGGTGTGCCTACTAATAGGCCGACTGAGAACATCAGGGCGATCGCGTAGGGGCCCGGGCCGAACTCGCGGTCGGCGGCATTTCGAACAACAGGCTGGAAGCCGCCCAAGGCCAAACCGGAGAGCGCCGCCAGTATCAGCCCCTTGGTGGCGCGGCTACGGTGTGCCGCATTGAAAGACCGATAGGTAGCCAGCGCGCCGCCCGCCACTGACAAGAAAAAGAGAACCACGCAAGTATCCAAGAATGCCGGCTGAGCCGAGCGAACGTGAAGAAGGGAAAACAGTATGGCGGCAGTTCCCGCGGCAATCAGAAAAGCCAGCGCCATGCCGACCAGTCGGATACCCGCCAGCAGGAGCATGTTCCCCAGCATGAACACCATTCCGGCCCCGATCAGGTAAACGCTGGAGGTGCGGCCAGCCACCAGCATACGGTCGCTGAAGGTCATTTCCGGGCCGAACGTCCCTAGTGTGTAAGCCGCCAGCAGAGCGAATGTCGCGGCGCCGAAGGCAAAGTCGAGTGAAAACAGCTCGAAACGCCAGCGCGTCTCGGAGCGGCGGAAGAGGTCCGGCCAAACGCTAAAACAAATCAGAGCAAGGACCAGGAGGAGAAGGGAAGAGAAGTAGGTTGTCGGAAGCAGCACTCAACAAGCCTGCGGATAGATTTGAAACAGCGTGAAGCGACTACTGCGCTGCACCGTCATGCAGTGACACAAGCGCGGTTGGAATGGCAGACTGCTGGCCGGCGTTGAAATAGTTTTGAAGAGCCAGGTTATGGTAGACATTCCCGGCGATCCCGGAGGCGATCGGTCCGCTGACGCCGCGTCCGCCGGTCAATAGAATAACCACCACCAGCTTTTTGTTGCCGATTTCGTTGAACGACCCGAACCAGCCCAGGTGAACGCCGGGCTGCGCGGTATCGGTGCACGTGCCTGTCTTGCCGACGATCGTTTCGTCCATGTTGCTGTAATTGGCGCGGCGGGCGGTACCGTATTCGACAGCGCCCATCATGCCGGCTTTCACCGACGGTAGCAAGCTGGAGATTTCCAGTTCGCGCTTAATGCGGGGAACGAATTTCTGAATCTCATCCTGCGTCTTGGGATATTGCAGGTAATACATGGTCCCGCCATTTGCGATCGACGTGACGATACTGGTCAATTCGAGGGGAGTGAGGCGGATGCCATCGCCGAAGCTGGTCATCATACCGACGCCGGTACCCGGCGCTTCGCTGGCCAGATAGCCCGGTTCCTCACCGGCAATATCCAAACCCGCTTTTTCACCTAGCCCGAAAAGCCTGCCATAGCGCTCAACCCGGTCAAAACCGAGTTCCTGACCGAGGCGGGCGAAGTAAAGATTGTTGGACATGGCTAGGGCTCGGGTCATGTCCATGGAAGTTCGGCGGGAAATGCGAACGTTCGAATCCGGATCCACGATCTGTTCTTTCAGCGACGCCAGCGAGACAACCATCTTTACCGTCGAGCAGGGCTGATAAGCGCCTTTGAACGCAAGTTTCTGATTGACAATGCTTAACAGGCGGCCGGATTGAGGATCGGCGACAACGACCGTGCCATTGTAAGGGCCGAGCGCATCTACCGCGGCTTTACGAACGACCAGATCTTCGCCGTCCACGCTGTCGCCGACGGTGGAATCGGCGTAGGTCGGTTCGCTCCAGGGATTAAAGAAGACGCGATGGCCGCGAGTACGGCGGCCGTGTCGAAGCGAAGCGGCGCGCAACGTCGACATCGTATTGGTGTGAATCACGCCGGCCCGCGTGCGGGTGCGGGAAACCGTGCTCGCGGCGACAACCCGGTGCCTTCGCAGGCGGTGCTTCTTAGCGGGAGTTGCTTGCGCGGAGGCGGTATAGGCCAGCGCTGGCGAAGCGAAGGCGCAAAAGAAAAGGAACGAAGCCAGGATGGAGCATGCGCGGAAGCCGAACGGCTTGCGATCAGGACGCGGCGACGAACCGCTGTCCCCTCCAGAGATAAGTAAAAGTCCCATCAGAAACGAAGAAACGAAGCCATTCTCACCCGCGAGGCACTTTTCGCGAGACTGAATGCAATTATGATTACCATTATCCTATGTAGTTCGCGTTCCGCCGTCAACTAAAACATTTTCCATGAGTTAAGTTTTTTAAACCGGTACTAGGCCGCCGTCCAGCCCCCGTCGATAGTCACCACAGATCCCGTCATGAAGGCAGCAGCGGGAGAGCTGATATACAGCGCCAAATCGGCAATTTCCTGCGGCTGCGCCAGTCTTCCCATGGGTTGTCTCTGATTGAGTTCAGAACGGACCTTATCTTTCTCATGCCGATGGTACTTTTCCAGATAAGATTCGACAAAAGGGGTATCGACGGTACCGGGAGCGATGCAGTTGACTCGCAGCTGGGTGGGGTACTCCACCGCCAACTGGCGGGTAATGGCATGCACCGCGCCTTTGGTGGCACAGTAGGCGAAGCGACGTTTCACCCCCACCATGCCGGCCACTGAGCCGATATTCAGGATGGAGCCGTGCGAGGCCAGCAGCAGGGGCAGCGCGGCCTTGGTCGCCAGATATGTTCCTTCGACATTCACGCGGAAGAGCTTTTGAAAATCGGCCTCTTCGGTTTCTTCGATGCTGCCGACCAAGCCAATACCAGCGCAATTGACCAGGATGTCCAACACCGGGATAGCCGACATCAGCTTGTGGAGAGCTGTCGCATCCGTGATGTCGCAGGCATGCGCTTCCGCGTTGGGGATTTCCCGGGCACACGCTTCGCAGCGTTCGCGATCCACGTCTATCAGAAGCACGTGCGCGCCGGCTTCCGAGAACTTCAGGGAAATCTGCCGGCCGATACCGCTGGCGCCGCCGGTCACAAGGGCTGTTTTTCCGTCCAGTCGGAAAGAATCAGGCATGGTTTCCATGGTCGCATCCGGCAGTTTGCAGAGCGGCAAACCAGAGGACTCGTCACGACCGCTTCCTGCGATTCCAGCAGTGGCTCGTCAAAATAACCGATATGACGATCGCCGACGCGCTCCAGAGCCAAGGCAGCAGTCTCATTGTCTTCTTTGTTTTGGCGTTGGGCATAGAACCGTCTGCGAATATAGCAATCGTAAGCTTCCCGAGATCCCAAAACACCTTCGCGGTCACCCCGGGCAGAGCAGCACTACGGTGACAGGCGAAAGCGCCTGTTTCACGAGAGGCACACTGGCATTTTGCGGTTAGGGCGAGATTCAAAACGGCAAATGGCTCGGAAACGAATCGTGTGGCGGCGAACGCCTTTCTTGAATGGCAGCACGGCGGCCTGCAGGTCGCCCCTTCTAGCGGGAGGCTTCGAGGCTGGGAGGCGCTTGGCAGCCATCGATAGTGGCGGCCTGCGTGGCTAATTGCTCGAGTTGCTGCTTGGCCCGTGGCTCGCTTCTGCCCGCAAACGCCCGCGCCAGCTGGGCGAATACGCGGAGTGACTCGGTTCCGCGCTCCGTTTCACCTTTTTGAAACAAGCGTTCTGCGAAATCGAGGTTGTGCTGGAGTACTTTGGACAATGCGCTCTGCAGTTGAGTGCGTTGCAGGAAGGTGGACATGCCTTCGATGGCGGGGACGGGATCGAGTGTTACGTTGATCGTTGCGGCGGGACTAATGACGCCGGGATTTGAGGCGCTAAACGCCTCGGCAAAGATCTTATGCACCCCGCAACTCATTACTTGCAACGAAGCCCGGTGAACGTAGGCGCCGTTGGCGTCGATGTGATGAATGATCTGGTGATCGAAAACCTTGCCGCCCTGACGCGGGTCGCCGTCGAAGTAGGAAAGTGACAGGCTGTCGACCGGCGACTCGGGCGCTTCCAAGCGCGCCAGCACGTCGACATCGCTATCCAAAGTGGCCTGCCTCTCGACCGACACCTTCACATCGCGTACCGCTGTGAGCCTCGCTGGAGCGGCGTCGGCGAACGTCGTCGCGGCGGGACCCGTGACCGTCGCAGCGGCGCTGAGCGTCGCGCCCGGCGCAGACGCAGGCAATAACTGGAATTGGGTGTGAACGCCGTATATTCCGACGTTGTTGCTGTACGGTTCGATTGGCACCTGGGAAATCGAGTTCAATCTCTCCGCCGGTATCTGCTGCAGACCATGACCCGTAATCTCCTGTACCCGGTTTCCATTGGCGTCTTCCATCCAGGTCACTGCCCAGAAAACCATAGGGCCGGCATTCCATCCCTCGGTGTTCCACGGAACACTCGCCATCACCCAGTTGGGCCCCTGGTGGCGCGTGGACTTGTAGCCGGGAATCGGCTGTGTCAGTTTGGCCTGCCCGATCTCGAACGCGTAGCCGGTAACGTTCCCGTTGCTATACGACTGGCCGTAGAAATCTACATAAATCGTTGCCGCAGGCTGTGCGAGCGACGGATCATCCGTATCTTTCAAGCTGAAGTTGTAGACGCGCGCGGTCAAGGCCAGCTGGTCACCGACGGTGGCGGTAGTCAGGGTGGGGCCGCTGCCTACGTTGTTGGGGCTCGTGACGAACAGTCCCTTCATGTGGTAGAAGTGCGAGCTGACCGGATTGCCGGGATTGGCAGCGTTGAAAGTGACGCCCATGTGGGGGCCGTTGGGCTGCCAGGCCCAGCGCTGCGGATGATTGAAGCCGATATCGGGCAACTGGTACATGGCCTGCCACTGGCTTTGCCCGCTGGTACTGCCGCACGAGCCTGTGCCGATTTGCGGGACGGCGTCGGCAATGTAATTTACGAAAAGCGGGCCGTGGGTGTTTTGGTCGGTAGCGACCGGCTGACCCGTCCCGTTGTTAATCATCGGCGTGAGAGGCTGCCAGTTGATTGTGCCCGCCGGATTGCCTTCGCCCAGGATGAAATTGGCCAGGTAATAGGAGTCGCCGTCGAAATTGTTGAGTGCGGGAACGGTCAGCGAGACACCGGTCGACTGGTCCACGGTGGCGGTCTCGACGTTCAAACTGCTCAACGAAGTGCTGGCGTTAATATCGACGCCGAACGTGATGTCGGCGGAATCAACTCCGCTCACGCCGGCGCCCTCGGATCCACTGACCGAAAGATCGTTTGAGAACGAACTGACCGTGCCGAGCGATTGCGAGTTGCCGCTGCTGGTGGCCCACGTCGCCGTAAAACCCGCTCCGTTTGGTCCCGGCAGGGCGCATGTGATGTTCTGGGTTTGCGATACGGGAAGCAGGGTGTTGCTGAAGCCGCTTTGCAATTGCGCGGTGTTCCAGGGATAGGAGAGGACATTTCCGGGCTCCTGTACCGGTTGATACCAATCCTGGGTGGCTCCAGCGACTACGTTTGTCTGCGCATTCGACGGCACCGAAAACTCCAGGTAGATCGGCGCATTATCTGAATTCGGGTCTGCAAAGCCGAGAATTGGATAGTAGTAAACGGTCAAATCCCGCTCGGTAAAGAACAGCTCGTCGTCGGTGGTGGTGGAAGTGGCCACCGAGTTACTGGTGCTGCTCAAACGGCTGTTTGTGTTGGCGACGGTGGATTGATAAAGGGACGCAGCGGTGTCCTTGATGTTCAGGCTCGCGTTTTCTTCCAGATCGTTGAACTTGATCTTCGCGCCGGCGCTTGTCTTGACCGAGAGGCCCCAGCTGGTGGTCGCTTTGCTGTAGGTCTTCTGGCTGGTGCCGGAAGTCAGGCCGAAGGCGGTGGTGAAGGGCTTCTCGGTGGTGTTAGCCGGCGTTGGCTCGTAACTGATGTTCGCGACGCACGGCGTGGTCGTGCCGCTTCCGGTATTCGGCTGGCACACGACGGAAGGGTTGGGCGGCAGGATGTAATCCACCTGCATGGGCGGCATGCCGAGCACCACATCGGGCTGCGTCTGCTTGGGAATGGTGACGATCAACGGCGCGCCTAACACTTGCGAACGGCCTTGCACATCGGCCACGTCGAGCGCGAAAGACACCGGATAGGCGTAGGCATTGGTGTTGCCGGAGGGGGACACGGTGATGTTGGATTTGCTGTTATTGAGCCAGTTGGTCGCCTGGTATACCGGTTGGAGGTCTTGGGGAACGGTAAGGCTGAATAGGAAAAGACTGGGCGATCCGGACGTGCAGCCGTGCTTGTTATACAGAAACGCGATCTGCTCACCTGGGTTGTAGCCGCCGGCGGTTGTCTGGTGATCGAAATTGCCTGCCTGCATGCCGAGGGTGCAGCCGGAGCTGCCGAGATCGGTGTAGCCGATCTGGGTGAACGCATACTTGTTGACAAAGAAATCGCCGACCCAGAAATTGTTTTGGCCGGAACGATACTGGCCGGCCATCACCAGTTGTTCCGGGCCGAAAGTGGTGGGTTGCGAGCCGGGGGCGATCAGCGGAACCGCCTGCGCGAAGTAGGTGTTTTGAGCGCCCGTATCGTAGGGCTGGGTGGGCACATTCTGCGGAGTCTCCTGCTGCGGATTGAACGTGCCGATGTTCGATTGCGTTTTGATGTATTCGAACCGCAAGAGGTTGTCGGACGCCGCATCCGAGCCGAGGGCTACGAGGTCGACCCGGTTGGCATTGACAAAGCGGCCTGACACCAGTTCGGTGCGGTAAACCGGCTGAGACAATTTGAGGGAGGCGGGCGACATCGGATAGATGGCGTAACTGTTGGTGTCGACCGAATAGAAGTTGATCGTCTGGAGATCGTTCATGATGATGGCGACTTCATCGCGGCCATCGCCATTGAAGTCGCCCACGACGACGCTGTTCTGGTTGAACGAGATGAAGTTTTGCGGCTGGTTTTGCGGCGACGAACTGAAGGACAATGGCCCCACCATCACCTGGTCCGTCACGGGCGGATTGTTCCCGTTAGTTTGTGCGCCGAGGACCTGCATGCCGACGTCGACGCCATTCCCGCTGAAATTCGCAAAAACGCCGAATGCTTCCTTGAGTCCGTCGCCGCGGAAATCACCCATGACCACCCAGGCGCTGGAGGTGCCCCCAACGAACGGCACCCGGTAGTCGTTGCCGGTGCGCACGAGCTGCAACGAACTGCCGTGCGGCGGATTAGCGTCTGGAGCGGGCGGGTCGTAATAGTGGAACATCCAGTCGTTTTCAGGATTGTGGCTGAGATCGAGGCTGGGGTTAAGCACCACAAACTGGTCGTTGGAGGTATTGAACATGCGGCCGCTAGCCGTGCCGACGGAGCTTTGGGTCGGAAGCTGATTCGAATTCGAGACGGCGTCGGTGCTGGTGATGGTCTGCTGCACACTGGGCGTAGAGCTGTTGAACTGGGAATTGGACGTGAAGTAGGTGATGACGTCCACGTTGATGAAGTCGTAATCGGTGTTGTAGACGCTGATGAAGGAGACGTCCTGCGTCTGCTTCATGTAGCGCTGGCCGTTCAGGATGTCGGCTGGGTTAAAGTTTTGCGCCAGGCCGACGCTTGCCCCGCTTCCCACCAGAATCGCCAGGCAGCATAGCCAATGCGTCCAACCGGCGCGCACCTTCCGAACTTCACTTTTCGAACTGTTCATAATCTCCCCCAACACGCCTTCCTCGGCCCGACATTCACCTGCGGCCTCTTCATCGTTACGGTGTTCGGCCTGCTTTTGGGAAGGTGTGTAGCCGTGCCAAGGGGTAAGCCAGGGGTAAGCCAGAGGTTGTTTGGCGGTTTTTAGTCTCGGTACGGCTGGTTCTTCCCGCAAGCTGACCTAGTGAGCTATCATTCTTCGCGAAGGACATTGATAC
This sequence comes from Bryobacteraceae bacterium, assembly GCA_965277435.1. Taxonomy (GTDB): domain Bacteria; phylum Acidobacteriota; class Terriglobia; order Bryobacterales; family Bryobacteraceae; genus Bog-105. The sequence continues at coordinate 5,192,513 of OZ255821.1, read as the reverse complement.
CCGCGCTGCGCAGCGCTATGGAAAGCCGGCAAGTTCAACTCGTTCGCGATCAGCTCGACCGGCTGATCGTACATCCGAGCTTCTTGAACAAGAAGCGGATTGCTGCGTTTCTGCGGTTCGTCGTCGGCCACACGCTTAGCGGCGATCTCGCGCGCTTGAAGGAAAGCGTGATCGGGGTGGAGGTTTACGGCCGGGATCCCAGTTACGATCCGAAAGCGAATCCGATCGTGCGCACGGAGGCGCGGCGTTTGCGGGGTGCGCTGGAAGAGTATTTTACCGGCGCAGGAGCGGCCGACCCGGTGATCATCCGGATTCCGAAAGGCTCTTACGTTGCACAGTTCGAGTTCCCGACGCCTGCCGGCGAGCTATCCGCGATCGCTGTAGCGCCCGATGCGTCGCAGTCCCCGATCCTGCCCGCACGGTGGCCGATGGCTCGCACGCTCGCTAAATTTTCCATCGGTTTTCTCGGCTTTTGCCTTCTCGCCACGGCGGCCTTTACGTTTATCAACGCCCGACGCCCGGCCGTCAGCTGGAGCGCCCAGCCATTTTCCAGGCTCGGCGGCGTTGAAACCTTTTCCGCATTTTCGCCGGACGGGCAAAAGCTCGCTTTTGTCTGGTCCGGTCCGCAAAACGACAATGCCGACATCTATATACAGGACCTCACGGCCGATGCGCCGACACGTCTGACCACCAATGCGGCGGAGGACAACCGGCCCGCCTGGTCGCCGGACGGCAAACAGATCGCCTTTATCCGACTAGCAGGAAACGGCCGGAAAGAACTCGATCTAATAACGCTCGCCACCCGCCGCGAGACGACGGTAATGGAACTGGAAGGCAGCTATCCGTGGCTGTGCATCATTCCACGAATCAGTTGGAGTCCCGACGGACGCACCCTGTTTACCAGTGAGAGTTTCGGCATGGGCCAAGCGTGCGGAGTGGTGTCGATCGATTTGCAGACGCACGAGCTGCGCCGGGTCACGCAGCCGCCGGCGGGTATTGTGGGCGATCTGGAACCGCAAGTTTCGCCGGACGGAAGCCAGCTGGCATTCCTGCGCAACGATGGCGAGATGGGCGGCGATATTTACGTCACCAGTATTACCGGCGGTCCCGTACGGCGGATGACCTTTGACAATCGCGACATCATGGGATTCTGCTGGCGTCCGAACGGCCAGAGCTTTGTGGCGGCTTCGCGGCGTGGCGATGGCGTGGTAAAGCTTTGGCAGATTGCCGCCGGGAGCGGGGAAACGAAGCAATTGACGGACGGCTCCTCGGTCCTGGCCTTTCCGAGCATCGCGCCTCAGGGGGACCGTATCGCCTATACGTCCTACCGGAACATCACCAATATCTGGAGGCTGAACGACGCCGGCAATTCGCTGCTGATCCCGAACGAGAGCGGCAATTCAAACCCTCAGCTCTCACCCGACGGACGCCGGCTTCTGTTTCGCAGCGACCGAACGGGCGCTTTCGAGTTCTGGACGAGCGATCCGAATGGCCAGAACAGCCGACGCCTCACCCACTTCAATGGTCCGATGGTCAACAGTCCCGCCTGGTCCCCGGACGGGAAACAAATTGCGTTCGAGTGCCGCTCACTGGCGCACAGCGACATCTGTCTGACAGGCGCGGACGGCGCGGGCAATGCCCGGCGCTTCACCCAATGGAGTTCCAACGAAATCCTACCGAGCTGGTCGCGTGACGGCCGCTCGCTGTATTTCGCATCCAACTACTCCGGGCGATGGGAAATCTATAAGCAGGCCTTGGGCGGCGGCGAGCCGGTTCCGATCACGCATGGCGGTGGCATGCGGGCGGTAGAATCCTGGGACGGCCGCTTTGTCTACGTGCATCGCGGACAGCCGCTCGGCGGGATGGTTCGCCTGCCGGTAGAAACTGCTGACGACGCCGGCCGCCAAGCAGCCGAAGCAAGGGTCTTTCTGAGCGAGCTGGGCGGCGGACAATGGGGCGATTGGGACGTCTCGCCGGATGGCCTCGTTTACCTCCCGGTGGACCGCATCACGGGCTTGCGTTCGGTGCGCGCCTTTAATCCGATTACCGGCGAGAGCCGGCTGTTGCATCGCCTGGCTGTAAATTCCCCCGATGGCGACTGCATCTTTTCGATAGCTCCGGATGGCCGCTCGTTCTTCTACGTCGCGGCCAAAAGTTATGACGGCGCCATCGGCATGCTGGTGCGCACACCGCCTGCCGGGCCATCGTCCTAATTCGGATAGAAATTCCAACACCGCCAGGCGTCGCAGAGACCATGATGCCAGTTTGTCTTGCCAGATAATCTTGCAAGTTTAGCTGCGTTATGCATATCAGCTGGCTTTCGAGCGCCGCCGAAGGGCGGAGGCGGTGTTCACCTGGGCTGGCATACGGTGATCTGGATTTTATCCGAACTTTATCCGCGCGCGCAAAGGACAATTCCAGCCACCCGGCCCTACTCTGGAAAGCGTTGAATAGATAAATCGCGCTACATCGGCGCATTACTTCGGCAGATACGGAGGAGAAAAACAATGAAGTTAGCCATTCGATTCCTAATCTCGACGGCGGTCTCGTTACCGCTGCCAACCTACCTGATCAGGCAGAAGGCTGTTACAGATTGGAATGCCATAAACAAGACTTGACTGCTTTGTAAGACTAGTTTACCCTAGGCCTAGAGTAAACTAGTCTGTGACTTTTTTAGACAAACTCGAACGGCGGGATTTATTTCCCGGAGCGCTCGAGATGATGGTGCTCCAGTCGCTACGGCGTTACCCCATGCACGGATACGCGATGGTGGAATACATCAAAGAGCGATCCAACGAATTGCTGCAGGTGGAAGAAGGATCTCTCTATCCTGCGCTGCAAAGGCTTTTGAAGGCCAGTCTGGTAAAAGCGGAATGGAAAACATCCCTTACGAACCGGCGGGTCAGGATCTATAAAATCACTCCGGCGGGAGTGAAGCATCTGGAGAAAGAAGTTTCTCGTTTCGAGCAGATGCTGGAAGGCATCTCGCTAGTGCTTTCGCCAGTGGATTCCTAGCGGTGACACCATGAATTGGTTTACGCAATTGTTGGCCGGAAGGCGAATGAAGAGCGACCTCGCCGAGGAGATGCGGAGCCACCTCGAAGAAAAGATCGATGCCTTGTTGGCTCAAGGGTTCACGCGCAAAGAGGCCGAGCGAACTGCGCGCCGCGAATTCGGCAACGTCACCGCGCTCGAGGAACGCAGCCGGGAGGCGTGGAATTGGTCCTCACTGGAGTTTTTGCTGGCAGACGTGAGATACGCGCTCCGTCGCCTGGGTAAGACCCCTGGCTTTACGCTGGTAGCACTTCTCACGCTGGCCTTGGGTATCGGAGCCAACACCGGGATGTTCACGCTGTTGAACGCGGTGTTGCTCAAATCGTTGCCCGTGCCTGCGCCTGAACAGCTGTTCCTGGTCAGACAGAGCGGAAGGACTGCGGAAAAAAGCCGTTTTGCCTATCCTCTATTTCAGCGACTGCAGCAGCAACTGCCGAACGACGTGCTCATGGCGGCGATGAGCTGGCCCGTTTCTTTCTATGTGGGCACCGGCAATCAAGCCCCTGAAAGAGTGACGGGGCAGTTGGTCTCGGGCGGCTATTTCCAGGCATTCGAGACTAACGCGGTCTTGGGGCGGCTGCTTGTCCCCGAAGATGACGCCAAACTGAGTGCTAGTCCGGTAGCCGTGCTCAGCTATGGATATTGGCGGCGGCACTTTGCTAGTGACCCGAATTCGATTGGCCGCAAGTTGAGCGTGAATAGTGTGCCGTTCACTATCGTGGGCGTAGCAGCGCAGGGATTCTTCGGGGTCTATCCAGGCACAGAGCCGGATTTTTGGATGCCGCTGACCATGCAGTCTGACGTGAAATACCAGAGCCACTCCAGCACTAGCTTGCAAGCTGATCCGTCGAAACCTTGGGTTCCTCAGGAGACGATCAAGTGGCTGCAGTTTGTCGCGCGAGTGAAAGATGCCGGTGCGCTTCCGCGGCTGACGGCGGTGATGAGCGAAGTGTACCGGCAGGATAGCGAGCTGCTGGCTCATCAAGAACGGGATCCGCAGCAGCAGCTTTCCATTCGCCGGAGTTATTTGACTCTGGAACCAGGGCAACAAGGGTTCGCTACGCTCCGGCAGCAATTTCAGCAGCCGCTCCTTTTGTTGATGGGAATGGCCGCCATGGTTCTGCTGATTGCTTGCGCCAACATCGCCAATCTTTTGCTGGCCAGGGCGGTCGCTCGAGAACGCGCCATAGCCGTGCAACTGGCGATCGGAGCCAGCCGTCCGCGATTGCTTCGCCAGATTCTCATCGAATCCCTTCTGCTCTCGTTTGGAGGGGGCGTCTGCGGAATCGCGGTCGCGTTCTGGTGCTGCCAAACACTGCCGAAATGGGCGTCGTCAACCCCCGTGGCCATACCGTTAAACCTTGTGCCGGACGGGCCCGTTTTGCTCTTCAGTCTCTTGCTGGCCGTGGTCACCGGGGTGCTGTTTGGCCTGGCGCCGGCTTGGCAAAGCACGCGCATCGATCCCGCCGGTGCGTTGAAATCGAACGCGCGAGGCGTATACGGGTCGGAGCGCGGCGGACGCTGGTCACTGCGAAAAAATCTGGTGACGTGCCAGGTGGCGCTCTCGCTCGTCTTGCTCGTGGGAGCCGGAATGTTCTTGCGAACGCTGCTTAATTACGGCCAACTCGATCCCGGCTTTGATCGGGACCACCTCGTCAGCGTGCGTCTTGATACTCACCTGGTCAACTATCAACCGGAGGAGTTCCTGCCGCTCTACCAGCGCCTGGTTGGCCGCCTCGATGCAATTCCAGGTGTCCGTTCAGCTAGCGTGGCGAGCTGCGCGCTGGTCTCCGGGTGCTTCGACTCGAGCGATGTGATCCTTGTCGATGAAAAGGACAGCAAGGCGAAGCGCGTGAATGCGCAGGTGAACGACGTTTCGCTGGATTATTTTAAAACGATTGGTTTGCGTCTGCGACGAGGCCGAACTTTGGAAACGCAGGATAAGGTAAAGTCCCCGAATGTTGCACTCGTCAATGAAACCTTTGCCCGCCGGTCTTTCAAAAATGCCGACGCGGTTGGCAGGCGTTTCGCTTATGACGTAGACGACCCGCAAAGCTTCGAAATTGTCGGCGTTGTCTCCGATGCGCGCGTGAACGACGTTAAATCCGCCGCGCCGCCTGTGATTTACTTTCCGATGGCCCAGAATGCGGGAAACATCGACAGTATCGACATCCGAGCCGCAGCTGATCCAGCGAGATTGATCGCTCAAGTTCGCCGGGCCGTGCTGGAGGTGGACCACAGACTCCCGATTATCGCCATCAATACGCTTTCCGAGCAGGTGGATCGAAATCTCACGCAACCGCGTCTGATTGCCCGCTTAACCATCGCGTTCGGTCTGCTGGCCCTGGGCCTGGCTTGCCTGGGTCTTTACGGAGTCATGTCTTACACCGTGCAGCGCAGAACCGGCGAAATTGGCATACGCCTGGCTCTTGGTTCGAATCGCTCCGGGATGCTTTGGCTCGTGTTGCGAGAAACGCTGGTGTTGATTACGAGTGGGGCGTTGTTTGGATTGGCTCTATCAGTCGCAACGATGCGCCTGCTTACCAATTTTCTTTACGGCCTTTCGCCCGAGGATCCGCTGACCATGGCCCTGGCAGGCTTACTGCTCTTAGCTGTCTTAATGGCGGCAGGATTTATTCCGGCCTGGAAGGCCTCGCGAGTCGATCCGATTGACGCGCTTCGCTTCGAGTGAGCCGCTTTGCTCTGTTATCCTCTGGTTGCATGAGCGGTCTGGTGCTGGATGGAAAGAGAATTAGCCAGGAGATCCAGGATGAATTGCGCCCGCGCATCGAGGCGCTGCGTGCCAAGGGAAACCCTCCTGGTCTAGCGGTGGTCCTCGTAGGCGATAACCCCGCCTCGCAGATCTACGTTCGCAACAAAATCAAGGCTAGCGAGGATCTCGGGATTTGCAGCATTGAGTACACTCCTCCCGGCGACATATCCACCGAGGAGTTGCTGGCCCTGCTCGAACCCCTCAAGACCGATGCCAGCGTACACGGCATTCTCGTGCAGATGCCGCTGCCCAAACAAATCGATGCGAAGCGGATACTCGAGTCGGTGGTCGATGCCAAGCGCGACGTAGATGGGTTCGGCACACACAGTTTGGGTCTGCTGGTGCAGAACAAGCCGGGTCCCCGTGCCTGCACACCGGCCGGCATTATGGAAATGCTGCGGCGTTATCAAATTCCGATTCAGGGCAAACACGCCGTCGTCGTCGGGCGCAGCGACATCGTCGGAAAACCAATGGCGCTGCTGCTGCTTCACCAGAACGCCACGGTGACGATTTGCCACTCGCGCACTAAAAATCTGGCCGAGGAATGCCGCCGCGCGGATATTCTGATTGCCGCACTCGGAAAGTCGGCCGCGCTGGGGCGCGAGCATATCAAACCGGGCGCGGTAGTCGTGGATGTAGGCATCAACCGGCTGACCGCGAAAGCGGATGTCGAGCGTCTTTTTTCTTATGATTCTGCGCGTATGGTGGCATTCGCGCGAACCGGCAGTACGCTGGTCGGAGACGTGGACCCGCTTGCCATGCAGGAAATATCCTCCGCTTACACGCCTGTTCCTGGCGGAGTCGGACCTCTCACCATCGCCATGCTGATGTCGAACACGGTCGGTCTGGCCGATGGCAGCATCTGGCTTCATTCGCGCAGCCAGAGTGCTTAAAGTCGGACTCACCGGCGGCTATGCCACCGGAAAGTCTTTTGTCGCGCGAGAACTCGAATCTCTCGGCTGTCATCTGATTTACGCCGATGAGCTCGGTCATCGTGTGCTCGAGCCGGATGGAGAAGCGTACCAGGCGGTAGTAGATATGTTCGGTGCCGAAATCCTTGATGCTGATCGTTCGATCAATCGGAAACGCCTGGGCGAGCTGGTCTTTCCCTCGGCTGATCTGCTCGAAAAACTGACTGGTATCGTCCACCCGGCTGTCTTTCGATTGGAGACGCAGATGTTAGCGCAATTTGCCGCCTCCGATCCTCATGGGATCGCCGTGGTGGAAGCCGCTATTCTGATAGAAACAGGGCGCTACCGATCGTACGACTGCCTGATTTTGACCGGGTGCAGCGGGGAACTGCAGATTGAACGCGGCATGCGGCGCGACCATCTAACGCGCGAACAGGTCGAAACCCGTCTGGCCAAACAAATGTCATTCGATGAAAAAAAACATTTTGCGAGTTTTGTGATCGACACGTCCGGTTCCAAGGAGCAAACCTCGGAAGATGTCAGGCGCGTCTTTGCTGAGCTGCGAGCCCTGTCGGGGCCAATCGCATGAGAGCGCGCGCCGTAGTTTTCTCCTTCATGGTTACGTTTAGCCTTTTATGGATTACTTCGCGCGCTCATTGGAACGCGCACGAACTGGTTGCTCCGCTGTTTCGCGCGGGACTGAAGTGGTCGGAGGCGCTGCCCGTGCATGGCGCGGGCATTTCGGCCGAGGAGCAGAACAACATCGACGTTTACAAGAATGCCCGCCAGGCGACTGTCTACATTACAAGCACGACTGTTCGGCGGGACTTTTTCTATGGGCCGGTTGCCTCCCAAAGTCTCGGCTCCGGATTTTTGATTAATGATGCGGGCTTCATTCTGACCAACTTCCACGTGATCTCCGGAAGCAGCCGTATACAAGTGACCTTGCCCGACCAGACGCAATACTACGCCGAGCCTCTCGACACCGACCGCTCCGACGATCTCGCTCTGATCAAGATTAATCCCAAGAAAAAATCGTCGTCTCTGCGACTGGGCGACTCCGACCAATTGCAAGTCGGCCAGAAGGTGCTCGCCATCGGCGATCCCTTTGGTCTGGAAGGTACTTTGACGGTGGGTGTTGTGAGTTCGATTGGAAGGGCCATCAACAGTGAAAGCCAGCAGCGGCTTGAGGGAATGATACAGACCGACGCAGCAATTAACGGCGGCAACAGCGGCGGACCGTTACTCGATTCGAGCGGTTCGGTGATAGGCATTAACACGGCGATTCTGGGACAAACCAATATCGGTATCGGTTTCGCCATGCCGATCAATCGCGCCAAAGCACTGTTGAGCGACTACCAGGCCGGGCGCGTGACAGAACGGCCGAAGCCGGGCGTGACGACCGAATACATCGCAGGGGATCTGGCGCAGGCGCTGCAGTTGCCGGCGGCTGGGGGATTGCTGGTCCAAACAGTGTCCCGGGGCTCGTCGGAAGAGGCGGCGGGAGTACGCGGTGCACGCCAGTTGGTCGATATCGGGAACGTCGAACTTGGCGTTGGCGGAGATTTGATCATGGCGGTCGACGGCAAACGAGTGGAACGCGAAGATGCGTTGATCCGCGTGATCTCGCAGAAACGCGTGGGCGATACCATTACGCTCAGTCTCTATCGGAACGGCCATAAGTTGAATTTACCGGTGAAGCTGCTGCGTTCGCCGGCGGATGTAAATTAGAAACACACCAGGCTAAGACTGGCTGAAGAAACTGCCGAAACAGTGTTGGCCGCTGATGAACACTGATAAACGCCGATCGAAATAAATGTTTTATCTGCGTTGATCCGCGTTCATCTGCGGCTCGATTTCGTTTTTCATCAATCTTCAAATCCTAGCTCACGCTGCGCTGCCGGGTGGCGAACGGGTTGAAGTTGGTGTGGTAGTCAAAGTGATCGACGCCTTCCGCGCGTTTCAGATAGTTGACGATCGCGTAAGTGACAGGTGTCATCAGCGTCTCATAGACAACTTTGATCAGATAGCCGGACACGATCAGCTGCAGAATAATGCTGATCGACCGGGTGCCGTAAAAGGCGGCGAACATGACGACGGTTGTGTCCACCGCCTGGCCGACTACGGTAGATCCAATGGTGCGGGTCCACAGGTGGCGACCCTTGGTGAACAGCTTCAATTTGGCTAACGTAAAGGAGTTGGCGAACTCGCCGCACCAGTAGGCGAGCAAGCTGGCGGCTACAATTCGACCAACCGGTTTGAACACCACTTCGAAGGCATGCTGGTCTTTAAACTCGGGGGCAGGCGGCACGATGACTGCCAGATAACTCAGCGCGACCAGGATAAAGGAAGCGAAAAACCCATACCAAATAGCGCGGCGTGAGGCGCTATAGCCGTAGACTTCCGTAAAGATGTCGCCAAAGATATAGGTCAGAGGAAAGAGCATCTGGGCGGAAGAGACGCGCAGCGGCCCGAGCGCGAAAAACTTGGGCGCAATGATGTTCGAGACGAGCAGGACCGTGACAAACAAGGTGATGAACGTGTCGAGGTATTTGTAGCGACGGTCACTTTCGAGCAGGCCGCTAACTTTGCTGAGTGATTCCGTCGTTTCCATCAGTAAAAGTAACAGGCGGCCAGGATGTCTTGACTCGATAATCGCACGCCGGAGCTGGATGCCGGCTTACCTGGGTTGCCGGAGGTCTCTGAAGCGAAATCCGTTATACTCGGGGGGTGTTGCGACCGGCGGCCGCCTTATTTTTATTCATCGTCCTACTCACCAGTTGCCGCAATGGCCTGCAAAATAAGGACAAAGTACAGGAAGCGATCCTGACGCGCTTGCAAAAAAGCGCCGGGCTCGATCTGAAGACGCTAAACGTCACGACGACCGATGTGAGCTTCGACAAAAATTTGGCCTATGCCACCGTAGCCTTTCATCCAAAGGGTGATCCTAACGTAAACGGTGGCATGACAATGAAGTACACCCTGGAAGAACGTGATGGGAAGTGGGTAGTGGTGAAAGTCGGCGATTCGCAGGGTCATGGGTTGTCAGGGCATACCGGCCATGGCGATACCGCGCCGGGATCGTTGCCGGCAGGTCATCCGCCGGTCGATTCTGCCACTCCGGCCAACCCGCACGGACAGGCTCAATGAAGAAAGTTGCCATTCTAGGCGGCGGACCCGCTGGCGCCACTGCTGCCGAAAGACTCGCGCGTGCGGGCCTGAAAACCGTTATTATCGACGAGAAACTGGCGTGGGAGAAACCCTGCGGGGGCGGCATCACGTATAAGGCTTATTCACAGTATCCGTATCTGATAGAGAACGATACTCCGAAACGCTACGTTTCCGATACCTACATAGCAGCGCCGAAGTCGGGCGCTTTCAAGATGGAGTTGACCCGTCCGCTGCTGATTTATTCGCGCATGGACTTGAACGGGATGCTGTTGCAACGCGCGGAAGCGGCTGGCGCGGAAATTGCACAGGAACGCGTGCTCGGACTCGATCGCAGTTCGTCCGGCTGGAACGTTCGGACCCGCTCCGGCAGCATTGACGCGAACTACTGCGTGATCGCGACCGGCGCACGAAATCCCCTGCGTGAGGTGGGAACGCAATATACCGCGCAAGACACCATGTACGCGCTCGGCTACTGGGTTCCCGCCGAGCAGGTCCACATCGACATTCAGTTCCTGCCGAATCTTGAGGGTTACATTTGGGTATTTCCGCGGGCGGGCCATTTATCGGTTGGCATTTGCGGCAAGAGTGAATCGGCGCAATGTCTGCGGGGCCGGCTCGAGCGTTACATGGAAGAAAAAGGCATCACACGCAAAGATGCCAAGTTTTACGGTCACATGCTGCCCGCTTTGGAGTCGCGCGGCTGGCGCAATAACCGGTTGGCGGGCGATGGCTGGATCGCGGTCGGAGACGCCGGCGGTCTGGTCGATCCAATTACAGGCGAAGGCCTTTACTATGCGGTCCGGTCCGGTGATCTGGCAAGTCAGGTTCTCTTGAGCGAAAGCGGCCCCGAGCGCGCGGAGGAGATGTACCGGCAACTGATCCGCAGCGATTTCGGTCTGGATCTGACCTATGGCGCGGGCCTGGCGAAGCGCCTCTTCTGTGGCGCGATTTGTTTCGGGGCGGTCCCCAGCCGCATGATCGATTTTATGAAGCGCAGTCCGAAATTCTGCGAAATCATGCAGGATCTGTTTGCCGGGACGCAGCCGTATCTCGAGCTGAAGAACCGGCTCTTGCGCAACGTCAACACCACGCTGCATGAAATCCTGATGAGTTTTCTGTTCCGCAAACTGATTCTCGGCGAAACACGGGTATGAATGTAGTTCAGTCCGAGCATTTGTTTGCGCGGGCCCAGCAGAGTATTCCGGGCGGCGTGAATTCTCCGGTGCGGGCTTTCCGTGGCGTTGGGGGAACGCCGTTGTTCATGGCGCGCGGGGACGGCCCTTATCTATACGACGTCGACGGAAACGAATACATCGATTACATCGGTTCCTGGGGACCTCATCTTTTTGGTCATCGGCCCCCTTCGGTGATTCAAGCGCTGGAGGCGGTGCTGGAACTTGGCACCAGTTTTGGCGCGCCGACCGGACGCGAAGTAGAGCTTGCCGAGCTGATTATTGACGCTGTACCGTCGGCCGAAATGGTGCGCCTGGTCAACTCGGGGACCGAAGCCTGCATGAGCGCGTTGCGGCTGGCTCGGGGATACACCGGACGCGATCTCACTATCAAGTTTGAGGGCTGCTATCACGGACATGTGGATTCGCTGCTGGTAAAGGCGGGGTCGGGCATGGCTACGCTCAGCCTGCCCGATACAGTTGGGGTTCCGCGGGCGTTTTCCGATACAACGATCGCACTTCCGTATAACGATCTCGATCCGGTAGAAGATGCTTTTCGCCAGCGCGGGGACAGCATAGCCTGCGTGATTGTGGAGCCGGTGGCAGGCAATATGGGATGCGTTCCGCCGGAGACGGGATTTCTCCAAGGACTGCGCCGGGTTACCGAACAGTATGGGGCGTTGCTGATCTTCGATGAAGTAATGACCGGATTCCGCTTGAGCCGCGGCGGGGCGCAGAAGCTCTTCAATGTGCAACCGGACCTGACAACGCTGGGCAAGATCATCGGCGGTGGGCTGCCATTGGCGGCTTATGGCGGGCGGCGCGACATCATGAGTAAGATTGCTCCATCCGGGCCGATTTACCAGGCTGGCACGCTTTCCGGTAATCCGCTGGCGGCGACCGCAGGCATCGCCATGTTGAGCCATATCGAACAGCATCCGGAGACTTATGAAACGCTCGAAGCAGCGGGCGCTGAACTCGCTTCGGCTGCGCCGCCGGGAACTTGTGTGAACCGTGTAGGCTCGATGCTCACGTTCTTTTTCCAGGACGGACCGGTTAAGAATTACGAGGACGCTAAGCGATCGGATATTGCGGCATTTGGGCGGTTCTTTCATCACCTGCTGGAACGCGGCGTTTACTTTCCGCCGTCGCAGTATGAGGCGGCGTTTCTTTCCACGGCTTTGACGGCGGCCAACCTGGCAGCAACCAGGACCGCAATTCAGGAATTCGCCGCCGTCGCCGCTTGAAACGCGTTCTTATCACTGGGGCTGCGAAGCGCATTGGCCGGGCCATTGCACTCCACCTGTCCGAGAGCGGTTTCGAGGTGGCGATCCACTACAACCATTCACGCGCCGACGCCGAACAGGTAGCGCGTAAATGTAACAACGCGCCTGTTTTCCAGGCCGATCTGTCGAAAGTTCCTGAGATACGTCGGCTGTTCGGCGAAGTGCAGGAGCAGTTCGGTCCGCTCGATGGCCTGGTCAATAATGCGGCGCGCTTTACACGTCTCGACCCCCTGACGATCACCGAAGAAGACTGGGATTTCATTCACGCTGTGAATTTGAAAGCCACGTTCTTCTGTTGCCAGGAAGCGGGCCGCCAGATGCAGCAGAGCGGCGGCCGGATCGTAAATATCAGTTCGCTGGGCGGCATTCGCCCGTGGGCCGATCATGCGCACTACTGCGCTTCGAAAGCCGGTGTGATTATGTTGACCAGGGCTCTGGCGAAAGCGTTTGCTCCGCGGATCACCGTCAACTCGGTCGCGCCGGGCGTGATTTCGTTCGACGATGTCGATCAACGAGTTCAGTCGATGATCGATGCGACGCCAATGCGGCGGCCAGGAAGAGCGCAAGAGGTCGCGGAAGCCGTGCATTTTTTCCTGACGGCGCCCGATTTTATTACCGGACAAATTCTGGCGGTAGACGGCGGCTTAAGCCAGCGCTAGCATGCCCGAATACACCAACCGCTTGGCTCATGGCTCTAATGCGCATTCGGAGCCGCGAGCGAAGCGACCGGAGCACTTTACATACAGCAAAGACAGGCTACTAGCTTAGCTATAGCTATCTTGCCAGCGCCCGCCCCTCAAAGAATACATCGCGATGATGCGTGATAGCCGGTGGCTCGCTGAACACAATCGCGATCACGTCGAAGCGCACATTATTCCAGGATTCATTGGCGCGGGTGACGAAACTGCGAGCCGCTCGCAGGATGTGACGCTGTTTTTCGGGGTCGACGGCGCGATCGGGGCTGCCGAAGTCTGCCGTGCGGCGAGATTTCACTTCGACAAAAACCAGCACGCCCTGGTCGCGGGCCACAATGTCGATCTCAGAATCCGTGCCGGGCCGGTAATTACGCGCGACCACTGTGTAGCCGATGCTGCGCAGATAACGGTGCGCCAGATCCTCGCCCTTGCGCCCGAGGGCGGCCTCCGCCGTAAGCTGCTTCTGTTCGCGAAACTGGCGGGCGACGTCGCTCAACTTCCAGAGAAACTGCCGGGATTCGGCGGCCCAGCCGCCCCGGTCTTCTGTGCTGCCAGATGCCATTCGATCACCTTTCCGCGCACGACATAGCAGAGATAGAACTCCCAAAAACGGCGGAACCGGCGCGACCGGTTGACCAGGAATTCGAAGCCCAGATATCTCCACAGTGCAAGTAGCCGGACGTGAACAGAAATCTCGCGAAATCTGGCGGCGGAGTAGTAGCTGTAACCGCCGTGATCATCGCCGAAGTAGCGAAAGGAAAAACTGTTCAGGTGCCAGCGGTGAGTAGGGTCGCAGAAAGAACTGAAGTCGGTGTAGTGCGGCGTGACAATTACGGCGATACCGCCGTTGGTCAGCAGTCGGTAGAACTCTTCCATGGTCCGGATGACGTCAGAAACGTGTTCGATGACGTGGATAGCCCGCACTTCGCCGAACGAGCTATCGGCAAAGGGGAACGGGAATTGATCGAGATCGGCAATCAGGTCCGCGCGTGTGTTTGAGTTGCGATCAATGCCGATAGAACCGGGATATTTGTTGATGCCGCAGCCGACATCGAGCACCGGAAGCGGGTGGTTTGCGGGCTTCACGGCCGCCGGCGTTTCGAGTGAAGTTATGGTTCCAACGCCTGCAGACACTGCTCCAGTGTATCGAGCGCAAAGTCCGCCTGTTCGTGATTGATGACAAGCGGCGGACAGAGGCGGATGCTGTTTGCGCCGGTGCCCAGGATCAGCAGTCCACGCTCAAAGGCCATACATTCCAGGCTGTCCCGGAGCTCCGGGGCGCGTTCTTTGGTATCCTGATCGGCTACCAGTTCGATACCGATCATGAGGCCCAGCCCACGGACTTCCCCAACTTGCCGGAAGCGTTGGGGCCACGTCTGCAGGCGCTGCATCATGTACGCACCAATAGTGGCAGCATTGCCGACCAGGCCCTCTTCGAGCAGATCCAGCGTGGCGAGGGCGGCCGCGATCGAAACCGGATTGCCGCCAAACGTGGAGGCGTGTGCGCCGGGCGGCCAGTTCATGATGTCGGCTCGGGCGATGGTGGCGGAAAGCGGCATGCCGCTGGCGATTCCTTTAGCGGTTGTAACGATGTCGGGCTGGACACCAAAGTGCTCAGAGGCGAACATGCGTCCGGTGCGCCCCATGCCGCACTGGACTTCATCATGAACGAGCAGAATGCCGTACTTGTCGGCAATGCGGCGCAGTTCCTGATGAAACTCTCTGGGAGGAACCAGATAACCGCCTTCACCCTGCACCGGTTCGACGAAGATCGCGGCTACTTCTTCCGGCGGCAAAACGGTTTTGAAGAGTTGATCTTCGAGGACGCGCACGCAATCCATGGCGTGCGCGGCGGGTGTTTTATGGGCGTCGGCGCGATAGGGATTAGGGTAGGGAATGTGATAAACGGGCAGCGGCGGATGAAAGCCGCGGCGTTGAATGACTTTGCTGCCGTTTAACGACAGAGCACCCATCGTTCGTCCGTGAAAAGCCCCGAAGCAGGCGATGAATTTGTCGCGTCCGGTATGGAAACGGGCGAGTTTAATGGCGGCTTCGTTGGCCTCAGCTCCCGAGTTGCCGAAGTAGACGCGCTTCGGGCCGGGCACGGGCGAGAGAGCGGCCAGGCGCTCGGCCAGCTCCACCATGGTTTCGTAATAGAAATCGGTGCCAGACATGTGCAGAAACTCTGCGGCCTGCTTCTGCACGGCTCGGACGACGTTAGGGTGCGAATGGCCGGTGGCTACGACGGCGATGCCGGCCGCGAAGTCGAGAAAGCGATTGCCGTCGACATCTTCGACCACCGCGCCTTCGCCGCGTTTCATTACGAGCGGATAGGAGCGCGTGTAAGACGTGGAGAGCACGGCTTGATCGCGCTGAATGATGGCAAGAGCCTTCGGTCCGGGCAGGGATGTGCGAACGCTGGGCAGAAGTGGAGTGATAACGGTCTCCGTCAACATAGTCAAAACCTCGTGAAAATTTAGAAATCAGAACAGACAGGGAGGGCGGGCGCGAACGGGCCTGCTTAATCTAATGAGTCAGTCTGAACCAAACAAGGAGGGACGATTGCTGGCCGGAAGCGGCATCTCTCTAGCTTAGAGGAAATCGGCGCTCCGCGCGAGTCGGTTAGCCGGAAGTAGGAATATTGATTTAGTGAGATCTCGCAACTGGAGAGCGGGCACAGCGCTTGTGTTGGCTCTTTCCTATCCGGTGTGGCTGCCGGCGCAAACACCAGATCAGGCGCAGGAACTGCAGGCGCACGGCGATTGGAAGGGCGCCGAACAGGTCTGGCGACAAGTGCTCCAGCAGAATGCAGGCGATTATCGGGTTTGGGCCAGCCTGGGCATCGTGCTTTCAAAAGAACTCCGCTACCAAGATGCCGTGGCGGCTTACCGTAAAGCTCTCTCGCTTCACCCCGGCGACAGCCAGACCGAAATGAATCTCGGCATTGCTTATTTCAAGATGGGGCGACTGGCTGAGGCGGTAAAGCCCTTGGAAGCGGCGGCAAAGTCGCTGGCAAACAGCGCGCAGCTGGATATTCTGCTGGGTATCTCGCTTTACGGCGCGGGTCGTTACCACGATGCAACGCACTATCTGGAGCGAGCTTCCCTGGCAGAGCCCGGCAATGCCGAGTTACAGCGCACGCTGGGCGAAAGCTATCTGCAGAGCGGCCAGTACGACCAGGCCATGTCGGCTTTCAAGAAAGTTCTGATCGAGCATCCCGAGTCGGCGCAAGCGCATATGCTGTTGGGCGAGGCTTATGACGCATCGAATCGGGAAGAGGCAGCCATTGCCGAGTTCCGTTCTGCAACGCAGGGCACATACCTGCCGAATGCGTATTTCGGCTTAGGGTATTTGCTTTGGAAGGCGCATCGCTACGACGAGGCCGCGCTGGAATTTCAGAAAGAGATGGACCACGATCCCAAAAATTCGCAGGCGATAGCTTACCTGGGCGATATTGCACTGAGGCGCGGGGACAAGGCAGGAGCAGAGGAACTGCTGCGGCGATCAATTGCTCTGCGCGCCGACAACCACATGGCGCTTGTCAATCTGGGCATCATCGAGACGGATGCCAAACAGTACCATCTGGCGGAAGAGCATCTGAAACGCGCGGTGAGCCTAAACACCAATGAGGCCAAGGGGCATTACCGGTTGGGACGGTTGTATCAACTCACGGGCAGAAAAGCGGAAGCCGCGCGCGAGTTCGCCCGGGTCAAACAGGTGCAGCAGAACGATACCGACGACATGGTCTACAAGGTTGGCGGTGGAACGCCGCAGCCGCAGTAACGGAAGTTCTAGGGCTACCACTAGTATGTTGTTCTTATTGTTTTTGTTATATACTTCACTCGATCTTTCTATTTTTGAGGTGAAGACGGATGCACGCCAGGTTTGCGTTTGTAAGCAATTGTGAGTCAAGATCACGGATACAGCTGGGGATCGGTTTCTGTTCCTTAGCGCTGCTCCTCTGTTTAGGCGGAACAGCGACCGCGCAAGAAACTGCGACAATTTTGGGCAATGTCACAGACCAGTCGGGGGCGATCGTCCCGCAGGCCACCGTGGCTATCACCAATACGGACACCGGCTCGATTCGAACGGTCTCGAGCAATCAATCAGGCAGCTACAACGCGCCCGACCTGCCAATCGGAAGATATTCCGTGAAGGTAACGGCGGCCGGCTTTAAGGCTTACGAGCAGACCTCCGTCACTCTCAACGTAAACGCCACGTTGCGAGTGGATGCCATTCTCCAGGTGGGACAAGCGCAGGAGACCGTTACTGTTGAAGCCAATGCCGTTCAGGTGCAGGTCGACACGAGTGAACAAAGCAACGTGATCAACGGAACGCAGATCACGAAGCTGGATACGAACGGACGGAACCCGGTGCAACTGGCGACACTGGTGCCAGGCTCTTCAGGGAATCTACCGGATTTTAATGCACCCACTGCTCTGGCCAGCAGCGAGAACATCAGTTTCAACGGGCAGCGCTCGCAACACAACGTGTGGCGAATCGATGGCGGAGAAGCATATGACCGGGGAAGCGGCGGTGGCCTGGAAGTGAATCCGTCCCCTGATGCGCTGGCCGAATTTCGGGTGCTCGCGAGCAACTACAGCGCCGAATTCGGAGCGGGTTCCGGGGCGACGATCAACATGGCGCTTAAGAACGGGACGAAGGATTACCATGCCTCGGCGTGGGAATTCAACCGTAACGATTTCTTTGACGCGACCGACTTCTTTGCGAACCGCAATGGGACGGGGAAGCCGAAGCTGCGCTATAACGCTTATGGCTTTAACATTGGAGGTCCCGTTTACATCCCAAAGATTTACACCAAACGGGAGAAAACATTTTTCTTCTACAACATGGAGTGGCGCAAGCTGATTCAGGGCAGCCAACTTACGGCGACAGCCATACCGGCGGCGGAGTTCGGCGGCGATTTCAGCGCGCTTCTTAAGACCAAGACGATTAAGGTTCCGACGACGACGAATCCGGCTTTCCTTGCCAAGTTGCCGCCCGGCCTTACACCAGGTAGTGCATTCCCGGGCAACATAATCCCCGCCAGCCTGATCGATCCCAACGCCAATGCCTTTCTCGCTACCGGCGCACTCCCGAAACCCAACACTGCGGACGGGCGTTTCTCGCAAGCGGTCCCAGTTCCCACGAATCTCAGGGAGGAGATCGTCCGCATCGATCATAACTTTACCGACAAGCTCGCTGTTATGGGCCACCTTGTCTATGATTCGAGCGATCAAACATATGCGACCAGCTTGTGGAGCGGCGATACCTATCCAACGATCGGCACTTTGCTGAATGCGCCTTCTTACAGCGCGGTGGTGAACTTGACTTATAGCATCAGTCCGACAGTGGTCAATGAAGTCACGTATAACTTCAACGGGAACAAGCTGCACATTAATCCAACCGGCACTTATCAGCGGCCGAGCAACTTCAATGTGCCGGAGTACTTTCCAGCGAACAACTTGAACCGCCTGCCCACCATTGATTTGGGCAATCCTTATAACGTAAACTACGAAACCGGCTCCTGGCCCTGGAACAACGTGTATGGCGCCCATGTCTTTGGAGACAACCTCTCCTGGACTAAGGGGAACCATAATCTCGCTTTCGGTGGATCTTACATCAGAAGTTACAAACAGCAGGATATCTTCGGGAACACAAATGGGTTCTTTAACTTTGATGGGAGCGCCACGGGGAATTCTTTTGCTGATTTTCTGTTGGGTGACGCCGCCAGTTACCAGGAGCTGCAGATTCAAGACGCAGTCAACATTCGATTCAATCAGTTCGCACTGTATGCGGAAGATAATTGGCGATTGAGCAAGCGCTTGACTTTAAATCTAGGCTTGCGTTGGGAGGGGATTCCGCACGCTTACGATACGAACGGCAGGCTCTCCGACTTTGAGCCAGGACTCTACAATTATGCGAATGCGCCGCAGTTCAACTCGAACAATAGCCTGAATCCGAACGGGCCAGGTTTTGCCACGGTTCCCGGCACCGCTCTCTCCAATGTTCCTTTTTACCTGAATGGAGTTACCCTGGCAGGCAAGAATGGAGCACCTCAGGGCTTAGTGCAGAACCACTGGAATAACTATGGTCCGCGAGTCGGCTTCGCTTATGACGTGGGCGGCGACCAGAAAACCGTTTTGCGAGGCGGAATGGGCATGTTCTATGAGCGGATTCAGGGCAACGACGTTTACAACATGGGACCGAATCCGCCATTTTCGAATTACCCGAAAGCCAGCTTTGTGCAGCTGTCTAATCCGAATGTCAATTATCAGAACGGTCAGATTACCGCAGCCCCGACTTTCCCCTCGAATTTTACGTCGCTGGCATATAGTGATTACAAAATTCCGGTTGCCATCCAATACAGTTTCGGTATCCAACGCCAGATTACCCAAGCCTCGGTCTTGAATGTTGCCTACGTGGGTTCCAAGGATTATCATCAGCCGGACGTGAGGAACATCAATACGCTGCCGGTCGATAGTCCTCAACGCCTTGCAGTGTGTGGTGGAAATTGTG
Source organism: Bryobacteraceae bacterium (assembly GCA_965277435.1). Lineage (GTDB taxonomy): Bacteria > Acidobacteriota > Terriglobia > Bryobacterales > Bryobacteraceae > Bog-105. Next base: position 5,172,932 of record OZ255821.1, on the reverse strand, counting down.
GTTTGAGTACGAACGCTAACCCCGATCAATACCGCATCTTCCCTGGTTTTTCTAACATTTCACAGACGGAAGCGGCCTCGAACTCTAGTTACAATTCGATGCAGATCAGTTACAACTGGCGGAACAATTCCGGGCTGTCGTTACAAGGAGCCTACACCTGGTCACATGAGTTGGACTACACATCCGGAGACACAAATCAACTTTCGAATCCCTTCAATCGTACATACGACTACGCCAGCGGCGACCTGGACCGGCGACATACCGCCGTCTTCAGCTACGTTTACGATCTGCCGTTCTTCGCCCATTCGCAGGGCTTCGTTCATGCGGCCTTGGGAGGCTGGGAGCTATCGGGCATCACTATTTTCCAGAGCGGGTTGCCGATAAATCCAACTTTGGGCAAAGACAATCTTGGACTAGGCGGAGGCACCACCAGCCGGCCCAACGCAGTCGCGGCTGTCTCTTATCCGCAGAGCGTGGATGCCTGGTTTAGTACTGCTTCCTTTGCCGCACCGGGTAATTTGCAGTTCGGCACCGCCGGACGGAACTCGATTAGAGGGCCGGGCCGCGATAACTGGAACGTAGCGCTCTTCAAGTCTTTCCCGATCCCTGGACGAGAGGGCATGCATCTGGAATTTCGCGGCGAAACATACAACACGTTCAATCACACGCAGTTCAATGGCGTAACCACCACCTTTACCGATTCCAATTTTGGCAAGGTGAATTCAACGTGGGATCCGCGCATCATTCAACTCGGCGCCAAATTCGTGTTCTAGCGCGCTGTCCCGGCGATTTCGATAGCGGTCCCGCACTGCGATACTGACGTCAGAGCCGCGAGCGTAGCGACCGGTGCACTCAGCTAATCACCGGGAAAGCTTACTAGCGCGCTGCGGCGCCTTGCAGGTCGCGGCCCAATTGGTGCAGCACAACGGCGGTTGCGCGGCCATTACCATCCGTCTCGAACGTGATTTGGGCGTCCACCGCTTTCAGAAAGAAGTGGTGCTCACTTTCCGGGAAGATTTCGAGTTTCGGTTGGTTGGTCATTTGCACGAAGAAGTGGCCGCCGTTGCGCGTCACCGTCAAGGCGATCCCAGGGGCCATTTGATACGAGCCGGTGTAACGATCAAAGGCCGCCGGATCGATGCTGATCGCGGTATGAGGTTGGGGAGGCGTTGCCAGCGGCAGTTGCGTGTCGAGCAAATGAAGAGCGATGTCGTCGACGCCGGCGACGGTAAAAGCATTCGACAACACAACCACTCCTATGCGCCGCTTCTGATCGAAGCCGACAGACGAACGAAAGCCACTGGTGCCTCCGTTATGCCAGACGATCTCCGGTTGATTGTCTTTCGGCGTAAGAATGTGCCAGGCGAGGGCGATCTGGAGTCCTGGGTTGCCGGTGGCGTGGCGAACGGTCAGCATGCGAGCCATGGCTGGGGCGAGCGGAGTGTTGGTGTAGCCGAGTTCAGCTGAAAGAAAAGTGAGTAGGTCGTTGGCGCTGGACCGGAGTGCGCCGGCGCCCGCAAGGGCATCCAGATCCCAGTTCGGAACCGATTCTAACTTGTTGTTGTGACCGGCGGCCATTCTCAGCTTGAGGCCCGGAGAAAGCGTGATGCGGGTGCTGTTCATGCCGAGCGGACCGAGGATGCGGGAACGCAGCAAGAGTTCGTAAGGTTTGCCGGCGCGCAGGGTGAGAGCTTGACCGAGCAGACCTGCGCCAAGATTCGAGTATTCGTACTGTGAGCCGATATCTCTGGGTAACTGGTAATTGGAAAGGAACTGGTAGAGCTTCTCTGCCGAGTAATCGACGTAAGAGTTGGCAAGATTTTTGGGAGACAGGTTGGTGGGCAGACGGTGAAGGCCGGCGGTGTGAGTCGAGAGATCTTCGAGTGTTATGGCACGGCCGCCACGTTCGGGTACGCTAACGCCTGGCGGCAGAAATTTCGAAACGGGATCGGTCAAGGAGACTTCGCCGCGCTCGACCATATCGGCGAGTAACAGCGAAGTAAACACCTTGGTCACGGAGCCGATTTCGAAGAGGGTGTCGCCGTTTAAGGGCCGAGTGTCGCCCTGATCCAAGACGCCGTACGTGACGATGCGCTTTCCAGCGGGTTCGATCACTCCTACGACGATGCCGAGGCTTTGGTGTTGCGCATCTATTCTTTCAACGAGTATCTGGCGGATCTCGGAATCGGAGCGAATGGGTGTTTGCGCCATCGTCGGCCAAGGTAAACAGATCAAGAGGAACGCGATGATTGATCGTTTCGCTTCATTCACCGGATCCTCGCAATTCGTCGATCGTGCGATCGAGTTTTGCGGCGGCAGATGCATTCATCCGCCAGATGGCGAAATAGAGAACTGCCAGGGCGACGGAGAAAAAAATGATGAAACCTGGTTTTGCCGGGCGGGAGGCGGCTGCAGCAGCGATGGAGGCGGCAAAGCCGGGCACGAGCGGGAGCAGGTACCAGTTCCAGACCTGGCGCAGCGCGGCGCGCTGGCGCTCGAGTTCATGGATATGGAAATCGAGCGATGCCTGCAACCCGGCATCGGGCGGGACAGGTGTGGCACCGATTTCTTCCAGACTGACCAGCATGTGAGAGCGTGTCCGTTTCTGCCGGTTGACCCAGGAAATGGCCGTGTTATGAGCCACCCGATAGACCCACGTGCGCAGAGAACAACGCGCATCGAAACCTTCAAAACTGCGCCAGAGGGCAAGGTGGACTTCCTGGGTAAGGTCACGGCGTTTGTCGGGGTCGGCTTCATAGGCGCGCGCCAGGCGGGCAAGAGCCGACCCATATCTTCCGCGGCGCGTGCCGTAAAGACCGTCTTGCGAGCTCAAGTGAAGGTAGTCTCTACGGAGGCGATCTTCTTACAGTGAATAGAGACACAGCGAAAATAAATTACTTTTTCACGGCCTTCATGCTCCTACCGCTCTGATGGAGAATCAGGTATCTCACCTGTCCAGTATCGTCCGCAAAGAACTCGACTTCCGCATCGACCACCGTCAAAAAAATTTTTCGGTCCGACTCTGGATACACCGGCACTTTGGGCTGATTCGCAGCCTGCGTCATGAGCTGATCCCCTTCGAGCGTAAAAGTAAAGCTGAACTGTGGTGACAGTTCATAGGTGCCTGCGAAACGGGCGAGGGCGGCGCGGTCCAAGTGGACTTTGGTGCGCACGGCTGGATGGAAGTCGGGCCATTCATACACTACGGCAATGCTGCTCATGACTTCCGACGCGAGCCGTGAGCCGCCCTCGGCATTGGTCATCACCACAGCGCCATCGCCGTCGTGCTCATAAGCGGCAAAGAGGCTCTCATAGCCTTCGTTCACTCCGCCATGCGAGAAGTATGGCTTGGATGGCGACCCACCCACTTCCACACCCAGTCCCCAATATCCCTTTCCCGCTGTGAGCATCTGCTGCGTGAGTTTTTGCGAAAGCACGTGATTGGCATGACCTCCCAGCGACTGCTGAACTTCGAGGATGTACCGGGCCAGATCGGAAGGAGTGGTCCACAGGCCGGCCGCCGCCATTTCCGGGTAGGTATGCGGACCGCCTGGCACGGGCGTTCCCTCAGCGCTATAGGGCAGCGCGACAGCGGCGCGCCGGTCTTCTGGCAGGGGTTGTTGATAAGTGCTGTGAGTCATGCCCAGCCGCAGCAGAACGGTATCGCGCAATAACTTGGGGAAAGGCTGCTTCGCTACGTCGAGAACCAGTTGCTGCATGACCGTAAACCCACCGCCGGAGTAATTCCATTTGCTTCCGGGCGCGCTTTCCAGACGGATGGGGGGTGTGTTGGCCGGTGGCTCCCCGTTCAACACTTGCACCAGTGTCGGAACGGGAGCATTGGCCGCATAGCCCGGGAATCCATGAACCGTGAAACCAGCGGTGTGGGTGAGCAGTTCGCGTAGCGTCACGATAGCGCCAGGCGCGGCCGGACTGGCCGGAATCTTCCAGGAGGTGAGCGAGGCATTGACATCGGAATCGAGCGACAGCTTACCTTCCTGAACCAGGCGGAGCGCAGCCAGAGCGGCGAGCGGTTTGCTGATCGATCCAGCCTGGAATAGGGTTTCCGCAGTGACCGGACTTCCGCCCAGTTCTCTCACGCCGAAACCTTGCGCCCACTCGATAACACCGTGGTGAACCACGGCAATGCTCACTCCGGGAACATGCAGGTCGGTCATTTGCTTGGAGAGAGATTGACAGGCCGGAGGATCGCCCTTGATTACGACCGACGGAGGAAGACAGGCCACGACTGCTTCGATCTTTTGTTGGGTGTCACTTTGGGCGAGCAGCAAAGGTCCGCTCCAACAGAGCAGAACGGTGAGCGCTAAGAATTTGGACCGCGCGAGTGTAGAGAATATCACCATAACGTTTCGTACAATCTGAACATGAAAATGGTCACCGCTGCTTATGCCAAAGCCCATTTTGCCGAGTTGCTGGAGCACGTAGTGCGAGGAGGGCGGGTGACGATTTCGCGCTACAACAAGCCCAGTGGCCGATTTAGCGCCAGCGCCTAAATTCGGGACCAGGCAAGGGCCGCATAGATCAACGATCCGGATTGGGCCAAACCCATGACGGACAAAAGGTCAACGACTTTATCGATGGGCGCTACGAAGAGTGACGATTTTGCGCGATACGCCGGTCTGCAGATCATCTGGTAGGGGCCTGATCAAGATCTTCCGCTGGCCTGCTGTTTCCATCGCTCGGCGTTCACGCCCATCACGAGAAGCCAAAGGGTCAGCAATGTTTCCCCCAAAAGGCCCGGAGCCACATTGTAGGGGGAAAGGAAGTTTGCAAGCCGCGGCGACAAAAAGGTCAGCCAACCTAAACCGCCAAACGCCATCAATAAACCCAGCATGCGAGGCAGGAAGGTCGATCGCAAGATGAAGTAGCCGATCAGGATGCAGTAGAACCCGAAAATATCAAGTTACTGATGTGAGAGGGGGCGAGATGAAGGGCGCTAAGTGCCCCGAAGGCGCATCCCACGAAGCTGAAAAACGCCGCGAGCAACGAGAGGCGCCTGTTTACCGGCTTAAACAGATCGTAGAAAAGTAGCGTAACCACGATGTAGCAAGCGCTCGCGATCAGATTGGCGGCGTCGCCATATGCAACGAGCCCGCGGCCAGCGAAGACGAAGGACGATAGCCCCGTCACTATTGTGAACAGATAAAAGACACCGGCAATTCTGGCCCTGAAAGGCGGTGACGCTTTCCCCATCCACTCCGTTTGCAAGCCTCTCAGGATAGCGGGACACGGCCGCTTCCGCAAGTAAGCACTAGTGAGGAGAGTTGACGATCGCCGCGGCGCTCATTTGCATGAAGGCGTTGAGTTCATCGGCTACATCGCCGCCACCATTGGTGCGCTGCATGAGGAGGATGCCGGTGATCCCCTTGGCGGGGTCGACCCATTCATTCGTCCGATACGCTCCGCCTTTTAGAAAGGTTCCGATCGAGTTGTAACGATACATGCCGGAGACATCGCGCACCACTTCATAGCCGAAGCCGTGACCCACGCCGGGCGACCAACCGGCTTTGAGATCGCCGGTGTGATTGATAGTCATGAGTTCGACTGCGGCGGGAGAGAGGATGCGATGGCCATAGGGGGTGCCGCCGAGGCGCATCATTTCGTTAAAACGGAGAAGGTCAGTGGCAGTGCTGACGAGTCCGCCCGCCGGCGATGGAATGCCGTTCGCATGTGCGGACCCCCATTCCGCTGGCACGGCTTCCAGGTGATCGTTTTCGTAGGTGTAAAGCGTCGCCAGTCGTTTTTCTTTATTGGCAGGAACGAAGAAGTCGGTGTCGGGCATGCCGAGCGGTCCGAAGATTCGTTCGCGCAGGAATTCGGCGAAGCCTCGTTTCGCAACGACTTCGATAATGCGGCCAAGAATGTCGATACCGATGTTGCTGTAGTTCCACGCCGATCCGGGTTCGAAGAGGAGTTGCGTTTTGGCGCCTTGGGAGACGAGTGCGGCCAGAGTCTTAGGCGGATTTTTGGCGTCGGGTTCGACGGAGCTCGGCAGGCCCGACGTATGGGTCATCAGATCGGCGATGTTGATGGCGCGCGCGGGCGTCACGGCAGCGCAGTTGTAGCCGGCGTGGGTGCCGCAGGGATTCAGTTTCAGGTTCTTGTATTCCGGCAGGAATTTTTCGACCGGATCGATGAGAGAGAGGCGACCTTCATCGACGAGTATCATGATCCCTGCGCAGGTGATCGGCTTCGTGAGCGAGGCGATGCGAAAGAGAGTGTCTTTGCGCATGGGAGTCTTCTTTTCAAGATCCTGGTAGCCTACACTCTCGAAGCTGACGATCTGACCATTGTGGGCGAGTAAGGTGACGACCCCCGCCGTTTTGTGACTATCGACGAATTCCTGCATCCGTTGCGGAATGGAGGCCAGGGTGACACAGCAGGCAAGCAAAAGAGGAAGCATGATGGCTTTGTATCAAACCACGCCCGCAGTTCACGCATTCAGCATGCGATCAGCGCGTGTCCTTCCTGCGCCGCTATTGTCGGAGGGCCATGATGATTGAAGTCGGTTTCGGAGCAACGTCCATTTTGCCTCATCGATAATGCCGGTTTCGAGGAAGGTGACGACGTCACGAGAAAGGAACCCGATCAGTTCGGATAACACGGCTCGTTTGACCTCGTCGTTCACTTTGGCTTCGTTAGAAACGAGCGCCCGGAGCAGATCTTCTAGGGTTATGTTTATGTCCTGCCGGTCTCGAATCGACGCATGCTGGTCTACCAACGTGATTGCCTCGTGCACGATTACTCTCAAGTCGCTCTCGACGGGCGGTGGAGCATATGTTTCAATAAGCATTATTGGTAATCGGGCTTGCCGTGATAATGGCATTCGGGCAGTTTCACCGATTACTGGAAATTCTCTCCCAAAATAAGATCGAAACTCCGTTCCCTGCGGCATCCCAACGGGCACGATTTTGGTCTTTGGCAACTCGCCGGGCTCATCGCTGGTCCGTTCGACTACCGCCACCAATGACATCTCGGAACTGGCCAGACCATAACCTTTGCTTAAGTGGATGAGTTGCTGCTGCGCATGCGCATCGGACGGGTCGTAATGCGTCTCGAGATCGGCGATCATTCTGGCCCGGCGGAGCTTCTCTATAAGTCCCTGCGTTTCACCGAGCAATGGTTCGAAGGGCACAATCCTGGAACCCTGAGCCACTTGATTACGGCTGCTGAGTCGTTGGCATCAATCTCGCCCAGAGAGAAGAAGGGCGTTCCGGCAAATACATTGCCATGCGGCTGAGTGTCTGCTCGCGCGACGCTTACTCCGGCAGCGACGCCGCCACCCATAGCCGCGAACAGATCGTCAGCCGCCGTCTCGGTTCGTTCAAGGGGCGAAACAAACCGACAAACACCGCCGGTCTGACGAGCCAGCAATTCGAGAAAACGATCCTGGCTGGCGCTGCCGATACCGAGACAGAAAAGCCGGGTCTCACATTTATGCGCGCGCCGGATCTCGACGGTTTCGGAAACCTGTCCATCGGTCACAATGAAAATTTCGCCGCCTTGCGAACCGAGTAGAGAGGTAGCCGCTTCGATACCGCGGGCCAGCTCTGTGCCGCCTTGTGCGTGAGTGCCGTGAAGAAAGCTGCAGCTGTCTTCAATGTTGTCGAGCGTGACAGGAAGCAACGTCTGGCGAAAAGGTTCGGCAGCATTGCCGAAAACGACAACTCCGAACTCGTCGGGTTGCGAAAGTTTGCTCAAGCACTTTTCGAGCGCCTGGCGAGCCTGCTTGATCGGCGACCCTTCCATTGAACCCGAGCGATCCAGCAGGAAGACGGTGCGCCGCGGAGCAGTCTTCTTCTCGCCAAACAGGGTAGACGGCGCAATTACGGCGAAGTGCTTTCGACCCTCGCAGCTGCGATCGGACCACGCGCGGCCCATGCTCGATGGCTGCTTAACGTCCAGAATGAGATCGCGATCCGGCACGTCACGGTCCGGGCAAAGCTTTGCGTTCACGCCACCGTGGCCGTCGAAAGCAAGTCGAAGCGCATGGGACGGCGAAGCGATCTCCTGAACGCCCGGCGACGGTTCAACGCGCAGATCGAAGCCGATCCTATGCAACGCCGAAGCGTCCTCCTAAAAGGGCGGCTGAAAAACGCTCCCTGCTACCTGGTCTGATAACTCGATGTTTCCCACACCTCGCCCATCGGACGACACGCGCATGTGCGGGTGATAGGTAGGCGCCATCGTAAAGGAGAACCGTAACCGGAATCCGCTGTCGTTGAGAGATAGACCCGCGATCAGGTCCAGATGCACGGCCCCGGTCTCTCCTGGTAGAAGATTGCCCACGGTGAGATTCACTTGCCCATCCAGATTTTGCTGCGTCACAGCAGCCAGCGACCCTTGCTCGAGCGCTTCTTCAAATCTCTGCTTCGCGTCTGCCACGGACAATGACGTCCTCCGCCAGCTGGTATTCCAGCCCGACGACAGGATCGGCCAACTCCGGATGTTCGGAGGCCGGGCCCAGCGCAAAAGCCACCTGAGCGAGCGTCATACCCTGTGCCTGTAGCTCTTTGATTCGCTGCAACAGATCGAGATGATCGGCACCATATTGGGCGCCACGCCCGGAACGCAATGGCCCTGGCAAGAGGCCTTGCGCAATGTAGAACCGAATCGTTCGCGGCGCGATCTCCGCCCGCTCCGACAATCAGTCAGGGACAGCTGCTTATCTACCACCGATAACGATTCGAAGATAAAACAGAATCGTGACAGTGCCAAGTACTGGCGGTTTTCTCGGGGGAGTCTGGCTAGTGGACGGGTACGGCGGATTCGTTTGCTACGGGATTTGTTTCCTCGATGTTGCCGGCCGCGTCGAACATAGGCGCAAAAGGTTCGGAGACTACCTTTACGTGAGGTGCGAGTTGAGGGATGAGATTTTCACTGACAGCGAGGTCGATCAGATCAAGGGTGTTGTGGATGCGGCAGTAAGTCACTTCGTTCGGATCGAGTTTACCGACGGTGGGCCAAATGGCTTCGAGCGCTTCGCGATCCGTAGCGAAGTGTATGGGGGTGCGGATACAGGCGGGCGTGGAGGCGGTCAGTGAATTGATGTAAGTCGGCCGCCACTGCACTTTTTCTAGAAGGCGCCCGTGGATGACGTCAGCCATACCGAGGCCGATCGCGCTCCCATAACTGAGGGAACTGAGATCGCGGGCGTAAATGCGATGTACGGTAGGGGTGTCGGAATAAGGATTGTAGGCGCCATTGACGCTCCGGTTGATGATTTTGGTGTCCATCCCCGCTCCGCTGATGTTCTTGCCGATTTCATCGACGATCAGAATGTCGATCTCATCGGCGGGAAGGTTCACTTTCCAGGACTTGACCTGGCTGAGCAGGTGTTCTTCCCGCGCCAGCATGGCCGAGCAACCGCCGGATGACGATACGGCGACCAGCCCAGCCGTTTCGTGATGCGCGCCCTCCAGGATCGCCAGGCCGCCCAAAATTTTGGTAGTCGCAAAGATCTTTTCGCCGACACTGCGAATCATGCGTTCGAGGCCGAAGCGATACCCGTAATTGTGATAACGCTGCGCGCCCGCGAATTTACCCAGACCGATCGCCATCATTTTGAACAGGCCGCTTTCGATGGCGCCCGAAAAGTCAGTGTGCCATTTGACACGGCCAACGAGAAAAATGCCGTCAGCTTCGGCAGCATTGCGGTCAACGAACGTTTCAATGCCCTCGGGCGTCGTGCCTTGCGAGACAACATCCAGCGAGCTCACTAGCGGGACGCCCATGGTGGCTTCATGAATCCCGTAATGCGCGAGTACATCGGCCTGCCCTTCGGCGGTAGCGGCTCCATGACTACCCATGGCCGGAAAGAGAAAGGGTTCAGCACCTTGCGATTTCCAGAAATTCACCACGGCTTTCGTGATGGTCGAAATATTCGAGATACCGCGGCTGCCGACGCCGATCGCAATTCGTGCGCCGGAAGGAACGCGTTGCACGAAATCGGATTGCGACAGTTCGTCGTGGATGTGCTGCGGAATATCGGCGATGGCGCGATTGGGAAATGATTGCTGCGCGAGAACGAATCTGGGGAGATTCATGGTTCTAGCATACTGTTATGCGGGAACGGAAACGCCCTAAGGAGTGCTACTGGCCGCCTCGCCGGCAGGCGTCAAACGCTCAATACGTCCCGGTTGGTTCAGCACGATATATAAGTAGCCGTCCGGTGCGTTTACTACGTCGCGCACGCGGCCGATCCCCTTCCAGATGATTTCCTGGTGCGTGACAGAGTGGCCGTCAATGACGATCCGCCGCAACTCCTGAGTTGCCAGCGAACCGAGAAAGAGATTGTTCTTCCATGCCGGGAAACGATCGCCCGTATAAAAGGCGATCGGGCTGGTTGCCAGCGACGGGACCCAGTAAGTAACCGGCTGATCCATGCCTGCCTGCGAGGTATGGTCGGTGATCGGCGTTCCGTCATAGTTCATGCCATAAGTAATCACCGGCCAGCCGTAATTGTGGCCGGGGTGGATAATGTTCAGCTCATCGCCGCCGCGCGGGCCATGCTCGGTTTCCCACAAGTCGCCCGTAACCGGACTGAAGACCAGGCCTTGGGCATTGCGATGTCCATAGCTCCAGATGCTGGGTATCGCGCCTGCCCGGTGAACGAACGGATTATCCGGTGGGATGCGGCCGTCGTCCATGACGCGGTGTATCTTTCCGTTCGGGTGGGAGAGCTCTTGCTCATCGCCAGGACGGGCGCGATCGCCGACCGAAAAGAATAGATGTCCCAGCTTATCGAACAAGAGACGCGAGCCAAAGCGTTGGCCTCCAGGACAATAGAGCACGGGATCTGCCTTGAAAATTTTCTGCTGGTCGACGAACGCGCCATCGCGCAGCCGGCCTCGAATCACCGCTGCCATGCCTAGACCGTCTGGGCTTTTATCGCCATAGGAAAGATAGATCCAACCATTACCGGGCTGCGCATAGCTGGGATGGAGCGCCACGTCCAGCAGTCCTCCCTCGCCTCCAAAGACGGCGGGGATGCCATGTATCGGCTCCGGCAACAAATGGCCGCCCTCGATGATACGCAGACGTCCCGGCCTTTCGGTCACCAACAGTCGACCGTCCGGCAGGAACGCGATGGCCCATGGCTCGTCCAAGCCATGCTCGATCACCGATTCAAGCTTGAAGGACACTTTCTCGCTCTGCACGATCGCCCCCGGAGATGGCGCGGCGTATTTGGTATGCGCCAGCTCGAAAGCTGCGCTCTTTTCGTGGATATAGATGACCAGCGCGCGCATTTCGGCGTCGTTAAAGTCCTGGCGCATCGCGGGCATGCCCGCTTCGGGATGGCCATCGCGAATGCTGCGCGTGAGGCTGGCGTCGTCGCCGCCATAATGCCAGGAACCGTTCACCAGGCTCGGCGCCGAACCGCCGGACATATCGGCCCCATGACAGCTGGCGCACTTGTCGGTGTAAAGCGTGGTGACCTCGCGGCCCACGCTCGGAGGATTTTTCTGCGCGAAAGAGGGCCCTGTCAGAAGAACCGCCAGGATGAAGCTGGTGATGCAGAAGTTTGATAGTTTCACAGGAATCCGAGCAAGAACCGGACCGGACTACTTTATGGTCGCACTAGATCATCGGGACTTAGCTATTCCACATCGGCGCGCGCAGCTCAGAAACAGCGTTGAGTGCTTACAGCAGCTTTGGGGAGCGACGACCGCAAGGGAGTAGCCATGGCCGATGGGCCGCAGAATCGGATGAAAGTCACACTCGCAATTTTGAATCTCGCCCCTAACCGCACAATGCCAGTGTGCCTCTCGTGAAACAGGCGCTTTCGCCTGTCACCGGAGCGCTGCTCTGCCCCAGGGTGAACCGCGAAGACCCAAAACACCTCTGGATTCCACAACTGTGATTTTCAACGGAGTGATGGGTGTTGCGATTTTGAGATGAGAAGTAGGCAATCTCGCGCAGCGTAGCAAGCCGCATGTGACAGCGCGTTCTCCCAAAAAACGCTTCTCACCGACACCAACCGGCGACGCTTACTTCCCTAAATAAGCCTTCGAGTCCTCCGTCCAGCTCTTTTCCAGCATCGAGCTGTATTCCCCGGAAGCGTATAGGTCGAAACTGAATTCGCCCGGGTCGGGGCGGTCAAAGATGTAATCGCGCAGCCGCTGTTCGTAGCAATGGTCCAGATAACGGTGGTAGCGGCGCAGGAATTCCTTGGACAGAGACTCGGCTAATGGCAGTTCTGCAAACACGCTGTGCAAACCGAAGGAACGGCGGAACAGGGCGCGGAAGTCGAGCACGCCCCAGCCTTCGAGTTTTATCTGGCCAGCCGGGGGAATGTCATGGATCAGGAAAACGACAAAAGTCTCCGGGCGGATGCGCCGGCTCGCATAAGTCTCGGAGGCTTTGGCGGTCTCCACGCACTGCTCGGCCCAGCGCGTGATGTCTTTGCCGATGTAGAACAGCATCCGGAGTTCGGCGTAACGCCCGCTGAGCAGCTGTTTATCGAGTTCCTCGTGTGAGCTTTGGCCGGTCGGCGCGAATCCCTGCAGGGCGAGACTGGCGCGCGAGCTGGCGATCAACAACGACGTCTCGTTGGCGCTCGAAAAAGGATGGAGAATGAGAGGCGGCAGCGGAAACGCCGCGCCCTGAGTGTTTTGGGGTTTCGTGTTGGCTGTCTCAAGCACTGGGAATGACCTGTTTTCTAAATGCACGCCGGACGTTGCTGCCGGGCCGCATTAAGGTTATCGACCGAGTTTGGCAAAATCTTAGCCATTTGACCATCAGTAATTGCCGGTACTTCATTTTCCAAGCTGGGCCGGAGGGATCGAAGCCGGCCGGTTTAACTCCATTTGCAGGAGCGTGTCGAGAGAGGCCCACGGAACAGCGCCCGGGACCGAGCGGCCGTTCAGGAAAAATGTGGGAGTTTGCTGGATATCGAGCGCACGCCCTTCCTTCAAGTTCGCCTCTACTTCGGGTGCAGTGGCGTGGGTATCGAGACAGCTGGCTATTTTAGCGGGGTCCAATTTTTGCTCTCTCGCGAAAGTAAGTGTTTTTTCCCGAAGATTGTTCCCATTAATTTCTTCCTGATGGGCAAAGATCCAGTCATGGTACGCCCAAAACGCGCCGACCTGCCCGTCACCCACGCAATGACCGGCTTCGGCTGCAGCCCGCGCCCACGGATGAAGAGAGTCGATCGGGAAATCCTTAAACACGACCTCAACCTCCTTCGGATATTTCTGAGGAACTTTCTCGCGCAGGGTACGGGCGAACTCGCGGCAGTAAGGGCATTGGAAATCGCTGAAGACCACAATCTGGATTTTGGCGTCGGCTGGGCCATAAGAAGGTCCATTCGTGGTCAGGTGCTGCAGGGTATCCGCGAACGGACTGGCCTGCAAATCCCAAACCGGGCCGGTCAGCAGATGCTGGCCATCGGCCGTTAGGAAGTACGTTTTTTCCTGCTTGGTCGAACCCATGCTGAGATGTGTGATGATCCGGAAGTAGCCGGCCAGAGGAGTAGGCTGGGGATCGCCGATCTGCATTTTGACCGAAGGCACAAAGCCTTCGGCATAGCGGATATAGTTTTCGAGCTTGGCTTTGTCGACCGTGGGAGACGGCGGGGCGGCGATCGAGGTCAGGGAAATTGCGAGCAGCAAAGCGCCGGCCCAGAGGAGTCGCATAGGGTAGTTCCCATGATCGCAGTCTTCTCGAGCATCATGGGGATGGCTTATCTCTCCGAATCTGTTTTTCGAGCGATGATGACGTCCTGAAAAGTCAAATAGTCAGGACGGTGTACCGAACCACCGTGAAACGCGGGCTCGATAATCTGCAAACCACTTTGCGCATGAAGGTCGCGTACGTGCTCTTCGTTGTAGCCGACGGCGTATTCGGGAATCTTCTCATCATGGATCCGGGCCACGTCAGAAAGCTCGAAATCAAAGGTGAGATTGCTCTTTCCGGCTGTGAGCAGATCTGACGTGTCCTGTTTTAGCAAAAAGAACGTAAGAAAACTAATGCCTCCAGGCTTGAGAACGCGCGCCGTTTCGCGTATGTAATGTGCGAAGTCGGAGGGGAGTAGATGAGTGAATACGCTGGTCGCAAGCAAGCACAGGCCGCGATGCCGCGCCACCATACGAAAGAGGAACTTCGGCGGACGTGGGCGCGGATCGCGAGTCCGTTGTGCGCGCGAGTTCCTTAGGAGACGAAGTCGAAAGCCTCATCTTCATAGGGAAAAGGTGCGCTTCCTGCTTCTCTCAACGAATCGCGGTTGTAGAGAGAGTTGAATAGCGCGGTATGCACAAAACGAAAATTCGGAAAGTGCGCTGTGATGTTTTCGCGACACCAGGCTATAACCAGGGGATTGATATCAAAGCCGTCATAGCCTGCCTGGGAGTTAAGATAGCGCGTCAGTTGCAGGGCCATTCGGCCCACGCTGCAGCCAATATCGAGGACATGATGGTGGGGCTTCAGTCCCGCCAGCAAAATGAAATAATCGCAAAATTCCCGACCAACGGAGTGAAAATCGCCGCTTCCTATTGCGTCAATTAGTTCCTGTGGCGGCGTAAGCAGCGGAGTCAGAGAGCTGGCGGTCGGCTCGATAGTGATGCGCAGTGCCGGCATCTGGTCGACCCACAGTTCAAGTTCCAGCGGATAGCCGCTCAAGGAACTGGAGTGCGTTAAAGTACAAACAAAACCCCAGGCGTACTCGCGGTCGGCATGCAATTCTCGACAAACATCTGGACGTTCTTCCAGTAGAGCGGTGGATTGATCTGCACGGGAACGGATAGAGAGTGCGCCTCGTTTCGATCCAACCAGCCAGCCGAGCAGACTTATCTGGTTGGTTGAGGGAAAGTCCACCGAATCCAAAAAGTAGGCGCTTACGCTTCCCCTGATTCGTTCGGCTCGAAACTCAGTAGCGGTTCCAATTTGCTCGATCATCGTTGCCGTTCCATGATCGCAGTTGGTCGGCGCGGCCCATGCTCTCGCGATTCGCCGTCTCAAGGACCGGCAATGCTTCGCCGTAGTACAGTGTGCTTATGGGAACTACAAACATTAGTTTTCATACCGGTGAGAGCACCCGCTACGAGCTCGACCGGATCGCCGCCTCTTTGGACCCGCGATCGAAGTTGGGTCGTAGACGACGCAATCGATAGCTATCTTGAACTCCGCCGCTGGCAAAAGGCGGAGATCGAGCAAGGCATTGCCGATTCCGATGCCGGGCGCTCCTTCACGTTGGAGCAAGTCCGGGAGCAACTTGCCCACTTGCATGCAGCGACCAAATCACGCGAGTCCGCCTCCCCTGACACTGCGCGTCAGTAAAGCGCATTTAGCCACCTCGCGACATCTACCAATTCATTGCGGCCGAAAGCAACACAGACTCGCCTGTGGCTTCGGCAACAGCCAGAAACATACTGCACCCCTCACTACAATGGAAATTGTCTTACCTCCGCCGCTATGTCCCTGCTTTTACTCTTGTTTTAGCCATCACAGCCTTCTACTTATATGGATTGAGCGGCGTAGGCGTGCTCGATCCGGACGAGCCCCGCTACCTCGCGATCGGGCGCGCCATGCTACGTAGCGGCGACTTCGTCACACCTCGTCTATGGGGTTCGCCCTGGTTCGAGAAACCGCCGCTGCTCTATTGGATGACCAGCCTGGGCAACGCCCTCTCGCTCGGACCCGAGGAGACGGGCCGCTTGCCGGTAGCGCTCCTGAGCCTCGCGTTCCTGGCTGCGATGTTCGAACTGCTCCGCCGGGAATTCGGTGTGGAAGCGGCCGCCATTTCGTCCGTCCTGCTGGCCACCTCAGCCGGCTGGATCGTTTACAGCAGCTTTGCTTTAACCGACCTACCCCTCGCGGTATTTTTCTCGCTGGCGGTTTTTTGCGCTTTGCCGAGTTTGCGCTCCGCGGGCGGAGAGGCCTCGGCTCTGCAGTTCGTTCTAATCGGCCTGTGCCTGGGTCTTGCAACGCTGGCGAAAGGGTTGGTCCCACTGGTGCTCGCCATCCCATTTGCCTGGTTCCTGCGGCGCGCCTGGCGCAAGTGGTGGCTCGCTATAGCCGCCGCGGTTGTGGTGGCGCTCCCCTGGTATGCGGCCATGTACGCCCACCACGGGCTCCCGTTCCTTGAAGAGTTTTTCTGGAAGCATCACGTAGAGCGTCTGTACTCGGCGTCGCTCTTGCATTCCCAGCCCTTCTGGTATTACCTGCCGGTATCTCTAGCCGTCATCTTTCCGTGGACTCCGCTGCTCCTGCTGCTCGCCTTTCATCACGAAAACTGGGACGAACGGCGGCGCTTCCTAACCAGCATCTTCGTATTCGGCCTGGTAGCCTTCAGTCTTTCGTTGAACAAATTGCCGGGCTACCTGTTACCGCTCTTACCGGCTGTGTTTGCAGTGATCGGGACAGCCGTCGATTGGAAACGCCTGGTGCATTCCTTTCGCTGGTGGCTGATGCCGTGCGCGCTTCTGATCGGCTTGTTGCCAGTCGTTGCGCGCGCCTTGCCGCAAGCTCTGCAGGCGGGACGTTTGGCGATGCCTCACACCTTCAATCCGGGCCCGACCACTTTGTTTTACATGGCGTGTCCAGCGGCCGCGGTGCTGCTGGCCCGGCGCACCTGGACCGGAATTCTACTGGTGCTCTGCATGGTAGCCGGCGGATTCTTCCTGAAAATTGTTTCCTATCCAGTCCTCGACCGCCTGGTTTCGGCGCGCGGATTGTTTGGACAGGTAAGCCAGCTCCACGGCACCGTCTGCACGAATTGGCTGAACCGCGATTTGCTGTATGGCTTGGAGTTTTACCGGGACGAACCGTTTCCACAATGCGTGCCCGGGCAGTTTGACTATGGATTGGAATCGCAGGGGCGGAATATGCGTGTGGTGCGCAGGGATAAGTAGGAGAAAAGCGTGGCATCGCCGCAGCCCTCGCAACGGCTGAATTGTTTGTGCCATGATGGTTCACCACATTTATGCGGTCGTCACGACGGCATTGGTTCTCCACCTGTCTTGCGATGGCAGCCTTGCCTGAGGTTTTAGCCGCCCGGCAACATGCACACAGGATGCTGGGATCCCCAACCGCACAGCTCAACACTCTGGATGCTGGGACCGCCGGAGAGATCGAAGCTATCGCGGCTCAGATCATTCCATCCACCGGAGGGCCGGGCGCGCGCGACGCAGGTGTCATCTACTTCATCGATCGAGCCCTGGCGACATTCGCCGCCGATGACCGCGAGGCATATCGCACCGGAATGGCTCAGCTCCAACTGCGCCGGCAGGAGCTATTACCGCATTCGACCACCATCGCGTCGCTGACCGGCCCGCAACAGATTACTCTCATCCGCACCGTTGAAACCTCCGCCTTCTTCGAATTACTCCGAACTCACACTGTTCTGGGCTTTTTGGGAGACCCCAGCTACGGCGGTAATCGTGACAAAGTCGGCTGGCATCAGATCGGCTTTGAGGATCGAATGGCCTACCAGCCGCCGTTCGGCTATTACGACGCACAGCACACACTCGATGCAAAAGGAGAGGAGTAATGGCAGCCGTGCGATTCTCAACCACCGCGCCGGTTGACTTCGTAGTCATTGGAGCCGGGGCCGCCGGCGGTGTCGTCGCCAAAGAACTGGCAGTCGCCGGATTCCGCGTCGTGGTGTTGGAGCAAGGACCCTATCTGCGAGAGAAAGACTATTCGCACGACGAGATCAAGTACAGTTTTAACCCCGGCTTGACAAATAACATAAAGCTGCAGCCCGTCACCTATCGCAGGTCGGAGTCGGACCATGCCCGGCCGGTGAAGGCGATCGAGTATGGACGTCAGGTCGGCGGCGGGAGTGTCCACTTCACTGCGAACTACTGGCGCTTTCACGAGAGTGACTTCCGCGAGCGCACCTCCTTCGGCCAAGTGAGCGGTGCCGACCTGGCCGATTGGCCGATCGCTTACGCCGATCTGGAACCGTACTACACCAAGGCTGAGTATGAACTCGGCATCTCAGGCCTGGCTGGCGCGAACCCCTTCGAGGCGCCCCGTTCCAAGCCCTACCCGCTCCCCCCTATGCCGGTCAAGTCGTCTGGCGTGCTGTTCGATCAAGCCACCAGGAAACTCGGATTGCACCCGTTTCCCGCTCCGGTCGCCATTCTTTCCCAGCCCTATCAAGGACGCTCAGCCTGCGTGAATTGCGGCTTTTGTGAATCCTTCGGCTGTGAGATGCGCGCCAAGTCAAGCACCTTGTCAGCGTCATTCCCCTCGCCGAAAAGACAGGCCGCTGCGAAATCCGGCCGGACTGCTACGCACGGAAGATCGAAACCAACAACGCTGGCCGTGCCACCGGCGTCATCTACTTCGATCGAAACCGGCGGGAAGTCTTCCAACCCGCCATGCCATCTTCGTTTGCGCGAACGGCGCGGAGACTCCGAAGTTACTCTTGATGTCGAAGTCCAAACGTTTCCCTCATGGACTGGCTAACTCGAGTGGCCTGGTCGGCAGGTATCTCATGTGGGACAACGGCGCGGACGCTCAGGGCTTGTTTGAACATCCGTTGAATGAGTACAAAGGTATCCAGGTAACTCGGCTCATCCCGATTACTACGCTGCCGATCCTAAACGAGGCTTTTATGGCGGTGGAGGCATCGACGCGCGTTTCGATTTTTACCCAGCCGGCTTCGCATTGCATGGATTGCCCCCAGACGCACCCAGATGGGGTAGCGAGTACAAGCGCATGTTCGAGACGTACTTCAACCGCACCATGGCGCTTCTCTCCCACACCACTTCGCTCGCCCAGGAGAAGAGCACAATCACCCTCGATCCTGATGTAAAAGACGCCTGGGGATCGCCCGCGGTTCGCGTCACCTTCGACTACCATCCCGACGATGTCGCCACCATGAAGTGGATTATGACCAAACAGATCGAGATCCTCGAAGCCGCCGGTGCTCAGAAGACCTGGAGCCAGCCTTTTACCTTAGCCGACAACATGCCCAGCCGTCACCTCATGGGAACTTGCCGCATGGGCAACGATCGACGCACTTCCGTTGTCAATGCCTACAGCCGAACCCACGACCTTCCCAACCTGTTCCTGGTGGACGGTAGCAATTTCGTCACCTCCGGCAGACAGCAACCGACCGCAACTATCCAAGCCCTGGCTTACCGCTCCGCGGATTATGCGATCCAAGCCGCCAAACGCGGTGATCTGAGCTAAACCAATTTTCTGGCGAACTCCCTGCTAATTACTCAGCATCGGCGGTGTCCCGGCTTACTACGACTTGAGCGCAAAATTCTTCGCGGCCAACGGACTCGTCCCCCTTTCGCTTCGACAAAAGGTGCACTATGCTGTCTTGTAGAAGCGAAAGATGAGACAAATGCTCTGCCAACGCATTGGCCTTCCCCGGGACCTTAGATCTCCCCATCCTTCGAACACTTTCTCTCGGGCCACGCAATGGCTGGACCGTCTCCGAGCGGATCCAGCAGGTGTCTAGTGGAGTGTCGCGATGAAAACGTTACCACGCGATGCAACTCCGGTCGCTCCGCTCGCGGCTCTGAAGCAGCGTATTCTTGGGAGCCATGAGCGAAGCGATTGGAGTTCTTTACCTGAGTATCAAACGAAATGGTTGCGACACCCCACTAGTGACGTACTGCAAATTCAGCAAGGCTCGCTGTATCCAGCTCTCCACCGGCTAGAACGTCGCGGTTGGATCAAAGCACACTGGGTGACGTCGGAGAACAACCGGCGGGCCAAATATCACGAACTCACCAAAGGCGGGCGTAAACAGCTCGAACTGGAAAAGGATGCTTGGGAAAAGCTGACCACGGCTGTGACTCAGATTCTCGGGACCGCTTAGAGGTGCCGCATGCTCAACGATCTATTCTTCCGTTTTCGCTCCCTCCTCAGACGCAGCAGCGTCAAGAAAGAACTCGATGAAGAACTTCGGTTCCATCTTGAACAGCAGGTGGACAAATACGTAGCCGTCGGCCTGACGCACGAAGAAGCGATGCGGCGCTGTCGGCTCGAGTTCGGTGGGCTCGATCAGATTAAGGAAGAGTGTCAGGAGGCTCGCGAGGTAAATTTCATCGAAACCCTGGCTCAGGATATTGGCTACGGACTGCGGACGCTGCGAAAATCCCCCGGCTTCACAGCCGTCGCCGTACTGACACTCGCTCTTGGCATTGGGGCAAGCGTCGCCATTTTCAGCGTTGTCGATGCGGTTCTTCTGCGTGCGCCCCCCTTCGGGAATGCAAGCCGCCTGATTGACATAACCGAGTACAACCCCGGTAAGGTAGAGAGCACGGGTGTTTCCTATCCTGACTATCTCGCCTGGAAGCAGGGCGTGTCTGCGTTTGATGAGACAGCCGCGTACTTTCTGATCCAAGCATCCAATGATATTGTTCTGGGCGGTCCGTTTTCGGCAGAGCGCGCTCATTATTCCACCGTGACGAATTGCTTCTTTACCATTCTCGGTGTTCAGCCGGCTCTCGGTCATGGTTTCTCCGCGAGGGATGAATCACCCGGCGCAGCGAAAGTTTTCTTGATCAGTGATGCGCTTTGGCACGGCGCATTCGGCTCCGATCATCAAGCCATCGGCAAATCTTATCTCCTGGATGGCGAGAGCTATCAGCTCGTTGGAGTGATGCCCCCGAAGTTTGATTTTCCGAAGGAGTGCGACCTATGGGTTCCCGTTGGCACTCTTGGCCAATTCGGTCAGCATGATCGGGTTTCTCATCCGTTTCATGTACTCGGTCGATTGCGGCCAGGAGTAACTCCGGCCCAGGCAGAAGCTCAAATAGGGTGCGTAAGCACGGTGCTACCCAGGATGGAAACGTTTCAGATAAACTTCCCTTTGCTCGGCTTCATGTTGGTCATCGCCGGCCTGACAACGATTGCCGTCGGCATCGTCCCCGCATTGCGAATTTCGCGGCAATCCCTACCTGGCGGGTAGCGTACCACTGGCATTGACTTGCCGCGCCGGCGGCTCCGCGACGGGCTTGTCGTCTCCCAGGTGACTCTGGCAATCGTATTGTTGTGCGGGGCAGGTCTAATGATCAGGAGCTTCGTAAAGTTAACTCTCGTAAGTCCCGGTTTTCAAACGGAACACATCGTGACCTTCAAAATTGCTCTTCCTGGCGCCGCTTACCCTAAAGCTGACCAGACGTTCACCTTCTTTAACCAGCTGCTTGAACGCCTTCAGTCGCTTCCGGGCGTAAACGAGGCGGCAGCTACTTCGGCGCTTCCGCTGAGCGGCGAATCGGACTGGGGCAGCTTCCAAATCGAGGGACGCGCGACTTCCGGCTGGGCGCATGCCCTTGCTGCCGAAGGATGCGCCATCAGCTCGAACTATTTTCGGACGCTTGGGATTCCTGTGCTAAGTGGGCGAGACTTCTCCGCAATCGATCGGCAGAACGCCACTATCATCATCAACCAAGCGATGGCAAAAAAGTTTTGGCCCCGGTCCAACCCCATCGGCCAGCGAATAATCTCGATAGATGAACGCTCAACCCCACGAGAAATTGTTGGCATGGTGAAAGACGTGAAGAGCTTTGGCCTCGCTGCGCAAAGCAAACCGGAGATGTACACTCTCTATCGAGGCGCTTGGTACATGAACTTTGTGCTGCGCGCAAATCAAAACCCGGCGAGATTGATTTCGGCGGTTCGTGAGCAGGTCGCCGCGCTCGACAAAGGCGTCCCGCTGTATAAAGTCGCCACGATGGATCAGCTTCTCGATCGCTCCGTTGCCCCCGCACGCTTCGATATGTTTCTTCTCGCGCTATTTGCCACAGTTGCCCTCACCCTAGCGGCGGTGGGACTCTACGGTGTTCTCTCTTTCCTGGTGAGTAGGCGTGCAACCGAGATCGGCATCCGACTGGCAATCGGTGCCCAGCGAGGGCAGATATTACGTCTGATCGCCTGGCAGGGCATGAGTCTGGTCATACTGGGGCTGGCGCTTGGACTCTCGGCGTCATTCCTGTTAACCCGGCTAATGTCGAGTCTCCTGTACGAGGTGAGCCCAACGGACCCGCTCACCTTCGGCGGGGTCGCCGTACTGCTGTTCGTCACATCGTTTGTAGCTTGCTATGTTCCGGCAAGGCGGGCGATGCGCGTCGACCCCCTCGTCGCTCTCCGATACGAATAAACCTCCCGCGTCCTGGCTCTCTCAATTCTTTCGGCCCGGAGCCGGTTTCCCTCCTACTGGATCAAGGCGAACAATAGGGCGGATAGCGAATCCCCTCCTAATTACTCCGGAGCACCGTCACCGGGTCCACCCGCGTCGCCCGGGAAACAGGCCATACACAAGCAACCCCCAGCGCAACAACCAGCGCGATCAACGAGAACAAAAACGTGACTGGGTCGAACACGCCCGCCTGATAAGTCAGATCCGGCAAGTCCGGCGATTTGACCACACCGGCTAACACCGCCGAAAGACACGCTGCGCCTGCCAATCCAATGAGTGTTCCTCGTACCAGGCAGCCGAGGCCCTCCCTCAGGACCAGCCAGATTACGTCCAAACGTTGCGCGCCCAGCGCCATATGAATCCCGATCACTCGCATTCGTTGCGTCACCAGGTACATCACCACCCCATAAACACCCACAGACGCCAGGACCAAACCCAGTAAGCCAAGCGTGAGCGCGACCGTACCCGGGATATCCGTCATCAACTTCTGAATCTGAACCGGGCCTTGCTCGAGACTGATCAGGTAGGCATGCGCTGCGAGAGCCGGATTGATCTCGAGCAGAGCGTCGCGCACAGAAGGCAACGCCACCTCCGGCGCATGTCTTGTTCGCACCAGCACCCATCCACCCGCATCCGAGACAGCTTTGGGAAAATAAAGATAATAATTGTCTACTTTCGAGAGAAAGGTGTTGCGAACCACCTTCGCCACGCCGACCACCCTGTAGAAGGAATGGCCAAATCCGAATCGTGAACGCGTGCCCACGGCGATACGCTGGCCGAGCGGATTCTGATTGGGCCAATAAAAACGCGCTGCCGCTTCGCTCACCACCACCTCTGCGCCGTCTTGTGCCGTCTCGGCCTCCGAAAAAGTTCTGCCCGCTAGAATCGGAATGTGCAGCGTTTCAAAATATCCGCCGGAGACGCGATTGAACCGGCACCTGAGTTGTTTGTGATCGTCATTTTCAAATTGCCCGGCCCCAGTTCCCAGAAAAGGAGAACGATCGACTAGCGCCAGAGACATAACTTCAGGCAGCGAACTTGTGCGATCGAGAACGTGTCGGAGAACAGCGGCGCGCTCAGCGGGGGATCCGTCGATCGTTGTCAGATCCATGTTCATGACCAGAATTCGTTCGAGGCCAAAGCCCGGATCGGCGGATCGAGACTGCCATGTGCCGCGGAACAGCAAGCCAGCTGCCGCCAGCAGTATGAAGCAAGCCGCTATTTGCGCCGTCAACAGGAGATGCCGCTGGCTTCCGCGCAAACCCTCGCTTTTCAGAGATGAATTGAGATCCGTCCGGATCGATCCCAGTGCAGGCCAAATCCCCACGCATGCCGCGGTCAAAACCGAAAGCCCCAGGGTGTAGGCAAACACCCGCCAGTCGGGCGTGACATCGGGTTGGAATCCCCCGAGTAACTCGTTCGAGATCCGGTCCAGCGCCGCCACCGCTCCCAGGCGAATCCAGTCGCATAGCAATCGCGAAAGCACCAGGCCGATCACGCCCCCGCCCATGCCAAGCACCAGACTTTCCGCCCAGAGTTGTTGCACGATCCGGCCGCGGGGAGCACCAATCGCCAGGCGCACCGCTATCTCCCGTTTGCGCGCCGCATTGCGAGACAGCGTCAGGTTGACCAGATTCACGCACCCGATCAGAAGAATCACTCCGACTGCTCCCATCAGAATGAGACTGATCGTGCCCGTTCCCCGGAATCCCCCCATGTTTGTCTGAAAGGCCGTGGCTGCTGTAGCCGTGAGTCCTATGCTCTGCAGTTTCCCGGAGACTTGCTCTATCGTGACGCCGGGCTTGCGACGTGCCAGCACGTGCAAAGTTCTGGCCTGCTGCCCGGCGAGCGGTATCCAAAGGTCGGGCATATGCGGCGGTAAGTCACTCCCATAAAAGCCTTTCGGAGCGACACCCACGATCGTGAATGGCACCCCTCTTAAAGTGATCGTCTTGCCCGCAATCGAAGGATCTTCTTGAAGACGCCGCATCCAGAACGGGTAACTCACCACCGCCACTGCTCGTTCGCCATCCTGAAACGCGCGTCCCCGCAGGCATCGCGTGCCTAAAACTTGAAAATAGTCGCCGGCGACAAACTGCGTTTTGATTCCCTCCCGGATTCCCGTAGCCGGCGTAAGCGCTCCGAGAAGTGTCTACGACGGCGAAGTAGCGATCACATCTGCCGACGCTTTCAGGCCGCTGCGCAAACCTTCAAACTCCGGGTAAGAGACACTGGCCGGCCGCAGCCCATCGCCCGACTGGCGAACCACCCGCACCAGTTCGTCCGGCGCCTGCACCGGCAGCAATCGGTAGGTGAGCGAATCGTAAAGTGTGAATACAGAGGTATTGAGGCCGATGCCCAAGCCCAACGTCAATAGAGAAACCAGGCTGAAGGTCGGGCTCTTCACCAAAACGCGGCACGCATAACGAAAATCACGCAGCAGGTTCTCGACGAAAGGGAAAGTCCAAAGCTCCCGGTCTTCCTCCCGGATGCGAGTTGCATTGCCAAAGTGGCGATCACTCCTGCCGCGATGAAATGCCATTTCCTCGTCGAGGTCGCGTTCCAGATGACGTCGTTTGCGTAGCTTGAGAAGAAACCCGCGCATGTTACTAGTGAAATCATAAAAAAACACCCATAAGCCGTCAAGGGCAGATCTGCCAAGTCCTCACAATCCCTGCTTTGCGACAATCGGGGCTGGGATGAATCCGACGAAAAAATTGGGCAATAGCGATCTCGACATTACGGCTCTGGGTGTGGGCGCATGGGCCATGGGTGGAGGCGGCTGGAAGTTCGCCTGGGGTCACCAGGATGACAAAGATTCGGCAGCGGCCATCGAAGCGGCGATGGAGGCGGGCATGAACTGGGTAGACACGGCGGCTGTCTACGGGCTGGGCCACTCGGAGGAGATTGTCGGACAGGCGCTCAAGAATATTTCGAAGAAGCCGTACATCTTTACCAAATGCGAACGGCGTTGGGACAAGGACGGGCAGATCTCGCCATCTTTAAAAGCGGAGTCGATTCGCCAGGAGTGCGAGGACAGTTTGCGGCGTCTGCAGGTCGATGTGATTGACCTCTATCAGATCCACTGGCCGGAACCCGATGCGGATGTGGAAGAAGGCTGGACGGAGATGGCGCGCCTTAAAGAAGAAGGAAAGGTGCGCTGGATCGGCGTGTCGAATTTCAATGTCGAACAGATGAAACGGGCTCAGAAGATTGCGCCCATCACTTCGCTGCAGCCGCCCTATTCGCTGCTGGTGCGCAAAGTAGAGTCAGACATTTTGCCGTTTGCGAAAGCGAATAACATCGGGGTAATCGTGTATTCGCCCATGCGGGCTGGCTTGTTGACTGGCAAGATGACCAAGGAACGCGCGACCAATCTGCCGCCGGACGACTGGCGCAGCAGGGATAAAGATTTTCAGGAGCCGAAACTGAGTCAGAATCTGGCGCTAGTGGAGTTGCTGAAGAAGATTGCGGAGGCGCATGGACGCACGCCCGGCGAAGTGGCGCTCGCCTGGACCCTGCATAATCCGGCCGTCACGGCAGCCATTGTAGGACTCCGCGGCGCAGAACAGGCACAAGGTGTAAAGGGCGCCTTGACCTTCCGGCTGAGTGACGCGGAAATAACCGCGATCGAAGGATTCTTGGAAAAAGCCCAACGCGCCGCCTCTGCCTCGTAGATCCCGCTGTGGAGCGGGCTTTCAGCCTGCTATGCCGCCATTCTTGGCGGCATTTTCCCGATTCGCCCAGGTAGTTCCCAATCGGCCTGCGCTGGTCACATCCGCGCCACTGGCAACCCACGCCGTTGTATGAACCAGTAAACCGGTAAGCCACACGCCACAATCAACAGTCCGGGCCAGGTTGTCGCGGGACGATAAGCAAACAGGCAGATCAGTACCGCCAGCCCTCCAAGAATATAGATAAGCGGCATGACGGGATAACCGAATGCGCGATACGGGCGCGGAGCGTCGGGCCGGATCAAACGAAGACGGATAACCGCGGCGATCGTTAAAACGTAGAAGATCAACTCCGCCGAAATAACGTAATCAAGCAGATTGCTGTACAGGTTTCCGTAGGAATTCGTCCCGGCATTAAACGTCCGCGGCAGAACCAGCGCGGCCGCCCAGACCCCCTGCAGCACCAGTGAAGTTCCTGGGACCTGCGCGCGATTCAGTTCCCCTGCTTTAGAAATAAAAACTCCATCGCGCGCCATAGAGAAGTAGACGCGCGGTCCGGCCAGAGTCAGAGCGTTAATACAGCCGAAGGTAGAGATCATGATGGCGGCCGACATCAGAACCGCGCCCCAGTTGGGAAAGATCGCCTGCAACATGGCAGTTGCCACACGATCGGAGGCGGCGTGCTGAATGGCGCTAAAGGGTAATACCAGCAGATACGCGACGTTCGCGAGCAGATACAGGCCGGTCACGGAAATGGTGCCGAGAGCGAGCGCAGCGGGGAGCGTTTTGGCGGGGTTCTTGACTTCGCCCGCAGCGAAGGTGATGCCATGCCACGCATCCGCCGAGAACAGCGAGCCGGATTGCGAAATGCCGAGCGCGACAAACAAACCAAAGCCGGAGAGCGCGTTTAGCGTAGCGGTAATCGGCGTTACATCGCGTGGCGTCCAGAAGCGGGCATAACTGCCGAAGTTCGCGGCGACCGCAGTGTGATTCCAGAAGAGGAAACCAATCAGGATGAGCGCAGCCAGCGCCACAATTTTGGCCGACGTAAAGACGTTCTGCAGCAGTTTGGCATAATGAACGCCGCGCGTGTTGGTCCAGGTGAGTAGTGCGATCACCAGAATAGCGAGCAGCTGACCGGACGAGAGCGAGACTGCATAGCCAGCCCCCAGATGGACGGGCGGTATCAGGTAATGCTCTTCGGAGATGGCCGGAAAAAGAACACCGCTGAAGCGCGCAAACGCTACAGCCACAGCAGCTATAGTGCCGGTTTGAATAACCGTGAAGAGAGTCCAGCCGTAGAGGAAACCGATCAGCGGCGAGAAGGCTTCGCGCAGATAGACGTACATCCCGCCGGCTTTCGGAATCATCGCGGCGAGTTCGCCATACGAGAGCGCGGCGGCCACCGTGATAACGGCGGCGAAGAGCCACGCGACCAGTAACCACCCCGGGCTCCCTACGTTGCGCGACATGTCGGCGGACACAAGAAAGACACCGGAGCCGATCATCGCGCCCATCACGATCATGGTGGAATCGAATAGCCCGAGCTCGCGCACAAATCCCACGTCTTGTTCGGACGATCGCGACAACGTCTTTTCGCCGGGCGTCTGCATGGCTGTAACCGTGCAGGTTAACACGATAACTGCTTTTTCAGATTCTTTGCCTCGCCGTGCCCTCTGATCAACGTTGTTCTTGAAATCAGCCCATAGGTCATTGATTCTTCGCACAACCGATCAAAGGTGTTTTCATCCCCCGCCTGCGAGACGTGCCTCAGGTCGAAACGCGCGCGTAGGGACGAGCATGGTTGCGGAAAAGTGTCGCCAATGACTTTATCGCTGCAATACCTTTTTGCAACTCAAAACACTGGGTTTGGACCTCTCTGTGGATCGTTGCGCAAACGCTCGATGCTGTTGAAAAACTCCGCTCACGTGGGTGGGCGCGACTTTGCCAAAAAAATGACGCGATTAGACGCGCTATAAGCGATTGCCCGGCCGAGAGTGGACATTTATCATCCCCTCTGGAGCGGGTCGGGCCATCGCGGAAGAGTTTTTCAACAGCATCGCTTGTTTGGGCACGGTCGCTATCTACCGGAGCGTCTTGATCCGCGACACATTCCGATGACCCTGTTTACCGAGCACACGCTTGATCGGCAGGTCCGGTCGTTTCCATCCGTTCTCTGAGCAAAGGGCCATGTGCGGTCTATTGACCGTCTTCGCGAGTGCGCTGCACGACGTGACGGCCTTATTGATGCCGGAGTGACCTTTCCTTACGGCTTCTCCGATTCCAGACCAACAATCCGATTAGCCCCAAGAGAAAGACACCAGGAAAGGCGCTGTCCCCCGGGCGCCCGAGAACGAACGCGACGATCGATACAGCACCAGCTATCGTCAACGCGAGCATCATCAAACCGACAGGCGCCGTTTGGGGAATTAACACGAGCAAGCCGCCGAGTATTTCGATCACGCCGGTCAAGTAGCGGAACCAATCACCAGTGCCGATCTCGTGAAAAAGCTTGATCCAGTGCGATTTGGGATCTGCCGAGAACTTCTCAAACCCAAACACGATAAAAATTCCCCCCACACCGATGCGCAAAGCCCAGTCGCCCACTACATTGCGAGGCTCAATTTCGGATAGGAATTCAATTCCGACATCGAAACACTTATTCGTAACGTAAAGCGACAACCGGGTCTACGCGCGTGGCGCGGTGCGCGGGAAGAGCGCATCCAAGAGCGCCCGCCGTGACGAGCGCCAACACGACTAAGAAAAACGTAAAGGGATCGCCGGGCGACACACCGATCAATGCCATCCGAAGCGCATGTGTGACGCCGAACGCGGCTGGCAGCCCAAATGCCATTCCGAGGACGAGTGGCCGCATGCCTTGCGCATAGACGAGCTTGAGAATGTCTCGACGCGTACCCCCAACCGCCATCCGCACCCCAATCTCCTGAGTGCGTTGACTGACGGAATGCGCGATCACGGCATACAAGCCCACTGACGCAAGCACCAAGGCGATTGCGGCAAACACAGAAAACATGCCTCCCAAAAGGCTCACAGACAAGCGATTCTGTGCCAACCGGTTTTCAAGACTGCGAACGTCGTAAACGGGCAAATTGCCGTCTATGTTTTGCACTGTGCGGCGAAATGCCCCTGCGAGTGTACCCGGCGGAACGTGGGTTCTGGATACGATGAACATCTCTCGTTGCGGCTCCTCAGCATACGGAAGATAGATCAGCGGGTCGTGCTCAAGAGGCCGACGAAAGTTCTGCAGGATATCTGGCAGCACTCCAACTACCACTAGCCAAGGCTGAACCGCTTGGTTCTTGATTAGGCGAAGATGCTTACCGAGCGCATTCTCACCGGGCCAAGACTTTTCTGCGAAGCTTTCATTGACGGCGGCAACCGGAGGTCCCGCGATCCCATCCGACTCGGTAAACGTACGTCCCAACCGGGGCTTGGCGCGCATGACGCGGAAGTAGCCAGGGCTGGCAATAATGGCACCAATCCGTGGAGACCGGCCAGCTTCGTGAGCCGCGGCCCTGAGTTCGTACGAGACAGGAATCCATTGCCCGAGAGGTAAATTTGAAACAACCCCCGCTGATTCAACGCCAGCCAACGAATCAAGGCGGCTTTTCAAGGTTCGATGAAACGCTACTTGGTCGGAGGCAGACGGATATTTTGCGTCAGAAAGGTCCAAGCGCATAGTGAGCACATTTGCGGTGTTTACGCCAATGGGGGCATTGTAGAGATTTACTGTGCTCCGAATCATCAGGCCCGCTCCAGCCAATAAAACGATGCACAGTGTCGTTTCAAATACAACGAGAAGGTTCGAAAGCGAGAGAACACGCCGGCCACCCGCGACACCCTGGCGCCATCTTTCATGGCAGTGTGAACATCGATACTCGCAAGCCGCAAGGCTGGAGCGAGTCCGAAAAGAATTCCAGTCCCGAGCGAGATCGCCGCCAGATAAGTAAATGCCGTCCTGTCGAGAGACAGACTAAGCCAAAGGGGTTTCACTCCGCCGGTTGCCGCATCGAACCAGCGCAGCCCACCAAGCGCTACTAACCATCCCAGGAGTCTACCCGCGATGGACAAGAGAACACTTTCAATGAGAAGCTGCCGCACAATGCGAGCCCGACCAGCGCCGATCGCAACCCGAATAGAAACCTCGCGCATGCGGCCAGTCCCGCGTGCAAGCAACATATTCGCTACATCCGCACAAGCGATTAATAAGACAAAACCGACGGCAGTCCATAATGCGGCGAAGAGCGGTCTCATGTTATAGGCACCGGTAATTTGGGCAATGGAGTGAACATCGGCCGTAAGACCCGCGTTTGTACGTGGATATTATTTCCCGAGACGATCCGCGAGGGTGGTCAACTCAGTCCGGGCAGCAGCCGTATTGGTGCCATCAGCTAAACGGCCGAACAGCGTCACGCTCCGGTTATCGCGTCGTTCGAGTTGAGCATCTGGAATCAATGGCGTCCACACGTCGGTGTCTTCGGGGAACCGCTTTCCTGGAGGCATTACGCCGACCACGGTCATCGGGACATCATTCACGCGAATGGTCTTGTGGAGGATGGCCGGATCTTTGCCATATCGATCTTGCCAAATGTGATACGCCAATACGACTACCGTCGGTGCGCCTGGACGCTCGTCATTCGCCATGAACGTGCGGCCGAGCAGGGGTTTCTGCTCAGATACCGAGAATCCGTTGGCGGACATTTCCGCACACCAATAACGTTCAGGCAGAGTTTTGCCACCGCTGAGGTTCGCCGATGTGAGCTGATACGCGGCTAACCCGGCAAGTGACTTCGTCTGTGAGCGGAGATCCCGGAAGTCAGGATAGGAAACGCCGAAACCTTGACGGTGCGACTTATCCGCCAAACCAACGAGAACAATTCGATCAACGTGGTCAAGGCCCAAATTCCAGGAAAACGCCCCATTAGCGATGGTAAAGACTGCCGTGTCGGCTCCGATCCCGAGCGCTAGAGCAATGACAGCCACCAAAGTGAAACCAGGGGTCTTGGCGAGCAAGCGATAGGCATAGCGGAAATCCTTCCACCAGCTTTCCAGCTTCGCGAAACTCCACAGTTCGCGGCAGGATTCCTTAAGTGCGGTCACATTCCCGACAAGGCGTTGTGCTTCCAGCCGGTCATCTGTATCGGCGGTTTTCATGTCCAGATGAAAGCGCAGTTCATCGTCGAGGTCGCGGTCGAGTTGTCGCCGACGCCAAAGCGTTCGAAGCTTTTTGCCGAATCTGTTCATGCCGTCTCCATGACACGTGCGATTGCCGCAGCCAGGCGTTGCCACTTGTTCGCCTCTGTTTGTAACTGTTTCCGCCCCCGCGCACTAAGGCGGTAGTACTTCGCCCGGCGATTATTTTCCGACTGGCCCCACTCGGAATCGACCATGCCATCTAGTTCGAGCCGATGCAGAGCAGGATAGAGCGACCCCTCTTCAACCCGCAGAACGTCCTTTGAAATTTGCTGAATTGATTGCGCAATGCCGTGGCCATGCATTGGCTCCCTCGCGAGCGTTTTCAGAATCAGCATGTCGAGCGTACCCTGGACCAGTTCGCCTTCGGACCTCCGATCCCGGTTTCCCATAGATTCTTGATAGGAGTATGCGCCCCAACAGCGAAACTGTCAAGGGCAAAGCGGTTCCTCAGAGGAATTCGAGTTCCGTGGCGTCGCAGAATCTTCGTGCTGTCGATTCCGCCAGAGAATAGTCAGGTCTCTGGGTTTGCGGCGGTTAAGTCGCATTGTCGTAGACTTGCCGATTGATTAACCCAGTTGCATAAACCTTCCGATGCTGTTGAAAAACTCTTCCGCGATGGCCCGACCCGCTCCAGAGGGGATGATAAATGTCCACTCTCGGCCGGGCAATCGCTTATAGCGCGTCTAATCGCGTCATTTTTTTGGCAAAGTCGCGCCCACCCACGTGAGCGGAGTTTTTCAACAGCATCCTTCGTTTCCGCAATCCGAAAAGACTGCCTTTCGGTCGCTCCATCACCCCAACTTCCGAGAAGGCGATTTATCGGAACGAATTCGCATCTGTAGGCAAAATACGCTGAACGCTCACCTATTCGGCGAGGAGCGCGTTGATGTCGGCTGCCAAGACCAATGGATCGACAACTCCAGCATGGCTGATCGCGATCCGACCCTCCCTGTCGACAAGAACGGTTTCTCTCAAATGGCATGAATCAACAAAAGGCCGACGACAAGCATCACCGCGCAGGTTACGCCATGGATTGAGAACCCTCGCGACTTCGACCCGCCCGATCCCAGAATGATTGACATGTCGCCAAGGGGGACGATGGCTTCAACGAGTAGAACTATGCCTACCGCCCGCCCGTCCGCGGTCAGCATCATTGTCAGCACGACCAATCCAGATACTACGTCCCGAATTCCTTTGAGACGTAGCCAGGCACGAGTGTCAGCATCGGATGCAGGCGGCTTAAGACCAAATGATTCTGAGATTCGTTCAGGAGATACAAGGTATAGACAACCGATAATAATGACCCCCACAGCCATGAGGGCAGCTAGAGAAAGCGGGATAACGTTACGCATAAAAAGTCTCCTTATTAGAAAAGCTAGCAACGCTATAGTTGATGCGATCCATTCGGAAAAAGTTTCCCCGTCCGCTAAGCGTTGATCCTAGCGGCGCTATACTTTCTATCGATGGCAACGGCGCTGGCACTTAACCGAATTGCGGAACGAAAACTGCGTGACAAGCAGGCCCGCCGGGCACAGATTATCAGTGCCGCACGAAGAATCGCGGAGCTTGAAGGGTGGTCCAACGTAACCGTTCGGCGGCTATCCGACGAAATTTCATACAGCCAACCCGTCTTATACGCTCATTTTGGAAGCCGCGAAGGAATTCTTGCCGCGGTTGCTATCGAGGGTTTCCAGGAGATGGGCCTGGTTTTGGAGAAGGCACGGAAACGGGTTAAGCGTGGAAATACGGTTGAATCGGTCGCGGCCGCATATCTTGAGTTCGCCGCGTCTTTACCAGCACTGTATGAAGTGATGTTTTCGCTCAGCCTGAGCGTACCATTCGATGACCCGGCTACTCCTCCGGAGATGCGATTCGCGTTTTCCCAACTCCTGGAGTTGTTTCAGAGGCAGAGCTCGAAGCCAGAAGTTGTATCGGAGCTGTTTTGGGCGAGCCTCCATGGTCTCGCCGAGCTAACAAGAACCAGGCGATTTACGCGCAGCCGTCAGAAAGAGCGCATGAGGGCGCTCGTCGGGCTCTTCACTTTCCCAAGATGAAACGGTACAGGTGGTGAAAGCGCGATGACTGTAATAGGCGCGCTCTCGTCTTTTCGCGGAATCCCTAGATCACCAAACGCCCCAAAACGTTGACGGCAATTGTTAGACTGGAGACGTTCTGGCGAGATTCGCGCTGATCCACCGGCTGTGCGTTGCTTCGGCGTCTTTGAGGTGTTTCTCACAATGGACGGTGCAAAGCTCTACGAAGTAATTTTTGATGGCTAGGAAGTTTTGGTGGGCGTCGGCCGTAGCGCTGTTGCCTATCATTTGCCAGGTTGCATGGCCATCCGAAAAGTCTTTCACCACAGCCAAATCGGTTTTCGAAGAGTCTTCTTCGACTTCTGCTGGCCGCTATCCAGTGCATCTGCGGGCAATTGTTATCATCGATTTCCCCGCCTGGGGTGGAATGTGCGTGAAAGATGCAACCGGTGGCGTGTATGTGGACACGTTCAATCTAAAGCGGAAAACCGCCATACCGCAAGGCAGTATCATCGAGCTCGATGGGGTCACCGAACCCGGTAACTTCGCGTCCATCGTTAAATTAACGAGCTTTACGGTTGTCGGACACGGTCAATTGCCTCCTGCGCCAAGAGTCAGCCTGGATCGCGTAGTAAGTGGTGACTACGATTCGCAATGGATCGAAATTGCCGGGACGGTTCGGACCGCCATGGTTCAACGTGGGTTCTTGAAGCTGATTGTTGGTGCGGGTACCTCACAGGTTGAAGTACTTGTTGCGAAAGGCAATGAGTCAGATGGTCAGGCTTTGATCGATTCCGCTGTGCTGGTCCGAGGTGCGGTTGGCTCCATTCTGAACCATCGGGGACAGATGGTCGCCGAAAGAGTTTATACTGCGGGACTTGACGGAGTGAGGGTCGTGAGCGCGGCTCGCTCCGACCCTTTTGCAACACCGGTTCGACCCATTGCAGAGCTAATCCGCTATCGTCCAGGATGGAACTCTGCAAGCCGGGTTCATATCAAAGGTGTCGTAACAGCGAGCTGGCCAGGTAATTCCTTGTTCGTAAGCGATGGCACGCAAGGACTCAATATTCTGACACAAAGTACCGAGTTGTTTGATCCCGGAACAATAGTCGAAGTTGTTGGATTCCTTGTTGTCAGCAATTACGCCCACGGTTTAGAGGATCCGGTTTTAAAGCGACTAGGTAGGACCAAGGCTCCGATACCGCGAGCGATTACTCCCACTCAGGCTCTTTCCGGAACCTTTGATTCCGAGTTGGTCGAAATGAATGGCGTGCTGGCTGACAAACTTACGGCCGCCGGTCAGCACACGCTGCTGATCAACAGCAGTGGAATGACGTTCACGGCTGTTCTGCCGGTAGACGGAAATCAGAATTTCCCCGACAGCTTGCAAAGCGGCGCCACGTTTCGTATTACCGGCATTTGCGCGATTCAGGACACATCAGCAGCAAGTCCATTCCGTTTGCCGAGAGCATTCCAGATTGTGATGCGATCTCCTGCCGACTTCCAGATGACGAAGCGTGCTCCCTGGTGGACCCCGGAACGAGCACTCTACGTTCTGGCACTCATGATGATTTCTGTCATTGTCATTGCCGCAATTATGCTTGGCTTGCGGCGGCGGGTCAAGGCACAAACCAGAGTGATTCAAGGCCACCTCGACTTCATTCGACAACAGTTGGAAGAGGCAACCGTCCTGAAGGAGCAAGCCGAGAGCGCAACTCGTGCAAAGAGCGAGTTCTTGAACAATATCAGTCACGAACTACGCACCCCAATGAACGGCATACTCGGGATGACCGACCTGGTCCTCGACACAAATCTCAATCCTGATCAACGGGACTGCTTGCAAGTAGTTCGTCAATCCGCGGATCTGCTCCTGTCCGTAGTAAACGACATTCTCGACTTCTCTAAGATCGAATCCGGAAACGTGGAGCTGGAATCGGAGGTCTTCGACACAAGGTTAGGCGTGGAGGAAACAGCCAAATCGTTTGTCGGGCGCGCCAGTGAGAAGAAACTACACTTTACTTGGAACATTCCCAGTACCATTGAGACTCAGGTAAAAGGAGATCGAAAAAAGTTTGTCCGCGTTCTCGCTAGTCTCCTGGAAAATGCCATCAAGTTTACTGATCGTGGCGGAGTTACGTTAATCGTGCGAGATGTTTCCTCTGCCCCTGCTTCGAAGGAGTATCTCGAGTTCTCTATTCACGATGACGGCATTGGAATACCGGAGGAGAAGCAAGCGATGATCTTCCGTGCTTTTTCACAAATTGACGGCTCTTCAACGCGCATCTTCGGCGGCACTGGACTTGGACTCGCCATCTCTGCTCATTTAGTCAAATTGATGGGTGGAAGAATTTGGATGGAAAGCAAAGTCGGAGTTGGAAGCATATTCCACTTCACGATACCCCACGCCCGTGTTCCATCGGCGTCTCCAATCCGCATCCCTGTTACTGCTCAAACCGAGTAACATGCGTCCGGTTCACCGCCCCCGTAAATTTTGTTGATCCCCTGGATCCAAAGACTTAGGTTCCTCCGAAATCCTACTTCGTTTACCCCGCTGCTACTTTCCGCGCAGGTAAACAACATGTCTGCCCCGAAGAAATCAACCGAGAAATCCACCGAAACCCGCGCCGAAATCAACCGGGAAAACGCCCAAAAATCCACCGGCCCCAAAACCGAAGAAGGCAAAGCCAAAAGCTCCCAAAACCGCTTCAAACATGGCGTCTATTCCAAACAAGTCGTCGCTCCCGGCGAAGATCCCGCCGAACTCGACGAGCTCCGCGGCAAGTTACGCGACGAGCACCAACCCGCCAACACCACTGAAGCAAGCACAGGCCGCGATTCCGCGCCACCAAACGAAAGAGAAACTTCGGCGGACTTGGGCGCGGATCGCGAGTCCGTTGTGCGCGCGAGTTCAAAATAAATTCTCGTCGATGAACTCGCCCAGCACTACTGGCGCATGCGCCGCATCCGCTGCCAGGAAGTCGGGCCCTGGAGAAAAGGATTTGAAGGACCGCCCGACTACTCCAAAATCGAATTCTTCGCCCGCGCCTTAGCTTCCGCCGAGCGCAGCTTCCACAAAACGCTCACCGCTCTCCTGAAACTCCAGAAGGACCGTGGCTTCGTTCCTCAAAAAACGGCCCCAGCCCAACCCGCCGCCGCTGCCCCCGCCCCAGCACCGGTCCCGGAAGACGCCGTTAAGCAAGTTCTTGAATGCCTCTTCCCCTCGGATGCCCCAAACGGACAGAATACTGGCTCCGTTCCTCAAATTTTGAACAACCCCGACCTCAAAGCTGCCCGCAAACGCCTGGCCGCTGAGTAATTGTGGGGCGGGGCGTCGGCCTCTCAGGCCGACTTAGAGCACGCATTCGACAGGTAACTTGTCCAACGAGTGAACCAGGTAATCGGGAGCCTGTGCGGAGAGTTCTTCGAACGATAAAACGCCAGTCGCAACCGCGACGGACGAGTAGCCGTTCGCTTTAGCGGCCGCGATGTCATTGGCATGATCGCCGATCAGCGTGACGCGGGCAGCCGGATGAGGATTTGCTCGTTGCACGGCCACGCGTGCCAGCTCCGCGCGCGTGTGGCCGTCTTCCGCAAATGCGCCGAAAGAAAAGTAGGAACGAAGACGGGCCAGCTCCATTTTTTTCCACGCGATAGCGCTCAGATTCCCGGTCACGAGTCCTAACTGCGCACCGGCAAGCCGTTGAAGAAAGTCCCTCACACCTGGACAGACGAAGCACGATAGATCCGCGGGGCAGTGCTCGAGGTAAGCAGTTTGGCAGGCCTCAATCAAGGCAGGCAGATGCACATGTGGAGATGGATCGCCGGCCTTTCGGAGCAGCGCGACCAGGAGATCGCAGTCCAATTGGCCGGCCGTGTCGATGCCGTCGAAGGTGGTAGACAAATATGTCACCTGACGGATGCCCTCAATCAAAGCGAGCTTGTGATGAGGTCCGGCGCCCCGCAGCAGAGTCCCATCGATATCGAAGAGAACAACCGCATTTTGGTGAACGTTCACGCAGCGAGCTTGGGCACGAGCGCTGTCAGCAGTTTCAGGAACGTCCCTGAGACGCGCTGCGTGATGGCGAGAACGTCGCTATGTACCAGCTTGCCGGGACTGAGACCAGCGGCGAGGTTGGTCACGCAGGCAATGCCCAGCACTTCCATGCCGGCATGATTGGCCGCAATCGTTTCGGCGACAGTGGACATACCGACTAGATCGGCGCCAATGGTCTTGAGATAGCGAATTTCCGCGGGTGTTTCGTAGCTGGGACCGAGCAGCGCGGCGTACACTCCTTCGTGCAGCGAAATGTCGAGTGCGCGCGCCGTCTCGATAGCGATACGGCGCAGACGAAGCGAATAGGCCTCCGTCATATCGGGAAAGCGCAGCCCGAGCGCATCGTCATTAGGGCCAACCAAAGGGTTTGCGCCCTGCAGGTTGATGTGATCGGTGATCAACACGAGCGCGCCTTCGGAGAAATCGAGATTCAACCCTCCCGCGGCGCAAGTGAGGATGACCGTTTTGATGCCGAGCGCATGGAACAGACGGATACCGGCTGCCACCTGCTGTGCGGAGTAGCCCTCGTACAGGTGAAAGCGGCCGGAAAGCACAGCGACGTCGCTCGACACAACGAGTTCGCCGGCGTGGCCTATGGCGGTTGAAATCGGAAAGCCGGGGATTTCGCGGTAAGGTAAGCGCGTGGAGTTTTCGATTGAATCGGCGAAGCCGCCGAGGCCGCTCCCGAGAACGATTCCGACCCGAGGCCGCAGCGGCGTGGCGCCTCTCACAAAATCGGCGGACGAGGAGACGATGGAATCCGGCATCGAGGTTAGCTGGCAGTTACAATTTTCGGAAAGCCGCCCGCCGCGAGTTTGAGAGGCGGCTGGCTTTGCGTCTCATGGAGGACTGCAAGAATGATTTGTTCGTCCACATCCGACATCGCCTGAATCTCAACCGGGTAGCGAACGATGATTTCGACGCCCGAATCGGTGAAGCGCGCGCGGCTGACCGGACCCGATGCGGTGAGATGCACGCTGGTGGCTCGTTCAAAAGTCGCCTGCTGCTGCACGATGACGTCCCGGTACTTTTGGTAAATGGAGTTCACGGCGTCCTCGATGCGCTTGCGGGCCTTCTCCAGGCCCGTGTCGTCGGCCAGCGTGGCGGAGACACTATGCCAGGTGTACTCGGTGCCGGGCGCTTGCTTGATCAAGGCGGCCGGTTGGAAGATCACGGAGTTCGAAAAAACGGCGACTCGTCCGGTCGAGTGCAGATCGTTGCCTGCGCCCGACAACTCCATCATGTAGAAGCGAACGAGTCCGACTTCGATGACTTGTCCGGTAACGCCGGTTACGGTTACCCGGTCACCGGTGCGAATTCCATAACGGCCAATCAGGAAGAAGTAAGCCACCACAGAAAGGATCACATTCTGCAGTGCCACCGCCAGGCCCGCCGTGACAAAGCCCGCGACCGTGGCGAACGAGCCGAGACTGCTGACGGACGTGAGGAGAATCAGCAGTGTGATGATGGTTGCAACAATGAAACGGCGGATGAGGACGATTTGACGCCGTCGGCGGGTGTCATGCACATAGCGGAAGGAAGCCCGCCGAACGATCTCGGAAATGATGAGCAGCACGGCCACGATCGCGAGAAGCGTGCCTAGTCGAAAGGCGAGATAGCCAAAGACGGTATGCAGCTGTCCAGTTATAGATTCGCGCCATGCTTGCAGCGCGGCGCGTGTGCTGTCGATAGCAATGCCTTGTTCACTAAGGGGCAGGAAGGGCCCTGTGAAACCTTTAAACTGAGTTGACATGTGAACAATCTGCTCGCGTGCGCTGGTCAGTTTGGCGGCGTCGGTTTCCTGGC
Source organism: Bryobacteraceae bacterium (assembly GCA_965277435.1). Taxonomy (GTDB): domain Bacteria; phylum Acidobacteriota; class Terriglobia; order Bryobacterales; family Bryobacteraceae; genus Bog-105. The sequence goes on along the minus strand of OZ255821.1, from coordinate 5,134,019 downwards.
TCGCGGCGGTCGCGAGTTTTTCGCTCTGCAGCATCAGGTCCTTGGCTTTGGCCCGGAGTGGCGTCACAAGCGTGTTTACCTGGTCGTGCAATTTGCTGGTCTCGGCGAGCAGATTGTCGACTTGACTCTGCCCGCGCAGCAGGCTGAAGGTATTGGCGATCAGGCCGAAGATCCCGGCCGTTTCGGCGTGAAAGGCTTCCGGTGTGGCGGCAGCCTTCGGCGCGCTCGATGCGGGCGCGGCTGCATTGCTAAGCGCCGCTGGCACAGAATCAGAGGTGGCGAGCAGGTTTATTTGCCCGAGTAGTCCACTCGCCTTTTCATTTCCGCTGGCAAACGAGAGCATGTCTTTCAAATCGCTTTGGGTCAGTTTGGAGAAGCTCAATTCGGCATTGAGCGCGTCGCGTTGCGAGGTGAGAGTGGCTATAACTTTGCGTTTCTTTGTCTTGGCGATCTGGTTGTTCAAATCGTCTATTAGATTTTGCAGGCGCTCTGTGCGGACCCTCGCCGCTTGAGCGACTTGTTCAAGATCCGGCGCGTTCTTAGAATCGGTTTGCGCCATGCCCGCGCCGCCGGTGATCGTCGCTAGGAAAGACGCCTGGGCACGCGCAAATGCAAAGGCTTTCTGCACCACCAGCATGGAGGACTGACGAACGTTGTCCTGCAGCACAACATTTTGCGGCGCACCTCCAGACGGTTGGGCGGCAGTGATGTGGTCATACCAGGCGATGCTTTGGTTGAGGTGATTTAGCACAGCCTGGTTGCCGATGTCGGGCGCATTGGCTGGCTGGGCGCAAATCGCGGCTGCTGCCAGAAGCACGAGGGCGGTCAGTGGCGAACGATAGAGGCGCTTCAAAAACATGGGACTTGAGTACATGGTCGGTGAGTTACAACAGGATACCGGCAATGCAGGCCGACATGAAATTAGCCAGCGTGCCCACGAACATGGCTTTCAAGCCGAGCCTCGCCAGATCCGATTTACGCGACGGCGCCAGCGCGCCGATGCCGCCGATTTGAATCGCAATCGAACTGAGATTAGCAAACCCGCACAAGGCGAAGGTGGCAATCACGAAAGAACGAGGCTGAATCATGGCTTTCACTTTACCCAGGTCCACAAAGGCTACGAATTCATTCAGGATCATGCGGGTCCCAAGCAAATTTCCGATGGTCGCACAGTCGTGCCAGGTTACGCCCAGTGCCCAGGCAATCGGCGCAAAGACGACCGCCAGGATTTGCTGCAGTGACGCGGGCACCCAGTGCCAGTAGCCATGGATCAGCGCTAGGCCCCCGTTCACCATTGCGATGAGAGCGAGGAAAGCGATCAGCATGCCGGCGATATTGAGAGCGAGTTGAAGGCCGTCTCCAGCGCCCCGGGCAGCGGAGTCTATCAGGTTCACTCCAGGCTTTTCGATATTGACTCGCACCGTGCCGGCCGTAAGTGGCGCGCCGGTTTCAGGGACGAACATTTTGGCCAGCATGAGTGTAGCGGGCGCGGTCATCAAAACCGCCGTGAGCAGGTGCGCGATGGACACGCCGGCAATGGCCACATAGGCGGCCATAACGGCGCCCGAGACATGGGCCATGCCGCTGGTCATCACGGTAAACAATTCAGACTCGGTGAGCGTTTCCAGAAAGGGGCGAATGGTGACCGGCGCTTCGGTCTGTCCCATCACAATGCTGGCGGCAACACAAGTGGATTCCGCGCCGCTCGTGCCCATAAAGCGTTGCATGAAGATGGCCATGCCTTTGACGAAGACTTGCATTACGCCCAGATAATAAAGGACAGCGAACAGCGAGCAGATGAAGATGACGATGGGCAAAACTTGAAAGGCGAAGATCACTCCGAACTGGTCGTTACGCAAGCCCAGCTTGTCGCCGAACACAAAACTGGAGCCGGCGGTCGTGTAATTGAGGAGAGCGTTCACGAATACGCTCAAGCCGTAGAAGAGCTTCCCGAAGCCAGTTTTCAGGACGAGGAACGCGAAGAGGAATTGCAGCAGGCAACCCCAGATGATGACCCGGCGCTTGATGGCCGAACGATTTGTCGAGAAGAGCCACCCGGCAAAGAGGATGGCGACAATGCCGATGAGGCCGTTGAAGCGAGCCATGGCGGGCTAGCGAGATTGGTGAAAAACTAAATCTAGCCGCAGATGAACACGGATCAACGCAGATAAAACATCTGTTCTGAATCGGCGTTGATCAGCGTTCATCTGCGGCCAATACTTCTAGCTGACTACTTCGAGAATGAGGTCGCGCTCCTCGACCGGTTGCTGGGAGATTTTGAAGGCGTCCTCAACGAGCGCGGCTGCATCTTCAAGATGCGTATCCGCTGTGTAGTAGATGCGGCAAAGAATGCTGCCGGAGTCGATTTTCTGGCCCACTTTAACTTCGAGAATCACACCGACCGCCGGATCGATAGAGTCTTCCTTGGTATTACGGCCGGCGCCTATCATGGCGGAGGCCTGCCCGATCAACTCAGCATCGATACCGCTCACGTAACCGCCGCGGCTGGTAGTGATTTCCTGGGCGCCGGTGGCGTTGGGCAAAAGTTCGAAGCGATCCAGAACTTGCGGATTGCCGCCCTGTGCCGCGATCACCTCTTTGAATTTCTGGAAACCGGAGAGGTCGAGCAGTTTAGCCTGCGCGAGTTCGCGGGCTTCTTCGAGTGTCTTGGTAATCTTCCCGAGGAAGATCATGCGTGCGGCCAGTTCAAGCGAGATGCGCGTGAGATCCGCGGGACCGGCATTTTGCAGCGTTTGCGACACCTCCATCACTTCGAGCGCATTCCCAATCGCGTAGCCGAGAGGCTGGCTCATGTCGGTGATGAGGGCCTGCACTCGCTTATCCAGGCGGCGTCCAATGCCGACCATCATCTGCGCCAGCCGCCGCGCTTCAACCTGCTTTTTGACCAGGCCACCGGAGCCCACCTTAACGTCGAGCACAACCGCGTCGAGACTGACCGCCAGTTTCTTCGACATGATGGAAGACGCAATCAACGGAATCGATTCTACAGTGGCAGTAGCATCGCGCAGCGCGTACATTTTGTTGTCGGCGGGGACCACTTCGGGATTCTGGCCGATAAAAGCAAGTTTGTGCTGCGCGAGGAGTTCGCGAAATTCGTCAATGGATAAATCCGTACGGAAACCAGGGATGGATTCGAGTTTGTCGAGTGTCCCACCAGTGTGGCCCAGGGCGCGGCCGGAAATCATCGGTACCACCACACCCGCGGCAGCCGCGATCGGCGACGAAATCAAGCTGGTTTTGTCGCCAACCCCGCCGGTAGAATGTTTATCGACCTTGATGCCGGGAATGGAAGAGAGATCGACAATCGAACCGGAGTTCATCATCGCTTCCGTTAACACGCTGACTTCGCGGTCTGTCATCCCGGAGTAATAAACAGCCATCAGGAAAGCAGAAAACTGATAATCGGGAATTTCGGTACGGGTGTAGCCGTCTATAAGGAAATGGATCTCCTCGGGGGACAGTTCTTCGCCATCCCGCTTGCGGTGAATCAGGTCGACAGTACGCATTTACGAATAATAAGCGTACCATTCTCAATAGCTTGGACCGCCCAGCGCGGAGTCTTGAACTCAGCCGGCCGGCAGTTCGGAATTCATCAGATTTGGCAGCCCTTCGGCGGGTATTCGTAGTCCTAGGTAGAAGGTTCCGAATAGAGCATACACTGCGCTGACTTCATCGAAGCGCATCTCATAGATGAGCTTTTTGAAGACGGCGGGATCGTCGGCAAACAGGTCGACGCCCCATTCCCAATCGTCGAAGCCGATAGAACCGGTGATGATCTGACGGACGCAATCGGCGTAGCGGCGGCCGATCATGCCGTGTTCGTGCATCATGCGCTGGCGATCAGCCATCGGCACGGTGTACCAGTTCTTTTCTTCGGCGCGCTTCCGATCCATCGGGTAGAAGCACAGATATTTGGCGGACGGAATCTCCGGGAATAATCGCGGCGCCATAGCGGCTTGCTGGCGCGCGATGACCTCCGCGACAGCCGCGTTCCATTCGGTGGAATGCGCTTCCAGGCCGCGCTCGGCCAGTTGCGCGTACGTTTTGGCGCTCGATTCGTAGAGACCGAGCTCAGTCATGGATAAATAAGAATGCGTAGGCTCAAGGAAGTCGGACAGAGCCAGCCGCCCAACAGCGAGTTCGGCGCGATGGATGTCTTCGAGCGTATCGCGGAAGTGCAGTACTAAAAGATCGCCTTTGTGGCCGATTTGTGAAAATACAGCGGATTGATTCGGATGGCCGTTCGGGGAACGGGACTCCATCGCTGTCAGCAGTTCGCGCGCCGGCTGTAAAATCTCATGGCGACGTGTTTCGTCCAGCTGCCGCCACGCGGCGCGGCGAATGCGAAACATCTGATGGAGAGCATACGAGCCCTCCAGCGTTAATGGGACGGCGGGCAGTTCAGTCATGCGTTCAGCCATGCTGCAACTCCCATTCCGGCGCCGGCAGACCGGGCATGTCGTACCGATACTGCCCGTTGAAGATTTCTCCAAAGAGACCGAGCACTTCGTCGTGGATGCGTCCGTTATCGGCCAGCAGGTAAGGGCCGTTCACGTCGAGCGGCTCAGCGCGCATGCCGGAGACTTTGCCGCCGGCTTCTTCGACGAGCAGCGTGCCGGCCGCCATGTCCCAGGGATTGAGTCCGAACTCCCAGAAGGCTTCGAGCCGCCCACAGGCCGTGTAGGCGAGATCGATGGCGGCGGAACCGCCGCGCCGCACGCCGTGGCTGAGCATGGCGACTTGGTAGTAAAAATGAATGTTGACGTTCTGATGCCGTTTGCGGCTGGGAAAACCGGTAGAGAGCAGCGAATCGTTCAGCGAAGAAGCCTGGCTGACGCGCATCGGGGCGCCATTAAGGCGCGCTCCGCCGCCCCGTTCGGCGGCGAACAATTCGCGGTTCAAAGGATCGAATACAACGCCTGCGATCACTTCTCCCTGGCGCGCCAGTGCGAGCGTGACGTTCCACATCGGATAGCCGTGGGCGAAGTTGGTGGTGCCGTCCAGTGGATCGACGTACCAGCGGAGTTCGGCGTCCATCTCGGCGCGTCCGCCTTCTTCGGCCACTATGCCGTGTTTGGGAAAGCGTTCGCGCAAACGTTTCACGATCAGCTGTTCGCTAGCGCGGTCGGCGGCTGTGACGAGATCATAATCGCCTTTTAATTCGAATGACACGCCACGGTGCGAGAGCAGGATCTGACCGGCTTCGCTGGCGATTTCGATCGCCGCTTCCAGGAAATCACTCATATAGTTTTAGTTCAGCACATGGGGATATTCACTGCGAACTAGACCAAGTTTGGTGTATGCGAATAAACAGCAACTCAACCGCGGAGTAACTCGCGTCCGGCAGATCGGTGATCCTCTTTAGCCGGGAAGGCGGCTTTCGCGTTACGAAGCCGCCCCACGGGAACAAGTTTTAACAGAAAGCCTTTCTAAGTGTTGCGACCGATATGTGAGGCCACCCCAAGACTACCGGCGGCGTTCCTGGCGGAGGTAGCGGCGGCTTGGGTTTCAAGATGGGAAAGTTCAAAACGACCATCTGCGCGTATTGAAGCTGCAGGAAAGAGGGATGGTGATGGTGCATCACTTTCTCGATCCAAAACGTCGCGTACACGAGAGCAGAATCCGCGTTAGGACCTTTCGGACCCGTTGGCTCCCCTCCTTCGAGAAAAAGAATATTTTCGATGCCGCCCGCCGCATTGGGCACGGTAACGGTGACCGTAGCGGGCTCGTTCTGGACTTTGCGGAATACGATAGATCGCTGGGTGGCGATGTTCAGCACTGTCCCTTCGAAGGTGTGACCGTGATGCTCTTGCTTTTTGATGACTTGCTGAAGAAGCTTGATTGGGTCGTTGATAACCTCCTGCATCGGGATACCGTGGATATGCGTGGGCAGGGGCGGGTCGGCTGGATTGGTGAGAAAGGGCGTTCTCGGATTGCCGGGTCCATCCGGAATCAGTACGTTGTACTCGTCGAATGGGACGGCGGGAGGAAGCACAAGGCTGTCGTCTGATCCGGCCGCGTTGATCACGGGCGGGGCAGTGGGGAGGGTGGCGAAGGGCACGCTATTAAATGAGGGAAAGCGCGAGAAAGCGTATTCGTCAGCAGCATTTTTGAGGGTGGGAGGACCGGAGAAGTGCTCCGCTATGCTTTCAGCCAGCAAAGCATTTCCATGGGGAATGGATCCCATCCGGGCTATGATCTTTGCGCCTGGGGGCACTGTTTCGGCAGGATACTTCGTTGTGGGTTGAGTGATCCATATGCCGGGTTCGATATGGAGCGCACCTCCGGTGAAGACATCGCTGATTTTTTGCAGGTACGTCAAACCGGAAAGCTCGATGTCATCCTGTCCGAACCCGCGATTGGGGATTGGCGAGCCGATGGGATCGATCTTGAGGACTTCGCGGGTCTGGTTCAGTTGTAGATAAAGGTTGGCGTCAAGCTCGAAGGCCGGCCGTGCGATGAGATTGAATCCTTCGCCTTCCCACCTGCCGGCAAGTTCGCCAAGCAGTCCCAAATTGTTCGTGACGGTGCAGTTGTCTGGGGCTATTCGAACGGTTGGTATTCTTTGTCTGGTCTCTTCTCTCTCGTCTTGCATGGTATTTTCCTCCTGGAGGTTTGCTTTGCCTCCGTAATACCGGCTATGAAAGCAAGTTCGAGGCCAACCGCAGGCCGCATAGGTCAAGAGCGTATTGGAGGTTCTGCTTATCTATTTCGGTCTCAATCGTTAGCCAGGGTCAACAATTGAGATAGTTTGCGCGCATGAGATGTTGGCAGGCGCACGGTCGGTTAAGGTTCGTAGTAACCGGTCCGTGCGGTGAGGCGTCGCGACGTGTGTTTGTGAACACTTTTGCGGGACGAAAAGGTGTCGTTCTTCCCATGTGCCTTCGGGATAGAAGCCGAGCAGATATTGCGTGCGGAGTTCGCGGATGATATCGGCAAAAGCTTCGTTCAAACAATTGAATTCTTGCGGGTAGAAGATGCGGCCTCCTGGAGACGAAGCGAGCGGGGCTAAGGCAATGCTAGAGCCCCCGGGCTTCTCGCTTGAGTCCCTCATGCAGCAGCATCTTTAAAAGCGTTCGATATCCAATACCTTTGCTTGTGGCGATCCTTTTGGCCTGCGCTAATCGGCTTCGGGCAACCGTAGTGCGATCTGGCCGCTATTCCCTTTATTTAATCCGGCAACGAGAGGTGAACCTTTCCATGTTTTTCCTGCGGCCAGCAACTCAGCAGACTTTTGCTTCGGGAAGTCTCGCATCTCGACGCTTGCCCACCATTCCGCTTCGTCGCTTTCAGTCTTGAATACCGGCATGCTCTTTGCTCTGGTCTTCATCGATTTACTTCTCATGTAGTCGTCTAGTTAGATAATCTCGCTTTTGGCTGGCGCCGGCTCCAGCCAGTCGGCTATGGTTCGTAGTAGCCGGTGCGGGCGGTTACCCGTAGCGACGTGTTTTTGGTGGACACTTTTACCGGATGAAAAAGGCGTCGTTCTTCGCGCGTGCCTTTGGGATAGAAGCCGAGGAGATATTGCGTGCGGAGTTCGCGGATGATATCGGCAAACGCTTCGTTCAAACGATCGAAGCCTTGCGGATAGAAGATGCGGCCTCCGGTAGACGAAGCGAGCGTAGCTAAGGCGTGTTCCCCCCCGGTATTGCGTCCTGCATCGCCGGCGATTGGGATAACAACGATGGGATAAAGGACCACGTCGGAGCGCTGCGCGGCGGCCAGCGCGTCTCCATAATGTTTAAAGCTGGTCGTGTCCCCTCCATCGGTGACAACAACCATCACGTGGCGGCCTTCGCGTCCCGTAAGCGAGTCGCTGGCGAGATAGATGGCGTCGTAGAGCGAAGTGCCGCCGTCGCCCTTCAAACCGCGCAGAACATGCTCGGCGCGCTTCTTGCTGCGCGAAAAATCGGCTTCCAGGCTGGTGCGCCAGTTGAAGGTAAACAGCGCGAAAGAATCCTGCGGGTTGCCGGCATTGAGCAACGCCGGGATGAAACCGAGCACGGACTCTTCTTCGTAGTGCAGATCGTTCTGAACGCTGGCGCTGGTATCCATGAGAACCGCGACCGATAACGGGTAAGAAGTGTTTTGTTCAAATAGAGCGATCTCCTGCGGAATGCCGGTATCTTCGACCGCGAAGTCTTGTTTCGTCAAGCTGCCGATGAGCGCGCCGGCAGGATCGCGCACGGTGACTAGCACACGCACCAGATTTACTTTGATGGCGAAGGTAGGAGACTCGCCCGAGTTCTTCTGGGGAAGGGGCTGAAGGACCGGCGGCTGCACCGGATGGGCTGGCTTAAATTGCGCGTTCGCCGCCAGACTGACCAGACAGATAGCGAGACTGGGGCGGGAAAGATGGCCGGAACTCATTCGGGATCGTGCTGGGCGGTGAGATGCGGACTCCACTCGCCTTCGACCCATTCTTCTCCATCGGCGAAGACTTCCTTCTTCCAGATGGGGACTTCGCGCTTCAAGCGATCGATACCAGCGAGAGCGGCCTCAAAAGCGGCGCGGCGATGCGGCGCAGTGGCGACGATCGCAACGCTCACTTCGCCGATGGAGAGACGCCCCAGGCGGTGTACGATGCCGACTTGGCCGATCGAGAATTCAGTGACGATCTGGCGGCCGATGTCTTTCATTTGCTCGAGGGCCATGGCCTCATAGCAATCGTATTCGAGATAAGAGGTGGCGCGGCCTTTGGAGTTGTTGCGGACAACGCCTTCGAACACGACGACGGCGCCGTCTTCGGGACGCTTGAGATCCTCGGTTAACTGATGGGAGTCGATGGGTTGACGGACCAGGGCGAAGATATGGCCGTCCAAATCAGGTTTGAGTTTGCCGGAGACAGCCGGATCAGAACCTCCACTAACAGGCGGCAGGAAGGCTATTTCGTCGTTTTCACGCAACATCGTGCCGGGCTTTGAGAACTCCTGGTTCCTTGCAAATAAGATCGACGGGCGTTTGTCGCGCAAGGTTGCAAAGCGTTCGGCGTAGCTGTCGAAGAGGCTGGCGAGCGTGGATTGAGCGGGTATTTCCGGCGAGTCTTCGGAACAACCGACAATATCCTTCAGCACGCCAAAGAACAGCACCCTCACCCGCATGTCCAAATGCTAGCAGGCAATTGCGGACCCGCTATATTCACCAGGAGGAGATGCGAAGTGGAGCAACAGTCTTCCGCGTCGACGGCCGTGCACGAGAGCCGGTTGCGGGTGCGTTATGCCGAAACCGATCAGATGGGCGTCGTGTATTACGCCAATTACCTGGTTTGGATGGAGGTGGGACGTGTGGAATTAGTAAGGGCGCTCGATCTTGAATATAAGAACCTCGAGCAAAGCGAAGGGCTGTACTTGTCGGTGATTGAAGTCGCTTGCCGCTATTTGTATCCGGCGCGGTATGATCAGGAGATTGGCGTGGAAACCAGGGTAACGAAAGCTACCGGGCGGACGGTCGAATTTGCATATCGTATTCGATCGGTGGAGCCGGAGAAATTGCTGGCGGAAGGTTCAACGAAACATATGTGGCTGAACCGGGAAATGAAACCGGCCCGGCTGCCGGAGCAGTATCGGGCAAAGTTGAGGCTAGCGTAAGGACATCTTTGCTTTGGACGGGCGTCGGATCTCGATTAGCTCTTCGATTCGCTGACCGATGACATCCTCTTTAAGGGAGTCTGCATCGCCCGTACGCGGAGTTTGGTAGCGGATGAGGCCGTTTCTGTCGATCAAAACGAGCTGTGGCACAACGGGCCTGTCAGCAAAGCCCATGTAGCTCATCATCTGTTCAATGGATACCCAGCCCACCGGGAACGTAACCTGGTGCTCCTTAGCAAAGTTCTCGACCAGTAAGTCGGCATTGGGGTCAACTGCGACGTCGAGAGCTTGGAAACCTTTATCGCCGTAGTGTTCCTGCATTTTGTCCATGATTTTCGAAGCCGCCTGGCAATGCGGGCACGTGGTCAGAATAGATTCAAGCGCCAGCGTCTTGCCGCGGTATTGGGTGAGTAGCTTCTGTCCCTGGCCCGGGATCGTGAAAGCTAATTCGGGTGACTTGCGAACCCCTGATCCGCCTGCTGCAGCGGACACAGCGATGCTCCCGGCGAGCAAACTAACTAGGATGATTGCTTTCATTTCTATTTCTCCTTCGAACACGAATTGGACTGGGACGGGCAACGCTCTGCGCGAATCACAGGCGTCAAGGATCTTTGATCCGTTGAAACACACTGCTGACAGTAGCCGCCGGCGATGGGAACGAACGTTATGAGACCGGCTAAACCGGCCATCAGTAGCCGGGGACAGTACGAGAGATGCGTTGAGAACTGGCACGCAAGGATCAATTCCAAGCGGTGTTTCAGGTCAGAGCTTGTCATATTACTCACACCAGCCGTGCTTTCGAACAGATGAAATTGACAGACTTTGACGATGCTTGACGCGTAGATCCGCGGAGTTACTCCAGTGACGATAACGAGTTCGTCGCACGCGCGTTCCCGCTCCACGTTCAGTCGCCCTTCTATTAGCCAGAGAAGCGGATGAAACCAAAACACGCACAAGAGGACGTGAACGAAAACAGCTGTGAGGTTATCGAGACGCCTGGAATGCACGAGCTCATGCAACAGCACGGCTTCGAACTCAGAAGCGGTTAGCTTTTGCGAAAGGCCCTTCGGAATGATGAGAGTTGCGCGCCAAAGACCGTGCAAGGCTGGCCCCGTGGCGGATTCAGAAGAACGCAACTGGACGGGCGCGTGAACTCGAATTCTTCGGAGAGCGGAATTCATAGCCGCCTGTTCCTCGATCATTGGAGGCGTCAAGCGATGATTGATTCTTCGAAGGCGGAAAAACCAAATGCCAACCATGACTGCCGTCCCGACAGCCCAACCCAGAAGCAGGGCGCGACTGGCGGTTGGATTTGAGCTCTCGATTCTAAGGGGCAACATGTTCAACAGGGCGGTAAGGGCAGCTGAGACTGGATTCACCCAGGAAGAGAGCCAGGAAGCAGCGGGCCAAAACTGGGCGATACGCACGCCGGTCGATGCAAGCAATATGGAAGGTACAGCAAATTTAGAAATGGCAAGGAGCCACACGGCATATCGCGCTGTGGCTCCTTTTCGAAGAGAAAACGCGAGAGCGCTTAAGAGCACACAGAAAAGAGTAGATTCGAAAAGGTGCCGGATCACGAAGGTCATCGCGGTTTCGTCTCCATTGCTGCAATCGTCTTCTCTAGCTCCTTCACATCGGCCAGGGTCAGCTTTCCGGTCTCGACGAGATGAGAAATAACGGGAGCAGCGGAACCTCCGAACAGGCTCAAGAGATCGGTGATGAAGCGTCGATGTACTGATTTTCTGGTTAACGCGGCTTCAAATAAATGCGCATTGCCGATCTTTTTAACACGGCGAACGGCGCCCTTTTCTTCCAGACGATAGATCATGGTTTGAACCGTGGTGTAAGCAGGGCGGTTCTTTTCCGGAAGGCTTTCCTGTACCTCCCGCACCGAACAAGGTCCGAGGACCCAAAGCTTCTCCAGCAATTGAAATTCGAAGCGGCTTATGTGCGGATCTTCCATGCCTACCTTTGTGGTCTAATCTACTACAAGATTAGGTGTTCTTGCAATAGGGCTTTTTAGCTCTTACTCTAGCCTCGTAGCTACCATAAAGGCGAGCCATGATTCACGTCGTTCTGCAGGTCGGCATTTTGCGTTGTAACTGTTCGATTTTCGGCGACGAAGCGACGCGGGAAGCGATTGTAATCGATCCGGGCGATGATATTGACGATATCGTTGCCATGCTTGAGAAGCATGCACTGCGGGTAAAGGCGATTGTGATTACGCATGCACACATCGATCATGTGGCAGGGGCTCAGCAGCTGCGAGCACTCACGAAGGCGCCGGTTTACATGAACGAGCGGGATCAGGCGATGCTCGACATGCTGGAAATGCAGGCGGGATGGCTGCAAGTGGAGACTCCGGAGCGGCCGGAAATTGATGAGGCGTCGTCAGATGGTACGGTTCTGTCGTTGGGAGGCGCTGAATTTCATGTGCTCGAAACCCCGGGCCATACTCCAGGGAGCCAGTGCCTGTGGATACCGGCCGAAAATAAGTTGATCGCGGGGGACACGTTGTTTCGCGACAGCATTGGGCGGACGGATTTACCGGGCGGCGACGGGCGCGCGATTTTGCGGTCGATTAAAACACGTTTGTTAGACCTACCGGATGAAGCGGTGGTGATTCCCGGTCATGGAGCGCAGACGACGTTAGGGCGCGAGAAAGAGCGGAATCCATTTTTGCAGGCGCTCTAAGGCTGTTGGGCGGCGAGCCGTTTCCAGTGATGATGACAGGCCGCCTCGGCAATAAGACGGGGCAAGAAGTTCCCGAAAAATCGATGAAGTGATTGGGCAGCCGCGCGGCCGGGAATGAAGTGTCGAATAGGAAAGGGGCCGAGCGGTTCAACCCGCAAGGATCGATTGCACCATTTCTGTCAAAGCATGGCCGAGTTTCACATGTTGATCCGGGTCGAGATGAACGCCATCAACGGCACTGCTACTTGTGACGGTTTCCGCATCAAAGAAACGGCAGGCGAGATCCGACGCGACTTTTAGGTAAGCGTTCGCGAGACCGGCGCTTCTCGGCCCGGCGCCGGAAAACTTCGCCGCGATGCTACCCTGCGGGATGCGAATCTGTGGTGGGGCGACGAGCAAAATTGGCGGCATGGGCATCCCTGGCTCGATCGGCGCTTTTCTGATTTCATTGACAAGCGCAGTGATTCCCTGAGCGGCGGACCAGGCGTTGTTGTAAGGATGGCAGAACTGAAAGTCATTAGTGCCAAGCATGAGAATGACGAGCGACAGGGGCGAATGCATCTCGATGCGCTGGGCGAGCCCTGTGAGGCCGTTGCGGCCGGGCTTGAACGGATCGTCCCAGACTGTGCGACGACCGTTTAAGCAGTCTTCAAAAACTCGCGCGCGTGTGCCTGCGGTGTTCAGCTGATTTTCGAGAACGCTTGGCCAACGATCGTCGAAAGGCAGTCGATTTCGGCTATCGGGAACTATGCCCCAAGTTAAGGAATCAGAGTAGACGAGAACTTGATGCATGTTTGAGCCGTCTCAAGTCAGCACCAGTGCATCTGCCGCCAGAGCGAGTACTGCGCCATCCAGAGTCACCAGACGCATGCCGCCGGTATGCGCAAATGCGGCGAGATAGGCATCCGTCCATACCTTTGGCGTTGGCTTATCCTGAGTGGTCAGCTTCTGCCATGCTGGTTCGAGCACTAATGGTTCTGGTACAAAGGATACACGCTCGTCGCCCAAGATGGTTTTATACACTTTCCAAGCGTTGCGCGAAGACAAAACGTCACTTCCCATTACCGATGCAGTTGTCAGCAAACGCAATAACCCCATTTGAGACACCCGGCAAAAAACAACTGACAGAGCATCGACAGAATTTAGCCACGCACTGCAGGTCGGGGAATGAATGTGGCGGCGTGACGCCAATGCCAGCCAGACGTTGACATCAGGCAAGAAGATCTTCGATATCGGCATTCTTGAGCATCAGACTGCCCGGCTCGGCGGACGGCAGGAGCGGAAATGTAATTCTACGCCGAACCTTGCCTTCCAGTTTCCGAAGCTCCGCTTCGACGGCATTTTGTATGACGTTCTTGAGCGAAGTGCCTCTTCTGGCCGCCACCGCCTTCAACTCGCGAAACAACGGGTCCGGCAAATCTATTGTGGTCCGCACAAAAGCATAATAGCAGCTAAACACGCCAATAGGCTTCGACTTCCTCGAGCGATTTGCCTTTTGTTTCCGGGAGGAAGCGCCAGGCGAAGATGGCTTGCAGGAATGACATGACGGCCAGAAAGGAAAACGTTGTTGCTTTACCGGCGCGGTTGAAGGCGACCGGGAAGAAGAGGACGACAATGGCGTTGGCGATCCACTGAGTGAGCACCGGGATGATCATTGCCGTGCCGCGAATGTGATTGGGAAAGATTTCCGGGAGCAGCGTCCAGAAGACCGGCCCGATGCAGGAAGCAAAGCAAGCCAGGTAGCAGAGGATGAGAAGCAACACGATTGGACCCTGAAAGTGCCCGCTGGCCGAAATGGCAGTGAGCAGCAGCAAGGCGAGCGCCATGCCAGAGGAGCCGACGATGTAGAGCGGCTTGCGGCCAAACCGGTCGATCATCCAAAAAGAAAGAACGGTGAAGACGAAGTTGGTTGCGCCTACGATCAGGGTCGAGAAGAGTGCCGCATCGATTTTCCAACCGGCGGCGCGGAAGATGGAGGGAGCGTAGTCGATGACAGTGTTGATCCCCGAAGTGTGAATCAGGATCGCGAGGATGAAGCTGACGATCACGGCGCGCTTGATGCCGGGCTGAAAGAGGTCGCGCCAGGCACTCTTTTTGCCGGAAAGACTGGCGCTGATTTCAGCTAGCTGCAGTTCAGGACTGGTGAGACCGCCGACATCTTTGAGCACCTGCAGAGCTTCCGTTGTTCGGCCCGCTTTGACCAGGAAGCGCGGGGTCTCGGGAGCTCGCAGCAGCAGAATCCAGAAGAGAACTGCTGGGAGTACGCCTGTTGCGAACATCCAGCGCCAATTGGCGGGTCCGGAGTTACGAAGAAAGTAATTGATGGCGTAAGAGAACAAAATTCCCAGGATGATGGAGAACTGGTACAGTGCGCCCAGGCGTCCGCGTATGGGAGCGGGTGAAATCTCTGAGACGTACATGGGCGACAAAATGGATGCGCCGCCGACGGCGATGCCGCCGAGAAAGCGGGCGGTTAGAAAGACCGGGAAGTTGTTTGCTAAACCGGTGGCGATGGAGGTGACGGCAAAGCCCACGGCGACCCACAGGAGAATCTTTCTGCGGCCGAATCGATCGGTGATGCGTCCGGCGACAGCGGAACCTAGAACGCAACCGAATAACAGCGAGCTGAAGGCGAGTCCGAGGCTGAGATCGCTGAGTCCGAAGTGTTGCGTCAGGAAGGGGCCTGCGCCGGTGATGATGGCGATGTCGAAGCCGAAGAGCAATCCGCCGAGCGCCGCGGTGCCTGCCAGCAACAGGATGTAGGGGAGATGAAGTTCCGCGATGGCGGAACGGGGCGCGTCAGTCATGCAAAGCTGATACGTTATCAGAGCCCCGAATATGAAGATTTTTGTCGTTGTTGCGAGTCTGTTGTTGGGCGCTGGCCCGGTGTTTGGCGCCGCCTACGTTCGGACTTTGACGCCGAAGCAGCGCTGGTCGATCGGCAACGAGTTTGTCGAGCGCACACTTTCGTTCTCGGCGGCGGATGGCCTGCGTACCGAGGCGCTTGTGTATAAAGTGTCAGGCCGTGACTTTACCGCGTTCAGCCGGGGTGAGCATCGTTATGGCGATGAGCTGACTTTGCGGGCGGGTAAGAATGCGGTTACTGGAAAATCACTGATATTTTCGGCGGCGGAATCGGTAGATGTTCCGGGAGGGAAGAGCCTTCGTGTGCAGTGCCGGACGCGTGACGGCGGCCTGGCTGTTACGGTGATTTATACGGTCTATGATGATTTGCCGGCGCTTCGCAAGTGGATGACGATTACGAACCGTAGCGGGCGCGCGGTGTCGCTCAGTCATGTGAGTTTTGAAGCGTTGGCGGCAGCGCCTGGTGCGCCGGGTGAGTTGGAGGTAACGGGCGGCTATGGCGCGACGCCGCGGGAGTTTTACTTTACCGGTCGAGTTGCCGATCCCGCGGTGTTCCTGCGCAACTCCGCCACCCGGGAAGGGTTTGCGATTTTAAATGAAGCGCCGGGCTACTTGAAGCGGACTGAGATCGGCGAGGGGTGGAGTGAAGCCTTTCGCACGATGTACGATACCGACCTGTTTCCATTTGAACGAACGCTGCAGCCGGGCGAGACGTTTGAGAGTGCCAAGTGTTCGCTGGTGTTCTTCGTCGATGGAAAGGGTCTGGCTGATTCGCACTGGGCCGTGCCGGGTTATGCATCGCGCCACATCATGCGGCGGCAGCCGAACGAGCGTCCGCCGTGGATTTACAACACCTGGGAGCCGTTTCTGCGAAATATCGACGAGAAGACGGTGGCGGCACTGGCGCCGGTGGCGAAGGAAATGGGGCTCAGTGTGTTTACCATCGACGACGGCTGGCAGGCCGAGTATGGCTCAAACGAGATCAACATGAAAAACTTCCCGGGCGGGTTTGCCGGCATTCATTCGATCTTAGAGAAGAACAAACTCAAGCTCGGATTGTGGGTTCCGCTGGCTGCGATCAGCACGAATACCAATGAATACCGGGCGCATCCGGAATGGGTGTGCCGTGATGAGAACGGGAATCCGAAATTCACGCAGACGGCATCCGGTACGAGCGCCGTGATGTGTCTGGGGAGCAGCTATCGGGATGTTGCATTGGGGCGTTTAGAAGATCTGATCGCGCGCTACCGGCCGGCTTACATCAAGGTGGATCTTACGACGGTGTTCAATGCGTATGGCGAAGCTCCGGGCTGTCACGCGCCGAATCACGCGCATCGGGACTGGGCTGAGTCGTTGTCGCGGATCTATGAAGGGCTGGCCTATATTGGCGAGCGGCTGTATCGCGATCATCCGGAAGTGCTGGTCGACTACACGTTCGAGCTGTGGGGCGAGAAGCACTTAATTGATCCGGCGCTGCTCGCGTGCGCCGATCTCGATTGGCTGAGTAACGTCAAGGACCGGGAGGCGGATTCGGGAGGTCCGCTGCACGCCCGTACTTTGTTGTATCAGCGCGCGCCATCGATTCCGGTAGAGACCATGCTGATCGGGAATTTGCGAGCCGCAACGGGTTCTGTCGAGGAGCATTTTGCTACGGCGATTGGTTCTGCGCCATTGTTCCTTGGTGACTTGCGCAAGTTGACCGAGGCGGACCGGCATTGGTATGCGGAAAAGGCGGGCTGGTATGAGCGAGTGCGCGCAAACACGTCGCTGTCGGACTCGTTTTTTCCTTTGGGTAACTGGCAACAGCCGCAGGCGTCGTCGTGGGATGGTTTCGCACGATTGAGCCGCGAATCGGATGGGATTGTGGTTTTATTTGCGAACCAGAGCCATGTCACAGAGGCGGAGGTGCGGTTGGTCGCACCGAGCGGTGCGCGTTATCTTGTGCGGTCGGAAATCAGTGGAACGGAACTAGGCGAGGTGACGGCCAAGAATTTTGAAGACGGTTGGCATGTGGATTTTCCGGTTGGACATAGCGTGGAGATTTTGGAGCTGGAGCGAATCGGGCGCTAGGAGAATGGGCGAGTGATGAACGCGCAGAAGTGGAAGTTGATTGCGGTGTTGGCTTTGGTGGCGTTTGCGTCGCTGCTGGCGTACTCGTTTCTGCAGGGAAAATTGGGCCAGAGCGTGGGACCGGATGCGGTGGTCACGCAGGTGCAGAAACTCAATCAACTGGTGACGGTGAAATACAAGATTGAGCGGGTAGTCAGCATGACCGAGCAGAAGGATCCGGTGGGCCAGGAATCGATTCTGCTGATGGTGGAAGGAGAGGTGGAGGGTGGCATTGATTTGCAGAAGGTGTCGGCGGCGGATGTGGCTACCGATGACACGGGCGTTCTGACAATCACGCTGCCCGCTCCCGCTGTGTTGCATGCCGGACTCGATGAAAAGAAAACCAAGGTATGGGACAGGCACGTGACCTGGTGGACGCCCTGGGTGCCGGCCGATCCGGATCTGGAGCACAAGGCGAGGATGAAAGCGATTGACGATGTGCGGGAGGCCGCACTCGAAATGGGCATGCTGGATCAGGCCAAAACGAATGCGCAGAGCGCGTTGAAGGATCTGTTCGGGGCGTTGGGATGGAAGGTAAACGTGAAGGTTAGGGGGTTAGATTAAAGAGGAGGTGCGAGATGGCCGCAGCAACAGAACCTTTACTGATGACGGTGCGGCAATATCGTGAATTGCCGGCTCGGGAAGATGTCATCCAGGAATTGCATTGGGGCCAGGTAGTCAATTTGACGCGCCCCCAGATGAAACATGCCAAGCTGCAGTCTCGCCTCGTGCGCTTGTTGCGCCCGAGAGCGGAGCACCTGGGAGTAGTCGAATCAGAGGTTGGCTTCCGTGCGCTTGCCGAATACGATTTGCGCTGTGCGGATGTCGCCTTCGTTTCACAGGATCGATGGGACGCAACGGATGGCGAAGACAATTTGTATGGATCGCCGGAAATCGTGATCGAGGTGTTGTCCCCCTCAAATACAAAATTGGAGATGCGGGAGAAGGCAACCCTCTATCTGTCAAGCTGCACGTGCAAAACGGGCGCGGGGTCAGGCGCGCCGCGCGAAGAGCCATGGTGTTGCGACTTTGTGCCGCGACTTGCAGCCGCGCCCTTTGCACTCTCCACCGGCGCTCAGGAGTTTTGGGTGGTGGATCCAAAAAAGAGAAATGTAATTGTGATGCGCCGGGAGGCCGGCACGCTGGTGTACGAAGACGGGCAGCACATTCCACTGTCGTTGTTTGGTGGCGAGCTGAGTGTCGCGGAGATTTTTGCTTGAATGGGCGGCGCTAGTTGGCGAATTTGACGTTGACGAAAACTTCGCGCTGCAGAGGCGTTCTGCCGGGAGAGGTAGTTCGGCCTTGCCATTGCTGCACGACCGACAATGCGCGCTGATTAAGGCTGGGATTGGAAGTTTGGGCGATTTCGGTCTCGACGATGCGGCCTTCCGGGTTCATGACGCCGTGAACGATGACTGGTTGGATGGTGGAGTTAGAAGTCACCTGATTTTGGCCCACGAAGATCGGGAAGCGCGAGGGAGCAGTCATGAGCGGACCGGCGCCGATAGGAGTCGCGCCGGCTGGCGGAGTGAAGGCGGCGACACTGGCATTGACGGCTGTGGTGAGACTCTGCAGTTGTGCTTCGACGGTGGGCGTACCGGCCTCGGTGATGGTGATTTTAGTCGGGATAACAGAGCCATTTAACTGCAGGGTCTTCGAGTAGTCGTACAAGACATAGGAGCCGGGCGGCGCGGCGGAATAGGTGAGGAGCAGACCGGAGGCACGATTGATGCAGTATTCGGTTTCCTCCCAGAGACGGCCGCGATCGGAAGCCGGAGGGTCCATGCCGGATAGCAGGGCGCAGGTGATGCCGCGGCCGTTATAAGTGGCAGCTGCAGTGCGGATGAGAGCGCTGCGCTGGAAGGCTGGATTGAGAAAAGCGAAAAAAATGGCGGTACGAACTTGCTGGAGGCGCAGCGGCGCCGCGCCGGCGGGGTGGTTGCTGTAGAGCAGCTGGTTGTTGTAGAGGTTGGTGGCGGAATAACTGGGTCCCTGGACTGTCCAGCGATAGAAGCCTGGGGCTGGTGAAGTATCTTCCATCTGCCAGGAGCCTTCATTCGAGCCGGAACCAAAGGAGGTGATGGTGCTTTTGAGATCGTAAGCGCCGGAGCGAACGTTCGAGAGCGCACGGGCGCGATTGAGCAGTTCGAGGATTTGCGCGCGCGCTTGGGGAGTGCTGACCACTTGAGCCTCGCCTGTTACCAATTCCAGCGGATCGGACGGGACGGCCGGTTCGGGTATATTGTTTTGCGCTGTCGCGGGGATAGCAACGACGGCGACGAAGAGCAGACAGGAAAGCCAGCGGAGGTGCTGCATGGGTCGGTCTCCTTTTAAGAAGATACTACGGAGAAAAGGGCAGCGCTAGCGAACGAAGACTTCAATGGGCAGCGTGTGATGGATGAGGTAGGAGGCATGGTTAGGGTTGTGCGTTGCGGGCTGCTGGTGTCCGCTTGAATCGGTGGCGCGGGAGAGCAGAGTGCGCGGGCCGGGCTGGAGGGGCGTGGACCAAATGTACTGCCATCGTCGCCAGGCGAAACGGACGGGAGGATCGAGGAACTCGCCGGATGCCCAGTGCTCGCCTTTGTCGGTGCTGATTTCGATGTGTGTGACGCCGGCATCACCGGACCAGGCGGCGCCATAGATGGTATAGGGCTGGCCGCGGGAAACGGTTTCGTGGAGGGCGGGACGTGCGATGGCCGATTTGACCTGGAGTTCGGAGATGGCGCGGCGAATGGGGAGGCCGTGATCGCCGGCTTCCCAAAAGGCGTAGTCGGAGGTTTGCCAGTAGCCATGGAAAGGTTCTGTAGTGACGTGAATGCGGGTGAGCCACTTGACGGATGCCATGCCGTAGTAGCCAGGAACGAGGGCGCGAGCGGGGAAGCCGTGGGCAAGCGGAAGATCGCAATCGTTCATGCGCAGGGCGATCAAGGTTTCAGCCGCGAGTGCTTTTTGCAGACTGATGCTGCGGGCGTAGGAGATTTCGCCGGGCGGTTTAGGAGGTTCGGGGGCTGGACCGTGGTCGGCGCCTCCGAGGATCACTTCGCACGCTGCGGGATCGAGGACCGCGCGCTCGAGCAAAGTGTGGAGCGGTATACCGGACCATTCGGCGGTGCCGACGGCTCCGAGGCTCCATTGAGCGCCGCCGGTTTGAGGGACAAGGAAGACACGGCTGTTACCGGCGCATTCGAGGGTGGCGGTTTGATTCTCCAGGGGAAGGGCGGTGAGTTCTGCGAGGCTCAGAGAAAGCGGATGCTTGACTGCGCCAGTGATTTCGAGGCGATAGGCTTGAGGGTCGAGGGCGGGCGTTTTGAAATGGCTTCTTATGTAGAAGGACGCGTTGGGTGTCAAAAAACCATCGAGCTGATCGAAGGGGTATTCGAGATTGAGCGGCTCCTGCTGGCGGATGATGAGGCCGCGAGGGTGGTCATGGCTGGAATCCGGCAACGAACGTGAGACGAGGCACGCGCGGAAACGTATCCGGAATCCGCGCGTGCTGACTATACAGGATGAGGGTCTTTACTTCTTCACGGGTTTAGCCACGACCGGTTTGACAGCAGCGGCAAGACTACCACCGCCGCTGGCGGCCATGGCAGCGGGGAGGATGCGCTCATCACCAATGATGCTGAACATGGTGTGCGTGGAAAGACCTTCTTCTTCAGTGGTGAAGAGGAGACAGTTGTGATCGGAGTCGAAGTCGGCCTTGATCCAGTCGCCGGTCGAGACCTGGTTGGTAGCGATGAGGTTCGAGAGCGGGTGAACCAGCAGGCGTTCGATGGCGCGTTTGAGATGACGTGCGCCGTATTTAACATCGGTTCCTTGGGACAAGAGGAAGTCCTTGCCGGAATCGGATACGGTGACGACGAAGGATTTTTCGGAGGGCGAGGCGAGGATGCGCTGCTGTACCTGTCCCAATTCGAGATCCAAAATGCGACGCAGTTCCGAATCGCCCAGGGGTTTGAAGACAACGCACTTATCTATTCGGTTCATAAACTCGGGCGTGAACTTGCGGCGGGCCGCTTCGAGGCCGCTGCGCGAGAGCTTGTCATTGAGTTTATCGCTCTGCTCAGCGATCTGTCCGGGATCAGCCGGCGGGAGGCACGCATGAAAGCCGAGCTTCGGCGAAATCAGCGCGCTCATCTCGGATGCGCCGAGATTGCTGGTCATGAAGATCATGGCCTTGGAGAAATCGACTTTGCGATTATCGCCGAGGGTCAGGGTTGCTTTGTCCAAAATGCCGAGCAGCAGGTTCCAGAGGGCGTCGCTGGCCTTTTCGATCTCGTCGAACAAGATGAAGCTGAGCTTCACGGTGTCGGTCTGGTGCTGGTTGATGACTTCCTGACTGAGCAGGGGATGTGTTTCGCGATGGCCGAGGTAGCCGGGAGGCGAGCCGATCAGCTTGGCAATTTCGTGGCTGTGCTGAAATTCGGCACAATCGATTTTTGTTACAGCGCGAGGATTATTGAGCAGAGCTTCGGCAGTGGCTTCGACGGTGCGGGTCTTGCCCGAGCCGGTTGGTCCTAAAAATAAGAAGTTCCCAACCGGGCGCCCCGGCGCGGAAAGACCGGTGACGTGCATCTGGTAGATGTTCACGATCTGTTCGATCGCCTCGTCCTGGCCGACCACTAATTTAAGCAGCGTTCGCTCGAGCGAATCTGCGTTTCTCCCCGTTTTTGTTGGGTCCAGTACCCGTCGGAGGTGGCTCATAAAAATTAATCCTCTCTGTTCCTCACAAAGCCGAGTGCCCGCAACTCCCATGCTGGCTTTTATCCGGCTAACAAGCTTTTGTTGGACTACAACCAACAGTGAGCAAGCCGGGTGCCAAAACCACCGCGGCGCTTCCTAAAGTACCTATCGACAGAAGCTGCTGCTTTATGAAGAGACCGTCAAGCCTTTTCCTCCTCGGGCTTTTCTGATTAGTCTTTTTGAGGACGCGAAGGTCTCACTTCAATTCGGCTAATTAATGTCCTTTTTGGCATGCGTAAGATATCTAGTACGAGTTCGGCGATATCCTCAGGGGCGATTTTCCAATCTTTTTTGCTGGCCTCTTCGCCGCCGAAATGGGTGGCGACGCTGCCGGGCATGATGTAGCTGACGCGCACATTATCCTGTCGGTGATCGAGCATCATGGCTTCGCTGAAACCATTGAGGCCGAATTTGGAGGCATTGTAGGCTGCGCCGCCGGCGAAGGGATTGCGTCCGGCAAGGCTGCTGATGTTGATGATGGAGCCGCCGCCACGCTGTTCGAAGCGGGCGAGCGCTTCGCGGCTGCAGTAGAAAGCGCCGGAGAGGTTGGTGGAGATGAGGCGATCCCAATCTTCGATACTCAGTTCGGCGGTCGCGCGAAAGATGCCGAAGCCAGCGTTATTAATAAGGATGTCGAGGGCGTTGAACTCTTTATCGACATATTCAAACAGTTCGGCGACCTGCCGGCTGTCACTGACGTCGGCGACGTGACCGGAGATCTTCGTGTTGGCTATCTTTTTCGTGCTTTCGACGGCGTGATCGAGTGTCTTGGCGGTGCGGCCGCAAAGGACAACGTCTGCGCTGCTCGAGGCAAGTGCCTGTGCGATGGCAAGGCCGATGCCTTGTGAAGCGCCGGTAACCAAGGCGCGTTTTCCCTGTAGAAAGCTGTTCATTAATGTTTTTTTAACTCCTATCCTCTTATTGCATAACGAGTGGTGCAGGGCGGCCACCACGGTGGGTGGCTACCTGGCAGGCTAAAGCCTACCCTACGGGTGGTTACGTGCATCCATATAATAGTGACGCTTATACTAGATTCCAGAGCCCCCGCCATGAGCGTCATCTGGCTGCGGACGGCAGCCGCGTTTTACTCGTGTGGGCTGCTGTACGCGCTGATTTATCTATTTCGTAAGAGCGCCCGACTATTCCAACCGGCTTTGATCGCGTTTGGGGTAGGCAGCACTTTTCAGTTGGTGGCGCTGGTGGAACGGTGGGTGACTACCGGACGCCTGCCGCTCGACAACTTTTACGAGACGAGTTCAACGTGCGCTTTTCTATTGGCGGTGCTGTTTCTGCTGGCCTACTGGCGATACCGCATCGCAAGCTTTGGGGTGTGCATTTTTCCGCTGGTATTTTTTATGACGCTGATCGGGGTGACTGAATTCCCGGTCTCGCCGTGGAGTCCACAGGTTCGCAATGTGTGGCTGGTGCTGCATGTGTCCACAGTATTGATCGGCTATGCGGCGCTTATCTTTTCAGCGACCGCTTCGGTGTACTACCTGTTGCAGGAGCGGCAGTTGAAACGGAAGGATGTGACGCCGTCGGCGAACCGGCTGCCGCCGCTGGCGACGCTCGACCGGATCATAACGCAATCGATGAATACGGGCTTCCTGTTTATCACGCTGGCGACGGCGACAGGAGTCATTTGGGCGTTTAATGAACGGGGAACGAATTGGATTACCGATCCTAGGATCGCTTTTTTCCTGTTCACCTGGGCGTTTTATCTGGCGATGATTTTTCTGCGGATTTCCGCCGGGTGGCGCGGTCGGCGGATGGCGTGGCTGGCGGTGAGTGTTTTGGGTTGCTCGATTATCACTTGGGCGACGCACATGAGTTTGAGGAGTCTGTGGCCGCAATGAGACTGGCACTGGCCGGGATCAATCATCGGACGGCTCCGGTAGAACTGCGCGAGCAAATGGCGTTGCGCGAGGACGAGATTCCGGCCGCGTTGCTGCAGCTGCAAGCGTGTGGGGCGCGGGAAGCGATGATCCTTTCCACTTGTAACCGGGTGGAGGTGACGGCCGCGCTGGATGATAAGGCGCTGGCGGAAGCGCTTTTTGAAACGATTGTGGACGGGCGTGCGGGGGGCGGCGTGAGTTTTGAATCGCTGCGGCCACACATTTACACTTATGAAGCGCAGGATGCGATGCGGCATCTGTTCCGGGTGGCGGCCAGTCTGGATTCGATGATCGTAGGCGAGCCGCAGATTTTGGGGCAGCTGAAACAGGCGTATCTGCAGGCGCGCGAGCAGGGAACGATCGGCACGATGCTGGACGCGGTGTTGACTCGGGCGTTCAATGTGGCCAAGCGGATTCGCACCGAGACGGAGATCGGCCAAAACGCGGTGTCGGTGAGCTATGCGGCGGTGGAACTGGCGCGGGAAATTTTCGGATCGCTGCAGAAGAAGCGAGTGTTGATTGTTGGGGCGGGGAAGATGTCGGAAGGGGCGGCACGACATCTGCTGCGCGCGGGAGCGGAAGAGATTTTCATCACGAACCGGACGCCGGAGCGGGCGCGTGAGTTGAGTACCTTGTTCCGCGGACAGGTGCTGCCATACGAGACGTTCACGCAGCGTCTGGGTGAAATGGATATTGTGATTACGTCTTCGGCGGCTCCGGGGTATGTGCTGGGGCCGGAGGTTTTACGGCGGGCGATTGAAGCGCGTAAGAATCAGCCGATGTTTTTGATTGATATCGCGGTGCCGCGCAACATCGATCCCGCAGTGAATAGCTTAGAGCACGCGTTTCTGTACGACATTGACGACCTGCAACGACTGACGGATCGCAATTTGCGCACGCGGCAGGATGTGGCGCAACAGGCGGAGAGCATCGTGACGGAGGAAGTGGCGCGGCTCGAGATGAAATTGCGGGCGCGCGATGTGGCTCCGACGATTGTGAGTCTGCAGGAGCAATTGGAGACGATACGGCGGGATGTACTGACGCGGTACCGGCCGAAGATGGGTGTGATGACGATGGATCAGGAAGAGGCGCTGGAGGCGTTGACTCGTGGGATCGTTAATAAAATTGCGCACGGCCCGATCTCGGAGATGCGGCGGCAGGCGGGCGTGCAAACAGCGGAACAAACGCAGGATGCGGAGCTGGTTTCGGCGGTACGGCGGATTTTCCGGCTACGTTCGTAATGCGAACCGCGGTTACAAGCACGTTGACGATCGGTTCACGCGGATCGCAACTGGCGCTCTGGCAGGCGCGGTATGTGGCAGGGTTGCTCGAGCGAAACGGCGTCGAGACGCGGATCGAAATTATCAAGACGACCGGCGATCACCTGCAGACTGCTTCGTTGATGCAGGCGGGCGGGAAGGGTTTGTTTACCAAAGAGATCGAAGATGCGCTGCTGGTGGGTGCGATCGATCTGGCGGTGCATAGCTTGAAAGACTTGCCGACGGAGGCGCCGGAGGGGCTGGCGATTGCGGCGATTCCGGAGCGGGAAGATGCGCGCGATGCGCTGGTTGGTAATACGTTGAGCGAGCTGGGCGCGGGCGCGCGGGTGGGTACGAGCTCAGGGCGGCGGGCGGCGCAAATGCTGCTACTGCGACCGGATGTGGTGGTGGAGCCGGTGCGTGGAAACGTGGATACGCGGCTGCGCAAATTGAAGGAAGGTCAGTACGATGCCATTCTGCTGGCGGCGGCGGGTTTGCGGCGTTTAGGTTTGGAAGGGGAAATTGCGGAGTCTCTCAGTGTGGAGCAGATGTGTCCTGCGCCGGGGCAGGGGGCTTTGGGGATTCAGACGCGCGCCGGTGATGCAGCGTGTGAAGTGGCAAGCGTGCTAAATCATGTGCCGACGGCGGATGCAGTGACGTGTGAACGGGCGGCGCTGGCAGCGCTCGGCGGGGGATGCCAGTTGCCGGTGGGCGCCTTTGCGGAAATCGAAGACGGCAAATTACGGCTGCGTGTGGTGGTGATGGCTGCCGATGGCTCGCGTTATTTGTACGCTGCAATGGAAGGGTCGCCGGGGACGAGTTACGAGTTGGGCGAGCGAGCGGCTCGGGACTTACTGGCGCGCGGCGCGGCTGATATCCTTTCCGGAATCACTTGATGGGAATGCTTGCGGGTTTGCGCGTGGTGGTCACGCGCGCGGCTCACCAGGCGGAAGAATTGGGAGAGCCTTTGCGTGAGCTGGGTGCGGAGGTTTTGCTGCTGCCGGTGATAGCTATTGCGGAGCCTGTTGATTGTGAACCACTGCGCCGGGCGGCGGCTCGATGTAACAGCTATGACTGGATCATCTTTACGAGTACCAATGCTGTTTCGCGGTTTGCGGCGGAGTTGAGTTCGGCTTGTACTGCGCGGGTGGCCACGGTGGGACGGGCTACGCGAGCGGCGGCGGTTAAGAGCGGATTTTCGGTGAGTTTGACGCCAGATGATTTTGTGGCGGAGGCTGTGGTCAAAGCATTCGGTGGCGAGAATTTGGTGGGGAAACGGATTTTGCTGGCGAGTGCGGCGGTGACTCGGGATGTGCTGCCCGCAGCCTTGCGCAAGATGGGCGCGCTAGTGGAGGTGGTGGAAGCGTATCGCAATGTGATGCCGGACGGTGGGGCAGAAAACGCGGCGCGCATCTTTGGAGAACGGCTGCCGGATTGGGTGACGTTTGCGAGCCCGTCGGCGGTTGAGAATACCGCGTCGCTGGTGGATTTGGAAACGCTCAAGCGCGTCAAGATCGCGAGCATCGGGCCGGTGACTTCGGAGATGATACGGAAGTCTGGCTTGGTAGTTACGGTAGAGGCGCAGGAGCATAGCGTGAGTGGTTTGGTGAAAGCGTTATCCAGGTAGTGCGATTGCGGCGACAGAACTCGGGGATCCATCAGAAGGTTTTCGTCTCGAGGGGCGTGTGGAAGACGAAAGCGTTCGGAAAGCTTGAGCGAATTTTTGCCACCATTCCATCGCTGCCTCCGACATGCTCCAGGTAACCCTTCGAACTGTCAGTTGTGGGGTGCGTAATCAGGTGCATCGGAATAACAATTTTTGCGCCAATATGATTGCGAACGTTCTCAGGATCTTCCGTAAGTTGCCAAAAAGGAACGAACGCCAGGTCGATTTGACGATGGGAGAGCCCGAGTTGAGCAAGACCTTTCATTGGGAGATCGGCATCACCGATGTGCAGAACGGTTTTTCCGTTAAGAACGATTAGATAAGCTGCGTTTTCGACATGGCCGTGGGATAAAGGAAAGCTTCCAACCTGGACGCCACCTTCGTTGCGAGTGGTTATTCTTCCTCGCTCCAAAGACACTGTACTTACCTGCGCGAACGCTTGACGATTGTTCACCAGCGCGTTTCGAATCTGTTCCGAGACTTGATTGGGCGCAATAACAACAGTTGTGGGATGAGACTTCAGAAATCGTACGGTGCTCGAAACGTCAAAATGGTCAGGGTGAACATGGCTGATAAAAACAGCGATGATATTGGCAAAAGGAGATCTGCCCGCCTCAATGTCGTGTATTGTGGCGGCGGGAACACGATCATAATTTGGAAGTCCTTCGCCGAACAACGCGTCGAACAAAACAGCCTGAGATCCTGAGCGAACCAAGAATCCTCCGTTTCCCAAATAGGTAACCTCAAGCCCAATGAGCTTTGAACCTGCCGACAGACAATGAGGCAAGAACAGGGAAGTGAAGAGCGCGCCAGTCCAAAAGGCTTTCGACGGTCTCATGATCAATACGATATCGAAGGTCTGTCATGGATCGGTGAGACGGTAATGAGCGCTGCTGTTTTGGAGGTGCTGGCCGTGATGTTTCTCGCCACGTTCATTCGATCGGCATTCGGGTTTGGCGAGGCTTTGTTTGCTGTTCCGCTACTGGCGCTCTTCATCCCGCTTCCGGTGGCTGCGCCGCTGGCAGTACTGGTTTCAATTACCATTGCCGCGGCGGTGGTTGCGCAGGACTGGCGGAAGATCCATGTGCGCAGCACGGGATGGCTGGTAGGAGCGACGCTGTTTGGCATCCCGGTGGGGCTGGCGCTGTTGACAAGCCGTCATCAGCAGGCGGTAAGGATCGCTCTGGCGGTCGTTATCATGGCATTTGCCGGGTATTCGCTGTTTGGCGGCAAGCCGCCGGAGTTGAAGAAAGACAGCAGAACGTGGCTTCTCGGCTGCGGGTTTGTCGCGGGCGTATTCGGCGGAGCGTATGGAATGAACGGGCCGCCGCTGGTGATCTATGGGGCGATGCGGCGCTGGTCCGCACAGCATTTCCGCGCTACGTTACAGGGATATTTTTTGCCGGCGAGCCTGATTGGGATGACTGGATACTGGCTGGCCGGTTTGTGGGTGCCCGCGGTAACGCACTACTTTTTATTGTGCCTGCCAGTTCTGGCGCCGGCGATCTGGTTGGGCCGAATAGTGAATCATCGCCTGCAGGGAGACGCCTTTTTGCGGTATGTGTACGTAGGGCTGGCCGGGATTGGCGTAGTGCTGCTGGCACAATCTGTGAATCGGTAGCCATCGCCCTGAAGGCACACCGAAGTTACTTACTATCCAGCGCAAACATCCGGAGCGAGCGGGGCGTGATCTCGTACTGCTGGCCGATTTTGAAGGCTCTCGCCTGGTGTTTGCCTTCAGGATCGTTGGTATCGATCAGGATCAACCACCTCTTACCACCGGGTGAATCGGGAAGTTTGAATTTTACTTTTTCGCCGAACTCGTTGATGACGATCAGCAGTGTTGCTTCTTTACCGCGCTGGCGAATGCCGGTGGTCTGAGCGCGTCCGTCGAGTAACATGCCGAAACAGCGCATGCCGTGGTCGCCCCATTGCGCATCCTCCATTTCGCTGCCGTTGGCGTTGATCCAGGTGACATCTTTGACGCCGAGCTCTTCGCTGTCTTCGCCGGTCAAGAATAAATTGCGGCGCAGCACCGGGTACTGATGGCGCAGGCTGGTGAGCCGTCTGACGAAATCGATGAGAGATTTGCCTTTCTCTTTAAGATCCCAGTTGAGCCAGCTGATCTCGTCGTCCTGGCAATAGGCATTGTTGTTGCCCTGCTGGGTGCGCGCGAACTCATCGCCGGCGAGCAGCATGGGCGTGCCCTGGGAGAGCAGCAGGGTGGCGAGGATATTGCGGAGTTGACGGCCACGCAGAGACCGTATCGCGGGATCGTCGGTTGGTCCTTCGACGCCGCAGTTCCAGGAGCGATTGTCGGAGCTGCCGTCCTTGTTGTCCTCGCCGTTAGCTTCGTTATGTTTTTCGTTGTAGCTCACCACATCGTTGACGGTGAAGCCATCGTGCGCAGTGACGAAGTTGACGCAGGCCCAGGGGCGGCGGCCGCCGTGATTGAACACTCCAACGGAGGCGCACATACGTTCTGTAAGCGCGGACGCAGGAGCTTCGCCGCGCCAGAAATCGCGCACAGTGTCGCGGAACTTATCGTTCCATTCGGCCCAGCCGGGAGGGAAGCCTCCGACCTGATAGCCGCCGGGACCGCAATCCCAAGGTTCGGCAATGAGCTTGACTGAACTCAGCACCGGATCCTGGCTGACAGCTTTGAGGAATCCGCTCTGGTTGTCGAAGCCGTTCGGTTCACGAGCGAGGATGGTGCCAAGATCGAAACGGAAACCATCGACGTTGGTTTGTTCGACCCAGTAGCGCAGGCTGTCGGTAACCATTTGAATGACGCGCGGATGACTCAGATTAACGGTGTTGCCGGTGCCGGTGTCATTGATGTAGAAACGCTTGTTATCGGGCAGGAGGCGGTAATAATTGGCGTTATCGATGCCCTTGAAGGACAAGGTTGGACCCTTTTCGTTACCTTCGGCGGTGTGGTTATAGACAACGTCGAGGATGACTTCAAGACCGGCGTCGTGGATCTTGGCCACCATCTGTTTGAACTCGAGAAGAATATCGGAGCGATTGGCAGCGTAGCGCGGGTCCGGCGCGAAGAATCCGATGGTGTTGTAGCCCCAGTAATTAGTCAGACCTTTTTCGAGCAGTTGGCTGTCGTTGATGAAAGTGTGGATGGGCATCAGTTCGATGCTGGTGACGCCGAGCGACTTGATGTAATCGAGCACTTCAGGCGTGCCAAGCCCTTCGTAGGTGCCACGCAGCTTTTCGGGCACGGCGGGATGCAGCTTGGTGAAGCCTTTGACGTGCGTTTCGTAGATGATGGTGTCGTCCCAACGGATGGGTCGACGACCTACCCGTTCGCCTTTCCAGGTGAAACTCGCATCAACGACGGTGCACTTGGGCATGAAGGGCGCGCTATCACGTTCATCGAAGGTGGTGTCGTCGCCCAGCTCCATTTTGTAGCCGAAGACAGCCGGATTCCAGACAAGTTCGCCGAAGTGCGCGAAGGCGTAGGGATCGAGCAGTAGTTTGTTTGGATTGAAGCGGTGGCCGGCGTCCGGTTCATAAGGGCCGTGCACGCGATAGCCGTAAATGGTTCCCGGCATGACATCGGGAAGGTAGCCGTGCCAGATTTGGTTGGTGTATTCGGGTAAGGCAATTCGTTCAATTTCTTTATCGCCTTCCGAATCGAAGAGGCAGACTTCGACCTTGGTTGCGTTGGCGGAAAAGAGAGCAAAGTTGGTGCCTTTGCCGTCCCAGGAGGCGCCGCGCGGATGAGGCAGACCTTCCCTGATACGGCTCTGTTTGGCTTCAGCCATGAGAAATCCTTTAAGAAAATTGAGTATTAGCGCGAATCACGTGTGAGGTGCGTGAATCGCGCAACTTTCATTATGCAGGGTAGTGATGAATGGACTTATTATGCAGGGTCTTGAAGAAGAGGCTTGGTGGGGCGACCTGGTTTACGCGGGTTTCTGCTCGAAACGCTGTTGAGGTACTGACGGGCCTCGTTTACTTGGCAACACCGACAGACCGTGAATGGAAACGGTGCTAAACCATCACGTGAAGCGTGGCACAGATTGCTGTGCTGCCGCGTACGCAGGGGATTAAGCCAACAAGAAAGTAGAACTAGCGGATACCCCGGGAGCCATTCGCCGAGTATATGCGGCAGAAAGCGACGCAAAACGCTAGTTGCGTCAACATCGGCGTGCGCGACTACCGTGTGCAAGTTTATCGCGCAACAGCAATGGGAAAGAACACTTCGGGCGACACACGAAAGAAGTTGCTCAACTTTATGATTTGACCCTTTGAAAGCTCACGGGCGCCACTCAGAATCTCCGACACATGGCTCTTGCTGTCAATCTCAGGAACGAGATCTGCTTGTTTCAAGCCGCGATTCTCCATGAGTAATTTGAGTGTCTCGACGGGATCAAGTATGACGTCGAGGCGATAGCGTTTCTCGTATTGCTCGATCAAAGTGGTGAGAACTTCGCAGTACGCCTCTTCCTCTGGTGTCGAGTTCTCTGCAAAAGAATAAACTCCAAGCTCTTCGATAGCGGCTTGGTTCTCCGCGTCCGTTGTGATCGTGTGAGCAACACCGTGGGCAAATAAGGCTCCGTATTTCTTTGCATTGAAGGCTACTGCTGGACTAGATGCACTCATTTCGATCTCCTGAGTTTCTTCTCTAATGCTTCTCTTTGTTTTTGTTCTTCTTCTAAGACTGTCTTCCAGGTGTTCTGGCTGTACTCGGCGTGAGTCAAGACGTTTTTGACCCACATTATTCCCTTTTGGTAATTGATCATTGCCACGAGGCGGAACTGGTTGTGACATATGTTGAATACCGTGTAATTCACCTTTCTCACCGGGACCGCTTCGGCCTTGGTGAAATCCTTCTGCACGTCCAAAAGTTGTTTCCAGTCGGCTTTTTCGGCCACTCTTACCCAGAGTGCCAGCTCACCTTTGGCATCAGCGTATCTCCTCTCTTCCGTAAAAGCCCTCAAAGTGGAATGTGCAATGATCCTCACTTACATTTCCGAGTGTAGTTCCCGCTTTGGGAACCTGTCAAGGAAGAAGTACTTCGATGTGAGATTCTTCTCACGGAGTTTGTTAGAAAGGCAGGCTGAAACGTGCTAAGCCCTTCATCAATAGAGCCTTAGATTTTCGTGTCGAAGTGTGAATTGCCCTAGGCATCCCCGCCACAAGATGAAAATAGGTCGCGTGCGGGTGATGAAATCTGAATGTCCGTAGATGATCGGCATTGGTCAACCTCTAAGTCGAACTCATTTTCCGCTAACTCTTGCCGTCCTTCAATCTCATGCCGAAGACGGCGGCCTGCAAACGGTCGGTCAGTTGGTCGGGCGGCTCTTGGGGATCAGCTATCAGAATGTCGCCGACTGACACTTCAATCGTTCCGGAACGGAACCAGTTGCCGCTTTGCGACTTGAGTTCGCCGAGGCCGGAAATATAAACCGGCAGAGCGGCAGCGCCGGATTCCTTCCACAGCAGCCCTGCGCCTGATTTGAAGGGCTGGGGCGTGGCGTCGTCGGAGCGGCGGCCTTCGGGGAAGACCAGGACGCTGTAGCCGCGGTCCATGGCGCGGCCGGCATGGCGGAAGCTGCGGCGAAAGCCGCTGCGCTGCGGTAAGGGGAAAACGTTGAAAAGCAGGGTGATCAGGAAGTAGGCAGCGGGTGCGAGGAGATTGAGAAACCAGTGGCCTTGGTTCCGGCCTTTACGCAGATCAAGCAGCATTTCGCCCGACATCGCGATCGCCACGCGATGCCGCAAGTGCTTAGGCAAAGCGAATAAGACGAAAGCCGCGTCGTAGGTGGTGATGTGATTACAGACGATCAGCAGAGGTGGGCTAGGGAGCGCTCGTGGCTGGCGGCGCACTCTCGGTTTGGCAAGAAAGCGCACGAGCGGCATAGCGATCAGTTCCAAAAAGACGGTGCGAATGGCCTGTTGCGAAGCGCGCCAGGTCCAGCGTGGATAAATGTGCTGCTCGCGTTTTGGGGATTGCTTTTTCGGCTCGGCCTGGCGGAGGAGCGATTGCAAATCCTGGCCCGTTTTCACTTCTTGCAGTGCTTGATCGGGTAATGAGACGCCGTACTGCTGTTCGAGGTGGGCTTGCAGTTGGACACGCCCTAAACTGTCTAGGTTGAGTGCGCCTGGCGCGAGCTGGCTCTGGGTATTGTCGTCAAGTTCGCCGCTGGCGATACGGCGGGCAACTTCGCGGCGCAGGATTTTGCCGGTCGAAGTACGGGGCAGGTCGGGCTCAGGCCACAGAAGCCAGCGACGTATCTGCTGGAAATCCGCGAGGCCGCGATTGGCGCCGGCAATGGTCGTCGCTGGATCAGCTGCAGGTGCGACGACGAGGACGGCAAGCGGTTCGGGTCCAGCGGTGCCGGTAGTTTCGATAACGGTCGCGGCACTGACTCCGGGTTGATTGAGCAGTGCGGCTTCGAGGTCCTGCGGATGAATGTTGAGCCCGGACGAGGTGACGATGACATCTTTCATGCGCCCGCGAAAGCGGAGATTGCCGGCGGGATCGAAATCGGCGAGGTCGCCGGTGGGCAGCCAGGCCTCCGTTTGCTGCTGCAGCGCGCCGTTTTGCCAGGTGGCGTTTGAAATAGTGGCGCCACGAACGAGCACTTCGCCCTGCTCGCTCAAACGCACTTCGCGGCCGGGTAGAACTTGCCCGATAGTGCCTTGCGCTGGATGAAAGGGATGGTTGAGGCTGACGAGAGCGGTGGTTTCGGTCATGCCGTAGCCTTGAACGACGGCGAAACCGAGAGCATTCCAGAACTGCTCGCCGACGGGAGAGAGCGATGCGCCGCCGCAGATGAAGGCCCAGAATTTCAGACCGAACAGGCGATGCACCTGGCGGAAATGCCACCAGCGCTGCCAGACACTCCAGTGCTGCGCGGCTTCGATGCGAGTCGCCAGATCCGGTTCGTTCTGGAGTAAATAGTTCTGCAGAAGATCGAGCACCCGCGGGACGGAGGCGAGCACGGAGATCCGATCGAGGCGGATTTGTTCGACGAGTTCGGTAGCGACCAGGCGCGATTGGAAGTGGACTTCGGCGGCCAGGAGAGGCGGAATCCAGAGACCCATAAATTGACCGAACACGTGGCTTAAGGGCAGAGTGTGAAGGAAGCGAATGGGATGGAACGGCCGTTCGTATTTCAGATAATTTTGCATTTCGCGCTCGATGGGCGTGAGGCTGGCGAGCACGTTGCCGTGAGTATGAACGACGCCTTTCGGGTCGCCTGTGGTGCCCGAGGTGAAGATGATTTGCAGGGGATCGTCGGGCGTGAGATTTTCGAGAATAGTTCCTTCGCGGGGGCTGATGGCGTTTTCCAACTCTTCGAACGGGATGGCTGGGATGTCGAAGGGATGGTCGAGAAGTTTGGCGCGATCGGTTAGCACCAAGCGTGGCGAAACTTCCTCGAGGACGCGTTTGGCAAAGTCCGCGCTGCCGGCGGAATCGAGGGGTACAGGGAGAACGCCGCGCATGACGCAACCGAAAAAGGCGGCGATCCATTCGGCACTGTTTTCACCCCACAATAAGACACGGTCACCCTTTTCAATACCGCGGCGCTCCCATTCAGCGGCGGTACGGCGAGCGAGGGAAGCAAGTTGTCGGTAGGTGGTCGGGGTTTGCCGGATTCCGTTAGGGGTGACTACTGCGAGTTGCGATTGATGATGGTCGAAATCGTGGAGCAGGGAAGCGAGGCTGCGGCGTTCGGCCAGTGGAGGCACAGCTTTAGGCTACGACGACCGTGTAAATAGAAATAGATACGATCAAATCAGCGGGGTGCCTGCGAGTTAATACGTCCAGCGACGATTGACAAAGCCAGCATGGCGACAAAGATCAAGCATCGATCCGTTCTTCAGAAAAGGGCACGCCGGGGGTTTCGCGGATAACCTGTGGCGACGATGGCCTTCTACGGCTCTGACGACCAGCGGACAAGCAAAGTCGCGGTGACGATTCTGGGAGGCCAAGACGAGGAGCCGATCGCTCTCGAGCGGTGGTTTTCCGTGGATCGGGACCTCCGTACCGATTTGGCCGTCGCACACCGTATCCAAGCCTTCATTGCGAAGCACGAGGCTAGATCCGTCACTGTGGCTGACCGTATTCTAGGTTGTCCCCACGAAGAAGGTATCCGATTATCCCGAAGGTCACGCCTGTCCTCAGTGCCTGTTTCGGACTCATCGGAATCGCTGGACAGGAGAGGTCATTCCCCAAGCTACTACTTGTCGCACCCTAGCTACTACTCGTCGCAAAATGTTAACCTCATCCCCGTTTCTGAGCCACGACCGTCAAACCGTGATTTTCAGAGGAGTAACCGAATCAACGGCAAGATCCGGATGGCTGTGACCATCCGGATCTTCCAAGGCTTCGACGAACCTTAACCTCCCGCCGGCGTGCAGCTCGACGAGTATTACGTAACGCGTAGCGGCTATGCTAAAACCAGCAGCACGTTTCAGCTAGCCAATCCTCGGGTCACTTACTGCCCTGAGCCTTCGCTTATTTCTTTGGTCCGAATATGTTTTCCGGTGTCGAATCGGGCGTGATGCGCGTCCCCGTGACCACTCCCTCGGCGCCACCGGGCAGTTTATTGCCGCTCGGATCGTACTGGTATATAGTGAACGTGCCGCGATAGCGAGTGCCGTCCCGGGTCAAGGTTATTTCCTCGCGAAGATTAGCCGGGCCGATAAAGGTGCTTCCGGTGGCATCCCAAACGAGCGGAAAAGGATTCAACCTGTAGCTGCGTTGGCCTGTTTTTTCCCAAATGCCGAGGCAAACATCACTGGTGCTTGGAGCACGGCTGGACGTGTTCTGGATTTCGGTCCCGTCGCTGTGCCAATGTGCCAGGTCGTCGTCAATGACCTGGGTAGCTCCTCCGGCACCCGAGACGATCAGCTGCTGATGCCAGAAGCCCACAATGCTCGGCCCCGCCCCGGCGGCCTCCTCTTCCTGAAGAAACGCCGCGGGCAGAAGCCGGACCTGTCCGGGTTGGTAAAGAAAACGGCTGGGAGTCAGCCGGGGATGACTCCCAGCGCCGCACTGAGCCAGGCAAGTGGGCTGCGTCAGTAAAACTGGAACAGCCATACCCAAGATCGCGAAAAAGAATCGTTTTGATGTGTTCATAAATCCTCCCCTGGATTAGCCGGCGTGCGCCAGCCAGCAGCGAGTGTCCGCTGCCACCCGTCCGGGGACAATACACGCCAGGTAACGCCGAGGTGAAGAATTTATATACCAATAAACTGTTTAGAACAGTATAGATACCCGGGACGGCCCGATTATTTCTATACTGTTCTGACGAGGAACAACTCGTTTGTCTGCCGGGATCTTCGAGTGTGGCGAATTCAAGCGGGACTGCGACCGCTTTGAATTGTCTCGCGCGGGCCGCTGCCTGAAACTCGAACGCATGCCCATGGAGCTGCTGATCCTCTTGGTCTCCCGCAACGGCAATCTTGTGACCAGGAGCGAAATCGCCGGCACTCTGTGGGAGCCCGGCGTATTCGTCGACATCGAGCACGGCATCAACACCGCTGTGCGTAAGATTCGCTACGCGCTTCGAGACGATCCGGCCCAACCCAAATACGTCCAGACGGTCTCCGGCAAGGGCTATCGGTTTATCTCGGATCTGGTGATGGCGCCCCAAGACATCCCGGTGAACGGTCACGGATCCGCCTCTGCGCCGCGGCAGGAAGCAATCCTTGCGCTACAGGAAACCCCGCTGCCTGATCCGCTGCTTCCTCCCGAGCGGCCCTCCGCCGGCAGACGTTTCGTTTGGCCGCTGCTTGTTTCCCTTACCTTTCTGGCTGTTCTGGGAGTTGGTGTTTATTCCACTCTCCACTCGACGAGTACGCGCGAGGTGGAATTCACCAGACTGACCGATTTTGCCGATTCGGCTTCCGCCCCCGCGCTTTCTCCCGACGGCCGCATGCTGGCATTCATCCGGGGTTCCGATGCGTTACTCGCCACCGGCCAGATCTACGTGAAGATGCTGCCCGATGGAGAGCCCCGAAGGTTAACGGACGACTCGCGTTGAAATTCGCTCCAGCTTTTTCCCCGGATGGCTCTCGGCTTGCCTACACTATCGTGGAGGGAAAAAGGTTCGATACCAAGGTCGTGTCGGTGCTGGGCGGCGAGTCTCATGTCCTGCTCGCCTATGCCGGTGGCCTGAGCTGGCTGGGGCCGGACCAGCTGCTCTTCTCCCACGTTTCGAACGGCCTCCATATGGGGATTGTTCGCGCTACCCGTACAGGCGATCATCTGCAAGATCTCTACTTCTCGGAGCACGAGGCTGGAATGGCTCATTATTCCTTTGCTCCCCGGCAAGTGGGACCAGCCGGTTCCTGCACCGCCGCCGCCTGGTCTCCGGACGGCTCTTCTATGTACTTCACTGTTTCCGTCAAAGGCGCGAGTCACCTTTGGCGGCAGGGGTATCCATACGGCGATCCGCGGCAAATCACCACCGGCCCGACCGAAGAAGGCGTGGTCGCAGAGCCGGGGGGCCGGTCGGTCCTGACTGCGTTGGGTACGCGGGAAAGCTCATTATGGATTCCCCAGGCAAACAGTGACCGCATCCTTGTCAATGAAGGCGAATTACTCGGCTGGCGACTGGAAGAAGAATCTCCCCCTTCTTTCAGTCCCGACGGCAAGTTCATCTATTATCTGGCCCGTCAACAAACAGGCGCGCCGCCGGAGTTATGGCGCGTCGAAGTGAGTTCGGCTAAAAAGGAAGCCGTATTCCCGGGCGTTTCGATGCAGAACTATGACCTTTCACCAGACGGCAAAGAAATACTGTATACGGAGAAGTTGTCGCCCGGCATCACCGAGCTCAGCATCGCGACCCTGGACCGAGGAGCGCCGGTACTGCGAATCCCAGTGTCCGGCGTCTTCATACCCCGCTTTGGCCCACGCGACAAGATTCTAGTCCTGCGAACGGAAGGCAACTCTAACTACCTGGAGCAGATGAACCGCGACGGCTCGGGCTTGCGCAGAGTGATTGCCCAACCCATCGTCGATGAGTTGTGTTTTTCGCCGCTTCGAGACTGGGTAGTTACTGGCGTAGCGGTTCACGGTGCGCCGCCACTCATCGCCGCCTTCTCGCTGGGCGGCGATGATCCTCCAAGAGAGTTTTGCTCCGAACCTCCCTGCTACCCCGTATGGTCGACCGACGGCAAATGGTTGCTGTTAGGCGTTGAGAAAGGTTCCGGAGGTAATCCCGCACGGAGCCTGGCCATCCCGATCGCACCGGGCAAAACACTGCCCGATCTTCCTGCCGGGGGCATCCTCCCGGATACAGACCCGAAAGCCTTACCCGGTTCCTTCTACATCAATCACCAGGGCTTTATCAGAGGCTCCAGTCCGTCCCGCTACGCCTATCTGGACAACGGAGTTCATCGAAACATCTACCGCGTCACGTTGCCGTAGTCGAGAGTCCGGCAAAGACGCGATCGTGACGTGCCCTGAAGCCAAACCGGGATCAGAACTGTTCGAACGTGAGCCGCAAATCCCACTGCTCTCGTTGGAGTAACCGTCCGGGCCAGCAAGTCCAGCCAACCTCAGGTAAAGGTATTTATACTGCAAGAACTTGCTAAACGCCGCATCGTCAGGCCGGATCTATTTCAGGACACGCCAAGTGGTTCTGGAAGACATTTCGTTACAATCCAAACGTGCGAAAACTGCTGTTTGTCTTAGTCTCAACTGCTTCGGCTTTCGCTCAGCCAGCGACCTTCGGTACCTTCACGAATTCCGATGACGTTGGCGCGCCTCCTATTAAAGGAGATGCGAAGTTCGATGCCGCTACTGGACAGTACACGATCACCGGCTCGGGAACCGACATCTGGGGCAAGTCGGATCAGTTCCATTACGTTTGGAAACAGCTATCGGGTGACTTCACTGTTACAACGAGAGCGAAATTTCTTACCGAAGGCATCGCCCATCGAAAGGCCGTTATCATGCTCCGCAAAAACCTTGATACAGATTCGCCCTTTCTCCAGCTCGCCATTCACGGCGATGGTACGCCCTCAGTTCAGTTCCGTACAACTGCGGCGGATGAAGTCAACACAGTAGACTTTCCGATCGAAGGTCCTGGCATTTGGCAAATGAAACTCCAGCGGGAGGGCACAGCCGTGACTGTATGGATCGCAAAAGACGGAGCGCCTTTACGAGAACTCGGACACACGACCAACCAGTTGGGTAGTCCGATCTTGATCGGCCTTGGAGTTAGTTCGCACACACAGGCAGCGACGAACACCATTTTGTTTTCGGATGTGTCGGTCCAGCAACTTCCGGTAAACGCCTCGGTTCCGCACTGATAAGGTTTGAGCTTTACAAAGGAAATCATGCCGCTTTCGACGCGCCGCTTATCTACTCTTTGTTTACTGTCTGCCTCGGCCTTCAGCCAGAGCGGAAGCCTGGGAGTGTTCAGCAACTTGGGTGGCGTCGGCAATCCAGGCATAACAGGAGCCGCCGTATTTTCAAATGGCGAGTATCGCATCACCGGTTCCGGAGCTAACATCTGGGGCAAGCACGATCAATTCCAATACGTCTGGCGCGAGATGCCCGGCAACTTCACCGTTACGGCGACGCTGCGATTCGAAGGCACAGGAAACGAGCACCGTAAAGCCGGAATCATGATCCGCCAATCGCAGGATGCAAATGCCAGGTTTGCCGCCGTCATGATCCACGGCAGCGGCATGCCCGCGCTTCAGTGGCGCAGTAAATCGGACGAAGACGTCAACACCTTCGATCTACCCTTTAATGACTCTGGCACTTCCCAAATCAGGTTAGTTCGAACCGGCGTCAAGATATTCATGTATGTCGGAAAGAACGGCGGTGAGTTGAAGAAGATAGCCAACACAGAAGTTACCTTTCAGGACCCGGTCCTGGTCGGGCTTGCTGTCTGTGCTCACAACGCAGACGCATCTGCCAGAGTCGTGTTCTCGGATGTCTCTTTGCAGATACAAGCTCCGCCCGGGCCGAAGGCGCCGTAGCATTCGGCAGCCGTCCCTCTAATTACGCTCGCCACCGTCTACTCGGCGCGCCAGACTCACCGCCGCCCGGAGGAACATAACGACAGTCAGCCGTCTGTTTTCGAAATTTGTGACAGAAAACTAGAACGACCGAGCTGTACCTCAATTCGCCTGACAGCCGCACACAATACTAATTTCTCCCCCCACCAAACGGGCTATTCCCCCGAAGCCGCGGATCTGCTGCGCAACGCCGGCTGCGGAGGCTTCTTTTCGGTCACTGTTTTGTACACCAGGGTCGGGCGCAAGGATTCGGGGGTTGAAATTTCAGTCAGAAAAGTGAGAGCGCGGGCATTGCGGGCGGCAATCATCGTTCCGTGATCCTGCATGGCTTGCAACAGCAGAAATCCCTGGCTGTCGTAGCCGCTCAACTGCGAGATGTCGACGATGAAACGTCGTCCGGCAATCTCGCCCAAGGTTAAATTCCAATAGTTGCGCACTTCGTCGACCACGTCGCCGGCAAACCGTCCCTCGATTTCGACTCGAAACTGAACGGCGTCATCCAATAGCTTAAGTGTTGCCACGTTTCTGTCCTGGTGAGTGGACATTTCCGAGCTGGATTCCGCTACAAAAACATTTCGAAAAATTCATCTTCTTTATCGAACATTGCCGAGCGCAATAAAAGAAAAGACTTATATCGCGACCATTTCGGGCATCGGTAACAATGGGTTCTGGAGTACTAACATCATGCCGGCCAAAATCTTACCAGGTTCACCCTACCCGCAAGGCGCCACTTGGGATGGCACCGGTGTGAACTTCGCCCTTTATTCGGAGAACGCCACCCGGGTGGAGCTTTGCCTCTTTGACGAGCATGACTCAGCGGAGCACCAAACGATCGAAGTCCACGAGTGCACAGGCTACACCTGGCATTGCTACGTGCAGGGCCTGACGATTGGGCAACTGTACGGATACCGGGTGCATGGGCCGTATGAACCGGAGAAAGGAATGCGGTTCAATCCGGCCAAGCTGGTGATTGATCCGTATGCCAAGGCACTCACAGGAGCGGTGAATTGGGACTACCCGGTATTCGGCTATAAAGTGGGCGATCCGCAGGGTGATTTAAGTTGCGATCCCCAAGACGATGCAGCGGGCGTTCCGAAAGGGGTGGTGGCGGCGTCGCAATTCGACTGGCAGAACGATCACTCGCCGGAAATTCCGCTACATGAGTCGATTATCTATGAGGCTCACGTCAAAGGGATGACCGCGCGGCATCCGGACGTACCCGAAAATTTACGCGGGACCTATTCCGGGTTGGTGAGCCAATCGATGATTGAATACTTTAAAAAGCTGGGCATTACGGCGGTGGAACTCATGCCAGTCCACGAGTTTCTGGACGACAAACATTTGCTGGACGAGGGTTTGCGGAATTACTGGGGGTACAACACCATTAACTATTTCGCACCGGCCGCGCGCTACTCGAGTTTAGGGAATCAGGGACAGCAGATTGGCGAATTTAAGGCGATGGTGCGCGAGTTCCACCGCGCAGGGATCGAGGTCATTCTGGATGTGGTGTACAACCACACGGCGGAAGGGAACCAAATGGGTCCGACGCTGAGTTTCAAAGGCATCGATAACGCCACGTATTACCGGCTGACGGAGGACAATCCGCGTTACTACATGGATTACACGGGCACAGGAAATACGCTAAACATGCGGAATCCGCAGGTGCTCAAGATGGTGATGGACAGTTTGCGCTATTGGGTGCTCGACATGCATGTGGACGGCTTCCGGTTCGATCTGGCGGCGGCGCTGGCGAGAGAGTTGCACGATGTCGACCGGCTCTCGGCATTTTTCGACGTGATCAATCAGGACCCGGTGCTATCTCGCGTGAAGCTGATTGCGGAACCGTGGGACGTGGGCGAGGGCGGGTATCAAGTGGGGCGCTTTCCCTCGTTGTGGGCCGAATGGAACGGCAAGTACCGAGACGTGGTGCGGCGGTATTGGAAAGGCGATAACGGTCAACTGGCCGAACTGGGCTATCGTCTAACCGGCAGCAGCGATTTATATCAGCATGACGGGCGACGGCCGTCGGCCAGCATCAATTTTGTCGTGGCGCACGATGGCTTTACGCTGAACGACCTGGTGAGCTACAACGAAAAACACAACGAAGCCAACAAAGAAGGGAACCGGGACGGCACGAACGAAAACTACTCGTGGAATCACGGGGCGGAGGGGCCGACGGAAGATGACGGCATCCTGGAATTACGCGAGCGCGAGAAGCGGAATTTTATGAGTACGCTGCTTCTGTCGCAAGGCGTGCCGATGATTTGTGGCGGAGATGAAATCGGCCGAACCCAGGGCGGCAATAACAATGGCTATCCGCAGGACAACGATATCAGCTGGGTCGATTGGAATCTCGATGACCGGAAAAAAGCCCTGCTGGAGTTCACCACCGAGTTGATCGCGTTACGCAAAGCGCATCCGAATCTGCACCGGCGCAAGTTCTTTCAGGACCGGAAGATTAGCCCGGGAGCAGCGGCGAGTCAACAGGTGGATGGATTGGAAGTGCGCGACATCTGCTGGTACCGCCCGGACGGGCAGGAGATGACCGAAGAGGAGTGGGATGCCGGCTGGATTCGCTGTCTCGGTCTGCGTTTGAGTGGAAGGACGTTAAACGATATGGACCGGCATGGCGAGTTGGTGCGCGACGATTCCTTTTTGTTCTGCTTGAACCCGCACCACGAACAGATTCAGTTCTACCTGCCTACCGGCACGGCTGGGTGCAGTTGGAAGCTGATTCTAGATACCTGCCATCCGACCTTGGGAGACTGGCAGCGGGTAGCAAAAGGCGAGTTTCACGACATGGAGGCGCATTCCGCGGCGCTATTTGTGGAGCAAGAAACGCATAGGGACGAAGAACTTGAGCGAAACGAGAAGTTCCGCCATGAGCACGAAACGCGTTTAAAGCATGAGCGGAAGGCGGCGAAATAAGGTCTTGCGGAAGGCTTCCGGTGTTACTTTGGCGCCCAGAAAGAGGGATCGGTTTTGACCCAGCCCTCAGGCACGTAGCTCATCCGGGGGTTGATCAAATAGATGTTGGACTCGGGTGGTTCGATAGCGGCGGCGGTTAGTTCTTGTAACTTTT
Source organism: Bryobacteraceae bacterium (assembly GCA_965277435.1). GTDB lineage: Bacteria > Acidobacteriota > Terriglobia > Bryobacterales > Bryobacteraceae > Bog-105. Next base: position 5,091,087 of record OZ255821.1, on the reverse strand, counting down.
TCATCTGATCGGCCCCCTGGCGGCCGCGAAGCCTTTGTAGTTTGCCATCTCCTGGTCTACCTCCGCCAGCGACTTTCTGGGCGTGACGACGATGAAGCGGCTACCGCTTTCCACGCCGTACATTTTTTCGAAGGTGGCCCAGTGTGCGGTGGGCGTCTTCTGGTAAGCGTTGATGTACATTTTGGCCAGAGCCTCCCAATCTTCATGATGACCGGGCTTGACGCGGAAAATATTGATATCCATCAAGCGCATCTGCGAGACGTTTACCGGCGCGCGTAAGCTTAAGTCGTCGCGGTAAGCGTAGGCGCTCGTTTCATGCGATTCGAGCAGTGCGCCATCGGCCATTCTGGCGTTATCGAGAGCGGCGGAGAGCGTTGCATCTTTGTCGGTGGCCAGTATATCTTTCTGCCAGGATTCGAGGCAGTCGTAGCCGGACAAGAAGATGGTTCGCTCCCGGCCGGAAAGGGCATCCATAGCTATATAGTGTTGCGGCCATTTCGCGCCGGCAAAAGCTTGCACGAAGGCGTTCTCCGTCTTCTGATGAGCAGCTCCGGTCTGGCCGGGTTTGAGAATTTCGTTGTAGATGACCAGCACCTTGGGCGGGGGAGTGACGCCTGATTGTTCCGGTGTATCGGCGGGTAGTGCGGCAAAACCGAAGGTAGTGGCGAAAAAACAGAGAGCGATGGACAATGCCAAAGGCTTTTTCATGCGCGCTCGCCTCCCGGGCGAGACTAAAGGGCGTCCGGCAATCTGGATCGGCCCGGAATTACAGTAATGCTTGCAGAGCAGATTTACCAGCTATTTCTAGTACTAAGGGGTTAGTTGTAGTTTAGTAGGAGTACTTATCAGTCGTAAACGCCATGAACATACCAGGAACCGCTTTGCGAATCCTGATAGATACGATAGAGCGCACCGTCGTCTAAGGAAACGTCCCATTCTTCGCGGCACCAGAAGGTGGGGGTCCACCACTCTCCTGATGTTTTCCAGGGTCCGGCCGAGCGCAGAACCGCTCCTCGGACGCCGGGCGCGGCGATGTTGCGGGGCGCGTATTCGACCAACTGAACGCGCGCCGGCAGAGCGGGCCGGAACAGCCGCACCACCAATTGCAAAGTAGGCCGGGTTTCGACAGGTTGTGTACGGTAGCCCAGATCGGGGAGCGGATGCAGTTCAAAAGCGTCGGGGCGATGGGTGTCTAGCAAAGTCGGGGTACCCACATTTTCTTTGCCCACCATACCGGCAATGCGAGCCAAAGTGAGCTGCAGTTTGTCGGGCGGCGGAGTGGGCGGCAGGAACATGCCACCCTGCACGCGCCGCGGTTCGACCGGATCGACGCGAACCGTAAACGCCAGGACAGCACCGCGCGGAGGATGGCGTTCCAGGTGCAATTGCAGGAGTTTTAGCAGGGTGCGGCTGTCATCGAGCGGCACAGGAAATTCGAGGGCGCATTGATAGGGATCTTGATCTTCCAGGATGAGCTGGGTAGTTAGCAGGCGGGCGGCTCGGGATTGGGAGCGCAGGCGCTGGCAGAGTTCGCCGAGGGCCCGGCCTAATAAAAACAGGAGGGGCTCGAGTAATTCCAGGCGATGCTCAAGCTCTACTTTAATTTCGTAATTGGTCTCAGGTCCTGAAATATGGAGCGGGCGATCGATTCGGCCGCAGGCCAGATTGCGCAGGTACACCCCTTGGGGACCCAGCCGTTCGGCGACGCCTTTTTCCGGCAGGACTGCCAGATCCTCACATGTTTTCAATCCCCAGCGATGCAAAATCTCAAGCAGTGCTTGATCGTTGGGATTGGCTAAGGAGAACAAGGCTATTAACGGGGTCGATCCTAATTTCAGCCGCTCCTCGCCAGGCGTGACCAAAGTGACTCCGGCAAAATTCGTAGCCAGCAGAATCGCCGCATCTGGATTGGAAGCAATGGCGAGGTTGGCTTGCAGTTTCCTTTCGTAGCCGGCCCGCGAAATTTCAGAAGCAATCTGGTGAGGAGAGCCGATGAGCTTGCGGAGAGGAGTAATGGAAAAGAGCACCGTTCCGGGTACGGTCTGCTCCACAACCGGAGAGAACTGCAGGGCTAACTGGTAGAGAGAAGCAGGGTCTCGGCAAAGAGCGGAATGTAAACAGGCGTACATCTTAGGGGAGGGTAGGCAGGAAAAAGGGTTGGGGGCGGATTTGTGTGACTTTGCCGGCGGTAGCGTGAACTTCGAGGCCTTTCAGGAGAGAAAAAGGTTTACCGGCAGACCATAGCGATGCTTTCACTTTGGTCTGCAGATTATTGCTGGAGCATGATTTAGCTTGTAATGATGCGGCGCAGATCAGGAGGATGGTGGGCGTATCCTGCAGGGTTTGGCGGAAGCGATGCCAATAGGAAAGCGGAATGCTGTTTAGCACCCGTGCGCTGGCTTCACACAGGTCAAGCGAGACTACGCCGAATCCACCGGCGTGCAGCAGAAGATCGATGGATCGCATGGCAAAGGGGGCATGGCCGCCGCAACGCACCCAAACCAAACGATCCAATTGCACGCCAGCGGCACTCGCGGAAGAAGGATGAAAGTTGTCGTGCAGATCTACCACCGCGCAGATCTCACCCCGGCTGGTAGCTTCGGCCAGAATGTGGAAACAGAGTGCGGTACGGCCAGAGGAACGGGACCCGTGAATTTCGGTGATGCTGCCACGACGGAGGCCATAGGGCAAGAGGGTGTGCAGAGAAGCCACAGGCATTGGCGGGAACCTCGGATCATCAAGTGATGGTTTAAGTTCGACAGCCCGTTTCCAGTGCTCCGGAGAGCGAAGCACGTTGAAGAGATTCGCCATTTGTTCGCCTAAAGGTATTTTGCGCGAATCGGTGCTGAAAAGCAATAAGTATGAGCTTCCCCGTCAGATGCCGAAACCGTGCCGTAGCTTACAAGCGCAACCGGATACCATGGAGGAAGCGCATGAAACATGACCTCACATTGGGACTTTCCGGGAAGGTGGCGATTGTTACGGGCGCAGCAGGAGACATTGGGCGGAAAACCGTCGAATTGCTGGTAGCGCATGGGGTTCGCATTGTGGCGGAAGATCTCAATGCGTCCGTCAAGGATTTGGAACAGTCCGGGAAAGTGGTTTCTCTCCGTGCGGACGTTGCACAGGAGGACAGCGCGAAAGAAGCAGTCGCCGCGGCTGTCGAACACTTTGGCGGGTTGGACATTCTCGTGAACAATGCGGGCAAGACTCTCAACAAACCGCTGTTGGAAACGAGTGCGCAGGAATGGGACGACATCATGGCGACAAATGCACGTGGCTATTTCCTGCACGCTCGGGAAGCAATTCGGACCATGTTGCGGGGAGGCGGCGGCGCAATCGTTAACGTGGCATCCATCTCAAGCGTCATTGCTTTGAAAGAGACCGTTGCCTATTCCGCGGCAAAGGGCGCCGTCGCGCAACTCACACGGGTAATGGCGGCGGAATATAGCGGTCAAGGGATTCGTTCTAATGCCATCGGCGCGGGTGTGATTGAGACCGGGTTCCTGGGATCGCCTGACAGCAAGGCGAAGCTGGCAAGTTTCGGTCACCTGCACCCGATCGGCAGGGTGGGACAGCCGGAAGAAATTGCGGATCTGATCGCGTACCTCGTTTCACCCCGTGCAAGTTTTATTACAGGCGCACTCGTGATGGCAGACGGCGGCTACACGGCCCTGTAAAAAGAGATGCATGTCGAAAGAGAAAAGCATTCTCATCGTGGCTGCCGAACGCGGCCTGGGACTTGGATTGGTCACGCAGTTCTTCGATCGAGGGTGGAGCGTCACCGGCACCGCCCGGACGAATTCGGACAATGTCGAGGCGCTCCTGAACATTGGACGAAGCGATCCGCCGAGACTAGCAGCTGAGTACGTCGATGTGGCCCAAGCGGAGGCTATCCCCTCATTCCAGGCCGCTTTGGGAGAAGGGAGTTTCGACGTGATTCATGAATGCCGGGATTTATGGAAGTCGTCACACCGCGCCAGCATCGCCGGTAACGTAGAGGGGGGCCTGGAGCTCTATCGCGCGAGTAAATCCGCACCAGAACATGCTGTCGCAGGGAATCTTTGCGGAATTGGGCCGAAAGGCTACACGGTCTTAAACATTCATCCTGGTTGGGCTGCAACGGCAATGGGCACCCTCAACGGCACCGTAGCTGCTGAGATCGATACCGAGACGAGCGTGCGAGGTGTTGCGGACGTCGTTGAGAAGCATATGGGCGGCGGCAAGCAGCTTTATCTCGACTATTAGGATCAGCCCCTGCAGTGGTGAACAACAATGGAGAGAAGCATGAAGATCATATGCGTCGAGGAACATATCGTTGATCAGGACTTGTCAGAAGCAGGCCAGGCGAAACAGCAGTCCGAAGCTGGTTACTTCAAGGAGGTTGGCACCTTTTTCAAAGGCAGGATAGAGGATGGGGACGACAAACGTCCCATGGCGGTCGATTTCCAGACTACGGTCAAGCTCGCTGCCGATACCGGTGCGGGCCGTATTGCAGAGATGGATAAGCATGGTATTGATGTGCAGATCCTATCCTGCAGCAATCCACCGCAGGATACGCCGGCGGATCAAGAGATTGAGCTCACCCGGAATACCAACGATAAGCTGGCCGAAGCTGTACGGGCGAGCCCTTCGCGCTTCGGCGGATTTGCCTCTCTGCCCTGGCAGCACCCGGAGGCTGCAGCCGAAGAACTGGAACGTGCGGTGAAGGAGCTTGGCTTCGCTGGCGCAATGTTGCTCGGACGACCTGGCGAGATGTTCTTTGACGATCCGCGCTTCGAGCCGATTTTCGCTAAACTCAACGAGCTTCGAGTGCCGATCTATTTGCATCCGGGATATCCGCTACCGCAAGTGCAACAGCCGTACTATGGCGGCCTTGACAGGCAGGTGACGGCGAGACTATCGCTTTTCGCCTGGGGCTGGCACAACGAAGCCGGTGTCCAGCTGGTTCGGGTTTTGTTATCGAAGAAATTCGATCAGTTCCCAAACCTGCAGGTCATAAGCGGCCACTGGGGAGAAATGGTTCCGTTTTATCTGCAGAGGCTCGACGACACAATCCCGCAGGAAGTCACAGGACTATCACGCTCGATTACGGAAACGTTCAAGCAGCACGTCTACGTTACTCCGAGCGGCATGATGAATTTGCCTCATTTTGAATTCATTCACAAGGTCGTTGGGGCGGATCGAATTCTCTATTCGGTCGACTATCCGTATCTCACTCTAGCGGGCGCCCGGCGCTTTCTGGAGACGCTGCCAGTCAGCCAGGAAGACAAAGAGAAGATTGCGTACAGGAATGCTGAAGGGTTGTTTCACATTTAGATAAAGACGTTTCGATTAAGGAGTGCGCGCCGTATTGGTGTGCGCCGCCTGTATGTGCTGGGCGCTCCTGGCCGGCAACCTTCCCCACCGCACCACGCCGAGTTAAATGGCGGGGCAGTTTCGCTGAAGACATTAATATCGTGATACGATACAAATATGCGAGCATTCTCAGTCTCCCGCCAGCGGCGTTTTTCGAACTCCGCGTATCAGCAATTGGCGGAACTCCGTTTTCGCATTCGTCGGTTTTTGCATTTCAGCGAAGAGGCGGCCCGTGAAAAAGGCCTGGAGCCGCAGCAGCACCAACTTCTGCTGGCGGTAAAAGGATTGGCCCTTGGTACGCGACCGACTATTGTGGCGCTCGCGAGCCGGCTCTGCCTGCGGCATCACAGTACGGTGGAGCTGGTGAACCGGATGGCGGCGCGAGGCCTGGTGGTGAGGCGGCATGACGACAAGGACCGGCGGGAGGCGTTGATTGAACTCACGGATGCCGGGGAGGAGATGCTCGAAAAGCTTTCGATTCTGCACTGGCAGGAGTTGCAGAAGCAGGCGCCCGTGCTGACTGAAGCATTGAAAGAGATTGTGGAGCAGTGAAGAAAGCCGAATCGCAAAAATCATCGCAGCACGAAGAACTGGGCGACTTTACCGCCACCGCGCGCCTGCTGCCGATCTCGCTGCTGGCCGTTTTAATTGGGCTGGTTGCTTCGGGGGTGGCGTGGCTGCTGCTGAAACTTATCGGCTTTTTTACGAACATTTTTTACTACGGACGGATCGATACGGCGTTGTCTTCTCCGGCAGCGAACCATTTGGGGATCTGGGCGGTGGCGGTTCCGGTGGTAGGGGCGTTGCTGGTGGGTGTGATGGCGCGGTACGGGTCGGAAAAAATTCGCGGACACGGGATACCGGAGGCGATTGAATCGATCTTGATGAACGGGAGCCGGGTGTCTCCGCGCCTGGCGATTTTGAAGCCGGTTTCGGCTGCCATCTCAATCGGTTCGGGTGGACCTTTTGGCGCGGAAGGGCCAATCATCATGACCGGCGGCGCCTTTGGTTCATTAATCGCGCAGCTGTTTCATCTGACGAGCACCGAGCGGAAAACGCTGCTGGTGGCGGGCGCGGCAGCCGGCATGTCGGCTGTCTTCGCGACGCCTCTGGCAGCCGTGCTGCTGGCCGTAGAACTGCTGCTGTTTGAATGGAAACCGCGCAGCGCGATTCCGGTCGCGCTCGCCAGTGTGACGGCGGGCGCAGCGCGGCGAGTGTTTCTTGGATTAGGGCCGCTGTTCCCGGTACCGGCACATCCGTTATCCATCGGTGTGGTGGGACTTGCGAGCTGTATCGTGGTGGGGCTGCTGGCTGGAGCGCTCTCCGCGCTAATGACACAGGGCGTCTATGCCGCGGAAGACCTCTTCCACAAGCTGCCGATTCACTGGATGTGGTGGCCGGCTATCGGCGGCGTCTTTGTCGGTATCGGCGGACTGATCTTTCCGCCGGCACTGGGCGTGGGCTATGACGTGATTGGTTTCCTGCTGAAGGGCAACGTGGCGCTGCACCTCATTCTGGGCGTGCTGCTGGTGAAATCGGCTATCTGGATTATTTCGTTGGGCTCAGGGACGTCGGGCGGCGTGGTGGCGCCGCTGCTGATGACAGGTGCGGCGCTGGGTGGTTTGGAAGCGCTGTTCCTGCCGCATTATGGCGCGGGATTCTGGGAGCTGGTGAGCATGGGCGCGACGCTGGCCGGGACAATGGCGTGTCCCTTCACGGGGATCGTGTTTGCGGTGGAACTGACGCACGATTTAAACATGATTTTGCCGCTGCTGATTGCCTGTTTCCTGTCTTATGGGGTAGTGGTGCTGGTGCTGAAGCGGTCGATACTGACCGAAAAGATTGCCCGGAGAGGACTGCATCTGAGCCGCGAATATGCGCTGGATCCCTTGGAGATTTTGTTCGCGCGGGAAGTGATGCAGCCGCTCGGGGACGAGATGCCTGACACAGGATCGGCTGTGGCGTATGCGGACGAGCCGCTACGTGCGGTAGTGCATCGCATGGTCGAGACCGGCCATATGGTTTTGCCGGTGGTTCGATCGTATTTTGATGCGGAACAGGTTGGGATGATTGATCTCCACGATCTATTACAGGCGCGCAGCCGAAACCTGGATGCGGAAAACGACCGCGAGCGGGTGCTGCGTTTTGGCAGGCCGTTGCGAGCGGCGGAGGGCCGGCTAGTGGAGGACAAGGTGGTGGAGTGAGGGTTAGACTCGAAACTTTCTGGCAGCGGGAGTGACGCTTGCATTGTTGACTTGGGAGGCAGGCCACGACAGATGTCCAGGCCTCCGCCGCCGACGCGCAAAGCTTGGCGCTTGTTACGAAGCTGGTCGAGGCGTTGGTCACGTTCGTCAATGACCGGATACCATAAAGCAGGTCAGCCCTACACATAATGACTTGGTTGTTGGTGGGTAGATGCCTGCGGCTGGGCTTCTTCCTGCGCGTTCCGCTCCTCACGTTGTTGCTGCTGGCGGCACTCGGTCCTATCTCGCAATTTACCAGCGCCAGTTCCTTGCTGGCGAATCTTTTCGACCAGCAGAATGATGCGGGCGCGATCTGGGGCGGGGTCTTTGCGGTGTCGTTCGCGGCTTTCCTGCTCGCGTTTACTGCGATTACGGCGATTAACCTGACGCTGCACTACGGCTCATTGCGCTTTAGTGACAGCCCCGAAGCGGGGCCGGCCGGCGATCGGTTTTCGAAACACTTTTTCGTGGAACAAAAGCGACCGGGCCTGACGTTCTCGTTGGGAACGCTGGCGGCTTGCGTGCTGATCGCGACGGTGGTTTGTTCTACCGGTCTGGATCATTTCTGGACGAGTGTAAGTGCGGGCGTGGCAGCCTTTGCGCTGGCTGTGGGTTTGACGTTGCTGTCCAAGATCGTGCAACTGGCAATGACCGATCCGAATGTGACGGAGCATCCGCCACCGTTATTAGTGTTCCCGGCGTACCGGCTGCGCTGGCTGGAAGCTTGGTTCGACAAAATATACAGCTGGCCGAGGCCGGAAACACAATCGCACGGGGCGGCACTGGTGCGGGGTTTGAAATCGACTCTGAGCACGGTAAGCCGCAGGCCATTCCAGCTGGTGCAAGGTGCGAGCCAGGGATATCTGGCAACAGTAACATCGCTCGAAGGACAGAGGCTGAAGTTACGATCGGGACATGTATTTGCGTTGACGCTTGCGACAATCGCACTGGCCACTTACATCATTGTCGGCTTCAATAAGTCAAATATAAGTGCCGAGCCGGCCGCTGTACCGGCGCTAGCTTATCTGCTGTTGTTTCTGATTGTGGGTTGTTGGATTTTGTCCGCGCTAGCCTTCTTCTTTGACCGTTACCGGTTTCCACTGCTGCTGAGCGTTATTCTGCTGGCGATGTCGACGGCCTTTGTGCCGCAATCGGATCACTTTTTTCGAGTTGAGACGGCAGATTCTGTGAAGAAGTTACAAACGCTCGATGTCCACCGCTATCTGTCTCCTGCGGAATATCTGGATCAACGTACTAAGGACCCAAAGCAGCGCCGTTTGATTCTAGTGGCTACACCCGGCGGCGGAATTCAAGCCGCGGCATGGACGGCCAAGGTGTTGCAGGAGCTGGATGCGCGGTTCAAGGGAAGTGATCAGTCTGCGAGCTTTCGCGATTCGGTCGGGTTGATCAGTTCGGTATCAGGGGGCTCGTTGGGATCAATGATTTATGCCGCCTCGTATGCCGGAACGGTGCGGGAAGACTGCGTGGCGGCGAACGCGAGAGCATCTGCGATTGATGAAGTGGCCTGGGGATTGACGAGCCCGGATTTCTGGCGGATGATCTTTCCGTCGTTACGCCGGCCCGTCACGATAGACCGGGGATGGGCGCTCGAGCAAAAGTGGGCGGTGGTGAATGGTTTGAGCCGCGGGCCGTCGGGCACAAACAGCGGTGCTGATTCCGCGCAACCGTGCGTTGGTCGGAATGCAGGTACATCCGTGAGGACTGTAGAAGATGACACCTATCTTTCCGACTGGGCTGCAAAAGGCGTGCAACTGCCTGCTCTCATCTTCAATTCGATGATCCTGGAACGCGGTCAGCACGTGGTATTTTCGACGACTCGATTTCCAGCGGAGGATGATCCACGCGGCATTGGTAACTTTTACGACTTGTTTCCGGATGTGGGGAAGCCTTTTGATATTCGCGTGAATACGGCAGCGCGTCTGTCTGCGTCGTTTCCTTATGTTGCGCCCGCAGCGCGTTCCAATCTCAGGGCCGCGTCGAAACCAGATTTTCACTTTGTCGACGGTGGGTATTACGACAACCTGGGCATCGATTCCTTGATTGGGTGGACAGCGTCTGCTTACGGACACAATCCTGATTTGCTCAAGATTGTGCCGGAAGTGTTGGTGGTTCAAATTCGTCACTTCAATCCAGACGGTTTGGCCCATGGCTCGAGAGCGGGGTGGGGATTTCAACTTACGGCTCCACTGATGGCGCTCTTACATATGTGGAATAACTCGCCCACACACCGTGACCGCAACGAACTCGATCTATTTATAGAAGACTGTCTAAGGTCGGGGAGTGGACCGAACATCAAAGTGGTAACAATTCCGTATTGCGGTTTAGATTACGGGAAACATGTCGACACCCAGCGGGCCTTGCAGGTATGTTTCGCCGCAGCGGCCGCTGAACCCATAAAGCTGCTGCCGCATGGTTTGCAGGTACGTGTGACGAACCGCTCCAGGAAGTCAGGAACGAACTGCGCCGATCCACCGCTTTCGTGGAAGCTAACAGCCAGCCAGAAGAACTGCATTGACGACACCTGGGATGATTTTGTGCGAAACGACCCGAATGGGGTACTTGAAACCATGCAGAAGTTTCTCGGGCAAGGAGTCTCTGCGAAGGAGTCAGGGTCTGCCGCTGCTTTGTCACGACGATGAAACACTAAACGCAAGCATGACGCTCTAAAGCGCTGGTACGCCGAAACCTTCCATGATCAGTGGACAGGAGAAAAGGATTTCCGAAGCGGCCGTGAAACCCACTTGAGGCGCGGCGTATAGAATAGTCTTCCACGCACTCGATGAAGAATTTTCGTAAAGAGCTTTGGTTTGAAACTAAAAGTCGACGGGCTTTCATTAACATCACGGACCAAATTAATTCATGTTTAAAAGAGAGCGGCGTGCAGGAAGGCTTAGTATTGGTAAACGCCATGCACATCACGGCTTCCGTTTTCATCAACGATGATGAGGGCGGCCTGCACCAGGATTATGACAAATGGCTGGAGACGCTGGCTCCGCACGAACCGGTGTCGCAATATCAGCATAACCGCACGGGTGAAGATAATGCGGACGCGCATATGAAGCGCCAGATTATGGGCCGGGAAGTGGTGGTGGCGATCACAGAGGGTCGTCTCGATTTTGGGCCGTGGGAGCAGATATTTTATGGAGAGTTCGATGGCCGGCGGCGGAAGCGCGTGCTCGTCAAGTTCATTGGAAAGTGAAACATGCATTGCCCGAATTGCGGTACAACGGCGCTCGAAACGGATACGTTCTGCCCGAATTGCGGAACAGGATTAAGAACTCAATCTGGCAGTGGCGCCGCTTCTGAGCGGGCGGGCTACGCACCTCCTGTGAGCTATTTGCCGGCAATTGAAGATAGGGGGCGGCGCATCGTCGCATACCTGATTGACGTCATTCCCATGCTTTTTCTGGCACTGATTCATTTTGTGCCGATCATAGGCTGGATGCTTTACGGATTCATTCACGCTTGTTACTGGCTGCTGCGCGATGTTAACGGGGCAAGCATTGGGAAGTCCGTGATGGGAGGCTTCGTCGGGACTGAAACCGGGTTGACTTCGACGACATCGCAAAGAATTATCCGCAACATACCACTAGCGATACCGGGACTGCTCGGGATGATCCCGCTGATCGGCCTGGCGTTCGAAATTGTGGTCGCGTTCTTTATCTTTGGCGGCGAAGCGCTGCTGCTGCTGTTAACGGGGCGGCGGCTGGGAGATCGATTGGCAGGTACGCAGGTGTTTAGAAGATCGTGATCCACCAGAGTACAAGGGCGGCTCGCAAGGTCCAGGCGATTGTGCGAACCCAATTACTCAGCACGAGCCGCTGAACAATATCTTGTTGAAAACCTCTGGCGAGCGTATTGTGCAGGGGTATTTGTACCCAGGCGGTCGATCCCAGATTACCGCCAGCAAAGCGAAACCAATCAGAGCGCCGGATGCAGAAACGGCTACCGGGCGAAAGCTGGACAGGCAGAGCAGCGCGGCCGTTAGGAGTTCGAGGATCATCAAGGGACCGACGATCCAACCGGTGCGAGTGGCGTGGGTCTTTGCATAAAGCGAGAATTGATTCTCACCGGCGAGCGCGAAGAGCGGGTAGTGAGCGACCTGGACAAACCAGATGATGCCCGCCATCATGAACGTGCTGGCTACTTGTAAAACAAAAATCAGACGCATCGTTGGAGACGATCTTGTTAATGACGATCTTGCTGATTGTAAATCGAATCTGTGATGGGCAATGGCTTAGGTGAAGAGCTCGTATCAGATGCCTGGCCAATGCCTCTACTACGACAGCATTCCAGCGGAAACGCGGGTGTATCTTGAAGGCGATTGTGTTCGACGCAAGGAACGCCTGGCTGACAAGACTGCTTCTGGAACGTGGGATTGCGACCATCTGCCTGATCGCTTTCATCGCGGCACTCAATCAGTGGAAAGCGCTGCTCGGGGCGAATGGTCTGCTGCCGGTGCCGCTGTTTCTAAAGCAGGTACCATTCCGCTCTTCGCCGAGCCTCTTTTATATCTGGCATGGTGACTGGGCATTCACGATAGCGGCCTGGGTTGGCATCGTGCTTTCGCTGGCGGCGTTGACGGGCCTGGCGGCGCAAACTAGCTGGTCACATCTCGCGGTGTGGGCGGCGATTTATCTGCTCTATCTATCGTTCGTCAACGTGGGTCAGGATTTTTACGCCTTCGGCTGGGAATCGATCTTGCTCGAAGCGTGCTTCTTCGCCATTTTTCTGGGAAGTTCTCGAACGATGCCGCAGATGATTCCGCTATGGCTGTTTCGCTGGCTGCTGTTCCGTATTTTGTTCGGAGCGGGATTGATTAAGGTGCGCGGGGACTCCTGCTGGCGGGATTTGAGCTGCCTCGATTATTTCTATGAAACGCAGCCCATGCCGAATGGGTTGAGTTGGTATCTGCATTGGGGTCCTCGCTGGCTGGGACGCGGCGGGGTGCCGTTCAATCATTTCGCTGAACTGATAGTTCCGTTCTTCTTTTTTCTGCCGCAGCCGATTGCCGGGATTGCGGGCGTGATCACGATTGTTTTCCAGCTGAGCATCATTGTGAGTGGCAACCTGTCGTGGCTGAACTGGTTGACGCTGATTCTGGCGTTCTCGACGTTTGACGATCGCTTCTTCTCTTACATTCGGATCGCAAAGCCGGCTTTGCAAACGCCGTCGGTAGCGGCGCAGTGGACTCTGTACGTTTTGCTGGCGGCGGTGGCGCTGATGAGTGTTCCGGTGGTGGTGAACATGCTTTCCGCGCGCCAGATTATGAACACTACGTTCAATTCGTATCATCTCGTTGGCACGTACGGGGCTTTCGGCAGCATCACGCGCATTCGCTATGAGGTGGTAATGGAAGGGACGGAGGACGCCGTGCTGACTGGGCAAACAAGTTGGCGCGAGTATCAGTTCAAAGGCAAACCAGGAGACGTAGCGTTTCGTCCGCCGCAGATCGCTCCTTATCATTTACGGCTCGACTGGCTGATGTGGTTTGCGGCCATGTCGAGTTATCAGGACTATCCGTGGTTTGTCAATTTCGTCGCGAAGCTGCTGGAAGGCGATAGGGATGTCTTGGCGCTGCTGCGCACCAACCCGTTTCCGAACGGGACGCCTCATTTCGTGCGAGCCGAATTGTACGAGTATCACTTCACTACACCGGCGGAGCACGCGCAGAGCGGTATGTGGTGGAAGCGGGTGCGAACCGGCGCTTACTTTCCTGCCGTCTCGTTAGACAGCCCAGGGTTCCGGCAGGTTCTGAAAAGTCAGGGATGGCTGGACACAGGCAGTCGTCCATGAAAGCGAATGTGCCGGGCAATCCGTTTCGCGAGTCCGTGTTCGTGCTGGGGCGCTATGTGCGATCGCAGTTTCTTATCGCTTGTATTCTGGCTGTCCTGTACGCGATTGGTTTTGCGATCGCGCGCGTGCCCTTATGGCCGCTGATTGCGGTGGCCGGGGGCTTCGCCACTTTCATCCCGCGCATTGGCTCGCTGATTCCGCTGATTCTGGCTGCCATGACGATCGGGTGGGTCGATTGGAACCTGGATCGTTTCCTGATCGCGTTCGCGGCCTGGCTGCTGATACAGGCAGTAGAGGGCTTTTTCATCACGCCGCGTTTGTTGAGCAAGCCGCTCGGTCTGCGTCCGCTGCCGGTGTTCGTAGCTCTGCTGGCAGGTAGTTTTCTTTTTGGACCGCTCGGTTTGTTCCTGGCGGTGCCAATACTGGCCGTGGGTGCGGTCTTTTATCGCTACTTTCGGGCGCGAGGCTAAGTGAAGTGCCGTAACGGAATGGTATTTGTAAGGGTCCAACGTTCATGAAAAAGTTTGCGACGGTTGCGGTCGCTTCGGTTTTTGTCTTCTTGCCTCTGGCCGCGGCCCCACAGCAGTCGCAGGATGTCCCCCAGCAGCAGCCTGGCACGAACAACCCCGATATGGGCAAGCAGCGCCAGCCGAGCTCGAAATCGTCCACCAGTAGCTCGCAGCACGAGGCTGATGTGCCGCACGACAAGCCAGGAACGAATAATCCTGATGTCGCCAAGCAGCGGAATACCAGTCAGTCGAAGAAAAAGAAGCACAACAAGTCGACGGCTAGCGCGACATAGTTGCGAGCCGCTGGCAGACTAAAGACTACCCTACCGGGTCGCATCGGGGACTCGCCTTTACCAGCGGGCTCGGATTTTTCGTCTGTCAAAATCCGCCAAGTTTAGCTGTAATTCAGGCTGTGGATAGCGTTTGGGCCGTCGCTTTAGCCAGGACCGAAGAAGACAGAGCCAACACATAGCAGCAGTATGGCAGTAGTTCTTTGTGTTGTAAAGTGGTTTGTTCGGAGCAGGTGAAACCTGAGCTAAATTCCCACCGTCATTCTGTCACTCGCATGCTTCAGGAGACTTCGTGTATCTACTCGCAGACAGGAGGGCTTTCCTCCGTTCGCTAGTCCTGGCAAGTGCGTCGGTTGAGAGAGTTCTTTCGCAGGAAGCTGCGGCGAAAGACGACGACCATGTTTACGAACCGGGCGGTGACGTTAAGCCTCCGAAGCTGATCCATTACGTTGAACCAGAATTCTCACCATCCTCAAAAGAAGCCTATGTCGAAGGCACCGTCAAGCTGTCGACGGTTGTCACGGTAGACGGCAAGCCTAGCCAGTCGAAGATTGTCAGCGGTCTGAGTGCGGAAGAAGACCGCACTGCGATGGAGGCTTTAGAGAAGTGGAAATTTCAACCGGGCTCGAAAGACGGGAGAGCGGTCTGCGTGCATATCACTGTGCAGATTGACTTTCACCTGCTCTGATCAGAGTTCCGAATGGGGCTCGCGCCGAATTCTACAGACGAGGAAACAGCAGAGCAGCGCGGCGCAGACAAACATAGCGGATGGTTCAGGGATCAGCGCTATGGGCGTCACTAGGTCAGCCCTAAGAAGCGATGGACGTTTTCCGGCAGCGGAGGCGACACCGCCGCCCCAATCGTCGCCTAGTCCAGGGCTTCCTGCAGCGAGAAGATCCTGAGGGAAAGCTCCGGGCGCGCCTCCGGCGGGGCCACTGGCGGGTAGAACTCCAGGTAGATCATTGCTCGAGAGCGGTGTGGGGCTTGAGAGTGCCGTTTCAAGCGGGGTTGCAGTGAGCGGACCAGCAGGGGTAAGAGCGTCGCGGGGGGCAGCTTGGGCGGCCTCTTCGACTGGCGCCTGGACAAATTGCAGTCCCGCCAGCAGCGGATAATCCAGTGGTGGAGGCGACAGCACAGAATCTGCCAGTTCCGCCGTTTCCTCACTCGCGGCGGGTTGTTCCGCGAGGCGGTTGCCGCACCTGGTTTTGGCGTAATAGACGCCGTCGGTCAAAAGGATTTCGCCTTGCGGAATCTTAAGTTTCCGGCGCGTCCACAAGATGCGACCGTTGCGGCGAAACGAGACGAAGGCATAGTGGTCTTCAGTCAGCTTGAGGAGACGAAGCTTGGAGAGGTCGAAATTCGAGAAGTGCTGGCGGAGCAGGGGATCGCGACTTAGGGCAGCGCGCAACTCGGCCGGTGTGTACGCTCCGCCGGGAATCACAGAGTAAGGATAGTTCGGTCGCAGGGCGCGGGCGAGGGAAGAGACATGAGCGCCGTTAGCAGTAGTGTGCGCTGGCCGCGCAACGATGCGGGAGAGGCGCTGGCTACGCGCGGTCAGCAGAGCGGCGCCTACCAAGGCACAGATGGCGAGCGGCAAATAGATTTTTTTACTCACGCGAATGTCCAACTGGAAGTGCTTATCGGAATATCCGCGAAAAGTATTAGCGGAACGGACTTATTTCAGGTACCAGGGCACATTTAGTACTGAAATCCGATCGTTGCCCTTCATGAGAAATTGGGCTTTTAGCAAGGACGAACGCTGGTTATGAAGAAAATAGCCGTACCAATGCAGCTCTACCAATTCGGGCAGCACAGCTATTACCCGGCATTGCGGATTTTCCTCGGCCACTTTGACCACGTAGTCAACGATGGGAGTGACCACAAAGCGGTAGGGCGACTCGATCAGCACGATATCCGGTTTAGGGTAGTCTGCCGCGAGCATGGGCTTTTCGATGCAGTCGATCAAGTTCTGCCGGGTCTCGTCGGTATTGTCTCCGGCGGAAACGTGGAGAACCCTGAGCTCTCTGGTCATAGTTAACGCGAGACGAAGGGCACGTTCTCCGATGCGGCTCCAATGCAACATGGGGACAACCGCAATGAGACCCTCCGGTTTAGCAAGTTCGAGGGCGGGAGCGTCGCCGATTTCGCGACCGACCTTATCGTAATGGCGGCGGACCCAGTACATGAGAAGGAGAATGGCCGGGATCAGTAAGACGGTGATCCAGGCGCCTTCGGCGAACTTGGCGACGACGATCACGATAACCGTAGTGCCGGTTGCCAGAGCGCCGAGTCCATTTACAAACATGCTGCTGCGGGCGCGTTTGCCACCTTCGCGCCGCCAGTGCGCCACCATGCCCGCTTGTGACAGAGTGAAGGCCAAAAAAGCGCCTACCGCATAGAGAGGGATCAAGCGATCCGTGACGCCGTCAAACAGAAACAGCAGGCCGGCGGCCAGGAAAGCAAGGACCACAATTCCTTCGGTGAAGACCAAACGCCGACCTCGATTGGCCAGGGAAAGCGGCAGGAAGCGGTCTTCGGCAATCATCCGGCAGACGCGCGGGAAATCAGCAAAGGCAGTGTTGGCCGAAAAGATCAGAACCAGGAGAATGGAGGCGATTGCGAGGTAGTAAAACCAACCGCGTCCCGTGACAGCTTGCAGGAGCATCGAGAGGGTGCTTTGATAGTGGCTTCCGTTGGGATCTGTCGCGACCAGCTTGTAGGATCGGACTAAGAAAGCGATGCCTCCCAGCATGACGACAAGAGACGCAACGATGAGGGCGAGTGTGGTGCGGGCCGTTTTGACAACCGGATCGCTGAAGGCGCGCACTCCATTGCTCACCGCTTCGACGCCGGTCATAGCGGTGCAACCGCTCGAGAAGGCTTTCAGCAAGAGCCAGAGGCTGACGGCGGCCGCCGCGGTAGCGGGAGGGGCGGGCGGGGGAACCAGCGGGGACGGATGTCCGCCGGAGGCTATGGTTTTGACTACTCCAATGGCGATGGCGGTGAACATGCAGGCAAGGAACAGATAGGTGGGCACCATGAAAGCTCCGCCTGTTTCGCTCACGCCACGAAGATTTATAAGTGTAATGAGGAGGAGCGCCAGCAGGCAGAGCAAGAGAGTCTTCGAATGGAGCGAGGGAATGGCGGAGGTGAGAGCGCCGATACCGGCCGAGATGCCGACGGCGGCGGTCAACACGTAATCGATCATCAAAGCTGCGGCGGCCAGAAGACCGGCAAAGGTGCCGAGATTTTCTCGTGAGACGGTATATGAGCCGCCACCGCCTGGGTACGCGGCGATCGTCTGGCAATAAGAGAAGAAGACGATCAAGAGCAGCGCGATGATGCTGAGCATCAGGGGCACGATGTGGGCGACTCCGGCCACTCCGAGTGGAATGAGCAGCGTAAGCGCGGCTTCGGGGCCGTACGAAGCGGAACTGAGAGCGTCGAGGCCAAAGATGGGGATGCCTTTGGCGACGCCTATCTCTTCGGCGCGCTCTTCGGAAGAGGCTAGCGGCCGTCCTAATAAAAAATCGAAAAATGACATTGGCAGTTCTTGATTCTCGCGTTAGAGCGCTGTGGAGCAGTTTATCGGTCAGCTAATCTTCGCGCGACGGCGCCAGAGTTCGGAACAAATCAGCTGTGCCCTGCTGGAGTGTTCCGCGGCAAGAACGAAACCACGTGCGGTGAGCATGGGCCGGTAGTCCGGTAGCGTGCGTGTTTGGAGACCGGCGGTCAGGCGAAAGAAAATGTACATGGCCTTAAGCCATACTGCGGCATACCAGCCCGTTAACAGAGCATCTGGGCGGCGAAATTCAGACACAATCCAGCGGGAGTCGGGGGCGGCGTGTTGGGCCACACGTTCGAGGAGATCGTTTAATTCGCGGTTGGTAAAGCAGTCCAGGAAGAAATGCGTGGCGATGAAGTCGTAGGTGCGGTGAGGCAAGGGTTCGGTGCGTGCGTCGGCGGTGATGAGTTGCACGTGTTTGCTGCCACTCAGGCGACGGCGAGTGAGCTTCGTCATGACCCGGCTGACATCAATGGCGTCGACGGGAAGTGAAGGATAACGGAGGGCAAGCTGTTCGAGAAATCGCCCGTCGCCGTCGCCTAGAACGAGCGCGTGGCGAGCAGATTGAGCGGCGTTCAAAAAGTAGAGACGATGCTTTTGCAGCCTGCCGCCGAAGGCGAGATGTTCGAAAAAGCGATACCACGGGGCAATCGAATCAAAGTCCATGGAGCCTTGCCAATAACAGCAAACCCGGCATCGCGAGCGGAAGGTCGGCCGCTACACGGAGCTGATCGGCGGTCATGTTGACATGCGTCTTATCGAAACAGATGAGTGCCCCGGCGCTCATGGCCACGCCGCCATAGATGCCGTGTAACGGCTGCAGGTACATGAGAGCTAGCGCGATGAGGCAGATACCCCAGGAGATTGGCTGCAGGTTGCGGGCTAGCCAGATTGCCGAGCGAGTGAGCGGTGTGTCGCGGAGACAGTAGCGTTGTGTCTCGCGATATTCGATGGTCGAACAGTTCAAGAGGCATAGCAGGGCGAAAAGCAGCATGGGGAGTGCAAGATTCGGCGTCAACCGGACCCTGCTCAAGGAAACGAGGGCGGTCCCGATCGAAAAGACGGCTGCCACGAACATTTCTTTTGGCAAGCGAGGGTGGGCATTGAACGGCAAGTGGACAGTCAGGAAGTAGGCCAGCACGACGAACAACAGCATCGAACCGCTGAGCAACACGGGCTCACTGAGAGTTGTTGCAAGAAGCAGTTCCGTGCATGTGGCCACGAGTACTCCAGCGAAAGCCCAGCGACGATGGTGCTGGTAAAAACGATGCCGCGCCGACGGGGCGAACTCATTGCGAGCGCCGTCGAGTGCGCGATCTAAAACATAGATCATCCATACCGGGAACGCTAGGGCGAGGCGCTCCGACAGTCCTAACGTTGTCTGGGTGGCGTCGGCAAACAACTGCTGCCAGAGTAATGCAATCGCGACCGCATCCAGACTCAAGAGATTCGGCCAGATCCAAAGTTGTTGTGGATATGAAGAGAGTTTTTCCGCCGGTTTACAGGCCGCATAGGGCTCGATCTCCGGCAGGTTGGCACTTGCCATTTCCTCTTTTGAGACTACCAGCCTGATTCCAGCTGATTGACTCAGGCGTTAATGCGAAGCCAAGGTATATTGCACGAGCACGTTGTTCACAAACTCTGCGTGGACGGTGGAATCCTTCGTCTGATAGGTGCACGATGTCATTTGTAAACCGTTCTGAGCGCTGGCGTGCGCCTTAGTGGGCGGCCCGAATAGTGCGTCTACCTGCTCTCTGGTCAAGCCTTTCTTCAAGCTCCTGGCGGGAGTGGCTGCAGGCGGTGGAGAAGGCGGCGGCGGACCGGCGGGATCAGGACGGGGCGCGTCTATGGATGACGTAGTTGCTCCTGGCCCGGTGGAATCGGTCGAAAACGTGACATAGGGCCCCAGAGCCGTCATGATCACTTCCGGGGTTGGAGCGTCATTTTGTTTGGAGTCGAAATGTATGTTGAAGCGCGATCCACCTTGTTGACGCCTGACATCGATTTGCTGTCGTTTGGAGTCGGCGCCATCCTCGGCGGCAGCGCGGTCACGCTGATCCCGCCGCTCGCGATCGGACCTGGCATCGTCGAGTTCGCGCTGCAGAGAGCGACGCCTGTCCGGATCGGTCTCCGAGTTCAATTGATCCTGTAGTTCTTTTTCACGGCCGCTCTTATCGGCGGGCGTGAAATGAACAGAAGTATCGGTGTCGTCGAAAGCGGTTCCATAGCCACCGCCGCCTAACTGAAATTCGATGTTGTCGTTCTTGACTTTGACTTTGGTAACCAGGACCGAATCGCCGTTGCGTAGTGATGCGCCGAACTTCTTAATGCGGTTGGAATAACTCTTCAAGTCGAGTGTTTGCGGCCGCTGCGGGTACACATCGACGCCCTGCTGCGTGGCCGGCATGTCGAGCTTGACCACGACGTGCTTACCTTCGAAGAAGGCGCTGACGGCGGCAGGATTTTGGGCGCTTAGCTGGTAGACGAAGGCCAGGCCCAAAGCCCAACGTGCTGTGCTGATGCTCGAAATCATGCCGGAAGACGCCTCCTAATTCACTCACATTAGATTCTCACGATTCTGGCAATGGGGAAAGAGCAAAAGCACTCCTGTACATTGGGGCAGATGTCACTCGAACTTTTTAATTTGTCTGGCCGGGTAGCGGTAGTAATGGGAGGCACGTCAGGAATCGGGCGCAGCCTGGCAATGGGGCTAGCGGCGGCAGGCGCGGATGTTGTCGCGAGTGGGCGCAGACGCCCGCTGATCGAGGAAGTGGCAACGGCGATTGAGAAACTGGGCCGCAAGAGTCTGCGGCAAACGGTAAATGCTTCTTCACGTGAATCGGTGGATACACTGCGGGACGCGATCCTGCAGCAGTTCGGGCGGGTGGACATTATTGTGAATGCGGCGGGACAGACGTTTCGCAAGCCGACTGTCGCGGTGCAGGAAGACGAATGGAACGCGCTGTTCGATGTGAACGTAACCGGGACGCTGCGGGCGTGCCAGAGTTTTTACGAACCCCTGGTAGCGAGTGGGCGAGGCCGGGTCATCAATATAGCTTCGCTGACGTCGTATGTCGGGCTGATGGAAGTGGCCGCATACACCGCGTCGAAATCGGCAGTGCTGGGATTGACGCGCAGCCTGGCTGTTGAGTGGGCCGGGAAGGGCGTTAATGTCAATGCGATTGCACCCGGTGTATTTCGCACTGATTTGAACTCCGGTCTGCTGGACGGAACGGAGCGCGGCCGAGAACTGCTGATGCGCACACCGATGAAACGTTTTGGAAATGTGCCGGAGCTGACGGGCGTCGCCGTTTTGCTGGCCTCCGATGCCGCAAGCTTCATCACAGGGCAGTGTATTGCGGTGGATGGAGGATTTCTCGCGAGCGGCGTGAATCAGTAGGGATTCTGTATCAAGGGGACCGCCGCAAGGATCTATCCCATATCAATCATGCGAGAGGTGATGACTCCTCCGACACTCAGCCTGATCGGCAACACTCCATTGGTGAAGCTGCTTGGTTTCGACACGGGCCGGTGCGAGCTTTTCCTTAAACTGGAATCGCAAAATCCGGGCGGATCGATCAAGGATCGCATGGCGGTATCGATGGTCGAAGCCGCCGAACTGGCTGGAAAGCTGCAGCCGGGCGACACCATTGTGGAGGCTACGGCAGGCAATACGGGTATTGGGCTGGCGCTGGTGGCAGCGATCAAAGGATATCGATTGGTGCTGGTGATTCCCGATAAGATGTCGTCCGAAAAGATCGCGCATGCGCGGGCGTTAGGAGCAGACATTCGTTTAACGCGGTCCGATGTGACGCCGGGCCATCCGGCTTACTACCAGGACATGGCGGCGCGCATCGCCGCGGAGACTCCTCGTGGATATTACATCAATCAATTTGGCAACGAGGCTAATCCGCTGGCGCATGAGGTGACGACCGGTCCTGAGATCTGGCACCAGATGGGTCATGCGGTAGACGCGGTGGTGTGCGGAGTCGGTTCCGGCGGCACCATGATGGGGCTGAGCCGGTTCTTTGAGCGGGTGCAACCGGGTGTAGAGATGGTGCTGGCCGACCCGGCTGGTTCCTCGCTGGCGGAGATCGTGCGCACGGGCCGGCAGGCGCCGTCCGGCAGCTATGCGGTGGAAGGAATCGGCGGAAGCTGCGTGCCGGTGATCGCCGACTTCTCGCGCGTTCACAAGGCGTACAGTATTAGTGACGCGGAGAGCTTTCGGACGGCGCGCGAGCTGTTGCGGTTGACCGGTATTTTTGGAGGGCCGTCTTCCGGGACGCTGCTGGCATCGGCGCTGCGCTATTGCCGCGAACACACCAACACCAAACGAGTGGTGACATTTGTTTGTGATACAGGTTCGAAGTATTTGTCCAAGATGTACAACGAGTACTGGCTGCTCGATCAAGGCTTTCTGGAGCGCCCGGCCACCGGTGATTTGCGCGAATTGATTACGCGGCGTTATGAAGAAGGGGGAGTGATCACGGTGATGCCCGATGATTCGCTGCTCACCGCTTCGCAACGGATGAGGGTGGCGGATATTTCACAAGTGCCGGTGGTTGAGAATGGCCGCTGCGTGGGTGTGCTGGATGAATCCGATCTGCTACTAGCAGTGCATGAGGATCCAAAGCGGTTTCAGTCGCCGGTCAGTACGGCAATGACGAGCCGTTTAGAAACAGTTTCGCCGGATGCACCGGTGGCATCTGTCTACGAAATTTTAAATCGAGGATTGGTGGCGTTGGTCACCGAAGACGACGCATTTCTCGGATTAATCACGCGCTCGGACCTTTTGAGTCATCTTCGAAGGAAGCTTCACTAAACAGCCCATGCCACACCGATTCGGAACGCGCGCTATTCACGCCGGGCAAGAGCCGGATCCTTCAACGGGTGCCATTATGACGCCGATTTACGCGACGTCGACCTATGTGCAGAAGAGTCCCGGCGTGCATCAGGGATTCGAATATTCGCGGGCACAAAACCCGACGCGCTTCGCCTACGAGCGCTGTGTGGCGGATCTGGAAGGCGGCAGCCATGCGTGCGCCTTTTCTTCGGGACTGGCCGGCATGTCGACGGTGCTTGACCTGCTGGATAGCGGAGACCATGTGCTGGCGAGCGACGATCTGTATGGCGGAACGTTCAGGCTGTTCGAGCGCGTGCGCAAACGCTCGGCCGGTCTGGAATTTAGTTTCGTTGATATGGCCGACGCTGCTGAGGTGGCTGCCGCCGTGCGACCGAATACGAAGATGATCTGGGTCGAGACGCCATCGAATCCGCTTTTGAAGCTGGTGGATCTGCGGGCTGTGGGGCAGATCGCCAACGAACGAGAACTGCTGGCGGTGGCCGATAATACATTTGCCAGTCCTTATTTGCAACGGCCGATTGAGTTTGGCTTCAACCTGGTGGTTCATTCGGCCACGAAGTATTTGAACGGGCATTCGGACATTGTGGGGGGCGTGGTGGTGGCGTCTACCGCCGAGCTAGGAGAACGGCTGGCATTTCTGCAAAATGCGGTCGGAGGGATCGCTAGCCCGTTCGATTCGTTTCTTGTTTTGCGTGGTTTAAAGACGCTGCATTTGCGGATGGCGCGGCACTGTGAGAATGCACTGGTGTTGGCTGAATGGCTGGAAGGGAATAGCGCGGCGAAGCGAGTGATTTATCCCGGACTGGCCTCGCATCCCCAACATGCGCTGGCGCGGAAGCAGATGGCGGCGTTTGGAGGCATGATCACGGTGATTCTGGAAGGCGATCTGTCTCATGCGCGGCGGGTGCTAGAGCGCTGCCAGGTGTTTGCTCTGGCGGAGAGTTTGGGCGGAGTGGAAAGCCTGATTGAACATCCGGCGATCATGACTCATGCATCGGTGCCGGCGAAACAACGTGAGATGGCAGGGATTTCGGACACGCTCATACGGTTGTCGGTGGGTGTGGAAGATGTGGGGGATTTACGCGAAGATTTAGCCCAGGCCTTGGCCGGGTAGCGATGGCCGCAATCCAAATGTCTTTTTGAGGTCCCTGAGCGGACGCGTCCATCAACCGCGAGACCTTGTTCCAGTTCAGCATTCAAGCGTGTCTCATCTCGCTCGCGCGAGGTGTGAAAAGTTCGTTCTGGCGAAGAGCGATTGAGAAGGCGTTAGCGAGCGGCGTGAGCGGTTGAGCCACGGACGATCAGCTCGCCCTGAATCAAAACGGACTGCTCCGTCTCCTTTTTGCGTATGACGGCCAGCAGCAGATCCATGGCACACTTTCCCATCTGTTTCATCGGCTGGCGAACAGTGGTGAGCGGCGGCGTCAAATAGGACGCAAAGAAAATATCGTCAAAGCCGGTGACGGAGAGATCTGCGGGTACCCGAAGTTTCTGAATGGCAGCGGCCTGGAGTACCCCCAAAGCAGACATGTCGTTGTAGCAGAAAACCGCAGTCGGAGCTTGCGGGTGAGCTAACAAGCTCTGGATGGCTGCTCGCGCTCCTTCAGGCTTTCCATCGGCGTGCGCGATGAGTGGCGGCTTGACGGGTAAACCCGCTTCGCGCATCTGTTGAGAAAACCCTTCAAAACGCTCGGTATCTGAATGCAAGCCATAGCGGTCACCCAGATAGGCGATGCGTTTATGGCCCAGTTCCACGAGGTGTTTGGCTGCCTGATAAGCCCCGGCGAAATTATCGAAACGAACCGAATGGCAAAACTGAGTCGGATGCTGATTGTTCAAAAGGACGATCGGAATCTGCAGTTCGGAAAGGAGGGGCGTATGCAGAGCGCCCACGCGCGAAGAGGCAACCAGAATGCCGTCGACGCGCCGGGCCTGGAAGCTGCGGACGACTTCAATTTCGCGGTTGGGATCGGCTTGCGAGTTGGCCAGGATCACGGTGTAACCCGCCTGGTTGGCCGCTTCCTCGACTCCGGCCACCACTTCACCATTGAAAGGATCGGCGATGGAGGTGACGACCACGCCGATGGCTTCGCTTTTGCTAGTCACCAGGCTGCGGGCGATAGCGCTGGCGGAATAGCCTTGCTGGGCGGCGATCTCCTGGATTCGGGCGGCGGTCTTCTCGGGAATAAGGGGGCTGTTGCGGAGGGCGCGCGAGACGGTGGAGTGAGACACTCCCGCCAGCCGCGCTATGTCTTTGATGGAGACGGGCATATGCGAAAGAACACCTGCAAAACGGACGCGGGATTAGGTCCGCCGCGTGAAAAACCATTGCTTTGGGCCTTTGTTCCGCGGCGCGCATCCGCAACCTTTCCCTCTGATAGGGACATTACGCTTCTTTTTCTAGGATCACACGAAGACGGTGTGGTGTACCGAGCAAATTTTTGGTTGTGGTTTGCTTACGGAGGATGGTATGGTTAGAAGGAGGAAAGGAGGATCGCAACGTGCCAGTATTAAACATCAAGGACAAAGAGACGCATGCCTTGGCAACTCAGCTAGCGAGACTGAGCCACCAGACGATGAGTCAGGCAGTGAAAGAGGCATTGCAGGATAAGTTAGCGCAATTGGACAGCCAGGGCAAGGACCGGTACCGACTGGTGGCGCGGGTTAAAGAATTAGCGGCGGCCGCGTCTGCCAGCCCGACTCTGGACCGGCGAACTCCCGACGAAATTATCGGGTATGACGAGATTGGAGTGCCGCGCTAGTGGTGATCGATTCGTCGGCGATCCTGGCGATTATGCTGAACGAGCCGGAAGCGGATTATTTTCTGGATCAGATTGTGTCAGAAAGGCGCTGCGGGATGTCCGCCGTGAACTGGCTGGAGACGCTCATAGTCATGGAAGGGAAGCACAGCCGGGAGCAGGCGGACAAGACCCAGCTGGCGTTCCAGGAATTGGAGATAGAAACCATTCCGTTTGACCGCGAACACGTTTGGGAGGCGCGAGCCGCCTGGAGGCGTTTTGGGAAAGGAAGGCATCCGGCAGCGTTGAACATGGGCGATTGCGCGGCCTACGCGGCCTCCCGGATTCGGGGTGAGCCGCTCCTTTTTAAAGGCGAAAATTTTACCAAGACGGATGTGGCCCGGTTTAGCCAGAGATAAACTCAGGGGCGCTTATGCGAATCTGGAGGGCGGATGCCTCCCACCCGATATCAAGTACTTTATAGCGATATCGGCGGCGTGCTCGGCACGAACGGCTGGGACAACGGTGTACGAGAGGCGGTCTGCAAACATTTCAAACTCGACGCCGACGAAATTGACAGCCGCCATCGGTTACTCTTCGACAGCTATGAACGCGGCTACCTGAGTTTCGAGCAGTATCTGGACCGCGTCTTTTTCGCGGAACCGCGCGACTTCACGCTCGAACAGGTGCGGGATCTGGCCTATGCACAGTCGGTAGCCTGGCCCGAAAACATCGAGTTTTTCCGACGGGTCAAGGAAGCGAACAGTCTGAAGCTGGCCCTCATCAGTAATGAAGGAGGCGGGATCACCGAACATCGAGTAGGGAAATTTCGCTTAAGAGAGCTGGCCGATTACATGGTGATCTCTCACTTCGTTCACATGCGCAAACCGGACCCCGGCATTTGGCGGCTAGCACTCGATTTAGCCCAGGTGGACGCAACCGAAGCGATTTACATCGATGATCGGTCCATGTTCTCGGAAGCGGCCAGTGCCTTGGGGTTCTCAGCGATTCAACATGTCTCGTTAGAGGAAACAGCAAAGCAGCTGGCCAGATTAGGATTGAAAGTAAAGCTTTAAGCTCGCGAGTATCCCAGCCTTGCAGCTGATGTTTTACTTTAGGTTCTTATTCGCTTCGTCCCAATTCACGACGTTCCACCAAGCCGCAATGTACTCGGGACGCCGATTCTGATACTTCAAGTAATAGGAATGCTCCCATACGTCAAGTCCTAGAATCGGCTTCTTTCCCTCCATCAGCGGACTGTCCTGATTCGCGGAGGACGTGATCTCGAACTTGCCGCTGCCGTCCTTCACCAACCAAGCCCAGCCTGACCCAAACCGGGTAGTCGCTGCGGCATTAAACTTTTCTTTGAAGGCGTCAAAACTGCCGAAATTCGAGGTAATGACGCTCTCGATTTCGCCTTTGGGGACTCCGCCCCCGCTCTTGGACAATAGAGGCCAGAAGAACGAGTGGTTAGCATGGCCACCGCCGTTGTTACGAACAGCTGTTTTGATCGCCTCGGGGACGGCGGCCAGGTTGCCTGCGAGTAGCTGCTCGATCGATTGGCTCTGCAGATCGGGCGCTTGCTCCAGGGCTTTATTCAGATTGGTGACGTAAGCTCCGTGGTGCTTGTCGTGATGAATCTGCATGGTCATCTTATCGATGTGCGGTTCGAGCGCCTCCTCGGGGTAGGGAAGAGGCGGTAATGTGAATGCCATAATTTTCTCCAATTTTCCTTTGTAAGTCGTTGTCTTCTTGATGCCTGTTTTTAGGATGCCCGAACGCCGGAACGAGTCGCGGGCGAAGGGGCAGGCACGCGGACTTACGCGTTGTAGACAGTGGTACCGGCGAGAATGGTTTCCTTCACAACGAGGGAGCGGGCGGCGGCGTCCCAGGTAAACCGGACCAGATCGGCTTTTTCGCCGGGAACGACGCCCCGTTGACGGCCAGGAATGCGGCCCACGCGCGCCGGGTTGCTGGTGGCCATGGCCAGCGCAGTGGTCAGGGAGATGCCGCCATAGTGGACAGCATTTGCGATGGCATGATCCATGCGCAGAGTAGAACCGGCCAACCGCGTGCCCCCGCGCATCACTACGCTGCCATCCAGCCGAAGTTCGACATCGACTTGCCCGAGCCGGTAAGGTCCGGGTGGGCAGAGAGCCGGCATGACGGCGTCCGTCACCAGAATCGATTTTTCGAGTCCTTTGGCGCGCAGCGCGGCATGGAAGAACGCCGGAGGAATGTGGATGCCGTCGACAATGAAACAGGCCGCTAATTTTTCTTCGGCAAGCTGATCCCAGATGTAATTCTGGGTTTTTGGGAGAACGGGGTGAGCGGCGTTGCCTAAGTGCGTGGACATGGTTGCACCGGCCTCTACCGCCTGTCGGATTTGCTCCTGGTTGGCCTTGGTATGTCCTACGCTCGCGACGACGCCCGCCCGCACCAGACCTTCTATATAAGATGGTGCGCCGTCCCATTCGGGGGAAACGGTGACCAGGCGAATACCACCACCGGCGGCCTCCTGCCAGCGTTTGAACTCCTCGAGGTTGGGCGGCCGGATATGTTCAAGCGGATGAGCGCCGCGCGGACCGTCTTCCGGCGAAATATGCGGGCCTTCGACATGAAAGGCTTCGAGCGCGTGAAATGCCGGACTGCCGCTGCGCTCGAACTCTTCTTTGGCGCGAGCCAGATTGCGCAGGGAACCGGCCATGCGTTCTTCCGATCCCGTGATGACCGTTGCAAAAAAACGGGTGACGCCGGTTTGGAACATGGCATGTACTGACTCGGCGATCGCTTGCGAGGACGTTGCGGGGTCATTGTAGTCGACACCCGCGAATCCATTAACCTGAAGGTCGACAAAGCCCGGAGCAATCCAGTCATCGAGCGGCTCGGGTGCAATGAGGTCGTCGACAGACTGAATCATTTCCGTGAAACGAATTTCCTGGGGAGAGCCGCTGGCCGGTGCTTTCCCGCTGATTTTCTGCTGCTGTGCGCTATTCATAAGAATTAAACAATGTAGCCTTTCCTTGTTTTATCCACATTTTGCGCACAGCCACGCGAGCGTAAGTGTGCCAGAAGGCAGCAGATAAAACGTGTTGAAAAGCCTGATTCCATTGTCGTCGACGCTGGCATTCAGCGGAAGGATTCGTTACAACAGAGAAAGATCCGGCGCGGATGTCGGGTGGCAGTGGTCTCGGGGGAGGTGACTGCCGGTTCGGCGTTCGCGTCTGGACCGCGAATTGCGAGCTTCGGTCGAGCAAGCCCGTGAGGTTTGCACGACTCCGCAGGACGGAAATCAGTTTATCCAGCCGTCTACCGGCTGGCGCTAGATGGTTTCCGTCCTGTTTGCCTCTGGCGGTCAACAGACGTAAGCCTGCCGAGACCGAAGAACGAGTAGGAAAAGCCCCGGATCTTGGTAATCCATGTCGACGGTCGCGCCAACGTCGGCACCCGTAAAACCTATCGGCGCTTGGTATTTTCAATCCGCTTCAGCAATTCGCTCCATACCGCCGCATCGGCACACTTTTCGAGTGTGTCGCCGATTCGATCATCGGGTGAGAGAACCTTAACGACAACAGCAACAGGCTTTGTCACCCAAGGGCTGGGGCGTAGCGCGGCCAGACGGCAGTAAACGATTAGACGAAGTGGGCAGACGGGCCGAACGCTAGGCCATCTTCCAGGCTCCTAAGACACTTTGCAATCTCTAACGATCAATCCAAATCCCTTGGCGTTCGCGTAGTGACCCCTTATTGGGTGAGCACCGGTGCAGCTTCGAGAACCAGGATCTGCTCGGCGGCGCGCCTGCGTTTGCGCGTGCCGCTTTTGCGGCGATGTAGCGTGGCGGCCAAATCGGAAGGTACGAAAAATCGTTTCCGGCAGTCGAGGCAGCGACAGGGCTTCATACGAAACAGGAGCAAGAGGAGATCTCCCACCTTTTTACGCCTGGACTGACAGATTTCCGTAGAATGACATCTTGGGCAAGACATAGCAGATTGAACTCCGGGCCGAATTTACAAGAAAGTATCGAGCCGGATAGCCGAAGTGTAGAGCGCATCCGCGCGGAAAGGAAGCTCGGATTCGCCTGTGAGGTCTGTCCCGTTTCGGGATCGAAGTTTCCGTGCCGATAATAGATGACAAAATAATCGAGCTTCAAGCTAGAGGGTTTTGTGTTATCAAAGCACGGTTCGACCGGTCGCTCCTCCGCGCCTGCCGGGAGGCGCTTTGGCCGATTCTATTGGAGTATCTGGACCAATACCGTAAACCGGCAAACCGCGGCCCACATCGTCATTTCTTGGCGATGCCATTTGCCCTGCCGTGTTTTGCCCCCGAGTTTTTCTTTGATAGCGAAGTACTGTGTATTGCAGGTGCAGTAATGGACGGACTTCGCATTGCCTACTTATATGCTGGCGGTCAGTTTCGGATTGATTGATATTGCGCGGGAACATGGATCGATCGAGATTGCGCCGGGCACTCATCGGATGGGGAGGAGGGAAGCGCCCAACGCGGTCGAGTCTGGCGAGATAGAAATGGAGTCTGTGCCGTTGCAACTCGGCGATGTGCTGATTCGTCATCCGTGGGCGATCCATCGAGGTACACCTAATTTGACTGATACGCCACGAGCGCTGCTAACCATCCGTTACGTGGGCCGCTGGTACTGGGATGACAGCCGCGAAGTAAGCACGATTCCTCGGAAGGTTTGGGAATCGCTGACTATGGCACAACAGAAGATGCTGCGGTTTCCAGTCGAGATGAATAAGTAAGTCAGTAAATGAATAAACAAGAAAGGCGTTGAGGAAGCTGCTGAAGAAGTTATTGGCTGCTGATAAACGCTGATTGAAATAAATGTTTGATCTGTGTTGATCCGCGTTGTTCTGCGGCTACATTTAGTTTTTCCTTAATCGATTTTAACCAGTGTTTGCTATCCTCATGGCACCGTTCACTCTCTATGCTTTCGTTTCGGTCGTGCTTACTGCTGGCCGGGGCCGCTTTGCTACTCGGCTTGTCTGGTCTGGCGTTCACGGCCGAGGACGCAGCCAGTCCGATTCACTTTGCGCTCTCGCCGGTTCCGTTTACGTTAGAAAATGATGAAACACCTGCGCGCAATCCGCCGGAGAGCATGGCCGGTGGAGTGGCCGTGTTCGACTACAACCGCGATGGCCGCCCCGACATTTTCTTCACGAACGGCGCCAATTTAGCCACCTTGCAAAAGGACAATCCGAAATACCGGAACCGCCTCTTTCGCAATGAGGGAAATGGGCGCTATAGCGACGTCACAGACGCCGCTGGTCTGGCCGGTCACGGCTACGACGTAGGAGCCGCCGCCGCGGATTACGATAACGACGGGTACCCAGATCTATTTGTAGCGGGCGTCCATCGCAACACGCTCTATCACAACAACGGCGATGGCACTTTCAGCGACGTGACAGGGAAGGCCGGTTTAGATCACGATGTCGACGCCCAATTTGGCCCGTTGTGGTCCGTGGCGGCCGCCTGGGTCGACGTAAATAATGACGGACTGCTCGATTTATTCATCGTCAATTATGTGCAGTGGAAGTACAGCGACAAAGCAGCTTGTTCCTACCTGGGCCAGCCTGACTACTGCCATCCAAAATTTTTCAACCCTTTGCCAAATCAATTGTTCTTAAACCGCGGCAACGGGCACTTTGAGGATGTATCCAAGGCCTGGGGCATCCGCTCGCATCCCGGGAAGGGAATGGGTGTCGGAGTAGCCGATTACGATGGCGACGGCCGTCCCGATTTGTTCATCACCAATGATGGCTTCTACAATTCGTTGTTTCACAACACGGGAGGCAGGTTCGAGGAGGTGGCGATGAGCGCTGGGGCGGCGCTGCCGGAAGATGGTAATTTTATCTCCGGCATGGGACTGGACTTTCGCGATTTCAATAACGATGGCCTGCCTGACATCGCTTATATTGCGCTGAACAACCAGACGTTCCCGATGCTGCGGAACTCGGGCAAAGGGAATTTCGAAGACGTGACGGCGGCGAGCGGCATGCGTAAGCAAAGCCTGTCCATGGCCGGATTCGGCGTCGGGCTTTTCGATTTCAACAATGACGGATGGAAAGACCTGTTCGTCACGCGCGGACACGTGGCGTCGCTGCCGCAACCGGGAGTGAGTCTCGACCAACCAAACACCGTGTTCAGGAACTCAGGCGTCAGCGGCAGGTGGCAGGCACTGACAACGGAAGCGGGACTGGACGCCGCACCCCCTGCTCGGCATCGCGGCTGTGCTTTCGGCGATCTGGACGGCGACGGCCGGGTTGATGTGGTGGTAACAGCTCTCGGCAAGCAGGCCGAGATTTGGATGAACCGAAGCAATCCGCCCGCTCACTGGCTCGATGTGGCGCTCGAAGGAGTGAAGTCGAACCGGGACGGTATTGGGGCGCGCATACAAATGGTCAGGAAATCGGGCAAACAGTTCAATCACATGACGAGCAGCGTGGGGTATGCATCTTCGAGTCTGGGTCCGGTTCACTTCGGGCTTGGATCTGACCCTGAGATAGAATCGATGGAAATTCGCTGGCCTTCGGGCGTGACACAAACATTACAAAACGTAAAAGCAGATCGAGTTGTCTCGCTCAAGGAATCAGAAAAGTAAGAGCCTCAATTACTAAGTCATCATGGTCGTCTCTAACTATCCGTATTGGCCGCGTATCTTGAAACAGGTCGGAAGACTTTTGTCCGTTCTTTTTTTGCTGTCGGTAGTGAGCATCCTGCTGGATCATCAGCACCACATGCTGAGCTATATCAAAATCCCTGACACGATGGTCAGCGTGCTGGGCGCGGCGCTGACCATCTTATTGGGATTTCGCACGAATTCAGCCTATGCGCGCTGGTGGGAGGCAAGAACGCTGTGGGGCGGGCTGGTGAACAGTTCACGCTCGATTGCGCGGCAGGCGATCTCGTTTCCCAGGCGGTCGGGAAGCCCGATAATGGAGGCCGCTTCCATTGAATTTTCGCGCACGTTTGTCTTCCGGCAGATCGCGTTTGTGCACGCAATGCGTTGTGCACTACGCGGGCAGGCGCCTTGGGCTGCGATCAGTCCTTTTCTCGATGCGACCAGCCTGGAGGAGTTGAAAACCTCAAAGAACGTTCCGAACTCGATCCTGCAGGAGATGGGGCAGGAGGTGACCATGGCGGTTGACCAACAGGTGCTGAGCGAATTTCATATGCTGCGGATCGATCAAACGCTTACCGACCTTTCGAATATTCTGGGCGCTTGCGAGCGCATCAAGAATACGCCCTTGCCGAGGCAATACGACTTTTATCCAGAGCTCTTGATCAAGGTCTACTGCATCATGCTGCCTTTTGTGATTGCCGATGAAGCGGGATGGTTTACGCCGTTGATCACGCTGGTGGTGGGCTTCGCGTTGTTGGTATTGAACCGGATTGGAAAAAACCTGGAAGATCCATTTGAGAATCGACCGTACGATGTTCCATTAACGGCACTTTCGTTCACGATCGAGACAAACTTGAAGCAGGCGCTGGGGGAAGGAAAGATACCGGAGCCGGTGACGGCAGTAGATGGGGTACTTTGGTAGGGCTCGTCATAAGTGGTATAAATATGCTCCGCTGACAGACGTGCGCTATGCTTACCAGCGCGCAGAATGTCTCAGAAACTAATTCCAGCGACTGGCTCGACGCAATGCTTGTAGCGTATGGGGACGACAGTGCTGACTCCAAACGGGCGACAGTGTTTGCTGCTGCAGCCGTGCTGGGGACACCCGAACAGTGGAGTAGATTCAAATCGCAATGGGAAAAACGAATCGGTGACATTCCCTTCCATGCCACCGATTGCGAATCCGGATGGGGAGATTATCGGGGTGTCGATAGACAACAGCGTACAAGCCTATATCGGGATCTAGTTTGTATGCTCGCTGAGAGTGAGCTCTTTGGGTTCGCCACTGCAATGAACATTCAAGACTTTGTTAAAGGCTACCCTGGTAGTCATCCCAAAGAGGAGCCTTACTATTTGTGCTTTGCAGAAGTGGCGGCGCGGTGTGCTGGCTTGGGATACGTCAGTGTTCCTGCGCAACAAGTGGATATCACTTTTGACCAAAACTTTGAGCGTGATCCCAGCATTGCTGACTTATATGAATATCTTGGAAGCTTGGACGATTGGCCATTTCACGAGCGGTTAGGTAAAACATCCTTTGCGAACTACCGGAAGGAATCCGGCATCCAAGTCGCCGATTTGGTGGCGAGAGAAGTAATGAAGCACATGGAAAACACAATGCTTGCATCTCGTGAGCGGTGGTCTCGGCACTCGTTCGTGAAGCTGAACGCGAATCCTCGTTCGTGTAACATCGTTTCTGTAATTTGACTCCGAGGCAATTCGGGAATGTTTTGTTGTGGGCCGTAGCGAAGGCGAGCGAAGCGAGCTGAAGCGGATAGCTAGAACAAAACGAAGGGGCTCTTGTTTTGGCGGGGCCAAGTTTGATTTCCTTTTATGAACGACCAAATTCATGACAAGGAGCAAACAATGGCCCACCAGGCTGACGATAACGTAATTGAGAATGTGGTTCAACTGCTTTGTGAAAGCGGGCTTTCCCACATGGCGGATGCGATGCGGCTGATGCTGAATGAGGCGATGCGCATCGAGCGTTCCCAGGCGCTCGATGCCGGCCCGTACCAACGGACCGAGAAGCGGCGCGGGTATGCCAACGGCTTCAAGCCGAAAACTCTCAGCACACGGGTAGGCGAACTCGCTTTGCAAGTGCCCCAGGTACGAGGCGAGATCGAGTTCTATCCGTCGGCTCTGGAGCGCGGCGTGCGGAGCGAGCGGGCACTGAAGTGCGCCATTGCCGAGATGTACGTTAAAGGCGTATCGACCCGGAAGGTCACGGCGGTGATGAGCGAGTTGTGCGGGTTGGAAGTGTCCAGCACGCAGGTGAGCCGGGCCACCCGGTTGCTCGATGAGGAGCTGAACGAGTGGCGCAACCGGCCGCTCGGGGAGGTGCCGTATGTGTTCCTGGATGCGCGCTATGAAAAGGTCCGGCACGGCGGTGCGGTAGTTTCTTGCGCTGTGCTGATGGCCTTTGGGGTCGATGAAAGCGGGCGTCGCACGGTATTGGGCGTGAGCGTGTCGTTGAGCGAAGCGGAGGTGCATTGGCGCGACTTTTTCGCCAGCTTGCAGGCGCGCGGATTGTCCGGTGTGCGTTTGCTGATCAGCGACGATCATGCCGGCCTGAAAGCGGCGCGGGAGGCCCGCTTTCCCGGCCTGCCTTGGCAACGCTGCCAGTTTCATCTCCAGCAGAATGCCGGTCACTATGTGCCTCGGCTCGAGATGCGCCGTGAAGTTGCCACCGATCTGCGGGCCATCTTCGAATCGACGGATCGGCTGGATGCGGAACGCCGTTTGCGCCAGACCGTGGATAAGTATGCGCAGCGCGCACCGAAACTGAGTGCCTGGTTGGAGGCTAACGTGGCCGACAGCTTCACTGTGTTTACTTTTCCACCGACGCACCGTCGGCGCTTGCGTACTTCGAACTTGATGGAGCGAGTCAGCAAAGAACTGAAGCGCCGCACACGCGTGGCCACCTTGTTTCCGAACGAAGCCTCCCTGCTTCGTCTCGTCAGCGCGGTGCTCATGGAGATTAGTGAGGAATGGGAGACCGAGAAGACTTATTTGGGAATGAATAACTTGCACCCGTCCGAACAAGATTAACCGAATTTACAGAAAGGATGTTGCTTTATCGAATCCTCGTTTCCACTTCAGGTTTGTTGATAAGAACGAAATGCTTTCAATGCACATTTACCATCCATCCAAACTGCCGGAGACATTTAATGAAGATTATGCGCGATGGCGAGAGAAGAACGGTATTCAGACGCATAGCATGATCAATAGATTGCGGTTTATGCGTACACTTCGAGCAAAGGCACCCTCCGACGATCAAGAAAGTGACATTATGGAGCCATGAAGTCCACGCGACTGCTAGCAGACAAAACGAGGCTTCCATCACAAATGTACGAGGGGGCCGAAAGCTTTTAAAGCGTTTCGAAACGACGATGAAGCAGGTGCTATCGGTCCCGCACTCCGAAATAAAGAGACAGATCGAAGAACATCGCAAACAATCGGCGCTCAATCCGAATAAACGCGGTCCAAAGCCGAAACGGAAATCCGTTTCCCGCGTCCCTCCCGCTTCTTAGAAAGCTTTCGTTTCTTCCTCCTTTCCGGTCAGTTCCTTGTAGGTGAGTCTCCGACCGAGAATTTGCTTCATGACAGCGACGCACCGCTCTCCGTCGTTTGCATCTTCCGATGGTTGTAGCGGAATGCTTGTTCGTCCGCATAGCGGAACAGATTAAACGGTTCCACCGAAACGTGAGTGCCGCCTAAACCGCGCTTCAGGAGGTTCCAGAAGTTCTCAAGCCCATTGGCGTGAATCTGGCCGTTTACATACATCCCAGCGTGAATGATGACCTGGTGAATGTAATCAGCTGGAAGACCAAAGTAGGACCACAATTGATCTGTATAAACATGAGAACCGGGTTCCACCCTTTCATACACTGTTGGGACAACGTTCGGGTACTGGCTATGGTCGACGACCCGGGGATATTACCTCCGCGTTCCAGAATCCCTTGAACTCCGATCTTTCCCGCAACACCACCGCCTTTACCTTCGAGCTTTTTGGCCTTCCGCCCCTTATGCATGTTACGTATATTAAGATCTTTTGAGTTGACATAATACCTGAGTTGACATAATATCTGTTATCAGTCATAACAAACGACCTTACATCGGTGCATCGGATCTTTATCCGCGATAGCGGCAAATCCGGCGCTGGATGGGCGGGTATTTGCCATCCTTCTAACTAACTACTTGGGTCCCGGCAGCAACTTTGTAGAGATTTACTGTTCTTGTGCGCAATGTTAACCTCCGTCGCGCAGTGC
Organism: Bryobacteraceae bacterium; assembly: GCA_965277435.1. Classification (GTDB taxonomy): domain Bacteria; phylum Acidobacteriota; class Terriglobia; order Bryobacterales; family Bryobacteraceae; genus Bog-105. Next base: position 5,054,798 of record OZ255821.1, on the reverse strand, counting down.
GCAAATGAAACGTGTTTTCGCGGACGGGAATTTGTTGTTAGCTGCTCGGGCATGACGATTGCGAAGACGGGATAGGTAGTGGCAAAGATTGTTCATGGAGTTCGGTTCGGGGAGCGGACCGAGGGGCTTTGTCGGCAGAGGCTATCGCCGTCTTGAATTAGGATGAAGCGCATGGCCCATCTACGAAATGCGCTTGTATTAGCGCTGGTCTTTGCCGAATCATTCTCAGCGGGAGCGCAAGCGAAAGACCCGCCGGAAACGCTGGATCTTCAGATGTATTCGCGTATTCGAGCCGAGGGATTTCAACACTCGCACGTGATGGAATACGCGGCGGCGTTATTGGACGGTATCGGGCCTAGGCTTACCGGCTCGCCGGCTATGGCTGCAGCGAGCCAGTGGGCGGTCAAACAGCTTACCGCCATGGGCTGCAGCAACGCTCATTTGGAGAGTTGGGGCGAGTTTGGCCTGGGATGGACGCAGTTGAGCGCGTCGTTAAGCATCGTAACCCCGGGGTCCGGTACATTCTTGGCGCAAGCTACCCCTTGGTCCCCGCCAACAAATGGAGAGGTTATAGCGGATCTGGTCGCAGTTCCGGGGATGCAGACCGAGGATGAGTTCACGCCATGGAAAGGCAAGCTCAAGGGCAAGGTGATTCTATATGGGCACGCAGCGATGTCGCCAGAGGTAGATCCAGAGGACGTGCCACGAATGGAACATGCTGATGCGGCGAAGCTGGCTAATTATGATCAATATCCGCTCGCCGAACCAGTTCAGACATTGGACTACCACAAAGTGTTCGCAGGGTTCGCCTTCCAAGAGAAGGCAGCGAAATTCTTCGCTGCCGAAGGTGCTATCGCTGTAATTGTGCCCGGCGGCTCAGGGGGCGTATTGCACGATGATTTGAACGCCTCCCTCGGATGGTTTGTATTCAAACCGGAGCGGAGGCAATTGATTCCCCAGGAAGTGATAGAAACCGAGGCTCGGGATCGTTTGAGCCGGCTTCTCGATCAGAAGGTACCCGTGAAGGTGAAAGTCCGAATCGAGACGCGTTTCGACGATGAGCACGCCCAGGGATTTAACACGATTGCCGAGATCGCAGGCACAGACCCGAAGTTGAAAGACGAAGTTGTGATTGTGGGCGGGCACCTGGACAGTTGGTTCGCAGGAACGGGAGCAACCGATAATGGCGCGGGCGTGGTAGTGGCGATGGAAGCCATGCGAATTTTGAATAGTTTGGAGGCTAAACCGAGGCGTACGATCAGGATCGCTCTTTGGTCTGGAGAGGAACAGGGTCTTTTGGGATCTTTCGGTTATGTTACGAGCCACTACGCTACGCTTCATTTCTCCAAAGCTCCGGAGGACAAGGAAGTACCGCTATTCTTACGAGATGTGCTGCGAAAGCCGACGATGAAACCTGAAGCGGCGAAGTTAGACGCTTACTACAACTTAGACAATGGAACTGGCAAGATACTGGGCATCTACACGCATGGCAATCTTGGCGCAGCCGAGATCTTCTCCCAGTGGCTGAAGCCATTAGCAGATTTAGGGGTTGCGACAGTGAGCAACCAGAGCAGCGGATCTAGCGACCAGGTGGCATTTGGCCGGGCTGGGCTTCTCGGATTCAGTTTTATTCAAGATGAGAGAGACTACATGAGCCGCACGCATCATGCGAACCTTGACACTTACGAGCATTTGAGTGAACCAGACTTGAAGCAAGCGGCCGTGGTAGAGGCAATCTTTTTGTACAACACAGCGATGAGGGATAGCATGTTGCCGAAGCCAGACCTGCCGGTAAACGGGCATGATCGGCCGCTGGAGGGTTTGTATTCCGGAGAGGGCGCAAAAACGGAATCACCGAAGTAGGGGCAACACAGCACAAAATCCGCATTGTACGCATGTATTTATCGCAACAGTTGCTTTGAATCCCGTAGCGTGCTCAAAATTCCATTTTGTGTCTTCCATTCCATTCGCTGCTCAAGCTCCCACCCGTAGCAGCTATATAACGAACAAGCTCCGAGCAGGATCGTCAAGCGCCCAGAAAGTCCAACATGCATGTTTCTACCGACGAGATAGCGCAACAGCCACCCTCCGATCAGGTCACCGAACAACTCCACCGGATCCTCCAGAGCGATACGTTTAAATCGTCCGGCATCCTGCGGCAGCTGCTCGACTATCTCACTGACCATCACAAACTCCTGGAGCGCAAGGATCTGGATGTGGTGTTGATCGCGACGCCGGATCACTGGCACACTGCATTGCCATCGATGCACTGAACGCGGGTAAGGACGTCTACGTCGAGAAGCCGCTCACCCGAAAAATCGAAGAAGGGCCGCTGATTGTGAAAGCCGCGCGCGAGAACAAGCGCGTTTGCCAGGTGGGCATGCAGCAGCGTTCCGCGAAACACTATCTGGAAGCGAAGGAAAAGTATTTCGATTCGGGCAAAATTGGCGATGTGACGCTGGCGCGCACCTGGTGGTACGGCAATAGCTGGCATCTGCGTAAAGCGCCGGCGGAATTTCAGACACAACCGGCGGACTTGAACTGGTCGCGATTTTTGGGGCCGCTGAAATGGCGCGACTACGATCCGCAGCAGTATTACAACTGCGTGCCTATCTTGATTTTGGCGGCGGCCAGGTGACGGATCTGTTCACGCACTGGATCGATGTGGTGCACATGTTCATGAACCGAGATGTGCCAGTCTCAGCCGTTGCGGCCGGCGGCGTGCACCACTATCAGGATGGCCGCACAGCTCCCGACACGATCAATGTGCAGCTGCAGTACGCATCTCCAAAACCCTTCACAGCAACTTTTGAAGCCACGCTTGTGCCTAGCATCAAAGGCGAAGCGATCGAGATGTGAGGTACGGAAGGCCGTTTATGGATTGATCGTTCGCGGTACCAGTGGTTATCCGACGGGCTCCAAGCAGCCGGCCGAAGTGCAGCAAGCCGAAGTGATGCTCAACAATCACGATTCGCTCACGCAGGATCACGTCAACAATTTCATCGCGTGTCTGAAGACGCGGGAACGCCCGAATGGCGATGTTCTGATCGGGCATCGTTCGGCGCAGGCTTCGCATCTTGGAAACTTATCGTACGAGCAGCGGCGGAGTATCGATTTCGATCCGGTGCGTGAAGAAATCCTGCCGCTGTAAACTTTCTGCATAGCCTCATGAACTTTCGATTCGTTCTAGCATTGTCGTGCCTGGTGGCCGCGACCAATCTGCCTGCGTTTGCGCAACTGAATAAGGAGCGCGGGAACGGCCCTTTTGGCGTGCCGCAAAGTACCTTTTTCGCGCACCAGCTAGGCAGCGATCACTCCGAAGGCATCACGACCATTGACATGAATAGTGATGGCCGGCCCGATATCTTGAGCGGTGCATTCTGGTACGAGAATCCCGGCCCACAAGGCGGCGCATGGAAGCTCCATCAATATCGAACGGTGGAAGTAGTGGGCGAGTTCGTATCCGATTGCGGAGAGTGGGCGGTCGATGTCAATCACGATGGCGCTCCGGATGTGGTGACCACCGGCTGGATGACTGACGGCCTGTATTGGTATGAAAATCCCAAGAAGCCGGATGTCATGTGGGAAAAACATTTGATCACGCACACCGTCGAGACGGAGGGAGGCTGGATGGCGGACATTAACGGCGACGGGAAGCGGGATCTCGCGCTGGCGCACTATGGCCGTTCCGGCATGATCTGGGTCGACTTCGCGGGTGCGGAGCCGAAAGTACATAAGCTCGGGGGACACGACCAGGACGGACATGGAGTGGGCATGGCGGATATAGACGGAGACGGCAAGGTCGATGTGCTGAGCCCGCATGGCTGGTTTCGCAATATCGACGCCAATAACGACAAGTGGGAGTGGCACGGAGAATGGGATCTCGGCGAAACCGGATTCCCGATCATCGGCTATGACGTGAATGGCGATGGCAAGCTCGATTTGATTTACGGCCGCGGCCACAGTTACGGCTTGTACTGGATGGAGCAGCAAGGTTCGGGCGGCACCCGCCATTGGGTGAAACATACCATCGATGAATCGTTTTCACAGGTACACGTGTTGAAGCTGGTGGATCTGGATGGGGATGGCCAGATGGAACTGCTGGCGGGCAAACGCTATCGCGGGCACAACGGCAACGATCCTGGATCCTACGATCCGCTGGTGATCTACTACTACAAGGTCGACACCAAATTCGGGCATTTCACCCGGTATGCGGTCTCGGAGAACGGTACGGGAGCGGCGGGCACGCAGTTTATTGTGGAGGATCTGGACGGCGACGGCGATCTGGATATTGCAACGGCTGGAAAAACCGGCGTGCATGTCTTCGAGAATTTGAAAGTCGATCACGTGTCGAAAGCGCGGCGGGAAGAGGAACTGCTTATGAAGACCAAAGACTGGATGAAACCCGGCGAAGGCCAGGAAACGAAATGGCAACATTAAGGATTTTTTGACCGAAGGAATAAACACCAAGCCAAGTTTCCGGGCATCTACTAGATTTGCCTAAAAACTCGCACCTCTTACTTATCAGCTTCCTTTATTGTGCGCTTCCCTGCTCCGCGCAGGTTGATGCCGGATCAATTCAGGGAACGGTCAGGGACACGGGTCAGGGCGTGATTCCGAATGCTTCTGTCACGCTCTCGAACGATGACACGGGCCAGAAACAATCGGTACAGAGCGGAGCGGCCGGAGAGTATAATTTTTCACCGGTTCGCATCGGGCACTACACGCTCTCCGCCGAATTTCAGAATTTCGAGAAGGTAGAGCATTCTCATATATCGGTCGATGTGCAGCAGCACGTCGTGGTCGATTTTCAGCTTCCACCGGGCCAGACAAATCAAATCATCTCGGTGACAGATCAGCCAGCCGCATTGCAGACGCAGGATGCGTCGGTGGGCCAGGTGATTGGCACAAAGACCGTGAATGACCTGCCTTTAAATGGACGGAACTTCACGTTCCTGGCACAGTTATCGGCGGGTGTAACGCAAGGGCAACAGGATAGCCGAGGGCTGGGAGCTTCGGGGAGTTTCGCGGCCAATGGCTCGCGGCCTTCGCAAAACAACTATTTACTCGACGGGGTGGACAACAATTCCGCGCTGCCGGATTTTCTGAACGGGCAAGCGTTCGGAACGCTGCCGCCGGTGGATGCGATTCAAGAGTTCAAAATTCAGACGAGCGACTACAGCGCCGAACTGGGGCGTTCCGCTGGCGCAGTCTTGAACGCCACAATCAAATCCGGAACCAACGCTTTTCATGGCAATGCCTGGGAATTTCTACGTAACGACAAATTGGACGCAGCGAACTTCTTCGAGAACTCCGGCGGATTGCCGAAAGGAGAGTTCCGCCAGAATCAATTTGGGTTCACGATCGGCGGACCGGTGGTCAAGAATAAAACGTTCTTCTTTGCGGACTATCAAGGTACACGCATTCGACAAGCCGTGACCAGCACCAACACCGTTCCGACGGCGCTCGAGCGCAACAGCGGCTATACCGACCTTTCCGAATTGCTCACGCAAGGCGGAACTAGAACCGATGTGCTGGGTCGAACCTCCGCGCTAGGGCAGGTGTTTGATCCGTCGACCACCAGAACGGTGAACTGTGGCGTGCAAGATGTGTTGACAGGCTTAACGGCGTCGTGTGGCGGCAATCCGCCGGGATCGTTCGTTGGCTATGCGCGCGAACCGTTTGCCGGGAATATGCTGCCCGTAAGCCGCCTTGATCCGAACGCCATCAAACTGCTGAATGTCTACCCTGCGCCGAACGCTCCTGGACTGTTCAATAATTATGCCAGTGACCGCAATCTCTCGAACGATGTCGATCAATTCGATGTACGGGGCGATCAGAATTTTAGCTCGAGTGACACCTTGTTTATTCGCGTGAGCCACGTGATCAATCCCCTGTTCTCGCCCGGCCCTTTCGCCGGAATCGCCGATGGAGGCAGCTTCGCGACGGGCAATCAAAACTCAGTGTCCTGGAACGGTGTCTTGGGCGAAATCCACACCTTCTCGCCGACCATGGTCAACGAGGCCAGGATTGGGGTGAACCGGCTGGCCAGTTCGCGGGTTCAACCGAATGCAAATATGCTGGGGATTCCTGCGCAGTATGGCATTTCAGGCGTGCCGCAGGTACCGTCGAACGGCGGGCTGGGCGCGTTCTTCATTTCGGGTCTAAACACGCTTGGCAGCGCGGAGTATCTGCCATCCATCGAGTACAGCACTGTTTCGCAGTTTACCGATGTGCTGACCAAAAATGCCGGACGGCACTCCATGAAGGCCGGGTACCAGTTTCAGCAGCTTCGCTTCTCCGTGCTGCAACCGCCTACCTCGCGCGGCGCCTTCGACTTTGGAGGAAATTACACCGAAGTGCCCGAGACCAGCGGCGGTAACACCGGGTTGGCGCAGCTGCTGTTAACACCGATCGCGGGCAGCGTGGCAGGCGCGCCGAATAACGTCGGCGGTTCCGACTATGTCAGTGCCTCTAACATCGCCAATACCGACATGCGGCGCAATTACAACGCTCTCTATTTCCAGGATGACTACAAAGTTACTCCTAAGTTAACGCTCAATCTGGGTTTACGCTGGGAGTATTTTGGGCCGCAGGTAGAACTCTATAGGGCGCAATCCAATTTCGTACCGCTGGCGGGCGGCGGCGCGAATTACCTGATTACTAACCGGCGCTGTCACGAGCCGCTTTCTAGCCAGTTTTTGGCGGCCGCGCAAACGGATGGAGTGACGGTCTCGTGTTCCGGGCAATCGGGTCTCACGCAGGTGCAGAAGCTCAACTTTTCGCCGCGCGTTGGCATCGCATATCAAGCTGCTCCGAACTTCGTGATTCGCGGCGGCTATGGCGTTTTTTATGGCGGGTTTGAAAATTCATCACAATATACGTTCGGCGATTTTCCCTTTCATTTCAACCTGGCATATAACATCCTCACGCCAGACCAGCCCATTACCTTTCCGAACGGCTCGATTGCGACGCTCGAAAACGGTTTATCCGGGATTCCGCTTACTTCAGGTGCAGTCGCCTCGCAAGGCGTGCAAGTGCAGGGCGAGGATTACCGCATTAAAACACCCTACACGCAGAACTACAATCTCTCAGTGCAATATGCATTGCCGCAGAACCAGACGATCCAGTTAGGCTACGTAGGCAATACTGTCCGGCATCTTGGGGTGTATAAGAATCCGAACTCACCGGCGCAAATTCTTCCGCCTGGCTTGAACAGCCTGCTGTATTCACCGTATCCAGACTTCGCGTCCTACGGCAATTACACCTCTTTTTCCGGTAACAGCTTCTATAACTCCCTCCAGGCCACTTACGAGCGCCGTTATAACGCGGGCTTGAGCCTACTGGCGAATTTCACGTGGTCGAAGTGCCGCACAGATGCTTCCGACCTGCTGAATGCCACGGCCGTCACGTACCGGGCCGCGAATCTGCCGGGATTCGGCATTCAGGGAGACTACGGGTTGTGCGATTTCGACGTACCCAAGGCGTTGCACTTGAGCGGCACGTACGAACTCCCGGTGGGCCGCGGAAAACTTCTGCTTAAGAACGCGCACGGCCCGCTGAATGCGGCGCTGGGCAATTGGAGTATCAACGGTATTCTTACTCTGCAAGATGGACAACCGGGAACCATTCCCTGCGTGGTGACGACCACTTCCGGACTGGGTTGCAATGCGCTGCTGGTGTCCGGTGAAAGCGTTACGGCGGGTCCGCATAACGTCAATCAATGGCTCAACCCTGCCGGGTTTGCGAGTCCCCCTGCGGCCACCGCGATCGGACAGTCCGACTACACGCCGCTAGGCGGCTCGCCGACTCAGTACTACGGGCCCGGTTATCACCGGCTGGACTTCTCGCTCTTCAAGCGATTCGTGGTAACGGAACGGATCTCGCTCGAGTTTCGTTCCGAAGTGTTCAACCTGACCAACACGCCCAACTTCTCGCTGCCCGGTCTGGGACCGAATGGCGGGGCGGGCGCTCCAAGCGCGCTCGACTATACCTCGACTTCATTTGGCAAAATCAACTCTACCCGCGACAACCAAAACGACCAACGCGAGATACAGTTTGCTTTGAAGCTTTACTTTTAGTACTCGCCGCCTGCCTCATTTGGGTTAGATTGATTTTATTGTCTGAGGCTTTAACCCTACCACCTCTATGAACATCGTCACTTCGTGTTTGATGACAGTGACCGTCTGGCTGTTTATGGTCGGCCGTGCGCGCTACCGCCAACTGTCGCCCTACATCCGCGCCTTGTTTGCGATCGCACTTATCTGTGTTGCCGCCAAGGGAATCTGGCGAGTGGTTATGATGGCTGCCAGCAATACGCGCCACCCACCGGATTGGGACTTTCAAATTTTCTGGATCGACGGAGTCATGGCAGCGCGAGGTCTAAATTTCTACGACTCCGCGCTGGCGACTCAACTCGCCGCCCCATTTCACCCCAGCTTGGGATTTGCGCAAGCCGCGCTCGCTGCGCCTTTCCTCTATCCTCCTCCGTCCATCTTCTGGTTTGTACCGCTCGGCTGGATGGACATTCACAAAGCAGCCCTTGTCTGGTACATCATCCAATTCGCCTGCCTCATCGGGTCGATCCTGGTCTTGTCGCTAACGTTTCTCAAAACGCTTTCCGCGATTAATATCGCGTTCACGACTGCGTTGCTGTTAATGGTGCACGCTACATTTTGGAATGTCGCGGACGCGCAAACGGTGTTTTTGCTTCTACTCTTTGTCAGTTTGGCGTTTCGTCACCGCAACAAACCTTGGGGCGGAGCGTGGCTCGCGCTGGCTATTCTGGTAAAACCCTTCGTCGTCGTTGTTCTGCTTTACCCGCTGCTGCGACGCAACTGGCGATCGCTCGCGGCAAGCACGGCTACTCTGCTGGCGGCAACCATCGCGACTTTCATTATTTTCGGACCGAAAGTGTTCGCCAGTTACGCCGCTATTCCCTTCCAGGCGCTTCCCATGTCGATGTATACGGAGATTGATAACCAATCGTTGCTGGCGTGGATACTGCGCATCACTCATTCGGCGACCCGATTGCCGCCTGGCTATGTGATACTTGCCGGGCTGTCCGGAATCCTGTTGCTCTGGCGGCTGGTAACAACCGGGAAAGGGAGCGGGGCTGCCGGCTTCACTCTAATATTGACCTTCGGATTGCTCCTCTATCCTGCATCGCTGCGCTCGTATACGGTACTTCTCATCTTGCCGATCCTGGTCTTATACAACGCTCGATTGTGGGTTGTCGTAGCGCTCGCCTATGGCTTCATGTATTTGGCGCAGGGTGATTACGTGGTGCTCTCGACACTCGCTGTCGCGATTGCATTAGCCGTGCGCATGCCCGCTCTCTCAGCAGAAGCTGAGACGTAATTTCGCTATTCGGGTCTTGCAATTGTTCGCCAAGCGGCTATACTTCTTCTAACGTATTTCTTTTAGAACGGCAAATCGGGTTAGTCGATTCCACGCAGCAAGCTTCCTGGTCGCGTGTTTTCTTCGGCGTGCTGACTCCTCCTTCCCCTGTCTCGAAGGACTTCACTCATTCTTCGCGAAAAGGGGTTCACTGTGCGTTCTTTCCTTACTTTTCTCACCTTCATGACTGCCCTGCCGGCGGTGTTGTTCGGGCAGGCAACAGCCAGCAGCACGCTGCAAGGAACGGTTTACGATGCCTCGCATGCCATCCTGCCCAAAGCGGATTTGACTCTCCTCAATCCGGCGACCGGGTTCACACGGTCGCAGACTTCCGGCGAAAGCGGCGCCTTTACGTTTGAGGGCCTGGCTGCCGGCACCTACAAACTCACTGTCAAGGCCGCCGGTTTTGAGACGGGAGTCTACGAAAAAATTGAGCTGCAAGTCGCCACCTCAACCGTTCTCAACGCCACGTTGAATCCAGGCACACAGAGCAGCATCGTGAACGTGCAGGAGGCCGCGCCGCTACTCGACACCGCCAAAACTGACGTCAGCCTGGCGATCACTCCCACCGAAGTGCAGAACCTGCCGCTCAATGGCCGCGATTTCGCCAATCTCGCTTTTCTTGCGCCGGGCGCCAAACCAGTCAACTCTTACGATCCCACCAAGAACCGGATTGCAGTCTTCGGTATCAATGGCTCGAACGGAAGAAATGTCAACGTAACGGTAAACGGCATCGACGATAAGGACAACACGGTAGGCGGTCCGGTGATGCAGCTGCCGCTCGAGGCGGTGGAGGAATTCAACATCAGCACGCAAAGGTTCTCTGCCAAGAACGGGCGCAGCGAGGGCGCCGCAATCAACCTGATTACCAAACAGGGGACCAATGATTTTCACGGTTCCCTCTTTCTTTTCGAGCGCGACACCTCACTCGACGCCAACGATTTCTTCTCGATCCAAAGCGGTCAGCCGACCGCACCCTACAGCCGCCAGCAGTATGGCGGATCCATCGGCGGACCTGTCAAAAAGGACAAGCTGTTCCTCTTCTTTGCCATTGAGCGGCTCCGGGAACAGCAGCAGATACCAGTTACCGCCGACGCTTTCAATGAATTAACTCTCGCTACTCCGCTCGGCGCGAAACCGGCTCAAACCATTCCCACTCCCTACAACGACCAGCGCTACACGGGCAAGCTCGATTGGACCATCAGCCAGAATGAAGCGTTCTCGTTCACTTACAATGCCCAGAGTAATAGTTCACTGAATGATCAATCGACGAACACGAACGACCTGACCGAAGGAAATTTCACCACGAACCAATTGATCCTCAGCAGCGCGACTTTGAACTCAGTCTTATCACCGCACCTGGTCAATGCCTTTACCGCCGGCTACCAGTACTGGAACAATGTGATCGACTCGAACACCAGAGCTCCTTACGTTCTCTTTCCGAGCGGTGCTTCGTTTGGCACCAGTCCTAACGTCCCTCAACAGTCGTATCAGGCCAAGTGGCAGTTTCGCGACGACCTTTCCTGGACCCGGGACAAGCACACCTTTCAGTTCGGAGTGGATTTCGTGAACGTACCAAAGCTGGGCGGCTTCTTCGGCAACGAGGTTCTGAATGCTACGTTCCTGGCTGATCCGAGCGCCATCCTGGGCAACCCGGCTCTCTATCCACAAGGGTTTGCCACACCTGGATTGATCGGCGCTTTTTCGGGTTCCAACGGCAATCCTTATTTCGCTACCAAGGATGGCAAGATGCTTGGACTGTATTTTCAAGACGACTATAAAGTCACCAGCCGGCTCAATCTCAGTCTGGGCGTGCGCTGGGACAAAGACTACAATCTCAATGGCGGCAACACGCAGAGTCGTAGCTTGACCTTTCAGGACCTGCGGGCAGTCGGCAGCCCTTACGCAAGCGGTCAGCCGCAAAACGACAACCTGGATTTCAGTCCGCGTGTTGGCTTCGCTTATGACGTGACGGGCAGCGGTCATCATGTCATCCGGGGTGGCTATGGAATCTATTACGGTCAGATTTTTGAGAACATCCCGCTGTTTACAGAGCAGCAGGAGAACAATCCGATTTACACTGGAACACTCAACCTCACCAGTTCAGGACCAACCGATCCGACCGCCAGCCTGATACCCGGCACAAACCTCACTCTGAATAATTTTCGCTATGGCGTGGATCCAAATCCGGCAGTCCCGCTTCCTGCTTCGGGCGTATTGCCGGCAGGCTCTACCGGTCGCCTATTGAATCCTGGCTATCACAATCCCTACAATCAGGAATGGAATCTTGCTTATTCTTGGCAACTCTCCCCTAACGATGTTGTTGAAGTCGAGGGTATCCACAGCCTTGCTCTACGCGAGTCGAAGCGCGTGAATATCAATCCGCGAGACACCACCACCGGCATTCGGCCTTATACCGCGGATTTCACTGCCGCCGGACTGCCTCCGCTAGCACAAATCATCGTTGAATCGTCGATCGGGCGGTCACGATACGATGCCTTGAACGTCTCATACCGCCGTCGGTTCTCGAATAAGTTCAGCATCAATACGAACTACGTCCGATCCCGGGCGCTGGCTTACGACGGCAGTCCTGGAAATTTCAGCAATGTAGCTCCCGATCCGGGCAATCTATTCAGCAAGTCGTCACTCGGACCAACACCCAATGATGAGCCTCATCGGTTCTTGTTCAGTGGAGTGTACCAGGCACCCTGGGGCATTCAAGTCGCGCCTATTCTACAGTTGGCCACCGGCCGTCCCTACAACCCGACCGAAGGCATAGACGTCTATGGTTTTGGAAGCGGCAATGGAAGTTGGAGAGCCGTTGTCCCCACGTCCTCACCTACCGACTACCGTGCCACAGCCAGCTTCACCGCGGCTCAGTTGCGCGCTGGTCTCGCTGATGGCTCCCTCGAGACGTTGCCCTACGATGCGCTGCGAGGGAATCGATTCTTCCAATTCGATATGCGCGTCAGCAAAGCGTTTACCATCAAGGAGCGGCACAAGATTGAAGTGCTTTGCCAGATGTTCAACATAACCAATCGAGCCAATTTCGGCAACAGCTACACGACGAGTATTCGCTCGGGCAATTTTGGCCAACCGAGCGGCTATCTTTCCACCAGCGGCTCGATTGTGCCGCACGCGTTCCTGGCTGAAGTTGGCTTTCAGTATCGCTTTTAGATAGGGAGAATTCATCAGGTTGACGACGCTGCTAAAGCAAGTAGCAATCGCTCTGGCTGTAGCCATGACGGGATGGTCCCTCAGCGCAGCCGGTCTCCACAGTAACGATCTTTATCACTTACGCGGTGTAAACGAAGTTCGGTTTTCACCGGATGCAAAACAGCTCGCCTATAGCGTGACCATGTACGACCGTCCTGGGCTGCCGTACTCGCAGATCTGGATCATGAATGCAGCGACACAGAAATCGATCCGCGTCGGGGGCGAGAAGGATGCCAGTTCCCTGCCCCGCTGGTCGCCCGACGGAAAGATGCTGGCGTTTAAAGGTGCAGAAGGCGACAAGCATGGCCTGCTGGTCGCCAAGGCCGATGTTTCGGGTGTTGTGTTTCTAGCCATAACCGCCGGCTCAAACTCACCCTTGCCGGGTCAAGGCGAGACTTTCACCTGGTCCCCCGACAGCAAGACCATCGCCTACGTTTCCGCAGTTGCTGGACCCGAGACGGCGGCGGCCAGCGGCGACCCCATGGTAATTACGCGTTACTTATACAAACCCGTCGCCAGCGAAGGCCTGAGCCACTTTAACGACAACAAGCGTCTTCATCTTTTTGCCGTTGATGTGGCTACCAAGCAGGTGCGGCAACTTACGCAAGGCAACTTTGACGAACATTCCATTGACTGGTCTCCGGACGGAAAGCAAATTTTGTTTGCCTCGAATCACGAACCGAACTCCGATGAGTTTTTCAATTATGATCTGTTCACGCTCGACGTGGCGGATAACAGCATTCACCGGATAACGGCTACCGAAAGCTGCGAATACGCCCCGGCATGGTCGCCCGATGCCAGGAAGATCGCCTTTCTTGGAACGCGGCGGGGAGTAACCGATCGGGAGACCACCATGGAAGATACCCACGTCTGGTTGATGAATCCAGATGGTTCCGAACGGCGTGAAGTCGGATCAGTTATCGACAACCGGCAACACAATTTGCAATGGTCTCCGGATGGCGCGTCCGTTTACTTCGTGTACCTGGAGCATGGCAATTCGAAGCTGGCGCGTGTGTCGTTAGCTGATGGAAAATCGCAAACAATGCTCGATCAGCCGGGAATCGTGGGCAACTATTCGATTGGGCGTCAGGGGGAAATCGTCTATGCATTCGAGACGCCGAAGGATCTTCCGGAACTCTACCTGCGCACCGGCGAGGCGACGCGCCAGCTCACCTCCCTTAACGCCACCGCCCTGGCCGATAAGCAACTCGGCGAACCGGAAGCGTTCACCTTCGTCAGCAACGACAATAAATTCGACGTCGAAGCTTTTCTTATCAAACCGGTTGGCCTGAGCGCAACCAGTAAACATCCGTTGATCGTCGTTCTGCATGGCGGCCCGCACGGTCAAAATGGACTCGCCTTCAACTTTAAGGACCAAGTGTATGCGGCCAAGGGTTGGGCCGTGCTGCATGTGAACTATCGCGGTTCAACCGGCTATGGACAAAAGTTCGCCGACGCGGTATTCGCGGATCAGGATGGCAATGAAGGACAGGACGTTTTATATGCCGTGAACGCGGCGGTTCGGCGTTATCTTTGGATCGATCGCGAACGAATGGGAATAGAAGGAGTGAGCTACGGCGGCCAACTGAGCGACTGGCTCATCACGCAAACCAACGAATTTAAGGCCGCCATACCGATCGCCGGTATCGCAAATCTGATCAGTTATAACTACATGACGTATTACAACCAGTACGAGGAAATGGAGTTTGGCCAATTCCTGCATCAAGGGCGGCTGATGGACGAAGCCTGGGAGCGTTCCGCGTTGAAGCATGTCGCGAATGTGCACACACCGACCATGCTGGTGCATGGTGAAAATGATCCCGATGTGCCCATTGCCGAAGCCGAGCAGTATTTTGTTGCTCTGAAAGATGTAGGTGTCGAGACGGTGATGGTTCGTTATCCGCGAGAAGGACACGGCGTGCGAGAGACAAAACACAGCATAGATCTGATGGATCGGAGTATCGCCTGGTATGAGAGCCACTTTCCAAAACCGGGAGCGGAGGGAGTCACGAATGTTCAGCCGTAAGCATGTCTTCCTGCTTTGTTGCGCACTTGCCTCTTTAGTGCAGGCCCAGCAGCGTACGCCGCTCACGCCGGATGCCATCGCCAAACGTAGCGCAGCCGAAAAGGAACTCGAGTCAATTGCGGTGATCGATCGCAAGGTGATGGTTCCAATGGCTGACGGCAAGCACGTGGCGGCAGACATCTACCGCCCGAAAGACGCCTCGAAGAAGTATCCGATCATCTTTGTTCGCACCCCGTACAACTTCAACTACTGGGATGTGCAGAACGGCGTTCCGCGCGACATGAGCGAGCCGCTCGAGGCGGTAAAGCGCGGTTACGCATATATCGAGATGAACGAACGCGGGCACTTCTTTTCCGAAGGCAACTACGACATTCTCGGCGCGCCGCTCAGCGATGGCAACGATGCGCTTAACTGGATGTCTTCGCAGGCATGGACCAATGGCAAGGTGGGAACGATCGGCTGTTCTTCCACTGCTGAATGGCAACTGGGCGTAGCGGCGCTCGGCAATCCGGCGTTCTCGGCCATGATCCCCGAGAGTTTCGGCGCAGGCGTCGGACGTGTCGCGCCTTATTACGAACAAGGCAACTGGTTTCGCGGCGGCGCGGTGCAGATGCTATTCATCGCGTGGATTTACGGCGAGCAGAATCAGATCCGCCCCATGTTCCCGACGGACACCTCGCAACCAGAACTCATCCGCGCTTCCAAAGCTTTTGATTTAGCACAGCAGTTGCCACCGGTCGATTGGTCGAAAGCGCTGCGACACCTGCCCGAGCAGGACATTATCAAGGCAGTCGATGGACCGCATGGCATCTTCGCGGATCACATGCCCGTACCGACCGGAGGCGCGATGATCGAGCGCACGCCCAATGATCCGGCCTGGTATAAGGGCGGTCTCTGGCACGACGACAAGCCCATCAATGTGCCGGGGCTCTGGATGATGACCTGGTACGACGTATCGATCGGGCCCAACTTGGCCGCATACAACTACGTGCGCAAAACCGCCAGACCGGACATCGCGAAGGAGCAGTACGCAGTGATCGCGCCCACTCTGCATTGCGGTTACAAGCGCGCCACCGACAACACGATCGTCGGAGAACGCAACATGGGCGATGCCCGTCTCGATTACGACGCGTTGACTTATGGCTGGTTCGATCATTTTCTCAAGGGCGAGGAGAACCATATTCTCGAAAAAACGCCCCGCGTGCGTTATTACACGATGGGTCTGAATAAATGGCAGACGGCGGACACCTGGCCTCCCGCTGGCGCGCAACCTATGACTTTCTTTCTAGGCAGCGGCGGCAAGGCGAACACCCTCTATGGAGACGGCAGCTTGTCAGCCACCCAGCCCGCGACCGACAAACCGGATGCCTTCGTGTACGATCCGATGAATCCGGTTCCCTCGTACGGGGGGAACGTTTGCTGCACGGGCAACGCTGTTACCGGGGGCGCATTTGACCAGCGCGCCATGGAAGCGCGCAACGATATTCTCGTGTACACCTCGGAGCCTCTCAAAGAAGCAATGGAGTTCAGCGGGCCTATTACACCAACCTTGTACGTATCGTCCGACGCGAAGGATACCGACTTCACCGTGAAAGTTATTGACGTTTTACCGGACGGAACGGCTTACAACCTCGATGAGACGATCCAGCGGGCGCGCTATCGCGACGGCTACGACAAACCGCCCGTCTGGATGAAACCCGGTCAAGTCTACAAAGTGACTCTGCAGCCGATGGTAACTAGCGATTACTTAGCAGCCGGCCATCGCCTGCGGATTGAGATTTCGTCGAGTAACTTCCCGCGCTTTGATCGCAACCTGAACACGGGCGGCAACAACTACGATGAAGCGAAAGGCGTGGTGGCCCACAACGTCATTCATCACTCGCGCCAGTACCCCTCGCAAATTACCTTCACGGTTGCGAAAACCGGGGCCACGGGCGGCTAAGTCCCCGGTTTAGCCGACCGATTCAGCCGGGATAAAGTGGGCCAGCGATCGCGAGGCGAGCTCCACGGTAACGGAGTCATCCGGTGTTTTGGTGATGCCGCTGTCATAAGCCGGGTGGTATTCGATCCGCAGCTGGTTAGGGTCTGCCATGATGCGCATGTAGCCGTAATTCAGGTCATCGTAATTTTCAAACGTGACAGTATCGGTGCCATCGGATAGTGCCGGTTGCACGGCGGGCGCGCGCAACGTGGGAGTGTTCTTGCGCGAGAGGCGATTGACCGCGTGTCCCCCATTGCCGGAGACAATGAAGGGAGTCTCGCGGCCGTCTTTGCGCCGCGTGAAGCGCTGGTAGTTGTGGGCGTGACCTGATAAAACGGCATGCGGCCAGAATCCGGCGGTGGTGCAAGCGGCATCGATGTCCTTGAGCATTTTAGGACTGGCGCCATGCTTACCGGCCGAGAGATCCGCGGACGTGGTGGCGACATAAGGCGGATGGTGGACAGCGATCAGCACGGCGCCCGCGAACTTCTCCCTCACCACGCGCTGCAGTGCAGCCGTCAAGTATTTCATTTGCACATTCGATAAGTGCGGGTAGGTCCCGTTCTCATCCGAGATCACGCCCGGGTCTTCGAGGCAATTGCTGTAAAGGCCGAGAATGCGGACGAAGGGCGCTTCGAACGTAAAGTAAACGCCGGGCTGCACCTGGGCGGTGCGGACCAATTCGCCCGATTCGGGAGTGCGATGCGCAGGCCGACCAGCTGCGCAAAAATTTTCCAGATATGCGGCAAGCGTGGGCGTCGATGTCTTCGGAGCGACCATCCCGTCGTGATTGCCGGCGATGGCAAATATAGGCGCGGGGTAATTGCGATAGGTGTCGTAGAACTGATCGTAATAATATTTCGACTCGCCGAAACTGTAAATGACATCGCCGAGGAGATAGAAGAAAGAAGGAACGGAGCGGGGATCCTGCTCTGCGAAATCGGAGACCATTTTGTCGGCCACTTCGTCCTGGGTGCGGGGGCCTTTGACGTTGCCGGTATCACCCACGGTGTGGAAGACGATTTGCCCGGCTTTCTGAATAGCGCTCACCACGGAAGGGCCTTTGGGACCGATTGCGTCAGCGAGTTGCAGAATGGGTTCAACAGTTTTTGCGACGACGGGAAAGGGCCGAGGATTTTGCCTGCCTTCGCTATCGAGAATTTTGTAAGCGCCGGCATCGGATCCATGCATGACCGTGAATTTGGTGGGATCAGGCGTGGCGATGGGCTGGGCAAATTGCGGACCGCCAGTGGAAATGGGACCGGAGTTATCGGTAGGCGGCGGACCGCCGCCGGTCGGTTTGGGGTGATGAATTTTACGGGTTGGTTTTATTTTCTTGGCTTCGCTCATGAGTCGGAACACCAGTAGCATAGCGGCATATCGAACAAATTTGAATAGGTAGGGCCATCTTCATTGCTTTGAAATACAGTAGCCGGATGGAGTTGACCAAAAGAATCTGCCGTGACAGTTTAATCGATATGGCGATCGCATTCGGATCGGCTTTAGAGTCAGAGCAAGAGCAAGCGCGGGCAGAAAGGTTCAGCGATGGATTGGCCGAATTAGTTCTCGGACTGGCGTTGGCATTGATAGGCGGAGTTGGCTGTGCGCGGGTCTATTTCCCGAACTGGTGGGGGCGAGGGGCAATCGTGCCGGCAACCATTCCGCTCCTGGTGCTGATGATTTGGGATCGGCGAATTGTCGGAGCTTTAAAGAATCCACTCCCGTATCAACGAAGCGTGCTTGAAGCGGCATCGAGCGCTCACCGCGACACTACCTGGTTTCGAATGGGTACGTTGTACAGCTTGTTTCTGGTGCCCACGTTCATCGATCTGTTTGCGGACCGCTGGGGTTTGGCTCTCGGAATGCCCGTGATGGCGATCTTGGTTTATGCGCAACGGAAATGGTTTGAACGTCCGTACACCTGGTGGTCGGCGGCGCTGCTGGGATTGGCGGGACTGCCGCTTTCTTTGCTGCCTGTACCCGTGAAGGCGCAACAATTCGTGGCAATTCTGGCAGGAGGGATCTGGCTTTTGGGTCAGGGTGGCTGGAAGCTGGCGGGTTTCTTGCGTGCAAGACGCTCTATCTGACGGGTGGGCGAAGACAGCAGCTAAAGCTTTTTGCCGGTTCTGCCGAAGAGACGGGTGTTGGTTATGAATTGCCCCCGTTGCAAGAGTAAAGAGATCAGCCGGTCGCGCCGGCGGAATATTGTGGACGATGTGAAAGCGTCGATGGGGCTTTGGCCCTTTCAATGCAAAGCTTGTGAGCACCGCTTTACGGCTGCGCGGCGAATTGCTCCTGTGCAGTGTGCGCCCGCCTTAGAGCCGACGAAACCGAAGCCGGGACCAGAGATGGCTATCCGATGCGTGCCGGCGAAACCGATGGCGCAGGTAGTGATAGAGGCGGACGACCAGGTTCAGCTGGATCAGATCCTGCTGGCAGTGCACCGGGCAGTGTCGATGTATCGGGCGCCTGCTCACCGGCGCGCGCAACTCTAGTTCGACAAAGTTTTAGAGCCGGTGATATTGAAACGCGCCGAGAGAGTACCGAATTTAACCCCATAAGAGCCGGGCTGCACGCTGCGGGAACCATCCCGGGCGACTTCGCTGAGATCGCGGGGGGAAAGAGGAAAGCGGACGTGGCGCGTTTGGCCGGGCGAAAGGGGGACGCGGGCAAAGCCGCGGAGTTCGCGAAGCGGCGTGCCCTCTGCGCGTGGCGGAGTTAAGTAGAGCTGCACGACTTCGTCGCCGGGACGCTGGCTGGTGTTTTTAACATCGGCTTCAACGGTGAGTGCATCGCCGGCGTTGGCGGTTTGCTTGGAGAGGCGAAGCGCGGAGTAGGCGAAGGTGGAATAACTCAGCCCGTCGCCGAATTGATAAAGAGGCTCGCCGGTAAAGAAGCGGTAAGTGCGATTTTTCATTGAGTAGTCGGTAAAGGGCGGAAGCTGGTCGGTGGAGGAGTAGAACGTAATGGGTAAACGCCCGCCCGGATTGCTGCGACCGCTAAGCGTTTCGGCGATGGCTTGCCCGCCCGCTTCGCCCGGATACCAGGCTTCGAGAACGGCGGCGGCATGTTGCTCGTCCCAATTGCCGGCGAGAGCGCTACCGTTCATCAGAACGACAATAACCGGTTTGCCGGTCGCGGCTACCGTGCGCAGCATCTCTTCCTGGGCGTCGGGGAGTTCGATTTTCGTGCGGTCACCACCGGCAAAACCTTCCACGTGGACCGGCATTTCTTCCCCTTCCAGCTGGGGAGAGAGGCCGAGGAAGGCAAGGACAACATCGGCTTGTTTGACAGCTGCAACGGCGTCGGGGAGCAGACTGCCTTTGGGGGGTAGCCAATTGAACGTAAGGCCCGCGCCGAAGAGAGGGGAATGGTGCGAGTAGTCAATACGAAGGGCGTGAGGCTGGGTATCGGCGAAGTGGAAATGAAAAGGTGGATTGGCTGAATTATGGAACGGCTTGGATTCGTCGGTGGTGAGGGAAGCGACAGCGCGGCCGTCGAGATAGGCGGTATAGTGTTCGCGGTCGGAGCACGGATAGCAGCTGGCGAAAGAGATGTTGAATTCGTAGTTGCCTAATTTCGGCGGGGTAAACGTGCCGGTCCAGCGGACGCTGAAGTCGTTTGCAGGAATGCCGGGAGCGGGACCGGCGGCATTCCAGTCGAAATCGATTTGGGGATCGATGCGGTCAAGAACGGCCTTCCCCTGGAAGGTGGAATTGGGGTAATACTGCGCGCGCAAGCCCGCCCCTGGATTTGGCTCCGCAGGCTGTAGCGCGCTGCGTGGAACCGGAAGAGGAACGCCTTCGGCGTAGGAAGCTCCCTGCGCATAGAGGATTTTGGCGCGGGCCTTGAACTCCTTTTCGACGCCGTCAATGGGCAGCACGGGATCGGAGGGGACGCCGTTATAGTTGCCTTCGAGAGCCGCCAATGAAGCGGCATTCGGGCCGATCACGGCGATGGTTTTTACCGCTTGGCCCAGCGGAAGAATGGCGTCCTGATTCTTTAACAGGACCATGGATTTGCGAGCGACTTCGAGGGCAAGCGCTCGATGCTCCGGCGAATTGTTTTCCGTGAAGGGAATTTTGTCGTAAGGGTTTTGGCCGGGTGGGTCGAACTGACCGAGGCGAAAGCGGGCGGTGAATAAGCGTTTAACGGCGCCATCGATAGCGGCTTCGTCGATCAATTTTTTTTTCACGGCGTCGACCAGCGCGGCATATTCGTCGCCGCAACTGGTGTCGGTACCTGCCTTGAGCGCGGCGGCTGCGGCATGGGCGCGATCGGGCGAGTACCGGTGGCCAATTGGCGTGTAGAAGTCCGAGATAGCGCCGCAGTCGGAGGTGACATAACCCTGGAAGTGCCAGTCACGGCGGAGATCGTTTTCGAGCAGCTGGTTGCTCCCACAGGCGGGGACGCCATCGAGAGCGTTATAGGCGCACATGACGGAATCGGCGTGGCCTTCCGTAATGGCAGCGCGGAAGGCGGGCAGGTACGTGTCTGCGAGGTCGGCAGGCGACGGTTTTACGTTGAAGCGATGGCGCTCGGATTCAGGCCCGCTGTGTACGGCGAAGTGTTTAGGCGTAGCGATGGTTTTGAGATAACGGGGGTCATCACCCTGTAAGCCGGTAACGAAAGCGACGGCGAGACGGCCGGTGAGGAATGGATCTTCGCCATAGGTTTCCTGGCCTCGGCCCCAGCGCGGATCACGAAAGATATTGATATTGGGAGACCAGAAGGTGAGACCAAAATAGATGCTGTGCAGGTGATCGCGAAGGGCCTGATTGTATTTGGCGCGAGCTTCAGTCGAGATGGTGGTCGCGACCTGGTGCAACAGAGCGGTGTCCCAGGTGGCAGCCAGTCCGATGCCTTGCGGGAAGACGGTGGCGTCGCCGGAGCGAGCGACGCCGTGCAGGCCTTCGTTCCACCAGTTGTAGGCCGGAATGCCGAGACGCGGTATGGCTGCCGCCTGATTTTGCATTTGGGAGACCTTTTCCGCGAGGGTCATGCGAGCGACGAGATCGCTGACGCGCTGGTCGAGGGGAAGTGTGCGGTTGCGGAATTTCTCCGAGCTGTCGCTGTGCGCAAGTAGAAGGAGACCGGGTATGAAGAGTAAAGCGGCGTGTCGCAAGTGGCATCATACTGCGAGATGCTTGAGAACTTCCAGCCTCACAAGCCTGTGCAATGGTATTCGGGAAAGGAAAGGAACCGACCGCTTGGATCAACATCCAACTAATTGTTGGAAGTAAAACTATGGAAGCCGAAACAGGTCTGGGTGAGTCCGGAGGCTCTGCACTGGGAACACGGGCGAGCGATCGCGGAGCGCGCCGCAGGTCTCGGTTGTGAAATTGTCGAACTCAAGACGAACCGCCTGACGGGCTTGCGCGGCGGGACGGCGCAAGAGGAGTATGTTCGGGCCAAAACGACGCTTGCCATTGTTGTTGCTTCCGAAAGTGCCCGCAAGCTGCAACCGATTCCGCCGAGTGCCGACTGGCAATTTCACATTGCGGAAGGCTGTCCGGCTCATTGCCAGTACTGCTATCTGGCCGGCTCGCTTAGCGGCCCTCCCGTGACACGTGTCTACGCCAACCTTCCCGAGATCTTATCCGGCCTGCCGTCTTATCTGGGCAGCGGCTCTGTGACTTCTCGCTCCGAGGATCGTAAGGAGGAAGGCACCACATTCGAGGTGTCCTGCTATACCGATCCGCTGGGGATTGAGCATCTCACCGGCTCGCTGGCTGAATGCATCCGATATTTCGCACAGTGGCGCGCGGCTGTGCAACTGCGTTGGACTACCAAGTTCGATGGAGTGGATCCATTGCTCGGGTTACAACATGAAAGCAGAACGCGGGTCCGTTTCTCAGTGAATGCGCGCGAGGTGGCCAGGAACTTTGAAGGCGGCACCGCTTCGGTCGCGAAGCGCCTGGTAGCGCTGCGCAAAATGGCTTCTGCCGGCTATCCAGTAGGTCTTACCATTGCTCCCATCATGCCCGTCGAGAGTTGGCGCGAGCAGTATCGGGAATTGCTGTCGAGTACCGCGGCCGCTCTGGCGGGAATATCTCGCGTCGACTTATCGGTGGAGATGATTACTCACCGTTTCACGCCGAAGTCCAAGTTGATACAGCTTGGGTGGTATCCCAAGACGACGTTGAATTTCGATGAGGATGCGCGCTCAAAAAAAATTACGAAATTCGGCTCCGCAAAATTTGTCTATCCCAAGCCTGTCATGACGGAGATGCGAGAGTGGTTTTCGCAAGCTCTGGCTGAGGAACTTCCGCAGGCTCGCGTTTTGTACTGGACGTGATCAGAGACGACCGCGCAAGTGATTCAGGTCACGACGGTCACGTTTAGAGGGGCGGCCTTCGCGGAATGCGTCGATACGGGGCATCGATTTACGCTCCTCAGCCAGCTTGAGACGCAACTGGCGGCTCGAATCGGTTTCACGATATAGGGTTTGCGCGATGGGTGCCGGACCGCGGGTTTCGCTGATCTGAACGACTTCGATACCAAAGTCTCCGCTCTCGTTCTTTACCTGCAAGAGATCGCCGGTCCGCACTTCACGAGCGGCTTTGGCCGGCTGTCCGTTGCAGGTAACCCGACCCAATTCGCAGGCGCGCGAAGCAAGCGAACGCGTTTTGAAGAAACGCGCAGCCCAGAGCCACTTGTCGATTCTTACTCCAGTCTTCTCTTGCGCCACGGTTTAAGCATAAATGCAGGGGACGGTGTGCCACTGGTAATTCATGCCGTAACAGAAAATGTGGCAATGGCTGGCCACAGATTATGCGGCCTCTAAATTGCAAAGAAGAATGGCGCGGCGGGATCAAGCACGATTACCCGCCTGCACTCGTTAGCACAACGCCGATCACGCTTCGACGATGGTCTCCCACCCGGTCGATAGGTCCGGGGCAGCTCACCCGTGCGCCCGAAGCAAAGAACAGGAAGGGATTCATCAAACATCGACTCGGGTTCGCAATCAGCACCTCCTCCACTTGCGTTGTGATGATCCTTACGTCGTGCGGATGGCCGATGTATCGCGGCAATGCTCAACGCACTGGACAAAGTCCGGTCGATACGAGCTTAGTCCCAGGCTTACTGCAGTGGCAGAATACCAGCGCTTCTTTTAACCCCGGGCTGGTGACGTCGCCCTCTACTACTAATCAGCCTCAGGCGCTCTATGTAGGAGATGCGGATGGCAATCTATACGCTTTTAATCCTGACGGTACGCTGCATTGGAAAACCTCGCTGACCCCCGGCTTCTTTGTCGAGGCCAGAGCCGTGGCAGCAGATGGCACGGTTTATGTCATGTCCGGCGGTGCCGTGTATGCAGTGGCGTCCAATGGAGCGCCGAAATGGAGCTTCCCGGTTTGCGGCGGCAACTTCCTCGAAAACGGATTGGTAGTCGCTCCGCGGGGCACAATTTACGCTGCGGATTGTGGCGGCCTGTATGCTCTTAGCCCTGAGGGCAAGCTCACGTGGAAACTTACAATTTCTAACAGTTGCGATGAAATTTCTCAGCCCACCTTGGGTTTGGACGGAACGATTTACGTCGAGATCCTTTCTCCTTCGTCCTTTTTGATTGCCGTCAGTCCCAGCGGGAATCTCCTCTGGAAATCAAGCACCCTTAATAATGGCGAAGGCGTGGAATACCCCAATTGGCCCGTGATTGGCCCAAGCGGCGCCATCTATCTGGCAAACGCAGGCACTCTGTATGCTCTGAATTCCGCGGGAAGTCTGCGGTGGACGCTCGCCGGCGTTGGCTCGGGCGGCCCAGCCATTGACCCGAAGGGGGTGATTTACGCGACTACCGGGGGATCTATCTCGGCCATCGACCCAAACGGAGCCATCATATGGACTTCCCCAAATCTGGGAGGCGACGGTTTATCCTACCCCACGATCGGCGGGGACGGCACCATCTATACCGGTGTAGCTATCACCACCCAAAACGCCCCGGGGGGCTCTCGTCGCTCTTTCCCCGGACGGCCGCACCATCAAGTGGTCTTATCCGACCTGTTCCTGGCTCGACGTTTCCGAACCCGCTATTGCATCCGACGGCGCCATCTACACAAGTGACGATTGCGGTCACCTGTACGCATTCTGGAGCTCGCCTCCCGAGCGACTTCACTTAGGACACTGGAAGTGGCGGACGATCCTCCCACAATTTATACATGAAGCTTTCGCAAAACTTAATAACGGTCGATAGTGAGCCGCTTCCTGGTGCAATAAATCAACTCGGGACGGTCCGCGACCGTCCCACCCAACTTGACGAGGCGAACCACAGCTTCCGCGCTTAGGTAGCTTGGGCGTTCGGATGCAGGATAATTTTCGTCCATCCCGTTTCACGATTGTCGAACTGCTTATAGGCGTCGTCAGAACCGGATCCTGGGGAACGAAGACACCCACCACGCATAGAACACCAGTCGCTTTCACTGCGTCCATCAGCGAGTTCATTACGAGATTCGGCACTCCCTACCGGCGGCGTAGTGGCATTGACAGCCGATGCACTCCGAGCGCGATCCGCGCCGAGACTGTTGGTATGTGCGCGAACCTGGTCACCAATTTCGTCATCCCTGCTATCTATCGGGATAGCGCCGATCTGCTTGGCTAAAGCCGGACGATCCGCCGCGCCATCGACCACGAAGTTTTCTGCGAATGCATCAGCGCCATTCCCTGCCGTTGCGTGATACGGCTTTCGATTCAGGTTTCGTCCACATACCGGAACCGACACTCCCTCAAGTTGATCTCGAGGGATTCAAACGGAGACTCTAAGCATCTGTCTTGTTTTGAGGCCGAGATCTGCGGGCTTTCTCTCGCCTGTGCCCATCGGCGAACTGCTGGAACGCGGTTTCGATAAAGTGCTGGTCTATCGGTCCAGACTGAAGCAGGAGCCGGTAATAAAGCGACCCGTAGAGCAGGTCAGTCGCCACGTCGATGTCTATATCCTTCCGGAGCGCGCCCTCTTTGATGGCCTGCTGCATAATTTTACGAACGCCCTCACGGCGTGGTATCAACCAGCGGTCCCGAAATGCCGCCGCCAGTTCGGGATCGGATTGGGCCTCACCTACGAGAGACCGGATCAGGTTCCCGCGACCGCTCCGGAAAAATGCGGTCTGTAGATCCAATTGATAGCGAAGGCTGGCCAACGCACTTTGGGCTGGCGGAAACGCTGTCTCGCTGCCAATCAGCTCAAGCAGCGCATCCATTACAACCGCTGCCTTGTTCGGCCAGTGGCGGTACAGAGTCATCTTGCCGACGCCGGCTTCCGCTGCAATCTCATTCACCGTGACGGCGCGGAAGCCATGTCTTGTCACCAAATGCAAAGCCGCTTTGAGAATCGCGGCATGCGCCGCACCGCTTCTCGGCCGGCCGATGCGCTCTGCCATGCAGGCTCCTTTGTAAAATCTTGCAACCCTAACGATACCGCACGTATCGTATCAATAGAAACGATACCAACGGTATCGCACTGGAGGATGAGATGAAGGTTGTAATCGTTACCGGGACAAACAGCGGGTTGGGACGGGCCATTGCGGAGGCCTTGCTAAAAGCCGGCTACACGGTTGTGGGCACGGTGCGGAAGCCAGAGGCCGCGGCTGATTTTGAAGCCATTCTTCCCGCATCCTCGTTAGCGCGTGTTCTCGACGTCACGGACGATCCCGCAACACTGGCTTCCGTAGTCGCAGATGTCGAACGCAGCATTGGTCCGATCTATGCACTGATTAACAATGCCGGTTATGGACAAGAGGGCACTCTAGAGGAGAGTTCCATGGAGGAGTTGCGGCAGCAGTTCGAGGTCAACGTTTTCGGGGCTGTCGCCATGATCAAAGCCGTGCTGCCATTCATGCGGGAGCGGCGCGAAGGACGCATTATCAACATCACGTCGATGGGTGGCATCATGACGATGCCCGGCCTGTCGTACTATCACGGCAGCAAATTTGCGCTGGAGGGGATCTCGGCCTCTTTCGGCAAGGAAGTCAAGCCGCTCGGCATCTTTGTTACAGCGGTGGAGCCGGGGATGTTCCGGACAGACTGGGCCGGGCGCTCCATGGTGCGGTCTGCACGGAGCATCCCGGATTACGATGCGGTCTTCGACCCCATCCGTGAGGCGCGCAAAGCCAGAAGCGGACGTCAGCCCGGAGATCCCGCAAAAGCCGGCAAAGCTCTCGTTGAGCTTTTAGCAGCCTCGACTCCTCCTGCGCACCTGCTTCTTGGGACCGATGCCTCTGATCATGTTCAGAAGGAACTCGACACTATTCGCGCTGAGTTTGCGCAGTGGAAAGGGCTGACACTATCAACGGATTTCGATCCAGCGCCATAGATGCGGCGAAGTCGCCTTTGCTGTTTCTCACTTTAACCACGCATCCACTTAACCATGCATCCGCGGGACGGTCGACGACCGTCCCACACGAGTAACGAGGCGAACCACAGCTTCCGCTCAGGCAGCTTTGGCGTTAGGATGCAGGATAACTTTTGTCCATCCCTTTTCACGATTGTCGAAGTGCTTATACGCATCTGGCGCATCTGCCAGCGATAGCTCATGAGAAATGATCATCGATGGGTTGGCCTTTCCGTGATGGATCAAATCGCGAAGCCGGCGATTGTACGCCTTCACGTTGCATTGACCGGTGCCCATCTTCTGTCCTTTGAACCAGAATTTGCCGAAGTCAAAAGCGATTTGGCCCTTTTGGGCCAGTTTGTCGTCAGACCCCGGGTCCAGGGGAATGAAGACACCAACTACGCCTAAAACACCGGTTGCCTTCACTGCGTCTACCAGCGAGTTCATTACGAGGTTCGGCACTTCCTTGCCGGCGGCATTGTGGCATTGATAGCCGATACACTCGGAGCCGCAATCCGCGCCAAGACCGTTAGTATGTGCGCGGATCTGATCACCAATTTCGCCATCCTTGGTGTCTATCGGGGTAGCGCCGATCTGCTTAGCCAGCGCGAGACGGTCAGCTTGGCCGTCAACTACGAAAATCTGGCTGGCCCCCTGAATACGTGCCGACATGGCCGCCATCAGACCAACCGGACCCGCGCCATAGATCAGAATCGACTCACCTGGCTTGAGATCGGCCAGACGAGTGGAGTGCCACCCAGTTGGAAATATGTCGGAAAGCATGACATAATCGTTCTCTTTTTCGGTAGCATCTTCTGGAAGGTGGAGACAGTTGAAATCGGCATAGGGGACCCGCAAATACTGCGCCTGGCCACCGGCGTACGGACCCATGCCGGCAAAGCCGTAAGCAGCGCCCGCCATGCCGGGCATCACGGATTGGTCAGCGCAGGTCAAACAGAAACCGGTAAGCCCGCGTTCACAATTTGCGCAGAACCCGCAACCGATGTTGAACGGAAGTACAACCTTGTCGCCTTTCTTGACTGTGTCAACAGCTTGGCCCACTTCTACTACCTCGCCCAGGTTCTCGTGCCCTAGGATCTTACCTTTCGCGACGTCGGTCCGGCCTTCATACATGTGTAGGTCGGAGCCGCAGATATTTGTCGTGGTGAGCTTGATCACTACATCTGTTTGCTTTTCAATTTTGGCGTCAGCGACAGTGTCGACGGAGACCTTTTTAGGGCCGTGATAAACAAGAGCTTTCATGGTGTGACCTTTCAGAGGAGAAATCCGTGCGGAGGCTTACTGCAGCCCCGTGCACGAAAGTCTTCTGCTTTAAGGTGGACGCCTTACGGTGGGGAATGCTACTTTTAACCTGCCTGTTAGAAAAACGGGGAGGATTTTGCCCGCCTCACATGAGGCGGTCTGTAAAGTAGAATTTCATGCCGCAACCTGAAGGTAAGGTCGTAGTAATCACAGGCGCAAGCAGCGGTATAGGGGAGGCGACCGCTCTCCTGCTGGCCGAGCGGGGTGCCAAGGTCGTACTCGGAGCACGCCAGCGGATCGGCTGGAGGCTCTCGCGGATCGCATCGTTACCGCGGGCGGTAAAGCCGTTTATGCACCCACAGACATAAAGCGGCGCGACGCTCTCTCGAACCTGGTCCGCTTGGGATGCGAGCGGTTCGGAAAACTGGACGTCCTGGTCAACAATGCCGGCATCGGGCCGATTTCTCCTCTCGACGATCTGCGCGTCGATGAGTGGGAGGAGATGATCGACATCAACATCAAAGGTTTGCTGTATGGGATCGCGGCAGCTCTGCCCGTTTCCGGCAACAGGGTTTCGGGCACTTCGTCAACATCGCCTCTACCGCGGGTCATAAAACTCTACCGAACCAAGCCGTCTATTCCGGCACGAAGTTCGCGGTGCGCGCTATCTCCGAAGGCTTGCGGCAGGAGGCTGGCGACAAGCTGCGCGTAACGATCATTTCGCCGGGCTTCGTGCGGACAGATTTTGTCGAGTCGGTGGCAAACCTGGAGCTGCGTGCGCAACTGCTTGCCTCCAGGGACAAGTTCGCTCTGCCGCCACGTTCAATCGCCAACGCGATTGCTTTCGCGATCGAGCAACCTGCCGATGTTGATGTGAATGAGATCATTCTCCGTCCTACAGCGCAGAGTTAACGCGGTGGCGCGGGTTCTGCTAGTGAAGCAAATTGCGGCGCAGCAAGTCGAGCGCCGCCTGTGTGGCGAGTGCCCGCACTCGGAAGCGATCCGCGCCGTAGCGTACCCGAATGACTTGCGTTGCGTTCGGCCCGGCTAAAGCCAGGTACACGGTTCCCACCGGATCGAAGTCGGTACCGCCTTCGGGCCCAGCCCAGCCGGTGGTCGCCAGCGCGTAGGTTGCTCCGCTCAGGTTGCGCGCTCCTTCGGCCATGGCTTTCGCTACGGGTTCGCTGACTGCGGAGTGTTTTTCGATCAGCTCTCTGGAAACGCCGAGCAGTTCGCGCTTTTGCCGGTCGCTATACGTCACATACCCGCCCACGAAGAATCCCGAGCTGCCATCACGTTCGGTCAGGCGTGCCGAGACCATGCCGCCGGTGCAGCTCTCGGCAGTTGCGACAGTCGAGTGTTTCTTGCGCAGCAGCCGTCCGATGACCATATCGAGCGACTCCTCGGCATCTTCGCTATAGACCTTTTCACCCAATAACCCAGCAATGGGATTGCCCACCTCGCGCAACAAGGAATCGGCTTCGTCTTTCGTGTTGGCTCTGGCCCGGAGGTGAACAAACAGGTCGCCCGGGGCCGACAACACCGTTGTCACCGGATTCGTGTACTTGGCATAGACGGGCGCGATGAGCGCATCGAGATCCGATTCGCCGATGCCGGTGATCCGAAAGCTGCGGACGCGAATTACCTGCGGCGGCAGCACCGGACGCAGCCGCGGTACCAGTTCGTGCTCAAGCATCGGCTTCAGTTCGCGCGGCGGACCCGGCAGTAAAGCTAGCGCTCCGCGGTCGGTCGAAATATACTGGCCGGGCGCCGTGCCATTGGGATTGGGCAGCGCCTCCGCGCCTTCGATCAGGTACGCCTGCCGCAGATTGTTCTTCGCCATGGGACGATTGATCTCGCGAAAGCGGCGAATCAGAATCGATTCCTGTTCGAGTGACAGCACGAGTTTCCTGCCAAGTGCCGCGGCAGCAGCATCGCGCGTCACATCATCCTCGGTGGGACCCAGGCCGCCAATCAGAATGACAATCTCGGACCGTTCCAGGGCGTAGCGTATCGCCTGCGCGAGCCGTTCACGATCGTCCCCGATCACGAGTTTGCGCACTACTTCCACGCCAAGGAAATTGAGTTGTTCGGTGACTGTGAGCGAGTTGGTATCGACGCGCTGCGGCGTTAACAGTTCACTCCCAATAGCAATAATTTCAGCATTCTTCGGCATGAGAGCGGGCGGCTCAGGCAATTGACGACAAGCCGGAAATGCCGGCATCGACCCGAAATAGCGCGTTGTGTGTTGCTAAAACCATGGCTCGCGAGGGCGTAAATGCCAGCCCCACAATCCCAGGGCCCGACAGGAAATGTTCCGCCTTGCGTTCCGGCGTGATTTGAATTATGCCGCGCCGCCCAGCCAGCGAGGCTGCCACATACAAATTGCCCTGGGCATCGAAGGCTGTGCCCTGCGGGCGCCCTAAGCCTCGATAGAACACCTCAACCTCGCCCGCCCGGGAGATCCGATGTACCGTATCGAAGCTCGAAGTGGTGGGGCCTGTGACGTACAGATATCCTTCGGGTCCGAACGTCAGGTGATAGGCCGCGATCGACGGTTCGAGCGTGGCAAACACGTAGATCTGGCGCGATCGGCTGATCTTGAAAATGGTTCCGCTGCGGTCGCCCACATACAGGTTCTCCTCCGCATCGAAAGCGAGACCCGTGGCGACGCCCATGCCTTCCACGTACACGGTCATGTTGCCGCCCGGCGTGACCTGATAGATGATTCCGTCGTACCGGCTTGAGACATAGAGCAAGCCTTCGCTATCAAAGGCAAGTCCGGTCGGATTCATCAGATCCGTCACGAACGGTTTGGAATTAAAGTTCGTATCGACTTTGTACAGCGACACCGGCGACTTCTGGCCGCGCGAACCGCTGAAAGTGCTGTACACATTGCCTTCCAGGTCGACCGCCGGATTCGCTACCGGATGCAGACTGTCCGCAATCTGAATGCCGATGTGGGTCTCCACTTTTTCGCTGCTGGCGTCGCCATCGGCCACCAGCAATTCGCCGAGTAGCGCACCTTCAGGCACCCGCGCGATGATATAACGCTCTCCAGCCATCACCAGATGCGCGTTGCGATCGCCTATCAAGACGGAAGGTCGGCCCCCATTGGTGAAATGCTCCCCGCGAATATGGAATTCCCCACCCACAATCGCCGCGGTCGGTTCCACCCGCACGATGCGCGGCTTCAACTTCGCCAGATCTACTGCCTGTTGTTTATTCGGCATAACTAATACAATCCCGCGCTCCCACCTATATACAAGATAAGCGCGCCGTAAATACCGGCCGCGAGATCATCTGCTACGATACCCGTTCCTTCCGGCAAACGTTCCAACCTCCGCACCGGCCAGGGCTTCCAAATGTCGAATAGTCGGAAGAGCAGAAATCCCGCTACCAGTGCTTTCCAATTTAAAATTGTCGCTCCAGCCAGTGTGACCCATTGCCCCAGCACTTCATCGACGACCACGATCCCCGGGTCTTTTTTCTTCACGAAACGAGCGGTTTCGGTGGCAGCCCAGATCCCCGGCAGCAGCAGGCATAGCGTGAGAAGCAACAGAGTGCCCCGCCCCGCCCCGATCTGCCAGTACAGGACGGCTGCAATCAGCGTAGCTGCCAGCGACCCGGCCGTGCCCGGACCCCAGGGAAAATATCCGCAGCCGAACCACGTTCCAATCGTTAAAGCTAAACGAGCCGTCGCAGGCGTAACCGCCACGCGAGTCACAAGTTCGGGCTTTCGGGCTCTTCCAGACGTTCCGAATCGTCGGATTCGTCGGAGGTACGAGGCGTCGAAATCACGTACTTCTCACTGGCCCAGTTCGCCAGGTCCTGCACCCGGCAGCGGTCACTGCAAAACGGCATATTGGGATCGTTAAAAGCAACTTTCTTCCGGCAGATTGGGCAAAGTAGCATCCGCGCTGGCATGTTCACTCCTCCTGAATGAGCTGGTTTATCTAACTGGTTTATCTAACTGGAATAGCGCTAGACCTGGGCGTGTTCGCCTGCAGAATGGGAAACGGCGTTACCGTACCCTCGCCAGCCATTTGTTGTGCATAGCCGGATTCTGCGTTGTCCACCAGCGCGCCCACCAGATCGTAGTCGTGCGCCTCGGTCACGCGCAGCAGACGCATCTCGCCCGGACGCGGCACCGTCTCTTCCGATCCAAAATCATTGATATAGCAAACACCATCAATTTCCGGCGCCTGCGTTCCCAAACGCGCTTCCCACAACAGTTCGGTTTCGCGCGAAGGACCTTCTATCAAAACCGGCAGGTCCCGCCCGATCAGCTGTTTGTTTTTCCGTAGAGAGATGCGGCGCTGCAGTGCCATTAAGCTTCGTTTGCGATGGTAGATCGTTTTCGGGTCAACCTTATCGGCTAACCGATAACTTCCGCTCGTCTCTTCGTCGCTATACGAGAACACGCCTAAGCGGTCAAACTGCGCGGCTTCCACAAACTGGCAGAGTTCGGAAAATTCGGCATCGGTCTCACCGGGAAAGCCAACAATCATGCTGGTCCGAATAGCCACGCCAGGGATCGTCGCACGAATCCGCCCGAGCAGTTTCAGAAAAATGTCGCCATGCGCACCGCGCTTCATGCGTTTCAGAGTAGCGGCGCTCGCGTGCTGCAGAGGCATGTCGATGTACTTCACCAACGCCTCGTGCGCGGCGAGTGTGTCGAGCAATTTCTGATTGACTTTATTCGGATACACATACAACACCCGAATCCATTTCGGCAGATCGGTGGGAATGGTCGCGAGCCGTCCGAGCAGGTCCGCCAGACCATCTTTCAATCCGAGGTCTTCGCCGAAACAGGTTGTGTCCTGGCCGATCAAATTGATCTCGCGAACGCCCGTAGCAAACATTCGTTTGGCTTCGTTGATAACGCTTTCCGGCCGGCGGCTGCGGAACTGCCCGCGAAATTGCGGAATCACACAAAACGTGCAAGGATGATCGCAACCTTCGGCGATCTTGATGTAGGCGGAGTGCCGCGGCGTAGTAAAGACACGCGCCGTCAAATCGTGATAGAGATACGGTTCGGGTACCTGCTCATGCGGCGTCAAGCCCTCGCACAGCGCCGTGATCTGAGATAACTCATTGGTACCGAGCACTGCGTCGACTTCCGGAAGATTCTTTCGAATGTCCTCGCGGTAGCGTTCAACCAGACAACCGGCGACGACCAGGCGCTGGGCTTTGCCGGTTTTCTTGTATTCGGCCATTTCGAGAATCGTGTCGACCGACTCCTGCTTTGCAGGATCGATGAAGCTGCACGTGTTAATAACAATCACGTCGGCTTCTTCCGGTTGCGGGGTAAGCGTGTGCCCGTCGGCAGCAAGCTGCCCCATCATGACTTCGCTATCGACCAGGTTCTTCGGGCAGCCGAGACTTACAAATCCAATTTTCAAGAGAGTAATGATTCCGTGCGGGATGCAATCTCAGGATACCGCAGAATAGAAGCGAGACAGCTGACGTGAGGTCCAGGCTTACGTTGAAACAAGCGACATCGGTACGCGTGAGTAAGAAGTCAGCGGTTCTGCTTCGAGATCAGCTCCCCGATCGCAGACACCAGATCGCTGATCCGTTTGTCGATGTCGCGGTTTTGGACTCGTTGCTGCTCGATCCAAACGTCATGGTCGACCACAATCCGGGCGTGCTCTTTGATCCGCTCACCCGCCTTCTTCTCCAGATAGCCCTGTACGACCATCGCGTCTTCAAGGTCCTTAAAACGAACATCGTTCTTTGCCTGTAGCCGCTGAAGAGCGGCGTCCACGCGTGGGTCACCCGAAGAAACAAAGCCGTTCTCTTCAGCCATGACCGTCCTCTTCCTCCTTCCTCGCAGAGCCCGCCCGTGGCGCCCATGATTTCTCTGCGCTGCCTCGGACTCCAGCACTTCCTCCGCATTATCCCACCCGTTCAGAGAGATTACGCACACCGACGTAACCTCAGGTAAGCGAACAGCGAAAGAACAAACTGGAACTCCAATGAAGCGAATTACGTATTTCCTGGCGCTGGCTGGATGGGGAACAGTGATGTTCGGACAACACCCGCACAATACGGTGGCTACAGGCCCGACAGTGGGGACGCGGGTTCCTGACTTTCGCGCAGTGGATCAAATGGGGCGCACCCAGGATCTGAAGTCCATCATTCGCCAAAAGGGTGCCCTGCTGGTCTTCTTCCGTTCGGCCGACTGGTGACCCTTCTGCAAAGCACAACTGGTCGAGTTGCAGGAGAATGCCGGCAAGATTTAGCAGGCAGGGCTTGGACTGGCGGCGATCAGCTATGACACTCCGGCGACTCTGAAAGAATTTGCAGGACGCCGGCACATTACATTTCCCTTGCTTTCCGACCACGATTCAAAGATCATTCGAGCCTTTGGCATTCTGAATACCAAGATCGAAAAGGGAACGCCTCAATTCGGCATTCCAAATCCAGGCATCTATGTGCTCGCCGCCAGCGGCACGGTGACGGCGAAATACTTTGAAGACGACATTCATGAGCGCAACACGGCTGCGGTCATTTTGATGAAGCAGTTCGGACTTCGGCCCGACACGGGGACGACGTCAATCGAAGCAAAGCATGCGACGGTCCGCACCAGCTTGAGCGAACACACAGCGCGCATGGGCCAGCATCTTTCACTACTGATCGAGGTGGAACTGCCGGAACGGGTGTACGTCTATGCGCCGGGAGTAAAGGGCTACATCCCGATCGACTGGACGCAAGCGGATTCTGCCGCGGCGAAAACCGGGCCAGTCAAATATCCGGCGTCGAAGATGATGACGCTGGAGGCCATTCATGAAACTGTTCCGGTTTATGCCGGACGCATTCAGTTGACACGTGACATCGTCATTGGCAGCGACGAAAGCGTCACACCGCTGCTCGATACTCACGGGAATCTCACGCTACATGGATCGTTCCGCTACCAGGCCTGCGATGACCGGAAATGCTACCTTCCCGAAACCGTGCTGCTGAAGTGGACAATTTCATTCCAACATCGCGACCGGGTGCGCACTGCCGCTCATTAATCGGTACGCTACGGGTACATGGTGGGATAGGCACGCTTCATTTCACTCGAAATTTCGAGTGCGGTGCCGATCTGCACTAGCTCGCCTTTACCGATGCCCGGGCAGCTTTTGGCTTCTTCTTTCCATGCGGCGCGATTCTCAACCAGTTCCGGCCAGAACGGATAGGTGCGGCATTGTGTCGGCTTCGCCGGATGGATTGAGCAGCCGGTCGCAGTCAGGAAATGGCACTGGCTGTCGAGCGGTTTACGCAGGCGCAAGAGGTTCGGATAACGAATCACATAGCGGGCTTCGAAGGCTTCGGGCGTCATGCCGACGAAGCGCGCCGCCCGCCGTAAATCGTCTTCACTCAAATAGACGAAGCCGCGCACATCGCAACATTTGATGCAGCCGGATTGACAGGCGAAGCGCATGGTTCACTCGATTGTAAGCTGTTGGCGGGATTTGAAGTTTGTCCCGTCTAAGCCAGGTGGCCCGTCGACCGAGGTGAGGCCACCAGAAGATAACCAAGAGGGAAACTACTTGCGGTCCCTTTCGAGAAACGCCGGTAGCTCCGGCTAGTGTAGAAAACGCGAGTCGACAACGTGTGAAGAGGCCGCAGGAGAACAGACAGACTGGCCGGCAATTCTGCAATTCCTTTGGAGGTTAGATCAAGAAATATGTCGGGCATGCCGCCGTATGGTTCGAGGCGAAGTACGCGGAGATGGTTCAAATCACAGAGGCGTCTGAGCGCATGCTCGGTGTAGCGATAGAAGTCAAACGGTTCTTCATGCAGACCGTAGAAGAAAGGCACTGCGGCGATGAGTTTTCCAGCTGGGGTAAGAATCCTTGCAATCTCGCCAATGAGTTTCGAGGGTTCGGGGATGTGCTCCAACACGTCAGTCAGCACAACGGTGTCGAACGAGGAATCCGCCAGTGGAATTATCTCGCTAAGGTTTGCCGTGAAGTCGAGATAAGGACAGGGGTGCAAAGTAGTCTCCCAGTCGGTGCAGAAAACACTCTCCACGAATTGCCGGTAGGCAGCATACAGCGGGACGTATCCACAGCCCAGATCGAGGAGCCGGCCGCGCGCGTGCTCGCGAATGGCTTGCTCATATTGACTTGCCAGAATGTCTGCAATAAACCTGGAGCTGACGGCCACCATGCGAGCGTCGCGAGACGCTCGTAATCCGCGGCTGGTCTGCATGAACTTAGTCGGCCGCCACTGATGCTCGTTTCTCAAACAGCCCTCCGCGAATAGAGCTTCAGCGAAGGGGCGCAATGGAAGTGGGAACAGGCTCGAGAGGAGCCAATTGTGGATGCATGATGGGATACCACGGCATATTCGTGGCAAGAACCGATAAAACTCTCATGAAATTGACTGCGCTACCAGGTCGTGCAGGTTTGCCATCCAGGTTGGCACTCTTACGGTCAGCTCAGTTGCACGAGATCACGCGAGGTGAGACTTTCGACGCGGAAGGTGGCTTGGTCCATGGCTTCGCGCCAGGTATCGAAGAACAGGAAGCATTGATATTTGCCGAAGCCTTGCAGCAGCCATTGCGGGCGCGCATTGATGCCGCGACAGCGTGTGATTTGAAAATGGTCGCGCTGGCTTGGTGCAAGGTTACTCGGTGTCTGTGTTGGTCGACACCGTTTCGATGCCGCCATCGCGCCTGCCACTCCAATCAGAGCGCCAGATGCAATCAACAAACTTTGCAGAACTCGTCTGATCATTACGGGTCTTCCCCGATCATTCTCACACGGCAGCAAAAGCGGAAACACCAGCTACTCTGATGCTTGGCTTTTCTGCCGGTTCGAGGAACGCGAGCAGGTGAGCAGTTACCGCATCGGCAGAGCTTCCGCCGGCGATCAGATGATAGCTTCGATCGCGATAATGGGAAACCAGCGGTTCGGCGTGGCGCTGATAGATGCGCAAGCGTTCCCGAATCGCTGCCGGTTGATCATCGGCCCGCGCAATCAGTGGGCAACGATCCACAGGGCATAACGAAGCCGCGCCGGTTTCTTCGCTCCCGATACTCGAAATGCGGCCGCAACGAGGACATTGCCGCCGCCGCTTTAACCGTTCGATCAGTTCTCCGGCCGAGACGGCGAAATCGAAAACCTGCAAGTTGGGAACTCCTAAGCGCACCAGCCACACATCCAGGAAACGCGCCTGAGTCAGAGTCCGCGGATAGCCGTCCAAAATAAATCCTCGACGGCAATCCTCGCGACGCAAGCGCTCGGCCACCAGCGAGTTCATTTCCTCGTCGCTAAAGAGGCGGCCTGCCTCGAGAACGGCGCGCACGCGTTCCCCCAGCGCAGTGTCTGCCTGGGCTTCCCGCCGCAGCATCTCGCCAGTGGAGATGGCCGGCCATCCTAGAGCCGCCGCCAGGCGTGCGCTCTGCGTCCCTTTACCTGATCCGGGAGGTCCCAAGAAAATGATTGCTGCGGCTCCTTTGTGCATCGCGGCGTACCCTCGCTTTCGCATCCAGTTTCAGAGAAGACGCCCGGTATTTCAAGCCGGCTAGTCCGCGCCGGACCACCTGTCCACCCGAAGCGAAATCGCGACCGTTAAGAATTCTCGACCGAGTCGCGCCAGGTGTAATAGCCGATCAGCGTTTTGCCGTCCTGAATATCGCCGCGCCGGATCATATTGCCGACTTCGAAAGCGGCAAGCCACTGGAGCTGGATCCGTTCGTCACCCATCAGTTGCTGCGGTCCCGGCGTTAGATCCTTGGCGAGAAAGATATCCATTTTTTCGCCGACGTAGCCAGGACTGGGCCAGAACGAAATCAATTTCTTCCAGCTGTTGGCGCGGTAGCCGGTCTCCTCGCGCAACTCGCGGCGGGCTGCTTCGAGTGAGTTCTCGCCCGGATCGATGCGCCCGGCAGGCAGCTCCCAAAGTTCCTGCGCGGCCGGCAACCGGAACTGCCTGACGAGCAAAATCTGCTTTTCGTCATCGAGCGCCAGCATAACTGCGGAGCCCGGATGGCGCACAATGTTGCGATGGATTTCAAAGCCGTCCGGATCATGGGCCACTTCCTCGGTGACGGTGAACAGCTTATTTTTCAAAACGTCCTTCGACGAGATGATCTTCATAGAAAGCTGAAATTCAGGCGAGTCCCGCCCCATCCTCTTCAATTTTGCCTACCGGAGGGCCGGCTAATGTCAAATCCGGCTTTTCGCGGGTGATTTCGCTTTCGACATCGGTTACCACGTCGCTGTGCTGCTTCGAATGAAGCTGTTGCTCAAGACGCCGCAGGGCCACACCGACGACGTCACGATGATGCAAACGCCCGCCGATGCCGGGGCGGTCGGCCAGCTCCTGCCAAATTTGATGCACGAGATCGATGTCGCTGGGCCACAAGCGCGGTTGATGAGGGCCGAGCGAATAGATGTGGGGAGACTCGCCTTCGGCCGCGATGATTTCGAGAGTGAGTGCGGGACGCGGCACGGGCAACTGTTCCCAGGCTTCGCCGATCAAACGCGCCTGCTCGTCGGGCGAAAGCATGGGAGAAAGCGACATTACAATGCGCGACGATTTCAATTGATCAGCCGCTGATATCAGCGCCGATGGCTCATCCCGCCCAGGTATGGTCAGGAGCTCCACATGTTTGCCGGCTTTTTCAGCAATAGCGACCACGCGGGTAAACACGTTCATTTCGCGCGCCCCGCAAATCTGCTCCAGATTCAACTTGTGCTCGCTTGAACTGATCGGACCTAAACGATGCACGGCGGCTACCACCACATCCTGTTTGGCCGGATTAATTTCGTCGAGTATGATTCGGAGATGATCTAACCTATTAGGGTTGGTAGCATCCACCAGCACGTTCCCCGGACGTACATGTAAGCCCTTGATCCACCCATCGGTCTGCTCTTCGAGACGGAACTTATCGCCGTCCCCCTCGACCTCCGTTCGCTTGCGCCGGTTGTGCTGCTCGGAGAGGGTGAACGCGGTGAAGAAAGCAACCGTGAAAATCGACCCGGAAATGGTCGCGGTCTTTTTCGTGACAACGTTCACGATGGCCAGCAGGAACAAAGTCGCGGTAATCAGAATCAAGCCGAGCGGAATTTCGGTATTTCCAATCCGAAAATTCAGCGGCACTTTCCAGTCGCGCGCTTCGGGCCGTTTGTAGCGAAGCACTAGAACGGAGAGCGCCTTCATCGCGAAGCTCCAGATGACACCAAACGCATAGGCCTCGCCAAGGGTTTCCACATCGCCCTTGCTGAGCACGATGGCGATAATTTGCAGAACCACAACCAGGTTTATGAGCCGGTAGGTGGTGCCATGTTTGTTATGCGGTTGACGGAACCAGTCCGGCAAAACGCCGTCTTCGGCGACGCGGTTCAAGACACCGTTCGAGCCGATGATGGCCGTATTTACTGCGCCCGATAAAATTAAGGTTCCGACCAGCACCACAAAAGCGTGAAACAACAACTTCAGCACAAGCGGGCCAACCAGGTAGTTGGATAACCCGCCGATCAGGTTGTCGAGATACCTGCCGCGGTCGCTGTCCGGAATCAACATCACCGCAAAGAACGAAACTAGCGAGGTGAACAGCAGGCTGTAGACGATCACCACCATGCCGGTCTTTTTGAGGTTCTTCAGCTTGGGAGCTTCGAGTTCGCGATACACCTGGGCCAGGGTTTCGAACCCGCTCATAGCGAGCAGCGAATGTCCTAAGCCGATCAGAATCGCCACAAGCGTAATGCTCGGAGCAACGGTTCCCTTGAGCCAGCCGAGCGCATCGGGCCCGTAGTGCAAATTGGCATGGCTGGGAAGAGGAACTGGCTGGAAGCCCTTCATCGCCATGGTCAAGCCGCACCAGCCGATCAGCATGACCACCATCACGGTGGTCACCTGCATGATCTTGAGTGCCTTTTCACTCGATTCATGAATGCCGATGATGTTCTGCCGCCAGAAATAAGCAGTAATCAGAAGCGCGAATCCGCCTGCAAAGAAGGGCGGCGGCACGCGCAGCGGGGAGTGCGCATGTTGCGCCAGCTCATTGATGAGCCCCGCGAGATATAAGCCGGCACTGACCGCACTGATAGGACCGGTGAGGACGTAATCGAACATCAACGCCGACACCGAGAACTTGGCGAGCGTCGCGCCCAGCGCTTCGTGTACGACCTTGTATACGCCGCCGCGCACGAACATACTCGAGCTCTCGATGTAGATCGCTCGGATGGCGAATCCGAACAGCATGATCGCCAGAATGAACCACGGCGCGGACTTGCCGATGGCGGTTTCGGCGATGCCTCCGGCGTAGTACGCGGACGACGCGAGATCGCTCAGAACGATCGCGGAAGCGCGCCAAAAGGAGATGAACGACAGCATCACTGTCGTTGCGACAACTACCTTGGTTTTCGGGGAAATCGTCGGTGATGTCAATCTGTCGGGGTCCCGACTAACTATTTAACCGCATACTGTTCAGGGACGTGTTTCCCGGAAACGATCAGTGTCACGGGTGGAGCGGGCCTCTTGGCCTGCTATGCCGCCATTCGTGGCGGCATTCTTTCGGCTCAAAGCAGGAACCCGCTTCACAACCGCGACGTCGTTACCGGTGGTTCTTGTCCGGTGTGACCGCGTTCGCAACGCCTTTAGCGGCGTTCTTGGCGGCATGGCCTGTGCCGACGGCCATCTTCTTAACACCGCCACCGATACCTTTGCCGAAATCAACCGCGCCATTGCCCACGTGTCCGTCCTTCACTTGGTCGGCCATATTAGCGCTGCCCTGTCCAATCTCTTTCCCGCCTTTGCCATACGAGTGTTTGATATTCGTGCCCGAAGCTTCAAACTGCTTGGCGGGCTCGGCCTGTTTTACTCCCAGGCCATCCAGCGTCTTGGGCCCGATGCGCCCGTCGGCTGTCAAATTCTGCTTCGCCTGATATTTCTTCAGCGCGCGCCGGGTCTCCGGGCCATTGTGACCATCGATCGGCCCCGGATCGAAGCCCTTATCTTTTAGCGACTGCTGCACCTGCTTGATAGTCTCCGAATTTTGTTGTCCGAAGGCCGGTACCGTCACTAAAGCGGCAGCCAAAAATAAAGACGCCCAATTAAATCGCATGATGTTGCTCCCCTATCTCAAACTGTAAGACGGTCGACCCGCCTCAACGTAAGGTCATCTTAGTATATTTTCATAATGTTTCTTTTACCAAACGGGGGCGCGTCAGCCTGATTTACTTACCATGGAACATGCTTCGGGCGCTCACCGTTGTTCTGCTACTTCTACTGGCGCTTAGCTGTTCACACCGGCGGTCGGAAGAGTTTAGCGGGAAATCGACCACCCCGGAAAAGGCCGCGCTCCTGCGTCCTGTCCCGGTTACGCCAACAGAGTCTCCTGGCTTTGACGACCCGGGTAATCCCTACACGAAAGTTCTAATTCATCACGTCATCTTTCGCGAGAATTCCGGTTTGAAATTGCGTGCGGAGTGGCTGCGCGGGCGCCTGTATCCGACCAGGCGAGGGGTGATCCCTTCATTTGACGATCCGACGTCGTTCAAAGTCGAAATTGAGGATGGGAAAACGTCACTGGCGCTAACCTCGCTGGCCTCGCTTTTGACACCGACTCTGCTGAAAGGCTCGCAGCTTTCGAAAGTGCGCATCTCGGCACGGGGACGCCAGGAGGTACAGATCAACGCGGTTGTTCATAAAGTGGTGCCGCTACCTATTCAGGTGACCGGGCAGATCGGCACGACGCACGACGGGCGGCTCAGCATACAAGTGCGCAGCATAAAAGTTCTGCGTATTCCGATGGGTGGCTTGCTGCACGCCGTGAAAGTGGATGCGGCCGACCTGGTTCACCTCGCCAATTCGAAGGCCATTGAGCTGAACGGCGATTCCATTTACATTCGTACGGAAGACCTGCTGCCCGCACCGCGTAAACAGGGCGTGGTGACCTCAGTGCATTTTACGCCGGAAGGCGATCTGGTCGAAGAGTATGGGCACGACCGGTCAGACAATCCCACTGCCGGAAAATGGCCCGGTGGCCGGTGGCACAATTACATGCAACTCGAAGGCGGGACCATTCGCTTTGGCCGTCTAACGATGGACCATGCGGACCTGGTACTGATTGATAAGTCGCCGGGCGACTGGTTTGAATTCGATCTGGCGCGTTATAAGGAGCAAATTGTCGCCGGGGATATGCACATGACGCCGAGCGGCGGTTTGCAGGTGTTGACGCCCGACATCTCGAAAATCCATGCAAGAGCGGAGGCCGCTACTCCTGGCGAAGGGCGGCCAACGGTTCTACCCGGGAAGCGCGCCACGCCGGCAGCCATGCCGCAGTCACCGCCACCACTGTAAGTGCGACTAGCATGATGGCATAAAGCGATGGGTCGGCGGGCGAGACCTCGAACAACTGAGATTGCAATAACCGGCCGGCCCCGACGGCGGAGAGGGAGCCAACGAGCAAGCCGAGTCCGGTGAGTCTCAAGGCTTCACGCAGAACCATGTAAATGACGCTAGTGCGGTCCGCGCCGAACGCCATCCGCAAGCCGATTTCGGCCGTGCGCTGCGTGACCGAGTAGGAGATAACAGCATAAATGCCGATGGCGGCCAGGAGGACGGCCAGCCCGGCGAAAACCGCGACCAGAGCACTGCTGAAGCGCGGCGTCGCCACTGTATCGGCCATGTGACTCTCCATGGTGGTCAGCTTAACGGTCGCTTCGCTGTTCAGCGATGCGGCGAACTGCCGCAGCGGTTCGGCCATGGCCAGCGGGTTGCCGCGCGTTTTCACGACGATGTTCGAGTCCGGATCGGGATGCTGCTGATAGGGCAGATACATTTCGGGCATGGGAGCCTGCTTAGGACCATCGAGACGTGCGTCGGCTACAACACCCACAATCGTCATCCATTTCGGGTGGATGTCATCAAACCCGCTCATAACTTTTTGCCCAAGAGGGTTCTGTCGTGGATAGGATCGGCGGACCAGCGCCTCGTTCACCACAACAACCAGCGGGGTCGTCGGGTTATCGCGGTCGGAAAAGGTACGCCCCGCGCGCAGCGGCGTGCCGAGCGTTTGAAAATAAGAGCCAGATACCACGCTGACGCCTGCCTGCGGAGAATTCACCGTCATCTCAGTCTGCCCGGTCACGACGTAAGCTACCGTCGAACGCCCTTCGGGATCACCGGGCAGACCGCGGAGAATGGCTGCCGCCCGGACGCGCTGGTCGGCTTGCACGCGCTGCAGCATCTGGATGAACACGTCTCTGGCGATAGCCGCTTTATCGCCAGACGGAACACTCACATGGGCGACCAGCAGATTCGCAGGATAAAATCCCATATCGATGGAAGTCATCGCTTCAAAGCTGCGTAGTAGGAGACCGGCGGAAACAAGCAAGGTCATACACAGGGCGATCTCGACTGTAATGAAAAGATGTCGTAAGCGCCGCGCACCTTTGCCGACGACGCCGCGCGAACCACCGCCGCGCAAATCGCGATTCGCATCCACCCTGCTCACCTGCATCGCTGGAATCAAGCCAAAGAGCACACTCGAGAGCAGCCCGGCGCCGGCGCAGAAAAACAATACCGTCCAGTCAATACGCACCTCGTTCAAGCGCGGCACGAAGCTCGGCGCAACGGCTATCAGTAACGGCAAGAGGAACCAGGCGAGCACACCGCCCGCAATGGCGCCCGCGCCGGCCAGCAGCAGCGTCTCCGTAAACAGTTGCCGCACGATCCGCGCCTGGCTGGCGCCAATAGCGGAGCGGATCGCGAGTTCGCGCAGTCTCCCGGTTCCGCGCGCCAGCAGCAGATTCGCAATGTTGGCGCAGGCGATCAGCAGCACCAACGCCACCGAGGCGAGCAGAATGTAAAGGCTGGTTTTCACCTGCCGCACCGTGAAGTTGGTCAAGCTGGTGACATAAGCGCCGGCTGTTTTGTTCGTCCCCGGATACGCTTTTTCGAGCCGCGCGGCGATCGCGCTCAACTGCGCTTGGGCTTGTGCGACGGGCACGCCCGGCTTCAAGCGCCCGACCACGTGATAGTTGTGCGCACCCCGGTTGGCGGCTTGCAAGTCATCGAACATCGGCGCCCACACATCCGTCTGGCCCGCCTGAGGGAAATGAAAACCCGCGGGCAGCACTCCAATGATTTCGAGCTCTTTTCCCGCCACCTTCAAAATGTGTCCGCTCGCAAAACGCGCGCCTCCGAAATGCCGTTGCCAGAATCCCGCGCTCACCATCGCGACATGCGGTTTGGGGTTAAAGTCGGCTTGTGCGAACGAACGGCCCGCGATCGGCGCGACCGCCAGCGTCCGCAAAAAATCCGCCGTGACAACCGCCGCTCCGGCAAACTCGGGCAGCCGATTCGCGACCACGCTCAGCACCTCTTCGTCGTAGGCAGTCATGCATTGGAAGGCGCTGCTCTGCTTTTGAAAATCGAGAAAATCCGGTCCCGAAACTTGTCCATAGATGTAGTCGCCCGGCCACGTCATGCTGATCGAAACCAGTTGTTCCGGATGCCGGTACTCGAGAGGGCGCAACACCACCCCATGCACCACGCTGAAGATGGCGGTATTGGCTCCAATGCCCAGCGCCAGGATGAGGATCGCCAGCAAAGCAAAGCCCGGCGTCCGCCGAATCGAGCGGAAGGCAAATTTCAAATCCATGGCTGATCGAATGCACCTCAATGGCC
This sequence comes from Bryobacteraceae bacterium, assembly GCA_965277435.1. Classification (GTDB taxonomy): domain Bacteria; phylum Acidobacteriota; class Terriglobia; order Bryobacterales; family Bryobacteraceae; genus Bog-105. The sequence goes on along the minus strand of OZ255821.1, from coordinate 5,009,951 downwards.
GTCGCCGCCTGTTGATAGCTAATCACTTACCCTGGTCATCTGTTCGTTTGTGGGAACAGAGTGGTCGAACCTGTCAGAGAGTACCCATGGCCCGATCCTGAGGGTACCCGCCCAAACGCCGTCCCACCACACCCAACAGAGAGCCCCGGAGCGTCAGCGACTGCAGTCCGCCCCCCGAGCCCTCCTTCCCACCAGTGCAATGTGACTTTCACCCTACCGGTACCCTGCTGCCCTCTGCAAAATGGAATGAGGTACTTCCTCATGTATGCCTGCTACGGCGCACATCTTCAGGGTGACGAATCGGCTTGGGGACCAAGGCGAGCCCATGGCGGTCTTCGTGGGAGAGGTGCCCTGAGGTTAGAAGTGGGGACGCTGCGGGACCCGTCTACGGCCACCGGCACACTTGCAAGCGGGTGACATAAGCGCCGGCGCTTTTGTTTGTGTTAATCGCGCCATTTGTCTCGACAAAGTCGCGCACACCCAAGTAGAAGGAATTCTTCCCCACGAATCGAAAGTTCGAGGACGGAGCAAGCGATCCATCTCTCTCGCCCCAGAAGTTTTATTTCACGCAGTTAAGCGGGAACTCCATCTGGATGTGCAATCTCGTTCGCGCCCTTGCCGTTCTCTGAGAGACGTTTCTGAGCGAGCGCGCTATACGCCGCGAGTCTGGCTCGGTTGACGGAACCTAGAGGCCGATGCGCCGCCAGAGCATGAGCCGGAGAAAATGAAAGATCTTCGAAAACCGTATTTTTGGCTGGATCGAACGCCGTCTGAACCGGCAGGATTAGGCGAGCGACCGCTTGATACCGCGACAACTCTTCCGGCCATTTCGCTTGGGCATCCTCAATGGACATCTGATCCAAACCGGTATTTAGTTGCACCGCGACGATGAACTCAGCGGGCTCCGTTCGGAAAAATTGGTTCGTGGCGTCGCGAAATGCATCGGACGTTTCAGCCTTATAGGGCCGATCGAAAAGAGCTTGCAAACCAGGTGTATCCGGAGTGACACCGAGCTTTGCCACGTAGTCTCCAAATCGGAAAGGAGTTTGTGAGTAATAAGCCTCCGCCATCGGATGTTTTTTCTCGTGACCGAAGAAATCGAGCTTTTCGGAGTTGACACCGACCGCATTTAGCGCTGCATTGGTCACGCGCGAGACCTCTGAAACCGCTCCCTTCACAGTATCTGAGAGTCTCGGCGCAATCGTTGCGTTTGGTTTGAATGTCTGGAGAAACGCTTTGGCGTCGCTGTTGATGAATTCCTTACCCGTATCCAGCACAAAATCCTGCGTATCGGATGTGTGACCCGCCAATTTGAGTCCCGATACCTCGAAAATTTTGATGGCCATACCGCGAACTGTGTTTACCTTGGAGTCATCGTTAATCTCGCCCGGAGCGGTAGAAAGACGCACCAGTACCGGATACGTTCTCTGCTGTGCAAAGAGGCCCTGCGCCAACTCTGGCGGCAAACCCGACTGCACGATCAGCTCGCCCTTGAGCAGGCCAAACGCCTTGGCGTGCGATATTCGAACATTTTCGCTGCCACCTGATTCCTTTCGAACGAGGTGCATTCCCTCCGTCATCAATTCGATGATCTTGTTGTGCGTTTCCTGCTCGTCGGACTCGATCTCCTCCAAGTCGTCGCGGTAAAGAAGGTAGTTGGTCACCATTCCATCGACTCTTGAGTAGTTAAACGGTTTCCGGAAACCGTGCCTTTTCCGTGCCTCAACATCGGCACCCCCGCAATGGCCACAGCCGACTATGGACTGTGACCATTAAGGCCAGGTACCTGCTCTCAGACGAGGTGGCGACGGCGCAACACTATGCCGAATGCGGCCACAGCAATCCCGACCAAACCTAGACTTCCGGGTTCCGGCGTGTCGGCAAGCTGACCGGCGATCACGGTATAGCCGGCATCGTTCGGATGCACGTTCCCAATTGGTTCGATGCCCGGGTTCGATCCCGGGGAGGTTGAGCCAGCCGGGTACTGGCTGATGTACGTTAGGGCGCCTTCTCGTCCAAGAAACGGTGTGTTCGTATCGACGTAGTTTGCGCTGAACTCGGTAGCCAGGCTCTGGATAATTGCGTTGAGCTCCGGTCCGCCTTGGGCAAAAATAGGTTTGGCTGGATTGGCCGTCGGGTCAGCCGGAAAAGGATTATAGTAACCAAGCAGGTAAAGCTTCGCCCCCGGTTCCAGTGAGCGGATTTGCGTAAGCACGCCTGCGTAGTTGGTCTGGTACGTGGCAAGAGTTCCGGGCAACATTGCAAGTGCCTGATTTGTCGGTAGACTTGCAAGCGCGGCCAACTCATTAAAGCCAAGACTGATGCTGATGTTATTGATCGTATTTCCCGCAGCCGTTTCTGAACCCACTAAGCTACGGAACATAGCAGCCTGCGGAGTAGTTGGACTGCTAGCATAATTCAGGTTTTGTTCCGCTAATGGGATGTCGGTGCGCCCGACGACCGGCGGCGTTCGCCCTGCACCACTCATGAAACTGGCAGCGGTTTCGCCATCGATGGCCAGGTTGACAACCGCTGGACGTGTCCCACCGTTTTGGGTCGTTAAGATGTCAGCGAACTTGCCGACGTATCCGCGATCACCAAAGGACGGCACATAGTTCAAGTCTGTCTCACCGAAGGTGATCGAGTCTCCCAGGCCCACATAGACCGAAGCGGCCCCAGCCGTTCCGGAACTAACGACGGCAAAGCCGGTCAAAGCCCACACACAGGGGCCAAATAGAATTCTTTTCATATCTTCTCCTTCATCGCTCGGTCTGAAACAATCTGGCCCTGCCAGCTTTACGTTCGCCAGTTGGATGACGAGGAAAGTCTGCGAATACCTAGTGCATATACGCGGTTTGGTACCTTTCGAAGGAAGCGGAACTTTTGCTGCTCCCGACTAGTACCCGCACGCCTTTTTATGCGATCCACTAACGAGAGGCACCCTCAGGATCGGTTTTACTGCACGACCCGTAACTGAGCCGCGCGCGCCAAGCAACCGGTGGGCTAACCTCACGTCATTTGCTCGATTCCCCTTGGTTCCCCATACTGAATCAATTCCATGTCGCGCTCCATTCCTTCCGTTAGATTGTGGGATCAGAGTGACCGAACGTGTTATGTTGTACCTGAATCGCCGTCGGGCCCTTAGCTCAGTTGGTTAGAGCGCTACCTTGACACGGTAGAGGTCACAGATTCGAGTTCTGTAGGGCCCACCATCATTACATGCTAAATCCGTGGCTGCACTGGTGGACGGACAGTGTGTCACTCCTCTACCAGCCGACTTTTCCGCACCTGCTGGTCGCACTGGTATTGGGTGCCTGTATCGGCGCGGAACGCCAATGGCGGCAGCGGGCGGCGGGCATGCGCACCAATACCCTGGTCTGTTTCGGTGCAGCGGCGTTTGTCGATCTTGGTTCAACCGTCGGTGGCCCTTCCACTACCAACGTGATCGCGTACGTGATCTCGGGCGTGGGGTTCTTAGGCGCGGGCGCAATCATGAAGGACGGCGCCAACATTCGCGGTCTAAACACCGCGGCCACGCTCTGGTGCTCGGCGGCTGTGGGCGCGTGCGCTGGCGCGGGCGAAATGCTCGATGCCGCCTTCGTCACGCTTCTGCTGCTCTCGATTAACCTGGCATTTCGCCCGTTGTCGCGTTTCATTGACAGGCGCTCGCTGGCGTTTTTGAATCGAGCTGTGGTGTACCGGCTGGCCGCGGTGTGTCCGACTGTGCATGAACAGGAAGTGCGGGGCCTGATTCTGCGAGCGCTGGCCGAACGGCCATTGCTGCTCCAGGAATTGCGCAGTGAAGAGATGGACGGCGAGCATGAAGTAGTTGTGCAGGCGCTGTTCGAATCGGACAAGCGCGACAACACGCTGGTAGAGGGCCTGGTCGCCGAAATTCGCCGCGGCCCTGAGATTTCAGCGGTCGAATGGGCCGAGACCAATCTCGATACCGAATAAAGTGAACGCATGGGATCGCAAGGCTCTTTGCTACCGGCACAGGAGGCACTCGGCGAAGGCGCCGTGCTGCTGCGTGGCTTCGCGCTGGCGGTAGAGCGCGAGTTGCTGGCTGCCGTTGAGAGTGTCAGTGCGCGCGCGCCGTTTCGCCACATGTCGGTGAAAGGCAGCCGCAGCATGTCGGTCGCTATGACCAACTGCGGTGATTTGGGATGGGTGAGCGATGAAAGCGGCTATCGCTACGAAGCGAAAGACCCGCTAAGCGGTGAGCCGTGGCCGCCGCTGCCGGCATCTTTTGCAGAGTTAGCCGCCGGCGCAGCGGCTGCGGCGGGGTTCGCCAGTTTCCAACCCGATGCCTGCCTGATCAATCGCTATGCGCCGGGCGCGCAAATGGGCCTGCATCAGGACAAGGACGAACTCGACAAGAATGCGCCGATTGTTTCCGTTTCACTCGGCTTGCCGGCGGTGTTTCTCTTTGGCGGTTTGCGACGCAGCGAGCGCCCGCAGCGGATATCTCTGGCGAGCGGAGACGTGGTCGTTTGGGGCGGTCCCCTCCGGCTGGCGTATCACGGCGTGGCCAAGCTCGCGGCAGGCGACCACCCGCTCAGCGGATCAAGCCGCATCAACCTGACTTTCCGCAAAGCACGCTGACACTGATATTTTGAAGACATGACCACAACGGCCACCAAGCGAATTGCGCCCCCCAAGCGGCTGCTTTACGGACCCGGACCCTCGATGGTAGATCCACGAGCCTACGAAGCGCTGGCGCAGCCGGTGGTGGGATTGCGCGATCCCTATTTTTTAGAGGTCATGGGCGATATCCAGGCTGGTTTGCGGGAAGTGTTCGGCACCGCCAATGAAAAGGTGTTTCTCGCGCCGGCTAGTGGTAGTGGCGCAATGGAAGCCGCCGTGGCCAACGCGGTCGAGCCAGGCGCCAAAGTAGTTGTCTTCACGGCCGGCGTCTTTGCGGAACGCATCGCCAACATGGCCGAGCGGCAACGGGCCCAGGTAGTGCGGGTGACGAAACCCTGGGGCGAGGTCTTCACCGAAGACGAAGCACAACAGGCAATCGAAAAAGAGCGGCCGCACGTAGTTGCGTTCGTACAAGCGGAGACCTCGACCGGTGCCTATCAATCGGGCCGCGCTATTGCCCCGGTGGCACGGAAAGCCGGCGCACTGGTGATCGCTGATTGCGTGACGTCGCTCGGCGCCATGCCGGTGGAACTCGATGCAATAGGTATCGATGTGGCCTTCAGCTGTTCGCAAAAAGGATTGAGCTGTCCCGCTGGCTTGTCGCCCATCACCATCTCGCCGAGAGCATGGGAGCGACTTAGCGAACGCAAGGAACCGGTGTTCACCTGGTATCTCGACTTGCAACTGATGGACAAATATTTCGGCGGGCAGCACGTTTACCAGCACACACCATCGCCGCCTCTTTATTACGCGCTCCATCAATCGCTAGCGGCCATTGAAGAAGAGGGACTGCGGCAGCGTTGGGAACGCCATAAGCGCGCTGGCCACCGGTTGGTGAACGGGCTCACGCGGCTGGGCTTTACACCTTTTGTCGAGAACGCGGACGCGCGGGTCTGGCATTTGACGACGGCGGTACCGCCGGCAGGGTGCGACGAAGCGCAGCTACGGGAAAAGCTGTTGAGCCGGCATGGCATCGAGGTGGCCGGTGGCCTCGGCCAGCTGGCAGGCAAGATTCTGCGTATTGGCACCATGGGTCCGCTCGCGACAGACGGCAATGTAGACATTCTGCTCACGGCGATCGAAGACTGTCTGTAAAGCGAGTCATGTCGAACGATTTTTCAATCCAGGTTGGACTCTCTCATCTGCAGTTTTTGAAAGGAGACATCACGGCCATCAAAGTCGACGCGATCGTGAACGCGGCTAATTCGGCCTTAGCGGGCGGCGGCGGGGTGGATGGGGCAATTCACCGGGCAGGTGGCCCGCAGATCATGCAGGAGCTCGACGCAATTCGGGCGGAACAGGGCGGCTGCCCGACCGGAAGCGCCGTCGTGACGAGTGCCGGAAATCTACCCGCCAAATATGTGTTTCATGCTGTTGGTCCGCGCTACCGCGACGGACGCAACGGCGAAAGCGAGCTGCTCGCCGCGTGTTATTCGACCTGCTTGAAGCTGGCAACTGAACGCGATGTGAAGACCATCAGCTTTCCTTCCATCAGTACCGGCGTGTATGGCTATCCGATCGAAGAAGCAGCTGAGATCGCGGTGCGTACGATTGCGGACTGGCTGCAAGAGCACTCGGGACCGCTGCATACAGTGAAGCTGATCCAGTTCAGTGAACGCGACCACGACATCTACCGGCAACATGCCCAAAAACTGCGCGGCAGCCTTTCAGCCGGAGCCTGAACTACCTCTACAATAGGGTTCATACATGCAAGTCCTGGAGGCTGGCTTAACCAAGTATTTGCTGCTCGAACTGGACCCGGAGTTCATCGGCAGTATTGCAAAGCAGACTGGCTTTGTCTTCAAAATCGACGACCAGCAGCGCGTGCTGTCGCTCGACCTTTCGGCGATTGACCGCGAGGCGCCGCTGCTCCTGTTCGATGCAGCCGATCCGGGAAACCTGGGGTGGTTTTCGCGGTGTCAGTTTTACGTGGACGGAACTTCGGGCGCAGTTTTGCAGACCCCCCTCTCGCTAGCCAATCAACGGGATCGTGCTGGGCGAACATCGATTCATGCGGTGCGAGTGCAGATCGCCAAAGAGCTGCCCGGCAGTTTCCGGATGCCGGGGCGGCAGCTGGTTACCGAACAGGTCGTCTATGCGGTGCTGTTCAATTTGTTGAGCGCGCTTATGAATACCGGCGTAGGGGTGTGCGGCGGACCGATTGTGAAGCCGCTGGCCGGCCGTACGGAAAATGTGGGCTCGCGGAATTAGCGCAGCTGCGCAAAAGACAGTGAACATAGATATTGCAGGCAAAGTCGTCGTAATAACCGGCGCAGCGCGAGGCATCGGGCGTACCTTGGCGCTGGGACTGGCCAGCGAGGGTGCTCGGGTGGCTGTTCTCGCACGCGAGCGCGAAAAGGCGCAGCTGGTAGTCGACGAAATCGGGAAAATCTCTGACGCTCCGCCTGCCCTGGCGGTGGCGGCTGATATGGGCGATGAGGCCGCAGTCATTCAGGCCGCGGGCGAGGTCGACGCCACTTACGGGCGAGTGGATGCATTGATTAACAACGCCGGGTGGATGCCCGGCAGGCACCCGGTTCTCGAAATGGAGCTTGCTGTGTTTGAGCGGGTGCTGCGCTCGAACCTGATCGGTAGCTTTTTGACCACCAAGCACTTCGCGCCGCTGATGATACAAGGCGGGGCGGCCGCATCATCTATCTATCAAGCGCTGCCGCCGTGCAGACTAATCCGGGAGGCGCGGCGTACGGCGGATCGAAGGCGGCCATCAACATTCTCGCCAATACCGTGCACCAGGAACTCGCCGATCAGGGCATCCGAACCGTTGCCCTTGCGCCAGGCCTGACTGATACGCCCGGCATGCGCGCGATCGTTGGCGAAGACCACGTAAAGCGCGTTGCCTCCAATTACCCCGGCGGTCGTGTCGGCCAGCCGGATGACCTCGTCGTGTTGACTGCCTTTCTATGCAGTGAAGCGGCCCAACATCTCTCCGGAACCGTAATCACTGTGAGGCCACCCGTAAATCGCTGATGAATCTTGCAAGATAAACTTCGGACGTGCAACTACGGGGCAAGCGCTTTTCCAATTGGTGGCTGCTTCTGCTTCCCATTCTGCTGGTGGTCAGCGCTCCATTTCTGCTGATCCCTTTCTTTGCGGCGACTAGTCTCGCGGGAATGATCTTCGGTCCACCCGCCATTTGGAATCGAACGTGGCACTCGCCACCTAGAGCAGATCTTGTTGGAAGGTATACCGAATCGGAACGGCGCTCGACTCAAACGACATCTCACTCGAACCCCACGATCGAACTGCGAAATGACGGCACGATAATCGTCAGTGACCTTCCCGTCGAACTTGGGGGAATGACTTGCTTCCTGACCGGTACAGGCACATGGAAAGACCCGGACGAGCACCAGAAGATCGATGTCTTCGTCACCGTGCTGCACTCGGATGGCGGTTGCCAAACCGCTTCATCTTCTTCCCTCGAACTCGCTGGGCACTCGAAGCCGTATGACTTGTATTGGGTTCTTGGAGACCCCGACTCCGGGACGGGTGTATGGTTCAAGAAAGACCAGTAGGATCGAGTCATGGATGGCACCTCGCGCTTTGCACCGACCGTCGTCGCCGTGGCGATACTCCTCGGCTGCGTCGGGACGTCCGCTCAAACGAAAAAGACAACGCCAACTACCGATCTTTCGTGGATTCGAGATTTCGGCGTTCCTGCTACGCCCGAAACACAAGCAGCTGATCAGGCAGGACAGGAAAACCGACTGAACTGGGATCCGCGATTTGCGGCCTTGCTCAAAGTTTCCTTGCGCCAGCGCCAGAGCTTTTGGTTCGATCACGGACGATTTACGCCGGTTGCCGAGCTCGCGCAACAGTTCATGGGCGTCCCTGGACGTGTTTTGGTAAATGAGAACCGCTTCGTTATGGTGAATGGATGCGTGCCCCACGATTGCGCCGACAGGGGCATGCTGTGGATCGACACGGCCACTGCCGAAAAGTCCGCATTGATTTTTCGCAGCGACGGGGGAACATCAGCAGCGGACCAGCGGACCGCAATAGCCAGATCCATCTCTGGCTCTTCTCGAGTACGCGGCTCAACTGGCAGAAGCTCCCTCCACCATTCCGTTCCAGCCTCAACCAGTGGTGGAACAAGACAACGGCAGTTTGGAACAAATGGGTGCCGGAGAAGGTCATCCTGGTCACCCTGGTTCAGCCCTCAGGCGAAATGGTGGACTTGTCTCCCTCACTCTTCGCATTCACTCAGACTCCTTCTGCCGCGACGAATTAGGGCAGCGTCACCAACCGTGGTGTAACCCGGCTTGGTATAACCCGGACAGAAAAGCGAAAGCAGCGACGACAAGCACTCCAATTCGCCAGCCATGAAACATGTCCCATTTTTTGTGCAGGCGTTTCCAATCGAAGCCGGGGGTCGTGTGTGCGCTTGCCGCCAGACGATTGTTGATCGGCACCAGGAAAGTCACCGTGTAAATAATCGCGCAGAGCCATATGACAGCGGCACACATCAGCCAGGTTGCGCCACTCTCATGCCGTCGCAAAAAGGCCTCCGTTGCGAGTAACAGCAGGCACGATCCATACCAGAACGGCATGGCTCGCCCAATAGACCCTGCCAGTTCCGTCGTCATTGCGTGATCGTCCCGCTTCCAGATTGCGGGGTTTATAAACACAGAGACGGTTAGCTCGACTCCGATCATGAGCAGCATGCTCATGAGAGTGAATATATCGAGTAGTTCAATGCCAAGTCGCACCCAAAAACCTCCATTATTACCTCCCGCCATCCCTTCTCCTCGTCCCGAATCATGTCTCTGTCGCACCCAGCCGCCCATTTCCCGGCATCGGAAGAATACCCGAACCCTCATCCCCAGCCCTCCCCATAAACAATTCTAAATACCTGAAAAGAAAGGCCTAATTTTCTTATCATTCGCCTGTGATTCCCTCACAGCGGCAGGCCACGACAACGAGAGATGAAAACGGGTTAGAGGGTATGCGCGAGGCTGGAAGGAGCCGCTGGCGAGAGAAGGTCGGTCTGGAGCCTGTGAGCCCGTTTGTGAATCTGGCCGGACGCTTTCATCGGTACAACGAAGTGTTGCCTCCGCCGCTCGGCAGGAGAGCACGAGAAGGAATGTCTTAAGTTCGTCAACGCGTCCCTCGCCTGGCGGCGGAAGGAGACAACATGCAAGTAGTGTATCGCCGCTGCTGTGGTTTGGATGTGCACAAAGATAGCATCACGGCGACGGTTCTGGTGTTCCACCAGGGGGCGGAACGAGCAGCGAGAACGCAGCAGTTCGGAACGCACTGGAAAGAGCTGCAACGGCTGGCGCAGTGGCTGCGCAGTTCGAAAGTCGAGAAGGTGGCTATGGAATCGACCGGCGTGTACTGGAAGCCGGTGTGGAACGTGCTCGAACGGAGTTTGTCGCTAGTGCTGGCGAACCCCTATCAGGTAAAGAACATTCCGAGCCGCAAGACGGACCGTAACGATAGTGAGTGGCTGGCCGACTTGTTGGCACACGGCTTGATCAAGCCGAGTTCTGTGCCGCCGCCGGAGATCCGCGATCTGCGTGAGCTGACGCGTTATCGCGTGAAGCTCACGGGCGAGTACAATCGCGTTCACAACCGCATCCACAAGGTGCTCGAGAATGCCAACAGCAAGCTCGACACGGTGTTGAGCGATGTGCTGGGCGCAAGCGGCCGGGCCATGGTGCGCGGCATCATTGACGGGCACACGGATCCGGGTTGGCTGGCCGATTACGCCAAAGGCTCACTGCGCGCCAAACGTGACGAATTGGAACTGGCACTGCGCGGCAGTATCCGCGAGCACCATCGATACCTGCTCGGCGAACTGATGGCGGATCTGGATTTTACTGCTGACAAGATTGTGCGCCTAGATGGGGAGATTGCCCGGCGCATGCAGCCATACGTGGACCAGATCACCCGCTTATGCACCATTCCGGGCGTGGATGTGCTGACGGCCTGGACGATGCTGGCCGAGCTCGGGCCGGATATGAGCGTGTTCCCGAGCGCCGCGCATGCGGCGAGTTGGGCGGGACTTTGCCCCGACAACCGTGAGAGCGCGGGTAAGCGCTTAGGCAACCGAACCAAGAAGGGCAACCGCTGGCTGCGGCGTGCTTTATGTCAGTCGGCTTGGGGCGTCACCCGCAAAAAGGATTGCTACTTGCAAGCTCATTTCCTGCGCCGTGCGGCCGATAAAGCAACATCCTTTCTGTAAATTCGGTTAATCTTGTTCGGACGGGTGCAAGTTATTCATTCCCAAATAAGTCTTCTCGGTCTCCCATTCCTCACTAATCTCCATGAGCACCGCGCTGACGAGACGAAGCAGGGAGGCTTCGTTCGGAAACAAGGTGGCCACGCGTGTGCGGCGCTTCAGTTCTTTGCTGACTCGCTCCATCAAGTTCGAAGTACGCAAGCGCCGACGGTGCGTCGGCGGAAAAGTAAACACAGTGAAGCTGTCGGCCACGTTAGCCTCCAACCAGGCACTCAGTTTCGGTGCGCGCTGCGCATACTTGTCCACGGTCTGGCGCAAACGGCGTTCCGCATCCAGCCGATCCGTCGATTCGAAGATGGCCCGCAGATCGGTGGCAACTTCACGGCGCATCTCGAGCCGAGGCACATAGTGACCGGCATTCTGCTGGAGATGAAACTGGCAGCGTTGCCAAGGCAGGCCGGGAAAGCGGGCCTCCCGCGCCGCTTTCAGGCCGGCATGATCGTCGCTGATCAGCAAACGCACACCGGACAATCCGCGCGCCTGCAAGCTGGCGAAAAAGTCGCGCCAATGCACCTCCGCTTCGCTCAACGACACGCTCACGCCCAATACCGTGCGACGCCCGCTTTCATCGACCCCAAAGGCCATCAGCACAGCGCAAGAAACTACCGCACCGCCGTGCCGGACCTTTTCATAGCGCGCATCCAGGAACACATACGGCACCTCCCCGAGCGGCCGGTTGCGCCACTCGTTCAGCTCCTCATCGAGCAACCGGGTGGCCCGGCTCACCTGCGTGCTGGACACTTCCAACCCGCACAACTCGCTCATCACCGCCGTGACCTTCCGGGTCGATACGCCTTTAACGTACATCTCGGCAATGGCGCACTTCAGTGCCCGCTCGCTCCGCACGCCGCGCTCCAGAGCCGACGGATAGAACTCGATCTCGCCTCGTACCTGGGGCACTTGCAAAGCGAGTTCGCCTACCCGTGTGCTGAGAGTTTTCGGCTTGAAGCCGTTGGCATACCCGCGCCGCTTCTCGGTCCGTTGGTACGGGCCGGCATCGAGCGCCTGGGAACGCTCGATGCGCATCGCCTCATTCAGCATCAGCCGCATCGCATCCGCCATGTGGGAAAGCCCGCTTTCACAAAGCAGTTGAACCACATTCTCAATTACGTTATCGTCAGCCTGGTGGGCCATTGTTTGCTCCTTGTCATGAATTTGGTCGTTCTTAAAAGGAAATCAAACTTGGCCCGCCAAAACAAGAGCCCCTTCGTTTTGTTCTAGCTATCCGCTTCAGCTCGCTTCGCTCGCCTTCGCTACGGCCCACAACAAAACATTCCCGAATTGCCTCGGAGTCAAATTACAGAAACGATGTTACACGAACCTGCGGGCCAAGGGCGGCATCAAGAAAGCCATTCTTGCCACCGCTCATCAGTTGCTCATCATCGCTTATCACTTACTCCGCGATGCCACTGTATACCGCGACTTGGGCGGCAATTACTACGACTCCTTGCACCCACTGCGCACCCAGAATCGCCTCGTCCGCCGACTGGAACGCCTCGGATTGCAGGTAGTCGTCCGGCCAGCCCACCCCGTTTCCGAACGCGCAGCGGCCCCCTCCGAACACAAACGTCGCCGCGGCAGACCTTGCAAGTGTCTCGAAAGGGGAATCGATTGCAAACATACGCACTTATAAATACCCGTTTTCGAAAGAATACCCGTTTTCGAAGGACCGCCATCCCAAGCACCTTTCCTACCACAACCAGTTCTTACCGTCTACCCCTTTTATGGACGGTAAAAACTATCCCTTCTTCGCCGCCTTCTTGCCTGTTGGTCACGAGAGCGACGAGCCGTCGCGCTTACGAAAACGATGTCGGGGCGAAAGCCTATCCCGCCAGAATCTTCTTCGTGAACGCGAGACTTTCGTCGAGGGCGTCGCGTTCGCGTTGCGCTTCGTTGGGCGTTTGCCAGGGTTCATCCGGGTAGGGTTTACCGCGCGCGGCGAGTTCCGCAAAACGTTCAAATTCCCAGGCGGGCGTGTTGCGATAGGCTTCCCAAAATTTCGGGTCGCGATAAGGCAAGCGGCGCGGTCCAAACACGATGGATTCGAGCGAGAGCGGCTTCCCCGGGCAAAGTTCGGCAAAGCGTTTTACGTACCCGGCGATATCGACATTGCCACGGCCCATCTGCACCCAGGTGACGGCGGCGCCTTCGGGTGTGGTCCAAACGGCGCTGTCGCGCAGATGGCTGGTGAGCACGTAGGGATGCAAAGTCTCGAGCGTGAGATGAGGGTCTTCGATGGTCCAGAGAGGATTGCCGGAATCGAGGCAGACGCCAACGAACTCCGGGCCCGCTTCTTCCACCAGCATCTTCAATTCGCGCGCCTGCATGTCTCCGGCGTGGTTTTCGATGGCAATTTTGATTTGGTTGTCCTGCGCTTTCGACCGCACGCTGCGCAGTACCTGGACGGTATCGGCGATATGCGCTTCGATCGGACCAGGATGGCGGTCGTCGGCACTGCCGAGGACGGCTCGCAAGATGGGTGAACCGACGGTGTGCGCGGCGTCGATCATGCGCGTGAGCTGTTCGGGCGCGGTTCCCTGCCCTTTCTCGAACATCTTCGACGACGGGCAGATGGAGCGCATGCCGATTTCGAGAGCGAGACCGAGCTGCGCGGCGCGCTGGCGAACTGCCCGCAAATTTTGCGGATCGAGGCTGCCCAGGAACCGGATCTCTGAGAAATGGACCACGGCTACCTGGCGCTGGGCGCAGTAATCGAGGTACTGGAGGGGCGACCAGTTCTGGCCGCGCAGGCTAAACAGATCGATACCGAGTTTGACCTTGGCGGCGGCCGCGGCAGCGGCCACGGACCAGGCGGCGGAAGAAGCGACAAAAGCTCGGCGATTCATCATCCTGCTCAAAATTTAGCAGGCAGGCATAGAAGCGCATAGGGCAAGGCTGCCCGCCGCCACTCAACAAAGGAACTCGCCTGTCCTTCGGGCGGGGCGCTTGATCCCGTGCCCGTTGTGCGCGTGTCGCTCAGAAGCAAGCACAGGCCGCGACGCCGCGCCACCAAACGAAAGAGGAACTTCGGCGAACTTGGGCGCGGGTCGCGAGTCCGTTGTGCGCGCGAGTTCCTCAAAGCCACCGGGCTGCTACCGTGGGCCTATGAAGGACTGGAGCAGACCGGAAGCTGAAGAAGTATCGCCGATCGCGCAAGCGTATGTGGCGCTGGTGCCGGAGGGCGACGTGATGCGAGTACTAGAGCAACAAGGGAAACGAACCGCCGCCTTGTTCGAGGAGATCGGGGAAGCGCGCACGGGCGAGTTCCGCTATGAACCGGGCAAGTGGACCGCCAAAGAGATGTTGGGACATCTGGCGGATACCGAACGTATCTTCTGCTATCGGGCACTGCGTCTAGCGCGCGGGGACGAGACGCCACTGCCCGGCTTCGAACAGGCGGACTACGTGGCGGCCGGTCACGCCAATACGCGGACCCTGGCTGATTTGCTGGCGGAATGGCGGGCCATACGGGCGGCGACGCTCCTGCTGTACGAGAGCTTTTCACCGGAAGCGTGGCTGCGGCGCGGAACGGTGAGCCAGTGGCGGTTATCCGTACGTGGCATTGTGTTCACCACCGCGGGACATGAGCTGCATCACTACGCGATTCTGCGGGAGAAGTATCTGGCAACTTAATCAGAACGCTACTGGCTGTCTATCCCGCAAGTCAGTACGGGGCGATATCAGAATTGAGCCTGAAACAAGCCCTTATACCGCCTTTCTGCATCAGGCGTACCAAGACGCCTGGAGCTTTCCTTCAATAGCCATTCGACCGTATTCTGCAATCGATGACAGAGATTCTGCGGGTCGGAGCGCAGGACAAACTGTCTTGCTTCGGAGGCTATATGAAACTAAGGAATCTTGTAGTGACAAGCGCGGCGTTGCTGTTTTCGGCGCCGCTTTTTGCTGGAACATACTTTGGCGCGGTGGAAGACTGGAAGGGTCTGGACTACGACTATAACGACGTCGTGTTTTCGCTGAGTGGAAGTAACTTAAAACTGCAAACACAGACGGGAAAATGGTTTGCCGAGCCGGCGCTGGGCACCGATGGACGGCCGTTTTGGAACAATAGTTCGCTCGACGGCTCGAACTACAATGCCGGTTATTGCATTTACGGCGGTGGGAGTTGCAATGGTGGGACGGCACTAGACCCTGGAGCGAGTTACCTGGCGGCGAGTGCGACGAGTAAGACCGGCTCGGCAAATGACGTGACGTTCTCGGCGACCGGCAGCGTGACACTATCAGCCGCGCTCGAAGTGACAGCCGGCAAAAATCAGTTGGGCTGGTATTCACTGTCAAGCCCGAGTGTGGTGAATTGGTTGAGCAGCGGCGCATCGACCGGCACCTATAGCTTTAATCCAAACGGCGCGTTCGGACTGGTGAGCGAAAACCTGGTTCCCTACTTTAATCAAGACACCTACAACTTCTATTCGCAAAGCTGGTTGGGCACGCAGGACACGGTTTCGCACTTCGCCTTCTTTGGTGATCCGGCGGCGACGGTGACGCCTGAACCGGGCTTGGAAGGAATGATTGGCCTGGGCCTGCTAGGAGCCGGAGTGGTCGCCCGACGCCGCAAGAAAAGCTAGTGAGTTTGAGTTGAGCGGAGCAGCGCTCGCGTCCTGCCGTTTTCACAGGTACAGCCGCAGTGACGGCCGGACGCAGGCGCTGGGGTTCAGTTGATGCCGTGAGAGACTACTCTTGCCCAATTTGTACTGCCGAATTTAGTGTCCCCATCGGGGATGGTGGAAACCCCTCGCCTTTAGGCGAAGTACGGTTTGGTGTAACGTGGTCGCGTGCGGCATTACCGGCTGGGCGCGCACACGAAGAGCGACCTAAAGGTTCATCTAGTGTGGATCCCAAAATATCGGAAAGCGGTGTTGGCCGGCGAAGTGGCTCTTCGTGTGCGTGACCTACTGCGGCAAATCGCCGCAGAACACGAGCTGGAGATCGTGTCCGGTAAGGTCGCACGCGACCACGTTCACCTGCTCCTGTCTTACCGACCGAATCAGGGTGTGAGCCAGATGGTGCAATGGCTGAAGGGGATCAGCTCGCGGGTGTTGCTACAGGAGTTTCCGCACTTGCGAAAGAAGTTCTGGGGCAGGCATCTATGGGCGCGCGGTTATCTGGCCGTCAGCTCCGGCACGATTACCGACGAGATGATCCGCGAGTATATCGAGGAACAAGAGGGTGAGCAGATTGTCGACGACAGTCGATTTCCAATCGACAATACCTAAACCCCTCGGCTTCAAGCCGAGGGTAGTTTAGTTGTACTGCCTGATTTGGCAACCGTAGTAAAGGCGGTTTGTACCCCAAGCGATATCGCTGGAATTATTTGCCTTAAACACCTGCCCGGAATACCCAGCTTAATTTTGCGATCCTTCTTCCTTCCCTGATAAATCAATCCCATAGTTGTAGCTAATGGTTGAGCGTTGACAAGCAGCAATTCTGTTTGCTGTTCGACACACATTGACCTCGCCTCCGACCGCTGTATAGCATCCGACGATTCTGCACGTTTTACAGCTGGACAAGAACAATTATTGTGAAAGCGCAAGCTTTCTCGACAGAGCCGTTATATACTCGCCTCTTGGTGGATTGTAAACGCGGCTGCGGGCCGCAGTAGTAGAACTTCCTATGGCACAACTTTTTAGACCAAGTGCGAATACGCTCGCTAAGGTGTCCATCGCGGCCGTAGTTCTGCTGGCAGGTTCCACGCTGGCAGTCGCCTACATAATGGACCGGGGTCCGTGGATGACCGGGGTGCGTCAGGCGCCGGAGCAGCCGATCATGTTCAGCCACAAGCACCATGTGAAGGATGATGGGATCGATTGCCGGTACTGTCATACCAGCGTAGAAACATCCGCTTACGCCGGACTGCCGCCGACCGAAACCTGTATGTCGTGCCATTCGCAGATCTGGAATAACGTGCACATTACCCAACCGATTCGGGACAGCTGGGCCAACGGCACTTCGATTGCCTGGACGCGCGTACACGACTTGCCGGATTATGTGTATTTCAACCACAGCATTCACGTGAATAAGGGCGTAGGTTGTTCGACTTGCCACGGGCAAGTGAATCAAATGCCTTTGATGTACAAGGTAAATACGCTCTATATGAACTGGTGTTTGGAATGCCACCGCAACCCGGCAAAATACGTCCGACCGCGTTCGGAAGTGTTCAACATTGACTACAAATATCCGACGAATCAGGCCGAAGTAGGGCAGCAGCTTGTGAAGGAGTATCACGTGAAGTCACTAGTTGACTGCGTAACCTGCCACCGATGAAAGACTCTTCTCAAAATCTAAATAACGAGCACCCGCACTCGCACCCTCATGCCCACGAGCATGAGCATGGACACGAGCATCCGCACAAATCACCGGCGACTAAGGATCTGCTGTCGCTTGAGTCTCTATTTAAGACCGGCGAGCAGGAGAAACTCCGGCAGCAGAAAGAAACGAACATCGAGGCGCTGCGCCTGAAGCTGGCGGAAGGCCGAGGTCCGAAATTCTGGCGGACTTTGGACGAAGCAGCTGAATCGGATGAGTTGCAGGAATACGTGGAACAGGAGTTTCCCGGACTCTCGGGGCAGATTCCGCAGGGCGTGGACCGGCGCAATCTTTTGAAGGTGATGGCAGCTTCGCTCGCCATGGCAGGTGCGGCCGCATGTACCAAACAGCCGAAAGAATTGATCGTGCCCTATGTGAGGCAGCCCGAGAACGTGATCCCCGGCGTGCCGCTGTTCTACGCGACCGCCATGACAACGGGCGGCTATGCGCGCGGACTGCTGGCGGAGAGCCATCTGAACCGGCCCACCAAAGTGGAAGGCAACCCCGACCACCCGGCCAGCTTGGGCGCGACCACCATTTTTGAACAAGCTTCGATTCTGAACCTGTACGATCCCGACCGTTCCGAAGCCGTGCTGCATGAAGGACGCCTGAGCACCTGGGGCGACTTTACCGGGCGCTTCAGCACCGAAGCGCAGGCTTTAGCGATCCGCAAAGGAGAGGGTTTAGCGGTCCTGACCGGACCCATGACGTCGCCTACTTTTCTGAACCAGATGAAAAATCTGGCGGATCAGTTGCCCTCGGCAAAGTGGTACGTTTCCGATCCGCTGGTGAATCCAGCGATTGCAAGCGCGGCGAAAAAGATTGCCGGACGGGGCGCCTTCGTTTCGTACGACTTGTCGAAGGCGGCCGTGATCGTCAGCCTGGAAAGCGATTTCCTGAACAGCGGTCCGGCGGCGATGATGTACGCCCGGCAGTTTGCGAAGGGCCGGAACGTAGACAATGGCGGAACGCCGTCGCGCCTGTATGCCGTGGAATCCGCGCCTTCGGTGAGCGGCTCGATTGCGGATCATCGTTTCGAAGTGAAGAGCAGCGCCGTGCCGAACATTGCGTATCAACTGGCAAAAGCGTGCGGCGTGAGCGCCCCGGCAGGCAACGGAGCAGTCCCGGCCTGGCTGAACGCCGTGGCGCAGGATCTGCAGGCGAACAAGGGCAGGTGCGTGGTGATTCCCGGCGAGTTCCAACCCGAGAGTGTTCACCTGGCTGCCTATGCACTGAACGAGGCGCTGGGCAACGTAGGGCAAACGGTAAAGGTGCTCGAAGGCGTCGAGGCGGAGAACACACACTCGCTGGACGAGTTGGCAACCGATTTGAATGGCGGACGAGTAGAGACGCTGCTGATTCTCGATCAGAATCCGGTATATACAGCGCCCGCTTCGATGAATTTCCTGACAGCGATGCGCAAAGCGCGCCTGGTGGTCCGGCTCGGGCAGTTCTTCGACGAAACGTCACGTTGGAGTCACTGGCACATTCCGGCGGCCCACTATCTCGAAACCTGGGGTGATGCGCGCGCTTTCGATGGCACGGTAACCATTCAGCAGCCGCTGGTTGAGCCTCTGTATGGCGGCAAGAGCGGCGTCGAGCTGCTGGCGATCCTGCTCGGCAAACCGGATGCGAATGCGCATGAGGTGATTAAAGGCTACTGGAACGACAAAGCCAAGGCCGGAGACTTCGACCGGATGTGGCAGACTACGCTGCACGACGGTGTGATGACTGGTACAGCCATCGGTCCGGTAAATGGCAAGGCCGTTGCGTTACCGGCTCTCACGGAACAGGAAGTCACCGGTCTTGAAGTAGTATTCCGGCCCGATCCGACGATCGCCGATGGCACTTATTCGAACAACGGCTGGTTGCAGGAATGCCCGAAACCGCAGAGCAAAATGACTTGGGACAACGTGGTTTCGCTCAGTCCCAGGAATGCCGGCAATCTCAAGGTAACGATCGGCGACATGCTGCGAGTGACGGTGAACGGCAAGAGCGTCACCGGGCCGGCTTGGATATTGCCGGGTCATGCGGAAGATTCGGTAACGGTTTATTTCGGCTACGGTCGCGAGGGTTCAGGGCGCGTCGGAAACAAGATCGGCTATAACGCTTTCGCGATTCAGGATGCGGCGACGCCGTATGCGGCCAGTGGCTCTCTGCAGAAAACGGGCGAGCATTACCGGCTAGCGAACGTGCAGGAAACCCAGACGATGGCGGGGCGGGATCCGGTGCGGGCCGCTGAGTTAGCGGAGTATAAAGAGCATCCGGATTTTCCAACGCGCGAAGAAAAACCGCTGCCACACGACGAAAGCCTTTACAAAGATGTCAAGTGGCCTTACGACGGCTACAAGTGGGGCATGACGATCGACCTGAACGTCTGCACGGGTTGCAGTTCGTGCATTGTCGCTTGTCAGGCTGAGAACAACATCGCGGTGGTCGGCAAGGATCAGGTGGCGCGCGGGAGGCACATGCACTGGATCCGGGTGGATCGCTACTATAGCGGCGATTTGGATCAGCCTGTGATCTACAACCAGCCGGTTCCCTGTATGCATTGCGAGAATGCGCCGTGCGAGCTGGTGTGCCCGGTAGCGGCAACTGTGCATAGCGAAGAAGGCATCAACGAGATGGTCTACAACCGCTGTGTCGGCACGCGTTATTGTTCCAATAACTGTCCGTACAAAGTGCGGCGCTTTAACTTTTACCTGTATTCGGACTGGAACACGGAAAGCCTCTATGGGGCGCGTAATCCGGACGTTACCGTGCGCAGTCGCGGAGTAATGGAGAAGTGTTCGTATTGTGTGCAGCGCATTCAGGAAGCTAAGATCACAGCCGATAAAGAGGGACGCGAGGTGCGGGATGGTGAGATTCTCACGGCCTGCCAGCAGGTTTGTCCTACACAGGCCATTACGTTTGGCAATTTGAATGACAAGGAAAGTAGGGTAGCAAAGTCGCAGGCACTCGAGCGGAAGTACGGGCTGCTGGACGACTTGAACACGCGTCCGAGAACGCAGTATCTCGGATTTGTTCGCAATTCCAATGAGGCGCTAAGGGGTCAGCGTGGAAACAACAGAGAGCTTTGACGAGCGGTTCGACAACCAGGGCACGATAGCCGATCCCGGTCCGAACCGGATTCTGAGTCCTGGGCACACCTACGCATCGGTAAGCGACAGCATCGCCGGCGTAGTGTACCTGCCGCTGAAAAAGGCCCCGAAAAAATGGCTGGTCGGCGCATTCATCGCATTTTGTTTTGTCAATCTGCTGATGCTTTGCCTATATGTTCTTTTCACGAAGGGCGTTGGTATCTGGGGCGTAAACATCCCGATTGGCTGGGGTTTTGCCATCGTCAACTTTGTCTGGTGGATCGGTATCGGCCATGCCGGCACGCTGATTTCCGCGGTATTGTTTCTTTTAAAACAGGACTGGCGAACCTCTATCAACCGGTTTTCTGAAGCCATGACGTTGTTTGCCGTGGCGTGCGCCGGCATGTTTCCGATCTTGCACCTGGGGCGGCCCTGGCTTGCCTATTGGCTATTTCCGTATCCAAATTCGATGTGGCTATGGCCTCAGCCTCGCAGTCCGCTGGAGTGGGACGTTTTCGCAGTATCAACTTACGGGACTGTTTCGCTGGTGTTTTGGTACATCGGCCTGGTTCCCGACTTAGCAACGATGCGGGATATCGCACCGCACATGTGGCAGAAGCGCATTTACGGAGCCCTGGCTTTGGGATGGCGCGGTTCGGCCATTCACTGGCACCGCTATCAGAAAGCCTATTTGTTACTGGCTGGATTAGCAACGCCGCTGGTGCTTTCAGTCCACACCATCGTTAGCTTCGACTTCGCGGTCAGCCTCATACCCGGCTGGCACACCACCATCTTCCCGCCGTACTTCGTGGCCGGAGCCATTTACTCAGGCTTTGCGATGGTTTTAACTCTGATCATTCCGCTGCGCTCCTGGTACAACATGCGCGACCTGATTACGCTGCGTCACATTGACGCGGCGGCGAAACTCATGCTCGGAACGGGACTGATTGTCGCTTACGGGTACTCGATGGAGGCGTTTTTCTCCTGGTATAGCGGCGACAAGTACGAAAGCTTCATGTACTGGAATCGCATGACGGGACCGTATGGGTTTACTTACGCGCTGCTGATTCTCTGCAACATCGTTCTTCCGCAATCCTTGTGGTCAAGAAGAGTGCGCCAGAACATTGTTCTGGTTTGGATTGTCTCGATCATCGTGAACATCGGCATGTGGCTCGAGCGATTTGTGATTGTAGTAACAAGTCTCCACCGGGACTTCCTGCCCTCGTCATGGGGCATTTACATCCCAACCAAATGGGATTGGGGTACGTATGCGGGAACGATCGGCTTCTTTATGCTGCTGATCTTCCTGTTTGTTCGGGCCTTGCCATCCATCTCCATATTTGAGGTGCGCGAGGTGGTGCACCACGAAGCGCATGTAAGGCATGAGATCGAGGAGGCGGTATGAGTCACACGCTTAATCCGCTGCCCGATATACATGGGGCGATGATCGAGTTCGATACGCCGGAGGAGCTGATAAGGGCTTGTAAGCGAGCCTATGCCGCGGGCTTTAGAAAAATGGATGCTTATGCACCGCTGCCGGTCGAGGGCTTGGCGGAAGCCATCGGATTCAAACGCAACAAAGTGGCGTTTTGCGTATTGATTGGCGGCATCTGCGGCGCGATCTTCGGGTTCGGCTTACTCGAGTGGATTACGGTCGTGGCCTACGCGCACAATGTAGGCGGACGCCCGCTGAACAGCTGGCCATCCTATATCCCAATTACATTCGAGTGCATGATTCTCTTCTCGGCGCTAACGGCGCTGGTGAGTATGCTGGCCATGAATGGATTGCCGCGACCCTATCATCCGGTTTTCAATGTGCCGGCTTTCGAACGCGCATCGGTAGACAAATTTTTTCTCTGTATCGAGTCGACGGACCCGAAGTTCCGGGCCGAAGATACAGTGGAATTTCTGCAGGGTCTGGGAGGAAATGAGGTGTCCGTTGTTCCGGCGTAAATGGATGGTTGTAGGACTGGCTGGTGCGTTGCTCGGTACGACGGCCTGCCGGCAGGACATGCATAATCAGCCACGCTACAAGCCTCTGGCCGCCACCGACTTTTTTGGCGATGGGCGCTCCGAGCGGCCCACCATTACAGATACAGTGGCGCGCGGACAGTTGCGAATCGATGAAGCCCGCTATATGGGCAAGACGGGAGGCAAAGACATCGATTATTTCCCCATTCAAATCACGAAAGCAGACGTGCAGCGCGGTCAGCAGCGCTTCAACGCGTATTGCACGCCCTGCCACGGTCGCTTAGGGAACGGGCATGGCATGGTGGTAAGCCGGGGACTGCGGCAACCGCCCAGTTATCTGGACCCGCGTCTGGTGAATGCGCCAGTGGGGCATTTTTTCGATGTTATGACGAATGGATACGGGGCGATGTACAGCTACGCTTCGCGCGTCGCGCCGGATGACCGGTGGCGGATCGCTGCTTATATTCGGGCTTTGCAGTTAAGCCAGAACGCGCCGCCGGAAGTGGCGCAAGACTACAGCAATCAGAAGGGCGGGACGCGCGCGGTGGCCAAGGCCCTGGCGGCGGGCGGACCTGCCGGAGGAATGAAGTGAGCAGTCATGCACGCGCGGAGAACATCCCGGTACCAGAAATCAGACTTGGCGCCAAGGCGGCCAGCATCGAGCGAATATCAGGCGTGGTAGGTGGGCTGGGATTGCTCCTTTGCGTCGCGGGTTTTTTTGCGAACCGGGCTGAGTTCTTTCAGTCGTACTTGTTTGCCTTTATTTATTGGAGCGGTTTCGCTTTTGGCGCCCTCGGTATTCTGTTGCTGAACAATGTGGCCGGGGGTATCTGGGGCGTAACAGCGAGGCGATTTCTCGAGGCCCAGATGCGGACCCTGCCGCTCATCTTTTTGTTTGTCGTGGTGCTGCTCTGCGGATTGAAATATCTATATCCCTGGACTCATGCCGATATCGTAGCGAGCAGTGATGTGTTACGGTCCAAACATCCTTACCTGAACATTCCCTTCTTCATCGCGCGAGTTTTTATCTATTTTGCGATTCTTCTCTTCTGGGGCATGCGGATCAATCGCATGTCGGATCGACAGGATGTGACCGGTGATCCCCGCATCCGCGAAAAAATGAGAGCCTTTAGTTCGCCTGGTTTATTGATCTTCGTTTTGGTGATGACCTTCGCCTACATCGACTGGATCCTGTCGACCGATGCGCAATTCTTTTCCACTGTCTATGGGGCAATGATTTTGATTGGCGATGTGGTCCAGACTTTTGCCCTCACATTGATCACGATGATTCTGGTCTCGAAAGAAGACCGCTTCGGCGGCCGGCTCAATGCAAAAGTTTTACACGATCTGGGGAACATGATGTTTGCGTTCGTCATTTTCTGGACGTATTTAAGCGCGTCGCAGCTGATCATTGTCTGGCCGGCCAATCTACCGCAGGAATTGGTCTGGTATTTGGATCGGGTAAGCGGCGGCTGGAAGTGGCTGTGCCTGACAACGGCCCTTTCGATGTTCCTGATTCCTTTCCTAGCGTTGCTTTCGCAAGCAAGAAAGAGGGATCCACAACGCTTGATAAAGATCGCAGTGTGGCTGTTAGTGGCGCGGGCAATAGACGTTTTCTGGATCGTAATACCAACTTTTCGTAACGCGAGCACCAGTTTCCTGCTGCCGCATACCAGCCGTGGTTTTGCCATTTACTGGACAGACTTCGCGGCCTTCTTCGGCTTAGGCGGAATTTGGTTGTATGTGTTCCTGGGCCAGCTAAGAAGAAGGCCGCTGCTGCCTTTGCGCGATCCACGGGTAAGCGCCCCGATTCCGGAAGAGGTGCTGGCGTGAGCGGAGAGATGAAAGGTACCAAGCCGAACGAGCTCGTGCATTCGGAAGGCCAGAAACATTCTGAGCCGGTCTTAGGGCATGCCGGAACGAATTACGAACAAGTTGACGCTAAAGCGGGGCTGGTAGTCAGCTCGCTCGCATTGATCGGTTTGACGCTGGTGGTGGTATTTATCATGACCGTCGGCATTCAAAAGTACATCCAAAAGAGAAACCCGGAAGGACAATTGCCAAGTCCTCTGTCGCCGGCGCGCATAGTTCCTCCCGCGCCGCAGTTGCAGGTGCAGCCCTGGGAAGACTTGCCCGCCATGCGAGCGCACGAGAACGAAGTGTTGAACAGTTCCGGGAAAGACGTGGAAGGCCACTTTCATATTCCGATTACCGACGCGATGGGCGTGGTGGTTTCGCGTTTAAAGGTGGAGCCGAACGCGCCAACAGGGTTGACGACACCGGGTGGTGGCGGACGTCCTTTCGCGGGCAGTCTGGCAGACATGCCGCCGCAATACCGCACGCCGGCTATTCAAGGAGAAATACAAAAACATGCGCAGTAAGGGCATGAGCATCGCCGCTCTGGCTGCGCTGGCATCGGCCAGTCTGCTGCCGGCGCAGTATGCCCGCCCCAAAATTACCAATGGCGTCACGATCGAGCAGAAGCTGAACTCGCCCGTACCCATTGATCTGATGTTTCACGACGAACACAACCAACTGGTTCCACTGCGAACGTATTTCGGGGACAAACCGGTGGTTATCTCGCTCGTGTATTTCAACTGTCCGAGCTTGTGTCCGATGAGTCTGCACGAAACGGTGTCGAGTTTGCGGCGCGTGTCGCTCGAACCGGCGAAAGACTACAACGTGGTGGTGGTCAGCTTCGACCCGAACGATACGCCGCGCGCAGCTCAATTGACCAAAGAGAAGTACAAGGCGCAGTTCAACGGCCGGAGCGGTTACGATGATGGATTTCATTTTCTGACCGGGAACGAGGCGTCAATTGCGAAGTTGGCGAAAGCCGTTGGATTCGGGTATCGATACGACAGCTCGACGAAACAGTTCATTCATGCGGGCGGAATCATGGTCGCGACGCCGGATGGTAAGCTGTCGCGTTACTTTTACGGAATCGATTACGCACCGGCCGATTTACGCATGGCGCTGGTAACAGCATCGGCCAACAAGATTGCTACGCCGGTGGATTATGTGCTGCTGTTTTGTTTCCACTACGATGCCACGCAGGGCAAGTATTCGCTGGCGATTGTAAACGTATTAAAGCTGGCGGGGGCGGTGACGGTGGTGCTGCTGGCTGGATTGATTTTTTATCTGATGCGAGACGACAAGAAAAAGAAAGAACCCGTGACTTGGAAAGAGGCGCGGCATGTGGGTTAACACTTCATTGCTGGCGGACCTGCCGCTCTTCCCGGTAGCGGCCTCGGCCCAAGCCGGCAGCATTGATTCGCTTTACTGGTTTTTAACCGTGGTCTCGGTGATCATGACTGCGGTGATCTTCGCCGCCGTGGTGATTTTCGCGTGGAAGTATCAAAAGCGGCCAGGCGTAAAAGCCACCCAAATTGAGGGCTCGACAAAGCTCGAATTGACATGGTCGATTGTGCCCTTTCTGATCATGCTCGTTATGTTCTGGTGGGGAGCCAAGATTTACTTCTCCGCGCAGAATCCACCGAAAGATGCGATGGAAGTTTTTGTCACCGGCAAGCAATGGATGTGGAAAATTCAGTATCCCGACGGGACGCGCGAAATTAACGAGTTGCATGTTCCAGTGGGACAACCTGTAAAGCTGACCATGGCTTCGGAAGATGTAATCCATAGTTTTTCTATACCAGCCTTCCGGGTGCGGCACGACGTGGTCCCCGGACACTATGACAGCTTGTGGTTCACTGCGACGAAAGCTGGGCATTACCATTTGTTCTGCACTGAGTACTGCGGCAACTCGCACGCGGCAATGATCGGATGGGTGGATGCAATGGAGCCGCGGGAATACGCCAACTGGGCGAGCGGCGGAAACGGTGGCGGCGACTTGGCGCTGCAAGGGCAGCAACTGTTTGTGCAAAACGGCTGTTCAACGTGCCATCTGCTCGAGCAGCAAGGCCGCTGCCCGAATCTGCGCGGCTTATATAACAAGCCCGTGCAACTCGCGGACGGACGCACCGTGACGGCGGACGCTTCGTATTTGCGCGAATCGATTCTGGAGCCGAACGCCAAGATTGTAGCGGGATTCGAACCCAACATCATGCCGAATTTCAAAGGCCAATTGACGGAGGAGAACGTGATTCAGCTAATCGCCTATGTGAAATCGCTCTCGCCGACAACTCCGGCCTCTCAACAAGGCAGCCAGCAGGCGCCGGTGGTAAACGCACCCCAGGGTCCGAAACCGCCCTTGAAGTCGAGCAATCGAGCACCGCAGGTAAAGCAGTAAGGAAAGAAAAATGGCAACAATCGCACAACTACACGGCACGCCACAAACCGAAGCAGAAGAGGTCAATTACCTCAATGTGGAGCACGGCTGGAAAAGCTGGCTATTGACGACCGACCACAAGCGCATCGCGGTTCTTTACCTGATCTCGATTACCCTGATGTTCTTCGTGGGCGGCGCGATGGCGGTGCTCTTCCGGATCAATCTGCTTGAACCGGAAGGCATCTTTGCTCCGGAGACCTATAACCGGCTGTTCTCGATGCATGGCATCGTGATGGTGTTCTTCTTTCTCGTGCCCTCGATCCCGGCAACGCTTGCCAACTTTCTAATACCGATCATGATCGGGGCAAAGGATCTGGCCTTTCCCAGGGTTAACCTGTTGAGCTGGTATATCTATGTGATCGGCGCAATTCTGACGATGTACGCGGTGGTTCGCGGCGGCGTGGATACGGGCTGGACCTTCTATGCACCATATAGCAGCACCTATTCCAATTCGTATGTGCTCGCCGCGGCGTTCGGTGTCTTTACGGCGGGCTTCTCGTCGATCCTGACTGGATTAAATTTCATTGTCACCGTTCATAAGATGCGTGCGCCAGGCATGACGTGGTCGCGCTTGCCGCTGTTTGTCTGGGGCAACTATGCGACCGGCTTGATTCAGGTTCTAGGGACGCCGGTTCTCGCGATTACACTGCTGCTACTAGCATTCGAACGCATAGCACACGTGGGGATTTTCGATCCCAACATTGGCGGCGATCCGATTCTGTTCCAGCATCTTTTCTGGTTCTACTCGCATCCGGCGGTGTACATCATGATTCTGCCGGGCATGGCCGTCATCAGCGAAATCGTGGCGTGTTTTTCGCAGAAGCGAATCTTCGGCTATAACTTCATCGCATTCTCGAGCATGGCGATCGCGGTGCTGAGCTTCGTCGTGTGGGGCCATCATATGTTCGTCACGGGCGAGAGCATGTATACGAGCATCGCCTTCTCCTTCCTGAGTTTCGTGGTGGCGGTTCCCTCGGCCATCAAGGTCTTTAATTGGACGGCGACCATGTATAAAGGCTCGGTGTCGTTCGATACGCCGATGCTCTACGCCTTCGGCTTCATCGGACTGTTCACGATTGGCGGGTTGACGGGCTTGTATCTGGCCTCGCTCGGCATGGATGTGGCCACACACGGAACCTACTTCGTGGTGGCGCACTTTCATTACGTGATGGTGGGCGGCATGGTAATGGCTTTCCTGGGCGGCATCCATTTCTGGTGGCCGAAAATAACGGGCCGCATGTATCCCGAGGCGTGGTCTAAGTTCGCCGCGCTGATCGTGTTCATCGGCTTCAACCTGACTTTCTTCCCGCAGTTCATCCTGGGCTACCTGGGCATGCCGCGGCGCTATCATGCGTATCCGCCGGAGTTTCAGGCGTTGAACGTACTATCGACGGCAGGCGCGTCGGTTCTGGGAATCGGCTATCTGATTCCGATGGTTTATCTAATCTGGTCGTTGAAATATGGCAAGAAGGCGGGAGTCAATCCCTGGAACGCGACCGGACTCGAATGGAAGATTCAATCGCCGCCGACAACCTTTAACTTCGACACAACGCCGGTGGTAACGGAAGAAGCTTACAATTACGGGGAGCTGGAGGAAATCGTTGGCTGACACACTCGTGCCCGTGGGACACGAAGAACCCACGGCGGAAGAAACACACCTTCGCCATCACTTTGCGACGGCGGAGCAGCAGATGGACGCCTCCATGCTCGGCATGTGGACGTTCCTGATTACAGAAGTTCTGTTTTTCGGTGGGATGTTTACGGCGTATGCGATCTATCGGGGCATGTATTCGGATGCTTTTGCGAGCACCAGCCGCTACATGGACGTCTTTCTCGGCGGAACCAACACGGCCGTACTGATCTGTTCTAGCTTAACGATGGCCATGGCGGTGCGCGCGGCGCAGTTAAGTAGACGAAAAGACCTGATGCGGTTCCTGGTGCTGACAATGATTTTCGGCACGGCTTTCCTCGTCATTAAGGGTTTTGAGTATCACAACAAATGGGTGGAGCATCTGGTGCCTGGGTTCGACTTTCAATACGAGCCCTCGTACTACCAGCAGCACGCACAGATTTTGTTCTTTCTGTATTTCTGCATGACGGGCATGCACGCCATCCACATGATCGTGGGATTGGGCTTGTTGACGTACCTGTTCATACAGGCTAGGAAGAGCGTATTTACAGCGAACTATTATTCACCGGTGGAGATGATTGGGCTGTACTGGCACTTCGTCGATATCGTGTGGATTTTCCTGTTCCCCTTACTCTACTTGATTGGACATCGCGGATGAGCACGGATCAAACGAGCACAAGTCACTCAGAATTGATTCCTAAGGTGTCGACACTGGTCGCGGTGTGGGCGACGTTGATTGTGTTCACGTTTCTCACGAGCGCGGCGTCGTACGTGGATGTGGGCGAGTGGAACATCGTCGTGGCGCTGCTGATCGCGGTCACGAAGGCTTCCTTAGTGGTTTGGATCTTCATGGGCGTCCGGCACGTGACGACACTGACACGACTCTTCGTGGCGGCCGGTCTGGTGTGGCTGTTCATTATGATCCTCTTAACGGCGAGTGACTATACGACACGCGCCTGGACGTATCAGCCGAAACCGTGGGCCGACAACCCCGCACACGGTATGAGCCGGTAACGGTTTTCTTCGTCCGCTCTTCTTTTTTGGCATGTTAGTTGTTAGCAGCTAGGCCGTTCAGTCTGGCAGAGGCCATAGCAGCCTCTCAGAATACGGAGTAGAGTGAGAGGGAGAAGGGCGGATTCGACGATTATGGCGGAAACCAGTGCGACGGTGGTGCGGCGGTACGTGACTGATGCGATTGCGCTTGAGAAAGATTTACAGGTGCGGTTTGACGGCTTTACTGGAGTGGGCGTCGATAACGCGGCGCAGAAGCTGTTTCGGAAACTTGCGGCTGTGACCAAGAACCATCAGGACACTCTTGGCGTGCGCCTGGAACAGCTCGGCGGAAGCCTAGCTGCGACGAGAAGTTTCGTGGAACAGATCTTCGGGTTTAGATTCAAGCACTTCCCGAACGGACACGCGGGCCAAGCGACGATGGCGGAGCACGTAGTCCAGGCGTTTGCGGCCACAAACGGCGCCATCGCGCTGTACGAGGTGTTGGTTGCCATCACTGAAGCGGCTGGAGATAGCGACACTAGCGTACTGGTGCGGTCAGCCCAAAAAGAGACGAAGCTGGCGGCCGAGAATATCTGGCAATTCCTTCCGGGAGCATCCTGGGAATCCGCTGAGGTGGGTTTGCGGGCAAAAGCCACGAGCCGTTGAGGCGTTCAGAGAGGATGAAACTCTGCGCGCTGCTCAGGTTGATTTTGGCTGACGCTGCGGCGTCGCCCCATTCGGACCCGGTCCAAACTTTTTAAGTTTTAAGACCTTATCGCGG
Source organism: Bryobacteraceae bacterium (assembly GCA_965277435.1). Classification (GTDB taxonomy): domain Bacteria; phylum Acidobacteriota; class Terriglobia; order Bryobacterales; family Bryobacteraceae; genus Bog-105. Next base: position 4,979,975 of record OZ255821.1, on the reverse strand, counting down.
CGCCGTGGCACGAACCTCACGGTCATTTAAAGTCTGCGTTGGCCGGAAATCGTTGCCAAGTATTTTTCGAAACGCTTCGAACTGCTGTGGCGAAAGCTCCGCTTCACGTTTCAACACAAACCATGTCACAATCTCGGAGCAGGGTGGAGTTGTGAACGACCCGCGATATGTGTAGTAATTTCCTATCCCTTTCAATACGAGAGTCAGGCCTTTAACTTCAGTCTTAGGCGATGTCGTTTTCTCCGGCAAGCCGGCGTCGATCAGCTTCTGCAGCAGGCGGCTCTCTCTCCCGATGCGGTACAAAACCCCGATCACTGCGTAGTGAGCGTTTTCGTCTTCGAAGACGGCGTGCAGTTCCATTTCCTTATGTCTCCCGTCGAGGGTATGCTCGGAAAGCGTATGAAAGTGGAACTGACGAAGGGTGAACGCCGTCCCGTCACGCACCAGCATGTTCGGATTGTGTTTCGGCGCCGTTGCCTGTATCGTGTAACCTGGCTCTGGGTTCTCTAAAGTGAACGAAGTCTCCGCGAGCGTTAAATCCAGCGGCTGAAGTGTTGTGTCTTCATACACCGACCGGCTGTCGATGTTGACTGGCGATTGGTGTGTTCCCGCACAAGCTGGATTTATCTCGTCCCAAAACCCTGGACCCTTATCACCTGAGTAGGAAAAACTTGGAGCAGTAAGCACCAAGGACGACGCACCCGGCCCAGCTTGCGCCAGGGCAGGAATCGAGCTCCCGACAAACCATACCAGCGCGGTCCCTAGTGACACAATCTCCAATTTCATATGGTGATCCAGGGTAACAATTCGAAATGACAGGTCGCAGTACACCACCTCGACCCTCCCCAGTGCTGATCGATTTTTTCATTGCGCCAAGATCATGGACGAATCGAAAGTTGGACAAATCGCCGACCGGATCAGTCAGCCTAAAGGTTGTCCGGTAAGGATCTGAAGCGCGAGTACAAGCATTACCGGCTCACGCCGGCCGGACGAAAACAACTGTCGGCGAAAGAGATCGTCGCTAAGGTGTTGGTTGTTAAGCACCAGGTAAGTAGTAGGTATTTTCAACGGCTGGCGTGTAGAAAACGGCAGGCAGAAAAATGTGAACATAAGATTGCCAGATGAAACGTCGACAAGCGCTAAAAATTGCAACCGCGGGCCTAGTTGGGGCGGCATCGATCCCAGAAGTGCTTGCGTCGGATCTATCCACGAGGCGATCGAGAGATTCGGATGAAGTGCAAGAGAGTGCCGCGAAGCCAAACAGTTTTCAGGCGCTGCCGGTTGGCAGTGTTCGGCCTTTGGGTTGGATTTTGACTGAAATGCAAAAGCAGGCGGCGGGTATCACCGGCAATCTGACCAGTTTGTACGCTCCGTTCACGGGTACCGCCTGGATCGCAGATGAAAACTCTAGCAGTACACCGTGGACGCCATGGGAAGTTCGAGCGTATTGGTGTGACGGTGCGATGCGATGCGGCATTCTTCTTGGGGATACCAATTTGGTCAGTAAAGCAACGGAACTGCTGGAGTTTACGTTCTCCCATCCTCAATCCGACGGCTATCTCGGTCCTGCATTTCTGAAAACGCCGGGCGCCTACCATCGCTGGCCTCATACCGTATGCTTTCGGGCCGCGATGGCCTGGTACGACTCGACTCGGGACAAGGCCATCATCTAAAAGATGAGTCGCCATTATCTTGGCTCAGAGTACCTTTTCGACGCTTTTCGGGAGCAGACCAACATTGAGCCCATATTGTGGCTCTACGGGAAAACCGGTAACCCTCGCCTGCTGAAACTTGCGGAAAGGACTTGGCAGCTGTCGCAGGAACGAAGCTCAAAGATCCCGCGCGAGTGGGATCTCACCGAAGCTGCAATGCTTAGCGAGGGACCCGTGCGAAAGATGCACGGGGTGTCGTATGCCGAGATCAGCAAACTGCCTGCCCTGTTGTATCTCGCGACAGGAAAGCAGAAGTATCTTGAATTATCCGTGTCGGCGCATCGCAAGATCCGCGACTTTCACATGCTGGTCGATGGCGCTCCATCAACTTCCGAGTACCTTTCGACAACGACGGGGCGCGACGCACACGAAACCTGTGATGTGGTTGATTATTCCTGGGACTGGGGATACCTACTGCAAGCGACACGCAGCGGCGAATATGGCGATCGCATCGAGCGGGCTACATTCAACGCCTTGCCGGGTGCGATTCGGAAGGATTGGAAGGCGCTGCAGTACTATTCGAGCCCTAACCAGTTTCTTTGCACGTCGAACTCCGATCAATTGGCTCTGATGAAGGGAACACCTCTTCCCGTGATCTCTCATTACCGCTATATGCAGCGCATGTCCTTCCGGCCCTCCCCGGGGTACATCGTTGTATGTTGTCCTCCTGCAAACTTGAATCGTGCCTTGCCAAATTACGTTACTCGTATGTGGATGACGGATGCGGCGACAGGCGGGCTCGCGGCAACGCTCTACGGGCCCTCGAAGGTGGAGGCGCCGGTGGGACGACATGACACGCCCGTGATCCATTGTGGAGACGACTGACTACCCGTATTTAGAGGAGATACGCTTCGTCGTAGAGTTGAGCAAACCCGTAATGTTTCCTCTTCACTTGCGTGTTCCTGCGTGGGCCGAGAGTCCGAAGCTTCAGATTAACGGTCAGACACAAGCTCCTCCATCAGTGCAAGATGGCTTTATCTCACTCGATCGCACGTGGCGGCAAGGCGATTCCATTTCGCTGACCCTGCCGATGTCCGTACAACATCTAATTGGCCGGAAGACGGAGTTGTTCTCGAGCGAGGGCCCCTAGTCTACGCATATCCCATTCCGCAGGAGTGGTCGAAGGTGTCAGACGAGCGCTCCTCAGAAGAGTTCCCAGCTTGGGACCTGAAGCCGACGGGCAATTGGAACTATTCGCTACTCGACGGCAATTTGACAAAGGCGGCGGTGACCCTGTTGCCCGGAGAACATTCTGACCTTGGAGCCAAGCCGCTTCCATGATCCGTGTGCCCTCGCGAAGGGTCACCGGATGGGACCTGTCGCATACTTCGGTAAATGGGGAAGCGGTGACGGTTACGCCTCCTTTGCCCGACCCGGCCTTATTAACGAATGCTATAGCCGGTCCGTCACATTCTCTTGAGTTGATCCCCTATGGCAATATGGAACTTCGCCTTGCTGTCTTTCCGAGGCTCAAGGTCGACTTAGGGCCCATGCCCGGTGATGCATAGGGCGAGACTGGACCTGCTGCGTAGGTCGTTATCGCAACATCGCCAGCCTTGCGCCGGCTTTGCGCGCAATCCGCATCGATCCGGTGGCTGCATTGCGGCACGACTGATTGTTCTCCCTCGATGCGCGACTATTATTATTGCTTCGTACCAGGAAGTAATGTCGAAGGAGAAAACAAAATGAAAACCTACCCGGTTGAGCAAGCTGTTCAAGCTCAGAAGGCTCTGCGAAATGCAGCAGGCCTTGGTCCCGAAATGTTTCCGATCCAGGCGTTTGTGGGCATGATTAGTGATGAGATTGAAAAACTCCGCTCGCAAGGGAAGACAAATGATGACATCGCAGACCTGATTCGGGCGAACTCAAGCATCGAGATCAACGCTTCCGAGATAGCGGAAAACTACGCTTCGCCGGAAGACCGTCATCAATCTCATCGCTAAATTCAGTTTGCTCGCGCTTAAGGAGTGCTATGCCCGGTACACTGCAGCACGCCCAGGTAGGCGCTCCAAGGGCCGACCGCCTCCCGGTACTGATGAGCCATCACGCGGGATAGTTGATGGAGATGCGTGAGGTCGTGAACGGCCCAGGTCGCCAGAAGTTGCGACAAGGTCACCGTTCCCAATGCCGGATGAGTTCCCCGGCGACTAAAGTCTTCCGGCTGTAAATTCATGGCATGCAGCGCGGTTAAGTTGTAATCGCGTAGCTGCGCGAAATCGTCCAGCAAATATTCGAGCGATTTGCCCTCGCTCTCTCTGAGTTGCGCAAAGCGGTCAAAAGGATCAAACGCACGCGCCTCACGTTGCTTCAGCAGGATTCTTATTCGTGGCAGCCAATCGTTGCGCTCGCCGCAGATCAGGTGGCCCACAATGTCGAATGCGCTCCAGCTATCTTGTCCTTCGTTGCAGCGCACCCAGGTGTCGGGTAATCCGCGCAATAGCGCATTCAGCGCAACAGGAGTGCGTGTGAGAACAGCAACAACATCGTCCAAGCTGAACTCGCTGGAAATGTGCGTTTCCATAGGCTACGAACGACGAAGGTGTGACATGCGGCTGACCCAGCGCAGATATTGCCAGAGAGAGGAGCGTTCGCGCCAGAGGAAAGATAAAAATTGCTGTTTGGTGATGGACTCGGCGGGCAGACCGGAATAGGTTTCAATGCGCCAGCGTAAGTAGGGAGATCGCCACGGTGTAAGCCGATAACCGCGTGTTGAGATCCAAAGAAAACGCAGCATCAGGGATTGGTCTGCTTCAGCGAATCGGGCGTCGCGTAATAGCCGGAACGGGTTCGGACAACAGGTTTGCCAGGCGCATCGACGGTCACTTTTATCTGCCGGTAGCTTCCGTCGAGAGCCTGAATAGTTGGGCTATAAGCGATGGTGTATTGGCTGCGAATGTCACGTGCCACTTCGACGGCTAAGGACTGCACTTCGGCCACTTCTTTCGGGTAGAAGGCGAGGCCTCCGGTGGACCCGGTCAGTTCGCGGAGGGCACGGCGCGCTTTGACGGCTTCGTGCTTTTCCTCCTCGCTGAAGAGCCCGATGGCGTAGAGCAGGACATCACTCTGGTTGGAGCGGGCCACAACTTTTTCCAGGGAAATATCGCTGGCATTATCGTTGCCATCCGTGATAATCAACAGAACTTTCTTGTCTTTCTTGGCGTCCTTACGCTCGTAATCCAGAGCTTTGCTGATGGCGTCGCGCATGGCGGTGCCGCCGCGTGAGTCGATGCGCGCCAGGCCTTGCTCGAGCTTGCGGATGTCGTTGGTGAAGGGAACGTCCAGGAAAGCGTCGTCATTGAAGTTGACGATGAAGACTTCATCCTGGGGATTGGAATGGCGCACCATCTCGAGGGAGGCGGCTTCCACGCGGCTGCGCTTGTTGCTCATGCTGCCGCTATCGTCGATGACAATGCCGAGCGAAACCGGCACATCTTCACGCCGGAAAATCTTCACTTCTTGCGGCTTACCGTTTTCGAAGACTTTGAAGGCATGCTGATTCAGGTTAGTGAGCAGCTTGCCCTTCTTATCGGTGACGCTGGCGTGAAGAACGACCAGGCGCGTGTCGGAATGAAATTGCGCAGCGGCAACAGCGGCAAAGAGCAAGGCGACCAGGAGAACGGCCAAAGTCGCGCGTTTATTGGGCAGGCGCATAATACCCCAGTCTGAAGTATGCCTTGAGCGGCGGCAACCCTCTGGGCTGGTTTAACTTGACCTGCACCTTGCGATACTTGCCGTCGCGCTCGCGATTCTTGGGTGTATAGCCTAAGACGTATTCGTTGCGCAATTCGACTCCGATTTTGGCGGCGATATCGGGCAGTTCGGCCACATTCTCCACGCTGTACTCGCGGCCCCCGGTCTGGTCCGCCAGTTCATTGAGCAAACCGGGACCGGCAGCTTCCTCAGGAGTGCGGCCGCGCGAGGACAGCGATTCGAAAATGCCAATCGCAAAGATCTGCACGTCGGCTTCGCGGACGGCGCTCTTGATCTCGGTTTCGGTGTAGCGGCTGGAGTTGTCTCCGCCATCGGAAATGATCAACACGGCCTTCCGGGGATTTTTCGCTTTTTTCATTTCGTGCATGGCCAGATAGACGCTATCGAGCAAGGCGGTTCGACCTTTGGATTGGGTGAAGGTCAGAGTGCTTTGGATCTTGTCGGTATCGGTCGTGAAAGGGACGCTCAGTTCGGGCCGATCGTTGAACTGCACCAGGAAGAATTCGTCGGACGGGTTGGCGGTCTTAAAGAACTCCGCAGCGGCCTGCCGGGATTTCTGCATCTTCGGGCCCATGCTGCCGCTCGTATCGAAGACCAGACCGATAGAGATGGGTGCGTCTTCGGCCGAGAAGTCGGAGATACTTTGTTCGACCTTGTCTTCGTATAAGCGGAAATGCTGTTTCTCGAGGCCTGTAACAAAGCGATTCAAGGGATCGGTTACCGTCACATTGATCAAAACAAGAGTGCGATTGACGCGAATATCAACCGACTTTCGCACAGACGAACTCGGTTTAACCTCCCGCTCTTTATGGCCGGGAGCTGAGATGGAGTCCTCAGACGTGGACTGAGGTGTATCGGAAACCGGCGGAACGGGTGGTTTTACTTGCGCCAGCGTAAGCGAAGCAAGTATCAGGAAGCCTAACCCGAAACAGAGAGGGGACCGTGCAAGATTGGAGCGCCGCTTTCGGACGCTGACAGAACCAACGCGAAACAAGGTGCGCGTCCGCATGCAAGACAGGCTTTCTGAAGTAAATCATAGCATCGGAAAAGGGAGGAGCCGGATGTGACTCTTACGGGTTTGAAGGTTATGTAGTTGTAAAAGCCCCCATTGCTCTGAAGTGTGCCACGAACCAATACACGAAAGTTGCCTTTATTCGAATGACCCAGGCACACTCAAAGTGAGAATCAGGATGCGATTCAAGCGGCCCATGTCATCCTCCCTGAAGATCGCTGGACCGGCATGGCGCGAGGCCACTGTTTTCGGATTTCTGTAGGACCGAGTATCTTCCTCTGATTAGCAGTTGAAAACGGTAGAATCGTCCTATGATCAGCGCCAAAGAGCCAGTAACAACGAGCGAAGATCTGTTCCTTATGGCCAATCTCCACCCGAAGCATACGGGTCTGCCATTTGTGGTTTGGATCTCAACCGGCCAAGGTGCTCAACATGATGTTCGGGTGAAGGTTTCACACGGCCCACGGGCGCATCCCTCCGATTTCGTTTCGGTGGCCGTTTGTCCAGACATCCGCGTAATGCGTGGCGCACTGACCCCGGACGAATCTGAACGGCTTTCGCGCTGGATCAGCCTGAATCTCCCTACGATCCTGGCCTATTGGTCGGAAGAGATCGATACGGCAGACACATTGGCCCAGATTCGGAAAATCGATCAATAACGTTCGCCGCGAAGCGGCTCGCGGTCTAAGCTGACCGGGGCGCCGAAACTGGTAGAACATCATCCAAGCTGTTTCATAGCGCGCCAAAGTAAATCCTGTCCGTCTCGCGCTAGCGTTGGATCCGTGCGGAGCCGCCCTTAGCGAAGCTGCGGACCTGGTCGAGCGTCGCCATCGTGGTATCGCCCGGGAAGGTGGTCAGCAAGGCTCCGTGAGCCCAGCCTAGCTTGACAGATTCCTCGTCGGACTCACCGCTCAGGAGACCATAGAATAGCCCGGCAGCGAAGCCGTCGCCGCCACCGACGCGATCGTAGACATCGAGTTCGGCAGTTGGAGCCGTGTGCGTTTTGCCGTTGATCCAAGCCACGGCGCTCCAGCTGTGGCGGTTGGTCGAGTGGACCTCGCGCAGAGTAGTGGCGACAACCTTCACCTGAGGATGCTTTTTGCGCACATTGTCGATCATGCTGAAGAAGGCTGATGGATCGAGCTTCGATTTAGCGGCGACCTGGGGGCCGGGAATGCCGAGGCCTTTCTGCAGATCTTCTTCGTTGCCGACCAGAACGTCGACGTTCTTGACAATGCGATCGATGACCTCGACAGCTTTCTTCTCGCCACCGATGACGTTCCACAGTTTCTCCCGATAGTTCAGGTCGAAGGAGATGACTGCGCCCGCAGCTTTAGCAGCCTGCACGCCTTCGAGAATGACTTCAGAGGTGGTCGGCGAGAGGGCGGCGAAGATGCCGCCGCTATGAAACCATCGGACACCGCCCTCGAATATGGCACGCCAGTTGAAATCGCCCGGTTTGAGCTTTGCCGCAGCTTCGTTGGCACGGTTGTAGAAAACCACCGGAGCGCGCACGCCCTGGCCGCGGTCGCTGTAGACGGTCGCCATGTTCGGTCCATCGACACCGTTGTGTTTGAAATGTTTATAGAACGGAGTGACGCCCATGGCGCGCACCCGTTCAGCGATGAGATCGCCAATCGGGTAATCCACCATCGCGCTGGCCAAGCCCGTTTTCAAACCAAAACAATCGGACAAATTCGCGGCCACGTTGAATTCACCGCCGCTCACATGAATCAGGCACTCGTGCGCCTTGCGGAACGGAATTATTCCCGGGTCCAGACGATTCACCAGAGCGCCGATCGATACGAAATCGAGCGCTCCGTCCTGCCTAATTTTCAAACCATCACTCATTTCAGTCTTCTCCAATTTCGTTTCAAATTGCTGCCCACTGGCTCACGCGTTATAGGTACCTGAGGAGACCCGTCCACCGCGGCCGGTCCAATTGGTGTGGAAGAATTGGCCGCGCGGTTTATCGACTCGCTCGTAGGTGTGAGCACCAAAGAAGTCCCGTTGTGCCTGCAGCAAATTGGCAGGCAAACGCTCCGTCCGATAACCATCATAGAAAGCAAGCGCAGTTGAGAATGCGGGGGTAGGCACGCCGTACCCGATGGCGTGTATGATGGCGTGACGCCAGGCGGCCTGATAGTTGTTCAAAACGTCACTGAAGAACTGGTCCATCAGCAGATTGGTCAGCTTCGGGTTTTTGTCGTAAGCGTCTTTGATTTTGGCCAGGAAGCGGCTCCGGATGATGCAGCCACCCCGCCACATGAGCGCAATGCCACCCATGTTCAAGTGCCAACCCTGCTCTTTGCCGGCATCGCGCAGCAGCATGTAGCCCTGCGCATAAGAGATCATTTTCGAGCAGTAGAGCGCGCGCCGCACGTCTTCGATAAAGATCTTTTTATCCTGATTATCGGTGCGATGTTTGGGTCCGGTGAGGACTTTGGAGGCAGCAACACGTTCGTCCTTCAAGGCGGAGAGACAACGGGCAAATACTGCCTCGCCGATAAGGGTGACCGGCATCCCTAAATCAAGGGCGCTGATGGCGGTCCACTTGCCGGTGCCTTTCTGGCCGGCCGTATCGAGAATCTTGTCGATCATCGGCTGGTTGTCTTCGTCGCTTTTTTTGGCGAGGATCTCGGCGGTGATTTCAATGAGGAAGCTGTCGAGTTCGCCCTTGTTCCAATCGGCAAAAATGGCAGCCAGCTCCTCGGCGCTGAGCCCGGCGCCGTCCTTTAAAAGCTGGTAGGCTTCGCAGATCAGCTGCATGTCGCCATATTCGATGCCGTTGTGAACCATCTTCACGTAATGGCCGGCGCCATCTTCGCCGACCCAGTCGCAGCAAGGTGTGCCGTCTTCGACTTTGGCGGCGATGCTCTGGAAAATATCCTTGACATGAGGCCACGCTTCCTTATTGCCGCCGGGCATGATAGAAGGACCTTTGCGCGCGCCCTCTTCCCCTCCCGAGACACCGGTGCCGATAAAAAGAATGCCCTTCTCATTCAGAGTTTTGGTGCGGCGGTTGGTATCAGGAAAGTGGGAATTGCCGCCGTCAATGATAATGTCGCCTTTTTCGAGATGGGGTGCGATTTGATCGATCATTTGATCGACGGTGTCACCGGCCTTCACCATGAGCATGACGCGGCGCGGCCGTTTCAGAGAACCGATCAGCTCTTCGATTGAGTGAGTGCCGACAACCTGTGAACCTTTGGCTTCGTCTTTAAGGAAATCGTCGACTTTAGATACGGTGCGATTGAAGACGGCCACGCGGTACCCGTTATCGTTCATATTCAGCACCAGGTTTTGACCCATCACCGCGAGACCAATCAAACCGATGTCACAACTCTCGTTTGCCATGTTTCTCCTAAGATGCAAATACTCGCCAAAGAATTGCGCTCAGAAAGCCGTCGCTCGCGAAATGCCCGCCGGACGAAGCCTGACTAATTAGCGCAATCCGATACGAATGCGTGGACGCAGTGCGCCAGGAGAAATCATATCGCTACCGATTTTTTAAATTGCGAGGACGGGCCGCTACAGGCACCGGCTTGCAGTGAATTCAGCTCAGGCTGGGATGACCGCCTGAAAGCTTCCAGAGTCAGATCCGAAGTAGATTTTAATGAAAATGCATGAAGTGGAGCCTATCGCATCTGCCGGGAGGATGATCCCGCATTCGCCGGTGGCGGCTCAGCGATCCATTGACATAGACGCATCGTCTGGAACACGCTCACTGCTGTTTCCCAATGGGGCAGTAGCACCCATTTCATGCGGTACACCGCAATCGCAAGGTGGGACATCAATGGAATCGATCAAGACCGGACAAGTGACTGCCTGAACAACCTGAAGATGCAAGCCGAACGCGAGTCTGAGCGCCCAAACTAAGTCTTGCCAAAAGGGTGATTGAGCAATTTCATCATGATCTGCGCGAGTGTAGCCCGTTCTTCGCCATTGAGCGGACTAAATGAAGCTGTTAATACCTGTTTCATAATCTTCTGGCCTTGCGAAAGCTTGCTCTTACCGCTTTCAGTTAGCCGGTGAATGTTTGCACGACCTGCACCAGGCTGACGATTAACAAAGCCCAGCCGCACCAATCTGGTGGTGAGCGTCCCAAAAGCCTGGTCGGAGTTAAACGTCAACTCTGCCAGCCCATGCGCGCACAGGCCAGGATTTCGATCAATTTCGCGTAGTGCATTCCACTGCACAAGGCTGATCCGCAACCGTATCAGTGCGGCATCCAGTGCCCGATGGTGACGCCATTGGACTTTTTTGATCATAAGCCCAAGATTTTCCAGCTCGCTTGACATATCAACCAGATTATATAAACATGTTGATACATCAGCGATTTAGGGAGAATTCAGACCATGCTAAAGTTACAGGTCATCATCGGTAGCACCCGTGAGGGGCGAAATTCGAATGCTGTCTGCGGCTGGTTTTTGCCTTTGACGCAATCGCACGGGGCTTTTGACGTTGAGACCCTCGATCTTCGCGACTGGCCTCTTCCCTTTTTTCAGGAGACAATAGCCACGGTCGGTAATTTCGCCAATCCAACGTACTCTGATCCACTTGTCAAACGCTGGAATGACAAAATCGCGGACGCAGACGCCTACGTCATCGTCACGCCGGAGTATAACCACAGCATCCCGGGCGTACTCAAGAATGCCATTGACTCCGTCTTTTTTTCGTTCCGCTTCCGCCAGAAGCCAGTGGCCTTTGTTGGGTACAGCTTGGGATTTACCGCAGGTGCGAGGGCGGTCGAACATCTCACTCAGATTATGGTCGAGACTGAAGCCGTACCGGTCCGGACGCCGACACTGATTCCGTTCGTTACGAGTGCTTTCGATGAGGAACTAAAACCAACCAATCCTGGAGTTGCCGCCAGTCTAAACGTTATGCTTGATGATCTAGCGTGGATGGGCAAAGCATTGAAGACCGCCCGAAGCGATGGCCAATTGCCGCCCGCCGCGCTCCGTATTCGAGCAGCTTCCGGAAGAAAATAATCGGACGTGCTTCAACACGTTAACCCACTCGGCCCGGAGACGCGTCAAGCTCTCCAGTACTCGGCGCCAAGGCTTTTTGTTGTTGGATGAAGCGGCCCAGCGCGCAGCGTCCAAAACTGTTTTCAGGTCAGTTTCTGAGACGGGTTCGGGTGCAAAGGCGACCCGACTCCAGCGAGCATGGAAAACTCATGCAGGGCCGGAGAGCGATCAGACCTCTTTTCGACTGGCACATCGCTGCGGACTAGAGATGCACCAGAAGAAGCCAACTAACTCTTACCTTGAGCCAACGGGCTCAATATCGGGAGATGGCTCGGCAGGTTTGCCGGATTTGTCATCGCCGCCGTAATAGTAATCGTGATAGTAGGAATACCGGCTATATAGCTCTGCGTGATGAGCGCCGTTGACAACAATTCCGAGGACGTTATTCTCGCAAAGAGACTGGAGCGCACGGGTGACTGAATCGTAAGTCGTACTGCCAATCCGAACCACCAGAATCGTGCCGTCGGCCATAGTAGCGAGCAGGTTGCCGTCGGCCGCGAAGAGCAATGGCGGGCTATCGAGAATCACCCAATCAAAGTGGTCCCGCAAGGCGTCGAGCAGGGTGTTGCATTCTCGCAAGTTGAGCAGTTCGAGCGGGTTCGAGACTGATTCGCCGGCCGTGATGATGAAAAGGTTCGTGTTGGCGACCCGGTGAATGATTTCGTGGATACCGACTTTGCCGGTCAGATAATCGGTGAGACCCGGTTTGCCTTTGATGCCAAAAACGCGATCGACACTTGGACGGCGGAAATCAAAATCAGCTAACAGGATGCGTTTGCCCGAGAGCTGCGCCTGAGACATCGCCAGATTCGTAGCCGTGAAGGACTTCCCTTCTCCAGGCGAAGCGCTGCTCACGACCAGAGTATGCAGCGGCTGCGAACTCTGCAGGTGATTGAGTCGCGTGCGCAGGCTGCGGAACTCTTCCGCGGGTGCATCCTTCGGTTTGGCGGGATTTACCAGCAAGGCATCTTCGGCCGGAGCGAACGGAATAGCGGGCGCCTGTCGAATGAAGTCTTCAAGGCGCTCTAATTCCGATGCAGCGTTCGGAAGATAGACTGGAGCGGCGTCGTGCGCCGATGCGAACTCACCATCGATCTGCAACGGTGGCCCCTGATCGGGCTCGGCCGGCAGTGCAGCCGGACGAACAGGGGTATGGCGAACGGCGCCGTCCGATTTTTCTTGTTCTGCTCTGCGCAGTGCGTCGTGAACTCGGCTCATTCTTTATGCCTTACTCATGTAATAGTGAAGTACGGAAACGGCCATGATGGCCAAACCAACAACAGTGCCTGCTGCCCAGCTGACCCACATGAACTGCTTCCGGCGCTGGACGACAACATCGTTCTCAAGCAGGGGAATACTTCCAAGAACGGAGAGCTGCGTATAGAGCCGGGCATCTTTGAGGCTCTTGAGCGAGGTATCCTTCATCTCGCGCATACCGACGATGACAAATCCGATCACCAGGCCGACCACAGCGCCAATCGGGATGATTACTATGCGCTTAGGCTCGCTCGGTGTAGTGGGGAGCGACGCAGAGTCTAAAACTTCGAGGGTCTGGCCTTGCTTCCGCCGATTCAATTCGATGGACGAGGCGGAACGCTGCAGCTGCTGTTCCAGTTTGTCGTAGCGCATCTTGATCAATTCGCGATCGCGCATCAGCTCGGCCAATTCTTTTTCATCAGCCGGCAGGCCCTGCAGGCGGCCTTGATAACCAGAGATAGCCGAATTCACCTGAGCATTCTGTTTCTGAATCCGGGAGGCTTCCATCTTGTTGGCGTCAAGTTCCACCTGGATTTGTTTCACGATCGCTTCCGCCTCTTGGCGTTCGCGGGAAAACGCTACATTTTCGGAAGGATTCGTGTCTACCTTCGGCTTTTCACTGGCTGCTTGCTCACGCTGCTTTTTCAGATTCGCCAGGCGATCCTGAGCTGCTTGCAGATCCGGGTTGGCATCGGTGTAACGAAGCTTTAGGGAGGAGATATTGGTCTCCATGGCGTCGATGTCCCGATCTAGTTCATTTACTTTTTGATTCTGCGCCTGGGTTTGCATCCGGACACCTTTCAAACGGTCCTGCGCCATTTCCAGTTGCGCCTGCAGCATCATACGCTGCTGTGCATTGCGGTCCTGGGCATCGGTAACGTTGGCGCCGCGCTGTTCGAGCGCCCCCATCTGAGCCAGATTCGTCTGCATCTGATCCGGCAGGCGGCCCGCATTCTTGGTCCTGAAGTCGGCGAGTTTCTGATCTGACGTAGCCAGATCCTGAGTGGCCTGTTTGAACTGGTCGCTGAGGAAGCTGTTGGCCTGCTGCTGGGCCTGCAGTTGTTCAGTCGTGTTGGCGTCCATGAAACGCGACACGATATCGGCGCAAACCTTTTGAGCAGTCACAGGATCGTGATACTTAAACGAAACCTGCATAGCCGGCAAATCTTTGCCCGAGATACTGGTCACCCCTTCCACCGGTTTGATCTTGATGGCACTCGCTTTCATCTCTCCGATAACATCTTCCATCGGCGCGCTCTTTAGCTCCTTGGGGTATAGTCCGAAGGACGTGACGATCGTGGATAAAGTGTTATGGCTCTCGATCGTCTGGGCCATGCTGCTGATACGTTCGGAGATGTCCTGAGCGGTGATATCGGGGACAACTTCCGGCGAAATCTGCTGCGGCACGATACGGATCAGCGCCTGAGAGACATAGGTATCCTTCCACAGGTAGGCCACTACGGTGCTGATGACCAGGCCAGCGAACAGAGGCGCTAGCAGCCAGCGGAAATTCCGCCGGACCATGGAAATGTAATCTTCGATATCGAGTGAGCGGCGTGGAACGGAAGCTCTGTCAAGCATATTTATTTCTGATAATCCTTAGGGGAGTACGACGTGATCGCCCGGTTTGAGAAGAATATTTTGATCCATATTTTTCCCTTTCACGACATCTCTGTAGTTAAACTTAAATCGCTGGGTCCCGCGGAGGACGTAGATCTTCCGGGTATTGGCAAAGGGGGCTGGGCCGCCCGCTTTGCTGATCGCCTCGAAAACGGTAGTCGGCACCAGCAGCGGGTATTCACCGGACCGGGCGATCTGGCCGTCTATATAGTATTGCTTGCTGCCCACCTGCTGCACCGTAACGGTTACCAGCGGCTGGCGAATGAGCTTTGCCAGCGAGGTGGTGACTTCTTTCTCCACTTCTACCGGCGTCATGCTGCCCGCCTTCAGATCTCCCACCAGCGGCATGGTAAACATTCCATCCTCATGCACGATGACCGGACCTGAAAAATTGGGTTCGTTCCAGACATGTATGTTCAGTACGTCAGCTGCGCCAATCTTGTACGAGCTCGAATTCACGGGAGCACCCGGCCCGGTCGTAGACTGCGTTCCGGACGTCCTCCGCGAATCATCCGGCTGCGGGCCGCCCGGCGGGGTTGGACGCACTGGCGCCTGCGGGACGGAAGGGGGTGCAGTGGGGGTATCTTGAGCAAAAACCCCTGTGGACAGGCCTAAGAACACCGCTGTCAAACCTACTAAACAAACCTGCCGAGACATCACTTTTATCTTCAATTCCTTGATTTTACTAACTTTCCCGCTTCTTCGCGAGTGCCTTGCTACTTGTTTCCCAAAGGGCGTCCGGCCGTCGCCGCCGCTACGGCCGGCGTGGCGGTATCGCCACGGGATACTGGAACCCACACCTCCATAGGAGTTGGTTCCCGATTGCCGATCGCGTAATACGGAATAAACGTCAGGGTGGCTGGCCGTTTCGCGCGATTTTGACTGATGCTTTGCGCCTGATACAGCGGCTCCTCCCCTATGGACTTTTCGGCAACTTGCCCCGGATACTTTAGGACTGTTACGCCTCCGAGCAAATCTTTCCTGGGTTCTACTGCGACCACCGGTCCAGGACGCAGGAAAAGGTCACCCAAAGCGGCGCCATTTTGATCGATCTGTTCGAGAGCGTACACTATAGGACCCCGCTGAACTGCTACCCGGCCGTAATCGTCATGCACCCGCGGATTCGCTACCGTAAGCCCCGCCTGCAGGGGCATATCAATCGAGATAGTGTCTCCCGGCATCCAAGTTCTCGAAATCGGTACAAATGATCCCTCGCCGGCCGGCGATGCAATCGGTTTTCCATTGACCTGAATAGAGAACGAAGGACTCCAACCGGGCCATCTTACATTGATTGTAAATTCGGAGGGTTTCACCGGCGTGACTTTTAACCGGACACTGCCCGACCAAGGGTAATCGGTCGTTTGAGCCAGTTTAATTCCGGTACCATCCTCCAAATGCCAGTTGAATTCGGATGTCTGGTAGAGGTTGACATAGAGCCCGTCTCGGCTGATCGAATACAGGTATCCGGGGAGGGACTCAAACAGGCGTTCAATGTTAGGCGGACAACACGTGACGTCGTACCAAGGATTTCTGAGTTTCTCTCCAGTCGAGGCTAAGGGATTGCGGTAGCAGTATTGGCTGCCGGCAAGCGACATGCCCGAGTTCACCCCGTTGTAAAGCGTTCGTTCCAGCAGGTCGGCATAGCGTGCGTCCCCAGTCATCTGGAGCAGGCGGAAATTCCACATGACGTTGGCGATGGAGGCGCACGTCTCGGCATACGCGGTTTCGCTGGGCAATTCATACGCCTCTCCGAAGCTTTCGCCGGCGGCACGCGACCCGACGCCACCTGTGAGATACATCTTGCGAGCGGTGAGATCGGTCCAGAGCAAATCGAGAGTGCGTTTATACGCGGGATCGCCCGTCTCCGTGAAGTAATCGGTGGCCCCGGAAACGGCATAGAGCGCGCGCACGGCATGCCCTTCAAACTCGGTATGCGAGGTAAAAGGCCGTCCGCTAAACATGTAGCGGATATCGGCATCCTTCAGCTTGAGGCGGTCGCGTTCGGCGCCACTAAAGAGATAGCGGGTAAATTCAAGATAGCGGGTCTGGCCGGTTGTGCGATAGAGCTCGACCAGCGCCATTTCGAGTTCCGGATGTCCGGTGACGAAGGGGCGTTTGGCGGTACCGAAATTGTTGACCACGTAATCGGCGAAGCGGATCCCTATATCGAGCAAGCGCCGGCTTCCGGTAGCGCGATAGTAGGCGATGCCGGCCTGCAAGAGATGCCCGAGGCAAAAATCCTCATGTGAATGGGGAAGGTCTGTGAAGCGAAGATGCGCTTTGTCCCCCATAAACCAGGTATCCAAGTAGCCGGTGGGATCCTGGGCAGCGGCGACGTGAGAGATGAGAGATTCGATGTCGCCGTGCAGTTGTGTTTTCTGCGCGGGACTGGTTTCGTTCGACGCGAGTGCCCAGGCGGCCGCTTCGATCCATTTATAGAGATCGGCATCGGTCGAGAGGCGGCCTTTGCGGGGGATGTCGGAGTGACCCTCGAGCCGACGGAAATTATCGACGACTCCGTGCGCTTCGAGTTCCTCTAGCAAGGTGGGTAAACTGCGCTCGGTAGCTACGCGACGCCGTGCGGCCCAAAAACCGTCGCCGATGCGAACCGCCTGAACAGGAACCGTGTGGAGGCGGGCGTTCAGCGAATGGTCTAGAAAGATTACGCCTTCGTCTCGCCAGGACGAATCCGAAACGGTGGCCGGGCTTTGAGCAAGCATGCTTATGAGGGCGACCAGCAGCGCGCCGGCTACCAGCAAGCAGGACTTCATAAAGCAAGTTCTTTCAAGCCTAGTTCTTTCAAGTTTTGATAGACGAGCGAAACCGGCAACCCCACTACATTTTGGTAAGAACCTTCCAGCGACACAACAAACTTCGATGCGAGTCCCTGAATGGCATACCCACCTGCCTTGCCGGCAGGCTCCCCGCTTCGAGTGTACTCCGAAATCTCCTGTTCTGTAAGTTTCGCAAACCAGACCTGGGTTGTAGAGACATCACTAATGAGACGGCCACCTTCCTGACGGAGACAGATGCCGGTATGCACTTCGTGCTGGCGGCCAGAGAGCAAGCGCAGCATGCGCGCGGCATCTGCGGTATCGCGCGGCTTGCCCAATATCTCATCATCGATGCAAACAATCGTGTCGGCCCCGAGGACTACTTCGCCCGGGTCGCAAGCCACCGAAAGCGCCTTTTCCCGCGACAGGCGCTGAACGACTTGAAGCGGTGATTCACCAGGCTCCCAGTATTCGGGGATAGAGGAGGGCCGCACTAGATGAGCGATCCCGGCCGACGAAAGAAGGTCATGGCGTCGTGGCGAGGCAGAGGCCAGAATGAGCATTCCTACAAAAACATAGCGGACAGGCGCGACGGTTCCGAAACGCTCGCAAAAATGGTAGAACATTTATAGGCGAAAATGTACTTGGAAAACCTTGTGGAAATGCGGTTCAGAAGTTTTTTTTCGAGTCACACCGCATGAGCCCCCTTGTGGATTAGAGATCTTCGCCTCTTGAAGGCAGGCATTCCATTCAGGTAACGTAATCCGAGTCCCCTCCGATGGCAGCCCGCGACATCACGCTCGAACATTCCCTTCCAGACAATCTGGACGCGGAACGCTTCGTACTCGGAGCCATCATGAGCAGCGACACGGCGTTCCTGCAGGTGGCTGGCACCATAGCGGCCGAAGACTTCAGCGTCGAGAAACATAAGCGTATTTTTCTGCGGATGAGTGAGCTGCATGAGCGCGGCGAGAAAATCGACCGCGTCACGCTGGCCAACGAACTGATGAAGCAGGGACAGCTGCAGTCGGTGGACGGACTGAGTTACCTGGTTTCGCTCGACGACGGGCTGCCGCAGCTGCACAATCTCGAAAGCTACGTTGTCATTGTTAAAGAAAAGGCGCTGCTGCGGCGTATCATCAGCGTGTCGCAAGACACGATCAATCGCTGCATGGCCAGCGAGGACAACGCCACCGAAATTCTGGGCGCGGTAGAAGACGCGTTCATGAAGCTCGGCGACGTTCAATCGAAGAACGCTCTATCGAGCCCGGCGCAGATCGTTACGGAATACGAAGGCGGCATTAATGCGTTTCTCGATGCCAGCAAACGCATCAAGGGCATCAGTACCGGATTTCTGAAGTTCGACGAGATGACGGGTGGCCTGCGGGAAGGCGAGCTCATCATCCTGGCGGCCCGCCCGGCTATGGGCAAAACAGCCTTTGCTTTGAACATCGCGCAGCACGTGGCCATGAACCCGGCCAATCCGAAGGCGGTTGCGATTTTTTCTCTCGAAATGTCGAAGGAGTCGCTGCTCACGCGCTTGATCTGCAGCACCGGACGAGTCGATCAACAGCGATTTCGCGCCGGCTATCTGAGCGGAGAAGAACGGCACGCGTTGCAGGACGCGCTGTACCGGATTGTGGAATCGCCGCTCTATCTCGACGATACGGCCGGCACGAACCTGATGGATGTGCATTCAAAGCTGCGCCGCCTGCAGGCTGAGCAGGATTTAGGGTTGGTGGTGATCGACTATCTGCAGCTGATGCAGGGACGGGGCCGTTACGAGAACCGCGTGCAGGAAATCAGTTCGCTCTCCCGCGGCTTCAAACTGATGTCGAAAGAGCTGCGTGTGCCTTTCCTGGTGCTGTCGCAGTTAAGCCGTGCCCCCGAGACGCGCCCCGGCGATCACCGGCCCATGTTGAGTGACTTGCGCGAATCGGGTTCCATTGAGCAGGACGCGGACATGGTGGCTTTCATCTTTCGCGAGGAAGTATATCGTCCTGATAAAGAGAGCTTGAAGGGTCTGGCCGAGCTGATTTTGGCTAAGCAAAGGAATGGTCCGACAGGACGCGTGAAGCTGGCGTTTTTAAACCGGTATACAAAGTTTGAAAATCTGGCGGCCGATACGGGCGATGACAGTTCTGCTCCGTTTGAGGATTAGTCGAGTTTCCGAATCCGCAGGTTTGCGAGTAATTGGTCCGGATTGAAATCCTGCAAACCATTCGGTAACGGGAAGGAGGCGGCTGCTTCAAAGACTGCTTTACTGAGACCTTCGTCGGTAAGCCACTTGTCCAGAAGGCCCTCTTGCCGCAGAATACCGATGAGAGCTGTGCGTGCCCAAACCACAACTGGATCGGCCGACTCCGACTGGCAAACTTGCAAAATAGCGTCCGCCGAATAGCTGACAGAAGTATCTGCCGAATGCTGGAACTGCAACGACCAAAAGCGTTGAATGTCCAGGGGATTCGCCGCCGGAATATTTGCATCCATCACCGAGTTGAGGTCGAGCATAGAGGGCTGTCACACCGAAATTCAAGTTTATGACGAGCTAAGTGGCCCACCTCATCCGACCAACCCATAGGTGAGCGCAAAAAAAGCTACCGCCAGCAGCAAAATGCGGACACGATGAAGGGAGTCCCACCTTTTGTGATCTTGCTTCCAGCCAGGTGTGAGCGCCGCCGTGTTCAAGGAAGCGATGCGGTTGTTGATGGGCACAAGCATGCCGATAGTAAACACGACGACGGCCGCCCAGATCAGTGTCGCCGTGAGCAGAAAGACCAAGGCAGCCTGATGGCGGTGCAGAAACGATTCCAGCGCGAGAAGCGCCAGAGACAAGCCATACCAAACAGGCATCACTCGGCCCAGGGAGCGCGCGAGAATAGATAATGCTTGCGCTTGCGGACCGCTCTCCAACTGCCGGACGGCGGGATTGAAAAAAGCCGAAACGGCGAGTTCATTGCCTACCATCAAACCCGCGACAATGATCGAAATGCTGTCCAGAAGGTGCATCAAATTGACTCCTGGCTAACTGACTCGTGCCAGGCGGCCATCGACGCAGGCGTTTGTACTGACTAATATGTCAGTTTGATGCCGATAATGGTGAGCACATGCCGGTTTCCAAAAAAGAGGTTTCGCCCTGCCTGATCGACACGATGCTGTCTGTCATCGATGGGCGATGGAAAGGCACGATCTTATGGCGGCTGCTCGCCGGACCGATGCGAACGAGCGAACTGAAGCGCAGCATACCGGAGATGACAGAGCGGATGTTGATCCGACATTTGCATGACATGGTGGACGATGGCATCCTTTTGAGGCATGACAATAAAAGCGTTCCGCCGCATGTCTGCTATTCGATTTCACCGTACGGAATGACGCTTGCGCCAGTGCTCCAGGAGATCTGTGCCTGGGGGCGCAAACATCAGGACCGGCTTAAGAGGAACACGAAACAAGGGCTGGCTTAAAACGCAGGGAACCTTGCGCCGCGACTGCAACCGATCGCGCACGCATCCTCGGTGTTATCAACGCAGACCGGGAAGTCACGCCGCAGTTCGTTTTAGTGAGGCAATATCACGCCGGGGAGGCATCGCGAACATACGCGAATACTCCCGGCTGAATTGGGACGGACTCTCATAGCCCACCTGAAATGCGGCTGTCTCAACGTTGATCTCATGGGAAACCAGTAGCCGGCGCGCTTCGAGCAATCGGAGTTGCTTCTGATATTGGAGCGGCGTCATGGAAGTAATCGCCTTGAACTGACGATGGAATGCCGAGGGACTCATCTGCGCTACTACGGCCAACTCCTCGATTCGGACCGGCTCCGCGAATCGATCACGCAAGAGGTGAATGGCGCTGATGACGCGCTGCGCGTGGCTATTCGTCAGCGTCATTTTCACAACGTCGCTGCCGTGGGGTCCAGTTAAAAGCCAGTAGCAAATCTCACGCATGATCGCGGGATAGAGCACCGGGATCGCCTGGGGCGTGTCGAGCAGACGCACCAGACGAAGCGCGCAGTCCTCCAGCGGGCCGTTGAAGTCAGTCACTAAGACACCGCTCCCGACCTTTTTGCTCGCTTCCGGCGGAGTGTCCAATTCGTCCATCACCTGACGCATGACTGCAATGTCGAACTCGACAATAACGCCAAGATAAGGCTCGCTCGGGCTTGCCTCAGAAACCGTACCGAGGGCAGGCATTTCGACACTCACTAACAGCGCTTGTCCCGCCCGGTAATCGAACCGCTGGTCCCCAAAAATAGCCCACTTCGCACCTTGAACGGTGATGCAGAGAGCGGGTTTGAAGATGAGGTGTTTCGGAAGCTTCTCATGGTTTGATCGGAGGATGATAAGCCCTTCGATCGCTGTTACAAACGGGCTTTCCCCAACCTGGGCGTCTGTGTAACGCCTTACCGCTTTCACTAACCCTTGCAGCATATTCGGTTCCTTCCGTCTGATGACTCGCGGAGAAGTGTAGATTCGAGCAGGAATAGGCAAGAAATGGGAAAGTTTCGGCATTCACTTCAGAGCGGAGTGAATCTATCCTGAAGTACAGAAAGTCAACCAGGAGCGGACAATGTCAGTAGAAAAAAACGTATTTGCAGATACCAGGATTGCAGTCGTCACCGGCGGAAGCCGAGGGCTAGGGCGAAACACTGTGCTCAGCCTCGCCCAACGAGGGATCCATTCAATCTTCACCTACAACTCCAATCGTGCAGAGGCCGACAAGGTCGTAGCCGCCGTCAGCGAGGCGGGAGCTAAGGCCATCGCGTTGCAGCTCGACACGAGCAATATCGGTTCGTTCGACGCCTTTGCGCAGAACCTTCGCTCAGCGCTTGCAGGTTTTGGCGTGGGACGTTTCGACTACCTTGTCAACAACGCGGGTACATCCCTCCACAAAAACTTTGATCAGACAACCGAAGAGGAATTGGACAAAGCATACAACGTCCATTTCAAGGGTGTGTTCTTTCTGACGCAGAAGCTGTTGCCACTCATCAACGATGGTGGCCGGATCGTAAACCTTTCTTCCGGGCTCACCCGTATGACGTTCCCTGGAAGCTCCGTCTACGGGTCGATGAAGGGCGCGGTCGAGGTACTGACGCGTTATCTGGCGTCGGAACTCGGGGGGCGCAGGATCGCCGTCAACACGGTAGCGCCAGGAGCGATTGCCACCGATTTTAGCGGCGGAATGGTCCGCGACAATCCGGAGATCAACAAAATGGTCGCTGACAGGACGGCTCTCGGTCGCGCTGGCGTGCCGGATGACATCGGCCCGATGATCGCTGCCCTGCTCTCGGAGGACAACCGCTGGATCAATGCGCAACGGATCGAAGTCTCGGGCGGCATGTGGCTGTAGTAACGCTGGCCCGTGGGCCACAGTCAGAAAGTAAGCACGATTTTGCCGAAGTGTTGCTGGCTTTCCATGTGCCGCAAAGCCGTTTGGATGTCGGCCCACGGAAACGTTCTATCGATTACTGGCTTAATCGCGTGAAACTCGATGGCCCGGTTCATGCGTTCGAACATCGCGCGCGAACCTACGTAAATGCCTTGCACCCGCACGCTGTTCATCAGTATTGGCGCTGGGCTAACTGTAGGAGCGCCGCCGCTCAGAACGCCGATCACCACTACCGTCCCCGCTGTGCGAACGGCACGCAGCGAACGCGGCATGGTATCGCTGCCGCCAACTTCGATCACCGTATCCATACCGTCGCCACCAGTCAGCCTGCGAGCGGTCTCTTCCCATTTGGCGTCCGACTTGTAGTTGATGGTTTCATGCGCGCCCAGCTGACGGGCGCGCGCGAGTTTCTCGTCACTGCTCGACGTAACGATCGTGCGCAGGCCGGCTATCTTCGCGAACTGCAAGGCAAAGATCGAAACGCCCCCGGTCCCCTGAATTAGAACCGTCTGACCCGGTACAGCCGGAACACCTTCAAACAGGCCATGCCAGGCTGTAACAGCCGCGCAGGGAAGCGTAGCCGCTTCTTCATCGGTTAGCGAAGCTGGCGTTGCAAGCAGACCGTCTTCGTGGAATACCACATACTCGCGCAAAACTCCGTCAATTGCGCCCCCAAGTGCCGAGGCGCTCTTTTCCTTGGTCGGCGGACCCTCAATCCACTTCTGCATGAACGCCGCCACTACCCGGTCACCCTTCTTAAAGCGGCTGACACTAGAACCAACTTCTTCCACGATGCCGGAGCCGTCGGAAAGCGGGATCATGGGCCGGCGCTGTTTGGGATTGTAAGTGCCCGAAACGGTCATGTAATCGCGAAAGTTTAAGGAAGCGGCTCGCATACGAACCAGCACATCAAAGGGCCCAGGCCGAGGCGTATCGCGTTCCACGATTGCGAGATTTTCAACCCCGAATGCCTGGAGTTCGATTTGCTTCATGCGTGGGCGCTCATCGCGCCAAACTCGACTACCTGTTCGAGTTTGCGGCGAGCAGCGCCGGAATCGATCGATTCGCGAGCCATCGCCACGGCCGTCTTGAGATCGACGGCGCGCTGCGCCAGAAAAAGCGCGGCAGAAGTATTGGCAATGACGATATCGCGATGAGGACCGGACTCGCCATCGAGCAGGCGTCTGATGATCGCGGCATTTGTCTCCGCGTCACCACCCTTTAGTTCATCCACAGAACAGGGAGTAACACCGAAATCGCCTGGCTGCCAGCGGCCTTTCTGCACCCGGCCATTTTCCACCTGGAAAACAGTCGTCAGCCCGGTAGTCGTGATCTCGTCAAGTCCGTCGGACCCATGCACGACGAAAGCGCGTTCCGTTCCCAGACGCGCCGAGGCGTGCGCCAGCATTTCAGCGGCACGCACCGAAAAGGCGCCAATGAGCTGCACCGGCGCTTTCACGGGATTGGTGAGAGGGCCTAGTAGATTGAACACCGTACGCCCTTTGAGCAGCAGACGAGCTTCCTGAGCGTGCTTCACCGCCGGATGCAGCAGCGGTGCGTAAAGAAAGCCGATGCCGGTCTGACGGAGGCAGCGGCCGATCTCGTCTGGCGAAAGTTCAATCGGTACACCCAACGCTTCGAGTACATCGGCGCTGCCGCACTGGCTCGAGATCCGGCGGTTGCCGTGTTTTGCGACGCGCAGACCGGCGCCGGCCACCACGAAAGCCGTCGCTGTAGAGATGTTAAAAGTGCCGTTCCCGTCGCCACCGGTGCCACAGGTGTCGAGGAAAGGCTCCTGCTGGAGTTCGCCGGGCAGTGTGAAAGAGCCCATTTCGCGGATAGCGCTGGCAAAGCCGACCAACTCCGAAAGTGTCTCGCCCTTGCGGCGCAGATAGCTGAGCACCTCGGCGATTCCGTCGGTGTCCATCTCGCCCGAAAGCATGCGGTGCATCAGGTCGTGCGCCTCCTGCTGCGTGAGATGAACAAAATTCCGGAAAGGAAGATGAGACATGCTTCGGCTATTCAATTCGACCACAGGCGATTGTGGCGCGCGTTCCAGGGTCTCCATTTACGGCCTCGGCACCAGGGAAGCTCCGAGCCAGACAGCCGCGTAGCCCACAACGACGCTACTTACAAGATACAGAAGCCCGTATAAACCATGTCCGCCGCGAGCGGATAGATACGCATCGTACTCAAAACTAGAGAACGTGGTGTAACCTCCCAAAAATCCAATGACCACGGTCAGCCGCCAGTAGTCAGGCAGGCGAAAACGCTCAACGATCAGCGTCATCAACAAGCCGATCAGGAACGACCCGGTGACATTAATGGCGAAAGTTCCCCAGGCAAAATTCGCGTTTGGAAACCGCTGCGTGATCGCCCTGCCAACCAGATACCGCGCGAGTGAGCCGACGCCGCCTCCCAGCAGCACACACAAATATTTACTCATTGTACGTGTAAGTGATTATTGTGAACTATGGGACCCTATGAAGAAGGAGTCCGAGACGCGTGCTAGTCGTGATGAAGGCCCAGGCGGGCGAAGCCGAAATTGCGCGAGTTTGCGCCCGAATTGAATCACTTGGCTTCCAGCCGCACATCATTCCGGGTGAGCAGCGTGTGGCGATTGGCATCACTGGAAATAATGGTCCGGTCGATCCCGCGGAATTCGAAGACCTGCCTGGAGTGGCCGAAGCGATTCGGGTTTCGAAATCCTACAAACTGGTGAGCCGCGAGACCAAGCCCGAAGATACTGTGGTCAAGGTGAACGGGGTGCGGGTAGGCGGCCCGGAGCTTGTGATTTGCGGGGGACCGTGTTCGGTGGAGAGCCGCGAACAGATTCTGGAATCGGCCCGCGCGGTAAAAGCGGGAGGCGGCCAACTGCTGCGCGGTGGAGCTTACAAACCGCGAACGTCCCCTTATAGCTTTCAAGGTTTGGGCGAGGAGGGCTTACGCTACCTGGCCGAAGCCCGCGATGAGACCGGACTCGGCGTTGTCACGGAAGCGATCGACATCGAGACCTTTGACCTGGTAGAGAAGTACGCCGACTGCGTGCAGATCGGCGCGCGCAACATGCAGAATTTTTCCCTGCTGCGGCGTGCCGGTCGTTCCCGCAAACCGATTCTGTTGAAGCGCGGCATGTCTTCGACGCTCGAAGAATTCTTGATGGCGGCTGAATACGTGCTCGCCGACGGCAATTACAACGTCATCCTTTGCGAACGCGGCGTGCGGACGTTTGCCGATCATACGCGCAATACGCTCGACTTAAGCGTCGTGCCCGCAGTCCGCACTTTAAGTCATTTACCGATCCTGGTCGACCCGAGTCATGGCACGGGAAAACGGGACAAGGTATTGCCGATGGCGCTCGCGTCCGTTGCCGCAGGCGCGTCGGGATTGATTGTGGAAATGCATCCGCATCCGGAAAAGGCGCTGTCGGATGGTTACCAGTCGCTCGATCCGCGGCAGTTCGCCGAGATGGCGGACGAATGCCAAGCGATCTCCGCGTTGCTGGCAAGTCGGCGGCGACAACTGGCGGCTGTATAAAGCAGCTAGGTTAGAATCGAAAGCTGCGCGGATAGCGAAGTCGTTCGTAGCGTGCCTCTTTTCCTTGCAGTCCTGCGAGGAACAAACCATACAAACATTGTTGTTCGAAAGAGACCAACATGTCGATGTACCGTGTTGTTTTTGGAATGGCGATCCTGCTAACTGGGTTTGCGGCAACCAGCGCGGGTGCGACAGAGTCCCGCAACCAACAGCGGCGGTTCGGGCAGCGGGCGGCCTTGGACATCAGACGGCGCGTTCAGCGGGGGTTCGAATCCGGATCCGCCTCCTGGCAATCCCCCTCCCACCAACCCACTCCGGTGCAATCCGGGACCAGGCTGTTCGCGCCTTATGTAGACATGAGCTTGACGCCCGATGAGTATTGCTGGCGATGCAGCAACAGGCCGGATTGAAGGCGGTGACGTTAGCATTTCTCGTGGCGAGTGGAAACGGTTGCTCGGTAGGTTGGGGTGGATTAGGTGGAACGCTGCCCACGGATTCTCTTCCAGACGGACAATCCAGACAAACCATCGTGAGCAGCCTCGAAAGCACGGGTGTCCACGTCATCATTTCGTTCGGCGGTGCGACCGGCACGGAACCGGCGCTCGCGTGTTCGCGCGCGGCATCGCTGCGGGCCGTATATCAATCCGTGATCACGAGATACAAAGTGAATCTACTGGACTTTGATATCGAAGGCGGCGCGGTATCGGATCAGGCTTCGATTACCCGGCGCGACCAGGCATTGAAAGCGCTCAAAGCGGCCAATCCAGGCTTGGTGATTTCGTACACGCTGCCTGTTCTCCCGACGGGCTTGGTTTCGACCGGCGTAAATATCTTGACCAGCGAAAGCCGATGGACTGTCGCTGGATGTGGTGAACGTGATGGCGATGGATTACGGATCAGGTGCGGACAACGGGGCGAAGATGGCGGCTGATGCCACCACACAGGCAGCTGCGGCAACCGAGGCTCAGATCAAGACGGCAGGTTTGACCGCCACGGTCGGCATTACACCGATGGTGGGCGTGAACGACACCAACACGGAGATCTTTCAGCTCGCTGATGCGAACAGCGTGTTAAGTTTTGCTGAAGCAGATAGTTATGTCATCCGCTTGGCGATGTGGTCTCTGGCGCGCGATAACGGAGGATGCGCTGGGCAGACCTGGGCTTCGCCGACCTGTAGCGGTGTGGCGCAGTCGACTTACGCCTTTTCGGCTGTATTTGACGCGTTTCAGTAAAGCATTTCGCAGGGTAGGCTTTAGCCTGCCATCTTCTCTGGGCTCGGTGGGCCGGGTGTCGTATGGAACCCGTCCTCACTCGCGCAAATAAAGGCCGAACTCCGAAAGCGCTGGGCACACTGGCGATTCTGTGATGCGAAGCCTGACACGTGTCGTTTTCACGCGTGTCGCCGTTTCCAGGATCCGGCACAATCCAATACTCGTGCCTTTCCCGGCGGAACTCCAGGATCCGTTTTGCCAGCTTTCGATAGCAAACGAATCCACCCGCTGACCCAGCGGCAAGTATTCACGGAGGCGTATTAGATTGAACTCAACAGGCTTCGGAAATTCAAAGATCGCGTCCGGCGTGGTTATAGCATCATCGGTCGACCAGTAAGTGGATCGCGAGCCGTCGAGCAAATTCGCTGCCCTCGTTCCATCCCGTGAGTTGCTGGCTTTGACCTTGGCGCTTGCAGCGAGGTTATGAGAGAAAGTCGATCGCATAATTTTGCCAAAGCCGGCAAGCGACGCAGCGTCGCCTTCGTAGATCAATCCACGCCGGTCCGGCGGAACATTCAACAGAAAACTAGCGCCGCGGCCGGTCGATTTCAAGTACAGGTCGAACAACTGATCAGAAGTTTTGACTCTGGCGTTTTCAGCCGCGTGAAAAAACCAGCCCGGACGAATCGAGACATCGCATTCAGCCGGCATCCAAAACTTGCCGTCGCGCGTACCTTGCGTCGATTCCGTGGCAACGACATCGCCGGGCGAACCAGCGCCGCCCTCCGGCGAGTGGGGCGTGTAGGTCGCCCAGCAGGTCTCGCCCGCGACGCCATTTTCGTTACCAACCCAGCGCACGTCCGGTCCTACATCGCTGAAAATAGCGGCGTCCGGCTGGAGTTCCCGTTCGAGCGCCCACGTGTGCGGCCACTGGTAATAGTGCAACTTGTCGATGGTCCGTTTTTCTCGCGCGCCGCCGTAGAAACCATCGCCGCCATTCGCGCCATCGTGCCAGATTTCAAAGATCGGTCCGTAGCCGGTGAGGAGTTCGCGCATCTGCCGGCGATAGATCTCAATATATTGGGGCGTCCCGTAAGTGGCCTGGTTGCGATCCCAGGGCGAGAGATAAACTCCGAATTTCAAGCTCTGCTCGTGAGCCGCCTCGGAGATCTCGCGCACGATGTCGCCTTTGCCGTTCTTATAAGGGCTTCCTTTGATCGAATGCGCAGTAGTTTGGGTCGGCCAGAGGCAGAAGCCATCGTGATGTTTGCAGGTGAGGATGACGCCCTTGCTGCCGGCGTGCTTAAGCGCCTCAACAATTTTATCGGCGTTGAAGGCCGTGGGATTGAAGATCGACGGATCTTCATCGCCATAGCCCCATTCCTTATCGGTAAACGTGTTCACGGTGAAATGGAGGAAATTGTAAAATTCGAGTTCGCTCCATGCCAACTGGCGCGCGGAAGGCGCGACGCCGTAGGGTTTGGGCGAGGCGGCGCTCGCGTGCCCAACAGCGGAGGCAGCCATTGTGGCGCCGGCCATTTGCAAAAAAGCTCGTCGCGTCTGTGTCATGCGCCCGAGACTGTCGCCATTCACATAAATATAACCTTGCCTCGGGCCTTGAATGCGATTCGTCATGCCTCGGGTTCAGGACCCTTCGACCGATCCGTCATGCTGAACAGAGCCGGAAGCGTCAGCGACCATTCGGCAGCCTTTAACTGCTCCTAGTGCGGTGTCGCAACCATTTCGTTTGATACTGAGGTAAAGAACTCCAATCGCTTCGCTCATGGTTTCCGTGCTTCCGGTTGGAGAGCCACTGACGTGGCTCATGGCTCCGAAGAATACGCTGCTTCAGAGCTGCGAGCGGAGCAACCGGAGTTGCGTCGCGTTATATAACGTTTTCATCGCGACACTCCACTAGCGATTCGCTTAAACAACACCCCGAGATACACTAACGGTTGGCGCGCGGAGTGCAAGAACGCATACGCACACGAGCACCGCAATCAATATGAAGATACATGAGTATCAGGCGAAGGCGATCCTTGCGAAATTCGACGTGCCTGTACCGCGTGGAGAAGTCGCGTACACGGTAGAGGAAGCCGAAGCAGCGGCCAAGAAACTGGGCGGCAGTGTCGTAGTCAAAGCCCAGATTCATGCCGGGGGCCGTGGCAAAGGCGGCGGCGTCAAAATTGCCAAGAACGCCGCGGAAGCCGCCGAGATCGCCAAGAAGATGATCGGCATGACGCTCGTCACTCATCAGACCGGTCCAGAGGGCCGTGTCGTACAGCGTTTGTTAATCGAAGAAACACTGCCGATTGAGCGTGAGCTTTACCTGGGTCTGGTCCTCGACCGCGCGTTAGGCGAAACGGTCTTCATGGCCTCGAAAGAAGGCGGCATGGAGATCGAAGAGGTAGCCGCCAACACGCCTGAACTGATCATGCGCGAGCCACTCATTGCGGGGCAGCCGCTGCAACCTTTTCAGGCACGAAAAATGGCCTTCGGCATGGGCGTTCCCGCAACCAGTGCGAATACTGCCGCGACCGCTATGATTGCGCTCTCAAAAGCCTATCTAGCGATCGATGGTTCGCTCGCCGAGATCAATCCGTTTATTCTGACAAAGGACGGCAAAGTGTATGCGCTTGATGCCAAAATCAACATCGACGATAACGCCCTTTACCGCCACAAAGATCTCCTCGAGCTACGCGACTTGAATGAGGAAGATCCACTCGAAGTGGAGGCCTCGCGCTTCGGTTTGAATTACATCAAGCTCGATGGCACCATCGCCTGCATGGTGAACGGCGCAGGTCTCGCCATGGCCACGATGGACATCATCAAATACGCGGGCGGCCTGCCGGCTAACTTCCTTGACGTGGGCGGCGGAGCGAACGCCGAACAGATCAAGAACGCCTTCCGCATCCTGCTTTCCGATCGCAGCGTAAAGGCGGTGCTGATCAATATTTTCGGAGGCATTCTGCGCTGCGACACGCTGGCCACAGGCGTGGTGAGCGCAGCACGCGAACTGGAGATTAAGATCCCGATCGTGGTTCGCATGGAGGGAACGAATGTGGAACTGGGGCAAAAGATTTTGACCGATTCGGGCTTTAACTTCACCGTCGCGAACGGAATGAAAGATGCCGCTGAAAAAGTGGTGGGGCTCGCCCAATGAGTGTACTGATCAACGAAAATACCAAGGTTCTGTTTCAGGGATTCACGGGCCGCGAAGGCACGTTCCACGCCGAGCAGGCCATCCAATACGGGACTCAGGTAGTAGGCGGAACGACGCCGGGAAAGGGCGGTCAGACGCATCTCGACAGGCCTGTCTTCAACAGCGTGGAAGAAGCCGTGACAGCGACGGGCGCCAACGCCTCCGTCATTTTTGTGCCACCCCCGTTCGCTGCCGACGCCATTATGGAAGCGGCCGACGCGGAACTCCCGCTGGTGGTTTGCATCACTGAGGGGATCCCGCTGGAAGATATGGAACGCGTCTGGGCTTATTTAAAAACGAAGCCAAAGAGCCGCTTGATCGGACCTAATTGTCCCGGTGTGATCACGCCCGGCAAGTGCAAGATCGGCATCATGCCCGCCCACATTCACCTGGCTGGCCACGTTGGAATCGTGTCGCGCTCCGGCACTTTGACCTATGAAGCTGTCGGGCAACTGACGAAGCTTGGGATCGGGCAATCCACCTGTATCGGCATCGGGGGCGATCCCATTATCGGAACGAGCTTCACAGATTCCATTCGCTTGTTTAATGAAGACCCAGATACGCACGCCATCATCATGATCGGCGAAATTGGCGGCACCGCCGAAGAGACGGCGGCGGAATATGTAAAGAAAAACGTGAAAAAACCAGTGGTCGGTTTCATCGCCGGACAGACTGCTCCTCCGGGCCGCCGCATGGGGCACGCCGGCGCGATCATTTCGGGCGGCTCCGGCAAAGCTGAAGACAAGCTCGAGGCCATGGAAGCGGCCGGAATCGTCGTGTGTCCCACCCCCGCTTCGCTCGGCGAAAAAATGCAGGAAGCGCTGACCCGGAAAGCTTAAAGAAGAGGATTCGATTAGATGGCTCTAGAACGTACTTTTGGCATGATCAAACCCGATGCGGTGAAGAACGGGCACGTGGGTTCGATTTTGGCCCTGGTGGAACAGAATGGCTTCCGGCTGGTTGGGATCAAAAACCGCCGCATCTCGAAGTTGGAGGCGGAGGCTTTCTACGCAGTTCATAAAGAGCGCCCGTTCTTTGGCGGACTGGTCGGCTTTATGACCGAGGGCTCTGTCATTGTCATGGTTTTGGAACGCGAGAACGCCATAACGAAGTGGCGCGACTTGATGGGGGCCACCAATCCGGCGAATGCGGCCGAGGGTACGATCCGCAAAAAGTTCGCAGAGAACATCGAGCGAAATTCCGTTCACGGTTCCGACGCCCCGGAAACCGCCAGCCTGGAAATCCCGTTTTTCTTTGCGGCCGCCGAACTGATTTAAAATTCCGCAATTCAGGAACCTTTTCCGGTCCATCACGTAGATAATCAAAGAAAGATGAACCGGCCAAGCCTGTCGCGCGGCGCTTCGTTCTGGGAATCCGCCCGTATCGCCATTGAGTCACTGAGCAAGAACAAATTGCGCAGCTTTCTGACGCTGCTCGGTATCATCCTCGCGACGAGCACGCTGATCGCCGTCACGTCCTTCGTTCACGGCATGAACTTGTACATCTCGACCAAGCTTTCCGACATGGGTTCGAGCGGCTTCCGGGTGATGCGCATCGTGTTCATCGGTAACTGGGATCCCAAGAAGTTCCTCGAGATGCAGCGCCGCAATCCGCAGATCAAACCCGAAGAGTACGAGTTCATCAAAGCGAATGCCCGCTTGCTGAGCGATGTAGGCCTCGAAACGTTCCGAAGCGTCACGGTGGGTCATGCGGGCGACACCATGACAGGCGTGGACATGCAGGGTGTGACCGCCAATATTCCGGCGCTCAGTGATATTGAGGCCGGTACCGGCCGCGAGATATCCGAATCTGAAGTCCGGCGTCACGCTCCAGTCGCCTTTATCGGGACCGACGTTGCCGAAAAATTTTTTAGCGGAACCGATCCGATTGGCAAACAAATCAAGGTCGACGGCGTTCCGTACGAAGTGGTCGGCGTGGCTAAGGCCAAAGGCAGCGTTTTTGGACAATCTCAAGACAAGTTCGTCATGATCCCGGTGTATTCGTATTTCAAGACGTATGGCAACAAGTTGAATGACGACGTCGCCATTTTCGGCAAGTCGATCGATCCGAACAAGATGGACGAGGCGGAAGACGAAGTCAGAATGCTGCTGCGTGCTTACCGGCACACCCGCCCGGGCCAGGACGATACCTTCAGCATCTTTGGCTCCGATACATTGTCCAACGCCTGGACGAATCTCACCGGCGCGATCGCCGGTATGGCCTTCGGCGTGGTTTCCGTTTTCCTGGTAGTCGGTGGCATCGTGATTATGAATATTATGCTGGCCGTCGTCACCGAGCGCACACATGAAATTGGGATTCGGAAAGCGGTGGGGGCGCGCCGGCAGGACATCCTGAATCAATTTCTTGTCGAATCCGCCGTATTATCGTTGATCGGAGGGCTCATTGGCGTAGTAGCCGCTTACCTCCTTACCGTCATCGTGAAACAGACGACCCCGTTACCGATGGAGATGCCGCTGCTTTCGGTGGCGCTGGGAGTTGGCTTATCAGCTGCGGTGGGCTTGTTCTTTGGCATCTATCCGGCGCGCCAGGCTTCAAAACTGGATCCGATTGTCGCCTTGCACGCGGACTGACAAATGAAGCAGCTTTTTCTCGCCTTCCGCAACAACACCATGCTCGCGCTCGATACGATTCGGGCGCACAAACTGCGCAGCCTGTTGACAATGCTGGGCGTTATTATCGGCACCGGCACCATCATCGCGGTAGGTTCGATTCTCACCGGGTTCGATGGCGCCGTCACCAACGTCTTCAAGAGCTTCGGACCGAATGCGATTATCGTTTCGCGAGAGCCGGCGTTCCGAACCAGCGATCTCACTCCGGAAGAACGCGCTCGCAAGCAGTTCAACTACGAAAATGTCCAGGCGCTGAAGGACGATTGCAGTGCCTGCGAGCGTGTTTCCGCCATGTTGTGGTCCAGCAATCACGGTCCGATCGTGACGAAGTACAAAGGCAATGCAATTTACCAGACGCGGCTCCAGGGCGTCGAAGAATCCTACGCGCAAACCGGGCAAATCGACATGGAAGAGGGCCGCTTCTTCTCCGATTTTGAAGCGCGCCACCACGCTGCGGTCGCCGTGATCGGGGCCGATGTGAAACGCGGTCTCTTTGGCGAAGAAAATCCGATAGGAAAGGAAATCAACGTCGACGGGCAGATATTTCAGGTGATCGGCACGATGCATCGCCCCAGCGCCAGTTTTTTCGACAGCTCCGACAACCGTGTGTTCCTGCCTTTCTTCTCCATGAAGAAGATGTATCCGAACGCTCAGGAAATGGCGGTCAGCGTTACGGCAATTGACGGGATGCTCCCCGAAGCGATGGACCAGATCCGCACCATTCTGCGCATCCAGCGCCACATTCCCCCAAACAAGCCGGAGAACTTTGCCATCTCGACCGCCGCCCAGATGGTCGATCAGTTCCGCCAGATCACCGCGATGACGTTTCTCGTGATGATCGTTTTGAGCTCGATCGGTCTGCTGGTAGGGGGCATCGGTGTCATGAACATCATGCTCGTGTCCGTGACCGAGCGCACGCGCGAGATCGGGATTCGCAAAGCGATCGGCGCACGCCGGCAGGACATTACGATTCAGTTTTTGCTGGAAGCTTCGGTGCTTACGGGAATGGGCGGCATTGCCGGACTGCTGCTCGGTTGGGCCATCTCGAGCGCCGCCAAACTGGTTTTCACCTCGCTACCCATTCAAGTGCCTGCCTGGGCGGCTATTTCAGGAATCGTCGTTTCGGTGGGCGTGGGACTTTTTTTCGGCATCTGGCCAGCCAACAAAGCGGCCAAGCTCGATCCGGTGCAAGCCTTGCGTTACGAGTAAGTCACGGATGCGGCCGGAAGTGGCAGGTGTACGAGAGGCTCACATAAGAAGGCAGCCGCACGCCTACCACCTGTTCGAACGGCATGTCCTGCGAACCGGCAGCCAGTATTTCCGTGGTCTGGCCGGTATATCCGCGGGCGATCAGGAAGTTTACGCCAGCGCCATTCTGTCGTTCAAGAACGAGCGAACCAGCGCACCGCGAAACTCTTTTACCGGCACACTGACTAACCCGTCGCCCAGCGGCTTCTGCCCGACTTCTTCAAACTCGGCGCGGGCTTGCAGCCGGAGCGGCAACCGGTTCACCGTACCCAGGATGTCGAAAATCGTGCGCGGAGCTTCAGGCGTCGGGAGACCGCTGTCCAGATCGCGTGCGTCCGCCTTCGAAAATGAGGCCTGCACCAGCCCCCACCCGAAATAGCGTTTCGCGGCGATCGTCACCCACAAGTTCCTGCCCGGTCCTTCATCCGTTTGCAAGCCCGTATCCGGATCGAGTTTGGCAAGCGATGCTTCCGTCGTCACATGCCCCAATGTCGCGCGGAAATCGATGCCACCGAGCACTTTATTTACGACCAGTTGATACGAATGCTCACGGCTGATCGGCGTCCCGCGCGCCACACCCGTTCCGATGCGCGGATCGTTTGAATAGAACGCCACACCCGTTCCGATGCGCGGATCGTTTGAATAGAACGCCTCGCCAAAGCTCAAAGAAGCCGATGGCAAAAACGAATGATCCCCGGGCAAATACGTCACAGTCGCCTTCGGCGAGTTGAATCCAGCGACCGTGTTATACGAGTTGCTAGCATTCACCAGATCCACATTGTTGAACTGAATTTCATCCCGCCTCCAGCCCGCGTAGTAGCGAAGATGATGAAAAGTGTTCCATTTAGTGCCACATAGGGTGCCGAGTCCGCCAGTGTCACGTCATTCGCCGTTACTTTGGAGAACGGTCCGTACACCAGCGGCTGCGTCGGATCGTAATGGTCCAGATCCAGCCGCCGCGGCGCATCCCGCTGGTAATCCACTCCCGCCAGCAGCGACATCGAATCGCTAATCCGCTTGATGTATGTCGCATTCCCGCTCGTCACCGTCCGAAACTCGCTTTGCCGGATGAGCCCATCGCCAAAATTGGAATACAGGCGTAAGTTATAAGTGCGGAACGCGCTCGAAAGCTGCAGATTCTGCGTCGGGCTGAAATGCCAGTTGTCGTTGACGGCGAGTTCGCCCGTATGGGTCTGGTCGCGCTGCCGCGAGTCGATGTATCGCGCAAATTCGGATTCCCGAGCGGTACCAGTCCCGGCACGTAGGAGAATCCGTAATAGCCAATGCCGAACAGCGTGACCTCATGGTTGTCGAGATTCCAGATCCGATAGCCGTTGATCTTGACTTGCTGCCGGTGTTCCAGCCGGTCGAGAAAACCATTTCCATACGCCGCTTCGACAGCGATCCAGGCTTTCGTCTCCGGCCCTTCTGGACTCCAGCCCGCCACTACATCTCCATCGCGATAATCACCGGTGATTGTGATAAAAGGCGTCAGCCGCGATCGCAGTTCGTAAATGGCCGACAGGTTCTCAGCATGATCGCCCTCACGCACGTTAAACGCGCCGCCGTCCGTCTGCACGCCGTCCAGAATCGCCGGAACCATAATATTCGGATCGGCATAACCATTGCCGTGCGCATTCGACGACAAGTTATTCGTGAGCAGATAAGTTCCCACTTGAATGTATTCGGCGATGGGCTCACCGTGATCGCCGGCCACCCCGGGTGCGAAATATTGCGGCGCCTTGATACCGCCCGAAGCGGTTTCGATGGGCTGGCCAGGAATGGAAATTGGCGCGCCGGGCCGTCCAGGATTGGCGTCGAGCGTCTCTTCCCGCACGTACACACGCTGCGCCGGATCGGGAAAAAGAACATTCGAATCCTTCACGTCGGCAGTCACCGTAACCTGCTCCTGCCTTTGCGCCTCCAGGCGCAACACTTCGTCGAAATTAGCGGCATGAACTCGCACAGCATAGTTGCCTGGCCCCGATACATGAAACTGAAATCTGCCTTTGCTATCCGTGTGTGTTTCCCGAGCATCCGCCTTCTCGACATTCTCGATAGTCACGTAGCACCGGCCACGACGCGTGATTGCGAGTCGGTCACTTGTTTGGAAAGCACGTAGACGGGTTGCTGGTTCCACGACGAACTGGCTCCGCAAAGCACAAGGCCAAAGGAGATTACACATACGCTTACCCAATTCGTGCTACTGCAGGGTGTAGGTTTCGTCATGCAATTTCCTCCGTTTTCTTAAGCTGTCTGCGAAAGCACCGTAGCGGGCGAACTCAAAACCAACCGCCCATGCCGCACGCCCTTGGTGCCGATCAGCAAATCGGCCAGTTTACGAACGCGCTTGGCCGGTCCGTTGAGCACGATCACCTCCAGGCAGGTATGGTGGCCGAGATGCGCATGAGTTGTGGCGATGACCACGTCATGATAGCCATGCTGCAAATCCATAAGTTTGTTCGGCAGCATTCGATAGTGGTGATCGTAAACCAGCGTGACAGTCCCCACAACCGCCGCGTCTGGAGCCTCCACCGCTACTCCAACAAGCTTGTCGCGAATCAGATCGCGAAACGCCTCGGACCGGTTCGTGTAGCCCTGTTGCTCAATAAATTTGTCGAAACGGTTCAGCAGATCCGCGTCAATCGCCACACCGATACGGCTTAGCTCCGACATACCGGATCAGGTTATCACGATTTCGTGAATCGTATGCGTGGCGATGTACTGTTAGTTCGGCAGCGCGAAAGCCACGTAACTGCCGCCACTGGGCTCGCCCGACTTGCCGCCGCCCGCCGCAATCACCACGTACTCTCGTCCATCGACCTCATAGACAGCCGGCGTAGCGGTGCCACTCGCTGGCAGCTCGGTCTCCCAAAGCAGTTCGCCGGTTGCTTTGTCGAACGCTCGAAACTTGTGGTCGTGGGTGGTAGCGCCGATAAAAAGCAGGCCCCCCGCGGTCACAACGCTGCCGCCATAATTGTCCGACCCGGTATCCCGGATTCCCTGCGCCGCGAGTGCCGGGACTTCGCCCAGCGGCTTCTTCCAAACATATTTCTTGGTGTTCAGATCGATCGCGTTAAGCGTTCCCCAGGGAGGCGCTACCGCGGGATAGCCCTCCGGATCGAGCCAGCGATTGTAGCCGTCGATTCCGTACTTCAAAGGCGACTGCTTCACAATCTTCTGATGTTCCGCGCCATCGAGCGGCACGTCCTTACCGTTCATTAAATATTCGGCGATCGCATTCACCGCACCCGAGCCGAGACGCCCGAAGCCAGGCATGCGGCCGCCGCCATGCTGCACCATGTTAACCACCTGGTCCCGCGTGAGCTTCGATCCGATGTCGAGTAGCGACGGGAATTCCGGCGGATTGCCCGCGAGATCCGGTCGATGGCAGCCCGCGCAGTTCTGGCGGTACAGGGTCGAACCGCTCATCTTGTTGGTCCCGGAACCGCGCGGAATCAGGCGCAGAATAAAGGCCATTTCGTTCGAATTCACATAGAACAAACCGGTTTTCGGGTCCCAGGCTGCCCCGCCCCACTCGCCTGCCCCATCAAATCCCGGAAAGATCACCGTACCTTCGAAGCTGGGCGGCGTAAACTGTGGGCCGCTCCGCAACTTTTCGAACTGGGCCAGCACCGCCGCGTGAGCCGCCGGCGTACGGTTCGTCAAAATATCAGGCGTCACCTGCTGGCGCGCGAATGGCGGAGGTTCGGTGGGCAGTATTTGTGTGGTCGAGAGTGACTCACCATCTGCCGGACTGGAAGGCGTCTGTAACGTCCGATAATGCACCAGCGGTTTACCAGTGAGTTCATCGAACAGCCAGACGTAGCCGTACTTGGTGATTTGCGCCACCGCATCGATCGTCTTGCCCTGCTGTTTGACCTTAACAAGCGTCGGCGCGGACGGCAAATCACGATCCCAAACGTCGTGTTTGACCAATTGAAAATGCCAGACCAGATGGCCGGTTTTTGCATCGAGCGCCAGCAGGCAATTGGCATAGAGATTGTCGCCGATCCGGTTGGCTCCATAGAAATCGAACGAGGCGGATCCAGTGGGAGCGAAAACTAGTCCGCGTTGCGCATCGAGTGTCAGCCCGGCCCAGGAGTTGGCCCCTCCAATACGCTGGTAGGCGTCTTTCGGCCAAGTCTCGTAGCCCGGCTCACCGGGCAGCGGAATGGTGTGGAAAACCCATCGCAGCTTACCCGTTCTCACATCGAAGGCACGGATGTAGCCAGGCGCAGCCGGAAGATCTTCGGCGACCAGACTACCCTGGATGAGCAGATCTTGATACACCACGCCGGGGCTGGTAGCTTGCACCGTCAGGTCTTGGAAGGCGCTGCCCAGGCCTTCGTGCAGATCGATCCGGCCGTGGTCGCCAAATGTCGCGACAGGCTGGCCCGTCTTCGCGTTCAGCGCGTATAGATACTGATCGATTCCGACGAAAAGGCGCCGGTCGCTACCGTCGCCCCAGTAGGTGAGACCGCGGTTCCGGAGCTTGGACGTCATTCGCTCTCCGCGATGCGCATCGAAGTCCCAAAGCATCTTTCCGGAGGCTGCATCGAGCGCGACCACCCGCAATCGGGGCGTGGTGGCATACAGAACGCCGTCTAATACCAGGGGATTGCATTGCATTTCTGACCCTTCGAATTGATCGTTGGAGTCGAATTGCCAGGCTCGCTGCAAGCTTCGAATGTTTTTGCAATTAATTTGATTGAGCGGCGAATAGTGCATGTCGCGTGTTCCGCCCACCACCGGCCAGTTGCCTGTATCACGGCCCGCAGCGCAGGCTAATGCGCCGAAGGCTACCAGCAGCAGGATGGTGCGTGTCGAAAAGGTCGCGTTCATTTTCAGTCTCGAACCGGCTACTGTATCATCCGGCGCGAGCGCATGCGGAAAGAGGTCCCGAAACACCGGAACCTCTTTATTTTCAAACGAATTGTTATGTCGGAGTTCTGTCTACGCCAACGATACCTGTTCAGCCTGCAGGCCTTTGGGGCCATTTTTCACGACGAAGGAGACACGGGCGCCTTCATCCAAGCTTCTGTATCCGGAGGACTCAATCGCGGAAAAATGTACGAAGACATCTTCACCATTCTCGCGGGCGATAAATCCAAATCCTTTGGCTGCATTGAACCACTTAACGGTTCCAGTTTCTTTCATGTTTCTCTCTTTCTTGCTACACGAACCTAACAAATCAAATGAGGGAATCGAGACCTGCTAACCATGAAGGGAATTGGCCGTACGAGTGAGTTCAAATGACAGGAAGGAATTTACGTGCTTATCAAAGATAACTGGAGAGGCGGTTTTCTGTCAATTATTTTTAGTGGTTCGGCCGGTTTGTTCGCCGGAATCGGGCACTTGGCGATGGGCGTGCTTGGCAATTCGGGTGAAGTACTGATATCCTAAGGTTGTCTTTGCCCGCATTTGCAATCAATCCGAGTGCCTTCGGGCGGCTATTTCTTCCTTCCCTTCAAGTTGGTTTTCAGAGCAGTCTGACAAAGATAAATTTTGTAGCAAGAGGAACTTACTGTGACCAACATATTCGTGGGAAATTTGAGTTATCAAGCCACGCCGGCCGATCTGCAAGCGGCATTTGAAGCATATGGAAGTGTGGAACGTGTCAATCTCGTCACAGATCGCGACACCGGTCAACCGCGCGGTTTTGCCTTCGTCGAAATGACGGATGCAGACGCAGCACAAACGGCTATTACCCAGCTCAATGGAGCTGAACTTTACGGTCGTGCCATGAACGTAAATGAAGCACGGCCGAAACCGACCGGTGGCGGCGGTGGTGGATACGGCGGCAATCGCGGCGGTGGTGGCGGCGGTCGCGGGGGTAATCGCGGTGGCGGCGGTGGCGGTGGCCGCGGCGGATCGCGCTGGTAGTCCCGCCCGCAGAAGTTGATTTCGATCAGCTGATTAGCTGAGCTTGAGTAGTTTTTTAATTCCGCTGCTTGCGTGTTGCTGCGGCCTTCATGCCCTGTGCGCAAGCAGCGTTAACAAACAGGAGCGTTTATGCCAGGTCGAGGCCCGCAAACTTTCAAGAAACGTCAAAAAGAACAAGAACGGAAAGAGCGTCAGCAGGAAAAGATGGCCAAGCGTCTGCAGCGTAAGAATGAAGAGCCGTCTAGTCCCGCGGACGATAACATTGAGTGGCCGGACGCCGATTCGAACGGAGTTGGTTTGTCCGAAACCGATGCCAAGATCGCGGAAGCTCTCGTCTCCAATGTCGGCCGTGTCGTGTCCGACCATTGATTCTTGGGAAAAATCGTTGAGGCGCGAGGCTGCTGTACTTGTCTTCCAAAGCGCAAAGTCGCTCGAACTGTTCAATAGCCAAATAGTACGCACTGATTTGCCTGAGTTTTGCTAACTCCCTCGACAGAAGCCTATATTCGGCCGCACTGCCCTCCTGTATAATCCTTCTGTCCCGATCGCAGTCTATCTGAGTTCAATTGCTCCCGGGGGGTGGCATGACCATGTTGATAGTCCCGCGCGCCGGCAAGTGGCCCGGCCTTTTTTTGTTCCTGAGTGTAAGCGCAAACATTCTGGCCCAGTTCAGCGGAGCGATCGAAGGCATCGTCACCGATCCTTCCGGCTCTGCCGTTCCCAATGCAACTCTCAAGCTGGTCAGTACCGCCACAGGTGTTTCGAACGAAGCTAAGTCCGGCGAGGGCGTCAATTACCGCTTCCTCAGTCTCGCTCCCGGTGCCTATACGATCACCGCGAGTGCCTCCGGTTTCACGTCTTCCACTGTGACACTCAATCTCAGCACCGGGCAGAACCTGAACGTGCCGGTGGCCCTTTCGGTGGCGGGCGCAAAGACCTCGGTCGATGTCACCAGTGCTGCACCCATTCTCGACACCGCGGAAACCCGCAACCAGCAGACTATCGCGCCCAAGGAATTGGCAGCGGTGCCGCTGGCCGGCCGCAACATGATCAATCTGGTAACGCTTGCGCCCGGCGTCACGGGCCGCGGTCTTTCAGCCAGCGGCAGCCCCGGCTCGGCAGCCGATAATTTTTCCACCGAACAGCAGGTAGACGCCAGCGCCAACGGCCGCAGCAGTAATGCCAACATGTTCGTGGTCGACGGCCTCGATGTCACAAGCAACGTCCGGCCCGGCGTCCTGAACCTCACTCCCAACCCCGACGCCATCCAGGAATCCACCACCGCTGTCAATACCTACTCCTCCGAATACGGCCGCGGCAGCTCCATCGTCTTCACCGAAACCACCAAGTCCGGCACCGACCAGTTTCACGGTCTCGCGAGCGACTACTTCACAAATCAGTACTTATGGGCCGGCACCGAATTCAATCACAGCTACCTGCCGTTCCACAGCCACAACGTCTCCGGCACCATCGGCGGCCCTGTCATTCCGCACAAACAGTTCTTCTTCTTCTTCGCCATCGAGCCGCTGCGCTCCTCGAGCGCAGTGGTCAACTCGGTCACCTATGAGTCGCCGCAGTTCACTTCTTTTGCGCGGTCAGCGTATCCGAACGCGCTCGGCACGCAACTGCTCGCCCGCTATACGCCTGGCGGCGCCAACACCACAAGCGTGAATCAAACCGCCGCGCAGCTCTTCCCGGACACCTGCGGTACGGCCGCCACACATTTTCTTCCCTGCGCTCTCCCCGTAACCGATAACGGCATCCAGAACGCCAACACATTCCGCAACGGTATGCAGTACGCCGTGCGCGTCGACAAGTACTTTAAGAAAGACCGGCTCTACGGTAACTACTTCCGTACCACGCTCGACACCAGCGGCGCCAACGTGCGTCCCTCCTTCAATACCACCAACTCTTTCTCCACCCAATCGGTCCAGATCAACGAGACCCATACCTTCTCGCCGACCACGCTCAATGAGGCGGCTTTCGCCTTTCTGCGGGTGGAAGGCATAGACAGCCTGACGGGCGATTTCACCGTGCCCACCGTCAACGTCAACGGCATCAGCGGCTTCGGCACCGGTTTCGCGCAAGGCGATTTCATCCAGCACAGTTATCACTGGCGCGACGTGCTCACGCACATCACGGGCAATCACACGCTGCGCATGGGTTACGACGGCTGGCATGGCGACGACACGGCTCTCTTTGCGCCGGTTCACACACAGCCTGTTTTCAACTTCAACAACATCATCGATCTGGTCGCCGGCAACGTGAAAAGCGAAACGCAGCTGTCCTACAATCCCGTCAGCGGGCAGCCGCAGGCCGGCAATTACGCCTACTCCACCACCACCGCCGGCGCTTTCTTCGAGGACACCTGGAAAGCCGCTCCGAACGTGACCGTGACGGCCGGTTTGCGTTGGGATAACTTCGGTAATCCCTATGCCTCGCTGCCCGGCACCGTGGTGGCCGCCTACCACCGCGGCCAGGGCCCCACCTTCAACGATCAGGTAGCGAACAGCTATGTAAGCGTGCAGGATCGTATTCTCGGCACCGGCCTCTACAAGGCGTTCGCTCCGCGGGCAGGCATTGCATGGGATCCCCTCAAAGATGGCAGCTGGGTCATTCGTGGCGGCGCGGGCGTCTATCACGACATGCCAACGCTCGGTAACTTGAGCGACATCATCAACGGCAATCCGCCGAACTTCATCGTGCCCACCTTCTTTTCCGACGGCACGACCGCAGCTCCGATCTTCGCTCTCGGAACAAACGCGGCAAAACCGGAAGGGTTCCCGTATCCGGCTTACCAGGGACAGCCGCTCGATTCCCGTGGCGGCGTGCCCGGAGCCCAGATCGCGATCGGAGCGAATCAGCCCGATCTCA
This sequence comes from Bryobacteraceae bacterium, assembly GCA_965277435.1. Classification (GTDB taxonomy): domain Bacteria; phylum Acidobacteriota; class Terriglobia; order Bryobacterales; family Bryobacteraceae; genus Bog-105. The sequence goes on along the minus strand of OZ255821.1, from coordinate 4,936,883 downwards.
CCGCGCCCACTACCTTCAACTACTCCGCCAATGCCGAGCACAAGCTCTTCGGCAACATGATTGCGAGTCTTGGCTACGCCGGCTCGCACTCCTACAACATCATCACGGGCTACGGCAATGTCGGCAACACCTCCTACGGCACCGACATCAATCGCTTTGCCGACGACCTGATCCTGAACAACACCACGACGCCTACCCGCCTCAATAAAAGCTTTGGAGCGATCAATTATCAATCGAACGGCGCACACGCGAACTACAACGCGCTGCTCACGCAGTTCAAGGGCCGCCTTTTGCATGATAAGTTTTACTTCGACGCCTCGTACACGCACTCGGTCTCGAAAGACAACTCGCAGTTCTATCCCACCTATCCGGACATCAATCAGTACTACAGCTATTCGGCGTGGGATGCGCCCGACCGTTTCTCGCTCGTCTGGAATTATGAGTTACCCACGCCGTATGCCGGCAGAGGTTGGGTGGGTCACATCCTGGGCGGCTGGTCGATCAGCGGCACCTCTACCGCCCAGAACGGAAATCCATTCACCGTGTACACGGACGCCGCTTTTCAACCGGTCTCGAACGCCGCCGGCATCTTCACCGGCTACGCGCCCGGCAGCGGCGACTTTAACGCCGACGGCTACAACTACGATTACCCGAATGTCTCTACGTACAAGCTGCCCACCAGCCGCACTGCTTATCTGAACGGCTTGTTCGCGCCCGGCATTGTCACCACGCCCAGCTTCGGCTCGGAAGGCAACGAACGGGCCAACCTGTACCGCAACCCGGGCTTCGCCGAGACCGATGCCAGCCTGATCAAGACCACTAAGCTTTCCGAACGCTTCAGCCTGCAGCTTCGCTTCGAGTACTACAACATCTTCAATCACCCGAACCTGAACGGCATCAGCAGCAATCTGAACAGCGGCACATTCGGCAAGTCCACCTCGCAGGCACAGCCGCGCTGGCTGCAAATCGGCGCCAAATTCTTCTTCTGATGTTCGAAGCAGATACGTATCGAAATGAAATTGCCCGCTCTCCTCATCTCGTTCGCCTTGGCCGCGGTCTGCTTTGCCGCCAAGCCATCGACAGACTACCCTATCCAACCCGTTCCCTTCACCGCCGTTCACCTGCACGACCGGTTTTGGGCGCCGCGTATTGAAACGAACCGCACCGTCAGCATTCCCACCGCTTTCGAGCAATGCGACCGCACGGGCCGTATCGAAAACTTTGTGCGCGCCGCCGAAGTATTGCAAGGCCAGACCCTGACCGACAAACACTCCCCCGGCTATCCCTTCGACGACACCGATCTCTACAAGGTCATCGAAGGCGCATCGTATGCGCTCAGTGTCCATCCAGATCCCAAGCTCAAAGCCTACGTCGACAGCCTGATTCAGAAGATTAAGGCCGCCCAGGAGCCCGATGGCTATCTCTACACCACGCGCACCATCGACCCGCAGCATCCGCATCCCTGGGCCGGCAACGCGCGTTGGGTCAACGAAGAGATATTGAGTCACGAACTCTACAACTGCGGCCATCTCTATGAAGCGGCGGTCGCAAATTATCAGGCAACTGGCGAGCGCACGCTGCTCGACGTCGCGCTCAAAAACGCCAATCTGCTCGTCAAAACCTTCGGCCCCGGCAAACGCAAAATCTATCCCGGCCACCAAATCGTCGAGATGGGACTGGTCAAGCTTTACCGCGTAACTGGCGACCAGCAGTATCTGGCGCTTGCCCGCTTCATGCTCGATAGTCGCGGCCCCGGCGGCAAGGCCTACAATCAGGCCGATGTGCCGCCCGTCGATCAAACCGAAGCGGAAGGCCACGCCGTGCGCGCCGGCTACATGTACTCCGGCATGGCGGACGTGGCGGCGCTCACCGGCGATCCGGCTTACCTCAAAGCCATCGACCTGATCTGGAACAACATGGTTGACAAGAAATACTACATCACCGGGGGTGTGGGCGCGCTCGGCCAGGGCGAGGCCTTCGGCGTCAACTACCAGCTGCCGAACATGACCGCCTACAACGAAACCTGCGCCGCCATCGCCAGCGATTTCTGGGACCAGCGCCTCTTCCTGCTGCACGGCGATGCCAAGTATGTGGACGTCTTCGAGCGCACGCTGTATAACGGCCTGCTGTCCGGCGTGGCGCTCGATGGCAAGACCTACTTCTATCCGAACCCGCTCGAATCGAACGGCCAGCACCAGCGCAGCCCCTGGTTCGGCGTAGCCTGCTGCCCGGGCAATATCACCCGCTTCCTGCCTTCGGTTCCGGGCTACGTCTACGCGCAGAAAGACGCGGCCATTTACGTGAATCTCTACATGAGCAACAGCGCGGCTTTGACGCTGCCTGGTGGCGGTAAGGTGACGCTTGTGCAGCAGACCGATTATCCGTGGTCGGGTGATATTAAACTCACCGTCGATCCCGTGGCGAGCGGCGAGTTTGCATTGAAGCTGCGGGTGCCCGGCTGGGCGCGAGAGGCGGCAGTGCCGGGCGACCTGTATCGTTTTGCGCATCCGGTAGAAGCGCCGATCTCTCTAAAAGTAAATGGCAAGCCGGTGCCCGTATCGGACGATCAAGGGTACGCTACGCTCGCGCGCCACTGGAAGAAAGGCGACCGTGTCGAGCTCTCGCTGCCCATGCCGGTGCGACGCGTCGTTGCCAACGGGCAGGTGGAAGCCGATCGCGGACTTGTTGCCCTGGAGCGGGGTCCCATTGTGTTCTGCGCCGAATGGCCCGACAGTCCCGATAAGCACGTGCGCAATCTCGTGCTCGCGCGCGATACGCCGCTGAAGGCCCGCTTCGAACCCGCCCTGCTGCACGGCATCGAGGTAATTGAAGGCCAGGCCATCGCCTTCCACAGCGCGCAAAACGGCTCAGTCGAACATAGCACCGAAACTCTGACCGCCATTCCTTATTACGCCTGGGCCAACCGCGGCCCCGGCCAGATGGAGGTCTGGATCGCCGAATCCGAGGAAAAGGCACACCCTACACCGTTTCCTACGCTGGCGAGCGAAAGCAAAGTGACCGCCTCTGGCCCTACTGTCACTTCTAACGGCATGCGCGAGCCGCGCCTCGTGGCCGATGGCGAGCCGCCTGCCTCCTCCGCCGATCGGAATTCGTACTTCGCGTGGGCCCCCGGCAGCGGCGACCGGCAATGGCTCGAGTACGATTTCAGGCATCCCGCCACTGTTTCGAGCGCCGCCGTCTATTGGTTTTGCGATCAGGGAACGAAACTGCCGCGAAGCTGGCGGCTGCTATACAAGCAGGGCGACGAATGGAAACCGGTGGCTGTGGACGTCGCCTATGACGTCGAGCCTGACCGGTACAACAAAGTTGCGTTCGCGCCGGTCAAAACCGAAGCTATGCGACTTGAAGTCGAACTCGAGCCCGGCGCCAACTCCGGCGTCGAAGAGTGGCAAGTGCAGTAACGCAGATTCAGCGAATGCTGCTTCCTTTAAGGACAGATCAGCGCCGGTGCGCATGTTCCACTAACACCTTCTCGCTCCTCCTTAAATGGAGTTCTGTCCACTTGGCCACCGGCCATAACACGATTGCGGTAATAACCAGCATAAGTAAAACGATCAGCATCATTTCCGACGTGGATGACCTGGTATGAGACCACATGCGACAGTATGTCTCAACCCAAAAAACGGCCCTTACGCTTTTTAGCAGGTGGTCTCGCGCTCGCTGTAGGCGGCCCAAAATGAGGCATGAGCGGACGCACCGATCCACGCAAAGTCCGGTCCAGCGAACAGACTACTCTGGTTCGAGCCCGACTGATGAACTGTTCTCTCCCTCGACTGTTCCTGCCACTCCTGTGCGTCTGTGTCTTGTCTGCTCAGCAGAAGAAAATTCTTGTTCTTGACGACTCTGATTTCGCAAGAGAACTGCAGCAGACGGCGGCCCAGGCGAAAATCGTACCGGTGTCCGCTGCCAGCGTCATGGAGCAATTGCCGGAGGCCGATGCCTTCATCGGTAACATCACTTCCGCCCAGGTGCGCGCGGGGAAGAATCTCAAGTGGGTTGGCGTCATGAGTGCCGGCGTGGAACGCGTGCTCTTTCCTGCTGATGGATCGGCCGATCTGCGCCAAAGTAACATCGTTCTCACAAACAATAAGATCGTGCAAGGTCCGGAGATCGCCGATCACGCGCTGGCAATGCTTCTCATGATGTCGCGCAACCTCAACATTCTTTACCGTAACGATGCGAAACAAGTCTGGAATCCACAGTCATTCCACGGCATTGAGCTAAATGGCAAGACGGCGGTAGTCGTAGGCGTTGGCGGCATCGGCACGCAGATTTCGATTCGCGCCAATGCTTTCGGCATGAAAGTAACTGGAGTAGATCCCGAAGACAAGCCATTCCTCCCCTTCCTCCAGCGCATGGTCAAACCGGATGAGCTGGACAACGTGATCCCGCAAGCCGATGTTGTTTTCATCTCCGCCCCGGACACGCCGAAAAGCCACAAGATGATGGGCGCTCGCGAGTTTGCTTTGATGAAGCAGAACTCCTACGTCATCGCCGTCAGCCGCGGCGGCATCTATGACATGAATGGACTCGTGAAGGCGCTCGATGAGAAGCGTCTGGCGGGTGCCGGCGTGGACGTCACCTATCCGGAGCCGCTGCCCAAAGATCACCCCTTGTGGCGCTTCGATAACGTCGTCATTACGCCGCATATCGCGGGCAGGTCGGACCGGGACGAAGAGCGCATGACCAATACCATCAAGGAAAACGTCTCCCGCTTCGTGGCCGGCAAGCCGCTCATCAACGTCGTCGATAAGCAGAAAGGTTATTAGGCGAATGGCAGCCCGGACCTTGTTGCTGAACTGGGTTTACTATCCGGCAGTCGGGCATGCGGTTGAAGCCTTTAAGATCGCCAAGGGTTTTGCTGTCGAGGATCCCGACCTCGAAATTCACGTGCTCCTCAACAGCCGCACCACCGTAGAATTGGCAGGAGCATGCGACTGGATCGCAAAAGCGTGGCCCATCGATCTGGCCGGCGTGACACGCGCAGGCGCAGGCGCCGATTGTCTGGCGAATATTCCGAAGATTTGGGATTACATCGTGAACGATCATCGCCCCACGATCAGTCCCTTCCCGTTTGCTGATGATCTGAGAACCTTCCATGATCTGGCCGAAGCGCACTTCACCGCCCGTCTCTGGCGTGGGCACAACTATGAAGTCGGTGCTAGAAACGCTCCCGCTTACCACTCGAACGCGACCATTCGCCTGCCCGTGCCCGACAGCGCAAGGACATGGGTACAACAACTCAATTTGCCGGCCGGACCAAAATTTTGCGTGCTATTGGGTGGATCGAATGGTGATCCCATTTATCCCAAACTCGATTCTTGGCGGACGATCCTCTCCGCGGTGCAAACGGCTTCTCCGTCAGCGAAGCTCCTGCTTACCGGAAAAACCGTGCAAGACGATCGCTCGCGCACTTACTCGTACACGAAACGTCAGTTAAAAGATTTTTTTCGCTCTTCGCCGGAACTCGTTAACTGCTTCGACATCGGCCTGTGGAATCAACTTGCCCTTCTCGAAGCCTGCGACCTGCTCCTCGCCCCACATACCGGCTTCGCGTTCCTGGCACCCTCCGTCGGCACGCCTTGGCTGACCCTCTCCGGCGTACGCTGGCCCGAGTGCTTCTTCAATGACGTGCCTTTCTATTCCGTGCTCCCGGACTGCCCGCACTATCCCTGTTGGCGCGATATGAAAGTGGAGTGTCAAACGCGCATCGAAGCCCACAAAACCGTGCTCTGCATGGCCGATCAGCTCGCTGCCCGAATCCCCGATCTCCTCAAAGGCGTCCAACTGCTGCTTGATCCGAACTTCTCATATCAAGAGGCCATGCGAACCTACCGTCGCCGCATCGAACTCATGCAATCCGCGCAGGAACGTTTCTTCCAAATCATTTAAACCGGCAGGCTCGCAAAGCCTATCAGGCAAAGCCCAATCACGTACCCGGCGAACATGAAGCCGACCAGCGGCATGGTTCCTTTCGGAGCGCTTTGGAACTCTTTCCAGATGAGCACGCCCCAGATGGCTGCCACCAACGTGGCGCCTTGTCCGAGCGCATACGAAATCGCAGGACCGGCTACTCCCGATGCCACTATGTTCAAACCAAATGCCAGGGTCCAGATCGCCCCACCGAGAATGCCGAGCGAATGCAGGTGTGAAGTCCCTGCAAGATATTCTTTATAAGTTCGTCCCGCCACGCGCATGAAAATCGAATTTACAAAAAAGTTGCTCGCCAGGACGCCCAGGGCGAAAAAGAAAAGCGCCGTGTAAGGTGTCAACATGCCGGCCACGATCGGGCCCGAGTTAAAGCCCGGCGAAATAGACCGGATCAGTTGCGGATAGAAGAAGCCCATCAGGCAACCGGCTATGATGGCGAACAGCAGCCCGCGCGTCCAGCTGCCATGGCTTGAGCGAGGCAGCCTGCGATAAGCCAGTGCCGAAAAAATCATCGCGGCCAGTACGCACGCTACGCCCGCAAACAAAACGATCCCATTCCCTTTCGGCTGCTGCAGGTAAGCCGTGGCCGTGCCAATGATCAATGCCAACCCGATACCGATCGGAAAAGCGATCGACATTCCTGCGATATCGATCGCTACCACCAGCAGAATATTCGCGACATTGAACAGCAGCCCACTTAGCATGGCCATCAGCATGGAGCTGCCGGACGCGAGCCTGATATTTTCGAGGGCCGGCATGCCCGATGTTCCCGTACTCCCGGCCGTAAACATGAAGACTACAGCGAACAGCAACATACCGATCACATAATCCCAGTAATAAAGTTCGAAAGGCCAGCGAGTGCTCCCGGCCAGCTTCTGCGTATTAGCCCAGGAACCCCAACCAATCATCGTAATCGCGCAGAACAGGATGGCCAGACTGTTCGAATGTACGGTAAGCACTACGCGATACAGTAACATCGAACAAAAATGAAAACTCTTCGAGCTGTTTCAATTGTTCTGTTGATGGCCCTGGAAGCCGCCGCGCAGACCAGGACTCCGGTGATTCTGTCGACCGACGTCGGCAACGAAATTGACGATCAGTGGGCGATTACCTACCTGCTGCTCAGTCCAAGTTTCGATGTACGGGGAATCGTTTCGGCGCACGGGCCAACGCTGCCTGCACCATCGGCTCACGCCACCTACAAAATCCTGCTCGATGTGGTCGAACACCGGCTGGGGATGCTGAATCATCCGCCTTTGTTCGAAGGGTCGAGCCTCCCTTTGGCGAACAATGCCTCACCACGTACTGGGGCTGCGGTCGAGTTCATAATCGAAACCTCCAGGGAGTTTTCGAGCGATCACCGTCTCGTACTTCTGACCATTGGCGCCGCTACCGACGTAGCCTCCGCTCTGCTGCAGGATCCGTCGCTGTCAAATCGCATCAGCGTGGTTGCGATGGGATTTAAGAGCTTGGCAGAAGGTGGCAAAGAATTCAATATTGAAAACGATCCTCGAGCCTGGCAGGTGATTCTCGACTCCGACGTGCCCGTCACCATCGGCGCTGCCGACGTCTGCTATCGCGACCTCGCCATGAGCTTCGAGCACGCACGCCAACTAATAAGCCAGCGTGGAGCGATAGGCGGATGGCTATGGGAAGAGTATCAAGCTTGGTATTACCGCAGCGTAAAGCCATTACGCAAAGACGACTTTACAAAGCCATGGGTCATTTGGGACACGGTAGTGGTCGCGTTTGAACGGGGGCTTACAACTCAAAAACAAATAGCTCGTCCAAAGCTCCGGGATGATCTGAGTTTTGCTCCAGGCCCGACCAGTAAAACCATTAGCTGGATCACGGCCGTAAACTCAAACAAAATGTGGAATGATTTTGCAGGTAAAGTAGACCAGTATCAGCGCAAGCATGCAGTCAGTCTTTCACCCTGTCTGTTTGCGCGTTAAAGGCGCCGGGAGCGAACTCCACGACGCCCTATATTGGAAGCGAAAATTAAACCGCGCCCCGGCGTCCGGAGAGCAAGCTCACCAGGAACAAAACCAGGAACACGACGAAGCAGATCTTCGCAATTGTACCCGCCATAGCGGCCAGCGTTCCAAAACCGAGTACCGCCGCCAAAATCGCAATAACTAAGAACACCCAGGTATACCAGAGCATATGGTTGTTAACATCTCCTCAGGTAAGTTCAAAGCATTTTCCGGGCCACAGCATAACCGGATCGTACTAAGAGTTAAGTTCATAGCAGTGTGACACTTAGCCGTTTTAGCCAAACCCGGCTCGTTCCATTGCCCTGCAGTAACAATGAAGTATTTGCGTCCACACGGAAGAAAGGTACGGCCTCGCCGGGGACTATATAAACTCGGATCAAATGTTCTTATCCAGTAAAGGGGTGCTTTCTGTCTCGCTGCTGATCCTGCCATCTTTGTTAAGTGCCAAGACAGTGGTCTTCTGGCAGCAGGGCTTTCCCACGGTAGGCAGCACGGAGATGATGCGGCCATCGCTAAAGAAGGCGCTGGGCGATAAATCGGTCTTTGTAAACCTTCGTGAGCTCACCGATGCGGCCACGCTGAACAGTTCCGACCTGCTGGTGCTGCCCTACGGATCGGCCTTCCCCAAAGAAGCTTGGGATCGTCTCCATTCTTTCCTGCGGGAAGGCGGCAGCCTGCTCTTGTTGGGCGGGCAGCCGCTACGTAGTCCGGTCACTTTCGCCGCCGGCCATTTCCATACTGAACAACCGCAGGAGGCGTATTCACGAGCGCTTGGGATCTTGCACACGTATGAAGCCCCGCAGTCGAGCGCACCGCAGAACTTTGCTTGGAAAGACGGCTACGATTTTCTCCCTTCACTCACCCTGCACCCAGCCAAAGTGTTCGTGCTCGAGAGCCACCGTCTGGATGGCCTGGGCTACATGATAGATAACGAGCGCGAGAAAGTCTCGTCTCCAGCCGTAGTCGCCGATCACCTGGGAGTTACTGCCGGTCGAATGCTCGGAGCACGCTGGGTGTTTCTCGATTTCGAACCGGCCAGCGGCTTTTGGGACTCGCCCGAGGGAATTACCCTCATCAAAACCGCTGCCGAATATGCCAGGCAGGGTTCGGCATCGTTCTCGATCCAGCTTCAATTTTCAGCCATTCACAAAGGTGAAGGCCCGCAAGCAATCGTGCATTTCCGCAATGCGCTGCATGAGCGGATGCACGCACCGGACAAGGGCGAAATCCAACTCGACCTACAGTCCGGCGACCGGGTTCTCAAGATGGAACGACTTCCCTGCCCGGGCACGGCGCTCGACTCGACTATTCTCCTGGCCAATAATCTACCGCCCGGCTTCTACCGCCTCCGCGCAACCTACCGCCACGGCGGCCAAGCCGAAGAAGCCTACGAGAACGGCTTCTGGGTAGAGGACGAGAGCAGCCTGAAAAACAATCCGGCACTCGGCGTAAAAGGAGATTTCCTGACGCGCGACGGAAAGCCGTTCTTTCCCTTCGGTACGAACTATTTCAGCACCGAATCGAATGGCTGGGATTTCTCAGGGCCCCGGAATGCGGCAATCTGGGAACGCGATTTCGCCGATATGCAAAAGCACGGCGTGCGGTTTGTGCGCACCGGAGTGTGGGGCGGCCAGATGAAGATTACCGACGGCGCAGATGGCGCGGTCAGTGAGCGCTTCCTACGCAACGTCGAAGCCTATCTGCTTTCCGCCCATCAGCACGGCATCGCCGTCAACTTCACGTTCTTTGCCTTCGATCCTCAATCCACCCTGCGCGGCGGCGCTGACAATCCAGTGATGTCGCTGCCGGGAACCAATCCTTATCTCGATCCGATGACCATCCGGGCGGAACAGAATTATATGTTGTCGATAGTCAATCGCCTCAAAGACGATCCCTCGCTGAGCTGGGATCTGATAAACGAACCCAGCTTTTCGAACCCACATGCGCTCTGGCACGGCAACACTCCGCAAAACGATCCAGCTGAAATGAGCGCTTGGCATAAATGGTTGAGCGAGCACTATGCCACGCCTGACAAGCTGGCTGCAGCCTGGTCGGTAACGCCGGATCAAGTGGCGAACTTCGATTCAGTGCCGTTGCCGGATAGCCGCGATCTGAACTTGGATCTGGAACATGGATCGGGAGGAATGGCGCGGGCCTACGATTACAATCTGTTTGCTCAGGAATCGTTTTGCAACTGGGCGAAGACGATGGTGACAGCCATTCATGCCACCGGCAGCACGCAGCTGATCGACGTCGGGCAGGACGAAGGCGGCGTCGAGAATCGCGTCTTGAACCAGTTTTACGGCCACTCCGGAGTTTCCTTCACCACAAATCACACCTATCGTCAGAATCAAAATCTCCTTTGGGATTCACTGGCGTCGAAAGTACCGGGCATTCCAAATATTGTGGGTGAGACTGGCTACCAGCCCGTCACCTATCCGGACGGCAGCTGGCATTTCGACGAGCTGACAGGCTTCAATTTGATCGAACAGAAATGGGCTGCGGGATTTGCCGCCGGGACGAGCGGTGCATTGTCCTGGGATTGGGACCGCGAGATTTACTTTGGCATGGAACGTAGCGATGGCTCGGCGAAGACCTGGGAGAGCCTGATGCGCGACGTGGGCGGTTTTGCCACACAGGCCGAGAAATACGCCACAGGAATCGTGACGCCGCAGGTAGCGATCGTGCTACCCCAATCGTTGCAGCTCTCCGTGTTCAATCGCTTGTCGATTGAGGCGCAGCAGAAAAGTGTACGGGCACTCTATGGCATAGCGCGCAGCGAAGCATACGCAGTGGGGGAAGATCAGATCGAGTCGTTAGGCGATCCCAAGCTCATCATTCTGCCGTCGCCCTGGATCTTGACCCAACATGCCTGGGACGCGCTCCTGGAGCACGTACAAAATGGCGCCACGCTGCTGGTCTCAGGACGCTTCGATCTCGACGAGCACTTTCATACAACCGCGCGAGGTGAGGCCCTGGCCGTTGCTTACCGGCCTGAACTGCTTTCTTTGTCAGGCAATCAGATCAAATGGCCGGAGGGACAGGCGATGCTGAGCTATGGCGGCGGCAAAACAGACTATCTGCAGCGCGCCGAGTTCGCTTCCGGCGAAACGTTCGTCCAGAAGCCGCTCGGCAAAGGTTCAATTCTTCTGGTGGCACTGCCCCTGGAATTGAACGACAATCTGCAGGCGATTGGCGGAGTATACAGGTTCGCCTTGAAAACAGCTGGTGTTGCGCCAACCTACACGACCCAGACGCAAAACCCGGACGTGCTGATCAGCCCCACGCACTTTCCGGACGCAACGCTCTACGTGGTGAGTTCGCAGACAGGCGCGCAAGACGTTGCTTTCCGCGATGAGCGCAGTGCCAAGACTTTCAGCGCGCATCTCGGAGCGGGACGTGCCGCTTTGCTGCTGGTCGGAAACGATGGGCAGACGCTGGCGGCTTATAACTGGCAGTAATCAGGCTTTACCGCGAAACACCATCGCGATTTCAATGAGCAGGATGATCACCACCATCAGTTCCAGCAGGAACGTCCGGCTCTGGTGAAATTCGTTGACCATGGAATCGTAAAGTTCGCGCGCTGTCGCCAGCTTTTCTGTTACCAAAGCTCGGTAGTCGTTCACACCAATGCGCGCGGCCGCCAGACGATAGGTGCGGGCGTAAAACATGTCGCTCAAAAACTTAATGGCGTTTTCGGTCCGCTCCGCCAGCTCGCGATAATCGAGTCGAATCGTATTCAGGTCTTCGGCTTCACGCGCCAGTCGCCAGCGCCGCCACATGCCGCGGCGTCTTTCCAATCGCTTATACACGTCAGCCAGTACGCTGGTGAGCACCTCGTCGTAGTACCGAAATTCGAGAAGCTGTGTATTGGCGTATTCGAGCAGATCGATCGTCGGTTCAGCTGATGCAGCCGCATCGTAGACGAAGGCCGCTACCCAGCCCACTACTAGCAGATCACCCGGATAGTAAGACATACTGGCCTGCAGAATTTCCTGTTCTTCAGCGATCGCCAGTGGAGTATCTTCACCACGCACAATCTGCGCAATTTCCGTGCGGAACCGGCGGACCAGCTGCTCGGCTGAAACGCAAGTGCCGTCACTCTGCCGCACAGGATCGACCTGCACTATGTAGTAATCTTCCCAAATCCAATCTTTGTACGGCTTCTTCAAGCCACCTTGAAAAGCATTGAGTCGCTCCTTGAGGGCTTGCCGCGCTCGGCGCTCCAGTTCCGGGGCCGAAATCCAATGGTTGGCGAGAACGACCAGTTCGCTCCAGGAAGTCTCGAACGGCAACTGCAGATCGACGCTCGCGACACCGTACTCGAAGTAGCGAATGCGCCCGAACAGAGGATTACCGGCGTAGTCGGCGCATTGACCGATATTTTCATCCACCGGCGTTCTCTCAAAACGCACGTATTGCGGAGTCTGATGGCGGAAGGCTGGTTCGCGTTTACGCGGATCGGTACCCAGCACCTGATGCAGATGCCGCAGATCGAGTTCCTCGGCTACGTCAAAGAGGAGAAGAGCCCGCAAGCTGCCGGTGAGTACGACATCGATGTCGTTCATGGCAGTCTTGCAAAACCTAGCCGCAGAGGAAAGCGGATCAACACAGATAAAACATTTATTTTCAATCTGTGTTTATCGGCGTTTATCAGCGGCCAAAACGGTTTGATAAGTTCCCTTAGCCTGCCCTCTTTTCTGCTTTGTACCGCCACTGTAGGTGCCTAGCCCGCTACTCTCCGCGTCACTTTCCGCGAACTCGCCTTCGCTGCCGGCTTTTTCGGAGCGGAGGCTTGCCAGGATGCGGTGAGCTGGCGCAGGTAGACCGATGGCTTTTCCTCAAACAGTTTTTCCCCGGCGGCTAGCGAGTGCCGCCGCAGTTCTTCCTGCTCACGGACCACGATCGCCAGGAAAGGCTCGACTCCACTCGCGCCTCCGTAACGCTCCGGGTTCCGCTTGAGCCGGTCGCGCAGCACAGCTAAATTGTGATCGTCGCCCAGCCATGTACCCAGCTGTTTCAGATTTGAATCCATGTCGTGCGCGGCCGCGCCCTGAATGTCTGCCAGCAGCCGTGCCTGATGCCAGCGATCTTTCACGCGCTTTCGCAGCTTGTGATAAGCCTTGGCCGTACTCTGTTTCTGGGCCGACTTCAAAGCACGCCGTCCCCGGCGATACGTTGTCTTCAAACCCGGCGCGAGATCTTCGATTCGATGCAATTCCAGCGGCCAGGTCTCAACTCTCTGCCCGGCCGCATCGAGCTTTTCAGCGGCGTGCTGCACGATCTCGGCCGCATCCGGACGCCCATCGAGCTCTTGTTTATCGAGTTCCAGGCCCTGGCGAATTGCTTTGGTCGAATCCACTTCAAAGCCGCCCGCATTCCTGGCGCACAGCTGGCCGAATACTTCAAGCAGCACCGCCGCGTCCCGGAAATCGGCGAGGTCCCGGCTCAGCTTTCGGAAATGACCGTTTTCCTTGGAGTACGTTTTGCCAAGCAGCGGTCGCACTACGCGCAACACGCCCCGTATTTTCTTGATGCTCTTGCGAGCTTCGTGAATCGCCTTGTCTCGTTTGGCATCATCGTGCTTGACGAGCTTCTTGGAAGCGAAAGAAAGCTCGTCAAGTACCAGACGCTTTATGGTCGCCGCGACTGGTTCCGATCGTTTGAGGGGAGAGGCCATCTCCTACGAGTGGCCTTCCTGAGGCGAAGTGGGAGCGACATTAGTCGTATCCGACCCGTACTCCTTTTTCGCTTCTTCTTTACGTCCCATGAGTTCAAGAGCAGCAGCTGTTACGTGCTCGGACGTGAAGCCGAAGTGCTTCATGATTTCACCGCCTGGTGCGGAAGCGCCGAAGTGGTCGATGCCAATCATGATGCCTTCGTCTCCGGCAAACCGCTCCCATCCGTACGTGGAGGCAGCTTCCACCGTGACGCGCTTTTTCAGAGCCGGCGGGATCACGCTGTCCTTATACGCCTGATCTTGCGCCGCGAAAAGATACCAGCTCGGTAAACTGATGACACGCGCTTTGATGCCGTAGTCCTTCTGCAGCTTCTCCTGCGCTTTCGTGCATAACGAGACTTCGGAGCCTGACCCGATTAGCAGCACGTCGGGCTGTCCGCCTTCGGCTTCAGACAGAATATAAGCGCCTTTGCTCACGTCCCCGTTCTTGACCTTGCTGTGGTCGAGATGCGGCAGGTTCTGACGGCTGAGAGCGAACAGGCTGGGACCGTCATGCTCCACTGCGACTGCCCAGCACTCGGCGGTCTCCGTGGCATCGGCTGGCCGCATGACATTGAGCTGCGGGATCGCGCGCAAACCGGCCAGTTGTTCAACCGGTTCGTGCGTCGGTCCATCTTCGCCGACCGCCACGCTATCGTGCGTAAAAATATAGAAGGCTTTGAGATCACTGAGCGCGCCGAGACGGACGGCTGGCTTCATATAGTCGGAGAACACCATGAAGGTGGCGCTAAACGGAAGCAGCCCACCATGTGCAGCCATGCCGTTCACCGCCGCGCCCATAGCGTGTTCTCGTACGCCGAATGCCATGTTGCGTCCGGCATAACCCCAGACACCACCGACAGCTCCCTGCGTCGCCGGACCTTCGGCTTCGGGCGGCTGGAAATCACCTTCGCCTTTGAGCGCGGTGTTGGTGGATGGATTTAGATCGGCCGAACCGCCCAGCAGGTTGGGAACGTTCTTGGCGAGTGCATTCATCACCTGTCCGCCCGCGGCGCGTGTCGCCAGTGGCTTATCGTCCGGCTTCCATTTCGGTAAATCGGCTTTCCAGTTTTCCGGAAGTTTATCGCTGAGCATTTGTTCCAGCTCCGCGGCTTCTTTGGCAAAATCCTTTTTGTAAGCGTCAAAGCGGGATTGCCAGTCTTTCTGTTTGGCAGGGCCTTTGTCGCCGATCTGGCGGAAGAACTTCACTGAGTCTTCAGGCAAAAAGAACTTGTCCATGCTGCCCCAGCCAAGCGCTTTCTTCGCCGCTTCCAATTCCTCATCGCCCAGCGGATTGCCGTGCGCTTCGAAGCTGTCCTGCTTCTTGGGGCTGCCGTAGCCGATGTGAGTATGAATCAGGATCAGCGACGGGCGGTGCTTTTGCGCGCGGGCCTCTTCGAGCGCTTTGGTGATGTCTTCGGTATCGTTGCCGCGTTCGACGTGGCGAATGTGCCAGCCGTACGCTTCAAAACGTTTGCCGACATCTTCCGTGAAACAAAGGCTGGTTCCGCCCGCCAGTGAGATGTGGTTCTGATCGTACATGAAGATCAGCTTGCCCAGCTGCAGATGACCAGCCAGCGATGCCGCCTCCTGGCTGATTCCTTCCATCAGATCGCCGTCGCCGCAAATGCCGTACGTATAGTGATCGACAATTTCATGACCCGGGCGGTTGAAGCGCGCCGCAAACCAGGCTTCCGCCATGGCCAGACCCACGGCGTTTCCAAAGCCTTGCCCGAGTGGACCGGTGGATACTTCCACGCCGACCGTGCGGCCGCGCTCCGGATGGCCAGGTGTTTTGCTCTCCCACTGCCGGAAGCGTTTAATCTCGTCCAGCGGCAGGTCGTACCCGGTCAGATACAGCAGACTGTAGAGCAGCATCGAACCATGGCCGGCCGAAAGGACAAAGCGATCCCGATCGAACCAATTCGGATCTTTCGGGTTGAACTTGAGGAACTTGGTCCACAGCGTGTAGGCCATAGCAGCGGCGCCCATCGGCATACCGGGATGGCCGGAGTTGGCCTGCTGTACGGCGTCGGCGGACAGGAAACGGATGGTGTTGATGCAAAGATCTTCGAGGGTGGTTTGGGTTTCAGTAGTTGGCACTTTTTTCTCTCCTCATGGACTGGGATCTGGCTATTTTGTGTCGCAGACTTCCACTTCAGTCCGCGTCAGGGGATCGCTCTTACAGAGTAGTACTTGGCTGAAAAAGCCGGTTTTTTCTGAGCCCTATGACCTGGCGACAATGGTGCCGTCCGCACGTTATTCTGGGTATTGAATGGTTTTATTGCTTGGGTAGTTTTTTCGGCCGCTGCACGCTTTCTCTGGTTGTATTGACGGCGTCGCTGGTTGCTCAAAATGCCGCTCAAAACGCGGCGCCTAGTGCCCCACAAGATAATTCACCGGCCGCAGATCCCACGCAGGCCCCACCGCCCATCGCTTGTCCGGCCGGAGCGCCGATCGGAGCCGTAGATTTGCGAGTGAAAAGTCCGGCCAATGCCGAGATGCTTCCCTTCCAAACGATCAACCACTTGACAGAAGGGGACACAGTTCTCTACTCGCCGATCATGCGCGGCCACGAGAAACGGCCGGGCGAGGTGGCGCTCGTCATGGTGCCGGCGAAGCGGCAACCGAAAGAACCGCCTTTGGTAGTCACCGAACCAAAAGCGGCGGAGAAGCCGCAGCAATGGGAAATTCCACGAACCATCGCGCTGGCAGCTCTCGTCTACGGCCCGCAGGGATTGAGCCGCAAAAAGGTCGAGGGATTCCTCTCGCAAGACGATCTGCTGATCGCGCAGCTCGCCGACTACGCCGAAAAAACGGCGCAAACCGAGGCCCTGGTCGATGCGCTTTCCAACTCCGGCAGCTCATCGGCGAGTGTGAACGCGGCGCTGACAGGTTTCGCCTCGCAGTACGGCGTGGCGGTGTCGATCGACAAGACCCAACCGACTGCGGTCCAGGCGCAGGCCCTGTTTGCCGCCATGAATCCGCAGCTGGCCACCTATAATCCGCTGGCGAGTTCCGCGGCGGAGCGGGTCGGCCAGACGGCGAGCCTGGCAACTGCGGCGGCCACACTGTTCTTCGGAAGCCCGATCGGGCTGGCGGCCGGCGGCGCAGCGATGTTGCTCGATCTGCGTTATATCGCCTTTCCGGGCATGCAGTTTCGCTCGTCATTCGCGCAGCCACTAGCGCAGCCGCAACCCAAAGATGGTTTGAATTTGTGCGGGCAGCGCACCCCTGCACCGCCCCATACCCGCGTTGCCTATATCTGGGCAGTTCGCGTGCCGAATACGCCCGCGCCTTCTCTAAAAATAGGCCAGGCGGACTACGTGCCCCCCAGCCTGAAGAGCCCGTTGCCCGTTGAGGTGCCGGATGCTCAATGGAAATATTTACAGCGGGCTCGAAAGTGGATGCTCGAGAATGAAAAAGGGCAGAAGGCCGGCATCGCGGTCTTGAAACTCGGCAACCAGAAATCACTCGAACTGGATTTGACCAAAGCGCCCATCGCGGCAGGAGACTACCATCTCTCGGCCTATTGGGACTGGACTCATTTCGTGGCCTCGGGAGAAATACACGTCGCGCCGCTCAGCACCTTTAGCTCGGCGCGGCTCGAACCTGACTCGCAAGACAGGCTTCTCGCAAAATCCGGCAAAGTGCCTGTGACCCTGGCCGGTGCCGACTTCGACTTCCTGACCAGGGCAGAGATCAAGAAGCTGGACGATGAGTTTGCCATCGCACAGCCTTTGCGTTTTATCTTGCCCAAAGGATTACGCGAGGGTCCACAGCAGCATGCCGACGTGCAAATCGATACCTCCGATCTCGATCCGGGCAAATACGAATTGGTGCTCACACAGCAGGATGCAAAAAGCCATCCCGTGAAGATCAGCATTCTGCCCAATCTTCCGAAAATCGATAATCTTCCGATCCTGGCGAACCAGGGAGAAGCTACGCAGCACTACGTTTTAAAAGGTGAACGCCTAGAGTTGCTCTCGAAGCTGGAAGCGCCTGGCGTGACATTCGACATGGGCCAGGCTGCTGCGGATGGCAAGGATCGGAGCGTAACCGTGCAGCTACGGTCAGACTTGAAGCCCGGTACAGCGCTGGCGATTCACGCGGATGTGGCGGATCGAAATGAGCCGATGATGCTGCCTGAGGCGTTGCGGATAACCGGGCCGCTACCCGCTATTGCGAGTTCCCATTTATCGCTACCTAGCGGAATGACGATGACACTGCCGGCAGACGAGTTCCCGGCCGGGTACAATCTTACGGCTTTGCTCGACGTGCGAAATGTGCCTGCCACAAGCGTTCTAAAGATGGCTTGTGCGGAAGACAGCGGCACGCCGGTTTCGCTGCACATCGGCGAGCAGAATACCAAATACAGCCTGCAACAGCTTTCGCAGGACCAGCTCTTTCTTTCAGTCGACACCAGCGAATTTCCGGCCGGCTGTGAACTGCAGGCCAGCATCAACAACGCTCATAGCGGAGACTCGCAGCCATACACTTTGGCGCGCATCGTCCGGCTCCCGCAAATCGATTCCTTCGAGAAAACAGCTCAGACGGCGCAGGACGGGAAGCGCACCTACGTACTGAACGGACGCAACCTGGAGATGATCGAGAAAGCAGGCTGGGATCAACTGGAACCATTTCCGATTGCTACGCTCCCTGCGCCCATTCAGGGGCAAGGGCAAAAGCAGGAACTGCAACTCACGCTACCCGACCCGCCGCCTCCGCACGGGCAACTGTACGTCTGGCTGCGAGGCGAGAAAACAGCCAGCGCCACCTCGCTAGGTCCCGGCAGCTAAGCGCAAAATAATAACGGTTTTATCTGCGTTGATCCGTGTTCATCTGCGGCTAATTTTCGTGTTCATAACACCAGAACCTACTACAACCGCGTAGCCAGATCGTCCTTATCGCTTCGCGGATAGACCCGCACCGCCGCCAGTTCGTCTCGCGCGTTCAGGATATCTGATGTTTCGCTGCCCTTGTAACCTGCGCTTTCGGTATCTGACGTGCTGATGCCGTGAGCGGCGCCGAAGTCATCAGTGTGTACGTCAATCGGCGAAAAGCGGGAAAAGATCTCCGACGCCTTTGCCGAATCCTCATCCGACGTGTCAACGCCCACCACATACTGTCCGCTCGATAAGGCTCGCTGATAACCGTGAAAATGGCTGTGCTCTTCGCCCCCGAAGAGCGATTTCAACCAATGAGCGATATGGCCCTCGGGTCGAGTGGACACAGCAGGAGCGGCAGCGACTGTAGTTTCGACCGAGCTATAGACTCGATCAGCTTTGAAGCCCGCTGCCTGCAATTCCGCCTGCGCCGACCGTGCGTCGTCGGCTTTCGGAAATACAGCGACTACTGAACAATCTCGTGCGTTTTGCATCCTGGAATATCCCTCCACTCGATGGACGGTCCAGGGTTAAAGCTGTTACGACTTCTTGTTTTGCATCTCCATCAGCGTGCTGAGGACCGCTTCACTATGCGTCTTGGGGTCAACGCCGGTCCACACTTTGACGATCTGTCCTTCGGGATTGATGAGGAAGGTGTTGCGGGCCGCCATCTTCATTCCCATCATGTTGCGCATGGAGCCGTATTGCTCGACAACCTTCTTATCGGTATCGGCCAGCAGCTTAAAAGTCAAACTCTGCTTGGCGCAGAACTCTTTGTGGCTGTCCGCGGAATCGACGCTGACGCCCACAATGACGGCATTGTGCTCTTCGTATTTGGGAAGGTCGCGTTGGAAATTATGCGCCTCGATGGTGCAGCCGGGCGTGCTGTCCTTAGGATAAAAGTATAGGACGACCCACTTGCCTTTCATATCGCTGAGGCTGACCTGCGAACCGTCTTGCGACGGCAGCTGAAAGGCAGGCGCCGGCTGTCCGGCTTGCGGCATGGCGTCGTCCGTGAAGGCAGGGACAACGCCGAATGAGACAGCGAGCACGGCGACGCCAGTAAGCAGGCGGAAACGGCGAGAGAGGGTTTGGAAGTTCATGCGAATTGTTCCTTCTGTAAAAATTCGGGGCCATCCGAATTCTACCTGACCGTGGGGTAGGCTTTAGCCTGCCGTCTTAGGATTTGCTCATTCGTACAATGGGCTGCGGATCAAAAATTGCACTGCGAGGCGAATGCATGGTGAAAGCGATGAGCGTAGTCCGGGTTCTAGCCGCATTGCTTGCGCTGGCGCTGACGTGTTTTCCGTCGCACCGCCGGCATAGCCGCGCGCAGAGTGGGCAGGCCGGTGTTTTCGATTTTTACCTGTTTGTATTGTCGTGGAGTCCGGAGTTCTGCCATACCAAACCAAGCGCAGCGCAATGCAGCGCCCATAAAGGGTTCGTTGTGCATGGACTTTGGCCGCAAAATAACAACGGCAGCTATCCGTCGAATTGCGCAACGACTCAGCCCGGGCCCAGCAATCCGTCTTCAATTGCAGACATTATGCCTGCGGAAATCATTCAGCACGAATGGCAGACGCACGGAACGTGCAGTGGGCTGAGCGGTGACGCGTATTTTGCGCTGATCCGCCAGACCTTCGAATCGATCAAGATTCCCGTACAATTTCAAGGCCCAAAATCGTCAGTCACACTACACCCGAAAGAGCTGAAGCAGGCATTTGAAAGCCTTAACGGAAATTTAACCGACGTCGATATTGTCGTGCAGCTGCGCGGCAACTATTTGAACGCTGCGGAGTTTTGTTTTGCCAAGGGGCCAAGTCCCGTCCCGCTCGCCTGCGCAGGCGTGCGCGATGTAACTGGCGGAACATTCGTAGTGCCCCCGGTGAATTAGATCGAGAAATTCAAGCGCTTTTGAGACGCTTTGCCAGTTGGCAGTATTTAAGGGCGCGCTGCCGGAAAGACAGAAGCAGGATCGCGGGATAAACGAATATACCTGTCGCGGCTTCAACGGTGAGTCTCAGAATTGTGGCGGTGTGGACAGGAAGGCTGAGCTGAACGGCTTCTACCGCGATGGCCATCACGGCCGTGCTCACAAGCGACGGGGCCAGAACTGCTAGATACTGACTTACTGACATTTCAATGATCCGAAAGGTGCGTTTATAGAGCGGAATGGTGAGTAGCGGGTAAACGGCTACCCAAGCCGCGGCGATGCCCAGAATACCCCAGCGGCTGGCAATCCAAAAGGTGCCTGGAAGCAAAGCGAGGATGGAGAGGGAGCTCCACATCGCGAAGCGTGTTTCGCCAATAGCGATCAGGATTTGCGGAAGCAGAGCGACAACCGAGCGGAGAAACGTGTATATCGCCAGCAACTGCATCGGAACCACGGCCGAACGCCATTGCGGCCCAAAGGCGAGCGGAACCAAATAAGGCGCCAGCAAAGCAAATCCGGAAACGATAGGGAACATGACAGCCGCGAGGACTTCGGTAAGGGTAGAAAAATAGTTGCGTACCGCCTCTTTGTCGTTTCGTACGGTAGCGAAAAAGGTAGGAGTCACGGAAGTGACCAGGGCGACGATCTTCTCGCCCGGCAGGTTCGCAAATTCCAGGCAACTGTATAGGAACCTAGAGCAGCTTGCCCCAGAACGCGGCCGGCGACTATGAAATCGGCATTGGAATAGAGATACCAGGCAAGCCGGGATATGAGAATATGCCAGCTAAAAACAATGGATTCGTAGATGGAGGTGAACTGCGGCCGTTCCCAACTAGGAGGACGGCGGCAGTAAGGGAGGGCACTGGCGACGATGGCTCCTAGCAACCCGCTGATTGCGATAGCCCAGAAACTTAGGCCCATCCAAACCAGGATTGCACTGGAGAGAGCCTGAACGAGCGCTTGAACAGCGTCCATCCACGACAGAGTATCGAAGCGATGATCCTTTTGCAGAAGAGCATAAGGGACACTGCGAAAGGATGTAATCACGAAAGTGAGGCTCATCAGGACTACCAATCCGGTCAGTTGCGGGGCATGGAAAAACCGGCTCAGCGGTAGAGCTACACTGGCCGACGCGATGGTGCCGACGATCCCGAAGACTACCGATGCCTTATGCAGTTGCGAAATCTGTTTGTCAGTAAGATCGCGGAGCGTAACGATCGCGGTACCGATGCCGAATTCGCTGAGCAGTCCAATGAGGCCCAGGTAGGTGGCGGCCATGCCCAGTAAACCGAAATCGCCGGGTGACAGTAGGCGAACGACGATGAGGGTGGAGGCCCAGGCGAAGAGTTGGGACACCCATTTTCCGGCGGCGGTCCAGGCAAGGGCATGCGCCATTTTCCGGCGGGGTAAGCTGGCAGGTTGAGCCGTAGGAGTAAGTACGCCGGCAACGCCGCTCATCGAGACCTCGATCCGGTTCCCGCGATCTGCGGAGCCCTGTTGCGTCGCGGCAAATATGACATGTCAGTTGTATCGGCAAGTTCACGAGAAAGCTTTAGGGGGAGAGCCAGTTATTTGTGAAACGGCCATGGATGAACGTTAGCCGGCAGTTCACTCAGCAACTCGGTTTTACTGCAGTGGTCGTGCTTACTCTGGCATTAACTATCGGAATTGCGACAACAGTCTTCAGCCTGTTCGACGCCGTTTTCCTGAGGCCGTTCCCTTACCCAAATGCACAGCAGTTAGTACGGGTTCGCACCTATAAGCCGCAAGTGGCTAACTCGACCAGCGGTGCCTCGGTGTATGACTTCTGGGACTGGCAGAAGCTCAATTCGAGTTTCACTAGCCTCGCCGCCTACAGCAGTTTCACAAACAACCTGACCGGCAGCGGCGAGGCTCAGGTAGTAAGAACCACCTCGACTTCCCCTGCCCTGTTTGCCTTGCTTGGTGTCCGGCCAGTGTTCGGCCGAACGTTTACCGATTCAGAGAACGTTTTCCATGGGGACGTTCGCAAGGTGGTCGTCAGTTATGGATTCTGGCAGCAGCACTTTGCGGGCAACATGAACGCGCTCAACCGCGTGATCCGCCTCGGGGGCGAATCGTACACCGTCATCGGCGTGATGCCGCCGCAATTTGATTATCCCGACCGCACGCAACTCTGGACTCCACTGATGGCAATGTATTCCGCCAATGCAGATCCCTGGTGGAAGTTGCGAGACATACGGGTGAATGCCGTAATCGGCCGTCTCAAGCCGGGCCACTCGGTTTCTCAGGCTCAACTGGATCTCGAGCAAGTCATGTCGGGCTTGGCGAGGCAGTATGCAGCCACGAATACGGGCGTTCATGCTCGCGTGATTGGCTTGCGCGAAGCAGAAAGCGGTGGAGTACGGGAATATGTAATTTTAGTAAGCTGTTCCGTCCTGCTATTGCTGGCGATTGGCTGCGTGAATGTGGCGAACCTGTTTATCGCGCGAGCTTCCGCGCGGGAACGGGAATTCGCCCTGCGCAGCGCGTTGGGAGCGCGCTCCTGGCACATCGGCAAGCAGCTGGCAGGAGAAAGTCTGGTATACGGCGTCCTGGGGAGCGTACTCGGAATCGCGGTTGCCTCCTTCGCTATTCGGGCCTTAGCTGGGCTGCTCCCCAGAGAACTTCCTGGATGGATGAGCCTGCATCTGGACTGGCGCGTTCTGGGGTTCTCCATCTCGGTTTCAGCGGCCACAGCTCTTATCTTTGGGCTTGCTCCGTTTATCGGTCATACCCGGATTGACGTCAATGAAGCTTTGAAGCAAGGAAGTAAGGGGAGTTCAGCAGGGCGCTCGACCGCCAGTCGGATACGCCGCGCTCTGCTGATGCTGGAAATCGCTTTCAGCCTCATCCTGCTGGTTGGGGCCGGTTTGATGCTGCGCTCTTTCCAGAAGCTGATGACGGTCAATACCGGCGTGAAAACAGATCATCTGCTGGTCGTCGGCGTGACTCGCTATCAGCCCAATGCCTCAGCGGCGGAACAAGTGAGAGGGTATTCGAAGGAATACCAGCGCGTCTGTCAAAAACTGGCGCGCTTGCCGGGAGTGGTTGCGGTGGGCGCCGGAGACGACATCCCGTACCTGGACCAGCCAGAAAAACGCAACAGCGCCGAACTATTTACTAAAGCGCGCTCTACTCGCGACCTCGCCTATCGCGGCCCGGCGGCGAGTTCCGATGTCATGCCAGGGTATTTCAAGTCTCTCGGTATTCCGCTACTCGCGGGCCGCGACTTCACTGAAGTAGATGGCCTTGAGCGGCCTCCGGTCGCGATCATCAGCCAATACACCGCTGAGACATTCTTTCCGGGCCGATCAGCGATTGGCGAACAGATTCGCTGGGGCAACAACGACACCTATAATCCATGGAGCACGGTCATCGGGGTGGCAAGCAATACCAAATGGAATCCCGCGGAACGCCGGCGGAACATCGAAGTCTACTGGAGCGCATTTCAATATCCTCCCTCGCAAATCAATTTCCTTATTCGAACCACAGCCGCTCCACAAGCTCTGGGCGAGTCTGTTCGGCGAGTGATCCATGAAGTGAGCCCATCGCTGGCCATCATTCAAAGCAAAAGTATGGACGTGATCGTGGACGAAACAGTTTGGCAGCAGCGGCTCTGGAGCTACGCCTTAGAACTCTTCGCATTGCTCGCTCTTCTGCTGTCGGCGGTCGGGCTGTATGGTGTCATGGCCTATCTCGTCAGCCAGAGCACGCGCGAGATCGGGATTCGGATGGCGATTGGATCTACCTCGAACGCAGTGTTGGCGCTGGTGCTCAAACAAGGCATGCGGCTGGTCGCCTACGGCATCGCGATCGGCTTGATGGGTGCATTTGCCACGCACCGGTTGCTCACGTCTTTGCTTTACGGGATAAGCGATACGGATCCGGTTACTTGCGTGTGCGTCACTATGCTGCTGGTTAGCGTAGCGCTGGCCGCCTGTGGGGTACCGGCATGGCGGGCGGCGAGGGTTGATCCAGTGGTGGCCCTGCGGGAAGGATGACCGCCGGTTGAGAGGTCACTTCGTAATTTCGACGTTAGAGAATGCCGCCAGCATTTCCGCCTCCGACGGGGGTTGCAGAACGTGGCGTGCGGCAAAGTGTTGCGCTTGCGGATAGTGGCTGGCGCGAATGCGGCTGGCGCCTGCGGCCAGATCGTAGTGCGTACGCCGAAGCTCGATATCAGTGTCAAACAGGAGCCAATAAGCGCCTGGTTCTGCAAAGGGCATCCCTACGCTGCCTGCGTTTAGGACGCGGGTGCTTCCAATCATGCGGTCAAACTGCATGTGAGTGTGACCGCAGACCACAATCCGTGCGGCGACTGTTGCGAAGATCGGGACAAGGCGGTCTGTCGGTGTAAGACGAGTAAAGATCTCGGTGTCACTGCGCGGAGTGGCGTGGCAAAAGAGCACCTCACCGAATCGAGGCAGGTTCATACGCAGTGTTTGGGGCCAGCCGGCTATTACACGTAGGTGTTCAAGAGAGAGCTGCTGCGCATTCCAGCGGATGGATTCGAGAGCCTGTTCCGGGAGGGTCTTGGTTTCGCCCCCGTGCATCGCAGCGAGTACCTCGCGATCGCCGTTGCCCTGGATGAATTGTACCGGGATGTCGAGGTCGAGCAAACAAGCGATTGTTTCAGAGGGCATCGGGCCGGGAAGCACATCACCGCCCATAACGATTTGGTCGACTTTTGCATGACGGACGTCATCAAGCACCGCCTCCAATGCGGGGAAATTCGCGTGAATGTCGTAGAGGGCAGCGACGCGCATAGGCATCTACCAGGTTATGGCCGGCGCTTAGAAGAATCCGCTGTTTACCCGCTGGCTAAAGGCCGTCCTGCAATCTGCCGATGAGTAAGGCAGATGCAAATTGCACAAGCAAAAACTGCGCATTCGGCCACGAACAACAAAGGAAGTTATATCGTTATCACGCCCTGGTGTGTGAAGCCAGGGTCAGGTGTCGGCAACGTCATACTGGGATTGAATTCCGAGCTTTGTAAAAGCTATGCCACTGAAATCTGGGTGACGGGATGGCAAAAGCCAACACCTGATCAGACTTGGTACAGGCTGCATTCCGCTCGTCTCCCGTGGCGCAATCTGGTTGCTTACGCTGCTTTGCTTCTTCCGCAAATGTGGCGGCTCAGGCGACGGTTGCGTGGCGTATCGGTTATAAATGCTCATTACGTCGGTCTGGAACTCCTGCCCCTCGCAGTTCTCCGGCGTTTCGGGCAAGTTCCGAGACTTATCTTTTCGGTGCACGGCTCCGATGTCTCGGACGGGCTACAAAGTCGCGGCATCGAGCGATATCTGTGGAAGTGGCTCTACGCTTCAGCAGATGTAGTCGTCGCCTGCTCTCATGCTTTGCGCAACGATGTAACACAAATTTCTCCTTCAGCCCGCACAGCCGTCGTTTGGAACGGAATTAGTTCACCTTCCGAACAATCAGCCGGTCGCCCGCAGGCGAGACCTTACCTTGTCTCTGTCGCAGGCTTTGTGGGCGTAAAAGGCCTTGACACCCTGATCGACGCCTTTTGCCCTTCTCGCGGGCGACCATCCACAACTTGATCTGGTGCTGATCGGCCGCCCAGGTCCCGAGCTCGAACCTGTACTCATGCGCATCCGTAATTTGCAACTCGAACGTCGAGTGATTATAAAGATCAACTTGCCCGATGTTATGTGAAGCTTCGCATAACATCGGTTATGGAAAGCCGGACGTTATGAAAAGCGGTGCATAAAAGTCACTGATATAGAAGCGCTTGTGGCCGGTTTTCTTTACATAATCGGGTGTTGGGGAGTAAGTGGAAGAAAACAGGCACTACGTATCCTCCATCGCGCTAGCCTTTCAGTTGGTGATAACGCCACTCCAAAAGCACTGAGCCGGGTCGGCAGAAACCACTCGAATGAACCTGGCCCTTTGCTTCCGAGTTGGCGCCATCATCACTATTCAGTCAAATGCAGTTGATTTGAATTCTGCGAGGTCAGGCCGCCCGGGGGCATTGGTAGTGGAACAACATGCCCAGTCATCTTTTGGTGCCCAGCCAATCTCGCTCTCAAGTTTGACAGTCTGGGGGGCACACGCTCTGTGTAGGTTTAGTCGGCCTCACGTTGGTCAAACCACGCCGCAGGCTGCTCAGGTTGCATTGGTTCCGGGTTTGCTCTGGCGAGAGAATTCCACTAATCTAAGCAGCTCCTGACGGATTGCCTCACATTCGTCGCACTTAGGCAAAGACATGATTAGAGTGTGTTCCCTCCAACACAATCGTTAAGTGCTCGCAATCCGGACACAAGTTCCTGAACAGTTGTCGAAAGGCGCGCTTACGTCGAATTGAGATCTGCGCCCGTGTTCTTCGCATGAATTAGGCGGCAGCAAAACGTTATACAATATGTATAACGATGCGATTCGAATGGAATCCGGAAAAGGAACTCCTCAACATCAAGAAGCACGGCATCGATTTCACTATGGCTTCGAAGGTGTTCGATGATCCAAACTTCGCACTCATCAAGGATCGCATTGACGACGAGACTGGCGAACAGCGCTGGCACGCGATGGGAGCCGCCTCCATCGATGAAGAAGCAGCGTTGCTGGTGGTCGCGCATGTTTATCGAGGTCAAAATGAAGAAGAAATCATCCGAATCATCTCCGCGAGAGAAGCTAGTAAGCGTGAACGCAGACTATATATTCAATAAGCCGCTCACAGCAAAGCAGAAGACAGTACTACGGAAGATAAAGGCCAAGCAGGACGCCGGTGACGATTCCAGCATCGACTTCAGCGACATTCCTGAGCTAACGGACGAGCAACTAGCGTCGGCGAAGCGGCCGGCACGCCGGTTGGTCGCAGCGCGGCTCGATCGAGATGTGATCGAGTGGCTGCAGAGCTTCGGTCCTGGTTACTCGTCCCGCATCAACTCGATTCTGCGATCAGTCATGGAACACCAGCGGCGGTAACGCTTCCCCGTTTTGGCTTGATTCGGCCGCTTGAATCGGGCCTTGGCAGAGATACAGGGTTATCGGAATGTGACGAACTTCAGTTGCTCGTGAACATGCTGTCGCGAAAACGCATTTTTAGGCATCTTTGTGGTGACCGTAAAGCAGTAGTTCTGGATGCCAAAATCGCCCAGCACCCCGTCTCAAAAACTATGTTGCATAAACGGTCCTGTTGGATAGATTGTGAGACATGCGTCTCGGATATTCACGCGTTTCCATGCGCAGGCACGAGCATGGCGAGCGGGGTTGACCGGTTCGTGAGCCAAGGGCATTGAACGACGGGCGCCAGCCCTTCTGCCAGCCTTGCCGTCCGAAATTTAGCGCTATTTTTCTATTGCCAAAAAGGTGGGGAGTCCAACACCCTAATCCTCCAGACTGTATTTGGCCCACCAAGGCAGAATGCAGAACGGGAGGAAATTATAGTGAGTAAAGAAACAAGAACGATCTCCGATTTGGTGAACGCGATTTCGGAGGAAATGACGCGGCTCGACTACAAACCGACCGTGTTGAAGCAGTACCACATCGTATGGAATAAGTTGCGCAAGCGCGCGGGTGCGCGGCCTGCGAATGACTTCGACATGGAATTCGGGATGACATTCCTTGACGAGGCAATGCGTGCCCATCCGAAGCATCTGAACGAGAACAGCAAGCATAGGTGGATTAAGGCAATTTACACGCTCGCCGATTTCAAGCGTACCGGCATCCTTTCTCTGCGGCGGGAGAAACGCGGCTTTGTTTTTTCCGAACTGACCAAATCCGCGTTCCAGCAATTCACGGCGCATCAATCGGCCATTGGACTATCGGAAGCGCACATACGCGACACATGCCTCTATCTGGAGCGTTTCTCGAAATACTTAGGACAACAATGCTTGGAGAACATTGCAGGGCTTGAGACCCGGCATGTGCAAGGGTTCGTTAATGGCTTGGCCATATATGAATTACCCACGATTTACCATACGACTTGCGTGTTGCGGCGCACCTTGCGCTACTTGTATGCCCAGGGGATAATCACGACCGACCTTAGCGCGGTTGTTCCTAAAATCCGATACTGCAAAAAAGCACAAATACCTTCCGCTTACTCGAAAGACGAGATCGAGCGTATGGTCAACAGCATCGACAGGGGAAACCCAAGAGGCAAAAGGGACTACGCGCTGATTCTTCTTGCCGCCCGGCTGGGCCTTCGGGCATCGGATATTGCAAACCTGGCATTCTCCAGCTTCAAGTGGGATAAGAACATCATTGAGGTTGCACAGCAAAAAACCGGGGAACCCGTGACGCTGCCGTTGTTAAACGATGTCGGGGAAGCCATTATTGACTACATCCGCTATGCAAGGCCGAAATCCGACGTGCCGTTTTTGTTCCTAAAGCTCAACGGTCCCAATGACGTGATGTATGCCAACTCGATACATCACACGGTCTATGCCAGGCTGAAAGCGGCGGGAATCCGCATACCGCCGGGCAAGAAACACGGTCCCCACGCGCTAAGGCACAGCCTGGCAAGCGCCCTGCTTGAAAACAACGTACCCATGCCAGTCATCTCAGAGGCACTGGGACATACCGATACAGAATCGACATCCGTATACCTCAAAATCGATGTCGCCAGATTGCGCGAGTGCGCGGTTGAAGTCTCCGCCTTTTGTTGTGGTCGCGAAAGTCGGTTTGGAGGCGCGCACTAATGAAAAATGATGAAAGTACCCACTATTACGGAAGCGTATTTGCGGCGCACATCGCCGACTTCATCCGCTACAAGCGTGCGCAAGGCCTCAAATACGACGCAGTACCGCGTTCCCTGCGCAGCTTTTCAAGGTTCTTGTCCGCTGAGGAAGGGGATGATGCAAGCATCGGGCAAGAGTTGATCGCGAAATGGTGTTCGTTTAGGCCAAACGAAAACAGGCTAACGCAAAGACGCCGCATTGTTGAGACAACGCAATTCCTGAAGTACCTGTCAGAAAGAGGCGTGAATGTCCATTTACCTCATCCCACGCGGAAATCGCGAGCAAGAGAAGCGTTTGTCCCATACATTTTCTCCAATGACGAGTTACGCCGCTTTTTTGAGGAATGCGATCGAATCAGCGCAAGAACTCCTTCCATGATGCCAGTGATGTTGCCTGTGCTTTTCAGGCTGCTTCTGGGCTGCGGACTGCGAATATCCGAGGCCCTTGGGCTTAGACTCGGTGACACTGATCTTGACGATGGCATCCTCGTTATCCGGAAATCAAAGTTCAACAAGGACAGGCTCATCCCGCTATCCGATTCTTTGTTGCCCGTGCTTCGCCGATACAGTGCCACTTACCATAAAATACCGAAAGGCGACAAAGAACCATTTTTTGCACACAGGGACGGCCGCGCAGTCAGTCAGAACAATATCTACACATGGTTCAGGAAATTGGTCTGGGCGGCTGGGATCTCACACGGCGGGCGCGGCAAAGGCCCCAGAGTGCACGATTTTCGCCACACATTTTCGGTTTATTCGTTGAAGGCCATGACGGACAGAGGGATGGACGTGTATTGTGCCCTGCCGCTCCTCTCAACCTACCTTGGCCATGCGTCTGTGTCTGCCACAGGGCAGTATGTCAGGCTGACGCAGGACATGTTCCCTGAAATTATTGAGAAAGCCAACGCTATTGCCGCCTTTGTAATTCCAGGGGGTGAGCGGTAATGAAAACAGCAGCAGATTTCCCTTATTACGTGAGCAAGTTCCTTGCCCGATATCTTCCCGGCGAGGCAGGTGCTAGTTCAAATACAATCCTGTCATACAGGGACACTTTTTTGCTGTTCATAAGATACTGCAAGTCCCAAGAAAATACGCCTCCGGAGAAGATGACGCTCGAAATGATGACAAGGGAACTGGTATGCGCGTTTCTCTCCTGGCTCGAAAATGAACGCAATTGCACCGTCTCAACACGGAACCAGCGTCTTGCGGCGCTTCACTCCTTTTGCCGCTTCATGCAGACGGAAGACGCGATGCGCCTCAACCAGTACCAGTTGGTGATTTCAATCCCCAAGAAAAGGGGGAAATCGGGAACCGTCAATTACATGTCACCAGAAGGCATTAAGCTCATCCTGGAACAACCCGACGCGAAGAAGATGTCTGGCCGCAGGGACATGGTTTTGCTGAGTCTGATGTACGATTCTGGCGCTCGTGTTCAGGAGATGGCTGACATTTCCGTCGAGGATTTCAGAGCGGAGCCTCCGGCAACTATCAAGATTACTGGCAAGGGCGGTAAAACGCGCATAGTCCCGCTCATGGAGCCGACAGCTACCATCGTGCGCCGATACATTTCTGACACGGGCTTGACTGGCGGCGGCAAGCACTCGTATCCGCTGTTCCCGAATCGGCATGGGGAAAGGCTCACGCGCGCAGGGATAAACTACATCCTTGATAAATGCGTTGAGTCTGCCCGCAATAAAAATCCCGGTGTCCTGCCTAAGGTCATATCGCCTCATACTTTTCGACACTCGAAAGCAATGCATCTGCTTCACGCCGGGGTTAACTTGGTTTACATCAGGGACATTCTTGGTCACGCAGACTTAAAAACCACTGAAATATATGCGCGCATTGATGGTGAGATGAAGCGCAAAGCACTGGAAAAAGCGTTTACAAACACTGTTCCATCCGAGGCTGCTCCGCTATGGCAGCAGGACGGAAAACTGCTGAACTGGCTTCAGAGCCTTGGCAGGTAGGATACGGCGGGACGTTATGTTAAGAGAAGTGTGGGCAAGCCTCGAATGTCCGGCAAATCTATGCCGCGCTTTTCATAACGTCCGGCTTTCCATAACCCATGAGAATACTCTAGAATGGGTGCGCTACGCTGAATGTTTTGTATTGGCTTCCCGAAGGGAGGCATTCGGTTTGGCGGTACTGGAAGCTGGACTGGTCTCGACGCCAGTCGTTGCCACTCGTGTGGGTGGGATTCCCGAGTTCCTGGTAGATCGAGTACACGGTCTACTCTGCGCCCCAGACGAACCGGCGCTCCTGGCGAATGCCGTGCGAGAGACGCTGGAGAATCGCACAGCTACAGCCGAACGTACGCGTGCTTTTGCCGAGCAAGCCGCGCAGTTTACTTGGGCAAAAGCGTCACGGGAGTATCAGGATCTCTGCCAGTCTCCGGGCCCGCGTTTAGATCAGAAAACAGGGCAAATTCAAGACCTGAGTCCGCTCTACTGAGGATTAAAGATGGCCGCTCCGAAGAATCAGTTTGGGAGCGTTGCTTGACCGGAGCTCCCCTGAATCAGCCCGCAAGTTCTTGAGCGGCGAGATGGGCGATCGACAACGCCAAGTGAGGATCTTCGCTGTCGGAAGTCAGACTCCAGGCGGCGGAGAGCCCGGCGTAGGCGAGTATCCACTGGAGTAGTCTACGGCGGTCGATATGAGCCGCTTGTGCAACGACGCTTGCCTGCTCGGCGAGACGGTTGCGCGCGGTAGCGATGGTCGCATTGGGATTACAGAAGATGTTCGCAAAATCGAACCCACGCTCTCCGATCAGACCCTTCGGGTCAATGGCGAGCCAGCCGCGCGGACCGGCGTCCAGGATATTGGCGTGGTGCAAGTCGCCGTGGAGAACCACAATCTCTTGAGGATGAGTAAGCAGTTCCTGGCTGACGGCGAGGCTCTCGACCAGAATGTCTTGGAGGCGCTCGGCAATCGGTGCAAGGTCGGCGAACCATCGTGAAAGAGGGACAAGTTCGGGCGGCTGTTTCGATGGTTCGGCATGGAGTATGGCGCCTACCTGGCAGATGATTCGACTGGCCTCGGTATCCAGACCGTTTTCGGCCATCGCCGAGAGTGAACGATTGCCGCTGGCGCGTTCCAGCAGAATTGCTTCGTTGTCATGGGCCAGAACGTGTGCCGCACCTTTGCCATTCCACCAGGTCATCAATAAGTTGCCCCGGCGCTCCTCTGAATGTCTCGCGATTTTCAAGATGGCGGGGAGGCCTTCGCGTGTAACCGGCAGGAGATCACTGCTGTGCGTGGCCAGTGGTGGGCCATCCTCGGTGAGGCGCCAGCGGCTGAGATATTTCTCGAAAGGCGAGTGGCCGCGCACGACAATGTCGAAGGACGACGGCCGCCTCAGGTGCTTAAAGTAGAATTCCTCTGCCTCGTCCCAGCGGGCGTGCCAGGCGGTTAGGAATTGCGGGTCTTCTCGAGCGGCCAGGCGGGCGTGGCGGATCTCTACCGGGGCGTCAACGAGCACCGAGAGGTCGATGAGATCGGCGATTTCGGGGCGGGTTGAGTAGGCACCCTCAAGCACGATGACAGCGGCGGGCTCACGCCCTACGAAATCGGGGCGCATCCCGTACGTGCCGTCGAGTTGTTCGCCGGCCGCAAAATCGAAGGCATGCCATTGTGCGGGACGGCCATCGAGGAGGGACTCGAGGGCTTCGCTGCGGAGCCGGCGCCAGTCGAGCCCGGCAGCAGCGCGGGCGTCTGGAGTGAGGGTATCCCAGACAGCGCGCGGGATTTCAGCAGCGAAAAAGTCATCGCATGGAATGATGGCGGCGTTTAGATCACGAGCGATAGTTGCGGCGAGAGTGGATTTGCCGGCGCCGCTCGGACCATCGACCGCGACGACTACAGGCTTGTGATCAAAGAGGAGGTAACGGACTGCCGCGATGATCCTGGTGTTATCGCCAGGCGCGATAGTTGTGCGCTCCCCTGCCATACTGAAGAAGACTGATTTATGCTTCAAAGCAGCTCTCTGGACCACCGGGACCACTCGCTTCCCGAAGTACATGAGAGCGTTGCTACGGCGCATGCTGGATTCTGGAAACGCTTGCTGGCCTTCGCCGGACCCGCGTATCTTATCAGTGTCGGATACATGGACCCAGGCAACTGGGCCACCGATATCGAAGGGGGCGCGCGGTTTGGTTACCGGCTGCTTTGGGTGCTGGTGGTATCCAATGTCATGGCGCTGTTGTTACAAACACTGAGCTCGCGCCTCGGCATTGTTACACGGCGGGATCTGGCGCAGGCCTGCCAGGACGAATATCCGAAAGCTGTCTCTTATATTCTCTGGGTACTCTGCGAACTGGCCATCATTGCCTGTGATCTGGCGGAGGTGCTCGGTGCAGCGATTGGCCTCAACTTACTTTTTCACATTCCGCTGCTGATTGGCGTGTTAGTAACTGCCGCCGATACGCTGCTTGTTCTGTGGTTTACGCGGATGGGCATCCGGGTGATCGAAGCTTTTGTGCTGATGCTGATTGCGACGATTGCGGGCTGCTTTGCCTTGGAAATCTTCTTTGCGAAACCGCACTTTCCCGACGTTGTCTTAGGCTTGATTCCGCATCTCAGTTCGCAAAGCATTTACATTGCGGTGGCGATTTTCGGCGCGACGGTGATGCCACATAATCTCTATCTGCACTCGGCGCTGGTGCAGACACGCCGCATCGGCAAGACCGTCGCGGATAAGCGAACAGCCTGCCGGTTCAATTTGCTCGACTCCACTTTTGCCTTAAACGGCGCGCTGTTTGTGAATGCGGCGATTCTGATCATGTCTGCCGCCGTATTCTTTACGCACGGCATAATCGTGACGGAGATGACCCAGGCGCATCAATTACTAACACCCTTGATGGGCACCACCGCCGCCAGCATCCTGTTTGGGGCCGCTCTGATCGCCTCAGGCCAGTCTTCGACGCTGACTGGAACGATGGCCGGGCAAATTGTGATGGAAGGCTTTCTGCACTTCCGCATTCAGCCCTGGTTACGGCGCGCAATCACCCGGCTGCTGGCGATTACGCCGGCTGCACTCACCGTGTATCTGGCCGGTGACGCAGCGAGTTACAAACTTATTATTAATAGTCAAATCTTACTCAACTTACAGCTCCCTTTTGCCGTCATTCCGCTGATACATTTCACTAGCAACCGCAAGCTGATGGGCGAATTCGCAAACCCGGTGTGGATCAAAATAAGCGCCTGGTTCTGTGCGGCGTTCATTCTCGGGCTTAATATCTGGCTAATTACCGATCAGGTTCGGGACTGGTGGCATTCGGCTACCGGAGTATATCGGCCCCTGATCGCCACCGGGACTGCGGTATTTGGACTGGGGCTCATCCTGCTTCTTTTCGTGGTTACCGCGTGGCCGTGGCTGCGGGAAACGACCTTTGCTTCGCCCACCACCATTGCCGTATCCGCACCTCCTGTTTATCCGTCGCGCAGTTATTCGAACATCCTGGTTCCGGTCGATCACAGCGAGTCAGACGGGGAGGCGATCAGCAACGCGCTGGCGCTGGCCAAAATACACGGTGCCCGTCTCGTCCTGTTACACATAGAAGAAGGAGTAACAAGCCAACTGTTCGGAGCACTTGCTTCTACGGCCGAGGTGACGGAAGGGCAACAATATCTGGCAGAGATTTCAGAAACCCTGCGCCAGCGCGGCGTGGACGTGGTGACGAGGGTCCAGCATGGCAAGAGCCCGGCTCATGAGATCGCGCTCGCGGTGAACGACCTGCATGCCGACCTCCTGGTGATGGCTTCGCATGGCCATCGTGGTTTGAAGGATCTGATTTTTGGAACTACTATCAACTCCGTGCGACACCAGGTGAGCATTCCCATGCTGATCGTCAACAAAACCCAGCCCACATGACCGATCTCTCTCGCAAAAGAATTCTCGTCACCGGCGGCGCAGGTTTTATTGGCAGCGCGCTTGTCTGGCAACTGAACCGGCGCGGCATTTCCGACATTCTCATCAGCGACTATCTCGGCAAGGACGAGAAATGGAAAAACCTCGTGCCGCTGCAGTTCGCCGACTATCTGGAAGCGGATGATCTGGCGCAGCGTCTGCATAGTTCGCCTGGATCGCTCGATGATATTTCTGCCATCTTCCACCTGGGAGCGTGCTCGTCCACTACCGAGACCGATGCTTCGTATCTGATCCGCAATAACTTCGAGTACACGAAACGGCTGGCGGCATTTGCGCTAGCGGGGGACAGGCGGTTTGTTTATGCGTCGTCAGCGGCTACTTACGGAGAGGCTGCCGCAGCGGTTCCGGAGGATATCGATCTCGTGGCGCTCCGACCGCTAAACATGTATGGCTATTCGAAGCATCTGTTTGACAGCTATGCGCAGCGCGCCGGCTTTCTAGACCGCATCACCGGGTTGAAGTACTTCAACGTGTTTGGTCCGAATGAGTATCACAAGGGCGAGATGCGCAGCGTAGTTCACAAAGCGTACGGGCAGATTCAAGCGAGCGGCGCGGCGCGATTGTTCAAGAGTTACCGTCCCGAATATCCGGACGGTGGTCAGTGCCGCGACTTCCTGTATGTAAAGGACGCGGTGGAGGCCACGCTTTTCCTGGCGGAACAGGCGAACGGCGGTGGGCTCTTTAATCTGGGCTCGGGCGAGCCCAACACTTGGGGCACACTGGTAAATTCAATCTTCAGTGCTCTCGATCGTGAGCCGAAAATCGAGTTCGTGGACATGCCGGATTACCTTCGACCGAAGTATCAGTACTACACGCGAGCCAAAGTTGATAAGTTGCGGTCGGCGGGTTTCCGTTCGCCTTTTACGTCGCTTCCCGAGGCGGTAGCCGACTATGTGAAGAACTACCTTGTTCCCGGGCACCACTTAGGTGATGAAGAGCGAGCAGCCAGCGGCCAATCCGCGTAAATTCCAACCGCAGATCCGGCTCGCCTCGAGCTTGTTGTCACCGGGTCCGCGCCAGTGCGTTTCCAAACTCAAATAGCCCTTGTAGCCGTCTTCGAGCAGTGCCTCGATCTGCTCTTTCCAGGCTACGTGCCGGGTGCCAAGGGGTCCCCATTCGGGCTGGCCGTTGCGTATAACGCAGTCTTTGGCGTGGACGTGGACGATACGGTTTTTAGGCAAGCGACGATAGCCCTCCGGGAAGGGGTTTTCGCCGGCTACCAGCGCGTTGGCGGGATCCCAGACAATGCCGACTTCTTTATCGGGGACTAATTCGAGCAAACGAGCGGTCTCGGCCGCGGTGCCGATGTTGCAGGCGTGCTCGTTCTCCAGGCCGATGACGAGATTTTCTTTGCGTGCAATTGCTGCCAGATCTATCAGGGCTTTGGCAATCATTTCGCGGCAGCGTTCGGGTTCATTAGTGCGCCAGTAAGAGAAGACTCGGATAATAGGCGCAGCCAAGAAATGCGCGATCTCGATAGCGCGCTCGGTCAAGCGCGGCTGATCGGCCAAGGTGTGTTTCGATGCGAACACGTCATGCTGAAAACGAGTGTCGAGGGTGGGGCCGTTTTCGAGAACGCACTTGAGTAGCGGCGATGCGATGGAGATCACTTTGAGACCGGCCTCGTCCAAAGCATCTTTGACGGCCTTCAGTTCGTCGTTGTTGAGATCGAGAATGTTCTTACCGTCAATGACGCGCAGTTCAGCGCCCGTCATGCCGATCTCGCGCATCAAAGGAATGGCTTCGGCGAGCTTCGGCGAGAATTCATCAGTGATGGCGGCTATGGGTAGTTGAGGATCCATGAGAAAGGGATTCAAGCCGCGTCTTTCGCCTTTAGTTCCTCGCGGATGATACGCCGCAAGGTGTCTTCCAGCTTTGGGGTTTTGCCTTCGATGTACTCGCGCAAAGCGTTGTTCATGAGCGTCTGATAATTGCCGCCGCCGGCCTCGCCGACTATGTTACGGAACCAGTTTAAGATTTCGGTGTCCAGCCGGATCGTGATCTTTTCTTTGCCTTCCGGGACTTTGATTACCGGACCCCTTTTTCCTTTGCTGAAATCGTATCTTTCTTTCATCTTTGTGCCTCGTATTCGGTTCTCTCATGCGGCTCGGCGGAACGTGCCGAGATCATTCGGATTTGTTCGCCGCGAAAGACGTAAACAACTACCAATACGCGGCTGAAGACATCGAGTCCGAGAGTCACAAATCGTTCTTCGTCTGGAGCGGATTCGTTGTCAACAATGGTAATCGCATTGTCGTCTTCGAGAACGCTGACGGCATCGGCAAAATCGATGCCACGCTCTCGAATTGTCCAGCCTCTCTTCTTTGGATCCCACTCGACGCCCAATAACTTCTATTGTAGGTACAACTGTATGGCCACGCAACGGTTTCTGCCGATGGCGATATAGACTGAAGTATGTTCTTTCGCCGCGAACGTTTGAAAATCCCCACGTTTTCTGAACGGGTCGACATTCTTCGCAAGGCGGACTTTGGCATCGCCGGCTTGCCGGATGGGCGCGTCCGGATCACCAAACATGGCGTGGGAGCCGTCATCGGCGACGAAGGCAAGAACCAGCCGGCTATCGAAAAAGCAGGCGTGCTGATCGGTCCCGAAATCGCAATTCTGCTGAATGGCGGGTATCAGATGTTTCTCGAAACGGCCAGGGGCAAGCGCTATCCGGCTTCCGCCGACCAGCTTAAAGCTTTACATCAATTCGAGGACGACGTGAAGGCGGCGCTCGATCTGGTCAACCTGTATAACACCTCGCTTGGCACCACCAGCACCAAACATATGTACGATCGCGTGTTCAAACGCGATAGCGGCGATCAGCCGAAGCCCTGGCTGAAGAAGCAAACCCGCATTGCGTCTCCGAACACGAAGTCCGACGTTCAGCCAGTTTGACCTTTTAGCAGCTGGCGGAGTTCTCGAAAAGAGACAGCGGCAAAAGCATCGTTCAAGTCGGGTACGAAAGGCTGCACAGGCACTTGGCGAGCAGCGGCGACATTGCCGGCCAGGCTTAAAGATGCGGCAAGCATCGCTCGCGCCCGCAAATCGGCATGCCCGGACTGTCTATCGATCGCCGCCCAAGCTTGAGCCGCTTCTTTGTAGGAACGATTCAGGAACAGGGCGTAAGCCGAACCGTTAGCTGGCGACGGTGCATGTCCAGCCATCTGCCGCCAGATCGAAATCTGGCGTTCGGCAAGCGCATGAGCGCGGGGATCTGTGAATGAGGCTTTCTGTAATTGGGCTATTGCCTCCGTGAGCCGGTCTTCAAGCGCCAGCCAGGTGGCACGATAGAACGTCTTGGCATCCGGATTGGTGACCGACGACAAGAATTTTTCATACAGCGCATCTGCGCGCTTATCATCGCCTGCGAGCAGGACACAGACCGACAAGGACGGCAGTACAGCCGGATTGGCTGCCGCGAGACCCGTTAGGATCTGCTCCGCCCTCCGGTATTGTTTAGTCTCGATCAGGCCAATTGCCATTTGCTCCTGGAGATTGCTGTTTCCCGGACTGACCTGCAAAGCGCGATGGAAAGCACGTTCCGCGGACGATGTATCGCCAAGCAAGAACAGGTTTGAACCGAGTGTTGCCAGAGCTTCGACGTTGTTCGGACTGTTCGAGGCGAGAGCCTTGGCCGCCCCGACGAGCTCTTCGACCGGCGCTTTTGAAAACTGCTTTCGCAGCAGGTTCAGACGGGACCGGTCGAGTTCGGTGAAGTCCTTATCGTGTGCTTGTGCGCTGTCGAGAAGAGTCTGGACTTCCCCTTTGTTTGAGAGCAAAGTCTCCGCGAGCGCGATGTAGGCAAGACCAAACGCGGGATCGGCGGCGATGGCCTCTTTGAGGGCCTGAATCTTGAGCTGGGGATCGCTGGCGGAAAGACCGCCAGCAAGCGCCCGCAGCGCTGCTTCGCTTTTGGTAGAGAAAGCGCTGGCCTGTTTGTCCAATTGCTTCGCCAAGGCATTCAGTTGCGGAATCAGTTGGGCCGCTGCGTCGCGGCTGGAGATGACCTTGCGATTTTGCTGTGTGGCGAGATCGATTACATTGACATCCACGGTGAGCTGTCCTGAGCGCTGCTCGACGGTGGTTCGCAAAAGTTCGGTGCTGCCTGACTGGTAAGCAGCGGAGTCATCGGAAGCGAGTGCCGCGACCGCGGCGGATGACGTCGACAGATCCTGTTCAAGCACCAGAGGAACCGCCAGGCGCAACCAGTCGGAGGAGGAATCGGCGATCAAAAGGTTCGATGGCAGAAGAGCGATACGCCGCAACGATCCATCGGACGGATTGCGAGCGCAAGCGGAACAATAGAGCAGCGTTAGAACGACTAGCAGGCTGAAGACTACCCTACGACTGGCGGCGGGCAGGTTTGCCTCTAGAGGGGCTTGGCGTTCTCGAGCAGGATCTGTTTGAAAACGGCATTCGCTTTCAGGACGGAGAATTCGGGCATATCCGGAATCTTGCCGCGATCCTTTACGCCCTCTTCCAACGCCTTACGCAAATAGATTAACGCACGCTCGTCCGAACCCGATTTGGCATACATCTTGGCGAGATAGAGATGAAACAGAGCCCGTTCTTCGACCGTTCTCTCCTGCATCAAAGTGCCGAAATTGCCATGATGCTCGAACACCTCAGGGTCCAGCTTCAACGCCTCTTCATAATACTCGGACGCTTGTTTGTAATTCTTCCGCGCGAAATAAGCGGCGCCCAGATTGGCGTAAATAGACGCTGTCGGACTGGAGTAGCGCAGAGCCTTTTTGTAATAGCCGATCGAGCGGCGATAGCTCTTTTCAGCGTAGTAGATGGTGCCGAGATTGTTGATGGCCTCGGGATATTTCGGATCGAGCTTCATGGCGCGCTGGTAGTTCTTCTTCGCCAGATCGAGCGCGAGCATCTGGTGGAAGGCGATGCCGATCTTGTTGGCCAGCACAGGCGAGTCCGCCGGGCCCTGGCGATACACATCGATCGCCTCCCGATACATTTTGCGAGCCATGTAGATATCGCCTCGCAGTTCGGGCGTGATGGGTGGGTGCGGAACAACGTTCGGCGGAAGTGATGCGGAAGCCCGCAATCCGCTTGTGTCGAGCGGCTTTTGCTGGGGAGCGGCCCAGACGAGTGAGGCAGCCCAGAGCACGATCAGGCCGTGGGCGAGACGAACTGGAGAATTGATCATACTGATCCCCCTGTGTAGCCCCTACTATATACCTTTTAGGATGGACTGGAAAGGAGAAAAGCTACTTAAATATGCTTTTTAGTTTGTCGAGAATTCCGTGCTTTTTTCGATCGGCCGCCTGCCGGCTTTGCGCCGTTGCATTTTGCGGATCTTGGCCGTTAAACGTAGCGGGGAGGGAAGGCGTGGCGGCCGGCATAGCATCCCAGCCGGCAATCTGGGTTGCGCCGCCGGAATGCAGCGCACAGAACTGAGTCGGTTGTGTGCCGAGCAGGTAATACTCGGTGATAATGCGCGGGCAGGAAGTAGTAGCGAGTTGCCCGCTATCGGCATCCACCTGGGCACTGACCAGGCCGTCTGGAACGTCGAAATTCGACACGTCCCGGTAGGCGCGATGCTGGTGAGCGCGCTTCATGAAGTCGGTCCAGATCGGCAGAGCGGCTTTGGCGCCGTCGAGCTTAATGTCCTGATAATCGTCCAACCCGACCCAGACGACGCAGAGCAGCCGGGAGGTAAAGCCCGCAAACCAGGCATCGTGGGATGTGCCCGTTTTGCCTGCGGCGGGAAGCGCAAACCCGCGACTGCGCACGCCCGCGCCGGTGCCGGTGCGAAGAACTTCCTGCATGAGATTGACCGTGAGAAACGTGACGCGCGGATCGAGGATTTTTTTGGTTTTTGGTTCGGCCGACCAGATTTCGGCTCCCTTCTGATCGACTATCTTAGAGATCATCTCGGGAGCGACCTGCACACCCTTATTGGCGAACATGGTATAGGCTCCGGCCATGTCGTAAGGGGTAACGCTGTATGCGCCGAGGGCCATGGACGGCGTGGCATGAATGTCCGCCAACCCGGCTTTATGCGCCAGTGCGGCCACTGCTCCATAACCAGTCTGCTGGGCCACTTCTACCGCCGGCACGTTTAACGATTTCGCAAACGCCGTGCGCAAAGTGACATCGCCCAGCCACGCGCCTTTGTGATAATCGGTCGGCTCATACGACTCGCCAGCGTACATAAACGTCTGCGCCTGATCGGGGAAAATGCTCGAAGCAGTGATGGGATCAGGATGGTCCCACAATCCTGTATTGAGCGCCGCGGCGTAAACGAAAGGCTTGAAGATGCTGCCTGAGGGACGTTTCGCAATGACATGGTTGAGCTGGCTCAGGCCGTAGTTCTTGCCGCCGATGAGCGCTTTTACTTCGCCGGTGTGGGGGTCAAGACAGATCAATGCCACCTGCGGCTCTTCAAGTGCAACGCCTTGCTTGCGGCGCTTAGCGATCAGACTTTGAATTTCTTGCATGCCGGCGGCCACGGCATCGGCTGCATCGCGCTGCAGTTGCGGGTCGAGAGTGGTGTAAATCTTTGAACCCGAATCCTGGAAATCGCGATCCTCGAAATTTTCTGTCAGCTTGCTGTTGACCAGATCTAAGAAATACGGGGCATCGGCTGAAGACACTCCCTGTTTCGCGACCAGCATGGGCGTATCGAGGCTGGCCTGATACTGCGACTGCGAAAGATAGCCGTTGTCGAGCATCTGCTTCAAGACAACGTTGCGGCGAACCCTGGCACGGTCCGGCCAGCGTACGGGGTTGCGATAGCTAGGCTCCTGAATCAATCCGGCCAAGGTGGCCGCTTCGGCCGTCGAGAGCTGCCGGATGTCCTTGCCGAAGTAGGCATCCGACGCTTCACCAAAGCCGCGGATGGCGAAGGAACCACGACGTCCCAACGGCACCTGGTTCGCGTAGTACTCGAAGATTTTCTGCTTAGTGAGTTTGTGCTCGAGATGAATAGTGATCAGGAGTTCGTCGAACTTGCGGGTGAAGGTTTTGCTCGGATCGAGCCACAACATCCTGGCCAGCTGCTGAGTCAAAGTGGAAGCGCCCTGATCTTTTCTGCCCGACCTTAGGTCGATATAGACCGCTTTCAGGATGCGCATGGGATCGAAACCGGAGTGCTGGAAGAAGCGCTTGTCTTCAATCGAGATGAGAGCGTGGATCAGCACTGGCGGGATTTCGTCGAAACGAACGATACGCCGCTTCTCACGATCTTTGTTATAGAGGCTGCTGAGAAGCTGCGGTTCGAGCGTGTAGACGGTTCGAGGAGAGTTGTCACTCAGCGCAATGACAGAGGAAATCTTGCCATTCTGGAATTTCAGAACGCCCGGCTCGGAAGAGGTCGGGGATCTCTCGCCAGGGAAAATCTCGATAGCATCGGTCCGCAGGTGATACCAGCCGGTTGGATTGGTCTTGGCATCTTCCCCATAGCCGCTTTGACGCAGACGATTGGCGAAAGCGAGAGGCGTCCCTGGATCGCCTACTCCAACAGTTTCGGGAGCCGCGTAGAGAAGCGACGAGTTTGGAAACGGCCCCTGCAGGAGCTTCGCGTCGGTGAGCCGGGCATACTTGCTGTAAACAAACGAAACCCACACGCCCCCGACGATGCAAGCGGTTAGCAGAATGAGGCAGGTATAAAGAGCAATCCGCCTGAGAAGCGGTGGAACGTCGAAGCGCCCTGGTTTGTGTTTTCTGGCCTTCGTTCGTCCAGGAACTTTAATGCGTACGGGCAATCGTGGAGGCCTGGGAGTTCTGCCCGAAGAGTCCGACGCCTTGGAAGGCACTGGTTACTTCTGAGCCTGATGGAATGATTCTAGCTCTTTCCAGATGTTATCGTCGTGCGGTTGCCAGTCGGGCGGTTGACGGCCGGTAATCTGTAATTCCTCGATGCTGAGCGT
Organism: Bryobacteraceae bacterium; assembly: GCA_965277435.1. Lineage (GTDB taxonomy): Bacteria > Acidobacteriota > Terriglobia > Bryobacterales > Bryobacteraceae > Bog-105. Next base: position 4,893,853 of record OZ255821.1, on the reverse strand, counting down.
GCCGTGCCCAAACGGGCAGATCCACTCCGTCTGGGGACGTCCAAGAACAACCATGTTGCTCCAGGAGCCCCTCCGCACCGGCATCATAAGGCGTCGCAGGCAGGTCCGGCAACGGCGGCGCTGATCCCAGATAATCGCAAAGAGCAGACCGGCTCCCAGGAGCCAAATAAAGAAGATTGAAAACGTGAAGAGCATGTCGCCCAGGAAGAGCGTGTGCGGCTTTCCGAAGTAATCGAGCTGCGGCGGCGGCAGCGGATAAAAACGAATAAACGCGAACTGGAGACTGCATACAATTCCAGCGGCAACGAGAAGCTTGGCCAGCAGGTAGAGCCAGTACTTCATACCTCTTATTAGACTCCTTCTGCTCCGACGTGGTTGCGGAGCCACACTACTTAGCTGGTGAAAGCTTAGCTGCGGGTTAGATTCTTTGCCAGGAACAGAAGGTTCGCCGGACGTTCGGCCAGCCGCCGCATAAAGTACGGATACCACGCATCACCATAGGGAACGTATAAGCGAAGCGCGAAGTTCTGCGAAACGAGTTCGCGCTGCAAATCGCGACGGATTCCATAAAGCATCTGAAACTCGAATGTGTTGGGCGAGAGGGATTTCTCTTTGACGAAGTGAACCGCTTGGCGAACGATGTTTTCGTCGTGGCTGGCTACGGCTGGATGCGTTCCTTCTGTTAACAGGAGCTTCATCAGCTTGAGGTAATTGGCGTCGACGTCGGATTTACGGGCAAACGCGAGATGGGCGGGTTCCCTATACGCGCCTTTGCACAGACGAACGGGAATACGGCGCTCGGATAACATGCGGATGTCAGCTTCGCTACGAAACAAATACGCTTGAATGACAGCCCGCACGTGTCCGGGGTGGCTTTCCTGGAAAGACGTTACGATCTGCAGCGTTCGATCGGTGTACGCGGTCGATTCCATATCGAATTCGACTCTGCTGCCCATTTCTCGCGCCCGATCAACGAGGGTAGTCACGTTGGCCCGGCAAGCAGCCTCAGAAAGTTCCAGCCCGAATTGAGTGAGCTTAATCGAGACAGTGGCGGGGAGATGGGCGTGCTCGATTTCGCGCAACGCTTCGAGATACGAATTTTTCGAACGCCCCGCGTCATCAAGAGACGAGACGTTTTCGCCGAGAAAGTCGAGCGTGCCCTGTATGCGCTCGTCGGAGAGCGCCTGCAGAACGCGAATGCCTTCTTTCAAGGTCTGGCCGGCGACGAAACGGGACGTAAACTTTTGCGACAACGAGGAGTTTTCCATCCAATGCCGGAGCCAGCTTTGTTCCGATAAATAAAGAAGAGTATGGCGCAGCACGATGGATAACTTGTCCGGGCCCGTTTTGCCGCGAGACACTTTCACTATAGAGTGCTCGATTTGAGCAGACAAATCTCAGAAGCAAGCACAGGCCGCGAGGTGTGCCCTCCGGAGCCGCCACCAAACGAAACAGGACCTTCGGCGGACTTGGGCGCGGGTCGCGAGCCGTTGTGCGCGCGAGTTCCCAAAAGCGCACAGGGCACGGCTGCGCGCCGCCATACAGCAAAGAAACTATCATGTCCTCCGGGCGGGCTTGATCCCGGACCCGTAGTGCGCGCGAGTTCCTTAGAGGATCAGGTGAAAATGGAGTGGCTAACGAAAGCTAAACCAGTACCGAGGATTGCGGCGACAATTACATCACTGAGAAAGTGCATGCCCAGCAGAATGCGCGAAACAGCGATGCTGAGGGCGCAAAAGAGCAACGCGGGGAAAAATGCCGGATAGAACTCGGCGAGAGTAATGGATACTGCGAAAGCCGTGATGGTATGTCCGGACGGAAACGAAAACTGATCGGGCGGCAGCAAGTTGGCCCAACAATGCGGTTCAATTTCGCACGGCCTGCGACGGCCGGACAATTTCTTTAAGGATTTAAAGAGGCCAATGCCAACCATCGCGGAGGATCCAGCCGAAGCGATGGCGGTAAGGCGGATGTCACCGCCAAAAAGAAGCACCGCGAGGCCCGTCAGGTACCAGAGCCAGCCGTCTCCAGCGCGCGTGGCGGCGATCGCCCACAAACGAATCCATTTGGGTGCCGGCCACTTGTTGACCTTGCGCATCAGCCTGTGATCGCGCGAGGCAATAAACTGAAGCATGTTCTGGTGGGCTGTCATGCAAGCGCCCCCTCACATAAGTAGTTTACGAAATTGAGCACAGTTCTCAACGCTCTACTTCCTTTTTTATGGGGCAGCAATTACAATGCCGTGACAAGTCGGCAAAACCTCAGTGAATGATCGCGTACAGAGTTTCATGCCTTGCAAAACGGAATTTCCCAGGCAGGCAAGTAGGATAGAGAGTTGCAGGTTCAACCGAAACTCGATTTCATTTATTTCGATGCGGGAGGCGGGCACAGAAGCGCAGCGCTCGCTTTGCAATCGGTAGTCGAGTCTCTCGAATATGACTGGGCAGTACGCCTGGTGAACCTGCAGGACGTGCTGGACCGGTTGGATGTTTTCCGTAAAGTGACCGGGATCAGGCTGGAAGACATTTACAATCTGGCGTTGGCCAAAGGCTGGACGTTAGGCTCAACTTATCTGTTGCCGTGCATGCACGCAGTTATTCGCCTATATCACTCGGCACAGGTGAAAGTGCTGATGCAGTTTTGGGTGGAACAAAAGCCGGATCTCGTTGTTTCGCTGGTGCCGAATTTCAACCGCGCACTGTTCCAAAGCCTGCAGAAAACGCTGCCCGGGGTGCCGCTTGTTACGATCCTGACCGATTTCGCCGACTATCCGCCGCATTTCTGGATGGAACGCCAGAAGCAATATCTCGTTTGCGGCACCAAACGCGCCGTGCAGCAAGCAATCGGGCTGGGCTACCAGGAGCAGCAGATATTTCGAACCAGCGGGATGATTCTGCGACCAGAGTTTTACGATTTACCTACCTTCGACCGCCGAGAAGAACGCATTCGATTGGGTCTCGATCCAGATCTGCCAACAGGGCTTGTGCTGTTTGGCGGGGAAGGTTCGAACATGATGTATTCGATCGCGAAAAGGTTGGGAAATAGCGCGTCGGATCTTCAACTGATCATGATTTGCGGACGCAATGCATCGCTGCGCTCCCGGTTGGAAAAACTGTGGACGAGAAACAAAATCGTGCTTGAAGGATTTACGAAAGAGGTGCCATTTTATATGGCGCTGTCCGACTTTTTCGTGGGCAAACCGGGACCGGGCAGCATTTCGGAAGCGTTAAAGATGGGCTTGCCGGTGATCGTGGAATCGAATTCGTGGACCTTACCGCAGGAACGCTATAACGCGCAGTGGGTCTCGGAGCAGAGGGTGGGTGTGGTGCTGCGGAATTTCCGGCAAATCGATGGCGCGGTGCAGGATTTGCTGCAGGCGGAAAAACTGGCCAGCATGAAGAGCCGGATCGCAAAAATGGAGAATCGGGCGGTATTCGAAATTCCTCCGATGCTGGAAGAAATTCTGCAACGGCGTAACAATCCGCAAGCGGTTTACGCGCAGAGCGACGGGCGAGTTTAGCGACGACGTTTGGCGTAGGCGAAGCACGCCTCAATGTTCTTTTCTTCCCACTGCAGGTGCTGGGCGGCGGTGAGTTGTTCGGGCTCCGGGAGCGGGGTTGCACTTTTGTTTTGGTTGACGAAACGCAGAGTGCGGGCGAGAGGAAGCGCGCTGCGTTCGGGAAATGTGGTCCAATACTGGTCCGTCAAACAGGGAACGAGTAACGGATTGCGCGTGATCATCTCAAGCGACAGATGAACATGCGGCTGCTGGTTCGCGATATTTCCCAGCAGCGATAGCAGGTCGAGAATACCCTCTCCCAAAGGCACTTCGGACAAGAGGAATCCTTCCGAGCAGGGTGCGACGGCGACATCTTTGCAGTGAGTTGCTTTCAGGTAGGGGAGCACAGTGTGAAAGGTTTCTGTCACATCATCGAGAAGCGAAAGATTGTTGCCGAAGTCGAGACACGCGCCGAGATACTCGCTTTGATAGGTCTGGAACAAACCGGCGTATTCGCCGAGTGTCCAGTCTTTATGGTTTTCGAGCGCCAGGGTGAACTGGTGTTTTTCGAAAACAGGGATCGCCTCGCGTAGCTTGCGCATACTTTCGGACTTCCAGGCATTCCACTCCGCGAGTGTTCGAAAGGTTTCGTAACGGCGGCCGCCGAGCAGTCCGTCGCGGGCGAGCGTGCAGCCAGCGGCTTTGGCGAGGAGAATTTCTTGTTCGAGTGTTTCAGGAGCGGTGTTGCGGATCGAGATCATGCCTTCGAGCCACATGCCGAGTTCATCGGCGCGAGCGCGCAGTTGTAGTGGATCACCGGTGATTTTGGTCTGCACACCAGAAGCCCCGAAGTCGTGGCAGCGTTCGAGAAACTGGAGAGTGTCCTGGGCTGTGGCGTCCCGTCCTGCAGGGACTGGCGGCAGGCTCATCACATCGCTCGAGCCGCCCCGCACACTGCGTTTACCGAGAAGGGCGCCCATAAAAGAGGTGGACGCGATGCCCATGCTCGCGAGCAGAGAAGAGGATGAAGGCGCTATGGGGTTGCTCCGGCCGCCGCGGTTTCGAGCCAGCCCCGCATCTGGCTGCGGTTGACAAGCCCAGGCTGTTGAAAGACCGTTTGCCCGTTCTGGATCACAGCAAAGTTAGGGATACTTTGCACGCGGAAACGGGTAGCTAAATCCGGGTGGCTCTCGGTATCGACCTTTAGGACAAGGGCTTTGCCGGCCATCTCATGGGCGAGCGCTTTTACTTCCGGTGCGGCAGCGCGACAAGGTCCACACCAGGCCGCCCAAAAATCCACCAGCACCGGAACGCGGCTATCCCGAACGATTTCGTCGAAGCTGGCTGTGTCCACGTCGATCGGTTCGCCGGCCGGTTCAAGCGGGGCTTGGCAGGAGCCGCAGCGTCCGGTATCGGCGAGGTGTTTGGCAGGGACTCGATTCTTCTTACCGCAGGATTTGCACGTCGTTGTCATGCAGGTTCATTATGACAATTCAGCTCTTTGAGATACCCGATAAGTCTTTGGATTTTTTAGCGACGGGCTTTCATTGCAGTATTGCCGGCAATCGTCTCCCTCACTTTTGCTTCGAACTCTTCGCCTGAAATGGTGCAGCCCACTTTGATGTCCGCTAGGCCTGCATCGATCTCCTGTAACTCCCAGTTGTACTGCTCCTCGTAGCTCCCAGTGATGAACTCATATGTCCTGAATTATCACAATGTGCGCACAGGAAATCGAAAGCTGATTGCTTTTAGCCTGGTGAGTTCCGCGTACTGCCGTACCTGTTCCCACCGCATACGCTTTCTTCCGCAATTTGATACTAGGGATGAAAGGCCATGCCGGAATTGCCGGCCTCGGCCGGTTCCGGCGTTTCCAGATTCAGGTTCACTACTACCGGCTCCTGCCCGCTTCGGACCACGACGGCTTCACACGGCTCATCAGCACGCGCGTTTATTTCCTGATGCGGCACGTAGGGAGGAACGTAGATGAAGTCGCCCGGTCCGGCTTCGTCGGAGAATTCGAGTTTCTCGCCCCAGCGCATGCGGGCATGTCCTCGCACGACATAGAGTACGGTTTCGAGTTCACCGTGATGATGCGGACCGGTCTTGGCGTTCGGCTCGACGACGACCGTTCCCGCCCACAGCTTCGATGCGCCGGTGCGGGCGTGCGTGATGGCCGCGGCTCTGGTCATGCCGGGCGTTTGCGGTGTGTTCGGATCGAAGGTTCCGGCTCTGACGATCTTGACCCCGTGCTCGTGCCAGTCCACGATGCTATTTTGCCTCAGGTGGTAAGGCGCGATTCCGTACACTTGAACATGCGTTTATTCAAGCGATGCGCGGCGTGCCTGTTTGGCGTGGTGGCGAGTTGTTTCATTGGCAACTGCGCAGTCACCAGCGTCAAGGTCTTAGAGAAGGGAGCGGTGGCCGGTAACGCAGGTTACGAGTACGTCGCCGGGAAAGTGCAATTTGCTGTCGATCCCAACCAGCCGCGCAACGCAAGTATCACAGACCTGAAGCTGGGACCGAAGAATGCTCGAGGTCTGGTGGAATTTTCAGCGGACCTCTTTGTGATGCGGCCGCGAGATCCGAACAAAAGCAATCACACCGCCCTGGTGGAAATTTCAAATCGCGGCGGAAAAGGATTACTGTACGAGTTCAACTTCGCTCATGGTCCGTTTGATCCGCGGTCGGCGTCGAGCATAGGCGATGGATTTCTACTGGAGCACGGATACACGCTGGTGTGGATTGGCTGGGAGTTTGACGTGCCGCTAAAGCCAGGGTTGCTGCGCGCCTACCTACCGGTCGCGACGGCGATGGGTAAACCTATTACTGGCTTTGTCCGATCGGAATGGACAGGCGATCAACTAGTGAAGACTATCTCGACGGGAGACAAGGGACAAGTTGGTTATCCGGTGCTCGATGCTAACGCGAGCGGCAACCGCTTGTTCGCGCGGACCTCGGTAATCGGCAAGCGCACGCTGGTTCCGCACGCGCAATGGAAGTTCATCGATCCGTCGCATGTGGAATTGCGAGATGGATTTCTCCCCGGCATCATCTACGACGTCATTTATGAAACAAAAAATCCAACGATTGCGGGTCTCGGCATGGCGGGAATACGGGACTTTGTGTCGTATCTGAAACAGGGCGGGATGGACGGATCCATTCAACACACGATCGCGTTTGGGGTTTCGCAAAGCGGCCGTTTTCTGCGGGAATACCTGTACGACGGGTTCAATGAAGACGAGCAAGGAAACCGCGTTTTTGATGGAGTGTGGGCTCACGTGGCGGGAGCAGGTCGCGGCAGCTTCAATCAGCGATTCGCGCAGCCTTCGCGCGATGGACACGAGTTTGCCAACGTGTTTTACCCGGTGGATGTGCCGCCGTTTGACGAGGAGAGTCTGCTGCAGAAGTCGCACGCGGAGCACGTCGTGCCCAAGCTCTTCTTGACGAACGGCTCTTACGAATACTGGAGTCGGTGCGCGTCACTGATTCATACGACAGCAGATGGCAAGGCCGATGCAGCGCCTTCGGCCAATACGCGAATCTATTTCTTTGCCGGATCGCAGCACACGATTGGTGTGATACCGGAGAAGCCGGTACCGAGCGCGGCACGACACGGCCAGAATGTTTCGAATACCAATGACTATCGCTATAGCCTGCGCGCGCTCCTGTTAGCGATGGAGAAGTGGGTTGTGGCTGGCGATGCGCCCCCGCCATCGCAGTATCCACGGCTTCAGGCGGGCGAGTTGACCAGCCTGGAGGGACTCAAGTTCCCGCACATTGCAGGCGTAAGTGTGCCGAGCCACAAGCGCGAAGCGTATCGTTTGAATTTTAAGAGCGAGCCTCCGGAAGTTGGCGCGCCTTTCCCGACGTTCGTGCCGCAGGTGAATGCCGATGGGAATGAAAGAGGCGGGATTCGAATGCCGGAGATCGCAGTCCCGCTGGCCTCGTACACAGGTTGGAATCTGCGCAGCGAATCGATGGGCGCGCCAAGCGAACTTGTGAGCTTCCTGGGATCGTGGATTCCCTTTCCGCGCGCGAAATCGGGAAACACCGATCCAAGACGACCTGTACAGGATCGCTATCCAAATGAGCCGGTATACCTGCAACGCATCGACGAAGCCGCGCACCAATTAGCAGCTGCCGGCTTAGTTTTGCAGGAAGATCTGCACTCACTGCATAACCGGGCGACACGCGAGTGGGAGTTCTATTCGGCGTCTGTTCAATGAAAGCCGCTCGTCAAGCTTTCACAGCTTGCATCTTGGCATGATCCCACTTGAGATAACTACGCTTGCGAAACGATTCGACTGACATCTCGCAGATGACAACGCCATAGAAGCCCAGCATGCAATCGCACTTCAGCGGTTCGTTTTTGCGGATCGCATCCTGCAGATTGCGGTGATGCAGTGTGACGTCTTCTGCGCCTGTTTTTTCATACGTGATGGGCTGCATGTCCTTCTCGAAATCTTTTTCGGGCGTGATTGTGAAGCCTGTTTTCGTGAACGCGAGGGTAGCTTTGTGGCCTCGGATCAGATGATCCACTTTCGTGTCGTTGCCCATCGAAGAAATCAATTGCATGGTGGGACCACCCGGATAGTCCGCCAGTACATTGAAGGTGTCGGGAATTTCGGCAATGCTCTCGGTGAAGGCGAATTTGCCGCCGGTGGCGACCACGTAATCAGGAAAGGTCAGATCCAAGGCGCGGATCAAACGAGTCGCTCGGTGAACGAACAGATCGGTAGCAATGCCGCCCGAATAATCCCAGTAACGACGCCATCGAAAATACCGTTCCGGATCCCACTCGCGCTTGGGTGCTGGACCCAGCCAGGCTTTCCAATTCAGATTTTCACCAGGCTTGGCATCAGCATCAATTGGATAGTCGTCGCCGGCCCAAAAATCGCCTTGATAGTCGCGCGAGTAATCGATTTGCGCCAGAACAATTTTGCCCAGCTCACCGGCTTTCACGTGCTGGCTGGCCACGGCGTACGATTCGTCCGACATGCCTTGCACGCCGACCTGCAGCTTGAGACCGGTTGACTTCACTTTCTGGGTGAGCTTCTTTGCCTGCTCGATGCTATGTGTCATGGGCTTTTCGACATAGACATGTTTGCCGGCGTCGAGGGCGTCCATCGCCATCTGGTAATGCCAGTGTTCAGGTGTGGCGATCAAAACCCAATCCACATCTTGGTTATCGAGCACACGGCGATAGTCGTCGAGCGGCCTGGCGCCGGTGAGTTGCGCCGCTTTATTCAGGCGGTTTTGGTAAATGTCGCAGACGTTGACGATCTCGAGGTTATCCGCATCGCGAGAGGCCACCAGGCTTTCCATATGATTGGTGGCCATGCCGCCCGCGCCAATTACCGACATGCGAAGACGGTCATTGGCGCCGATGATCTTCGAATAGGCATTCGCGGTGAGCAAAGAGGCGGCGCCGACCGTGCCGACAAACTGGCGGCGGGATAGCGGAGGAGTCATGCAGAAATTGTACGGTAAGGCTACGCAGCAGCTTGTATGGAGACTACCGTGATGTCATCGGTTTGTTCTCCACGCGCAGCTGCCGATTCTGCGAGGGAGGTGGCGAGCGAGTTTGTCGGATGGGCGCCTAAGTCGCGAATTGCGTCTAGATACCAGTTGTCGTCTTCTTGCGGCGTGCCCATACCTGCTTCCGATAATCCATCGGAGAAAAGCACCAGGCGGTCCTGGCCAGTGAAAGGCACGGAGCGTTCTTCAAAAGTGCAGTTCGGAAAGGCTCCCAGTACCATGCCGCTCGGTTCCAGTGTTGCGGTGGTTCCGTCAGAGTGCAGCAGCACAGCAGGCGGGTGGCCGCAGTTGATGTAGCGGATGCGGCTCTTCGCTGCCTCATAAATGCCGAAGAAAAGCGTGGCGAAATGTTCGGGGCGCGTGGCGTCGAAGAAGAGACGGTTAACGCGCTCAAGCAGGAGTTCCGGAGTATCGACCAGGTCACGCTGGCTGCGAAAGGTAGCCTGCAAAGTAGCTACCAGCATGGCGGCACCAAGCCCCTTGCCGCACACATCGCCCAGCAGGAAGGCCGCATTCGAGTCACCAAAACTGAAAAAGTCATACAAGTCGCCCCCGACTTCGCGCACCGGCAGAAAGGCGCAATCGAATTGCAAACCGGCCGCCGTATAACTCGGATCGGGCAGTAATTTTCGTTGAATGCTTTGCGCAATAGAGAGTTCGGTGGTTCGTGAAGCCGCCAATTTTCTGCTGGCGGCGGAAGCCCGCAGATGTTTGTCGAACATTTCGAGCAGATGATTGACGTCCCAGGGCTTCGTGATGAAATCACAGGCGCCGTGCTGCATGGCTTCTACTGCCAGATCGATCGTGCTCCAGCCGGTCATGGCGATGATGGGAGTATGCTGATTGATCTCTCGCAACCGGTCGAGCAGCACGATACCCTCGCGGCCTGAGGTCGTGTCGCTGGCATAGTTCATATCGATCACGATTAAATCGGGCGCGTTACTCGAAGCAGTGTTCAAGGCCGCTTGCGGAGAATCCGCCATCTGAATTTGATAGCCGGCGCTTTTCAGTAAAAAACGAAAGGCTTCCCTGACATCTGACTGGTCGTCGACGACAAGAACGCTTTTTGTTTCCGTACCCGTAAATTGCTTGCTGATTTGCATGACTGGTTTTTCGTTCAATCTCTACTGCAGAGATGCAACCAGGATGCCAAGCCTGCTTTTAAAATTCTTTGTCTGCTTTCAACGAGTTGACGAACTTCGTAAGAAGCAGCGCTGTTCGTTTCTGAACAGGGATTGGTCGAAGCGCGACAAAGGATCATTGCGAGGATTTCAGGATTTCGATGGAGCCGTTGCTATTGGTGAGCCGCATTTCGCATTTGCCGGTACCTATGGTGCCACTCAGTCCATCGCTCGACATCGAGCCTGACACTGTGAGGGGGAACTCGGATCGGACGTGCCCGAAAGAGGTTCTGGCAGACACCTGATAACTGGCGTCGGATTCCAGATGCACGCGCAACGCTGAAAACGAAGTATGAATCGCGATCGGTTCACAAGCACCGTGCATACTCCTGGAGGCATCGACTGAACCATTCTGATTTTCGATTTGAATGGGTCCAGAGACCTGATCGAGTGCCACTGACCCGAAGCTGGTAGAAATCGCAGCGCCTTTCATCTGCGAAGCTTTCACGCTGCCGTTGGCATTTTCGACCGATAGTTTTCCGCCGATGTTGTCGGCCTCAATCGTTCCAAAACTGGTTTTGACCAGGGCATTTCCGCCGACTTGCGCAAGCCGGACTGCGCCGTTACCCGATTCAATTCGAACATCGCGTTGCACGCCGGCAATGTCGACAGCGCCGAACGAGTTTACGATGCTGAGTGAACCGCCGACTTTATTGCCCTCGATCTTCGCGTTGTTGCCGCGGGCCGTTACCTGCCCTTTGATACCGGCGAAATTAATGTCGCCGAATGAGCTGCGCAGGTTGGCCGAACCGTCCACATTGGCGACATCTACTCTGCCGTTGGTGGTTCCCACCGCGAGATCCCCACGGAAGTTGCGAACCGTGACGCTGCCGAATGAGTTATGAATGACGCCCGAGCCACCAGAATCGCTTACATCGATGGCGCCGTTGGAATTGGTCACCTCCAAACCGTTGGCGACGCGGGCCAGATTCAAACTCGCGAACCGATCCCGCAACGTAAGCGATCCCGCAATGTCGGACGCATCGACGGCGCCGTTGCTATTGTCCACAGAAACATTTCCCGCGTTGTGCCTGACTTCGATCGAGGCGAAGGAATTCTGCAGGCGCTGGGTGCCGCGTCCATCTTCGAAAGCCAGATCTCCGTGCGAGGTGGTGACATCGCAATCCGCCTTAATGCCGGTAACGGCGACGCCGCCAAAGGCATTGCGAATACTGAGCGGCGTGTTCTCCGGTACAACCACTTCGTAATGGACCGAAAATGATACATTCTTCCAATGAAAACCAAGCACAGACTGCCCGGCCTCTGGATAGCGCGTGTGGATCGACAATTCAGAAGCGTTCTCCACACGAATCTCGACTTTATCGGCGTAGGCTTTGGCCTGATCGAGATCGGCCGCCGAGACGCGAATTTCGGCCCGAATGCCGGCTTCACCTTGGGGGTGCGTGCGCACGACGATGTCGCCAAAATGATGCTCCAGGAGAACACGTTGTCCGTTCCGTAGAGGAATTGTCTTTTCGAATGTCTTAGTAAACTCCTCGCGGGCCAAGGCGTGACTGGCAAGCGCGAGGCTCAGCAGTGCGAGGCTAATTTTTCTGACCATGTTCATGAGAGAGCAACTCCTGCAGAGTCTGCTGCTTTTCGCGATAGAGATCAGCGAGGGCGGTTTGCAGACGAATATTGAAGCGATTGGAGGCCACGTTCGCTCTGGTTTCAGAGATGGCTGAATCGAGCATCAGGAGCTTTTCGCGCGCGTTGATGGCGGCTGGCGATGAAGTTTTTTCCAACTTCGGTTCCGCCAGACGCGACAACTTTTCAATCGAATGCCGGTACGCGGTTTCGCTCTTCTCGACTTCCTGGAGCGCCTGGTCGGTGAGGAAGTCCTTACTTTGATTAGTAGGTTGGGGCTGACTGACTGCGACGGGCTTCGAAGGTGCTTTGGGATTGTAATAATTGATCGAGACTGGCACGAGCACGGCGACCAGCGCGACGCCAGCCGCCATGCTCCAGAGTCTGGGCTGCTTCCACCAGGCGATCCTAGGTTTCGGTTCGGCTTCGAGTGCCAAGCGGATGTTAGGCCAAACCGATGGGCTCTCCCACTCCTGGTGCAACTCGCGCGCCACGGATGAAATTTCAGTCCACAACCGGTACTCACGGCGGCAGAGGGCGCAATTCTTTAGGTGTTCGCGCGCTTCCGGCATGAGATCGGAGTTGACAAGCGCCCGTTCGAGATCACCACATTCAAATTTCATCGCGTCGTCTCCGTAAGCAAACGCTTCAGCTGGCACTTGGCTTCGAACAGCCAACTGCGCGAGGTACCCTCCGGCACCTGGAGGATGGCAGCGATTTCGGAATGCCGCAAACCTTCGGCCTCGAACATCAGGAAGACGAGTCTCTGGCGTTCACCGATCAGATCGAGAGCTCTTTCGAGCGCAATTTTTAGCGGCAGTTTGGGATCCGAAGGGATTTCTGGTTTAGCGGAATCTTCGGCCAGCCGCTGTCGTTTGCGCAGCACATCGTAACAGCAATTCAGCAGAATGCGGTAAATCCAGGTCGAGATGGATGAGTTGCCTTCGAAGCTATTGAGAGCGCGGTAGACCTTGAGGAAGGCCTCCTGAACGGTGTCTTCGGCATCGGAACGGTTTCCTAAAAGATGAAAGGCGAGGCTCTTCATCCGCGCCGAGTGCACGGTGTATAAAGACTCGAACGCCCTCAGGTCGCCGCGCTTGCACTGCTCCACCAGTTCCGCATCGTTCCGATGTTCTGGCACACTAGCGGCAAAAGGCAGCTGCAAGCCGGTCTCCCACACCATGTTTCAAGTTCTCGCGACTTAGACGGCGGTAATACGCGAGATGTTGGCCGACACTCAAAAAAAACTTCTTCCACGATCAGGACGATGGTTCGGAGCGAAAAGTTCAACTATAACGTGCGCGGCCTGCTCGATTGTCATGTTCTTTTAACACTCATGGACCAGATTAGGGAGAGGTAAACGCTATGGCCACGCCTATCGACAGTAAGCAGACCGACTTCTCGGAGATGGAAAATGCCGGGATCTCCAAGGAACATTGGAAGATCATGTTCATTCGGGCATGGTTTTTTTACCGACGCGTACGATCTCTTTATCATCGGTGTCGTCATGGCGCTGCTGAAGCCCATGTGGCATGTGGGCAAAGTAGAAGAAGGCCTGGTCGAGTCTACAGCTCTACTTGCGTCGGCAATCGGTGCGTTGCTCTTTGGCCGGGTGGCGGACATGCTTGGCCGCAAGCGGATTTACGGCGTCGAGGTGCTGGTGCTCGCCGCGGACGCGCAATCGCCTGCGCTTTCTCCCCTAATATTTGGTGGCTGATCGGTTTTCGCTTCATTCTCGGTATTGGCATCGGCGGAGACTATCCTGTTTCGGCCACCATTGTGAGCGAGTATGCTGGAAAGGCTCATCGCGGGATGCTTGTCACTCTGGTCTTCGCGATGCAAGCAGCTGGACTGATCGTTGGTCCACTACTGGCTGCGGCTCTGCTTTCCACTCCTCTCTCGCATGACATTATTTGGCGGATTCTAGTGTCTTTTGGAGCGCTGCCCGCTCTCGCCGTCTATGGTGCACGCCGTCACCTTAAGGAGTCGCCGCGGTTTCTCAAAGCTGCCGGTCATGAAGAGGACGACTCTGGCAAACTCAAGAAATCAGAACATTTTGACAAGAAAACGCACTCCATCTCTTTCTGGGATGGGTTTCACCGGCTCGTCGACGACAAGATGATCCTTTCCCGGTTAATCGGCGCGAGTGCTGCGTGGTTCCTGATGGACTTTGCCTACTATGGCAACACTGTCTCAAGCCCGCTCGTGCTCTCGGCCCTCGGTAGCGATCACACAATCTTGCAGAAGACACTTACGCAACTCGGCATCTTCGTTGTCTTCGCAGCGCCAGGCTGTGCCATCGCGGCGCTTACGATGGACAAGCTTGGACGCAAGACCATTCCGGGCCTGGGCTTTGGCATGATGGCAGTCACCTTTGGCCTGCTTGCCCTCATTCCGAACGTCGAGAAGCTGGTGTATCCCTTCTTGATCATTTACGGCTTCAGTTATTTTTTTACTGAGTTCGGTCCCACTGCCACTACATTCGTCTATCCTTCGGAGATCTTTCCCGTGAAGGTTCGGACTACCGGCCACGGCATTGCGGCGGCTATGGGTAAGATCGGTGGCTTCATCGGCGTCTTCACCTTTCCGTTCTTCATGCACTGGCATGGCTTACCCGCGGCGGAGGGTGCAGCCGCCACTGTAAGCGCCCTGGGACTGATCGTCACCGTCTTTCTGCTACCCGAAACTAAGGGTAAAAGCCTGGAGGAGCTTTCCGAAGAGCCATCCACTCCGGTCGAGAAGGTTGCTGCCTAACCCGCGATGCGTCTGGTTTGTTCGTCGAACTCACGGCGCGCGTTTTCCACATCAACCAGGTTTTCCGCCGCCCAAACCCAAACACCGCAAAAGGCTGCGCTTAGGGTCACGCCGAGCTTGGTGAGTTTGTATTCGACTTTCGGCGGCACGACGGGATGTACGGTCCGCGTAAGCAAACCCTCGCGCTCCATCAGGCGCAAAGTTTGCGTAAGCATTTTTTGGCTGATGCCCTGGACGAGCGCGCCTAATTGAGTAAACCGCAGCTCTCCCTTTTCAAGCAAAACCTCGAGAATCAGCATCGTCCACTTGTCGGCAACGCGGCCGATCAGATCGTTGACCAACGTTTCGATTCGCGGATCGAGATCTTCGGGCGGAGTGCAGGCGGCATCGGCTTGCGCTAAAGCGATTTGCTCCTCGGTGAAATGTGGATCTCTAATCATGATTCATGCTCTCTTTTTGGTAAGTATTGCACTTTTGAGTGCCTTCTTCCTCTTGGAGAGTGGAACGCCTATACTCGCAAACATGGGAATGACGGTGTTGAGACAAAGGACCATTCTGATCACCGGTGGAACAAGCGGCATTGGCCTTGAGCTGGCGAAGCAACTTCTTCAGCGCGGGAACACGGTGATCGTCACCGGTAGGGATCAGGAAAAGCTCAATGCCGCCAAGCGGGCGCTACCGGCCGTCCACACCTTCCAGAGCGATGTTAGCGATCCTCGGGCTATAGCGTCGTTACATAACAACGTACTTGCGAATTTTCCGGCACTCGACACGCTCATCAACAACGCCGGGATTATGCGCAATCTGAATCTCAACCACGAACGCGACCTGAACGATGTCACGCGCGAAATCGAGATCAATCTAAGCGGACCGGTGCGGATGGTCCAGCAGTTCCTGCCACACCTGAAAACCCGCAAGGGCGCGCTTATTGTCAACATCTCGTCGGGCCTGGCCTTCATCCCTTTCGCCATATCGCCGGTCTATAGCGCCACGAAGGCCGCCATTCACTCATTCACCCAATCTCTGCGCGTGCAGCTCAAAGGCACGAGCGTCACAGTAATTGAACTGGCGCCCCCTGGTGTCGAGACGCCGCTGTTTCGAGGCGAGTTCGCGGAGGAATTGAAAGGGCAAAAGGGAATGGACGTGGAGACGCTCGCAAAGCGAGCCATAGCCGGAATCGAAGCGGGTAAGCTCGAGATCCGTCCTGGCCTCAGTAACATGTTGAAGGCCATGAGCCGGATCGCTCCCCAACTGATGTTCAAACAGATGGTGAAGATGTCGACGCCTAAGAAGACGGCAGCCACGCACTGAGGAGCCGGGCTCGCGGCCTTGGCGGTGTTCGCTGGAAATAGCGAAATGCGAAAGCTAGGCGCACCGGACATAATCGCGGGATCGCGGACGGCAACCGATTCCATATCGTTTAGCGTGCATCAGTTGCGAAACGGCGAATTGTTACTATTTCGATTGCGAAGCCATGCCAACGAAGAAAATACCTGCCGAGCAGGAGGTTTATCAAATCAAGGTGACTCTTTTAGGCACCGAGCCGGCGATCTGGCGTCGGCTACTTGTACCGGCAGCGATAACACTGGGGGAACTGCATCAGGTATTGCAAACGGCGATGGGATGGGAGGACGACCACTTGCACGAATTCCGCAAGGGACGGCTGGTGTTCGAGCGGCCCCAGCCGATGAGCGGGTTTATGGATGAAACTACCGAAGACGAGCGCGCTATAAGGCTTGGGAGCGTGCTCGGCAGGGTCGGCGCAAAGTTCGAATACACCTATGATTTCGGTGATAACTGGGAGCACGGCATCGTCCTCGAGAAGCAGTTGGCGGCTGATCCGAATGTGATGACTCCGGTTTGTACGGGCGGGAAGTAGGCCTGTCCGCCGGAGGATTGCGGAGGCGTCCATGGCTTTTATAATCTTCGCGAAGCGATTCTCGATCCCAACCACAAGGACCATGAGGAAATGCTAGATTGGATTGGCGAGTATGATCCTGATGCGTTCTCGCTCGATGCGGTCAATAGCGGGCTTGCACGCTTGCGGCGTCCTCGGATGAAAGCGGCAAAAAATTAGCAGGGGAGTTCCGCACTGAAGATTGTTGCGCGGTAGCGGGATTGCTATTCCCAGGTGCGGACAGTTTCGCCCAGTGAACCTCCCAGGATCTTCGTGAATTGCACGCCGCAGGCTGGCATCCGAAGTGCACTGTCGAGAGGGGTGCTCAACTGGAACAATTTCCGCGTTACTCTCCGAACATTGCGGCGCACGCCCGCATTTACGGTCACGGTGCTGCTTTCGCTGGCTTTGGGGATTGGAAGTAATGCGGCCATTTTCAGCGTTGTCAATGCGTTGTTTTTGCATCCGGCGGGAATCGATCACCCGGAGCAGGTGGTCGCGCCGCGCGTCACATACCAGAAACTGCATCTGGACCGCATAGATCTGTCACTGCCTGACTTCCAGGACGTGCAAAGGAGCACCAGCATCTTCTCGACAGCTGCCGCGTCAAACGTTGCGGGGCTGAACTACACGAGCGGCGATTCCCCGCAGCGACTGCAGGCTGCACAGGTTACCTGGCAGTGGTTCGACGTCTTTCGCGCCAGGCCGATTCTGGGGCGCGGTTTCCGCCCGGAAGACGACAACCACGGTTCGAACCACGTGGTTGTTTTGGCGTATGACATCTGGCAGCGCCAGTTTGGCGGGAGGCCGGATGTTATCGGGAAGCCGATTGAACTCGATCGAAAAACCTATCGTGTGGCGGGTGTGATGCCGGCTAATTTTCGCTGGCCGAGCGTGGCTGATTTGTGGATGCCGTTCGGATTGCCACCGGAGTCATTTGCTGAAAATCACCGCTTCGACGAATTTTTTACCGTAGCGGCGCGGATGGGCCCTGGGGTTGGCTTACCGGCTTGTGAACAGTTCATGAAGGTCCTGACCGCGCATGTGATCGCGGGCAATAAAGAGGTGGGCGCTTATGCGAAGGACTCGCAATGGAGCATGCAGGTCGAAAAATACAGCGAGCTGACTTCCGGAGATCTGAAGCGGCCGCTGCTGGTACTGGCAGCGTCAGTGAGCCTGGTGCTGCTGGTGGCGTGTACGAACATTGCGGGATTGATGCTGGTGCGGGCAAGCGCCCGATCGCGGGAACTGGCAGTGCGCAGCGCGCTCGGGGCCAGTACCGGAAATTTGCTCACACAAGCGATGGCGGAGAGCCTGCTTCTGGCGTCGGGCGGAACACTGCTCGGGCTGCTGAGTCTATCGCTTCTATTGAAAAGCATTCTGCTGATCGCGCCCGCCCGCTTCACAGCAGGCCTGGTGATCGAGCCCGATAAGAACGTTCTGCTGTTCACTATCCTGGCTGGGGCGTGCGCCTCGATCTTGTTCGGATTGTTGCCGGCGTGGCAGGCGGCGAGGCTGGGCAGCCAGTACGAGAACTTAAAAGAGGGTGGCCGCGCGGATACCGAGGGCGCTCGGCGTCAGCGGGCGCGCAGCCTGATGGTGATCGGGCAAGTGGCGCTGGCAGTCGTTCTTTTGTTGGCGTCGGGAGTGCTGGTCAAGAGTTTGGAATACTTGCGTTCGAAGAACTTGGGCTTCAATCCCAATCAAGTCTTGTCGGGCGCTGTTGAATTGCCGGATGCTGTGTATCACGAAGATGCGCGGCAATCCGCTTTCTTCCGAAATGTTGTCAATGAGCTGAAGGCGACGCCAGGGATAGTTTCGGCAGCTGCCGCCGAGCCCGTGCCTTTTAATGGCGATCATTGGACAGGGAGTTTTGAAATCGAAGGCAGGGTGAGTGGGCCGGGTGATCCGGGTCCGCATGGGTATCGCGGCTACATCAGTCCGCGCTATTTCGAGACATTGAGCATTCCGATTCTCAAGGGACGCGACTTTAACGACTCCGACCGCGCCGGCGCCCAGGCGGTAGCCATTGTCGACGAGAATTTAGCTTCGAAATATTGGCCGAATCAAAATCCGCTCGGCCAGCGATTGCGCAACAGCAGTCACTTTCCCTGGGCCACGGTGGTGGGCGTGGTGCGCCACATTCGGGCTTACAGCTTCGATGCGGGTGACACCAGGGGCATTTACTACCTACCCGTTTATCAGCAGCCCGTAGCGTCGATGAACTTTATCGTCAGGACGTCAGGAAATGCAAACCAGATGGCTGGAGCCATTACGCGGGCAGTCCACAAACAGGATCCTTTGCAATCGGTGTTCGATGCGGCGACCCCGGTAGAACGCATCGCGAAAGCTCTTGGGCCGATGCAATTTGCAGTGGAATTGCTGAGCGTGTTCGCCGGCGTAGCATTGTTATTAGCAGCCATCGGATTGTATGGCATCATCAGCTTCAACGCTGCTCGGAGAACGAGAGAAATTGGCATTCGTTCGGCCTTGGGAGCAGGGCGTTGGGGAATTGTTTCGCTCGTAACGGGCCATGGTATTCGATTGACGCTGGGTGGACTTGTGCTGGGTCTCATCGCGGCGTTGATCCCGCTGCGAGCAGTGGGCGCGAGCTTCGAAGGTGCGACACTCGACTGGCGTACGCTGCTGGTGGCCTCGTTTGCGCTTGGCCTCGTCGCGTTGCTGGCAGCCTTTCTGCCTGCCTGGCGAGCAGCCAAATCGGATCCGATTGCTGCTTTGCGGAATGAATAGTGAACTGGAGCCGGGAACGAGGATCGAACTCGTGGCCTCAAGATTACAAATCTAGCGCTCTACCAGCTGAGCTATCCCGGCTCTTCTGCCACATTTTACACCGCGTACAACTGTTACTGGTGGTGGTGATGCGTTTCGCTCTGCGGCTCACTCATCATACGTAACATGTCCGGGCCGCCGGTACGCAGGAAACGAACCACCAGTAAGGCCGCGACGACGAGCATCACAATATTCAGGATGCTCGTATAGTTCCAGCGGATCGACTCCTCCATGATCTGAGCATTTCTCTGCTGCGGAATAAGATGGAGCAAACCGAAGACAAACTCGACTACCAGGGCCGCCGCTGCCATGGCCGCGTAGAACAGAACAAGGAGAAAACCGGCGACCTTCCAGCCGTAGTACTTGCGATAAATGTCGAGTATCGGCAACACGATCAGATCCGCAAAGAGAAACGCGATCACGCCGCCGAAGCTGACGCCGCCATTCCACAGCACGGCCGCGAGAGGCACGTTGCCGACAGAGCAGACAAACGAGAGAATCGCAACGAAGGGTGCAATGAGAGGCCCCCAAAGTTTAGCGAGCAATGGATGGCCTTGCAGGAAGAAGGCCTGCCAGAACTCTTTGGGTACCCAAGCGCTAATTGCGCCAGCGATCAACAGGCCGCCTACGATATCGATCCAGAGCGACGCCCAATCCATGACGAACAAATGGCTGATGGCGGTTCTCCCTTTGTCAGAGGTCATGCGCTGCCAAATCCCGCCCTCGTGCACCGACATGTCCATGCCCGCGTGACCTTCCATGCGTCCTTGAATTCCTTTGTCGGCTTGTTGCCGGGCAGCATCGACTAACGGTTTGCGCACAAAAGCCTTCAACAGGAACACAAGCAGAATGATCATGAGCGGGCCGCCGGTAAATTCAGCCAGTGTGAACTGCCAGCCCAGCAAAACCGCCAGCAAGATACCGAGTTCGAGCACGAGGTTTGTCGAGGCGAACTGGAATGCCATGGCAGCGGTAAAGTTCGCTCCTTTGCGAAACATGGAACGGGCCAGAGCAACCGCGGCATAAGAACATGACGAGGAAGCCATGCCGAGTCCGCAAGCGACGGTGATGGTTCGGGGGGAATCGTCGGGCAGGAGACGGCTCATCTCTTCTTTCGAAACAACGGCCTGCACAACCGCCGATAAGAAGAAGCCGAGAATGAGAGCCCACAAAAGTTCCCAGCCCATGCTGAGGGTCATCAGAAGCGCATGTTCAATGGCTGTCAGCATATTTACTGTCCCCGGCTCGGTAAGTTGATGGTCGTCGTGTATCTTCCCGACATTTCGGGAGAACTGAGTCCGGAAGAGAGTCCGTAATTCTGCAAAGCGATGGCATTCATCCAGACACTCTCGAGGGCGTTGATGTAGCCGACCTGCAGTTGAAAGAAAGTACGCTGTGAAACGAGGACCTGTGGATAGGCAGCGCCCATCTGCTGATACTTCGCGAGATAGAGCTGATAGGCCCGCTGGGCGCGCGGAATCATTTGCGTCTTATAGCGCTCTGCTTGCGAACGGCTGGCAAGAAATGCCTGCAGCAGAGGCTGGGTAGTCTGGCGCAAGAATAACTGAATGCGGGTGGCCTCGGCGTTAGCGCGTTCTACTTCGGCCCGAGCCGCGGCAATGTTTCCCTGGTTGCGATTGAAAATTGGAAGCGTGACGCCCGCCGTGGCAAAACCCTGCACGCCCACCGGGCCGGGTATCTGGCCTAGCGGTTCAAAGTTTTGCTGAAGACCGGCTTGAATTTGAACATCCGGCACAGCTTCGCGGCGGGCGCTTTTGAGACCTGCCTCAGCTTGCACAACGCCTTGCTGTGCGCGTTTCACCGAAGGGCTATCCAGCAGGATTTGGTTAATGATCCCGCCAGCATCCACATTCGGAAAGCGTTCTAGGTCCCCGGCGAGAGGGCTTACCGGAAGCTCAGGTTTACCGGCAAGCGCCGCAAGAGTTGTGAAGGCCTGGAGGTAAGCACGCTGCGTAGTGGTGTAGTCTACGCTGGCTTGTTCCTCCTCTACTTCGGCCTGCAAAACATCAGGTTGATCGGCCTGCCCGACATTGGCGAGCTGATGCGCGGTTTCGACGGCGTCATTGGCAAGAGAGAGCAGCCGTCTTCGGAGATTAACGATTTCCTGTGCCGCGAGCGCTGAATAAAAGCTCTGGCTAACATTGCTTAACACGCGATAGTGCTGTTCCGAGACCGTGAGTTCATCCTGCCGGCGCTGCTGCTCGAAGATGTTCCGGCGCAGACCCAGCTTGCCGCCCAGAACAAATATTTGCGACACAAAGCCACCCTGTTCGCCACCCCCATAGGAGCCTCCGCGAATCTGTTCGCCCTGATAGCCGGCCGACGGATTCGGATACAGGCCTGCCTGCCGGGCTTGGGCAGCAGACTGTGCAACAAAGGTGTTGGCCAAACGCAGTGTCGGATTTTGTGAACGTGCAATTTGCTGGAACATGCTCAACGACATGGCCGGACGAGCAGCCACATCCTTGAGTAAATTTTCCGGTGGAGTCGTTTGCCCGGCGGCTAAAGCGGAGAGGGAGATCAGCAATGTCAAAATTTTCGGCATGATTTCTCCCCTACAACTTGTGATCGTGATGCATGTCCGACATCGAATCGGGCGAGCCGTTGCGAATTGCCTCCATCACACGGTCGTATTGGTCAGGCGGCAAGACGCGGACAAAGCTCATCATGCCTTGCATAAAACCGCTCCAACCGGGGCGCAAACCGATGTTTTGTGGACGCTTCACCATCTCGTCCATGGCCATCATCGGTCCTTCCATGTAGGCATCCTGTGGGAATCCAGGCACATGGTTGGCATCTTTCGCCACATCGGATTTCATTTTCGTGCCCTGCATGTGATGGTGCATGCCAGGCATCGAAGACTGCGCTTGTTCTTTCGATTGCGGGCCGTTCGACACCGATTGTTCGTTCGTAGAGCCCACGCCCATGCCGCGACCGAGACTCGGCCCGTAATCGTCTCCCGTGGGGGCGCCGGGCATTCCCTGCAGCATACCCATGCCTTGATTCATATCCACTCCGGCGGGCATACCCGCTGTATTGCGCGACATGGGTCCGGCGTTCGATGACATCTGATTCATCATGTGATGCGGGAGATGGCAATGGAGCATCCAGTCCCCGGGATTGTTCGCAATAAACTCGACGTCGCGCGATTGGGCGACCCCGACCAGCACGGTATTGCCGGGTATCCAGGCCGTTTCCGGGATGCGGCCGCCTTCCGTCCCAGTGGTTTGAAAGGTATGCCCGTGGAGATGAATAGGATGGTGATCCATGCCCAGATTGATCATGCGAATGCGCACCCGATCGCCAAGCCTCACGATCAGCGGAGTCGTAGCAGGACCCGCTTTCCCATTGAACACGAGCCAGTTGAACTCCATGTTCATGGTGTTCGGCACGGTGTTACTCGGCAGAACGGCGTACTCCTGCAAAAGGATCACGAAATCTTTGTTGACCGGGAGCGGGTACGGCGTTTTCGGATGCATGATAAACGCGCCGAGCATGCCCATCATTTCCTGCATCGCCATGTGTGAGTGATAAAAATATGTGCCGGCCTGGTGGAGCGTGAATTCGTAAATGAATCGTCCGCCAGGCAGGATAGGATCCTGACTGATGCCGGGGCCGCCGTCCATTGCCATCGGGATTTCAAACCCATGCCAGTGCATCGAGGTGGGTTCAGGCAAATGGTTGTCCACGATAATGCGGACGCGGTCGCCCTGCGTGATCTGAATTGTAGGCCCTGGCGAACTGCCGTTGAAGCCCCACAAATCGACGGTCTTATCGGGCGCGATCTGCTGTCTTACCGGCTCCGCGATAAGGTTGAATACTTTCACGCCATTGTCGATTGTGAAGGGCATATCCTTCAGGTCCGGCGTTTGTGTTAGCGCGGATTGGCGCCGCGGCCCAGTGTCGCGCTCCGTGTGAACGTGCTGTGAGGACGCAAGCTTGGCCGCCGAAAAGAAACCTGCGCCCAAACCAAAAGCATTACGAAAGAAATTACGACGATCCTTCATTCCAATTTTCCTTTAACTGCTCGCGAACGAGCCATGGCACGCAAAAAGGTGCCTCGAAATCTCGTTAGGAAAACGGGAAGGGGCTATATTCGCAAAACAGAAATAGCCGGCGTGTGTGATGACTCGCGCTTCGCGTACGAGCGTTGTTCCGATGCCAGCGAGTAAGCTATCGATATAGACGCAGCCGGTTGAGTCAAGACTGCGACATGTTGAAAGGCTGGCGGCGTAAACCCAGAGACGCCAGGCTCGGTGCCGGTCTCATTTGACGCGTGATGACTGCATTGCGGAACTGAGTGAGAACCGTGGTGATGGCAAGACGGCATCGACTCGCTCGCCGCGGGCTGATTAGCGGAAGTGACGCAGACCGCCAGGCACTCGCTTCCGGCGAGCAAGCCGGCTACAAGTAGCAAGACAAGCAATTGCACGAACCGTGTCATCAGGTCAACTAACTCCAGACTAGCGTATGAGTTTCGAAGGCTACTTCCACAGCCAGACGTTTTGTTCGGTCGAGCAATCGACAAACGCCAGCTTTCTTCCGTCAGGGGAAGGAACGCCCCAGGTATTACAAGCCACCTGGCGCAAGACTTTCGTTTCACCTTTCCTGTCGACGTACTGTAACGACGAAACACCCCTGGATCGCATTTCGGCATACCAACCCAATCCGTCGACCGACCAGGACAAGCCCCAAAGCTCTCCCGTTGCCTCCACGTTGATCTGGTGCTCGGCGCGGCGCCCGGCGTAACTCCAATCAAGCGGAACAACGCGGATGCGCGGCGTCGTCCCTTCATGAATGGGAATGGCGATTTTTGAGGCGTCTGGTGAGATAGCCCAGTCTCCAAAAATCGTCGGCATCCAGGCGGTTCGGGCCAGTTCGTGTCCTTTGCCGCGCAAGGGATCGAGTGCATAAAAAACCAGGCTTTCATGCCCTTCGCGCTCGCGCAGTACGCAGGCTTTGCCGCCGGCCTGAGGACAGCGAAACTCATCCAGGGGCCGATCGAGTGGGATTTGCGCAGCAACACCGCCGTTGACCGGCAGGCGGCGCAATGAGTCATGCACATTGTCGTCTTTTGAGGTGAGCGAGTACAGAATCCAATGCTGGTCTGGAGTGACTTGCGGCATCACCTCTTCCACATCCGAGCCGGCAAGAAGCTCCGCCGTATGGTGATCGAGCGCCTGGCGATACAAGTGATAATCCCCTGCCCGGTCCGACTCCAATATCACGGCTTTGCTATCGGCCGTCCAGGCATGCGGGTAATCGTTATGGGTATCGAACGTGAGCCGCTTGGTGTTGTCGAGAGTGGGACCAAACTTCTGCAACTCAGCCTCATGCAAATCTCCGACGAACACGTCAGCCTGGCCTCCCTGCGCGAGAGCCGCAATCGCGCTGCCATCCGCGGCGGCACTCAGATTGAAGGTATATCGATCATTGAGCGGAGCGCGCCGGCGGGCAGTTTCCAGAAGGGAACCGTTCTGGAGATCGATGCGCACCTCCCAGAGACCAACCGCAGCAAGATCATGCGGCGGCAGGGAACGGACGAACCATAGGTGTCCGTCCCGCGTGCAAGCTGCCGAGTCGAAGGATAGTCCATCGACGGAGGTAACCACTTTGCCGGATTCCGCATTGAGAACCTCGTAGCGCCAATCGTAGTTCGTCTCGATGTCCCGACTGGCCACCGCTTTTCGGGGCGGTTCGCTGCTCTTTCTCTGGTAGCCCAGCAGCTTACCGCCCGGCAGCCAAAACAAGGCGAACAGCTTGCTGGTCGGGTTTGCGGTGAGAAGCCGCCTGGCGTTTCCGCCGCCTCCATTTGCGATCCAAATTTGCGAATCATCTTTAGCCATGAAAGCAATGTGGTCGCCTAGCGGCGACGGCACACCATTTCGCGCGTCTCTCCGAATCAAGAGCGGCGCGGCACCCAGCAGTGATCCTGTCCAGAGCTGCCCTTCCCCGGTGTTTCGGTCCGCTCCGGTCAAGAGCAAGCGAAGCTCGTCGGCAAACCATGCGATCCGGTTTACTTCCAGTGATTCCGGAGCTTTCAGCTGATGGGTGACGCCAGTGTTCACTTCGCGCAGCCAAACGCCATAAGCATCCGCATACGCCAAAAGCTTGCCATTCGGTGAAATCGCCGCCGCGCTCACCCGGTTATCCGTGTCGTTGCTGGTGATTTGCGTTCCATGTAAAGCACCGGCCGTGCTGGTGGGTCTGTCATGCCAGATCAGCAAGAGGGCAAGAAGCAGAACGAGACCTGCGGCGGACGTCGTCCAAAGCCGGCCTCTACTTTTTCCTGGCAGAGCCGTTATTACAGGCAGACCGATAGCGGTGTCCTGTGAAAACTCGACTTCCAGGGGCTCCCATGGAATTACTGCCAGAGCCGGTTCAAGAGAGGACGGCTTCTGCTCTGTTTCAACTTCTTCGACCTGGCCAACAAAACGGTAACCGCGACCCACCACCGTCTCGATAAAGCGCGGGTGGGCTGAATCATCGTTCAACGCACCGCGAATCTTCTTAATCGCAGTGTTGATTCCGCCAACTGTGTCGACCAGTTCCGGCTGCGGCCAAAGATGCGCGGCAATCTCTTCGCGCGTCACCAGCCGTCCACGCTGCTGAACCAACAGAATCAGTAAATCCAGCGGTAACCGTGAGAGCGGGATGGGAACGCCCGCCCGGCGAAGTTGGTAGCCATCCAGATCAAGTTCATTCGGGCCAAATCGAACCTGCTTCGAGTCTAGTTGCACGTGAGAGATAGCTCTATGTTTAGCTCCCCGCCCTCATTCCGTCACGTACCAGCAGACCTACGGACTTTGGAACGAGCGAAGTACTTGGTCATACGAAAACCAGATGGCGATCAGATGAGAAGATTCGGAAATGGAAGCGTCTTGTTAGTCCGTGTGGTTCTCTGGCGATAAATCGGTCAAATTCACTGCCCCATGCGCGCCGTGTTTAGGATCGACATGCGTGCCCAGTGATCGCGGTCGCGGTAAACCTGGCCGATGTGGTCCTGGCATTCGATATAGGACTGGTAGTCGGCAAGCAGCATGTAGGGATCGCTTCCCAGCAAATTATCGAGCAGCGGGCGGAACAAATTCTGGTCACCCCGCGAAAAGTGTCCGGACGCAATTGTGTCGAGAGCCTCGTTGAGCGCGAATTTCATGTTCCCGGTTCCGGAGGCTTCTTTGCCGGCCAGCGAGATCTGCTCGGAGAGATCGGCGGCCGGGTAGACGTGTTGCCCAAACGTCACGTTGTAATCAGGAAGAAAGACGACGCGCAAACGCCCAGCCACATCCGGGTGATTATTCACCGTTGCCGCAACCGAGTTAATCAGTTTGATGATCAGTTTTGCGGCGTAATATCCGGGAGCAGCCTTACCGCCAAACAGGAACGTGCGCGGAGTGATTTCGATGGAGGGATTTTTCCTGATGCGGTTATAGAGGGTGATGATGTGCAATGCATTCAAGTGCTGGAGCTTGTATTCGTGAATGCGTTTAACCATAACGTCGAACATGGATGAGGGATCCACCAGCGTGCCCGTTTTCTTCTCGATGTAGTCGACGAGATCTTTCTTTACTTGATGCTGGGTGTCCTGCCATTCCTTGCGGAACTCAGCGTCGCCCGCATATTCTTCCAGCCGCTTCAAGTCGTCCAGTTGAGCGATCCAGCTATCACCGATACGGCTCGTGATCAGCTTGCTCAACTTGGGATTGCTAAGAGCCAGCCAGCGGCGTGGAGTGACTCCGTTGGTTTTATTGCTGAATCGTTCCGGGTACATTTCGAAAAGGTCATGGAGAACATCTTTCTTGAGTAACTCTGTATGCAAGGCGGCCACGCCATTCACCGCGTGACTCCCGACGACGGCCAGGTGAGCCATCCGAACGTATCTTTCACCGGATTCATCGATCAGCGAACTCCGCCGGAGACGGTCCGTGTCGCCTGAATACCTGACTTCCACAGTTTTTAGAAAGCGCTGATTGATTTCATAGATGATTTCCAGGTGCCGGGGCAATAATCTCTGGAAAAGCTGCACGGACCATTTCTCAAGTGCCTCCGGCAGGAGCGTGTGATTGGTGTAGCCGAGTGTGTTCTGCGTAATCTGCCAGGCCGACTCCCACGGCAGGTCGTGTTCGTCGACCAGCAGGCGCATCAACTCGGCGACACTGACCGAAGGATGTGTATCGTTCATCTGCACCGCCCATTTCCGGTCGAATTGCTCGATGCCGCGTCCCTGCCGGAGATGGATCCGAATCATGTCCTGTAAAGAAGCGGACACGAAGAAATACTGCTGTTCGAGGCGCAGTTCCTTGCCCTTGATATCTTCGTCGTTGGGATAGAGAATCTTCGAAATGTTTTCCGATTGCATCTTCTCGCGAACAGAGCCGACATAGTCGCCCACATTGAATGCGCCGAAGTCGAAGGATTCCATCGCTTCCGCCTTCCATAAGCGAAGCGTGTTGGCGGTGTTGGTCCGGTAACCGAGAATGGGCGTGTCAAAAGGCACCGCCTTGATGAGGCGATCCGAGATCCAGCGAACGCGATACTTACCAGCCTCATCTACGTAAGGCTCGGTATGGCCGCCAAAGCACACTTTCGCAGCTAAACATAACGTCTTAAGTAATTGCGCATAGTCGGCGGAGGATATCGTTGGGCTTTGTCCATTCGGCGAATTGATCTTCCACGGCGGAAACGACTCCGTCGAGAAATCCGAAGTAACGATTATGCAGACACAGACGGCGCGTGAGCTTCCAGACGCGTTCAATTGGGTTGAGTTCCGGGCTGTAAGGAGGTAGGAAGTCCAAGCGAAATTGAGGAGCCTGTTCATCACGCCAAGGCAGATGGAGTCTGGAGCGATGATACTGCGCGTTGTCACTGATGGCGAGTACGCGACGGCCGGAAACAGTGCTGGCCTCGCGAAACACTTTGAGGAACTCCCAGAAGGACTCTCCGTTAAATCGCCCGGTCTCGCGGCGAAACAAAAACTCGCCATCCCGCAATCGGACTGCGGCGAAGTAACCGACGCTTTTCCGGGTCGGATGGTGGTACACAATCGGATCTCTGGTTTCCGGCGGAACCCACATGCGGCAACGGGATCCCTGTTGCTGGAAATGCACCTCGTCCAGCGCCCAGAGGTCAATAGCATCGTCCCGCATTAACTTGCGGAGTTTTTTTTATGCGCTTTCTGCCGTGCCGGGTCGGCTCTCGCCAAAACGGGCCGAGGCTTGCGGAGCCGGAACTCGAACTGCCGGAACAAACGCTGGCATTGGCGGACCCCCAACTGGATGCCGTAGGTCTTCGCAATCCAGGCCGACAGCGTCTTGCCGTCCCACAGATTGACGCGCATCCCCGCGTCGCTCGGCCTCTCTCGCAACACTCGATTGATCTCTTTGATCTGCTTCTCACTTAGTCGGCTTGGGCGTCCGGACCGTTCTCCCTCCGCCAGACCACCCAACCCCTGCCGCTCGAAACGATGAACCCAATACTCGACCGAACGTGGTGCATCCCCGAGAAGCCGTGCTACTTCGGGGCAGGTCATACCCTGGGCGACCAGTAAAACGCCATGCAGCCGGTGATCGTAGCGCGACTCATCGGAACGCTGAATCTCCTGCTGCAGGCCAAGCACCGACATCTCATCCGATATCCTCAGTGGCCTCATGCCTTTCAGGAGACCACGTTCTGCTCACGATGCGCAATTAGTTATGACGCTCTGTTTAGCTCGGGACGCGCGATTTCCCAGGGGTTGCCGTACTGCAGCCACTTATCGGTGCTCTCCAGCTGCCAGCCATCGCGGATGAATTGATCGAAGATGCCGTATTCGTAGCGGATGCCGTAGCCGATGGCGGGAATTTCGAGCGTTGACAGAGATTCCATGAAGCAGGCGGCCAGCCGTCCCAAGCCGCCGTTGCCCAAGCCCGGCTCTTCCTCCTGGTCGAAGATCGCTTGCGAATCGAGCCCCAGATCCTTCATGGCGGTTCGAGCCTGTTCCTCGATGCCAAGGTTGAGCAGATTGTTAGCGAGGTGGGGTCCCAGCAGATATTCGGCCGAGAAATAACAGACCACACGAACGTCCTGTTTGAAATAAGTTTGAACGGAATTAGCCCAGCGCTGCAGCAGACGGTCACGCACCGAGGCGGCGATCGCGAGATAAAAGTCTAACTGGCTGGCGATTTCCGGATATCTACCCTGCTCGTAAATCAGGTTGTCCACAAAAGCGCGCTTCAGGGAATCTACACTCAGCCCAGTTCGGGTGTGTTCGTGTTTCTGGCTGGTTACGAGGGTGCTGGTCTCCATCGGCTTCTCGTATTTCATTGGATAAGACTCCGAGGGCAGAGTAAGCGATTCATCTTGCGAAGACAAGGGGCAACGGCGCAGTTTGCACAACTGTAACCAAGTTGGTACTGAGTGTTTCAGAAATTCACTCGTACGTTATGCGCCGCCCGTAGAATCTTTTACTATGATTTTGCACCGTACACTCGTCGGCTTCAGCCTGGCGGCCACGTTGGCCCTAGCTGCCGACCAGACGGAGATCGGGGCCGGCAATGCCGTTTCCGAAAAGACGGGACACGCCTCCCCGGTTGTCCGCTCCGCGCTCGCCACGCTGGTTTCCCGAGTAAATCAGATTTCGAACAAGGGTCTGCGCGCCGCTACTCTCGATGCCATCAGCAATCCCCATACCGGCGTGCAGCATCGCGCAAACTTGACGAACGCCCAAAAGGAGCAGATCGTGGCGACGCTTACCAATGAGGGGCTTGTCAATCCAAGTGATGGGAGTGCCATTCAAGGCGGAATCAAAGCAGGTATTCTTCCACCGATTCTCAATGACGCAACGTCATGCCTGCAACTTCCACTAGATTTTTATGGCGCCCCCCGGCAGCACCAACAACAGCCATCATGCCTATCCTGGCGGCCTTTCCGTTCACGAGGCGTTCAACCAGCAAAGTTCCCTGAATTTTGCCGCATCGTACCGCGGCGAATGTGGACGACTGGATCCGAACGGGTTCCCGATCGATAGCGGCACGGCTACCCCAACTGAGGCGGATGTGCGCATCAGGCAGGACGTGATCCTGGCTGCACCGGCCTGGCACGATTGGGCAAGACGCTAGTGTTTCAATGGAACGTCGACGGTACCGAGTTTACGGAACTGAATTTCGGCGGCGCCGGAGTGAACGACGACAACGGAATGCCGGGAGACTCGCGTACTGGTGGTCACCACATTATCAGCACTGCCGAATCGATGGCTCGTGGATTCTCGCCCTTGGCGGTGATCACGTAGGCCAGCGCTCATTCAGCCCCGACCCTGGGTAACGAGTATAAAGTGGTCAACTGGATTCGCGCCGCCGCGATTCTGGCGCGCATCGATGCGATCGCCAAGGGCTATCTGACCATCGATTCTTCCGGTCATTACCGCCTGCCGCCACTCAGGGCGCTCGGCGATATCGATCTTCCAGGTCAAGCCCAATCGAACTTCTTGATCGAATACCAGATTCACAACCTGTCGGATGCGGATTTCGTTAATTCCATTCCAGCGGTGACCATTTCGCAGGTTGTGCTGCAGACGCTTGCGCCGCTCTTCGGTTGCGACTACGCGAACACCGCCATTTACAACACTAAATACCGGAATGTTGTGCTCTCGTGTTTGAGCGCCGAGCGGATCGAGATGCTTTATGGCAAATCCGGCATCCCGGCCGTCTACAACGAACTCAGCAAATTACATCAAAACGGCATCATCTGACGCGCAGCCTTGCGCTTCGTCACGCTCGCTGTTCTGATGACGCCGGATAAGCTTAGTTTTGCATGCATGTTCTGGCAATCGATATCGGGGGCACCAAGCTCACCCTGGGCGTTTTTCACGATGGCAAATTAGTGGAGCGATCAAGCTGCGCAACTGATCGTAGTGGCGGTCCGCACTGGATGGTGGCACGAATCGACGAGTTGGCAAGTCCCTGGGTGAGGCAGTATGCGATCACCAGTTGCGGCGTTGGCTTCGGCGGTCCGGTCGACTTCCCTGCGCAGCGCGTGATCACCTCAACGCACGTCGCAGGTTGGACCGGTTTCGATCTAGTCGGCGCGCTCGAGAGGCGGCTCGGTATTCGCGCGGTGATCGACCGCGACACTATGGTGGGCGCACTGGGCGAAGGCTTTCATGGTGCGGGCGTCGGCCTGCGACCCTTGTTCTATTTGACGATCTCCACAGGCATCGGGGGCGGATTGCTGACCGGGACCGGACCCTACCACGGGGCAAATTCGTGCGCCGGTGAGATCGGTCACCACACTGTGCAGCCGAACGGCCCGGAGTGTCTATGCGGCGCGTACGGCTGTCTGGAGCGCCTGTGCGCCGGTATCTGGCTGGAGCGCGATTACGGTAAGCCGGCGAGCGAGTTGCTGAAAGATCCTGCCTTTGTCGCAGAATACGTCAAGCCGCTGGCCCAGGGTTTGAAGTCATGCATCATGCTGATGAATCCCGCCTGCGTCGTCATCGGCGGTGGAATCAGCAAGGCGGGAGAAGCGCTATTCGGACCGTTGCGCAAAGAGTTGGGCCGGCAAATCACTTCCTGGTCGCGCGCCACCATAGATGTTCGGCCAGCCGCCCTGGGCGACGAGAGCATACTATGGGGTGCGCTGGTACTAGCAGGGGCTGCCGGAAAGTTTGGAGCGGGAGACGAGAATCGAACTCGCAACCAACAGCTTGGAAGGCTGTGACTCTACCATTGAGTTACTCCCGCATTCACAGCAGAAACCAACGTTTGCACTAGTTTCTCATATCGCTGATGCATCAAGCTTCAGGGCGATTGACAGCCTTGTCTTTACACGCAAGGCGATAGGCGCGGCGTTCCGCGGCTTCCGAAAAACGGCGCTGGTCTTCTTCGGTTTCCGGAATCACCGGGGGCAGCACGACTCGATTGCCGGCATTGTCGATGGCTACAAAGGTGAGGTAGGCGGAAGAGGTGTGCCGCAGAGTAGCGGACTGGAGATTTTCGACCCACACTTTAACGCCTACCTCCATGGACGTGCGAAAAACGCGGTTCACCTGTGACTTCAGACGAACCAATTCGCCGATGCGAATCGGATGCAGAAACGTCATTTGGTCAATCGAAGCAGTCACGACAGCGCTGCGGGCATGGCGCATGGCCGCCACGGCTCCGCAAAGATCGACCAGATGCATGACGTGCCCGCCGAGCATGTTGCCGAGCGTATTGGAGTCGTTCGGCAGACAAATTTCGGCGTAATCAGAGTGAGTGTCGCTAACTGTTCTTGAGCGATCCTCCAGGCCTTGATCGACGAGCAATGGAGTGCTTTCCATACTGGCTATTATGGCGGAGAACAACGGTATGCACCCCAAAATCCATTCAAGGCCGAAAATGTTCTTCAGAGAAGTGGCGTCGAAAGCTGCGGCTGAACGACTGAATTTGAGCTCGCTCGCAGGAATTTGAAACGAACGGAATGATTTCCCGGGAGGACGCACGATAAGTGACGGTGTGCCAATTCGAAGGAGCATAAGCAGTCTCTTCCACACACAGCAGCTCGAGAACGTCAGGAGCTGTCGAGATGATGTCGAAGCGAGTCGCTGAGCGCTGGTCATCGGCGGGGAAATGCGGACAAACGCCACGCGCATAGCCATGGTTGCAGCAGCGAAAGCGCAGGTCCACAGGTGCGGCAAACGGCACCGGTTGCGTGTGGCAGCGGCCATCGTATTCGTCTAGCAATGGGAGGCGAGCTCCTGGGTGTTGTGGGTCTGGCGCGATCGATATCGGCTCAAAATACGGGCACGGCATTTGAGCCCAGTATAAATTCAGGCGTCTTGTTTGCGTTGGCGAGACCACCACCACCACTGGCGCTGCTCAACGGGCAGATCGGGATCTCGGGCCTGCGCGACCGCGCAGCGAAAAGTGTCAAGTACGCAGGGATCCTGGCGAACGCCACTATGAACACACAGGGCTTGGTATAGTTCATCGCTGTCGCGCTGGGCGAGCTCGGACACAGAATGAACTCCGAGCGCATGCAGATCTTTTTCGATGCTTTTGCCGATACCGGCGAGATCACGGAGGGAACGGGTTGCGCTAACCATGCTCGAGTTATCTCCTCTCTGACTTTAATACTCGCTCACGCGGTCGCTCCGGTCAAAAGTGAAAGTGATAGCGCAGCTGGGCGTATATTTGCCGGGGATCGGCGTAATGGGTGCCACCAAAGGTCGTGCTGTTGTCCAGCAGGAATCTTCGATTCGTGAGGTTCAGCGCGGTCACGGAAACGGTGAAGCGCTCGCGGAAAGTCTTGCCGAGCGACAGATCGAAAGTGGTGTGTCCTTCGAGGTGTCCTGAGTAATCGAGCGAGCCGTCGGTAAATCCGGAACCGTAGTAGAGATTGCCGCCGGCGGTCACTCGAAAAGGCAGGGTGAAATTGAAACCGGTGTGAAAGGTATGGCGCTGGTCGTGATCGAGCAGAAAGTAACCGGTCGCCGGCGGCGAAAAATCAGTGAGTCCGCCCGAGACCGCGCCCGCTCCCTCAGCATGGGCGTAGGCATAAGCCAAGTAAACTTCGCCGCGGTGGAACAGCTGCGGCGAGCGCACCGCGACTTCCCAGCCGTACAATCGCGCCTGGTCGATCGTGAGTGGAAAAAAGACATTCGAGTTGCCAATACTGTTGTGGTCGAAATAATTTTGCGCGCGCTGATGGTAATTATTTACGTCGAACGACCAGCCACGCAGCGGGATCGTGAGGCCGAACTGGTGTTCCTGGTCGCGCTCGCCGCGCAAAGGGATGAAGCCGAGGCCTTGCCCGACCGCGAAATCGAGCAATGGCCCGCTCACGGTGGAGAGCGGAGGCGCCTGGTAATAGCGTCCCCAAAAAGCTCGCAGCACCCATTTCAGGCGAGGAATGCGAACGGAACCGCCAACTCGCGGATCAGCCGCGTTTTCCGAGATCGCGCCGCCGAAATGCGTTAAGCGAACGCCGCCCGTGAGCGTGAGCCAGGAAAGCGGTTTGTATTGATCTTCCAGAAACGCCGATTCAAGCTGGCCGGTTGAAAGATTTGTTTGACGGACCGAGTTGCCGGACCCATCGTTGGCCACGAGCCCGACAAATTCATCGTCATGCTGCCCAAAGCCGTAAATTCCGGCGACCAGATTGTGACGTTTCGTCACGGCCGAGATCGCCGACTGCACCCCGGCATATTGTGAAGCGCGGTGCTGAGTGGTGCTGACGGGAGTGTCGTTGGGATCGCCGTCGTAGTTGGCACGGTTGAAATGATAGAAGGGGGAAGTGGTCCAGAGGACGTTGGACGAAATGGTGTGGACCCAGGAGAAATTCACAACCGCATCGCGTTCGCGCTCCACGTCGCGGATGCCCGCCATCTCGGCGTCAGGATCATTCGGAATCTGATAATCGTCGCTGCGCAGAGTGCTCACAAAGCGCAACTGGTTGTTGGGATCGATGTTGTAAATGAGAGTGGCCATTCCGCCCAGTCCCCAAACCCGGTCATGCAACACATCAGAACCAGGAGTCGATAAACCGTAATCGCTGCGGTTGCCGTTCACGCTGCCGAAATAGGCGAATTTTTCCGTGTGGCTGCCGAAGTTGATTTGATCGTTGGTCTGGTTGAACGAGCCGTAGGTGGTGTAGAATTCGCCTTCGTTGTTGCGTTCAAAACCGGTGCGCGGGACCACGTTAAAGACGCCGTAGGTGCGGTCGCCATAAGCGGACGAATAGCCGCCGCGTTCGGCTTCCAGATAATCGATATCTTTGGGATCGATTTGCGGGCCGACGTTACTCGCTATATTCGTATTCGGAATGGGAATCCCATCGATGGCCCACGTCACCTGGTGACCGCCTCGTACATGGAGTTGATCGTGTGTCATCCAGGCGCCCGGCACATAATCGGTGATCATGTTCATGCTGTTACTCAAATCCGCGCCCGGCGTTTCGCGAATTTCCTTGCGGCTGACGATAGTGGAAGGTGTCATCGTTTCCGGATTCGCGGCGAGCGATTGATCTTCCACGTTTACGACCTGTGAGGCCTTTCCTATGACTAACTGGAAGTGAAGCACGGGCGCTTCGCGGGATGACACGACCAGCGTCTGAGCGGAAGTCTCGAAGCCGTCGTGCGTTACGGTGACCTGGTATTCGCCGACTGGAATGCTCAAACTCTCGAACGATCCGTCGGGTTTTGTCGCGAGCGACTGCGTGAAGTCTGAACTGGCCGACTTGATGATGACTTGGGCATCGAACACCGGACGGTGATCGGGATCGTGCACCACTCCTTGAATGGAACTGAAAACAACAGCCAGCACCGGGCCTGCACACACGAGCAGAGAAGCCACGGTCGCCAGCGGGAACTGGAAACCCCTCATTGAAACTTGTCCTTTCCAAACGAACTGAACTACAGCGGTTTAGGAAATGACAAAGGAGGGAGGACCGCGCTTTTGCTCCGAGCGCAGATGAGAAGCACGATAGCCAGCTTCCACTTGCGGCCGAAGAGCGGGGTGATTCAGGAGACCGGCAAAGATGGCCTCATGAGTCGCTGGAGCAAAACTGGCGAGATGGTAGGCCACGGCTACGCCCGGATATTGAGTGCATTTAGTCCGGATCGCCGCATCGTTAGCAGGTGCGTTTTGGCTTTGCATGCAGTGGTGTTTCCCGGCTTTACGACAACAGGCCGGGAGAGTGCTTTCAGCCGGGTGGAGGAGCGCCGGTGGTAAAAGCAGCCAGCCGAACACCAGGGCCAAAGCGATAGCGAGACAGCGCTGCGTCAAAGCACGAGTGTAGCGCGCGGCTCGGTTTACGCCGGGATCATCTTTTTCCAGGCATCCTCGTTGCGTCCTAGGCTCAGCTGATTGCCGGCGCGCACTAACGGCAAACGTAATAATTTCGGCTCGCGCTCGATGCGCCCCAGCCACTCGGCTTCGGAGAGTTTCAGATACTGGAGTCCTCCGTCGACGTATGCTTTGCCCGCCGTGTCGAGCAACCCGGTTAAGCTAAAACGCTCGACGAATCTGCGGATTTCGACGGGAGACATTGGCTTCTGTTTCAAATCAACCAGGTGAAGGCTGACGCCGCGTTCTTTGAAGAAGCGCTCGGCGGCCCGAGTATCCTGCGAATTCTTCACGCCGAAAATCTGTACATTCACCATCTCTCAGGTCTAGTTTGGCTCACAGGCCGATGATTGTCCCGGATTCGTTGACCGGGTTCCCAAGATTGAACAGTGATGAGCGGGAGAGCAGCCCAAGGGTCAAGCAAATCGCCGCGGCACCACGCGTGCTTCGATAAGTGCCGATGTGGAACGACTTTCTCCAGGACCTCGCCTATGCCGGGCGTTCTCTCCGCAAAAACAAGATCTTTTCGATCACAGTGATTCTCACGCTCGCCTTGGGCATTGGAGCGAATACCGCGATCTTCAGCCTGACGAATGCAGTTCTCCTTAAAGCTCTGCCCGTGCGCGATCCTGACCACCTGGTTTTGTTAACCAATCCCGCGGGGGGCGGCTACGGCCAGGGCGCCCAGACAGGCGTGAGGAGGAATCTCTCCTGGAACGAATTCAAGCTCTTGCACGAGCAGGACAAAGTCTTCTCCGATTTCTTCGCGATCCAGAATTCGAACGACGAGGTGAGATTCACGCTTGATCGAGGTTCCAGCGAAACGGCGCACGCCCGTCTCGTCACACCCAATTATTTCTCCGCGCTCGGCGTGAACGCGATCCGCGGCCGAACGCTTCTGCCCGACGATGACCGCCCCGGCAATCCTGCGCCGGTCATTGTGATCAGCGCCGCCTTCTGGAAAAAACAATTCGGCGCGTCACCTGGTGCGCTGGGTCAGAAACTGCATGTAGGGCGTGCGGTGCTTACCATCGTCGGGATCACGCAGCCGGGCTTTTTCGGCGAAACCGTAGGATCTGCCATTGACTTTTGGATACCCCTGCAGCTCATGCCGCAAGTCTATCCCGGGTACAACTTCCTCACGGAAAAAGACATGACGTGGCTCACCTCGATGGGGCGTCTGAAGCCAGGCATCACGCGCGCGCAAGCACAGGCCGCCACCAACGTACTGTTCCAGCAGATCATCCGAGCCGAAGCACCGCTCCACATGTCTAGCGAGGAGGTGCGGCACTATATGGACCAGCGGTTGGAATTCAAAGACGGGCGCTCGGGTGTTTCGCAGCTTCGGTCTGAATTCTCGAATGCCCTGCTGGTCCTTATGATCGCCGTGGGCCTGGTGCTGTTGATCGCTTGCGCCAATGTGGCGAACCTGTTGTTAGCTCGAGCCATGGGCCGCCAGAGAGAATTGAGTATTCGCCTGGCGATGGGCGCAGTGGGCGGCCGGTTAATGCGGCAAATGATGACCGAAAGCATTCTCTTCGGGATTCTCGGTGGTTGCGCCGGCCTGCTGCTTTCGCTGTGGGGAACTCGCGCGCTGCTCGTTCTGGTCTCAGGTGACGGCGTTGCCATTCCGCTGGATTTGGACATCGATTTGAAGGTCTTCGGCTTCACGCTGGCGGCATCCATTCTGACCGGAATCTTATTCGGCGTGGCGCCAGCGCTGCAGTCCCGCCGGGTCGATATTGCGGGAGTCCTGCAAAGAACCTCTCGCAGCCTTTCAGAAGGTGGCACGCGCTTCCACTTGCGCAAAGTTCTGGTGATCGGGCA
Source organism: Bryobacteraceae bacterium (assembly GCA_965277435.1). Lineage (GTDB taxonomy): Bacteria > Acidobacteriota > Terriglobia > Bryobacterales > Bryobacteraceae > Bog-105. The sequence goes on along the minus strand of OZ255821.1, from coordinate 4,855,960 downwards.
GGTCGCTCTTTCACTGCTACTGCTGATGGGCGCGGGGCTCTTCGTCCGCACGCTCCAAAATTTGACGAAAGCAGACTTGGGCTATCGCCGCGACCACCTGCTCGTGATGGACGTCGATTTTGCCGCCGCGGGCTACAAAGATGTTCGCCTCAATGCGCTTTACAAGAGTCTTCCCGAACGGCTCCGGTCTATCCCCGGCGTCTCCTCGGTCTCCTATTCGGTGAATGGTCTGTTCTCCGGCAATGACATGGGCGATCTGATTAGTGTCCAGGGCTTCACTCCAGGAAAACGCCGGCCGAGTGCGCACTTCGATCAGGTCGGCGCAAACTACTTCCACACGGTAGGTATCCCGTTGCTGGCCGGCCGGAATTTTACTCAGGCCGACAGCGAACAAGCGCCGCGCGTCATGATCGTCAATCAAGCGTTCGTCAAAGAGTTCATTAAGGACGGCAAGGCTATCGGGCGCTGGGTGCGTGACGAATATCCTGGCGAGCCCCGCAATACTTTTACCATCATCGGCGTCGCCGCTAACGTGAAAGATCACAGTCTTCGGGACGACCCGCGCTCCCGATTTTATGTCCCCATGTTGAACGGCTTTGTCCCACCTTCGTCCTCCGTCAACGTTGAGATCCGAACCGCTGCTGATCCCGTCCGCATCCAGGCCGCCGTGAAGAAAACCATGATGCAGATCGATAATGGAATCACAATCAACAGCCTTCACACCGTCAATGAGCAAGTGGACCGAATGCTTAATACGGAAAGAGCAGTCGCGAAGCTCTGCAGTTATTTTGGAATGGCAGCTTTGCTGTTAGCCAGCATCGGGATCTATGGAGTGATGGCGTACTCGGTCTCGCGCCGAACGAGTGAAATGGGTTTACGGATCGCGCTCGGCGCTGAGCGAGGCGGTCTCGTCTGGCTCGTACTTCGGGAAACTCTCACGCTGGCAGCGATTGGTCTGGCGATTGGCATTCCCGCCTCGCTAGGCGCAACACACCTGATCAGCAGCAAGCTATTCGGGGTCGCGCCGTACGACCCGGTGACACTCGGCAGTGCGGTTCTAATACTGGCATCGATGGCCGCGCTCGCTGGCTTCCTTCCAGCCATGCGCGCCGCCCGCGTCGATCCGGTGCAAGCCATGCGCTACGAATAACGAGCCGAACATGATAGAAGTAGAACTCGCGAGGAGCGCGCATGAGTTCACAAATGTTTCGGATGCTGGCTATAACAACGATGGGTTTGCTCGCGATCAGTCCGCACGCTCAATCGCAAAACAATCCCACAACTGTTCTCTCGCCTGACGGCTCGATTGAGCTGCGCTTTTCGATCAATCCTGGCAGCGGGCAACTGGTTTACGAGGTCATTTACAAAGGAAAACCGCTGCTCGACAAATCCAACCTGGGCTTCGATCTGGAAGACCAGCCGTCGCTGGGGAGCAATCTGCGAATTGCGAACTCCACGCCTTCCAAGATCAGCGAAACCTACACTGTTCCGGCAGGTAAGTCCAATCCGATACATAACGAGTGCAATACCTTATCAATCGATTTACTGGAAACAACACGCTCTGCGCGCAAATTCACGGTGCAGGCCAGAGTCTACAACGATGGCGTTGCGTTCCGCTATCTGATCCCGGACGAGCCGCGCACGAAAGACGTACGGATCGTCAACGAGAAGACACAATTTGTAATCGCTGAGGACGCCACCATGTATCCGCTGATCCTGCGAAACTACCAGAGTTCCTGGGAGGATAACTACCGGACCTTGGCAGTCACCGGTCTGCATCCGGAATCGCTGGTGGGTCTGCCGCTCTTAATGGAGCTGCCGGGCAACGGATGGCTGGCCATTACCGAAGCTCACCTGGAGCACTATGCCGGCATGTATCTGAGACATTCGCCAATTGAGAATTCAAAAATTCTCGAGGCGCGACTTTCTCCACGGCTGGACGAGCCGGGGCTGGCAGTTTCCGGCCAAACGCCCGTCGAGACGCCCTGGCGTGTGATCATGATCGGCGACTCACCGGGCCGCTTAATCGAATCGAACCTGGTTGAGAACCTGAACCCGTCTTCGGTGATTGCAGACACCTCTTGGATTCAGCCGGGAAAGGCTGCCTGGGATTGGTGGTCCGGTCCGTACGATGAAAATGTGGACTTCAAAGTAGGGAAGAACACGGCCACTGCCAAGCATTACATCGATTTTGCAGCGAAAGCCGGGTTTCCGTATTTCCTGCTCGACGGCGGCTGGGCCTCGCATGGAACCGGACCCAACGATTCCGGCGCGGATATCACGCAGGCGCAGCCGAATATCGATATGCCGGAATTGCTGCGTTATGCGAAGTCGAAGAATGTGAAGATCTGGCTATGGTCACACTGGACGGATATCGAGCGGCAGATGGACGAGGCATTTCCGCTCTATGAGAAGTGGGGCGTGGCGGGCGTCAAGATCGACTTCATGAACCGCGATGACCAGTGGATGGTGGACTTCTACTATCGGGTCGCTCGAAAAGCCGCGGCACATCACCTCATGATCGACTTCCACGGCGCATACAAACCGGACGGGATGCGCCGCACGTGGCCCAATGTAATCACGCGCGAAGGAGTGCTGGGTCTCGAATACAACAAGTGGAGTGCGCGCGTAACACCCGAACACAATGTGATGCTGGCCTTTACGCGCATGCTCGCAGGGCCGATGGATTACACGCCGGGCGGTTTCACTAACGTCACCCGGGAGGCTTTCCAGCCGCGCAATATCCATCCCATGGTGATGGGCACGCGCGCGCATCAGACCGCTCTCTTCATTGTTTTCCAGAGCCCCTTCGAGATGGTGTCCGATTCGCCGGAAGCGTACGAAGGGCAGAAGGAGTTTGCCTTTCTGCGCACCGTGCCGACGACCTGGGACGAGACTCGCGTACTGAACGCCAAAGTCGGCGACTACATCACGATTGCGCGCCGCAAAGGCAAGGAATGGTACGTCGGCAGCATTGCGGGTTCTCATGCGGCGCAACTCGATATACCGCTCGAGTTTCTCGGGCCCGGAGACTACACCGCGCAAACCGTTTCGGATGCACCGGAGTCTGACGTGTCTCCAACACATACTGTGATCGACCAAAAGAATGTAACTCGCTCCGAGACCATCAAGGCCATTCTGGCGCCGGGAGGCGGGCAGGCGATCTGTATCCGCCCGGCAAAGTAACAAGACGCCCCTCGTCGCAAAATTCAAAAATCGCTTGCGGAGCTACGACCGTCAGGGAGTAGCCGTGGCCCGATGGGCGGCGCAATCACATGAAAGTCACACTCGCCATTTTGAATCTCGCCCCTAACCGCAAAATGCCAGTGTGCCTCTCGTGGAACAGGCGCTTTCGCCTGTCACCGTAACGCTGCTCTTCCCCGGGGTGATCGCGAAGATCCCAAAACACCTCTGGATTCCACAACCGTGATTTTCAGGGAGTGTTTTGATATTGCTGTTTTGCGACGAGAAGCGTCTAACGTTTTTGCCGTTTCGCTTCCTGGCGGTCGAACACAGGCATCAGTTGCTCTTCAATCCAGGTAAACGCGGCAGCGAGTCCCTCGCTCGCGAACACGCGGCCAATCGCGGTCTCGGTTTCACTGGCTTCGGAGATAACGGATAAAAAGCAATTCGAAACCATGCGCTCGGCTTTGGGGCCATCGATTGAACCATCCTCACGCAGAATCCTGGTGCGCGCATACAGGCTGAGGACGGCATCGCCAATCCAGGCGTCTTTCAGGACTTGCTCGCGTTCAGCCTTTCGCGCCATGCTTCAATGCGTCGGCAGCTTGCGCGCGATCACGTAGTAGTCACCTTCGATTTTCATTTCTTCCGGCAGCTGCACAATCTCGAACCCAGCCGACTTGAGTTCTTTGACCAGTACCGCTTTGGGAATGCCATGGAAGCCGCCGTGACTCTTCGGCATGCCGTTGAGTGCTCCGTATTCGGGCCGGGGCGGGAATTCGATTACGGCCAGCAATCCACCCGGTTTTAAAGCGCGGAAAATGGATGCATCGGTATCTTTCGGATCTGAGAAATGATGATACACGCGCCGCAAGAAAATGTCGTCACAGCAGTTCGCAGGCAAACCTGTTTCGACTGGCTGCGCCTGCAGCAAGCTGATATTCACGAGATGCCGGCCTTTCACTTCGTTCGCCAGATGTGCGAGTTTTTCAGAGTTAAGTTCGGTCGAGTAGACGCGCCCAGTAGGTCCCACGTCTTGGGCTGCCAGGAACGACATTTGGCCTTCCCCGGCGCCGATCTCCGCTATCACATCTCCCTGCTTCCAATGCATCCGTTCGCTCAGCTTCTGCGTTTCGGCGGCATATTTATCCATGGCGAAAAGCGCGAGCGGTACCAGGATGAGCGCGCTGCAAGTAATTCTAATGCGCTCCAGCCGGTGCACCCTTAGCCTTCACTTTCCGCAAACCCCACACAAGCGCTACACAGCAGAAACAAGCAAGCGCCATGTAACGAAAATCATCCACATAGGACCACAGCTGCGACTGCTGCCCCAATTGACGGTTGATTTGCTGTATCGCCTGGCTTTGCGCAGTGGAGTGGCTGAAAAAACCTCCAAAATAATTTGTGTAGTACTGCAGGCGCTGTTGGTAGGTCGGCGAGGTCGGCGCAAGTGCTTTGACGAGTTCGGTTTGATGAAGCTGCTCGTGCCGCGAGAGAATCGTCTGCACGATGGAGATCCCCACACTGCCGCCGACATTTCTCATCAGGTTATATAAACCGCTGCCATTGCCAACCTGCTCTGGCTTAAGATCGCCCAGCGCCACCACCGACAACGGCACAAAAACGAGGCCCAACGCGAATCCGCTTACCACGATGGGAACCGTCATTGACCACGGTGAAATCTGCAGCGTAAGCGTGCTCCATATCAAGCTGCACACACCAAACGTGGCAAAGCCGCCAGAGACCAAAATGCGCGTGTCGACCTTCGACACCATCAACCCAACCAGCGGCATGGCCAAAATCGAACCAAGCCCGCGGGGCGCCACCGCCAGTCCCGACCACCACGCCGAATAGTCCATTAACGACTGATAGTAGAGCGGCAGCAGAGTAACGGCCGCGTACACCGACGCACCGAACATGAAGATCAGCAGACAACCCATCGCGAAATTCCGGTTCAGGAAAATTTTCAAGTCCACCAGCGGCTTTTCTTTGGTGAGTTGCGTGTAGATAAACAGGCCAAAGCAGACAACCATCGCCATAAACGCATAACGAATCCACGTCGCCCCGAACCAGTCGTCGATCTGGCCGCGATCAAGAATGATCTGCATGGCGCCCAGCGCAATGGCCAGCAATCCAAATCCAATAGCGTCCAGCTTTCCGGGCTTCGCATTCACGATGTATGGCGGATCCTTCACGTAACGCATGATCAGAAAGATCGCCAAAACACCAATGGGGATGTTGATATAAAACGCCCAGCGCCAGGAATACTGATCGGTGAGCCAGCCGCCGAGAGTCGGGCCTAACACCGGCGCTACGACCACGCCCAGTCCATACATTCCCATAGCCAACCCGCGCTTTTCCGGCGGAAAACTCTCGGTTAGAATCGCCTGCGACAACGGCTGCAACCCTCCGCCTCCAGCCCCCTGCACCAGCCGCGCAATCAAGATTACGATCAGGCTATTGGCGGCGCCGCAGAAGAAAGAGGAGATGGTGAATACAATGATGGACCCGATCAAGTACCGCCGTCGTCCGAAACGCAGCGAGAACCAGCCGCTGGCCGGCAACACCACGGCATTCGACAGTAAATAAAAAGTTAGAACCCAAGTGGCTTCATCGTTCGAAGCCGAGATGCTTCCCGCAATATAAGGAATGCAGACCGAAGCAATGGAAGTATCGATCACTTCCATAAAGGCCGGCAAAATGACGGCAAGAGCAATCAGCCAGGGATTTGCGCCCGGCTGCATGTTTTGTTGGGAGACATCGTCCGGCATATTCGATAAAAGATTTCGATCCGATGAATAGAAATTTGTATGGCCGGAAAAGACCCCGACCTGTTACGCTGAACGATTTACCAGCTGGAGCGTAACGTCCATATGATTCGTCTACTCCGTAATTTGCTTCTCCTTACTGCATCTACTCTGGTGATGTCTTCTGTGTGTCCCTTGCTCGCTCAATCGGCGCCCAGCGTCGAGCAGCGCCTCGCTGCACTAGAATCTGCCACGAAGACCGCCCAACTCTCCGGCGATAACGCCTGGATGCTCACCTCCTCCGCTCTGGTTCTCATGATGACAGGTCCGGGTTTAGCGCTATTTTACGGCGGTCTCGTGCGCCGCAAAAATGTCCTCGCCACCATGATGCATAGCTTCGCGCTGATGGCTGTGATCACGGTGCTGTGGGCCATTTACGGCTATAGCCTGGCTTTCGCTCCAGGCAACGCATTTATCGGAGACTTCAGCTACTTGTTTCTGCACGGCGTGGGCTCGACGCCAAACGGCGATTATGGAGCGACAGTGCCGCATGAAACCTACATGATTTACCAGTTGATGTTCGCCATCATCACGCCGGCGCTGATCTCCGGAGCGTTTGCCGAGCGCATGAAATTCAGCGCGATGCTGTTGTTTACCATTCTCTGGTCGACCTTCGTCTATTTCCCGATGGCGCACATGATCTGGGGCAAAGGCGGCCTGCTGAATGCTTTCCTCGGCGGCGCTATTCCCACTTTCGATTTTGCCGGCGGCACAGTGGTGCACATCACTTCAGGTGTCAGCGCGCTGGTATGCGCGCTTTACCTGGGCAAGCGGGTCGGCTTCCCGCGCGAACCCATGAAGCCGCATAACCTGGTGCTGAGTGTCATCGGCGCCTGCCTTCTCTGGGTCGGCTGGTTTGGCTTCAACGCAGGCAGTGCTGTGAACGCCTCCGGTCTGGCCACCAGCGCTTTTGTCGCTACTCACTTCGGTGCTGCGGCGGCTGCCCTGGGCTGGATGCTGGCGGAATGGCTGCGACATGGCAAACCAAGCATGTTGGGCGGAATTTCCGGTGCCGTCGCCGGACTCGTAGCCATCACTCCTGCTTCCGGTTTCGTCCAACCCTTCCCTGCCCTCCTCATCGGCTTTCTCGCCGGGATGTTCTGCTTCTTCATGGTCACCACCATCAAGAACAGATTCGGCTACGACGACACCCTCGATGCCTTTGGCGTCCACGGCGCCGGCGGAACAATCGGCGCTATCCTGACAGGCGTCTTTGCGACAAACCTCATCAATGATGGTCTGAAAGATGCCTCCGGGAAACCATTGCCACTTGGTTGGATCGATGGCAATCCGCATCAAGTACTAAATCAGTTGATTGCCGTTCTGATCTCGTGGACTTTGGCCATCATCGCCACGCTCGTCATATTGAAAATCGTCGATGTGACAATCGGTCTGCGCGCCTCGGTCGATCAGGAACGCGAAGGACTTGATCTCTCGATGCACGGCGAAGAAGGATACAATCTCGAAGCTTAGAATCGGACAATCCCACGATGAAAAAAATCGAAGCCATCATTCAACCGTTCAAACTCGATGAAGTGAAGGAAGCGCTGAAAACGCTGGGCATCGACGGGCTGACGATCGCGGAAGTGCGCGGCCATGGCCGGCAGAAAGGCCACAAAGAGGTCTATCGGGGCATGGAGTATGAGGTCGATCTCCTGCCGAAGATCAAACTGGAGACGGTAGTGCCGGATGCGCGGCTCGATGAAATAGCGCGCGCGATTGCGGCCGCCGCCCGCACCGGCAAACTCGGTGACGGCAAAATCTTCATCTACGATGTGCTCGACGCGATTCGTATTCGGAACGACGATACAGGCGAAGCCGCGTTGTAAAGGTCGCCGTGGTTAAGACCTGTGTCCAGACCTGCTTTCCCCCGCACCGCTGCAGTGGATCGGCTTGTTCTGGAAGCCGCGCAGACCTATCTCGAGCCGGCGCTCCCCGTGCCTTTTGCGCTTCTGGCGGTAGGCGGTTACGGGCGTGCGGAACTCTTTCCCTTCTCCGACGTAGACTTGATGCTGCTCCTTCGCGACGAGCCCGGGCCAGACGTTTTCAAAGAGCCGCTTAGCCGGTTTCTAAGCGGCCTTTGGGACTCTTCAATGAAGGCCAGCCATTCCGTGCGAACGTTAGATGAGTGTTGCCGCTTGCAGGAAGGTAACCCACATCTCTCTATCAGTCTGCTCGACGTGCGGTTTCTCTATGGCGATCCCGGTTTGTTCGCAGCGCTGAGCGACCGCCTGCCCACGTTTTTTCGCAAGCACGGAGCGGTGCTGTTGCGCAGCCTGGCCGATCTCACCAGCAGCCGCCATGCAAAATTCGGCCATACCGTGTACCATCTCGAACCGAATATTAAAGACGGCCCGGGCGGGATCCGCGATTACCATCTCCTGCACTGGGCTGCGTTGCTTGATCCACAACGCGGGCTGTTCCGCAACGCACTGAAGGAAGCCGAAACCGCTCGCGACTTTCTTTATGCGCTGCGCTTTTTTCTGCATGAGCGATCCGGACGCGACAACAACCTGCTCTCATTCGAACTGCAGGACGAAGCAGCGGGATCGCTCGCTCCTGAAGTCTGGATGCGCGACTTCTATCGTCACGCACGCTGCTGTTTTCAAGCGGCTTTGCAGGTGATCGATTCGATTTACCGCCGGGAAACCGGTTTGGTGCGACAGTTTCTCGACCGGCGCGATAAATTGTCGACCGCCGAATTCACCGTTTCGCACAATCAAGTCTTTCTGCGGAATCCGGCTATTACGCTGCAGTCGGTTCACTCGATTTTCGAGCTGTTCGTCTTCGTGGGCCGGCAAGGAATTCCCGTCTCGTGGGATACGCTCCGCCGCTTGCGGGAACGCTCCCAGACCATTCCGCCGGCAGCCATGCAGTGGCCTGTCTGGCGCTCGATCCTGTCACAACCTCGCGCCGCTGTCGCCTTGCGCAATATGCATGACGCGGGCATACTGGCCGCTGTCCTGCCCGCCTGGCGAACGATTGAGAGTCTGGTGGTCCGCGATTTCTATCATCGCTACACCGTCGACGAACACACGCTGGTGGCGCTCGAAGCGATTGACGGTCTCTCGGGAACCCAGTCGATCGAGCACAATCGGTTCCGCGATCTTTCTTTGGAAGAGAACGATGTCGCCATTCTTCGGCTTGCACTTTTGTTGCATGATATCGGCAAGGGTACCCGTCCAGGCGAACATGTTCGCGGTTCCGCCGAGAGCGCCACAGCATTTCTGTTCTCGATCGGCGTCCCGGAAAGCGAGCGCAACACCATCGAGTTTTTGATCGCCAATCATTTGTTGCTGTCCGAAGTAATGACTGGCCGCGATCTGGATGACCCCGTGACTGCCCGTTTTCTCACCGCGCAGGTTGGCGCCTACGAAAATCTCCGCAAGCTCACCCTGCTAACCTATGCCGACGTTTCAGCAGTCAATCCGACCGCCCTAACGCCGTGGCGTTCGGAACAGTTGTGGCGTGTATATTCGGTAGCAGCGGCTCAACTCACACGCGAACTGGCGTCCCAGCGTATCGGTCCGCATACTACCAGCGCGGCGGTAAACGATTTCACAGCAGGTTTCCCCACACGTTACCTGCGTATTCATACTACGGAGGAAATGGAAGAACACCGGCGCCTCGAAGAAATCCGCCGGAAGGAAGGTTTTGCGCTTGCCCTGCAACGCGAACCGGGAGCCTATTCTTTAACGGTCCTCGCGTCTGATCATCCCGGTCTTTTCGCCGCTCTTTGCGGCGCGCTCGCTAGCTTCGGGATGAACATCGTGAAGGCCGAAGCGGCATCAAATGCCAAAGGCATCGCGCTGGACGAATTTCACTTCAGCGATCCCTCCCGCACCTTGGAATTGAACCCCGAGGAGACGGATCGCTTGCGCTCTACGGTCGAACGAGTGATCAAAGGGCAAGTCGAAGTGAGTGATCTCTTGCGACGCCGCCGGCCCGCGCACCGCCCTCTCGCCTCCGCGTTGATTCAGCCCTCCGTACGATTCGACGATTCCGCTTCTGACTCCGCCACCTTGCTCCACTTCACCGGCGAAGATCGACCGGGGCTACTCTTCGACCTTGCCTCCAGCCTGACGGCCGCCGGCTGCAACATCGACCTGGTCCTGGTTGATACCGAGGGTCGCCGCGCGTTTGACGTTTTCTATGTCACCAAGACTGGCAATAAGCTTGACGTCGGAACACAAGATGCCTTGCTACAACAGCTGACCCCTAACAGTCTTGACACTTAAACAGGCCCATATATGGCCGCATTTTGTGATATCCTGTTGAACCGAAAGAGGAAGCGCAATGTCGGCGCAACATGTACCCGATCTGTTTGCTGGCGGTCAGAAACGTACTATTTCGCGCGGCACCTGGTGGTCAGTCGTCCTTGCCCTTATACTTCTGATCTGCTGTGAGCTGTTCTTCTCGACGCGGCAAGAATCGCAGGTGTTTGACGAATCCGCTCACCTCTTCGCCGGCTTCGAGTATTGGAAGCATGCCGATTTTGGTGTCAATCCGGAGCATCCGCCTTTGGTGAAGCTAGTCGCAGCCATCCCGCTGCTGCCACTCCACTTGAAAGAACCACCGCCTGTATCCATCCCGTTTTTTAAGGCTCAAAACTTCGTTGCCGCCACTCAATTCCTGTATGGAGCTGATGCCGATGCCTTGATCATGCGCGCCCGCATCACAGTTGCCTTCGTTTTTGCCCTTGGCCTGGCATTTTTGGTTCTCGCTGCAGGCTACGAAATGTTCGACCCGCATACCGCGCTACTCGCTCTCGTCCTGCTCGCATTTGAACCCGTCCTGCTGGCGAATGGAGCGCTGATCACGACAGACGTTGGACTTGCTTGCTTGTTCTTTGCCACTGTCTATACTTTCTACCGGTACGTAAAGAAGCCTTCACCCAGGCGTCTCGTTGTCTGCGCGATTTCATCGGGACTGACACTTGTGACGAAACATTCGGGAGCTCTTATCCTGCCGATCCTCGCGATTCTCGCAGGCTTTGAAATCACAGCGAAATGGCGCGAGCGGAAACTTCGAGATGGCGGCACAGCCGCGCATTCGACTTCGCGGTACGGCCTGCGTCTGTGTGCGGCGCTCAGCAGCATCGCTCTGGTGAGCTACGTAATGCTCTGGGCTTTTTACGGCTTTCGTTACTCTGCCCGACCCGCGGGCTTACAGCTGGTACCACCGCTCGTCGCGTACTCGGTTGAATTGCAAAGTACAGCGCAAAAAACAGTAATCGCGTTCCTGGCCCAGCATCATCTCTTCCCGGAAGCCTACCTCTACGGCTGGGTCGACATTCTGCAGATACCAGGTACTCGACCCACTTTTGTGTTTGGCAACCTCTACAGCAAAGGCCAGTGGTTTTTCTTTCCCGCGATGTTGCTGATTAAAAGCACCATCACTCTGTTGATCCTGCTCGCGCTCGTGCCGGCCGCGCGCCTTTGGAATCACCGGCGGGAGGAGTTGTTTCTATCGATTCCACCGATCTTCTTCCTGCTGATCGCTATCTTCTCCAATCTCAACCTCGGTGTACGGCACATTCTTCCGGTGTATCCCTTCCTGATCGTACTGGCCGGCGCAACTGGATGGCATCTTGCCGCGCACTCACGTATTGGCGCAGCCGTGGTTGCCGGGCTCGTCCTCTTTGCCGCGCTCTCCTCATGGCATGCTTTTCCCAGCTATCTCGCTTATTCCAATGAGGCCTTCGGAGGACCATCGAATACCTATCGCGTTGTTACTGACGCGAATGCCGATTGGGGCCAAAGCCTCAAGTGGGTAAAGAAGTATGTCGACGACCACCATCCAGCGAATTGCTGGTTTGATTACAACGTGCCCTTCGTTGATCCGGGTTATTACAAAATCAAATGCAAACCACTTTTGTCCGCCATGGGCCGTTGGGGGATGGGGCCGAGTGCGGTAGTTCCTCCCTCAATCAGCGGCACTATTCTGATCAGCGCCACAGAGGCCGAAGGACTCTTGTGGGGACCAGATGTCCTTAATCCCTACGAAGCGTTCAAACAACGAACACCTGACGCGCTGATCGGCAATGTTGTTCTTGTCTACCATGGGACCTTCGACGTGCCCCTCCTGGCTGCTTACAGTCGAACCGGCTCGGCCTACGGTCTCCTGCGCGAACAGAAGATGGCCGAAGCAGTTGCCGAAGCCCAGAGTGCCGTGACGCTGGCTCCTGATTCGGCCGAAGTGCACGCCGCGCTCGCTCAGGTTCTCATGGCGGCAGGTCGGAAGAAGGAAGGTCAGCAGGCGCTCATGACTACCATTCGCCTCGCGCGCGCTACTCACCCCGATTTTCAGGCGCAATTAATTCGCTCACTCGAGCATCCGAGCCAGTAATTGAACGACCAAGTCACTCGTACCGCAGCGCCACCAGCGGGTCCACTCTCGTAGCCCGCACCGACGGAAGGTAACAAGCTGCCAGTCCCACCAGACCCAGAATGACCACCACCACGAAAAGCGTAGCCGGATCATACGCCGACACTCCCCAGATTTGAGACTTGAGCAGCCGTAACAGAGCGAACGCTGCCAGCAAGCCCACACCAACTCCTACCAGGATGAATCGCATGCCGCCAACCATTACCCAGCGCCTTACATTGGGAGCCGTCGCGCCGAGCGCCATGCGAATCCCGATCTCACGATGTTGCTGTGAAACGGTGTAGGACACCACGCTATATACGCCCACGCTGACCAGCATCAGGCCAATCGCGGCGAACACCGCGAACATCTGCAAGCCAAAGCGCGGCTGGGCATATTCATACTGATCGAGTGACGCTTCCATAGTGTCGGTCTGCTGCGGGAGCAGGCTCTTGTCCATCGACAGCACCTCACCATCGAGCGCTTTCGTCAACGATGCCGGATTTCCAACGGTTCGAATAAACACCACGAAACCGCCATAGGAGGAAAGCGTAACAGGCGCGTACGCTTCCGGCAGTACCGCCTCCTTTACGCCATGGTTCTTCAGATCCGACGTGACCCCCACAATCTCGAACCAGGGACTTGCCACGGCTTCGGGCGCTCGTTCCAAATCGACCAGTTCAATCTGTTTCCCGATCGGGTCTCCACCCGGAAAGAACTTAGCGGCGAGTGTCTGGTTAACGACCACAACCTTGCGCTTTGCATTAATATCCGTATCGGTGAGATAACGTCCTCGAAGAAGGCGCACGCCAACCGTGCGGAAGAACTGTAGATCGCAGAACCCCATCTGCCCCTTCCACTTCTCCGAATGAGTTTTCCCCGCCACTTCGAAATCGGTATTAATCCCGCCGAAAGGAGGAAAATCCACTGCCGCTGTAACACTCACTACACCCGGCAAAGTCTCGAGGCGTTTTGTCAACTCCCGCCCGAAACGCGCCTGTTGGTCCGCTGTCTTGTAGCTTCCTTTGTTGAACCAGATCTGGGTTGTCAGTAGCTTCTGCGGATTCATGCCAAGCTCTGCCTTCCGCTCCAGGAAGAAACTGCGCATCATCAGGCCTGCGCCCGTCAGCAGAACCAGCGACAGTGCGACTTCCACCACAATCAGCGCGTTGCGTAAACGGCCTCTCCGAAACCCGCTGTTCCCGCGTCCTCCCGCCTTCAAAGAACCACTCAGGTTGCGTGTGAACGAGCCTAACGCAGGAGCCAGACCGAAAAGCAAAGCTGTTAAGATCGCGATCGCACTAGTCGCCGCCAGAACATGCCCGTTCAAGCCGATCACTGCTTCGTCCGGAAAAGTGAACTTCGGCAAGGCTGCTACCAGCACCTTCAACCCTCCCCAGGCAAGCACGCATCCAAGTGCGGCACCGGCAAATGCCAGCAGCAGACTCTCTACCAGTAGTTGCCGGATCACTCTAAGACGCCCAGCACCCAGACTGCTTCGAATAGCGAACTCCTTTTCCCGGGCCGTTGCTTTTGCCAGCAGCAAGTTAGCTACGTTAGCGCAGGCGATCAGCAGTAGCAGCCCTACCGCGCCCAACAATAGATACAGCGTTTCCCTGAATTTGCCCACCACCAGATCGGTCAGCGAAATCAGGCGGACATCGAATTTCTTCGGATAGTATTTCGGGTAGACCTTGGCAAGCCGCGTTGCCAGCAGCTTCACATCCGGTTGTGCGCTCGTTAATGTGAGTCCCGGTTTCAGATGCCCCACCAGCAGAAACCAGGGTGCATTCGGATCCACCTCGCCGTGTTCCATCTGAACCGGCTGCCAGATTTCTGCGCCCCAAAGAGCAAACCGTTTCGGCATGATGCCTATCAGCGTGGTCGGTTTGCCGTCGAACGTGAAGTTCTTCCCCAGTATCTTCGGATCTCCCGAAAATCTCTTCTGCCAAAGTTTGTAGCTCATCACAAACACTGGCGGTGATCCAGGCTTGGCATCGGCGGAGGTCAGATAGCGCCCGAAGAGGGGCTGAATACCCAAAAACTCAAAAGTATTTCCGGTCACAATCCCGCGGTTTAGAGATTCCGGCGGACCCGTTCGAGTCCAAAGCGCCCGGTCTTGCGTGCCGCCCATGGAGCCATCGAAAATATGATTTTGTTGTTGATAGTCCAGAAACTCCGGTTGCGAGAACGCTGGCCTCCCGCCCGGTTCGCTCGACGTCGAATCGTGAATTTCGATCAGCGTCAGTCTTGAACCGTCCCGGTAAGGAAACGGCTCCAGCAGCACATTGTCGATCACGCTAAAGATCGCGGTCGTCGATCCAATCCCTAACGCCAGGGCCACCACTGCCATCCCGAGCGATCCCCGGTCCTTCAAAAGCGTGCGGAAGCCAAAGCGAACATCCTGCCAGAGCCAATCCATACGCCTTGTACGTACCCAGGAGGAAAAAGGGTCGATAAATTTGCGCATGTTACACCGTCGCCGGTGGAGGGCGACAGCTCCGTGTAACCGGATCGAAAGCTAGGTCCCCAGTCTCCGGTTACGAACCCGATATATCGACACGGCCGCCAACAACGCCGCGGCGGTGAAGCCTGCATACCCGGGCTCCTGCGTCACGATTGGAAGCACGGCGTCAGTGAAGGTTGCGGAGAATGGCGTGTCAATCGGAAGGTTGGTAAACAAACTCGCAACCGTCTGACCGCCGAACGTTGCCGAGAATGTGCCGCTAAAAACGCTTATCTGCGTGCCCGTGTTGATATCCACTATGTACCCCTCAATGGCGAACGATGCAACCGCGCCGTTAGCAGTCTGGCTGAGAACGAAGGGCCCGGCCCCACCTGACGAAATGTTTGTTGCCCAGAGCTGCAGATTTGAGCCGCCGCTATCGAACGTCATGAATGCGCTCGGAAGAGTGATCGGCCCGGTGCCTTCGTTCAGGCTCTGGATTATCCCGAATTCACCGGTAGTGACGCCTGCAGAGTTGAAGACTCCTGCGTTTACCAGTGAGATTTCGAAACTTCCGTATCCGGGCGCCGGCGTGTAGGGCGCGCCGTTGGGATACTGTCCGAAATCGATGTAATTGGAACCAATTTGGGCGTCGCCGTTGATACCCAGCAGAATCGTCGCGGCGGAACCCGGAAACGACAGAAGAGCGGCTAAGCCAAAGGCTTGCACCAGGACAAAACGACCTGATCGCACGTGATCTTCTCCTTCCGCGGCATTATGTCAGACATAAGGGTAAGGCCGCAATAGGTTGTCTGCTAGAGCGACGCCAGCCGTCAAATCAAATTACATGTTTGTTCGGCAGACTCACTGGCCGTTGACGGCGGGTGCTGAGACCCGAAGGCGTCATGACGCTGATGTTCACGCATAAAGCCAACGGTGCGTGGGACGCCCTCACGAAATCACTGGTCGAAGCCGGATTCGTAATCACAGCATCGTGGCCCATCAACACGGAAGCGGAAGGCAGCCTGCACATCAAAGACAAATCCGCCGCTAAGAGCACCATCTTTCTCGTCTGCAGGGTGCGCGCGAACGAAGCGGGCGAGATAAGACATTGGGACGACATCGAGCCGGATGTGGCGGCGGCAGTTCGCCGTTCCGTGGAACGTTCCAGGAAAACGGCATTTCCGGGGTCGATCTTTGCCTCGCTTGTTCCGGTCCCGGCGCTGCAGGTGTTTAGCGAGGCTTGGTCGTTCACCTTTGGCGAGCCGCAACCAGCACCTAAGCAGAACAGAGGCAAGAAGGCGGTCGAAAATTTCGACCAGTACACCGTGACTCCCAAGGACGCCTTGAACACCGCCCGCCACGAAGTGAAAAACTGGCGTTTGCAGCGGCTCGCCCGGGTGAATCGTCATCGACATCTGGATGCATTGACGGAATGGTTCGTTCTCGCCTGGGACGCTTTCCGCGCGCCGCGGTTTCCAGCGGACGAAGCCATGAAGCTAGCGGTGGGACTCGATCTGGATCTTGAACCTTCAGTTCTGCGGCGTGCTGGTGAACTATGATTTGCCGTGGAGTCCTGTGAAGGTCGAGCAGCGGATCGGGCGAATCGATCGCATTGGGCAGCTGCATCCGCGCATCCGAATTTACAATTTGGCGTACCAGGATACGGTCGAAGCCGATGTATATTTCAAGGTGGGCCAGCGCATCAATTTGTTCCAGGGAATTCTGGGCAAACTGCAACCGATCCTTTCCCGGTTGCCTAAGAAATTGGAAGAATATGCGCTGGGGGCGGCCGCTGATAAAGAAGAAGCGCGGCAGAAACTGGTCAGCGAGTTGGAAGATCTGGAGCGCGAGGCCAATGAACCTGGATTCGACATCGACGCTTCCGGCATCGACGGTGAAGACAACCCCAAGCTTCCGGCGCCCGCAGTCGCATTGTCTGACCTCGATCGCCTTTGTCGGCAAAGGATTTACTTCCCCCGAGTGTTGAGATGCGGCCTCTTTGATGCGCGATCCTACGGCATCCTTTTGCCCGGGATGAAAAACGAACTCCGCGTCACAACAAGTGGTGAAGTCTTTTCCTATTGCAGCGACAGCCAACTCCTGTTTTCGCCAGGAAATTATCTCTTCGACGAGATTGCAAATCTGGCTGCGAGGCAATCTGAAGACCAGTCGCGGTTTTGTGTGTGTTGGCTTGCAAAGGAAACGGATGCAGCGCAATTCGTTTGCGCCACGCATTCAGGTATTCGCGAGGTGAGCACGTTTAGCGAACTAGAATCGGCCATCGCTCAGGTGGGATCTCCCGTGGAATTGCCCGAAGAATTCGAAGTTGTCGAACGTATTGCTTAACTGGCTTTAGTGTCCATTTACGGACAGACAAGTCCCGCGCTCGAACCTCGCTACGCCGCTTTCCCATGTGGTTAGTTCGGTTTAACTTGGAAGCACAATTGCTCAATCGGCCTCGATGGACGCGTTACTCGCTGACTTGCGGTATGCCTTGAGAAACTTTCGTCAAGCCTCGGCTTTCTTCTCGCTGGTGATTGGCATACTGGCGCTTGGCATCGCCAGCAGCGTTTCGATCTTCAGCCTGGTCGATGGCATCCTGCTCCGGCCGCTGCCTTACCATGACCCACAACGTCTGGTCACATTAACCAGCTATGCCATCAGACCTCCGTTTGCTTCTAACGGTTCTGTCTCCTATAACGATTTCCAAAAGCTGCGGGCCGAAAGTCGCTCGTTTACCGATCTAGCCGTCACGTATCGAATCGGTTGGTCCCGAGTCACGCTGACCGGCGGAGCGGAACCGGTGCCGTTGCAAGGTGCTTTTGTCTCGCCCAATCTTTTTGCTCTGTTCGGGCGCGCTCCGCTGCTTGGCCGGACGTTTACACAGGAAGAAAACTCGCGCGCCGAGCGTGTCGTCGTGATTAGCCAGGCGCTCTGGGCGCAGCGCTTCGGTTCGTCCCCAAAAGTTCTGGGCGAGGATCTGGAAATCGGCCATACACGATGGCAAGTCATCGGAGTAATGCCTGCGGATTTCCAGGCGCCTTTCCTCGACACGCAACTCTGGACGCCGGTGCTCTCGCACCCGGACTGGAAAGACCCGGAGCATGTAAGTCCGCACGAACAGCCTTTCTGGGATGTTTTCGGACGCTTGAAACCCGGCATTTCGACCGCTCGTGCGCAGGCCGAGGTCACATCCTTGTGGGGCGGCTTGAGAACAGCCTTGCCGGAGTTTCATACCAATGACCTGCGCGTGGTTCCGCTGCGTGAGCATTTCACGGGCAATGTGCGTAAGCCAATGCTCGTTCTCTTCGCCGCAGTTGCTTTTCTGCTTTTGATCGCTGGGGCGAACGTTGGAAACCTGTTGCTCGCCCGTGCCGCCCGCAGAGAGCGTGAAATCGCTATCCGCACGACATTAGGCGCCGGACGAGTGCGGCTGTTCCGCCAGTTCCTGACGGAGGCGCTGACCTTTTCGTTGGTCGCCGGGGCGCTGGGCGCGCTTGCCGCGAGCGAACTGGTGCCGCTGCTGAAGGCTTTTGCGCCGGCGAATACGCCGCTGCTGGATGCGGTCAGCTTAAATGGACGCGGGTTGCTGTTCGCTGTGCTTCTCAGCGTCGCGGTCGGGGTGTTGCTTGGCTTAGCGCCTGCTTCACGTGACCGGTTGAACGAGTCTCTGAGTGCTGCTGGCCGCAGCATGACGGAAACACGCAAGCATCGGCGCCTAAAAGGCGTTCTAGTAGCAGCCGAGTTCACGCTGGCGATGGTGCTGCTCACCGGGGCCGGACTGTTGATTCGCAGTTTCCTGGCGGTGCTCGACGTCAATCTGGGATTCCGCCCGGAAAGCGCGTTGATTGTCCAGATGAGCCTTCCAGGTGGAACGCCTGCCGCACAAACTCCACTGTTCTACCGGGAAGTGATGCAACGCATCTCGGCGCTTCCCAGTGTGCGGGCCGTGGGGGGCGCGGGTAATGTGTTCTACCTGGATGAAACGCGCAATCATGCCCTGCGCTTAATAGAGGGACACCCGCCGGAACCCAAAGCGGCCTGGAAACCGCTCGTGTGGACGCAAATCGCCGGGGATTACTTCCAGGCCATGGGAATCCGGCTGCTTCGCGGCCGTTTATTCAAAGAGCACGACGGCCCCGCCTCAGCGCCGGTAGTCATTGTGAACCAGACGCTCGCCCGCCGCTACTGGCCGGGTGAAAACCCAATTGGAAAACGTGTGAAAGGCTTCGATCCACGCGGGACAACACGCGGGCCGCACGACGACTGGCTGACTGTTGTGGGAGTCGTGGCGGATACCCGCTCCGGCGGCTTAGAGAAGCCGCCGTTCTCGCAGATTTACGAAGCGCAGGCGCAGCGCACGAGCGAGCAGATCGGCAATCTTGTGGTTCGCACGGATCGCGATCCAGCCACGCTGGCGAATGCAGTCCGAACGGTCATTCATGATGTCAATCGCAATGCTGTTATCTCGTCGATCACGACCATGGAACTGTTGTTGGATCAGCAGAAGCTCCAGAGACGTTTTCAGACCTGGCTTATAAGTGTATTTTCCGGATTAGCGCTGGCACTCGCGGCACTCGGCGTATTTGGCGTGATGCACTACTCGGTGGCGGCGCGAGTCAATGAAATCGGTATTAGGATGGCAGTCGGTGCAACCTCGGGTGATATCGCGCGGCTTGTGCTTGGGAATGGCATTGTGTTGGCTACAACTGGCATAGCGCTGGGCTCGCTCGCAGCATTTGGTTCAACACAGGTGATCGCTGCCATGCTTTATGAAATCAAACCAACCGATCTGTTGAGCTTCGCGGGCTCGGCTGCTTTGCTTCTCGTCGTTGCAGTGCTGGCCACTTATCTTCCGGCGCGTCGTGCGGCGCATGTCGATCCAATGAGCGCGCTGCGGCAGGAGTAAGTTGTTCTTCTACTTGGCTTTCTTCGCGAGTCTGCTAACTCTGTGCAAACAGTTCCATCAGCGAAATCGTGATTTTCCCACACCGGAGTATGCTATCTGCCGGCATTTCGGTCACGGTAGAATCCTTGGCGACAAAGGCGCGTTTTGTTTCTGGATCGAAAATCCAGGTTTCAGGAACACCCAGTTCGTTGTACTCCCAGCAGCGTTCCAGGATGCGCGGCATGCGGTCGTCCGGTGAGACAATCTCTATGCATAGGAGGGGCGCTATCGAAACGATCTGTGCCCGATTGTAGTCGAGTGGAAGGACCATCAGATCGGGTACCCGGTATTTTCCGGGTCGGACACGAAGGCGCTGCTCAGGAAGGCCTAGGACTTCCCATTCCTTCGAATAAACAAAAAAGAGTCCTGTCAGAATCCGTTGTAGATTGGCGTGATCGAATTGCCCCAAGTTACGCTCCAGAACGACACCGTCTACGTAATCGCAATCAGGGCTGTAGCTCGTGTGAAGGTACTCGTCTTCGCTAATCGGAAGGATCAGATTCGGCAGCGTCACCATCTTTCCTAGAGATCATCATAACGCTTACCTAGAGCGATTGAAGAAACATACCGAAGCAATATCCCGAGTTAAAAAGATGTTGCTTCGCTGGCTCGATACGTGCTCAGCGTCGACACTCCGCGTTGGGCGTTCATGTTCTTCCCTTGAGAATGCTCAAACAGTTGCCGATGAGAATCCGGCTCCTTCGCAGCCGTTTTTTTAACGAGCATGACAGCCCTACATCAGCGCCGGTGGCCGTTGTCAACGACTGGCTGAATAATATCGGAGCTCAGGCAGATACTCGCGCCGGCGGATTAGAGAAGCCGCCGTCCGCACGGTCATTCATCATGTCAACACAATGCGGTGTTGGGCGCCACATCGGGCGAGATAACGCGCCTCGTGCTCGGGAACGGAACCAGCCTTGCTATCGTCGGCATAACCATAGGCGCAACGGCTGCGTTCGGTTCAACACAGGTGATCGCTGCCATGCTTTATGAAGTCAAACCAACCGATTTGTTGAGCTTCGCGGGCTCGGCTGCTTTGCTTCTCATCGTTGCAATGCTGGCCACTCATCTTCCGGCCCGCCGTGCGGCGCGGGTTGATCCGATGAGCGCGCTTCGCCAGGAATTTAGTCGTTTGTTCAGGAGGTTCCGCTATCCAAAGTGTCGCGGAGTAGACGGCATCAGTTGCAAAAACTCGCTACCGGTCATAATACGAATACCTTCGAAGTCTCTCAAGTCGCGGTCGTCGGTGACGACAACCTGAGCTTTCGCGTTTAGAGCGCACTCCGGCACGAAATCATCGTTTGGATCGCGCGATACCCTCAAATGTCCTAGCACTTCAACCCAGAAGCACCGAGCCAGGAGATCATTCAGTTCTGCTTCTACCTCAATCAATCTTTGAGCGAACTTGCGGACCGCAACTTCCTCAATCTCCTTTACTATCCCGCGCGAAATAGCTACTTGGCCTCGCGCAAAGGCTTGGCTCACGGCCCGTGCAAGCAAGCCTCCAAAGAACAGGGCAGATATCCAGATGTTCGTGTCGAACACCACAATCACGTTTGCTTGGCGCGCTTTTCAGCACGATGTTCCTTAATCAGACGGAGAACGTCCGATTCAGTAAAGCCAAGTGGATTGTTGGCGGCAAATCGCTGTCGCGCTTTAACGAGCGTCTTTTCGACGCGAAGCGCTTGATAGGAGCGAAAAGCTTCCCGAAAAAGCTCGCTCAGGGTGCGATTTTCGGCCTTCGCAACCTGCTCCACCTGCTTCGCAAGCTCAGGAGGAAAGCTGACAGTAAACTGCTTCGTAGTGCGCGAAGTCGGCATTACTTAACCTTACCAAGTAATGACAGTGATTCCGAAGGCTCCTTTCTTAAGCGCTGCCCCAGTACGATTTGCTTTATCTGCGACGGAACGGGGCGGCAGCTTTCATAGGCACGAAACACCTGTTCGAAAACTACGTCCCAGGATTGGGCCAGCGCATACCCGCGAGCCGCTGTCCGCATGCGGCGGTGTAACGAGCCGTCGGTCATGATCTCATTCACTGCTGTAATAAAGTCCCAATCCGAAGCGGCGACGAATCCGGTCACTCCTGATTCGATCAGGAATTTTGGGCCGCCGGCATTTGTGACGACGGCCGGGACGCCCGAAGCGAGTGCTTCCAGAATCACGTTGCCGAAGGTATCTGTGCGGGACGGAAACACGAACACATCCATATTGGCGTAGACTTCGGCCAAACGTTCTCCTCGCAGCACGCCGGTAAAAACAGCATGCGGCAAGTGCTTGCGAAGCCAGCCTTCTTCCCTGCCCTCGCCGACCACGATGATCTCGAAATTGTTGCGGCCCAGAACCTGCAAGGCGTTCCCCATTTCAGCCAGGAAGCGGACATTCTTCTCGGCGGTCAATCGCCCTACGTAGCCGATGCGGAACGGACCCGGCATGGAATTGCGGCGGGTTGGCGAAAAGAGCCGTGTATTTACACCGCGCTTCATCAGAAACATCGGCCGGCCAGTCATTTCCCCGACCATGGCAACCAGTTCCTGGTTCGGCGCCAGTGAAAGGGCCGCTTGGCGATAGAACCAGGTCAGAACGCGCCACGCCATCTTCTCGGCCCACACTCCAGCGCGCCGGCTGAAGCGTCGTCCGAGAAAACCCAAAACCCGCTCCAGCCGCCGCCCGGCATATTCGTGCAGGCTGGTGTGCCAGGAGATCACCAGCGGCAAACGCAGCTTTTTAGCCAGATACCACCCAAGCGTCCCCATATCGCCTGGACCGGTAATATGGATCAGTTCCGCGCCGAACTTCTGAATTTCCTCTTGCAGCCGCCGGGCATAGCGAAACAGCAGCGGATCGTAATCCAGATTCGCGTCCAGCCCGAGTTTGGCCCGTCCTCTTTTGAGCTGAAGAACGGTCACCGCACCGTCCTCCAGTCGCTCCACTACCGGGCCGCAATGAATACTCAAAAAGGGAATCTGTTGACGTCGGGCGAAGGCCTCCAACTGGCGGCTGGTGTGAGCGACACCATTAACCTCATGGAAAGTATCGGGCATGAAAACCGCCCGGGCATGAGCCATTAGACAGACGCCCCACGGTCCGACCAGACGCCGGCACGATCGTCGAGCGCCATGCGCAAAGCCGACTTGACACCCGGCCAATGCACCAGGCGCATTGCGCCGATGAAATGGCGGACGATTTTCGGTCCCCCATCCTGCCAGATCGCGGTCAACGGGGTAGTGTCACCCGTTACAGGATCGCGATAGAACACCCGGTCACTCCAAAGGCGGCGGCCCTCGATGTTTTCAGGGTAATCACGGACAACGTCCACCATGGTGTGTAAAACCCGCAAACGCAGCGGTTCATGATATTGCGGCATGAACACTACGTCACTTTTGCGGCCACGACGAACCTCGTCGACAAATTCTTCGAATGAGGTCGCGGCGGAGAGGTTCAGGATCGCGTTCGGCTCACGCCCATGGCGATCTCCTCCCGAAACCACCGGAAAGTCCGTTGAGCGCCCCAGTTCGATCACATCCCGGTTCTCATTCCAGGAACGCAAGCCATTCACCTCCAGTGCATGAAATGATTTGCCATGGTTCGCCAGCAGATTTGCCAGCACCTGCTTGTGTGCCTCCAGCCCGATGCCTTTCTCGTCCCACAGCGGATGATTGAGAACAATCAGCGTTTCGGGAAAGGCATTTAGCATCTCTAAATAGCCCGCCAGGGTTCCCGGAGCCGGATTGTCTGTGAAGTGCGCAAGATTTCCCTGCACTTCCTGTACTTTGTCAGCCGGGATATTATGGATGCCCAGGTGAAAGAAGGTGGATTCGTACGGAATCGTCCATTCCGTCGATACCGGTATTTTCCGGAACCGGTTCAGGACCCGCAACAGGGTTCCTGCGCGCGTATCGTCATGGTCCGTCAACGAAACCAGGCCAGGCAACTGAAACTGCCGATGAATCTGCTTTTCCTCCAAACGGTATGCCTGCCGCGGCGCCAGCGGCGGCGTCCAGAATGCGTTATTGAAATCGAATTTTCTCCCCTTTTTCGCGCTGTATTCCGCCTCTTGGCGGCGGATGGAACGGCCCAGGTATGGCACCCTGGCGGTGTAGCGCGGAACCATGTCGAGGCCCTCTTCGGAGAACATGGTGTGACTGTGAAGCGACACACCTGATCGAAAATGACCGGAAACGGAGCGGTTTTGCCAGAAAAACTGAAAGTTGCTCTCGGCTGTAACAGGCATTAGATTTCGGCCCCGCCACTACTGTCTGCAATTAATGTTGCGGACCAATTTGCTTCCCGTGAATAAGTGGTTAAAACAAGGCGGATTCGAAACGTTTTAGAAGGCGAACGATCCTTCCAGGATTAATCCCGGTACTTGCGGGTATTCCTTCTTTGTTTTGCCCTTTTTCAGCTATATGAATCGCTGCTACATTAAAGTGGCGTGTCGACGGCGGACGGTTTGCGAAATTCACCGGATTCTGCAAAAACTCCCGGACAGTTCGGACGAGGTCCAAACCTCGGCGAAATGTCGAGAGACGATCTGCGCCTGCGGGTGGAGGAACTGGAGAAATCGCGAGAACGCCTGGAAGAGCGCCTGGCCACGCATTCCCGGGTTTTCTACGAAAATCCGGTTCCGGCGATGGTTTACGGGGTACCGGATCTGGCTATTCTCAACGCCAATGCCAAAGCCCTGGAACTGTACGGCTTCTCACTGGAAGAAGCGAAAGCGCGCAACCTGCTCGATCTATTTAGCCCGGCCGCTATTGGCGAACGCAGCAATCTGGCGGACGAACTGCGGAAACCCATGTATTCGATCGCACGCGTGGCGCATCGAGGGTCGACCGGACAGGAACTCGTCGTCAGCCTGGTTTCCTTCGTCTTCGAAATGCAGGGCGCCAATACTCGCATTGTCATGATCGAGAACGAGACGGCCCGCCACAACGCCGAAGAAGCCCTGCGAGCCAGCGAGGAGCGGTTTCGCGAGCTGTTTGAAAACGCCAACGATGTTATTTTTTTGCACGACCTGCTGGGGAAAATACTTGAGGTCAACCGCGCGGCCGAGCACTTGACGGGCTACTCGCGCACCGAGGTGCTTGGGAAAAACTTCGAGGACTTGATTGCTCCGGAAGCACGTATCATCGCACGCGATATCACCCGGGCTCATCTCGGTGGGAGCGCCCCCCAGCATTACGAATTGCCGGTGCTGTCTAAGAACGGCAAACTGCATTTCCTCGAAATGAGTAGCCGCATTATTTACCGGCGAGGGCATCCCGCCGCGATTCAGGGTATCGGGCGCGACATCACCGAGCGCAAACAGGCCCAGCAGCGACTGCTTGAATCGTCGCGCGAGCTGCAAATCAAGAACGAAGAATTGAGTACCGCCTTGCATCTGGCCCGGCAAGCGACTCAGGTGAAGGAACAGTTCCTGGCCAATACGTCGCATGAGCTGCGTACGCCTATGAACGGCATCATGGGCATGGTCAACCTGCTCAAGATGACCGAACTCACTGACGATCAGCGCGAATACGCCAACGCGGTCAGCCAGTGCTCGAACGATCTGCTTACGATCATCAACGACCTGCTCGATCTCTCGCAGATCGAAGCGCACCGGCTCTCTCTTGAAAACGAGCCCTTCGACATTCAGGACAGCCTGAAGAGTGTTACCAAACTGTTGAGCGTGCGCGCCAATGCCAAGGATCTGAGCCTGATATCGGAAGTGGACTCCGCTATTCCGCCGTGCATCTTGGGAGATAGCGTCCGGTTCCGGCAGATCTTGATGAACCTGATTGCCAATGCAGTCAAGTTCACTCCTTGCGGCGGCGTTACAGTCCGGTTGACTCCCGTGGAGAGCGGGACCATGTTGCGCTGCGAGGTGGTCGATTCCGGCATCGGCGTGGAGGATGCCGTCAAAGAGCGAATTTTCGAGGCCTTCTTTCAGGCCGATGGGACGACGCGGCGGCGCTTTGGCGGGACTGGACTTGGGCTCACGATCTGCAAGCAGCTGGTCGAAATCATGGGCGGCCGCATCGGCATGTTTAACAATCAGACGGCCCGGGGTTCCACCTTCTGGTTCGAAATCCCGCTCCGTCCCGCTGACCCCGAACAATTCGAGGCAGTGTCCGACTTCACGTTCTCCGAGATTCCGGATCTCGCGACTTGATTCCGCCAACCGACTGCAGCTTTGCTCTCCTTCTCATCGGATTCGGTCTCATTTACCTCGAAGTGGCGCGTCCGGGTCTTTACTTGCCGGCTATCCTCGGCGTGGGACTTGTCCTGGCAAGTCTGTACTGGCTGGCTCAGCGCTCTCCATCGACCTCGGGACTTTTGTTAGCCGGATCTTCCGCGCTGCTTTTTTGCGTCGAAGCGCTCTATCCGGCGCATAAGTTTGCCGGGTTGCTGGCGACGATCACCCTGATCTGGGCCGCGATCCGGTTGTTCGCCGGGCCAGACCGTCTTTCGCCTGCGCTGGCCATTCCCCTCTCGATCCTTTTCGGAGCAGCGACCACTTTCCTCGCGCAAGCTGCCCAGCGCGCACGAACCAACAAACGCCTCGACGTGTAGGCCAATGACGACAGGCGAGGATGGCAGGCTGAAGCCTAATGTCACTTGGTTTTCCCAAAACAACCAGTATGCCTCTCGATCAGGTGGAGTGACCGGGATTGCGCCCGGTCACCCTCCCACACCACCGGACGTGCGGTTTTCCGCATCCGGCGGTTAAACCCAGCGGCTTTAGCTGACCGCAAGATCCGATGGCAGGAGAAAGCCGAAGCGCCGGAGGAGCTGGTTCGACAGGGCAGTCTGCACACTACCGTTGCCGGCCAGAGGCCAGGCCCCGCGCGAACTGTCCGCTACCTTCAGCATTCGTCCTCGTAACCCGAGTCTTTGCAGCGCATGCTTGCGGCCGGCGGCACTGTGCCACCTGAGCCAAAAGCACTTCCGGATGTGCCGCCGAATCCATGGCTCCAGCCGGAAGATCGGCTTACGCACTTCGGCTAGCTGAAAATAGTTCCACCAGCCCCGCACATAACGAGCCCAGTTATCGCGCAGCTGCTTGCTGGTTCGACTCTGGTTTCCTCGCCACATCTCCCCTACCTTCGCTTTGAAGCGTTCGATACTTTCCGGCGCTACTCCGATCCGCTTCGCGCGATCCAGTCGGAAGCCCAGAAATCTACGTTCCCAGACCCTCCCGGTCCCGCTCTTAGCGACATTCACCTTCAATCGCAGATGCTTCTCGATCCAGGCCTGGAGCGAGCGGTGCGTGCGTTCCGCTGCTTGCTGACTGCCTACGTAGATGTTGCAGTCATCGGCATAACGGCAATAGCAGTGCCCTCTCCGATCCAGTTCCTTATCGAGCGCATCCAGATAGATATTGGACAGTAGCGGAGACAGCGGCCCGCCTTGTGGCGTGCCCTCCACCCTGCTCCTCACTATCCCGTCCACCATCGCGCCCCGCCGCAGGTATTTCCCCATCAAATGCAACACTCGTTTGTCCCGAATCACTTGCGCCACCCGGCCCATCAGAATGTCGTGATTGACGTGGTCGAAGAACTGAGCAATGTCTAAATCCACCACCCAATCCTTGCCTTCCTGCGCATACTGCTGTGCGGCTTGCACGGCGTCCTGTGCGCTGCGCCCCGGTCGAAACCCGTAACTGTGCTCGCTGAATTGCGGATCGAAGATCGGCGTCAGCACTTGCAACAGCATCTGCTGAATCAGTCGATCCATCACCGTCGGGATGCCTAATATTCGCGTGCCCCCGCTCGGCTTCGGTATCTCTACCCGCCTCACAGGACTCGGAACCCAGGTTCCCGTCAGCAGCTTCGCACGAATCTTCTCCCAGTGCGCCTGAAGATGACTCTCCAGCTCGGTCGTTGTCATCCGGTCGATTCCCGGCGCACCCTGGTTGCGTTTTACTGCTTCCAGCGCTCGCGCCCGGTTCTCGTCCGTCCCCACCTCTTCCATCAGACTCTCGTACATTGCTCTCTTTCTGAAGGTTCGCGTCGCCGGTTGGATCTCTCCGCCTTGGCTCACTGCGGCTTCACCGCTTCTGCCCTGTCGGCGCTCCTCCGGCTGCCCACCGTAGTTGTGGCGCCAGGGATTCGAGACCTCTCCACTCACCGGCTTCAGTTCCTTCTCTAGCTCCGTTCTTTGGTTCTTCGGCCCTTCGCTCCACGGACATTACTCCGCTTCTTCGCTACTACGGCCTCTGCTGACTTCTCCTCTGCTCTCACAAAGGAGATCTCCCCAGGTAAGGTGCAGAATCTCTCCCCTCGCGCCGCCTCGCTCTACCTGATGCGTCTTGATGACCTTTGGGCTTCGCTGTTTCCAGCCAGCTCGCCGCCCGCACCCGGCCTCACTGCCAGTTCGTGTTCCTACGGTCGAGAGTTTGCTACGCGCTTCTTTCAGCTTCACCTCGCGGCTACGCCTTGCGTTTCGCTACGGTTGCCGTCATCGGCTCCGATTGGCTCCTTTCATCCAACTAGATTCTGCCCATGCTGGGCACACTGGAACAGGCGCTTTCGCCTGTCACGGCAGTGGTCCTCTGCCCCGGGGTGACCGCGAAACTCCCAAAATAACGCTGGATTTTTCGAGAGCACCCTTAACTAAGTGACCTAGGGCTGAAGCCGACCCTACGAACTTACGGGAACTTCTCATCTGAAAAGCCGTAGAGTAAAGCAGAGGGTTTATGCAACGCTTCCTCCTTTTTCCCGCCATATTCCTGCTTGGCACAGTCGCCGTCTACGCGTCGGTCGATAACGATCTGCTCGCCCTGGTTCCGGCATCCGCGCAAACTGTGGGCGGCATCGACGTCACCCGCGCCCAGGGCTCAGCCTTCGGACAGTTCACCCTGAACCGCCTGGACCAGAACGATGAGAACTTTAGCCAGTTCATCGACCAGACTGGATTCGATCCGCGGCGCGATTTGCAGCAGGTTATGTTTGCCTCAAGCGGCTTGCCAACTGCAAAAGGCCCTGGGAATTTCGTGGTTCTCGCGCGCGGCGTTTTCGATATCTCCCGGATCAAGTCGACTGCTAAGGCCAAGGGCTCGACAGAACGCATGTATCACGCCTGGGACCTCATCTTGAACAAGAACGCCGGACATCATGCATCTGCCCTGGTCTTTCCACAGGCTGACGTGGCGCTCTTTGGAGAAGTAGGCACTATCGAGCAAATCCTGGACAACAGCACCTCACCGTCCTCTCTCGATCCAGGAGTTCAGAAACAGATCGCGGCAGTCGGCCCGAATAATGATGCCTGGTTTGTCTCAGTATCGGGTGCAAACTGGTTTGTCGGAAATCTGAACGGCGACAATGAATCGTCCGCGCAGAAGGCTTTACAATCCGTTCTCCAATCTTCTGGCGGCATTCGCTTCGGCAGCACCGTTGACATTTCGCTCGACTCCGTCACCCGCTCTCCGCAGGACGCCACATCGCTGGCAGATGTGGTCCGTTTGGGAGCAAGCATGTTCCAGATGCAGCGCCAGAAAGATCAACGCGCTGCTATCCTGGCGGGAGCTCTGGACAAGATGACCTTGCAGGCAACTGGTTCGCAGGTACATCTCGCTTTTTCACTGCCGGAAAAGGATTTGGAGCGCTTGTCTGCTGTTGGGCCGCATCCGGTCGCGCATCTCGAAGTTCACTGATGCCTAAACCCAGTAAGCGGTAACCGCAATTACGCCTCCGATTAGGGCCGAACCTACGCCCAGCATGTAAAGAGGCTTCCGCTTGGTCAAAATCGCTAACGACGAAAACACAATCGCCACTTCCAGAAACACTTCCCCGAAGTCGAAGCGGCGCGCGATATTGCCGCTCTTCTTGCATTCTTTCTCGTACTCGCGCGCTTTTTCCTGAATAGCGTCCCCCTGGCTTTTGTATTTGAGCGCATCGGAGGCATAACGGTTCGCCACCTCCGGATCGCCCTTCAGGCCCACCAGACTGTCGTAAGTCGTCTGGGCCAGGTATCGCCGCGTATCTTTACCCTGATAGAACGACCACTGGTCGGATGCCTGTTGCTGATTCAATACTGTCTCGGTTGTGAAATGATGCCCGGCGACGGAAACGATCGCCAGCACGGCCGCGATGAAGGCCATGGTCGCCGCAACGATTTTGTCGAACGGCTCGCTCCCATGGTGGACATGCTCTTCTACTTCTTCATGGACGGACATGGGAAACGCCTTTCAGCCGGCGAAGTTCAGGCCATCGAAGCTTGCGCCATCTTAGATAATTCACGGACAAGTTTACGATAATTCAGATTGGAAAGATCAGCAAAGGGAAACCACTCGCCGTCACGCCACGAAGAGTAATACCAGCGCGCGAAGATGGCGATTTCCTCCACCGGGTCTCCGCCACTTTCCTCAAATTTCAGTTCGCGAGATAACAACTCGCGCAACTCAGAGTCGAGCGATTTGGTATTCGATTCCTTGTTCAAAAAAGCGAGCGGCACCTGCGCCTGCCAGCGCCCCTTCCACATCGGCCAAAGTGTAAAGTGACCTTTCTCGACCGCCTTCGTCAGGGCGAGGCCGCTAAATTGCCTGACATCGCCAATCACCGGATCGCGCAGCGACGCAGCGCTTTTTACTTTCTCAATTCGCTTGTGTAGTTGCGCTGCCTGCTCGAATTGCATGTCGTCGCAAGCACGTTCGCGCGCTGAACTGAGAGTCGAAACAATGCCGCGTCCGTTCGATTTCAGAAAATCGCGCACTCGCGCTGCTTCCGTCGCATACTCGGCCTCGCTCACCGCGCACTGGCAGGGTCGCAGGCATTGGTTCATCTCGCCATAAATACAGCCGAGGTGCTCGGGGGAAGGCGTCAGTACCTCGGTACATCTACGCAGCTGAAATAAGGACAGAGCCTCGGCTTCATACTGCTGGGCAGACGCGCGCGACGCAAACGGTCCTAACGACAGACCCCATTTGGCTGGCAATCTGTTAGTCGATTCCAGTCGCGCAAACGCATCATCCTCGACCAGACCGGTAAACCAGGGAAGCCGCAGCTTGAGAAACTTCAGATACCGGTCCGGGTATAACCTCCTCGCCACTTGGTACAGAACGATGTGTAATTCGAGCCGCGACCCAGTGGGCCAGCACTCGACCCGATCGATCATCTCTCCCAAACGGCGCGTCGTCCGATGCAAGGCTGGAGAAGCGGATTGCAGCAGCCGTTGTAACCGTCGTTCCAGGTTTGTAGACCAGCTAAGATGCAAGGGTACGCCACCCGATGTCAGCACATACACGCCAGCCACTTTCCTCAATTTCGGCAAGTACGCGTCCCAGTCGCCGCTGCGCGGCTCGAACTGAATGGGGCCAGGAATTTTCACGCTTGATTGAAAGAAATCCTCGAATTGCCAGGCTTTCGACCCGATACTCTCGTTAGGGTGATGAACGGCACGTGCAAAACGGGCGCAGGGTGGGGTGTGCCGCGCAAAGGGGGAGCATGTTGCTGTTTTGGTCCGCCACTCGCGTCCGCGGCATTTGCACTTTTAGGAAACGTTGCTCTCATGCACTTGACAGAAAGGTCTCTCAGTCTAGAATAGGTGTTATTTCGCTATGCAGGGATGTCAGCACGAGCGAACCGAGTTTCTGTACCGTCGGGATGGAATCGACTATGTTCGATGCCTGGATTGCGGCCATGTCTTCGAGGCCGAGGATCTCGACTCGGTTCCAGTATATGAGGACGAAGAAGAAAAGCCTAAGAAGCGTCGCTGAATGACGCGGTTTTGCGCGGCCCGGTCCAGCTGAGGCCATGTCCAATCTGACCCGGATCTCGCCGGTTACTAAAGGTCGAGACAAGACTCCTCTGCGCATCGTTTCGATCGGCGGAGGCACCGGTCTCTCTACGCTGCTCTCTGGTCTGAAGAAACATACCCCCCGCATCGGTCAGCGCCCTAAGAACGATGGCGAACCCGAACTGGAGATTACTGCGGTGGTCACGGTCAGTGACGATGGCGGCAGTTCAGGCCGTTTACGCCGCGATTTCGACATCCTGCCCCCCGGCGATATCCGCAACTGCATGACTGCGCTCTCTGAAGACGAACATCTGCTCAGCCATCTCTTCAACTATCGCTTCGATAGCGGTCGCGGACTCAAGGGTCACAGTTTCGGCAACTTGTTTCTTACCGCCATGCACCAGATCACCGGCGATTTCGCGCAGGCCGTCAAGCTCTCGTCCGAGATCCTTGCTATTCGCGGGCGCATCTTTCCCGCCACCTCCGCCAATGTCGTGCTCGAAGCCGTTTTGTCCGACGAAACCATCGTGCGCGGTGAAAGCAAAATCAGCAAAAGCAAATGCCCCATTGCCCTCGTTCGCCTGGTGCCCGAAACCTGCGAACCTCTGCCGGAAACACTCGAAGCAATCCAGCGGGCCGACCTCATCACTATAGGTCCTGGATCGCTCTACACCAGCGTTATTCCCAACTTGCTCGTCAATGGCCTTTCAGCCGCTATTTACGAATCTGCTGCGATGAAGGTCTACTTCGGCAACCTTATGTGGCAGCCCGGCGAGACCATCGATTTTGCCGCCTCCCATCACGTCAGTGTGATTCACGCGCATGCCCGATGCAGGCTCATCGACTGCATCGTGCTGAATACCGCCCCGATACCTCATAAGTTGCAGAAGCGCTACGCTCGCGTGAATGTAATGCCCGTCGAGAATGATTTCACTCAGCTGACAAAGTTAGGTGTTAAAGTCGTGACCGCGGATCTGGTCGGCGAGACTCCTTCGACCCACAAACGAATCCGCCACGATTCCGCGGCGTTGGCCCATATCGTGATCGATCTTGCCAGCCGGTCGAGAGCCTATCAATCCAAGAAGCAGGCTTTGACGGAACAGCGACAGCAGAGCAATAGACGAGTTCAATGAAACAAAATGTCACAGTCGTGATCCTGGCCGCCGGGCTAGGAACACGCATGAAATCCAGCCAAGCCAAAGTTCTGCATCAGGCAGGCGGCGACACCCTGCTGAACAATGTCATTCGTTGCGCGCTCCACGTGACGCCCGCGGAAAATATAGTCGCGGTGATCGGACATCAGGCTGAACAGGTGCGTGAGAGCGTCTCGACGCCAGGGATCCGGTTTGCCATTCAAAGCGAGCAGAAAGGCACCGGCCACGCCGTGCTGTGCGCGGACGCTGAGGTCTCGTCCAAAGAAGGTTGGCTGCTCATTCTCAATGGCGATGGGCCGCTGCTCAAAACTGAAACGCTGCGAGCACTCGTCGAGCGAACGGGCAGCCAGAACACCGGGGGCGCAATCATCACTACAGAATCGAAGGACCCCACTGGTTACGGACGCATCATCCGCAACGAACATGGAATGGTGGAGGCCATCGTCGAAGAGAAATCAGCGAGCCCGGAGCAGAAGCTGATCCGCGAGATCAATCCGGGCGTCTACTGTTTTTCCGCTCCCGCTTTTTGGCAGCATCTCTCCGAAGTAAGGGCTGACAATGCGGCCAAAGAGTACTACCTGACCGATATGGTCGAAATTTTACGTCGTCATGGACATGCGGTCGCTCCGTTCGTGGTGCCCGACGAAACCGAACTGCTCGGCATCAATACCCGCGTGGAACTGGCGTTTGCAGACCGCATTCTGCGCGCGCGCAAAGCGGAGGAACTGATGCTCGCAGGAGTCACCATCGAGCGGCCGGAAACCGTCACCATCGACACGAACGTCACCGTCGGGGCCGACACGATCCTCGAAGCCAACACGCAGTTGCGTGGCGCGACACGAATCGGCCAGCGCTGCCACATCGGTGTAGGATCTATTCTGCGGGATTGCGATATAGCGGACGACGTGACGATCTATCCGTACGTGGTGGCCGACGATTCGAGCATCGCAACCAAAGCTTGCGTGGGACCATTCGCCCGTCTGCGTTTGCAAGCCGAAGCTGGCGAAGACACCCGGATCGGCAACTTCGTCGAATTAAAAAAGACCAGCCTCGGAGCGGGCTCGAAAGCCCAGCATCTGGCCTATCTGGGCGACGCCTTGATCGGTACAAACGTTAATATTGGCGCCGGCGCCATCACCTGCAATTACGATGGCCAGCAGAAGCACCGAACCGAAATCGCTGATGGCGTTTTCGTCGGCAGCAACTCCACACTGGTAGCGCCTCTCGAAGTCGAAAATGGCGCTTACATCGCAGCCGGCTCGGTGATCACGAAAAAAGTCGACGCCGATTCACTCGCCATCGGCCGCGCATTCCAAGTCTCGAAAGAGGGCTGGGCCAAACGCCGTCAGGAGCACAACGCGAGAGACAAGAAGTAGTTCGTCCCGGGACGGCGAACAAAGTGTCCGCGCGCCACCATTTAGCTCCCGTGGCTATAAAAGGCTGGCGAATGGCGGAGCAAACGACGAATCTCCTCGTGTTTGACGCGGCTTGCGGTATGTACAGAATGTCAGTACAATTATTTAACGGAATGATTCGCTTCGATCGGACCAACACCGGAAAGGCGATAGCAAATCTTGGCAAGCATGGCGTGACCTTCGCCGAGGCCGAGAGTATCTTCGACGACGCTCTGGCGTTAGAGACCATCGACAACGAGTCCGATCCGAATAATGAGGAGCGCTGGGTTGCGATTGGCATGAGCAATCGCGCTCGCGTTTTGGTTGCGGTCTATACACACCGGGGCGAGGAAATCCGGTTCATTTCTGTGCGCGAAGCAGAGCCGAGTGAACGAGGGGAGTACAACGAACAATGAAAACCATTTACAGCTTTAAGAACGCGAAGCGTGGCCGCATAATACCGGAAGCGCCGATCGAGTCAGGCAAAGCAAAGATCACCATACGTATCGATGACGATACGTTACAGCGCTTCTATGAACTCGCCGACGGAGGTGGCGTGGGCTACCAGACGCTCATTAATTCGGCCTTGCGCGAGTATCTGGAAGGGAAAGCGCCGAAATTCGAAGAGACGTTGCGGCGCATTGTGCGCGAAGAGATTGGCGAGGGTCTCCGCAAAGCCAAGGCGGGCTAGGCAGCGAATCCTTCACCCCTGAAAGACCGTGCCCGGATGATACAAATTCGGCACGATCATATTTCCAATCGCAATCAGTTCCCCCGACCGCGACAGAACCCTCACCATAGGCGAACCTGGCGGCACCACAAAAGGCGACACCCTAAATTGCCGTCCCTGTCGAATCTGCACTTCCACGGCTTCGTTCACGTGTTCAACCGGCAAGTGTGCTAACAGCTGCCCGGCCGGAATCACGGCCTCCGGCAGCCTGCCTGCTCGCGATAAATCGGCCAGCTGCTCGAGCGTGCGGGCTTCCGCAATTGAAAAACCACCAGCCTGCGTGCGCCGCAACCGGGTCAATATGGCGCCACACCCCAAACGCTCGCCCAAGTCATGCGCCAGACTCCGAATATACGTTCCGGCGGCGCAACTGACTTCCACTTCCAATTGCCCGGCGTCCATCGCCAGCAATTCCAGCCGCGTGATCTCGACCTCGACCGGCGCTAAATCCACCGCGACCTTTCGCCGCACGAGCTTGTAAGCCGGCACGCCGCCCACTTTCTTGGCCGAAACCGGCGGAGGTTTCTGCAGAAATCGTCCGCGAAACAGCTCCAGCGCCTCTCGAATTTTTCCCTCCGCGGGCAATCCAGCCCCTGTAGCTGTCATTTGCCCTTCCGCATCGTAGGTGTCCGAAACGACCCCGAACTGAATCGTGCCCTGGTAGGCCTTCGTCTCTTTCTCATAAAACGGCGCCAGACGCGTGGCAGTACCCACCACGATCGACAATAGACCCGTCGCCATCGGATCAAGCGTCCCCAGGTGCCCCACGCGCTTCGTTCCCGCGATTCTCCGCATTCGGTTCACCACATCATGGCTGGTGAGACCACCTGGTTTATCAACTAATACAAGGCCATTCATCAATAATTCCTAAAACTTACTGCCTGCCACGCTACGTTAGTCTGGAAAGGAAGGGCAACGCACACTTGGAAGAAGAAGCGCTCGGCAAGGCTTACGACTCGCGTCTCATGCGGCGGCTTCTCCGCTACATGCAGCCGTATCGCCTAGTAGTGGCTGCTTCCCTCGTCCTGTTGCTAGTCGATGCTCTCTTCCAGATTATCGGACCTCTCCTCACCAAACTGGCCATCGACCGTTATCTGGTTCCCACCAACCACGCCCACACTTTCCCCTTTCTAGATGAATGGCTCTCTACCAATCCGTCGACCGGTCTCGAACAAATCTCGATCCTTTACCTGGCTGTTGTCATTTTCGGCTTATTCTTCGATTTCGGCCAAACCTATCTCATGCAATGGACCGGCCAGAAAGCCATGTTCGATCTGCGGCGCGAGTTGATGACTCACTTGCAGCGGCTCGATCTCTCGTATTTCGATAAAAATCCGGTAGGGCGTCTCGTCACCCGTGTCACCACCGACGTCGACGTTCTGAACGATCTCTTCGCCTCCGGTTTGGTAACGATAGTCGGCGACATCCTGATGCTGTCGTTCGTCATTCTGGCCATGTTGCGGCTCAGCCCCGGCATGACGGGCCTCATGCTGGCCGTCATGCCCTTCGTCGTTCTCGTCACCATGCAGTTCCGGCGAACAGCGTCCCAAAGCTATCGCAAAATTCGTGTCGCTATCGCGCGCATCAATGCCTACCTACAAGAGCACGTGGCCGGTATTGTGGTCCTCCAGCTCTTCAATCGCGAAGAGCGCAGCAAGCAGCAATTTGAGAGCATCAATCGCGATCACATGCTCGCCTACAAAGATTCAATCACCGCCTACGGTTGGTTTTACCCGGTGGTCGAATTTCTGGGGATGCTGGCTTTGGCCTTGCTGCTCGCTTATGGCGGCTTTCGCATTCGTCAGGGAGCCTTGACTCTCGGAGTTTTGGTCGCGTTCCTGCAGTACGGCCTGCGCTTCTTCCGCCCCATCCAGGATCTTAGCGAGAAGTACAACATCCTGCAGGGAGCGATGGCCGCGTCCGAACGCATCTTCAAACTGCTCGACACCCCGTCCCACATTGTTTCGCCGGCCACTGTAGAAGCTTTTCCGGAGGGTGCGGTCGACATTGAGTTCGATCACGTCTGGTTTGCTTACAACAATGAAGACTGGGTACTCCGCGATGTGAGCTTTCGGATCTCGCCCGGTGAAACCGTTGCCAT
This sequence comes from Bryobacteraceae bacterium, assembly GCA_965277435.1. GTDB lineage: Bacteria > Acidobacteriota > Terriglobia > Bryobacterales > Bryobacteraceae > Bog-105. The sequence goes on along the minus strand of OZ255821.1, from coordinate 4,819,111 downwards.
TGTCGGCCATACCGGCGCAGGTAAAACCACGCTCATTAGTCTGCTGCTTCGCTTCTACGATGTGCAGCGCGGGGCCATTCGGATCAACGCCATCGATATTCGCGCTTTCGATCTGACCGGCTTGCGCAGCCATTTCGGAGTTGTGCTGCAGGATCCCTACCTGTTCACCGGAACCGTCGCGAGCAACATTCGTCTGGGGACCGCCGGCATTAGCGAAGCCGGAGTCCTCGAAGCATCGCGTCAGGTGAACCTGCTCGATTTCATCGACGAGCTGCCCGAGCGCTTTGAAACGCCGGTCCGCGAACGCGGCAATGGATTTTCCACCGGCCAGAAACAGCTCATCAGTTTTGCCCGCGCACTCGCTCACGACCCGCGCATTTTGATTCTCGATGAAGCCACTTCGAGCGTCGATACGGAAACCGAGTTGCGCATCCGCGAAGCTCTGGATCGGCTCGTCTACAATCGCACATCGCTGGTCATCGCGCACCGCCTCTCCACCATTCAGCGCGCCGATCGCATCGTCGTAATGCACAAAACGAAGCTGCGCGAGATCGGCACGCACCAGGAACTGCTTTCCCAACGCGGCATTTATTGGAAGCTGTATCAATTGCAATACAAGGAGCAGGAGCTTGAGTCCCGAGAAGAGCTCACGTCTCATTAGCTATCGCGCAGCCAAGCCGCCCAATCCGTTGCTGCGCATGTTCAGCGGCTGGCAGGTGCGCAAGAAACTTGCGTTGCTGCACAATGTTTTCTTCATCGTGCTTTCTGTGTCCGTCTATCTGTCGGTCATTCCGCTGTTTTCCGAGCACCTGGAGGCCTCTCGCGCTCGCGACCTCCACCTGCTCAGCCTGATGTTCGCGGCGGAGTTACCCATTGAAACGCCCAGCGAATCGAATCAGCTCGCCTCCTACCATTTCCGCGAAGGATCTGCCGAAGAACTAACTCTTTCCGCCGCCGGCGAGCACTACCTGGCCCAGCATCCCGCCGAAACCTGGGTAGAGGGTTCCAGCACGCTCTTCCGCACTAGTCGAGCAGCCGGGCGTTATCGCCGGATTCAGCTCTCTCCGGTCGTCTATGAATCCGCTTTGCACCAGGCGAAATTAACCTTGTTCATCGTTCTGGGTACGCTTTACCTGCTAACCATCGTGGTAATGGAATTCTTCATCATGCCGCAGTACGTCTATCACCCGTTAAGCCTCATGCTGGAAGCCGACGAGGCCACCCAGCACGATGACCGCGAACACGAGATGATCGACGAGCAGTACATCTGCAGTGATGAAATCGGCCAGATTATGCGTTCGCGTAACGCCACCGTCGCGCAATTGCGACAGCAGGAAGACGACTTGGCAAGCGCGCTGCAAAGGCTCGAAGAGCAGGACCGCCTGGTCAGCCTCGGCCTGCTCAGCACCAGCGTGGCCCACGAGCTCAACACGCCCTTGGCCGTCTTGCAAGGTTCGCTCGAAAAGCTGGTCGAGAGCACCACTGACGCGCATACTTTGGAGCGCCTCCACCGCATGCTGCGCGTTACTCAGCGGCTGCGCAAAATTAGCGAAGGCCTGGTCGATTTCGCCCGCGTGCGCAATCCGGAGAACGAAGCAGTCGCCCTGCACGGCCTCATCGACGAAAGCTGGAATCTCGTCGCCATAGATGAAAAAGCCTCCGCCATCTCGTTCCAGAACCGCGTCCGCCCCAACGACACCGTTCTCGGCAATGCGGATCGCCTCGTGCAGGTCTTCGTCAACCTCATTCGCAATGCCCTTCTCGCCGTCGCTCCTGGCGGCGAGATTCACGTGGAATCCAAGCCCGTGCAGCGCGCCGGCCAAAACTGGATCAGCTGCACCGTGCTCGATAATGGGCCCGGCATTCCCGCTCATGTTCTGCCGAATCTCTTCGAGGCATTTGTTACCACCCGGCTCGATGCGCGCGGCACCGGACTGGGTCTCACCGTCGCCGAAGGGATCATTACGCAGCATGGCGGGGCTATCTCGGCCGCGAATCGTGCCGAAGGCGGCGCATGTCTGGAAGTGCTTCTACCCGCTGTGCCGAATGCCGAAAGGAGTCGCCGGAGCGAATTATGAGTGAAGGCGCCATTGCCGCCGCCGGGCTGATCGAGATCGCCGTTCTCGATGACGACGCCGATTTTCGCACCTACATCGAAGATCTGCTTCGTGATGAAGGCGTCTACACCGTTCACACCTTTGCCGACCCCGAGCACCTGTTCGCCTCCGCCGAAACGCACATACCCGATATCGTCTTACTCGATATGAAAATGGGCCCGTCGACCGGCGAGCAGGTCGTCGAACAGCTGCTCCTGCGCTGGCCCGAGCTCTGCATCATCATTGTTACCGGCTATCCTTCGCTCGAAAGCATGCGCGCTACCTTCCGGCTGCGCGTCTTTGACTATCTCGCCAAACCGTTTTCTCTCGCGCAACTTCGCCAGATACTCAGTAACGCCATCGAAACCTTCAGCCTGGGACGCACCGCGCAGGATCGCTTGCGTGAAAGGCTCGGACACCGCATCAAGCTGCTGCGCGTCGAACGCGACTGGTCTCTTAAGGATCTTGCCGCCATGACCCGCCTCAGCGTTTCGCAGATCAGTTCCATCGAGCGCGGCGCCAACCTTCCCAGCATCGAAAGCCTGCTCTCCATTTGCCATGCTTTCGGCCGGCGGCCCTCAGAGCTCTTTTCCTCCATCGATTTCTAAACTTCCGCAGCACAAGATTTCAGATCGGTTATTTTGGAAGTGATTGCTGCCATCTTCTTTCTCTTCACCGGCAGGGCGATGCTAAAACGCCTGCTCCGGCGGGTTCCATTGTGCGCCTTGTTCTCCTGCGTTGCTTTGGCGACTCCGTTACAACAGCCCGCCGCCAACCGCTTCCCCGCTCCCGAAAAACTGACCTATCAGGTCGAGTGGCGTCTCATCAACGCCGGCACGGCCACCGTGCAACTTCTTCGTGGAAGCCCGACAGGCTGGAATCTGAACGTAAACATCGAAAGCGCCGGTTTAGTCTCGCGCCTCTTTCGGGTCAGTGATTCCTACAAAGTCACCGCCTCAAACCGCTTTTGCGTCTCTAGCGGCGTCCTCGATGCTCAAGAAGGCAAACGGCATTCCATCAGCCGTTTCAATTTCGATAGTGCCCGCAGAAAAATCATCTTTGAAGAACGCGACGTAGTCGCAAACCGCGTCAGCGTAAAGAAAGAGCTCGATGCCGCTGCCTGTACCTTCGAGATCGTAGGCGCGCTCGCCTCACTGCGCACCATGAACCTGGAGCCGGGCAAGTCGATCGTCCTGCCTGTTACCGATGGCAAGAAATCCGCGCCTACCAGAATCGAAGCCCAGTCCCGCGACAAAATCAGCGTGAGCGGAAAGAGCTACAATACGATCCGCTACGAGGCTTTCGTCTTCGACAACGTGATCTACAAACGCCGCGGCCGCCTCCTTATTTGGTTGAGTGACGATGCGGATCGTATTCCTGTCCAGTTCCGTCTCCTGATCGGCTTTCCGGTCGGTACCATCACCGTCAGCTTGCAGAAGCAGGAGAAGCAGTAAATCTCCACAAAGTTAGCTGCCCGGGCAACCGAAAACTTTGTAAATACGTCATCATATTGAATATGAGGTACCGGTTCGGCCTGCTGATGATTGGATTTGCGTTAGCCTTGCAGGCGCAGATGCAGATGAACGTGCAGCAACTGGCGGACTTCCTACGCTCCGAACTGGCGCTCAAGCAGCATTCCGACAAGCAGATTGCGGCGTATCTCAAGAAGATCACTCTGTCCGAAAAGCTGACCGACAAAACCATCACCGATCTGGTGGCCCAGGGCGCTGAACCGAAAACTCTCGAAGCACTTCGCACGCTGCGTGATCAAAGCGCCAGCATCAAACGAACGGCTTCACCCGATGCGACATACTCACCGGCTACTGCACCCGATGCCAACGCACCGACGGCCGGACAGGCCAGCGCTCAATTGGGCGTGAAGGCCCCTGCCGCGCCGCCCCCCAATTCGGTCGATCAGCAGCGCATTCTGGACGCTATGCGGCAATACGCCATGAGCTATGCGCAAAGCCTTCCAAACTATATTTGCGTGCGCGTCGATCGACGCTACGTCGACCCCCGCGGCGGCGATGCGTATCGCAGCCTGGGCACGCTGCTGGCGAAGGTGAGCTATAACGAAGGCCGCGAGCAATACAAGGTTTATTCGGATAACGGAAAGATCGTAGACGCCGAGATGGGCGGTATCGGCGGAGGTGGCGCACGCTCCTCCGGAGAATTTGCCGGCATGATGGGCAGCATCTTCGATCCGAAAAGTAATGCCGAATTCGGCTGGGACCATTGGGGACTTCTACGCGGTCGCGTTATGGCAGTTTTCAATTACTTCATCGACAGCGGCCATTCCAGTTACAGCATCGATTACGGTGAGAGCCCGGGTGACGATCAGCGCATCATTACTGCCTACAAGGGCACCGTCTACGCGGATGCCAATACCGGTGAGATCGATCGCATCAAGTTCGAGGCAGTGGATATACCTAGGTCTTTTCCCGTTCGAACGGCGGCGGAGATGGTCGACTACGATTTGCAGACGATTGGCAGCATGCAAGCCGTGATGCCCATGCGCGCCACGCTGCGTATGAGCACGATACATGCGACTCAAAAGAATGAAATTGAATTCCGGAACTATCACAAATACGGCGCCGATGTCGTCATCAAGTACGACATGGACGCCAGTGCGCCGCCGCCCGCTCCGCTACCTGATAGCCAAACGCGAGAGCAGCCAGTGACGGGCAACCCGACAACGCCTGCAGCCAAGAGCAGTGCACCTCAACAGCAGCCGGCAAAGACAGCTAATTCCGGTTCGAATCCCTGGGTGATCCCAGCGCCGCCGCCTCCGCCTCCCCAATAGCCGCTAGCATACGCGCAGCTGCACTCTCCTCGTCTTGTTCGTTGACGATCACGACCTGAACACCACTACCCTCGGGACGCCATCTCGCGAGCATCCGCTCGCTTACGAATCCCTTGAACAGCGAAATCACAGGAACATCGGCGGCCGCTGCGACGTGCTGCCCAGCCGAGTCATAACCTACATACAAACGGCTCTGCATAATGTGACTGGCAAACGAGGCGTAACTACCGTCATGCAGATGCAGGTGTTTGGGCGACCCCAAGCGCTGCACTAGTCGATCCACGCAAGCCGCCTCTTCGCCCCCTGCGCCACGATCGAGCAGCACCGGTTCTCCGCCGCGCAATAACTCTGCCATTACCCGGTATTCGAACTCATCATCCATGCGCTTTTGTGCGTTCTCGCCCACACCCCAACTCACCGTAATCTCGGCGATTTTCGCCTCTAGCCGTGGCGCAAGATAGGCCTTAGCAAACGAAACGTCGAACACCTCCGTGCACCATTCCGCCGCCAGCAGCGGCAGCGAGATCTCGGTCTCTCCGCCGAAAGCCCGACTTTCGAAAAAATAATACCGGGCATCGTCGTCGCTCACCGGCAGCAGGCCTAGCTGTGTCAAACGTGAATCCGGGTCGATCACAATCGATCCCCGCTCATCGACCGTCGAGAGCAGTTCCGCCGCCACCTGCAGCCGCTCCCGCAGCAAGCTCGACCGCCCGTAGGGTAGCGCAACGGGCTTAATGCGTTCATCATTGGCAAACAGCTCTGCATTCTTCTCTGGACCTACGAAGCAGATTTCCGCGTCCGGAAAGCGTTCTTTCGCTGCCGCTAGCATCACGCTGGTCACCGCTACGTCGGCGCCCAGCGTCACCCGCGAAAGCACAAAAACCTTGTGTACCTCACCGCCCGCGAAGCGCCGAACCTGCCGCACCCGGTTGTAGCGCAGCAGCATCTCACCCGCATCATAATCCGGCAACGCTTTCGAAATAATATAGGAAAACAGACGCGCATACACGTCGCACAGCGCAGGCTCAAACAGATCTCCCAGCCGCTCGATTACGATGCTAAACAGTGCTCGCGTCGCCGCTCGCGCCACGAACGCATCTTCCTCATCGAGTGCCCGTTCAATTAAATCATCCAGCGTGCGCGCCGGCCACGTCCCGTCTCGCAGGCACGCCTCCAGCAGTTCCGTCGCTAATTCACTCGCCGGTATACTTGCCAAGAAGCAATGCCAGCCTTTGTTTCGCCTCGGCTGGTATCGCCGCGCGATCCGTAATAATCGCATGCTTGAGAGCGCTCCCGCATCTGCAGTCCCGCTCTTCGGGCAACATCCGGATCACCTGCGGCACCAGCTTCCGCGCATTCTCCGTATTCTGCTTGAGCGTCAAAATTATCTGGTCCACCGTCACCGCATCGTGCGCCTCGTGCCAGCAATCGTAGTCGGTCACCATCGCCACCGTCGCGTAACACATCTCCGCTTCCCGGGCGAGCTTCGCTTCCTGCAGATTGGTCATGCCAATCACATCCATTCCCCAGCTCCGATATACGTTCGATTCCGCGCGCGTCGAGAAAGCCGGGCCTTCCATACACAAATAAGTTCCACCCAGCTTGCTCCGTATGTCTGTTTCTTGCGCGGCCTTGTGCACGGTTCCGGCCAGCTGGCCGCACACCGGATCCGCGAAACTGATATGCGCCACCACTCCATCGCCGAAGAACGTCGAAATACGCCCGCGCGTGCGATCAAAAAACTGGTCCGGAATCACAAAGTCAAGCGGCGCATGCTCCTCCTTCATCGAGCCCACCGCGCTTAGTGAAAGAATCCGCTCCACCCCCAGCATCTTCATGCCGTAGATATTCGCCCGGAAATTCAGCTCCGAAGGCGACAGCCGGTGTCCTCGCCCATGCCGCGCCAGAAAAGCGACTTTCTTGCCTTCCACCTCGCCGACCACATACGCATCCGACGGGTCGCCGAAAGGCGTTTCTAACCGCTTTTCCTCTAAACCTTCCGCCCCGAGCAGAGAATAAAATCCGCTCCCGCCGATTACTCCGATTTCCGCTACCCTCTCCAAATTTCCGGTTCCCTTTCCGACTATCTCTGTATCAACTCGAGCAGCACGCCGCCTGTCGAAGCTGGATGCACGAACACGTACATATGCCCGCCCGCACCCGCCCGCGGGTCATTCAACAGCCTTGCGCCTTCTGCTTGCAGACGGGCAACCGCCGCGGCCAGATTGTCTACTCGCAAAGCGATGTGATGCAGCCCCGGACCGCGCTTCGCAACAAACTTTGCGATCGTCGACTCCTCGTCACTCGCCTCCAGCAGTTCGATCCGGGATCCGTCCCCTACCGGCAGCATCGCCGCTTGCACGCGTTCCGACGCCACCGTTTCGCGCGCACTCACTTGCATCCCCAGCACCCCGCAGTAAAAGCGCAGCGACTCCGCCATGCTCTCGACAGCAATCCCCAAATGATCAATCTCGATGGCCACGCGCGCCCGCCAGAATGGCCTCTACCGCCACATACGGATCTTCTATCTTCTCAGCCACGCGGGCTGCGTGCTCATTTACCAGGTCCGTATCGATCCCCAACGCCACTCTCTCTCGAATCATCTCACTCAGCCGATAGCTCCAGACCTCGCGCAGCCTGGCTCTCTTATCCTGACTACCTAAAACCTCTTCCGTGGTAGCCAACAACTCCGCCACACCTTCTCCGCGGTTCGCTACCACGCGTTTTATGGGAGCCGCTGCTGCACGCTCGTCCCCCAGGCTCTGCATCGCACGAATTTCATTCTCGAGCTTACTCACTCCCGGCCTGTCCGCTTTGTTGATCACGAACACATCGGCCACTTCCATAATCCCGGCCTTCACCGCCTGCACATCATCACCCATGCCAGGCGTCAGCACCAGCAGCGTCACATCCGCCAGCCGCGCAATCTCCACTTCGCCTTGCCCCACTCCCACCGTTTCAATCAACACAAAGTCGCGTCCCGCCGCATCGAACAGCAGCGCCAGATCCAGTGTGGCCCGCGCTAAACCACCCAGCTTGCCACGCGTCGCCATCGAACGAATAAACACGCCCGGGTCGGCATGATGTTCCTGCATCCGAATGCGATCGCCCATCAGAGCGCCTCTCGAAAATGGACTGCTCGGATCCACCGCTATAATCCCCACCGTCTCGCCCCGCAGCCGGATCACCCGCGCCAGCTCACTCACCAGCGTGCTCTTCCCGGCGCCCGGCGGCCCGGTGACGCCCACGATCTTGGCGCGCCCAGTCGTCGCAAATAGCGATCCGATCAACTCAACGCCGACGCTGCTCCGCGCCTCCACCAAAGTCGCCGCCCGAGCCAGCGCCCGCAAGTCCCCTTTCTTCACGCGTTCGCAAAGCTCGTCTACTCTGATTTCACCCAAAGTCAATCCGATTTCAACGGTGGAGTAGGCTTTAGAGCTTGATGCAAAACTAAACCTATCCGCAGAACAACGCGGATCAACTCAGATAGAACATTTATTTCCATCGGCGTTTATCAGCGTTCATCTGCGGCCAACACTCTTTCGGTAATTCCCTTAGCCTGCCATCTTCGCTCATTCCTTCAACAACTGCCGCGCAATCACCAGCCGCTGAATCTCACTCGTGCCTTCGCCAATCGTGCACAGCTTCACATCGCGATAGAACTTCTCGACCCCATAATCCTTGATGAATCCATAACCGCCATGGATCTGCAGCGCATGATCCGCGACCCGTACCGCCATCTCGGACGCAAATAATTTCGCCATCGCCGATTCGCGCGTCACACGCCGCCCCGCGTCTTTGCGCGCGCCCGCGAAATACACCAGCAGCCGCGCCGCTTCGATCTCGGTCGCCATATCGGCCAGCTTATGTTGAATTGCCTGAAACTCCGAAATCGGCCGCCCGAATTGTTTCCGCTGCTTCGAATATTTCAGCGCCGCCTCGTAAGCCCCCTGCGCCAACCCTAGCGCCAGAGCCGCTATCGATATCCTGCCGCCATCCAGAATCCGCAAGCTATCGACGAACCCTTCGCCCGGTTGACCCAGCAGCTGGGTACGCGCCAGCCGGCAATCGGTAAACACCACTTCGCCCGTCGCGCTGGCACGCATGCCCAGCTTGTTCTCTTTCTTCCCGACGCGGAAACCCGGCGAGTCCTTCTCGAGAATAAACGCCGAAATGCCATGTTGCGAGGCCGCCCGGTCCGTCACCGCCATCGCCACGCAAACATCCGCGTAATGCGCGTTCGTGGTAAACGTCTTGCCGCCGTTCAGCACCCACTCGTCATTCTTCAGCGCAGCCGTCGAGCGCGTGCCGCCCGCATCCGATCCCGCCTCCGGCTCCGTCAACGACCAGCAGCCGATCCACTCGCCCGTCGCCAGCTTCGGAATGTATTTCGCTTTCTGCTCCTCATTCCCGGCCAAATAAATATGATTTGTGCACAGTGAATTGTGGGCCGCCACAATCAGCGCCACACTCGGATCCACCCGCGCCAGCTCCTCAATGATGATCGAGTAATCGATATAACCGAGCCCGGCCCCGCCCAGTTCCTCCGGAAAAATTGCACCCAAAATGCCGAGATGTCCGGCTTTCTTGATTACCTCCAGAGGAAAAATCTGCTCTTCATCCCACTCCAGCACGTGGGGCGCGATTTCACTCTCCGCAAAATCACGTATTGATCGCCGAAGCTGAACCTGTTCGGCTGAGTATTCAAAGTCCATAGTTTGTTTCGTCCGGTAAGACGATTTCCCTGCAAGCTGACGCCAGAGTAACACCTCAAAGTTCAAGCACCGGCCCGGCAAACTCGCTGTGCACAATAAAGGAAATGCCCCCCGTTACGCCCGCTTCCGCGGAAGACTTGAGCGGTCTTCTTAAAGATGCCGCGGCTCGCTCGCGCTCGATTGCCATCACCGGCAACAACAGCAAACGTCTCATGGCCGGTCCCGCTCCCGAAGCCGATCTCACGCTTTCTACCGCGCGCTTGAATAAAGTCCTTCAATACGAACCACACGATCTCACCATCAGCGTCGAAGCCGGTATGCGCTGGGCCGATCTGCAAGAGCTCCTCGCCCGCAACCGCCAGATGATTGCGCTCGATCCGCCCTTCTGGCCGACTTCTACCGTCGGCGGCGTAATCGCTTCCAACGCCAGCGGCTCGCTTCGCAAAGCCTATGGCACCCCTCGCGACCTCGTCATCGGCCTGCAGTTCGCCATGCTTAATGGCGATCTGGTTCGCACCGGCGGCATGGTGGTCAAGAATGTCGCCGGCCTCGACATGGGCAAACTCCTCATCGGCAGTTTCGGCACGCTCGCCGTCCTTACCTCGGTCAACTTCCGCCTCCACGCGCTGCCGCCTCTCTTTCGAACTTTTCTTTTCTCCTTCGCCGATCTGAAGGCCGCCCTCGGAAAACGTGACACTCTGCTGGCCAGCCCGCTTCGTCCTGTGGCCGTAGATCTCCTCTCTCCAGCCGGCGCCGCCCGTCTCGGCTTCTCCGGTTATCTCCTCGCGATTCGCGCCGCCGGCAGCGAACGCGTTCTCGCTCGCTACGCCCGGGAACTTCCAGGCCACACCGCGCTCTCCCACAGTGATGAACAATCGCTATGGACTCACATTCGCGAATTCACACCAGACTTCCTCGCGCGTCAACCCGGCGGCGTAATCCTGCGCGTCTCCACTCCCCTCACCGCTCTCGAAAAACTGCTGCGCCTCGTCTCCGGCGTCGCCATCTCGCGCGCGCTCTCCGGTGTCAGCTACATATATCTCAGCTCCTGGGACAGTGTTCCGCCCTTCTGGAAATGCGCTGCCGAGAACGGCTGGCCGCTCGTCGTCGAATTCGCGCCACCCCAAATCCGCGCCACTTCGAAACTCTGGCTCTTGCCCACCTCACACAAGGCCGCCTCAAACCATGACACGTCAACCCATGACACCTCAAGCCATGACAATGCCTTTGACATCATGAAAGCTGTGAAAGAAATGTTCGATCCCGGCTACCTGCTGAATCGCGGCCGCTTGTATGGCAGAATCTAGCTCGCTCGCCGTGTTACCCAAGCAGCATCACGGCCCCGCTCAGTCCGATCTCGACAAATGCGTCCACTGCGGACTCTGCCTGAACGCCTGCCCCACCTACCGCGAACTCGGCGTTGAAATGGATTCGCCCCGCGGCCGCCTCTACCAGATGAACGAAGTCGCCAACGGCGCTGCCATCTCCGCTTCTTACATCGAACATCTCGACCTCTGCCTCGCCTGTCGTGGCTGCGAAACAGCTTGTCCATCGGGTGTTCCTTACGGCCGCATCATCGAAGCGGCACGCGCCGAAATCCGCCTGCACGAACAACCCACTCGCCTGGCGCGCTTCACGAAAAAACTGATCTTCGATCATCTCCTTCCCTCTCCCATCGCCCTGCAAGCTGCCGGAGCCGCTATCTTTGCTTATCAGGCCACCGGGCTCCAGCGGCTCGTTCGCGCCACCGGAATTCTAAAGCTTTTGAGCCATCGCCTCTCCAGCATCGAGGCGCTCTCGCCCGGCGCGGACATCCCCTTCTTCTATCGCAAAATCGGCAAAACCTTCCCTGCGATTGGTCCACAGCGTCACCGCGTTGCCTTTTTCAGTGGCTGCATAGCCAACGTCTCGTTCGCGCGCCTGAACGAAGCCACCATTCGCGTTCTGCGAAAGAACGGCTGTGAAGTTGTTGTTCCCGCTGCCCAGACCTGCTGCGGCGCGCTCCACGTGCACTCGGGACTCGAAGCCGACGCCCAGGCGCTCGCCCGCCGCAACATCGATGCCGTCCTGAACGATAAGTTCGACGCCATCATTACCAACGCGGCCGGCTGCGGCTCCACTTTGAAAGAGTACGATCACCTACTGCGCGACGATCCCGCCTATCGCGATAAAGCCATCGCCTTTAAACACCTCATGCGCGACATCACCGAATTCCTAGCCGAAATCGGGCTCAATCGCGATCTCGGTCCTGTCAATGAAATCGCGACCTATCAGGATTCCTGCCACCTTGCCCACGGCCAGCAGATTCGCATGGCGCCACGCGAGTTGCTCAAGGCGATCCCTTCTCTCACCTTCCGCGAAATGCGCAATCCCGATACTTGCTGCGGCAGCGCCGGCATCTATAACGTCACGCAAAACGAAATGGCCATGCAGATCCTCGAACACAAAATGGAAACCGTGAACTCGACTAAGGCCACTCTAATCGTTACCGCAAATCCCGGCTGCATGCTGCAATTAGCCGCCGGGGCCCGCCTCCACGGAACCGGCCAGCGCGTGCTCCACGTTGTCGAACTGCTCGACCTCAGCTACCGGAACTTCGACAATCCCCGGATCGGGCCCGACACTCGCGCTCACGAGCCGGCCCATAGCGCCGCCAATGCGTAATCCATCCGTACGCCGCGCAAAATAACGGGCGTTAATTTCTTCTTGTCCCAGATCTTCCATCCGCGAGAATCCCAATTCGCGTAGCAGCCGGGAAACTTCTTGCGGGGCCAGAAACAATCGAAACGCTTCACCCACCATTGCCACTCGCGCCGACAGCATCCGTAGACCGATTTTTTCCAAAACGTTGAGCGATGCGGCCGGAACCGCATAGTCAAACACGATGCCGCTACCTACCGCCATCGCAGCAATAAATCCCAGTGTCTCCCGCAGCGCCTCCCTGGTCAGGTAAGGTGTCACTCCCAGCATTGAGAAGAAGGCCGGGAGTGAGAGCTGGAAACCTGCTGTTTCCCCAAGCACCTGCCTCAAATCTTGTGTTTCAAAGTTCACCGGTACGAACCGCAGCGAGTCGGGAATCGCGATCTCCGCCGCCCGCAGTCTCTCCCTTTTCCAGGCCTGCGTATCTGGATGATCCACCTCAAACACCTGCAGCGCGAGCACGTACGGATTTCGATACGCAAACGTATCGAGCCCCGCGCCCAAAACAACATACTGCCGGACCCCTCGCGCCAAGAACACTCTGAGTTCATCCTCCGCGTACCGGCTGCGCGCCGCCACAAAGGCGCGCAGCGATCGCGAACCCTGCGCGGTCAGCATCCTCGCATCGGCAAAAGCAAACCCGCTGTATACACCACCAACGATCCTCCCGGCCAGCGGATCGTCGAACACCACAGGTTGATCCAAAACCTGGTGCGAAGCCCTGCGTCGCGCCACTCCCAGCGCGGTCCTGCTCGCCACGCCCGCTTTCATTCCGCCCCGTATCGATGCACCAGCGATAGCCAGAGCCCGATGGTTTCAGCGTCCTTGGGTGGATCCACATCTTTCTCCATCACCGCCGTTTGCACCAGGATCAATTTCGATGTCGGGTCCACAAAGATGCGTTGACCATTCGCGCCCAACAAAGCAAACATCCGTCTCGAACCGGGCAGGATCCACCCCTGATACCCATATCCGAAAAATGGCGCTGGCTTCCCCGGCATCAACTGAGTATCTGACTCTTTCACCGTCGAGGCATCCAGCAGCCACTGCCGAGGAATTAATTGCTTTCCATTCCAGGCACCGTCGTAAGCCAGCAGCCTCCCAAAACGCGCATAATCACGCAACGTCGCATTGAAACAGCAATACGCCAGTTCGCCGCCCGAGCCATCGATCGTCCAGGTCGCCTTCGACTCCGTGCCAATGTTTTGCCAGATCTTCTCCTGCAGGTAATTCGCTAAAGACATCCGAACGGCTCGCCCCACCATCAACCCCAAAACTTCGGAATCCGCCGCCGAGTATCGGAACCGCGTTCCCTGCGGAACAGCTTGCTTGCAGTCGTGTGCCAACTCCCGCAAACCGGTCGTCTCCATCTTTGATTGCGGCATATCGCACGTCACGCCCGAAGACATGTGCAGCAGATCTCGCATTGTCACCTGGTCCCAGGCACTGTCCTTTAACTCCGGCAAGTACTTCCCTGCTGTGTCGGTCGTCCCGCCCAGCGCATGTTCCGACATCGCCACGCCCGCCAGCATCGCCACCATCGTCTTCGCCATGGACTGCGATGTAAACCTGTCCCGGTCGGTACGTGCGTACTGATAGCCCTCCTATAGAATCTGGTCATCCTTCGCGATCAGCAGTCCGGTAACAGGCATGTGCGCCAGATAGTCAGTCAGCTGATAGTGACTTCCGGCGTGAATGTAGCGAATCTCCGGAGCGGTCGCTGGACGGTGAAACTTCCACGGTTGCATCGCGGGCAGGATCGTGTGCGTCGGGTAAAGCGTCTCAAAATGGCTGAACGTACCTACCATATACTTCTTTTCGAATGCGTTTGCCGCCGTTCCCACCGGGAAGTGTTCAGCCGCTCCATACCCTGCGGCATCCGGTCCTTGCGCGGAAAAAACAGGACGCTCCTCCGCGTAGACCAGCATTCTCACAGCCAGCAAGAAGACCGCCGCCCAACAGAAGCGAACTCGCATGTTTCATCTCCTCCCGCTGCCATTATTGCCACTCGGAGTTGTTGCCGTCAAAGACAATTTATGCTTCAGTTAAGACAAAGGACATCTGAACTAGTTGGACCTGCGCCTTCTCGAATATTTCGTGGCCGTCGCCGAACTCGAGCATGTCGGCAAAGCCGCGGAGCGCCTTCACATCTCTCAATCCCCGCTCAGCCGCCAGATCCGCCAGTTGGAAAAGGCCTTCACCTGGAACTATTCATCCGCGAACGCCAGCGCATCCGGCTCACCGAATCGGGACGCTGGCTGCTGCACCAGGCGCAGGGCCTGCTTGCTCACTCCAATAAAATCCGCAACGAAGCCGAGCAGCGCTCACGCGGCCGGCTTGGTACCCTCTCGGTCGCCTTCACCAGCGCCGCCATGTGGAGTGGCGTTTTACCGGATCTTTTCCGTCGTTTCCAAACCAGGTTCCCCAACGCGACCGTCTATCTGCAAACCATGAGATCCGCTCTTCAAGTGGACGCCGTTCGCTCGGGCCGCGCCGATATTGGCTTCGTGTCCATATCCTCGGCCGCCGCCGATCTCGAAGTCACGTGCATTTCTGAAGAACCTTCCGTCTTAGTCCTCCCCGCCGCACATCCGCTCGTGCATAAGCGCCGCCTCGCCCCACATGACCTCGACGGAATCCGCTGGATTCTGCTGTCAGAATCGCTCGCCCAGCAGAACCAGGACCGCTTCTTTGCCGCCTGTGCGCGCGCCGGTTTCACCCCGCAGGTCGTCCAAACAGTGACAGAACCCATCGCCCTCTTAGCGCTGGTCGAGAGCGGGCTGGGCGTCGGTCTCATCCGCGGCAGTGCCCGCAATTACGGCCCTCGCTCGCTCACCTTCAAACACCTGCCCTGGTTTACCTTCAAATCCCGAACGTATATGATTCGCCTTCAAGAAGGCCGCCAGCCCTTGTCGGACGCTTTTGCGCTCATGTGCCCCAAATGGCCGGCGCGCGCCAAATCAGTTTGATAACGTGGCCGCAGGATGAAACATCGAAAGCTGAACCGGCGCGAACTCGGCCTCACCCTGCTGGCCGGCACTGCCGCGGCCGCCGCTGCACAACCCCAAACCGCTCCGAACGCCGTCACGCCAAACACCAGCGTGCCCAATCCTGACGCTCTGCCGCCTGAAACGCCGCCCTTCCAGCAAAGCCTCTCCTTCACCCGTCATCCCGTTCCGAAAAAGATCCAGTCCTTCCCCATGCAGAACGTCCGCATCACCGCCGGACCCTGCAAAGAATCGCAGGAGCTGAACCTCGCCTACCTGAAGCGCCTCGATACAGACCGCCTGGTCCACAACTTCCGCGTCAATGCCGGTCTCCCCTCATCGGCGAAGCCCTACGGCGGGTGGGAAGCGCCCGATTGCGAGGTCCGCGGCCACTTCACCGGACACTTTCTCTCCGCCTGCGCCCTGATGTATTCCTCCACCGGCGAGGCCGAAATGAAAGCCAAAGGCGACGCCGTTGTCGCCGCTCTCGCCCAATGTCAGGCCAAGCTCGGCGGTGGCTATCTGAGCGCTTTCCCTTCTGCTTATCTCGATCGCCTCAAAACCCACCAGAAGATCTGGGCGCCGTTTTACACCTATCACAAAATTCTCGCCGGAATGCTCGATATGTCCACCCATTGCGGCAATCAACAAGCACTCGAAGTCGCCAAGGGCATGGCTCACTGGACCGATACCTGGTCCGCCCCCGTTCCCGAAGCGCAAATGCAGGAGATCCTCGAGGTCGAATACGGAGGCATGAATGAGGCGCTGTACAATCTCGCCATCCTCACCGGCGACGATCATTACGTCACCATCGGTGATCGCTTCACCAAGAAACGCTTCTTCAATCCGCTCGCCCTGCGCCGCGATGAACTCCGCGGTCTCCACGTCAACACGCATATTCCGCAAGTTATCGGCGCAGGCCGCCGTTATGAGCTCTCCGGCGATCAGCGCTTTCACGATGTGGCCGATTTCTTCTGGTACGAAGTAACTTCCGCCCGCGCCTATGTTACTGGCGGAACCAGTAACAACGAACACTGGCTCGTTGAACCACGCCACTTAGCCGCCGAGTTGAAGATGGGCGCCGACACCACTGAATGTTGCTGCGCCTATAACATGCTGAAGCTCACTCGCACCCTCTACGAGTGGACCGGGGATCCCCGCTACTTCGATTACTATGAACGCACTTTGCTAAACCATCGCCTCGGCACTGTGCAACCCGAAACAGGCCACACCCAGTACTATCTCTCGATAGTGCCTAGCGCCTGGCGCACCTTCAATACCGAAGATCATTCCTTCTGGTGCTGCACCGGTACCGGCGTCGAAGAATACTCCAAGCTCAACGACAGCATTTACTTTCACGACGACTCGGGCCTCTATGTCAACCTCTTCATAGCGTCCGAACTTACCTGGAAAGACAAAGCACTTACCCTCCGCCAGGAAACTCGCTTTCCCGAAGTCTCAGCAACGAAACTCATCATTGCCAATGCGCCCCCGTCGCCTCTGTCGCTTCACCTCCGCATTCCGGCCTGGGCTGGCCCGGACACGATCGTAAAGCTAAATGGCAAGCCCATCGAAGCACTCGCCAGTCCTGGCAGTTACCTCACCATCCATCACGCCTGGACCAACGGCGATCAGCTCGAACTCGACATGCCCATGCACTTACACCTTGTCCCCATGCCGGACGAGCCGTCCACCCAGGCTATTCTTTTCGGCCCGATCGTTCTAGCCGGCAATCTCGGCGAAAACAATATCGAGCCCAGCAAGGTGACCGGTCCCGAGGGTCCCAAACTAAAGGACGCCCAGCTTGAAGTCCCCGCCTTCCGCGCCGTTTCCGAAAGTCCCGCGTCCTGGATTGAGCCCGGCGAAAAGCCTTTAACTTTCCACACCACTGGCCAACCAAGAAATATCCAACTCGCGCCCTTCTACCAGACCGTGAGTAACCGCTACTCGATTTATTGGACGATTTCCTGACCTTTTAACGAATTATTCACGCAACGTCGCTCGCCCGGCAAACTCCTAACCCAGCGCAATTCACGCCGCTACGAATCCTTATCCGAACCCCGTGCCCTTCGTACCAGATCCTTTCGCTTCCGGCCTCAACGCAGCCGATTCTGCCGCTCTATTCAACATTAACCCCGCTTTTACCGCGGCACAGCAGGCACAAACATTCCCGCAGAGTGTCGCCTCTGGTGATCCCAACCCCAACGGCGTTGTCCTTTGGACTCGGGTAGACCCAAACTCACAAGTAGCCGGCGATCAGATCGCCTGGCAAATTGCCGCTGATCCCGGCTTTGCTACCGTCCTCACGCAAGGCGCGTCTACCCTCACCAGCGCCACCGATAACACGGCGAAACTTCCTGTGAGTGCCCCGGGCATCTTACAACCATTCACTACTTACTACTACCGATTCATCTACAATACGATCCCGAGCCGCACCGGACGCTTCAAGACACTCCCGCTGCCCACCGACAGCTTGCCCGAACTCAGAATCGGCTACGTCGTCTGCCAGGATTACGGTAACGGTTTCTACACAGCTCTCCAGTACTTAGCGCAAGAGCAACTAGATTACGTCGTTCATCTCGGCGACTACATTTACGAAAGCATTGCCGGCAATTTTCAGGGCAACCCGGCACGCATCGTTCCCCCATTTCCCAGCGGCAGCACCACCATACCGGTCGATGTCAATGACTACCGGCACTTGTATCAGGTCTATCGCAGCGATCCCAATCAGCAGGCGGTTCATGAAAACTTCGCTTACATCCAGCTTTGGGACGATCACGAATTCGCCAACGATTGCCATCAGGATTTTCATCCCGACAACAACAGCGCTCCCAATACGCCACAACCGGCTCTTCGTCTTGCCGCTAATCAAGCGTGGTCGGAATACGGCCTGGCAGACGTTCCCTTCAACTCCAAACCGGGCGACCCGAACAGCTGGGAAGATTCCATTCAGGTATATCGCAAGTTCAGCTTCGGTAGCATTGCCGAGTTGATCGTCACCGATGAAAGGCTCTATCGAGATGGTCCTCCCTGCGGTAGCAACCAGTTTTTCGAGCGCTACTTTTCGGTCGGCTGCCCGGAACTGAGCGACCCCAATCGCAGCATGTTGGGCGTCAAGCAAAAGGAATGGTTCCTGAACCAGGTGACCTCATCCACCGCGACCTGGAAACTGTGGGCCAACGAAGTCATGCTCATGCAGCTCAAAGGCGCCGGCTTCATCTACGTCGCTCTCGATCAATGGGATGGTTATCCCGAGGAACGCGAATCGCTGCTCGACGCCATCCAGAGTGCCGGAGTTAGTAACTTCATCGCCCTGACCGGCGATCTCCACACTTTCCTGGCCGGGTACCTCAAACCGGATTTTGATGATACCTTTGCGTCTCCGATTGGAATCGAGCTTATGGTGGGTTCCATCAGTTCGGCTAACCTAGCCGAAGATATCGAGTCTGCAATAGACTTGCCCAGCAGTCCCGTGCCCGGAAAGCAGTTTGGAGTCCCGCCCCATCTTCTTGGATCTCTTATCCGCTTCAACAATCCCCACATCCAATACTGGGATTCGTCCACCCATGGCTACGCCATTCTCGATATCACCCCCAGCCAGCTCGTCTGCACCTTCAAAGCCGTCGACAACATACGCTCTCAAATCGCAAACATGGGAACCCTCCGCACGTTCACCATACCTGCCGGCCAAGTCCAACTGAACCAAAGCTAACCTGGCAACGCCGCTCTAGCTCCCACCGGCTGTTACGATGAAATTTCCCGAAAGCAGTCGGTGTTATGAGTTCGCCCACGTCTACCGGTATCCTCACC